>NZ_BAAAZK010000008.1:197324-726580 GCF_039536865.1 Sphingobacterium ginsenosidimutans
ACCGGCTCTTTCCTTTAGTAGCGGGGACCAGACTCGAACTAGTGACCTTCGGGTTATGAGCCCGACGAGCTACCAACTGCTCCACCCCGCAATATATTTTTGAACAAAATTGCTTTTTTCTTTTGAAAAAACAAGATTATGATCCTTCCGAATTGGAGTACAAAGATATATTTTGTTTCTTTGTAATCCTAATAAAATTTAGAAAAATGTCACATAAAGCAGGATTCGTAAGTATCATCGGAAAGCCAAATGCTGGTAAGTCCACCCTAATGAACGCTTTAGTAGGTGAAAAGATGTCTATCATCACACCTAAAGCGCAAACGACAAGACACCGCATTATCGGTATTGTAAACGATGAAGACCATCAAATTGTGTTTTCCGACACACCGGGCGTCATCAAACCAAACTATTCTCTACAGGAATCAATGATGAACTTTGTCCAGGGATCGCTTATTGATGCGGACATTATTTTATTTGTGACTGATATCCACGAGAAATACGATGAGAATGACGTATTGGAAAAACTGCGTAAGACGAACTCTCCAGTAGCTGTCCTGATCAACAAAATAGATAAATCTTCTGAAGAAGAAGTAAAAGCCAAAATCGAGTTCTGGCAAGAGAAACTAAATCCAGATACGATCTTTGCTATTTCAGCCAAATTGGATCATAATGTAGCGGCTGTCATGCAGTACATCAAAGATAAGTTGCCGATCCATGAAGCTTACTACGAAAAAGATGAACTGACAGACAAGTCCATGCGCTTCTTTGTTTCTGAGATGATCCGGGAGAAAGTATTCAAATTATACGACAAGGAGATTCCTTACAGTACCGAAGTCATTGTTACATCCTACAAAGAGGAAGCAAATATCACCCGCATCGCCGCAGAGATTATTGTCGAACGTGATTCACAAAAAAACATTATTATAGGCAAAGCTGGTGCAATGATTAAGAAAGTAGGTACCTATGCCCGTCAGGATATCGAAGAATTTATTGACGGAAAGGTTTTCTTGGAACTCTTCGTTAAGGTAATCCCTGATTGGAGAAGCAAAAAGAACTACCTTAAACGTTTTGGCTATGACGATTAATTGAGTATTGAGATAGTAGAATTGAGTATTGAGATTTTGGTTGTGCAAGTCTTAGCTCGATAAGCTCGTTTCACTAAAATATACACGAAGTGCTTTAATCTGTTTCAGATTAAGCACTTTTTTTAGGTCCTCATCTGAAGCTTCTTTCACCCTTTTTACCGATTTAAATTCAGTCAATACTTTTTCCACGGTTGTCTTTCCGATTCCAGGAATATTTTCCAGTTCAGAGACAAAGGTCTTCCGACTACGCTGATTACGGTGAAAAGTGATCCCAAAGCGGTGAGCCTCATCACGCAGATGCTGGATTATTTTTAAGGTTTCCGACTTTTTATCTAAATACAGCGGATATTGGTCTCCGGGATAGAAAAGTTCTTCCAGTCGCTTGGCGATACCGATAACTGTTACTTTACGTTCTATCCCCAATAAACGCAAACTCTTCAATGCCGCACCTAATTGCCCTTTACCGCCGTCGATAATAATCAATTGAGGCAATGGCTGATCTTCGTCCAATAATCTCCTGTAACGCCTAAAAACTGCCTCCTCCATGGTCGCAAAATCGTTTGGCCCCTCCACTGTTTTCACATTAAAATGTCTATAATCTTTTTTTGAAGGCTTTGCATCTTTAAATACCACGATAGCCGATACAGGATAATTTCCCTGGATATTGGAGTTATCAAAACATTCGATATGCTGTGGCAACACATTCATGCGAAGATCTTTCTGCATCTGTTTTAAAATACGTTCCGTACGAATATCCGGATTCAGCTTTTCATATTGCAACAGGCGTTCTTTTCTGAAAAAAGCCACATTTTTCTGAGACAGTTCCAACAACTTTTTCTTCTCGCCCAGTTTGGGAATCGTAAAACGTATCCGCTCATTTTCCTCGATATCCAATTCAAACGGAACAATAATCTCCCGCGACAGGCTTTTGAACCGTTCCCGTATTTCAGGTATCGCCAGTGACAGCAATTCCTGCTCGCTCTCGTCCAAACGGCGCTTCATTTCCAGCGTCTGTGTCTGAATAATAACACCATTCATTACCTTTAGATAATTTACAAAGGCATATCCGTCGTCTGAGGCGATACTAAATACATCCACATTGGTAATCGAAGAATTAACTACGGTCGATTTACTCTGATAATTATCCAGTTTATCGAGTTTCGCTTTAATCAATTGTGCTCGTTCAAAATCCAGTGAAGCTGCTGCTGCTGCGATACCTTCCTTTAACCTATTGGTGACGACAGAAATCTTACCATTTAAAATATCCTTAATATCGCTCAAATTTTGATCATAATCTTCCTCAGACTGATAGCCTTCACAAGGCCCTTTACAATTCCCAATCTGATATTCAAGACAAATCTTAAATTTTCCCTTTCGGATATTCTCCTGCGTAAGCGCAAGGTTACATGTCCGAAGCGGAAATAACTCACGGATCAGATCCAGTACGATATGCATCATACTTACAGAAGGATACGGCCCATAATAACGGGAGCCGTCCTTAATGTATTGCCTGGTCCAAAAAACACGAGGAAAGGGTTCGTTCTTGATGACAATCCATGGATAGGTCTTGTCATCTTTGAGCATAACATTATATTTTGGCTTATGTTTCTTGATTAGTGAATTCTCAAGCAACCAAGCATCAATTTCGGTATCTACTATAGTAAAAGAAATACGATTGATCTTACGAACCAAAACACGGGTCTTACCATTCAACTGATTTTCATTGACAAAATATGACCCTACTCGGTTACGAAGGTCTTTCGCCTTACCGATATAGATCAATTCATCATGTTTATCAAAATATTGATAGACTCCCGGTCGATGAGGTATCTTCTTTAATTCTTCTCTATAGTCAAATGTCAAAACTTTAAAATTAAAAGTAAAAAACGAACACAGCCTATAAGCCATAGGCTTATCGAACTAGCGCCCTTATGCTTTAATCTTTGAAAAACAAGCTTGTATAACCAAAGTCTCCATACTCAGATCTGAAAAGTCAAAACAAGAAAGTGAAAACAGCTTGTAAGTCTCAGGTTTGTCCAACCAAAATCTCAATACTCAATTCTACTATCTCCATACTAAAATTAAAATCCCAAACGATCATCCTTGAGTTTCGGATCCTCCTTGCTACTTGAGTCTGTAGATCCATCTTCGACATCAGAGCCACCACCGCCCCAATACTGGTTACAGTCAATGACACGGGTCAGTCCACCCTGAGGTTGTTCGAAATCACCTTTTGTATATTTTAAATTTGAATCTTTATAGACTTTTTGCATAAAGAAAGCAAACACCGGCATCGCTGCAGCAGCCCCCTGCCCATATTCCATTCGGTCAAAACTGATTCCCCGATCTTCTGCCCCTGTCCAAACACCGGTGACCAGTTCTGGTGTGATACCAATAAACCAGGCATCGGAGTTATCATTGGTTGTACCCGTTTTACCGCCAATCGGATTGGTGAGGTTATATTTCCATTGAATACGTCGAGCCGTACCCTGAGATACCACTTTTTTCAGCATATCCACAATAATATAAGCAGATTCGCTATTCAGGGCTTTCACTACTTTCGGCGCCTTATCATAGATAGGTGTGCCATTTTTATCTTCAATACGTAAAATCGCTGTTGGTTCGATCCAGGTTCCCTGGTTAACGAAAGCAGAATAAGCACCAACCATATCAAAAACAGATGCTTCGTACGCCCCTAAAGAGATGGAAGGATAATTCGGCACGTCACTCGTTATACCCATACGTTTAGTCAATGCAGCTACCTCTGCCGCTCCTACTTCATGTACCAGGTAAGCTGTCGCAAAATTTTGTGAATAAGCTAATGCCTTCGCTAAAGTAATCGGATTTCCTCCCTGTGCATTTCCTCTTGGCGTCCAACCATTGTAAGTTTGTTGGTAATTCGGAATACTATAACAAGGTGAATAACCATTATCGATAGCGACCGCATAAGTAAACGGCTTAGCTGTGGATCCAACTTGTCGTGTCCCCATTTTAACCTGATCGTATTTGAAATGGTCAAAATCAATACCGCCGACCCAAGCTTTAATATGCCCTGTTTTTGGCTCCATGGACATCATTGCATTCCTTAGCATCAACTTGTTGTACTTAATAGAATCCATTGGGGTCATCATCGTATCCTTACTGCCCTTCCAGGTAAAGATATTCATCGGAACCTTCACATTAAAGGCTTTTTTGATCTCATCATCGTTCAATCCCTCCTCGCGCAAAATGCGGTAACGATCAGAACGTTTCATTCCACTGATCAACAACTTCGCTTTATCACCTTTGAACGGATCTCTATTTTTCCACTGCGCCGAAAACTTTGATTGTAGCTGCTTCATCCATTCCTTTTGGGCATCCTCAGCATACTGTTGCATCGACATATTGATGGTCGTATAGATCTTTAATCCATCACGATCTAAGTCATAAGGTGTACCGTCAGCTCTGACGATCTTAAGATTAGCAAATTCTTTCTTAATCTGATCTTTTAATACCGCCCTGAAATAAGGGCCTAATCCCTCACCATAGTTTGCGATCTTGAGTTCTAGTCCGAGTGGTTTCTCCTTTGCATTAGATGCTTCTTCCGCTGAAATAAAATTGGCGGCAACCATATTATTTAATACCGTATTACGACGTGTTTTTGATTTCTCAGGAAATCTCACCGGCGAATAGGCACCAGGGCCTTTCAGCATCCCGACCAAGAGTGCAGCCTGGTCAGCAGTCAGCTTATCTGGCGTAGTATTGAAATAGGTCCGCGCAGCAGATTTTATCCCAAACGTATTGTATGCACCAAAATCCACTGTATTAAAGTACATCGTAACGATTTCGTCCTTAGTATAATTTCTTTCCAGGCGAACCGCTGTCACCCACTCTTGAAATTTCTGAATGATACGTTTTAGAAAGTTTTTCTGACGGCCATCAGAAAAAAGATTAAGCGCCAACTGTTGTGTTATCGTACTTCCCCCTTGCTTATTGCCCGTCAGCGTATGGAAAATAACCGTAAACGTACGGGAATAATCTATCCCTGAATGATCATAAAACCGTTTATCCTCTGTAGATACGAGCGCTTTAACCAGATACGGCGATAATTCACTGTATTTAACATTCGACCGGTTCTGTACATAATAAGTCCCTAATACTTTATGATCATCCGTAATGACTTCAGACGCTAAATTGCTTTTTGGATTTTCCAAATCGCTAAACGAAGGTAATTTTCCGAATAACCCAAGACGTATACTCAATATAAATAGGAATCCAAGGGCTACAATGCCAATGATGATCTTCCAAAAATTGAACGTATATCGTTTAATATCGCCTTCAGTAAGTTGATTTTTTTTTGATACTCGTTTCATCTATTTACTAAATTTCATGTGCAAATATTATTCACCTATGCTTGTTTTCATTGGCATTTATGAATGTGCTGCATTTTGTATTTAAAGGCTACATGGAATATCCAATCTTTTGATCCGTATGTATCTTTTTTAATTGGATATTTCGCTATTCCCTCTTACATAGACCTCAATATGATTTTAATGTCCACTCTATCAGATAGTGTGCCAAAGAATGCTTCATGGCAAAGGTATTACTAATTCATTCAAAAGTGTACATTAAACCATGAAAATGTTTGCCTATCCGACATTAAACACGTTCAATTAAGCAGACAGCGTAGGCGACAACCCCCTCTTGCCGACCAATGAAACCCATTGTTTCGTTGGTCGTTGCCTTAATGGAGATATCATCTATATCTAGACCGGTCACTTCCGCTAATTTGATCTTCATTTGAGGAATATAAGGTTTGATCTTGGGTGCTTCAAGGCAAAGCATGGCATCAATGTTACCGAGTTGGTATCCTTTGGCCTGAATCAACCCCATACACTCTTTCAACAACAGCAAGCTACTAATCCCTTTCCAACGCATATCTGTATTGGGAAAATGATACCCGATATCTTCCAAGTTTGCTGCGCCCAAAATGGCATCACAGATAGCATGCACCAACACATCAGCATCCGAATGACCAAAAGCTCCAGCATGATGCTCCAATTGTACACCACCAACAATAAATGGGTGTCCTTCTTTTATCTGATGAACATCAAACCCAAATCCTACCTTAATTTTCATTGTTATAATTATATTATGAGCATACGTTTTTCAACGTAATAAATAAACTCGTTCTATGCCGTTTATCCTGTAATAGCATACTAGCATACTTTCCATCTTAAGCTGGTTATTTGCCCCAAGGGCCTATCTACGCTTATGACGCTTCGTTGCTACGAAGATACCATTTTAGTGCCGATATTTTGAACTGGAGTTTTATTATCGGGCATTGTGTCCCTGTAAGAATACGAAGCGTTAAGAAATGTATTAAAATCACCAAAGACCAGGAAAATCGACCATAAGTTCTTTCCGACCAATAAACCAAGCCTAGCAAGCTCATGGATATCTCAATAATAAAATGCAATAAAAACAGACAATTCAGAAAAAGCAAAAGGACTATTTCATCGGAAATAGCCCTTTTTAATAATTTATTGTCTGTTTGTTTTACGCAGATCCTCAAGAAAAGGGTCTATGCTTCCACTTCTTCAGGCGCGAACTGATCATACACCTCTCCGAAAGCATCATAGTCCTGATCACCGTTAGGCTCAAAAACCTGAATATCTTTGGATCTCGCGAAATCAACAATCTCAGTATTGACATTTTCATCAGCTACGACAACCATATCCGTAAAATGTAATGCACCTTTATAGATTGCTTCATAACTACCATCGCCGTACACTTGTGCATCTGCAGCTTTAAAAGCACCCTCTGGTGCCATTTCAGCATACTTTGAACCCAATGTGCCTTTAAATTCTTCGTTAAACAAAGAATACATCACTTTTGCATCCTTAAATGTAGGATCATCTTTATACGTTGTTTTCACGTAAGCAGGTACCAAAGCAGAGAACCAGCCATGACAGTGTACTACATCGGGCGACCAGCCTAATTTCTTAACAGTTTCTAACGCTCCTTTACAGAAGAACACCGAACGCTCATTATTGTCTGCAAAGAATTCGCCATGCTCATCACTAAAAACTTTTTTACGCTGAAAGTAGTCCTCGTTATCCAAGAAATACACCTGCATCCGAGCTGCAGGCAGTGAAGCTACTTTAATAATTAGCGGATTATCATTATTATCCACAACAATGTTCAAGCCTGAAAGACGAATCACCTCATGCAATCTATTTCTACGCTCATTGATATTCCCAAAACGAGGCATCAAGATACGGATTTCAAAACCCTTCTCTTGCATCGCTTGAGGCAGTTGACGTGTAATTTCAGAAATTTTGGTTAATTCGAGGAAAGGCGACATCTCGTGAGTAATAAACAATATCTTCGTTTTTGCCATCTCCAGTTATTTTTATTTATTATTTTCGAACAGTAAAATCGGTCTACAAAGGTACAAAAAAAATACTTACCATGCAATTTACTATCAATCATCGTTTTATATTCCCAAAATAATATGCAACTTTGCGAACAAAAAACTATTCAGCAAAGTGGAAATTTTCAAAACGAAAGCATCCCTCCAAGCACATCTCCAAAAAGCACGCTCGGCAGGTAAAAAGATAGCCTTGATCCCCACCATGGGAGCACTTCATGAAGGACATTTATCGTTATTAGATTATGCGAAACCCATTAGTGATATTCGTGTTTGTAGCATTTTTGTTAATCCTACACAGTTTAATGACCCCAAAGACCTAGAAAAATATCCGCGTCCAATTGAAAATGACATCAAGCTTTTGGAATCCGTCGATTGTGACATTTTATTTATGCCAAGTGTAGAAGAAATGTATCCCGACCAAGATGAAAATTGGCATATTGATCTTGGTGAATTGGATCAAATCTGGGAAGGTGAAAAACGTCCGGGTCATTTTCAGGGTGTAACACAAGTGGTCTATAAATTGTTCACCTTAGTACAGCCCGATATCGCCTGTTTTGGACAGAAAGACTTCCAACAAGTGATGGTCATCAAACGCATGATCGAGATCAAAGATCTTCCGATCCAGTTGGCAATCTGTCCCATCATCAGGGATCAACATGGCTTAGCACTGAGTTCACGGAATATGCGCCTGAGCGAAGAAGGAAAAACAAAAGCTCTGGCACTTTCCCGTTCATTACAATATGTGAAAGATCATATTTCGGACAATGCCGGATTACAAGAAATTAAGAATAATGCTTTAGCGATTTTGACAGATACGGCGGGAGTAACCGTCGAATATTTTGCAATCTGCGAAAGCAGTTCCTTACAAGAAGTCCAACAGATTGATCCAAGCAAGCAACATGTTGCGCTGGTCACAGCATGGGTAGAAGGTGTCCGTCTTATTGATAATATGATATTAGCTTAATAAAAAAAATTCTACCTTTGCGCCATGGTAATAGAAGTAATGAAATCCAAGATTCACCGCGTGAAAGTCACACAGGCGGAATTGAATTACGTGGGTAGTATCACGATAGATGAAGATTTGATGGACGCTGCAAATATCATCGCTAACGAGAAAGTTCAAATCGTAAATAATAACAATGGGGCCCGTCTGGAAACCTATGTCATTCCAGGACAACGCGGATCGGGCACGATCTGTCTAAACGGAGCTGCAGCACGTCTAGTGCAGGTTGGTGATATTGTTATTATTATTTCATATGCTACAATGGATTTTGAGGAAGCGAAGCAGTTTAAACCATCTTTAGTATTCCCGGATGACAACAATCATTTGATCAGATAGTATTGAGCCACATGCGCAATACTTAATAATAATTTTATCAAGTATACTTATATACTGCTAAATAAAAATTGTATTTTTGAAGCGTTACTCTAACAAGTAGCGCTTTTTTATGCAATCGAAAATAACAAGAAATCTGCGTCAGCTTATCGCATCATTCCAATTGGCTTTGATGTCGCTGATTATTCTTTCGGGTGTTATTTTTATGCACAAAGAGGTAAAATCAAATGGGGAAATCGTGATGCACACGCACCCTTATGATTTTACAAAAAAAGAAAAACCACAAGAGACCGACGATCAGATCGATTATCTGAATGTCATTTATCAAAACAATTACGTACAGACCGATTTCATTATTCTCGAGCTTCCTATACCAAAGGAAATTCAGCTAACGGATTATTGTTCGATCTGCCCAGAAGTTACCAACATCACAAGCAGTCCCTATTACCTCCGGGGGCCTCCTAGCTTAGCATAACACAATTCATTTTTATTCTGACGTACATCCAGTAAAATAGGTTAAGACAACGCTTTTAGCACTTGTCGTTGTATCTATTTTCAGGTTCGCCGGAACGGAATTAAAGGCTTTGGTTTCAATAGACCATAAGTACAAAAACCGATGTCTTCATTTTAAAAAAGAAAGTGGAAGAATTCCGCTCATATACTTATATCATAGCATCTTAGCAAGTTTCAAGACGAAGGCATGCCCTAGCGATACAATACACCTAATGGACTAGATATGAAAGACTAGTATCTACACCTAAGGCAAAAAAGTATACCCTATGGGAGCTACAAGCTTGTGCAGCCAAGATCTCAATACGAAATACTCAATACGATAAAAATGCTAAAGCAATACACGTTACTGGCTACACTATTGGCCGGAACATCCTCAATATATGCACAGTCACCACTAGAAGGATATTTAATCAATAAAAACCGGGAAGCCATTGCTTCGGGGACATTAGCTATAAAAAATAGCAAATCAGCCACCACATCGGACGCTGATGGACACTTTAAATTCAACACCGTTGTTACCCCAAAAGTAACGTTAAATATCTCCGCCGTGGGCTATCGTTCGCTGACGAAGGTAGTCGCTTTGGATACCTTAAAATCACCATTACAGATCCAGCTCGAAGAAGACAACCTTAATCTCGATGAGGTGGTGGTCTCCGCAACCCGTTACGGTGTAAAACGCAAGGATGCACCTGTTGTAGTCAATGTCATCGGCCCCAAACTATTTAATGCTACACAGTCTGTAGCGATGTCTGAGACCCTGAATTACCAGCCCGGCGTGCGCGTGGAAAACAATTGTCAAAACTGTGGTTTTTCACAAGTTAGGCTCAATGGTCTGGAAGGCCCATATTCACAGATATTGATTAACAGCAGAGCTGTATTTTCGGCGTTAAACAGTGTCTACGGATTGGATCAGATCCCCACCAGTATGATCGACAGGATCGAGGTCGTACGTAGTGGCGGTTCAGCACTTTTTGGAGCCAATGCCATTGCCGGAACCATTAATATCATTACAAAAGATCCCGTCGAAAGTGATTGGCAGGTAAAGTCCACCAATTCACTGATTGGAGGCAAAAGCTGGGATAATACCGTAGACTTCAATACATCCCTTGTTGCTGAGGACCTAAATACCGGTGCAACATTTTATGGTATGCACCGTAATAGAGAATCCTATGATGCCAATGGGGATGGGTTTTCGGAGATCACCAAGCTTCGAAACACCACCTTTGGCACCAAATTATTTTACAAACCAAGCGACCTCGATAAAATTACGGTAGATTTTAGCACCGTCAATGAATTTCGTCGTGGCGGAGACCAACTCGATAAAGCTCCGCACCTGACCCAGATTACCGAACAGTTGCAAACCAGTTCTATCGTTGGTGGAATTACTTATGACCGTTATTCCGAAGACTTTAAACACAAGATTTCGGCGTATGGTTCCGTCCAGAAAACCGTTCGTGATAGTTATTATGGCGGACTTGGTGGCGGGACAACACTAGCAGACAGTACGCTAGCATCCAATTCATATGGAAAGACAAACGATATTGCACTGGTTGTAGGAAGTCAGTATACCTACAATTTTGAAAAAGATGTGTTTACTGCAGGTGTGGAGTTCTCCTACAATGACACACAGGATGAAATCCCCGGTTATAAGCGGACAATTGATCAGCAGAATAAAGGATTGGGAACCTATGCTCAATACGAATGGAAGCCCTTTGAGACATTTAAAACCCTGATCGGTGCACGATACGATTATACCTATGTCGATGGCAAATACAGCTTGGCTGGGATAAACCGCAGTTCGGATCAACGTTTCGGAACATTCAGCCCACGGTTAACGATCCTATATGATCTGACAAAAGATCTACAGTTTAGAGGTGGCTACGCACGTGGTTTCAGGGCCCCACAGGCATTTAACGAAGACATGCACGTGACTTCCATTGGTGGCAACCAGGTATTTGTCCTGATCGGTGAAAACTTGAAAACAGAATATTCCAATGCCTATACCGGGTCGTTTAGTTACAATAAGAATTTTGGAAATGTACAAACGAGTTTTCTAGTTGAAGGTTTCTACACCGACCTCAATAATCAGTTTGTCAATGTCATGGCCTCAGAAAAAGATGGCCTAATCATTCAGGAGATGCAAAATGGCGAAGGTGCACGTGTATATGGTTCCAACATTGAAATCAATGTTGCTCCGTCATCGTGGTTATCGTTTCAAGCTGGTGGAACAATCCAACGCTCGCGTTATAAAAAAGACCAGCTGATCTACGAAGGTAAAGACGATTCGCACGATATCTGGACAAAGCAATATGTGCGTACGCCCAATGTTTACGGCTATATGAATACAAATCTGAAAGCGACGAAGCGGTTCGCTGTCGACCTGACAGGAGTATATACAGGCAAAATGATTGTACCACATATCCAGCAAGATATCATGACGCTCAAAAACGCACGTGATTTTGTTGAATTAAATCTTCGTCTGGGCTATACACTACCTGTGCACAAGGATTTTAGTATCGAATTTTTTGGTGGCGTACAGAATATGTTCAACGCCTTTCAAAAGGATTTTGACAAAGGTGCATTACGGGATTCAGACTACATCTATGGTCCTACACGTCCACGAACATATACCTTTGGTCTTCGGGTAGGACATTTTCATTAGGACATGCGTACTGGGACAAATTTCCCATAAACAAAAGGAGAACAATGAAATATTTTAGGAAAATAAGCACCCTGATGATCAGCTTACTTTATCCGCTCTTCCATTTTGGGCAAGAGCGGATAAATTGGGTCAGCTTTGAACAGCTCGACTCCCTGCTGGCTGTAGCACCACGGGAGACCCTAATTTTTATCCATACCGATTGGTGCAGCTATTGCCGAAAAATGGAACGGGAAATATTTACAAAGCCGGATCTTGTTACAGTAATCAATAAAAGTTACTACGCGGTCCAACTGGATGCAGAATCTGTGCAGGAAATTACCTTTGATCAGAGCATTTGGAAAGCAAAATCCGCAAAAAAAAGAACTGGACAATATCATGCGCTGGCCTTACAGCTATTAAGTGGAAAACGAATAATTTTCCCGAGTATTCTTCGATTTGACAAGGAATTTCGCTTAAAAAATATACAACAAAAATACCTGAACTCAAAAGAGTTAAATGATTTTTTAGAATAATTTAACATATTTGTGTAGCGAAACCAAGCGATAGTGCGTTTTGAGTTTTATAATTAATACACACTTTAAGAAATTATGAAAAATATCACGAAATTTTTAATGGCATTTTTGTGTCTGGGAATGATCTTCGCGTCTTGTAACAAAGATAACATCGATTATGATGAGTTGAATAGACAACAAATAGAAGCTGCCAGAAAAGAAAAAGCGCGTAGAGATTCACTTTTAAGAATTCAAGCTCCTCAATTAGAGCAATATGCTAAAACCAAATGGGGTTCAGACGCAAAATATTCTGATTCTACAGGCATTTGGTACAAGGTCGAACTTGCAACGGGCAATACAACCCCTTATACTTATACTGGAAGTATGGGTTACTATGGACCTCAAATAAATACATGGTCTGCAACTTTAAATTTTAGAGGCGAATTAATGAACGGAACTCTATTTGACAAGAATACAGATGGCATTCCTAAAGTCTACAATAATATTAGTCAAGCTATTTCTATCTACAAACAAGCTTGGGTTCAAGCATTTGCTCCTACGATTATTAATATTCAAGGCCAGGATAGAAGATTTGAAGGCTTATTACCTAAAGGATTACAAAAAGGTGATAAGATTAGTTTTATTTCCCCTTCTTACTACACTTTTGATCAAACAGAATACACTGCTGGAAGCGAAAAAGTAACTGTTCCTAAAAACACGCCAGTGGTATATACAATCGATTTGGTAGCTATTGGAGCTGCAACTTCTAATTAATAAAATAGATAATTTATGAAAACCATTCTCATGTTGAGAATGGTTTTTTTTTGAACACCTCGATGCTATAGTACAAATGCTGTTGCTATCAAAAATTTAGTTGAAGTACTAAGTAATGATCACAGCACAATTTTGTCTAATATTTCGATCTGCCAACGAATGTTAATTACTGTATCAAAATGTTAATTATTGAAGTAACAGCACATGAAAACAAAAAATAATATACATTTGCTAGAGACCATTTTTAAAATCAAAATGTTTTTTTTAAAACCATCAAATAACACTATGAAAAAATTCTTATCGCCATTATTTCTAGGAATCGCAGCTCTTGCTTTATTTACTGTTAGTTGTAGTAAAAGCGAAGATGCTCCTGTTTATGACGCAGAGGGGCAATTTAAGACGGATTCTACATTGCTTAAAAATTATGTTGACAGCAAATATCCTAATGCACAATACGATTCAGAAAAGGGAATTTGGTATGAAATTTTAGCCGAAGGCGAAGGAAATTATCAATATAAAATCGTGGACACTCTAAATGCCAAACTCTTTAAAGTTCAGCCAACTGTAAAATATACTGGTAGACTATTAAATGGCAGTATTTTCGACCAAACCGAAACTGATAAAACAGCGAGCTTTGAGATCCTCACCAATACCGGTTATTATTATCCTTTTGAGAGCACGATTATACCTGCTTGGACATTTGCCTTTGCACCAAAGAAAATTGGCGACTTGAAACTAGGGGGACTTACCGAAAAAGGACTTCAAAAGGGTTCCAAGATTCATATTATGGTTCCTTCTAAATGGGGTTATGCAAACCGTGCAATGGGAAAAATTCCAGCTAATTCTCCTTTAGATTTTGTTATCGAAGTTGTAGATATAAAATAATCTACTCACTAATAACTACAGAGTCCAATTACCAATGGCCTCTGTAGTTTCTTATTCATATCGATATAAACGATAACCTATTCTTTTATTACACCTAGCAGATAATAAAAAAATTCTCGTACTTCTACTAAATAGGCTTTCTTATCTTCAAATTGACTTTTAACCCTTCACCTACATAACTAGCACCTCCACCTTTAAAAGCCCCCCATTTTACGTAGTAAAAATCTAACTTTCCTCCCTTCATATATACTATTGGGTAAATGAAGTCAAAGCTATTGCCAGCATTTGTTACAGGCCCATTGAAATATGGCCCAACTCCAACTTCAGTACTGCTCTCGTAATTTGCTTTTATCCAAATAAAATTACCATCTTCCCCTGTTGGAATATACCTAATAAAAGCCTTAAACTCTATTAAAGAATTTCTACTAGGATCATTGGGATCATAATAATAACCAGTCTGTGTATTTGAATACAAATCCGCAGGAGCAAAGACCCCGCCTTGAAGTTCATTACTGCTACGGAACAAGGTAATGTTACCTGGGAGAACATTTGACATTCCAGAAACAGGCTTTCTACTTGAATCGAAAGATAATATATCAAATTTAACCAGACAATACCAATTACCATCTGCTCCCTTTCGTGCTTCCATGATCTTTGAAGCCACAACCCGATCTGAACTATTTGCCAAATATAAAGGTTTGTTAGTTGGGGTTCCTTCGAGCGGTAATTGGTTTTGTTGAGAGAAGCTCTTAAATGAGATCAAAACAAACAAAAAAAATACAAAATTTTTCATTAATTAAAATTTAAATTGTTATTAATACTATTTTATAAACTAGGATTTCAAATTTTGAAACTTATAAGTGATATTCAATAGAAAATATCTTCCAATCAGATTTGACCTAGATTCCCTCCTAATCAAGAAATCATTTTTCAAAATCTTGTTTTGTCTCATCTGATTAAACAGGTCAAAAATATTTAAACTGGCCTCTAGCTTGCCTTTAAAATACTTCTGAGATAGCGTTACATCTGTACGGTTATTTTCAAATGAAATTCCGGACGAGTTGATGACATTATAGTTATTACTAATCTCCAAATTAAAAAGAGCAAAATAATTCAGCTTAGCTGTTGTTGAAATGGATTGACTCAGCGTCCGAAAAGTACTAGAAAGTTGATTTTCCTCTGCGCTTATAAAGCTATTGTGATTTAAAGAAAGGTTGTACAAGATATTTGCAGAGAATCCTTCTCGATAATAAAAGGTATTTATATTAGCAGAATACGTAGTTGATTTATCTGAAAAACTCTTATCATTTATGTACCTATCTGTTGCGCTAATAGAATAAGATAATCCGTTTTGCAGGTTTAAATTCGGTATAAAAAGATTGTTTTTAACATAAGTTAATACTAGATTGGAATTTGGACTATTCGTGTTTTTAGAATTAGCATATGATAATAATCTAATCCCTTTAATAAAATCTACTCCCGAAATAGTAGTATCGTTCTTCAAAACAGATAGGTTTTCTATAATCTTATTTCTATTTAATGAAGTTGAAAAGCCTAGATTTAAATTATCAGCGTTTTTAAGTTGATAGTTGGAACTCCAGTTAAAATTAAATACAGATTGATTTTTCAGATCGGGGTTACCAATACTAGAATAATTGTCAGACAATGTTACATTTGTCGGATTTTTTTGGGAAAGCGTAGGATAAATAATTACTTTTCCAAAAGTAAACGTGTTATTTAAACGGGACTTTAAACCTCTAACTATCAAAGAAGAATTATACAATAGGCCTTTGTTCCGCATTGTTGATTTGTGTTCTAAATCATTTTCAAATTTATTGTTCGATCTTTCATAATAAATATTTGTATTAAAATCAAACTTAGATTTTGACC
Organism: Sphingobacterium ginsenosidimutans; assembly: GCF_039536865.1. Taxonomy (NCBI): domain Bacteria; kingdom Pseudomonadati; phylum Bacteroidota; class Sphingobacteriia; order Sphingobacteriales; family Sphingobacteriaceae; genus Sphingobacterium; species Sphingobacterium ginsenosidimutans. Next base: position 213,376 of record NZ_BAAAZK010000008.1, read on the forward strand.
ACCTAAATGTTGTCCCAATATTTTGAATTTGATTTTTCAGTTTAACCTCTACCGATTCTGCGGAATTTATTTGATTTGTTGATACAGCATTTGAGCGATTAAGATTATAATATACGTCTCCCAAAAAAACCTTGCTAAAATTAAATTTCAAAGATATTTTACTTTGAATATAATCGCTTTTACTGCGACCGGATAAGCTATTGAAAATACTGTCATTTTGATAATTATTCTCATTGACGGATTTGTTTTGTCCAAACGAAGTGCTTGTAACCAAAAAGAGCTGATTTTTATAAAGCTTATAACCAACATTTATTCCTCCATTGTAACCCTCTATTTCAGACGAATCATTCGAAAGAAAATCGTTAGCGGTATCATTTAAATTACTATTACTACTCTTGAATCTATCTTTTTGAGCACTCAATGTTACATCAAAATAAAACTTATCGAACACCTGGTTTAATGTAGAATTAACGTTAAAGCTTCGATTGAAACTTTTCTGCACTCTTTCAATACCTCCGCCATTTATCGACGCTTGCAATACGGCTAAACTATCAATATAGTAATCTTTGGAAAGCATATTATTATGAGCATAACCAGCCTTTATAGAAAGGTCTCCATTTTTAAACTTCGTTGTATTTTGAACTGAAATCTTACTATTGACCACTTTATTCAAATTTTCCCCAACATCCGCTCCCCAATCCCAAGAATTGTTATTCAAGTTCAAATCAAACAAAGTGGTTGTATTATTTTTGAAATAAATCGTATTGCCAAGAAAGTCGTATTTCTTCCGAAAATTATATTTCATTGCCATATTTCCTAGCACACCAGATATTTTTCCATTAGGCGTACGAAGATCAATTGAATTAATAACAAGATTCTCATTCCCCCAAAACTTATTCAATGGATCTGTATATGGGTCCAAATTAAAAGAAGAGAGGATACTTGAAGGGAACATTTTCAATAATTCAACCGGAGAAGTGAAATTAAAAACTTGTCCATTGACTTTTATAGTTGTCAGTAATTTCCCTTGATAATAAACACCATCATCTTCAAATTTAAAATTAGGATCGTTTTTTAACAGATCATATGCTGTGGAGAAATTTTTTCTTTTTATATCATCTATAGTTATTGTCCTATAATTCCGAGTAATATTGACAGTATCTAAAATATTTTCCTTCAAACTATCTTGTACACTCGAAATCACTCGTGATAAAATACGAGATTCATTTTGACCAAAACTTGATGCGAGAAAAAGAAAAAAGAAAAAAACAAAGAAAACAGCTTTCATATAAAAACGCATCACTACATAATAGATCAGAATCTAATTATTTTTCAAAGAAACAATGCAAGAGGTCACCTTTATCCCAAATCATTCACAATATCTAGAAATTTGTCATCAAGTTACGAAACAGCCCACATTTCGTAATAATAATCACCTTTTTGTTATAACTATTGCAAATATAAATCTCAAAAAAATAAAAGGAATTGCTAAAATGTTGTATCTCATTCGATACAAAATCTATTTCGCATATTAAAAACAGAAGCCATATTATCCAAATATGACTTCTGTTTTCTCAAAATTAATTGCTAGGTCGACTTATTACCAAATCAATTTTCAAAGGTTCTTGGCGCGGCCCTAAATAACCGTTAGGATAAGTTTCCATTCTAACATACCAATTCACAAAGCGACCTTTATATGCAGAGATGGAATATATTATATCATATTCATTACCTCCCATATAATTCGGCAAAGGTATACTGTTAGCTCCAGGATTTGGAACTATCCCAATTTGGGTAGCAGTACCATAATTTGCTTTTAACCATATAAAAAAACCATTTTCACCGGTTGGACCATATTGATTATAACATTTATATTTTGACACCTCATTTCTCCCCGAGATATTTGGGTCATAACTTGTGTAGTGGAAACAACGATAATATTGTTTGTTTGCTGGGTCTGAGGACAAGCCGCTATTATCCAAAATGTAAACTGTGTTATAAAACGATGGAGCCTCATCATAATTAGTAATATCAGGTCTATTATTTTTAACATTTAGCGCTTCTAATTTCACAAGACAATACCAATTCCCATCATTGCCTTTTTTAGCTTCAACAATCTTAGTTGCCCTGAAATTATCAGGGGAGCTGTAATTAAACGTGGGATTATCAGTCGGAGCTGGACCAATAGGAGCAGAGGTTTGAGCAAATGTTGTAATAGAAAACAACATTAAAAAATAAATAAATAAAGTGTTTTTTTTCATAATTAACAAAATTTAAAATTATAGCTAGCTATCGCAAATATAGTTCTCTATTATTAAAAAAACAAAACAACATGAAAAAAAAGAAAACAAAAACCAAGACATAGCTATTAAAACGAAATAAAAACAGTAAAAACCACTTAAACAATATTTTTATTAAAAAAAAGAATACATAAAAAACAAAACAAATAATCAAACAACAACCATTTAAACAGAACAACAATAAAATCAGATTATTAGAAATCAACACTTAAAACATTAACAAAATATTCTAACAAACGAAACTGCATTATACTTCCCCTTCACTACTGGAAAATAGGAGCCTGCAATCTGCTCAAAATAACACACTCCAACTAAAACAATAAGTGCATTCCCCAACTTAGGAATCCAGCCGAACGAAATCTTTATACCCGGAATAGGCCGAACATTGGATAAGGCATGATGATCGGATCGCCAGACTATTGGCTCTATCTGCGCTGGAATGGCCGCACCAAATTCTATCACGGCAAACACCAATTGCACATGTGTACTCGTTTCATAACGTCGAATTCGTTGAGCGGGAATAAATGCTGGTATCGCAACGATACCCTCTCCTTTTGTGACATCAAATGATACATAAATATCAGTCAAAACCTGGTCTTTAAACTTGAAATTCCGATTGGTTTCCAATCCACCTAATAATTCTAGCCCCCGCCCAGTGACAATACGCGCTCCTCTCCGATGTACTGGATCTGATTTCAAAACCATAGACATGCGGCTCACAAGCCTATTAAAAAAACTTTTATCTGTACATTGAAACAGAATATCCTGTAATCGCTGCTTTAACAGTTTGCAATTCTTCATCGTTCGTCCAAATTCTTGCGCATTTTCTTTCGTCCGCTGAAAACGGGGATCCGTCTCAATTTGTTTTTTTGTTGCGCCAGTCTTTTTACGTACCAACTGTACTCCTGCACTTTCATAAAAGCTAAGATCTCCGATACTTCCTTTTATTTTAATTATTCCAATTTGTCTTGCCATAGCATAAATATCAGACAAGATCCCATAAGCAATGTCCCAAATGTCCCTAAATGGGGTCAAATGTCCCTAAATGTCCCTAAATGTCCACTTGGAATGTAACATAAGAAAAACACCCAACAACCAAACAGTCAACATATTATAAAACATTTTCAGAAAAGAAACAGCACTAACCACAATGTACAGGTAAAAGCAGGTTTCAGTATACGTACAGTATGGATTAAGTATTCATAAAGTATCACTATGGTACCTATGTAATGATAGGACAGCAATCCTATAACACTAGTTCTAACCTGTGATAAATCTAAATGACGATCGAAATGAGTGAATAAGAAAGGTTTTTAAATAACAAAAGCTCGAAGTGGGGAACTCCGAGCTTTACCTAACCAATTATTAACCTAAATTATGAAAAGTTCTTTATATATTATTTTGTATATATCTTTCTGTTTTGATATATCAAAGGTAAGACACATTTCCGTTCATGTCAAGAAATTTAACAGCATTTAACGTTGTTAAAATTATGTTAAAACAATTTAGCACTATATTACAAGCAAACATGATCTTTTCCATCTGCAATATTTTTAATCATTATGCAAGGGAATCGACAGATTAGCATCATCCGTGCGGATCTGGTGCAAAAGAGATAAATAAACACACTAATGGCATGCATGGATTCTTTAAAAAACAGTGATCAATAAAAGAAACACTTTCAATAAAAAGGAATAAATTTGTAGATAGACACTGCAATGTATTAGGATCTACTATCCCGATAATGAGAACCGGAAACCATCCTGTTTTTTCAAACAACCTTGCGGATCTAATAAAAAGAAAAAATAAATACGGATGAAAATAGCTTTAGCACAATTGAATTACCATATCGGTAATTTTGAAGCAAATACAGCGGAAATAATTCAAGCAATCAACCAAGCCAAAGAAGCATCGGCAGACCTTATCATCTTTTCGGAGCTTGCTATTGGCGGCTATCCCGCCAAAGACTTATTGCGAAGTAAAGTATTTAAGCAACAGTGTAATGAGGCTATTCACCAGATTGCCGCTCACTGTAAGGAAATTGCCTGTATTATTGGAGCTCCGGTCACAAACAGTGATCCCGAAGGAAAGGAACTTTACAATACCGCAGTATTTATCGAACAGGGTGCTGTTCGAAATATCGTAAAAAAAGGCCTGCTACCCGATTATGATGTATTTGATGAATACCGTTATTTCGAACCCAACAAGCGTTTCGACTGCATCATATTGAATGGTGTAAAAATTGCCCTGACAGTTTGTGAGGATCTCTGGGACGACGATGAGGGTGGCAACTCCTACGTGGGTGATCCCATGGCCGAACTCCGAAAAGAGGACCCGGATCTTTTGATCAATATTGCTGCCTCACCATTTTCCTACACGCACTTTGATGAACGTGTCAAAGTACTCTCCCGGCAAGTCAAAAAATCCAACCGTCCACTAATCTATGTGAACCAGGTGGGGGCACATATGGATATTATCTTTGATGGCAGATCACTTGCACTTAGTAATGACGGAACAAAGGTTGCCGAATTAAAACGATTTGATAGTGATCTGCAATATGTCACCTATCATCAAAAAAATATTACCTCAACCACGGCATCCATCAAAGATCCGGTAGCTGAAATTGCATTGATCCATGATGCGTTGATCCTAGGCTTGCGTGATTATTTCCGAAAATCAGGTTTCAAAAGAGCGATCCTCGGTTTATCTGGTGGATTGGACTCTGCCTTAGTAGCGGCTCTGGCCTGTGAAGCCCTCGGCGCTGACAATGTGCTCTCCATTTTAATGCCTTCCGTGTACTCCTCAGACCATTCGATCAAAGATGCCCTAGATCTGGTGAACAATACGGGATGCAAACACCATATTGTCCCCATAAAAGATATCGCTTCGGCTTACGAGAACACACTTGCCCCTATTTTTGAGGGCTTAAAGCCTGATACCGCAGAGGAAAACATACAAGCTCGTGCGCGTGCGGTTATCTTGATGGCCATATCCAACAAGTTTGGTCATATCCTATTAAATACTTCAAATAAAAGCGAAGCTGCCGTTGGCTATGGCACCTTATATGGCGACATGGCTGGCTCCATTTCGGTTATTGGTGATGTCTATAAATCTAAAGCGTACGACCTGGCACGTTATATCAACCGCGAGCGTGAGATTATCCCCGTCAATACCATCGAAAAAGCGCCTTCTGCTGAATTACGACCTGATCAGAAAGACTCGGATTCACTACCAGAGTACGACCTGCTGGACAAGATCTTATTTGAGTTGATTGAAAATGAAAAGAGCGGTTCCGAAGTTGTAGCAATGGGATTCGAAAAAACGTTAGTAGAGAGAGTAAGTAAATTGGTTAATAATGCTGAATTTAAACGCTTTCAGGCACCGCCAATCCTCCGGATCAGCCCAAAAGCTTTTGGCTCAGGAAGACAGATTCCATTGGTGGCAAAATATCCATATTAATTTTACAATTAGGATTAAACCATATTTATAGTTTTTTGTCTAACATTAGAGAATAATTCCAGTGCATACAGCACAGACAACAAATTGCCATAATGCTTTGAGTCATAGAAAGGCAGTAAAAGCAGATAGATGAGAAATTAAAACAAGTTAAATAAATATAAAAGTTCCATATAGGCCATGAAACCATCATGAGTATAATGCTTAAAAGCAAAACAGTATATTCATGGTAGATTCATCACAGTTAATAAACAAATTACTACGATGAAAAAGATTCTATTATTTTTGGTGCTTTGCATCGCGCTTGCATCATGTTCGTCTTATCAATATAATACCACTCGGGTAGAAAAGATGGATTTCACTCCTTTCAAAACGTATGCCTGGCTACCGCCGGTAGACTCGCTTTCGAAATCTTATTTTGACAATGACATTGCCAAAACTAATATTTTGGATGCTGCAAATACGGCTTTAGAGGCAAAGGGACTCCAATATTCAAAAGATAATCCAGATTTATTATTCCGTTATATTACCATCGTCAACAACAAAAGCCGTTTGGTCTATGGCGGTGGCGGATATTATGGCTGGGGTGGTCCTTGGGGCTGGTACAGACCATGGTTCTCACCTTACTTTTATGGTGGTGGATATTACCCTGTTGCAAAAGAGCGTTATCGTTATGGTCACCTGATCATCGAGGCTATCGACCGCAAAACAAATGCGGTGATCTGGCAAGCACGCGGTTCGGGTGATGTGGATAATCCTGAAAAGGCGATCAACAACATCAGTAAAGTAGCGAAAGGTGTGATTGATTTGTTCCCCGTAAAAACAGTAAAAAAATAAAACAGCACGCCAGCAAAATGGGTGCTAGCTGGCAATAAAAGTAAAAGCCTGATTTCTGATGAAATCAGGCTTTTACTTTTATTCACTAGATCGATGGTCGAAGTTTCAAATAAAATGGAACTTCCACACGGTCCTTTGATTTATTTTTGATCAATTCCGCAGCCAATCGCCCCATCATCTCAAAATCGGTCGATATTGTGGTAATACCGTTAAGGATAAACTTCTTTAATGGCGTTTCATTATAAGAGATCACGCCGACATCAGTACCTATGACCAATTTCTTTTGGATAATCTTGTTCAATAACTTGACAAGATCGTCTTCAATGATATTAATGTAGCAGGTCTCTTTGATCACCTTCTCCCGATGCAGATCGGCAACCAATTCATGCTCAAAGGCGTATTGCTGACAAAACTTATAAAAGCCCTTGATAATGGCTTTTGGAAAATCACTATGATCTGGGAAGACAAGCTTAAGCATTTGGTATTTACTCAAGGATTCATTTGCTTCCTCTAACGCATTATAGATATCCTGTTCATAATTTTCATAGACCGCAGGAAACTCCCCCGGAACATCTTCAATAAACTTACCCAACAACATCAATTTCTCCGTGGGGATCTTACGGATAACATCTGGCGCTTTATCCCGTCCTTCTTTAAAATGTGGGAATAGTACATAATGATCATATGTTTTGGTCAGACTTCCCAACAGGGTATTCAAATAGGACAGGTCGGAGTTGTAGACAAAGAGATCCAAATTGGCATAATCCCCCAGCTCGCGTGCAAAGGAGTCATAAACAATCTTTTTATGTGTGCTGAGCTTATTTAAAAAAAGGGCAATTTTGAGTTTAGACTGCACATCAATTTTATTGATGTAATATCCCTTTCCAGGATTGGAGGCAATGATCTCCTGATGTTTAAGATAGCGATAGGCTTTTTCGACTGTGTCCCGTGATATATCCAAATAGGTACTTAGTTCATTGATCGATGGCAACATATCATCTTTCGACAAGATTTCATTTTTAACAGCATCGACAATCGTATTCGCTAATTGTAAGTATTTGGGTGTGGCCGAAAAATCACTAATTTCCAGTGTTTTTAAAAACTGAGCTATTGCATTGGTCATATTCATGGCTTGGATATCTACATTATAAGCACGATAAGAAACTTTTAGGTTTCAATTGGTATATCCTCCGGTTGAAATTACACACAAAGGAGCCTCTCGTCTCCTCAGTCAGAAGAATACACTAAGATACCTTATATACATCAAAAAAATAGGAAATATCTTCCCTCAACTATCCTGCCCTTACCTGAACGAAAAAAATGGTAACAATAATTAACCAAGACATGAATTCTGTACTTTTGACTAGTAATCAAGTAATAACGCGTAAACCTGATATTTTATGAGCAGAACAAATATTGTCGTGCTAGGCAGTTCCAATACAGATATGGTTATCAAAGCCTCTCATCTTCCTGTACCAGGGGAAACAGTGCTAGGTGGGCAGTTTTTCATGGCCCCTGGTGGAAAAGGAGCCAATCAGGCTGTTGCCGCAGCCAGAGCTGGTGCACAGGTCTCTTTTATTGCCAAAGTTGGGAACGACATCTTTGGTCAACAAGCCATTACCCATTACCGACAGGAAGGCATTCAGGTTGACACAATCTTTCAGGATCCGACAAATCCCTCCGGTATCGCACTTATATCTGTAGATGCCCAAGGCGAAAACTGTATTCTCGTTGCCCCCGGATCAAATGCGGCGCTGCTACCACAAGAAGTGCAGGCGGTTCAGAACGTCATCTGCGAAGCTGCAGTACTACTCATACAGCTGGAAATCCCCATAGCTACAATAGAAGAAGCCAGTACGATTGCAACGCAGCACGATACCAAAATTATCTTAAATACCGCTCCTGCACAGCCACTTCCAGACAGTATTTTAAACCGAATTGATATACTGATATTAAACACGTCGGAAGCCCAATATTACACCGAAGTCATGGTTGAAAATTGGGCGACAGCTCGTCTGGCTGCCGATGCGATCAGTCAGAAATGTCCAGGCACTATTATCATTACTATGGGCGCAAAAGGATCACTTATCAAGGAAGAAAACAACTATTTCCAAGTCCCCGCCGAAAAAGTCAATGCAGTTGACAGTACAGCCGCCGGCGATACCTTCTGTGGCGTTTTGGCCAGTGCCATCGCTAGGAATATGCCTGTCCTAGATGCCGTTAGACTGGCTTCAAATGCTGCTGCAATCTCCGTTACACGCCTAGGAGCACAGACCTCTATTCCGTACTGGCGGGAATACAGTACAGCATCCAATTAAAACCTTTTATAATCAATTATTCATCCTATTTAAATCAACATGTCTATTCGTATTTTTTTATCAACAACCGTCTTGCTTCTGACGACCATCCAACTGAGTATAGCACAGCTGATCACAACAGCGGCGATACCGAAAGTAGATTACGTTGTGCCTTCTCAATATGATCTCGCGATTCCTCAAACGGATATACTGAGCGGTTACCTAGGTAATCGTTACCAGCTCAACCTGGAAAAGAGGCTCCTCCAAGTCGATGAAGAGGGCTTATTGGAAGGTTTTCACAGCCGACCAGGAAAGCAACGCTGGATCGGTGAACATATTGGCAAATACCTCGAAGCAGCGGCCAATACCTGGCTTGTCACCAAAGATAGCCGGCTGAAACAACAGATGGACCGGATGTTTCATCGCTTGCTTGAAACACAAGGTGAAGATGGCTATCTCGGCACCTACCTACCCGAAAACCGCTGGACGTCATGGGATGTTTGGGTGCACAAATACGACCTCTTCGGGTTGCTTGCTTACTATGGTGCTGTAGGTGATCCAAAAGCACTAAAAGCCGCAACACAAATCGGAGATTTGCTCTACAACACCTTCGGCGATACCCCCGGCAAAAAAAATATCCTCAAATCTGGATCACACGTGGGTATGGCAGCCACCTCTGTCATTGATCCCATGTTGGATTTATACCGATGGACCGGAGACAAAAAATACCTTGATTTTTGCCGCTATATCATCCGTGCTTACGACTTCGAAGGTGGCCCAGCCATCGTCACCTCCATTTTAAAACATAAACGCGTGGACAAAGTCGCCAATGCCAAAGCCTACGAGATGCTTTCCAATATCGTGGGATTGGTAAAAATGTATCGTTTAACCGGCGATAAAGATCTTTTGAATGTAATCAATTACACTTTCGATGATATCAGTGCCAACCGTTTGTTTGTAACCGGTACGTCAAGCGACCACGAACGTTTTCAGGATGATCATTATTTACTGGCAGATACTTCAGCACACATGGGTGAAGGCTGCGTCACCACAACCTGGTTACAGTTCAATACACAACTATTCTCCATTACAGGCGATTTAAAATATTACAATGAAATCGAGAAGACAATTTACAACCATCTACTGGGTGCCGAAAACCCGCAAACAGGTTGTGTGAGCTATTATACGCCACTGATTGGCGAAAAACCTTACCGCTGTAATATCACCTGTTGTCTGAGCAGTGTCCCTCGGGGGATCGCACTTATTCCTTACCTGAATTTTGGTCAATTAAACCATATTCCAACCATATTGCTCTACGAGCCGGCACAGATCAAGGAAAAGATTAAAACTTCATCACAACAAACAATTCCGTTGGAGTTGACCCTGACGACTGAGTTTCCGAGAAAAGGCACCGCAACTTTGCAGGTAAACCTCCCACAATCAGCACAGTTCCCACTACAATTACGGGTTCCGGAATGGGCGACAAACTATACCGCAACAGTAAATGGAAAAACCTACAAATCTGAACCCAACCAACTCCTAAAAATAGTGCGTCAGTGGAAGGACAACGATAAAATCAGCATATCTTTTGATATTCGAACAGAAATCGTCAACGGTGGAAAGACCTATCCCGGAAGCTTTACCTTAAAAAGAGGACCACAGATCTTTGCCCTAGATCAGTCGTTAAACCCACAAGTAGATTTCGAAACCGCCAAATTGGTTTACCCCGAAAAGGCGGCGATCAAGCTCACCGAAGCACAGGATAAATTGCCTAAAAATTGGGTGGGTACTTTGGCTTATTCAACCGACATCAGTACGGGTGACAATAAGAAACAATCTATTCTCCTGGTACCCTATGCGGACGCAAGTCAAACCGGTGGTTTTTCTAAGGTATGGATACCAACAACAGGACGATAATAAGCGATAACTTAATAAATTAACGGATCAAATATCACCCTATGTTTATTGTAAGCAGCTATGCACAGGCCATATTTTTCTGCATCATCACAATGCTTTGCTGGGGTTCCTGGGCAAACACTCAAAAATTAGCGAACAAAAACTGGCGCTACGAACTTTTCTATTGGGATTACATACTAGGTATTTTTCTGCTTTCGCTGATCTTTGCCTTTACATTGGGTAGCCATGGCGAGCTCGGCAGGCCTTTTGTCGCGGATTTGAAACAGGCGGAATCCCAGCATATTTTCAATGCCCTATTGGGGGGAATTATTTTTAATGCCGCCAATATCCTTCTTTCTTCGGCCATCGCGCTAGCGGGGATGGCTGTGGCATTCCCCGTCGGTATCGGGACTGCATTGATTTTAGGTGTACTGATCAACTATATTGCTGCAACCAAAGGAAACCCTACTCTCCTATTCATAGGGGTCATCTGTATCGCTATTGCCATTATCATCAATGCCATTGCATACAAAAAAGTAACAAAAACACAGAACAACCGCTCTTCCAAAGGGCTATTATTAAGCCTCCTGGCTGGGCTTCTGATGTCGCTTTTTTATCGCTTTATTGCTTCTGCCATGGACCTTGATAATTTTGAGGCACCTGCAAGCGGAAAGATGACCCCATATACCGCCGTATTTATCTTTTCGGCGGGTATTTTATTGAGCAATTTTATTTTTAACACTTTGCTGATGAAAAAACCATTAAATGGCCCACCTTTGAGCTATAAAGAATATTTCAACGGAAATTTTAGCGTACATACTGTCGGTCTCCTAGGGGGTATCATCTGGGGGATTGGCAACTCGCTCAACCTTATTGCGGCCGGTAAAGCCGGACCAGCCATTTCCTATGGACTGGGGCAGGGTGCGACATTGGTCGCTGCACTCTGGGGTGTATTTATCTGGCGGGAATTTAAAGGTGCCTCCAGGCAGGTCGTTATATTGCTGACGCTCATGTTTATCTTATTTATTATCGGACTTCTGCTTCTTATTGAAGCGGGTAAATAATCTCTTTAGAATCGCTTATCATGCAACAGATCAACAAATTTTTCCTCTCAATACTATTCTTGCTTTGTGTCTTCAGTAGCAGAGGCCAGTCCGAAAAACTAGCTATTGAAATTAAGACTGCCTATGCTGACTGGCTTGCGAAACCAGGAGATCAAGTCATTTTTGATATCAGTATCCAAGCTAACGGGCAACCCTTCAAAGGTGATAGTGTTTCCTATGAGATTGGGCCCGAAATGGTAAATCCCTTTGTCAAAGAACAGATTCGAGATTTTTCAGGACATTTTAAAAGTGACGCTTTTACCTTAAAAAAGCCGGGATTTTTACGCTGTACAGTCGTCGTAACCCAAAATGGAAAGCAGACAAAAAAACTCTGCACCATCGGTTTCTCACCCGAAAAGATTGTGGCAACACAGCATACACCTAATGACTTTGATTCTTTTTGGGATAAGGCTATTTCGGAACTCAAATCTGTTCCCATGCTGGCAACGAAGACCTTATTGCCAGACAAAAGCACAGTGGAAGTTGATGTCTTCCGAGTATCTTTCAACAACATCGGAAACAGTAAAATCTATGGAATACTTAGTGTCCCTTCCGATCCGGGCAAATATCCCGCCGTCTTACGTGTACCTGGAGCTGGGGTCCGTCCCTATGGTCCGGAGATTGAACTGGCCTCCAAAGGGATGATTGTGTTGAGCATCGGAATACATGGCATTCCGGTGGATTTGGATTCCGTCGTTTACAAAGATCTCGCTGCCGGGGCCCTGCGTGCATATTATAACAATAACCTCCAGGATAAAGATCAATTTTACTATAAACGGGTTTATTTAGGTTGTATACGGGCCAATGACTATCTATCCTCCCTGCCAGAATGGGATGGAAAAAACCTGATCGTCATGGGGGGAAGCCAAGGCGGTGCCCTAAGCATCGTAACCACCGCATTGGATAAACGTGTTACAGCGGTAGCTGCACTTTATCCTGCACTATCAGATGTCACAGGTTATCTGCATCATCGTGCGGGTGGATGGCCCCATTATTTTGCCCCCAACAACTACAGCGTTTTGAAGAAGATCAATGGTCTTGAAAATACACTCTCCTATTATGATGTGGTCAACTTCGCTAAACGTATTCGTGTACCGGGCTTCTATTCCTGGGGATTCAATGATGTCGTATGTCCGCCAACTTCCATGTATGCCAGCTACAATGGGATCAGTGCACCAAAAGCATTACGTATCTATAAGGAAACCGGACATTGGACGCATCCCGATCAAAAAAATGAATGGTTCGACTGGATAAGAAAGCAAACCGAAAAAATGAAATAATAACAAAAAACGGAATCTAGTATCATTAGATTCCGTTTTTCCTTAAAGTACCCCCCAGCAGATATCGATAGTTCTTTTCTATCTTTTTCTAAGTATCAATACATTGGTTTCAATCCCATTTGTCCTTTAACACATCCGTTTTTACCGCTAGAAATATACTCATCTTGCGCAATTTTTAAGCTTCTCCGGCAAGATCTATTGCTCTTGACGGCCAAGTGCAATCCCAACTGTCCTGATAAGGAATTCGTTTATTTCACAAACAGTTAGCACGCTATCGCTATTGTGGCCCAATATGCTCAATGGGAATATGCTGCTGTGTCGCTTGGCTTTGTAAGGTTTTCTTTAAATCTTTTAAATTCATCCTCTGGTAATCTTGCACGAGACTAGGCAGATATTTCGCCGCATTACTTTGATCCCAGGCCAACCATTTTCTTTTTCCTTTTAAAGTTCGTTTGCAATTATAAAAGCGGTTATCCTGAAAAACATTTCCACTTGGTCTCCCGCCACGATCGAATTGTAATGCCAGTTCTGGATAGGCACTGCGATAGGGATCCATTAGATAACGTACACCGACCAGGCGATCATAAAACAGATTGCCCGATCCATATACATTGAGCTTCTTCAACCAGTTTTCCAAACGATTGTCTACACGAACGGCCCACCTTCCCGCAGCAACAAATAAGTTATTGACATACCTGTTATCTGATCCGCCCCCGATAAATGCGGATCGCTCGCCCGCATTCACAAAAATATTCCCAACGACTGTTGTTCCACTGGAAGCATCGTCGTGGTATATCCCTGAAGTTCTTAGTTTTTTCGGGATGTTTACCAGCAAATTATACTGGATAAGATTATTTCGCTCCGAAGGATCCCGTCCAATATAAATCGCGCCCTGATCGTCAACTTCCTGTGCCACACGATGGATGTAATTGTATTCAATGGTATGTTCATTACCGTGGATAAGAATGGCCATACTTGGCAGATCGGCGATCTCACAATTTTTGACCACATTCCCTACCCCATAGAGTGCAATTGCTGGGCGGTAGGATTTTTCCAAGCGATTCAAATCCGAGAAAACACAATGTTCAATGCGATTGTTACCTTTGCTGAGTTCCAAACGATTTCCTCCTGATAAGGAAACACCACCGGCGCCCAAGCGATAAAAATGACACCGACGGATCACATTGGACTCTCCACCCTGATGATCAAATGTGGGATGACTATAGATATGTTGATGAAGGTCTCCGATACTGTTATCTTGTGGTTCACCTGAACCTTCATGTTGCATCTGCTCAAAGGGCTTGATTCCAAATCCGACGGCAATACCCAAACTGCCTAAATTACGGAATGTACAGTCTTCGATGAGCACCTGTTTCGTATCGCGCATATAAACCCCCATTCCCCTGGATTCTTCAAATTGAATACCTTTGATTTTTACAAATTCAGTTCCGATCAGACTAAAAAAAGGTTCTTCCAACACCGAATAGCTCAATTTTGTAATTGGCTTATCCTGCGCGAATGAGAGTGTCCCTAGCTTTCTATCTACATAAAACTCACCCACAGTATCCAGTTCAACCAATAGGTTGACACCATACCATTGTCTATATTTTTTCTTGTAATCAAAGCCATATAAGGTCGGTTCAAGCGTTGTAATGGTCCGTTTCTCCCGGTCAATACTCTTCACACGAACCATATCATCAGCATATCCCCATTTGAAATAACCAGCAACCCAAGGATCATCCTCTTGTGCCCACCGATCAATGCGCGAGTCCTTATACCGAAAAACTCCGCCCCGATGACTCAGATCTTTATTTCGTGGAATAGAACCCGCATCGATAACCTTACCCATGGCAACCATCCCTTGATTGGGCCAACGCGCAAGATGGAAGGCTGTGCCATTGACAAACAACTCGCCTGCGGCATTGCCACTTGCACGGGAGAAACCAACGTTACGCAATTTACCAAGATCCCTTACTCCATGTTGTAGCAGATTTATCTCGTAATAACTGATACCGTCACTTTCCCGTAGCTTATTCAAAGCTGTAGGAGCCAAATCCACTGAACCTTTAAAAGTGACGGATTCTTTACCATAGGCCTGAATCAGGGTGTTATTATCCTTGCTGTCCAGTGAAATTCCATGTACAAAAGCGTACGTTCCTTCCCGTACCTGTATAATTGCCATCCCCTCATGATCCGTAGTTCTCCGCTCCCGAAGCAACTCGATTGCACGCTCCAGGCTTGCTACCGGACGATCCATACTGCCTGTGGATTTATCATCACCGTTCATGGAAACAAACACTTCCAGTTGTGCATAGGCAGCCACGGTAATCAAACTCAGCAAACAATAGACAAATGCGATACGGATGAATCTCAAATAATTATGATGTTGTGTCATAACAGGTCATTTAGTTACCGGGCAAAAGGATCATTGCGATCCATAAGCGACTATATGGTTTTGATAAAGTCAATCATCAACCGCACATACTCATTAAATCGTGTAAAAGGTAATGTTTCATAGCGATCATAAATATCGTGATAGGCAGCGATGCCCCCTAGCGTATAGATAAAAAATGACGGAACTCCCTTCGCATAAAAAGGATAGTGGTCACTTCGGTTCATCGGGCCACGTACTTTGACTTCAGGTAGATATTTTTTCTCCTTATTAATGGCTACCAATTGTTCAAATTGGTCTTTAAAGATCGTACCATTGACGACCTGAATTCCATCGTCCCCTGTTCCGGCCATATCAAAATTGAGTAAAAACTTAATTTTCCGCAGATCGATGAGCGGATTATCCGCAAAAAAAGTGGAACCGAGCAAACCGCTTTCTTCGCCTGAAAAAGCCAAGAATACGGTATTATATTTTGGTGGATACTGCCGATAGTGGGTCGTCAGATATAAAAGTAGGGCCGTACCACTGGCATTATCATTTGCACCTGTAAATACCACTCGTTTACCGATGGCACCAACATGATCATAATGTGCTGTGATCACAATCAGAGAATCAGATTCGCTCGTGCCCTTTATCATCCCACAGACATTATTGGTCAGGTAATTTTCCTGAAAAACCGCATGTACCTTGAGCTGTATAACCTTTCCCTCCAGTGGAATAACACTATTATTTTTCACATAGACAATTGGTCGATTAAGTTGGTTTATCGCTCCGCGCCAAAGCAATTTTTGATCGGTCTGCACCAAAATTCCTTTATAGTACCCCCCGGAAGCAAGGCGCAGCAAGGTCATTCGAAACTGATCGGCCTTCATCGTTGCTAAGGCGGCACGCTCATCTACGACCAGAAATTTATCCTTGAATAGCGGGTTATGAATCAACTGATCCAAAGCGACAGGATCTGTAGGAACCGTAATTTCGGTCAGCATAAATTTACCGTTGACGGAAGGACTTGCGGCCTCAATCAGTGCCTGCTCGCCCAGCTTGAGTTTTCGGCCATCCACCACTATTTTTACGTCTTTGGGAAAAACATTTGCGGGCATGGAAAAAGGTTGATAATAGTTAGTACCCAAAGGTAAAAGTCCATTTTTTTGATATTCAGCAGCAATAAAAGCTGCTGCCTTTCGGTCACCGTCAAATACATAGCCCCTTCCAGCATAAGCCTTGGAGGCTAAAACCTTTACCACGGACCGCGCATAATCAACCTGCGCACACAGCGGGAAGATGCCACTGAGCAAAAGAATAAACAAATAAAAAATCTTAGTTTTCATGAGAATTAACAATCGGTAATAAAATAAAGGATGCATATTTACCCTGACAATAAATCCGTTGTTCCTGCTTTTTGAAGTCGGCATCCGACGCCTCATAAATATTCATAAACTGCTGTGGATTTCGATCCACCAACGGAAACCAGGAGCTCTGCACCTGCACCATAATCTTGTGCCCTTTTTTGAACACATGTGCTGCATCCTGCATATCAAAGCGAATTTCGTGAATCCGGTTGGGTTTCATCGGCTCCGGATGGGAAAAACTTTTTCTATACTTGGCCCGCATCACCTCGGCGCGAATCAGACATTGACAATCGGAGAGCTTATCGCCTTTTGCATGGGGGTACACATCAATCAATTTAACGACGAAATCAGCATCCGTACCGCTACTACTGACAAACAAATTTGCCTGTATATTACCCATTAATTTAAGGTCCTCAGTCAAAACATCGGTTTCGAAAACCAGTACATCCGGTCGCTGCCCAGCAAAATATTGATCTTCATACATATACTTATACCCTCTTAAAACCGTTTTCTCCCTTGTGTAGGGAACGGGCTTATTGGGATCCGAATAATAGGATACATATGACGAGGGTGCCTTGGCAGCTTGCTGAAAACTCAATTTCATCTCCGTTGTAAAAAATAACGGTTGTACCTTGGTACTGACAGTAGGCCAAGTCTCGTGTGTGGACCATTTATTCTCACCGGTCACAAATATGGTAGCTGCAGCCAGCGTATCTCTTCCTTTTGCTTTAAGGTGGTTGACAAAAAAGGGTAGTTCGACTTCCTTACGATAATAAACAGCCGTATTCTGGCCAAAGTCCAGGCTATCCAAATTTCGACCCGTACCCTTGGTCCAGGAGCCGTGATACCAGGGGCCCATCACCAGTTTGACACGATCAGGTGCTATCTTCCGCAAAGCCGCATATGTTTTCAGCGGACCGTATAAATCCTCTTGATCAAACCAACCTCCGACCACAAGTACCTGTGGTTTTACTTCACGGATATGGGACAAATAAGCCCGGTCTTGCCAATAGTCGTTGTAATCGGCATTGATCATCATGTCGTTCCACAGTATGCTCTCCCCCTTCAAAAAACGCGTATTCAGATTTTTGAGCGCTCCAGCTTTGAGAAAAAACGAATAGGCATTGTCTGTTCCATAACCCGAAAAACCTGCTGGTCCTCTGATTCCGATGGAATCTCGTTTCTTTCCGAAAGAGGAAAGGAAGGAAAAACTCCCCATCAACATAAAAGCACCATTGTGATGCCGATCATCTCCAAGAAACCAATCGGTCACGGGCGCTTGCGGAGAGACGGCCGCCAACGCGGGATGGGAATCAATCAATGACATGGAAGCATACATTCCTGGGGAAGAAATGCCCCAAATACCCACTTTCCCATTGGACTTCAACTGTCTGACGAGCCAGTCAATGCTATCGTACGTATCCGTGGATTCATTGGTCTGTGCTGGACTACCTTTGACGGTATAGGGCCTATTGGCAACAAAATCACCTTCAGATTTATACTTACCCCGCACATCTTGGTATACAAAGATGAATTTTTCTTTTGCAAACTCCATACTGGGACCAATTGGGATACGAAAGGACTGCTCACCATAGGGCGCGATGCTATACGGCGTACGTGTCATCAAAATCGGATAGCTTATCGAGGTATCCTTTGGCATATAAATGGCCGTATAGAGCTTGACCCCATCCCGCATTGGGATGTAGACCTCCTTTTTGGTATAATGTGCATAGACATATACGGAATCTTGCGCTGTATTCTGCGCGGAGACTCTTGTCATTGACAATAAAAAAATCAGTACCCAATAGCATCGCATATTATTTCTTTTTAGCGGATTATAGAATCAGCTCAGGGTTTTATTTTTTTGGAATCCACCGCAACGAGCTCCTTTTTACCTTTTGCCCCCAACTGCTTCACCTGTGACAGTGAGTAACCATTTACATCATCAAAGACCAGCATCGGTCGATACTCCTTGTCTTTTAATCTTAACACGACCCGGTCAAAATGTATATTTTCCGCATGCCGCACATAGAATCCCCATGCTGGAAGTTCTTTAAATTGCGAAAACTCCGGATAAGCTGCCTCCATCTCCGGAATGCTGTCCAGTTCAGCTTTACTTGTCCCCCGATAGGCATAATTTGGATTTGATCCCCCAGGATAAGTGATTTCTATATTACGGAATATCACATTGCGAATGGGTGCATCTTTTAGCCCGACAATACTTGATGGGGAGGTATTTCTCGGATTATCCTCAATAGGCCCCTCATAAGAGTAACCGCTATCCGGTTTATCTTTTGCGACTTCCACCTTTACATTCTGAATCAGAATATTATTGATAGACCCTATTCTTCCCTTATTCCAACGAGCGCCAATACGCAGATAAAAGGGATTTCCGGTATTAAATGCAGATAAGCTGTCGACAACAATATCTTCCACAAGTCCTCCATCGGGTGTGGCAATTGTCAATGCCGAACGAAAGGTGTCATATACCTTATTATTAATGATCTTGATATTCTTATAGCCCCCAGCAGATACAGTTCCAAATTTGATTCCATTAGCACTAGAACGTGCCGTACAGTTTCGGATTTCTACGTCTTCACAGATCTTGGCAGCATCGTGGGATTTTAGGCAGATGGCATCATCCGATGCATCGATAAATGAATTCAACAACTTAAAATTTCGGCAGTCTACAATATCGATACCGTCATTATTCCAAAAGGCCTTGCTATCAACTGTAATGCTGTCAACAACCGTATTGACACATTGATCATAAACCTGCACCCAATCAGCTGAATTTCGGATCGTAATACCATGAATACGCACATTTTCACAAGACCGCATATAAATTGCTTTTGGTCTTCTATTCCGTGGACGATCATAATCCAGCGGATCTTTCAGCACACCACTCTGAATCTGTGCCAACAGATTATAGGCGACCTCCCGACCTTGCCCATCGATGACACCCTTGCCTTTTATCGTCACATTATTCGCCCCATTGGCATAGATCAATGCACAATTGGGCACATCAATATTATAATCGTAAATATTGGTTGAGCCCACCAAAATAGCTCCTTCTTCCAATTGGATATGTACATTTTCTTTCATCACAAGTGTACCTGTAAGATAGCGTCCCACATAAAACCGTAAGGTTCCACCACCTTGCTCGTGAATAAAATCGATCGCCCGTTGAATGGACGTTGTATTGAGTGTTGTTCCATTCGATTTGATGCCAAACAGAGAGGCATTATATTCTTTGGCATTTAAGGTCACCATCCCCCCACATAGGAAGATCATGACCATGATGATATTGATTTTCATATTCTTTCCCATTTTAGATAGATTTTCCATTAGCCAGGCGACTGTTTTCTTTCGTCAGCCCCTGGTTTCCTTCGCTTTCGACCAACGCGCTCTCGATGGCCCTAAAAAAGATATTGGACAGGATTACTTTATTGGAATTTCTAACGTATACGCCAATACCACCCGGACAATTAATATCCAGACCCTGGAATGTCACATCTTCACATCGATCGACAAACTGCGCTGCCCCCGGCAGATTCAGTTCCATGATACCTTTTACCTGAATCTGTTTGGAGTCCTGCAAATAAATCAGACTGATATCTTCAGGTTGATCTGATAATGAGATGTATCCTTTTTGACGTAATGCTGTTAAGTGGGTTTGCAGCAATTGTTGCTGCCCGTCAATAACGCCTTTTCCTTTGATCTGAATATTGGATTGGCCAACAGCAGTGATCAGCGCTCTTTTTCCATTCAGGCTACTGTAGTCGAAAACATTGCTGCTCCCCAACAATACAGCCCCTTCATGTAATTCAATGGAAACGTTGGATTTTAAGCTAAAAGAGCCAGTTAGGTAACGCCCTACATAAAAATGTAATGTTCCGCCGCCTTTTTTGGCGATATAGTCTATGGCATATTGAATGGAGCCCGTGTTATTGGTTATTCCATCGGACTTACATCCAAAAAGAGATGCATTGTAATCCTGGGCGAATAACCTAAAACAGCTCGCCCATAAAAAAATTAAAAATAGATACTTTTTCATGATGCGCGATCTAATTGGTTTTGATTTCTTTTGACTGATGTAAATGGAAACTATCCTTCAATACTTGTCCATTTAGATAGGATTTAAAATCCCAGACTCCCCCCTCCAGGTCATCGGCGACAATGGTGGGACGATAATCCGTACTCTTTATGCGAAAGGAAACGTTTTTCAGATTGATCTGTTTTGCATGGCGTATATATAGTCCCCAGGCCGGCAGTTCCTTGAATTGCGAAAACTCAGGATAGGCATTTGCCATCTCTGGGATCCCATCCAAGGATTTCGCATCCGTACCACGATAAGCGTAAAGGGCATTTCCACCTCCGGGATAGACCATTTCAATATTTTCAAGGGTAACGTTTTCAATCTTATGATCAGGCAGCCCTATAATGCTTGCCGGCGAAATGTTCCGTGGCATATCTTCGACAGGACCTTCATAGCTATAGCCCAGGTCAGGTTTATTTGCTGGAACCTCAGCATATACATTCCGGATGGTGATATTCTTCATAAAAGGCTTCTTGCCTTTGCTCCAGCGGTCACCGATACGCAGGAAAATAACATTTCCAGTATTGATGCTGCGTACGCCATCCACCAGAATGTTTTCAACAAAACCGCCATCCACCGCAGCAAAGGTAATGGCGGATCGATAGGTATCGTACACCACCAGATTTTTGACAACAAAATTTCGAAAGCCCCCACGGGACACTGTCCCAAATTTTAAAGCACTGGCACTTGAGCGGGCGGTGCAGTTTTCGACAAGTACATTTTCACAGACGGCATTCGCATCATGAGATTTAAAACAGATGGCGTCATCTGCCGCATCAAAAAAGCAGTTCCGGATCACCACATTCTTACAGTCCACCACATCGATACCATCATTGTTCCAATACGATTTACTATCTACGTAAATGCCTTCGACATGAAGATCTTCACATTGATCATAAGTCTGGTTCCAGCTTCCTGGATCCCGTAGCGTAATATCCTTTATCACAACATGCTTACACTCGCGGAAGTAAATATTTTCCGGGCGGTTCCACTCGCGCAGGCGATCGAGTTTCAGTTCATCCTGTACAATTCCTTTATGCACGTTCTGAAGCGCATTCATAGCCGTTTGAAATCCACGACCATTGATCGTCCCCTTCCCTACGATGCCAATATTGTGTTGCCGGATGGCATAGATCATCGATTGCCAGTTGACCACTGTATCTTTATGATAATCGAAGGGATTGTTTGACCCCAGTAGGTTTGCGCCCTGCTCGAGATGCAAAGTCACATTGGATTTTAAATAAAACGATCCGGTAACATAATTGCCGGGGGTAAAGCGCAATGTTCCCCCGCCTTTGTCCGTAATGTAGTCAATGGCAGCCTGAATAGAACGTGTATTAAGCGCCTGGCCGTCGCCATTGATACCAAAATCCATGGCTTTATAATCCTGGGCAACCGCCAATCGAAACGTCAGCGCCTGGATGATAATCAAAAAAATAGGTAATATCTTCATAAGTTAGCTTGTATATAAAGTAACTGGACCGATCAAGCCCATCGATTGCATTTCTTGTTCTCTCCCCTTGCGGTTGACCCAATACTGGGCATTTTCATTGTCCTTGAGTGTTTTCATATAATTCCCCATGGTTGTGGTAATGCGGATTTCGATTTGATTATCGCCCTGCTTGAGGCTCCCTATGAGATTATAGATCCGTCTTCCATACCATTTTACCCCAAGTGATTTTCCATTGACAAAAACTTCAGAGACACCCGCTACACGACCTAAATTCAACAGAACATTGTCCCCCGCTGACCAGGAAAACGAACGCCGATAAATGGCCGTTCCCGAAAACCACATCAAACGCTCATCGTCTTTAAAATCAACTAGACGAGATAGGAGAATTTGTTTTGAACCGCCCTCCTGTTTATGCAGCAGCTCAACATTCCACTGGGTAGTCAAATCCAGGGTATTGTTTCCCGTAGTGGACAGCGGTTGCCAAGTATCGCCCCCACGGTGCTGATCAAATACAAAAAGATAGGCATCTGTTGGGCCGAGATCTAACAACAAACTATTCTCCTTGTCTAGTTCTACGCGAAAGCGTTTACCACTATCTAAATCCCATAACCAACAATTCTGCTTTCGAATTTCAGGTGCCGTAAACGAAATATTTATAGTGGTACTGTTCAGTCGATGCGCATTTTGGATAAAATAACATTCACTTCCATCATCGCGCATATAACGCATCTGCATGACATAACGGTCTGGCTGATCCATCCTTAAATAATGCGGAAGCTGATACTTCCGCATGAGGAGACGGTACCAGTCCATAAAATTATTGTCCTGCGGCTTTTTGACCGCTGTAAAACGATCGGGATAAGATTGTAATCGTTTTAATAGTTGGCGTACTTCTTCATCCTTTTTTATGTAATCTTGTAGGCCTAAACTCTGCTGCGGGAGCGTTTCTATCGCGATAACACGTCCTCCAGCTATTACAAATTCCACCAACCGCGACATCGCAGCGGGTGACATACGTTTGATCCCCGGTAGAAACAGCACGCTGTATCGTCTTTTACCATAACAAAGTTTTCCTTTTTCTACTGTGCAGTCCTGTAAAATGATTTCGGTGATATAGTCCGCATTCCCCCCATTTTTACTGATGGCTTCCCAAAGCAATGAGGTATAAGGAACATTCAGTTTCTCAGGGAAAGGATCGGTCTGTACACCGTTTTCCGTCCACAGGTCATAGTTTGCTGGTAGAATCGCCATGTCGGCATAATAATCTCCCTGCTGAAGCTGCGAAGAAAGACGGGCTTTATAATCATTTAAATATTTAAAATACGGCCACCAGTTGTTGCGTTCGTTGTAAAAGGAGCCATATTGAATCCAGCCTGGAAAAGGCGCTTCCAGTGGCGAATAATTGAATCCATGCCAGACGGAATGTGTAATACCCGACAAAGCACTCTGATCGGAGCCCAACTTGAGTAGCTCCAGTTGTGTATTAAAAACAAGGTAGGTATTGGTCATTTCCTCACAGCTGACAAGCCGCTTTCCTTTGAGATGTGCTGCCGAAGAAACATACTTATCGATCATGGTATAGCCACGCCCCCGACGGTAATCCTCGTCAGACATCTCCTCCCCCAGCTTGTGCCGCAAGTAGTTTGTCGTCCATGATTCTCCTTCTGGAATATCATACTCCAGGCTGCTCTCCAGTGGAAAAAATCCCCGCCCATAGGCTTGCGCCCTTGACTTAACCCCAAGTGAACGACACCAATTGACATAGGTATCGGTAAAACGTTCTTTTAATAAGCATGCTTTGGTAAATTCATAATCAAAACGTACACGGCTCAAGAGCTCGCTGAGCTCTTTGCTTTTCTTGGCACCATAGTTTTCATCCACAACAGCACCCAACCTTCCTACTTTGAATAAGATAAAGGGTAAATAAGGCATCAGATCATATCCTCGCCGGCGCTCAAATTCGACAGCAAAATCATCACACCAATTACATCCCTCCAGCTCCATACTGTCAGTAAACAGCGCCCGCACATAATCTTTTAGTGGGCCGATCTGCTCCTGCATACGGGTAGACATCCGATCCAAATAACGGGTTACAGTCTGCTTATCCATATGATTTAGGATGGATCCAGCTGCTCCTGGTGCGCCATTGATAACTGACGCAAATGCTTTAAATTTCACCAGTACATACAGCACGTAATTACCTGGGGGAACATCAATCTCAATTTTATCCGCACTGATCCTGTCCGTATAATCGATCACTTCGGTCATCGATTCCATGGGATCTTTGACCAGTTTGACCGACAGGATCTCTGGGTTTCGCAACGGATTCTTATCCGTGACCGCGGGATCGATCATATTGAAAATATGGTAGGGTCTGACCGCATAACGTGTGGGCCCTTCAATGGATTCACAATGAACCAGTACAACTTGGGCGGTCTCTTCTTCTTTCAGGTCTTCGGAACCAAAAGGCCAACCGGATCCGACAATAAGGTCGGCAGTCAGTCCGATTTTCTTGCTCTCCGTAGCTGCATACTGCACCATATCAATCCATTCTGGACTCAGCCATTTCAGCGAGGGAATCCCTAGATCATCTGTTCGCTTGGGAAAAGAAATCGGATTGATCTCCACCCCACCTATCCCCGCCTCTTTGAGTAACATCAGTTCACGACGCAGTTCATTCTTGTTGACCTTATTTCCATTCCACCACCAGCGTACAAAAGGCCTATTACCCGTTGAGGGAGCCTGAAACAAATTAAAATAAGGGTCTGTATCCGCATGGCTATTGCTACCGAAGGCCTTTAAATTCTTGGCAAGAAAAAAGGAGGCTCCAAGTAGACTGCTCTGCTGTAAAAATAGTCTTCGCTTCATAATATAGAATTTAGGTGATGAGATGCCTCGATAAGTATCTCTTCATCCAAAGGTTTTGCTGCCATTGCCGTTCATTGTCCCTTTCGCGGTTTCCAGACGAAATAAGATAAGGCGGCGGACCGAATTCGGTCGTTATGGTCAAGCAGGATTTGCTTTTATTCAGGTTTATCCATTGTTGCCAAAGGGTCAGGTGGACAGCAACAATATCGCGGTACATCTTCTTTCTGACATCGGGGACCTGCGGTCCCTGTGTATAACCGACCCGTGCATGTATATGTCTCACCTGCGGCAAGATGCGGGCTAGTTCCTCCTGCCGATCTTCCAGCAAACTTTCCGAAACACAAAACCAATGGGAAATATCCAAGGTAAGCTTCAGATCCGGATAGCTTTCCAACATTGGTATCACGGTATGCAAGCCATAACTCCACTTATTACGGTGGGTTTCCTGAAAGATTTCGATTCCATACTGCTTTTCGATTCTTTCACATAGGCGCAAACCTTGTAGGACATCGACAGGAGAAAAGTATTCTCGTCCCATCTGTACCGAAATAAATTCAGGTGCAGCATATGCTTTCGCCAACTTCCCATAATAGGCAAGTTGTTCCTCCAATAGTTTAAAATAAGCCGCCGTTGTGTCAAAGCCTTGCAGCACACAAGTGACGATGCTATATTTTAATTTATACTTACTTAGCAACTGCAGCACCGATATTGGGTCTATGTTTTCTCCGAAAGGAAACCACTCCACCCCAGAATAACCCGCTGCCCGAACACGTTCGAGGAAATCTGCCCAAGGAATATGTTCACTTCCCCATCTTGGATAAAAGAAATCCAGTTTTACCATGCTGTATGGTAGATTAGCGGATTTTGTTCATCATTGTTCAATAAGTCACCCACCTGTAATGTCCCCCGATAATCATCCGGTAGGATGTTTGCCTGTCCATTGTAGACATTCCCATCAGGCATATATGCACAGGTCATAGCCCGTCTAAATCCATTGGTCATATTAGGGCCAGCACCATGGATTGTCAATCCATTGTGAAAGGTACAACTGCCCGCTTTAAGCGGTGTTGCCACAGGATTTACCTTTGCCATTTGCGGGTAATGTTCAAAAATTGTCCCCATATTTTTTCCGATACCCAGATTTTCAAATCCCGTATGTTTATACGACTGGGGAACGAAATACATACATCCATTTTCTAGGGTAGAATCGTCCAGAGCAATCCATATCGAGAGCGCTTTACGGTCGAAAAAGGACCAAAAAGGTGTATCGAGGTGCCAAGCTGTAGGATTCGCAAAGGGGCGCTTAAAGAGCGCTTGATCGTGCCAGATGCGGATACCATCAACGCCAGCAAGTTTCGCCGCCATCTCACCGATACGCTTATCCACCATCAGTTCCTTTACCTGATCGCTCGTCTGCCAGAGATTCAATAACTGGTCAAATACTTTTCCGAAATAGTCGGCATCTTTATTAATACCATCATCTTCCCCTACTTTTGCCTCCTTTCCGGGCATCTTCTTTCCGGCACGCTGCTCCACCGCATCGAAAACAATTCTTTGCCATGTTGCTAACTCTTCCGCGTCCAGAAAATCTGCTATAACGATGTAACCATTCTCTTGGTAAAATGCAATCTGTTCTTCGGTCAATTGGTTCTTCATATCATTAAATTTTAGGTTTTATGGAGTTATATTCAGCTACTTCAAATTACGCAAGATCGAACGAAATTGTATCCTGAACTATCCTGCAAATAATCAGCACAGCTTGCATGCCCCAAATGATAAGATCATGCAAGTGTCTGATTATGTAAGCATCATTGTCCCATTTTGATTTGGTTAGTTTTGCACCATTTTATTGTTGTACAACATTTCATCCAATGGAATCTGTAAGGTCATTTTATTAACAGGATAGCTAGATTTATCCACGTGCGTAGGTGATGCGGCACGGTTGATAGCGATATTCCAGCGTTTGTTGTTATAAAATTCGCGTCCTCCTTCGCCCCAGAGTTCTAACCTTGTTTGAAACTGTACCATCTCCAAGGCCGAAAGACCTTGCATGGAAGTATAGTTATCGCAGGTCAATGGCGTTGTCCCAGATTTTGTGCGTGCAGCCAACAAAGTATTGAGTGTTTGTTTCGCACCCTGATCATCCTTATTCTGCGCTTGGGCCTCCGCTTTCATCAGCAGGATTTCCGAACTGCGCATATAGTAACAACTCACACGGCCGACATTCTTTTTGTCATCACTGCCCAGACCGTGGGTAGCAGCAAATTTGAGATTCGTATACAAAGGTATTGTCCTTTTATCGCCATTTGTTGGATAAGTATAATCCCCCCAATCTGAAGCCATAAAACAATTTACACGGTAGTCACGATTATCTATTTGGGCATATAAACGGTTGTCTATACGTTGGAACCCTTGACCAATCCCACCATTGCCTTCAGCAAAACAGTTCATCCACCAATTATGCACTGTTACTGCCTCGCCCAGAGCAAAACCAAAAAGTACTTCGGGATTGATGCTGATGTTGAGAAAACCATTTTGCTCCGGCCTCATTTCAGGAGTGGCCTGTGTTCCCTTATTGGTCGCACCGTACATGGCTTGGCTCATCAAGGTTGGGTACTTGCTCAGAATTTCATTGCTGGCACTGATGGTAGTATTCCAATCGCCTGTCCATAACGACACCTTAGCCAACATAAAATTGGCTACACCAAGATCAAAGTCAGAGGGATCTGCTGTAAAACCAATTCCTGCTTCTTTAAATAGTCGAATAGCCTCGTTGATGTCATTTTTAATGAAAGCATACGTTTCGTCCGCTGTGGATCGGGCCTTGCTTTCCTGAACTGGAGAATAAGTATCATAGAGTGGCATGCCCAATTTGCTCTTCCCCCCCTGTAGGTAGGCATTCTGATAGTTTTCCATCAGATAGTTGTACGCATAGGCACGTAAGATCAACCCGCGGCCTTTGTATTCCTGCAGTTTTTTATTGGTGCCAACCGTTGTTGGATTAAGATAATTCAGCATTTTATTGGCTGTATTAACCATATTCCAAGCATAGTTCCAGTAAGGTGTGTTTTTGTCGGAAGCATCAGAAATAAAATCCAGCAGATTGTATTCATCCGAACCGAAAATATTTAATAATCTATTTCCAAGAACAATATCATTCCCTTCCAGATTACGCATCACATCAAATCCCTGGTTGCTGCCATAACGTGATTCGGAGGACAGTGCCCCAAAATTGATCAATTTAGGCATATTGTTGGCCATACCACCAAGCACCGCCTGGATCTTCTTTTCGTCACCACTTTCGAGCAGCTTCCGAATCTGTTCATCCGTAATACTATTTGGCGGAGCAATATCCAGATCCTTGCTACAAGAAAACAATAATGTCACTGCCAATGCACATAAAAATATCTTTTTCATCTGTATAATTTTTTATTCAGTTATGATGAAGCTATCAGATTTATTCATCGAGTGTATGTTTTAAGCGGCATTCATGTACTCGCTTTGCTCGGTTTGAATAAATCATGATGGTTTCATAGTCGAATTCATTTTAACATTAAAACTCCAGACTGACACCACCCGAGAATGTCCGCATAGTAGGATAAGAATAGGCCGCCACTTCAAATCCACCCACCAGTGATTGACGTGGATCGATTCCCGAATGGGCCGTTTTCATAAAAAGATTATCCCCTGAAGCGAATATTCTGAGTTTCTTGATCTTCATTTTTGCCAGTACATTTTCCGGCAAAGTGTACCCAATAGTGATATTCTTAAAATTAAGGTACGAAGCACTAAACAGGCCGAGATCACTGTACAACCAGCTCCCTGTGGTAGCACCATTACCATAAGTATTACCATACATCACCATCGGGAATTTTGCACCTGTATTATTTGGTGTCCATGTGTTACCAATAAGTTCGGAAGAGAGCGCTTTACCGGGATCCTCGCTGACATACAGGTTGTTTCCATATTCTGTGCTGAAAAACTTTCCTCCCAGCTGATAAGCCAAAGCAAGATATAGGTCAAAGTTCTTATAGCGTAAAGAAGTGCTAAATCCGCCAATCCATTTAGGAAGCGCACTTCCCATTTCATATCGGCTTGCTTTTGAATAGTCTGTAGTTGTCAGACTCTCGCCCTCCTTATATCCAGGATAAGTACCCGCATCGACATCGGCTTTGGTGACCTGATGGTAAAATAGCGGTAAGCCTGTAGCCTGATCTACGCCACCGTATTTTAACATATAGAGGTTAAAGAAATCTTTATTTACCCCACGTAAGTAAGTAATATTGGTCACAGCACTGGTTCCCGCAGCTGCCCAGGCATCTGTACCTGCAGTCCAATTCCCACCCAACGCATCTGACCCTACACCATTGGGTACTGCTTTTAATTTTGTTGTATAATGTGTTCCGTTGGTGGATACTGTCCAATTGAAATCCGGCTTCTTAATGATATCAACAGAGAGATCAATTTCAAATCCCTTGTTACCTATTTTTGCTGAATTCGTTGCGATCGAAGACTGTCCTTTTGAAATGGCTATTGGCTGGTTCCAGATGGCATTCACCGTAACACGGTTATAATAATCAAGCGATCCACGTACCCGTCCAAGGAAACTAAAATCAATACCCGCATCCATCGTATGGATATTTTCCCAAGTCAATTGATCATTAACATAGGCATTTTGATTTAGTGTAATATTAGCAGGTATGCCAGTTCCATTTGTGGTCTGGGTGTAGGTGGCTGAATAACTCCAGGTCTGATACCCCGAATAATTGGAGATACCATTTTGGTTTCCGATCACCCCATAACTGCCCCGTATTTTCAGGAGATCAATCCAGTTTTTGGCATTTTGCATAAATGACTCGCTATCGATACGCCAACCTCCACCAACGGACCAGAAAGTGCCCCAACGTTTGTCTTTCAGTTTGAACTTCGACGATCCATCCCGACGTACGGAACCCTGGAAAAAGTACCTATCATTGTAGTTATAGTTGATTCTAGAAAAATAACTTTCCATCGTCCGTTTGTCCTCGCCGCCTCCGGGATTAGGGAAGGTACCACCATCATAACGTCCTACAAAATTGATATACGATGGAAATTCATCGATCAAGGAATAAGATGAGCGATAATTGAGTTGCTCGTTTTTGAACGAATCATACTCATGTCCCAACAGTCCCTCAAAATTATGCAAGCCAATTGTTTTTGAATAGTTAAGCAATTGTTGAAGATTCAGGATCGTTGTATTGGATGCTGTTTTGCCAAAAGCACCTATACCGGCAGCCTGTCCTGATTCGCTATTCCAATAGCGGGTACGCATTTCGTTGAACTTGTCCATCGAAACATTCGCTGTAAATGTAAAATCATTGAGAAATTTAGCCTGCCCATAAACCCGTGTTGTCCAGTCATCAGATACACGTCGATCCAGATCATTGTCTAATACTGTCAACACATTCGTCGATGAAAGCGCAGCTGAGGTCAGACCAAGTGGAGAATAGGTATCTCCCGCAAGCACATGCACTTTATTTTCTCCATTTTCATTAATCAATGCGCCATTCTGATCACGTGCATACAGCTGAACCAAGGGGTTTTGCCCGTTTATAAAACGAAATACATTTGCTGTTGAGCTACCTGGATTCCGTCCAAAGCGTGTCGCTGGCGATTGGGTGGTTCGATTGGAATAACCAATGTTAGCGCCTAGTTTCAACCAGGTATTGACCTGCGCATCAAAATTGGCACGACCGTTATAGCGCTTAAAAGAAGAGCCGCGGATATACGAAGGATCCTCAAGGTATCCGCCAGAAATAAAGTAACTTACTTTCTCATTACCACCAGAAGCTGACAGGTCGTAATCCTGCCGTAGTCTATTCTCCAGCAAGTAATCGTCATAACGATCGCTAAAAAGCAGACGCGCATTGGGATTTAATTTACCATCCGTATTCACGAGATAAGAACCACTCATGGTTGAACTCGCATCGGCACCCGTACCAGATGGCGTATAAACGGCACCGGGAACATCATATAACATCCAGTTTCCTAAGCTGTTCCGCTGAAATTTAGTAGTTGAACCGATATAATCAAACAGGTGAGCACTCGCAAATTCGGCGGCCTGTTCATGTGACATATTGGGATTCTGCACATTGGTGGTATATCTTTTTGAGATTCCCGTTCCATCCACTCCGTAGCGTGCTGAATTATAAATCGAAAGCCAGGCAAATTCATAAATATCTTTTGGATCAGAGATTTTGTCAAACTGGTAGGGACCTACCTGATTGACGCCTAATTTGCCTTCAAATGAAATCCGTGTTTTGCCGGACATCCCTTTCTTTGTTGTCACCAAAACCACACCGTTTGCTCCCCGTGCACCATATAGTGCTGTGGATGCAGCATCTTTCAAGACAGATATACTTTGGATATCCTTTGGATTTAGTGTTGCTAGTGGGTTATCATTTTGCGCGGGCACACCATCGATCACAACGAGTGCATTTGACGTATTCTGACTAGCGGAACCGATACCACGCACCCGAATCCCCATGTCTATCCCCGGTTGACCATCTACCGCTGAAACCTGTATACCCGGAGCGGCCCCTTCCAGCGCCCGGCTGACGGTAGAATTGGATTGCATGTTTAATGCCCTATTATCGATCGTCGATACAGATCCCGTCAGGTCTTTCTTTTTAGCTTCCCCATAAGCTACCACCACAACTTCATCCAGTATCGTATTATCCTCCTGTAGTTCGACACGAAGCGGGGTACCGACAATACCTTCAACACTTTTGGTCATGTACCCCACATATTGGACTGAAAGAACAACCTTGTTGTTACTTACGGACAGGGTAAAATCACCATTTTCATTGGTTGAACTGGCATTTTTACCGCCGACTTCTTTAACCGAGACACCGGCAATGGGCTGGCCATTCTTGCTATTGACCACATGACCTTGAATAGTTTTCGCGATCTGGGCAATTAACGTGAACGGCATCCCCATCAGCATTGTCACGCAAAGAACTAATGAGTAATGTTTTAATTTACTTTCCATTCTGATTAGAGGTTTAATTAATTTTGGTTTAATTTGTTCGTAATTCTATATCGAAGTAATAGAAAACAAACTGAATAGCCGTACCGTACTATCCTGTTCTAAAATGATTTACGAAATATTGTGCGACGTAAATAATTTCAATTCCAATAAATTGGCTGGTATGGTAGATGTATTCCAATGTTGATGCATAAGTAGTGCGGCACCCAAGGCTGTCGCTTGGGGCATCGTTGCCGCAAACACCTCAATATCCAGAAACTCGCGAGCCATTAGGCTCATGTATATGGGGTTTTTACTAAATCCACCATCAACGAATATCCGTGATACAGCTGTGCCCTGCAATACTAATTTGGTCGCTGCAACTTGTGCTTTCACCAAATGAAATAACAGGCTATGATAGGCTATTTCATAATTGTCATAACGCTTTAAGTCTATTTTTTCAAAAGACTTTAATTCAGTGGTATGATCTTCAGCTTCCAAACAGGCAATAATGCCCCAGTCAATTTCCATTAATCTGAATTTGGCTGTTGTCACCTGATAGAAATCCGCAATACGTTTTGATTGTATTTCATGTTCATATCCGGCAAATAAGCGCGATGCCTTTACCGGCTTACCCAAATAAGACAAATAGAATAAACAGTCCTGTTGAAGTTCGCTCATCGTCAATCTGGTTTCATTAAAGGGATTCAGGGAAATACACCAGGTCCCGGTAGAAATTAAGACAAAAGGTTCCTGAAAGAACAGAAGATAAGGGATCAATGCTGCAGAGCTGTCATGTAAGCCCACACCTACCAGATAAGATTTCCCTAAGAACGTACTTTCAAATGCCGTATCGCCAGGAAATATCTTCGGAAAGACATTGACCAGTCCTTCATCCTCCACCCATTGGTGGTAGTTATTTTTATTGAAGTCCCAAAGTGCAGTATGACAACCTATGCTGGTCAAGTCCGCACAAAGTTGGCCCGAAACCAAGAAGCTTAAATACTGGGGCAGGTGCATCGCATGGGCAATATGCCGAAACAAATCAGGTCGCTCGCGCTTAAGGCGCAAAAGCTGTAAACCGGAATTAAGACTTCCTAATGGCGGGGATGCAGTCTCTAAGGCAAAAACGGTCTCTCCGCCATAAGTATTGTAGAGTTGTTGTTGAATAGCAAATGGAAATTCCTTAAGGTAATTATACAGGGGAGTTAAAGGTTTCCCATCGACATCAACATACACCAGACTGGCGCCATACGACGCAAAATTAATTGCACGGATATCAAATTCATGCTTACGCAGCACCTCATGTAGGGCATCAAATATAGATAGACGCAGGCTCTCCAAATTTTCGCAGGGATCCCCATCTTCGTCTACAGTTTCCATAAATCGAGCAGAACGCTCCCAGACTACTTGATAATTTTGATCAAATAAGAGCAGTTTTTTATTTGTTTTTCCAACATCAAATACGGCAACGACAGGTATAGGTTTATTTTCCATGTCGGTTGTCATTTAAAGGCCTGTCGCTACACTATTACGTCCTCTTTCTTCTACCAGTTTTTCCCGTATACACAACGTTCTAAATAAACTTATCGGATCGAGTGCAGCACCAGTGCGCAAGCGGGCTTCGGCTAGCAGCGGCCTCACATCTGTACGAAAAGCCTGTTGTAAAATCTCCTGGGCGGCAACAACATCATTTTGGTTTTGAGCCTCCCGAAGGGACTTCCGATCGATCAATAAGGCCTGTGCATAGGCGATTTTAATGGCTTCCACAGATTGTAATAAATCCACCAAAGGATCCTTCAGGTTATGCGAGGCATCAATCATCCATCCCAACCCCGAATCGTGGGCTATTCCTTTTTCATCCATGCCATCAATCAGTTCGCTGAAAATCAAAAACAGCTGGTAAGGTTTCATACATCCTGCCGTGAGGTCATCATCGCCATACTTGCTATCATTGAAATGAAAACCACCCAATTTACCTTCCATCAACAAGAGGGAGACAATCTGTTCAATATTTGCATTGGGAAGATGATGTCCCAGATCAACCAGCGTGAATGCTTTGGGGCCGAGCTTATTTGTCAACAAGAGGGATTGTCCCCAATCGCCAATGGTTGTCGAATAAAAGTAAGGTTCGAAAGCCTTGTATTCGACAAATAACTTCCAATCCGCTGGCAGATGACGATAGATTTCCTGCAGGCTGGAAAGTGTATGTTGAAATGCCTGACGAAAATTCAACTGTCCGGGAAATGATGAACCATCAGCTAGCCATACCGATAAACATTTGGATCCAAGCTCTTCACCATAACGTATCACTTCGATATTATGGTCAATAGCCTGCTGGCGAACAGCTGGGGCAACATGGTGCAATGATCCAAACTTATAGCTGTGTTGCTGCCCCTGTTGATCTTGAAAAGTATTTGAATTCATCGCGTCAAAGTGGATACCCAAACCACTCGCGAATTGTTTTAATCTATTTGCATCCTTGGGGATATCCCAGGGGATGTGCAAAGAAATTGCATCACTCGACCTATTCAATGCATGGAGCAAGCCCACGTCTTCAATTTTTTGTTCTAATGTGGCGGGCTCACCAGCGCCAGAGAAACGTCCAAAACGTGTACCTCCAGTACCTAGTGCCCAACTGGGAATCGCGATCTGAAATTTTTGTAGCTTTTCTAAGATGTCTTCAATGTGTGAAATTTCATGAGAAACAAAGTCAAAGGCACGCCGATGTTTCCCCCGGAGCCGGTCATTATGTACTTCAATAGCACATGGGTCTAAAATCATAATAATTGCGTTTTCGGTTTATTTAAAATAGGGTACTGAGTTTCCTTTAGTACAGAAACTCAGTACCGAAGATAGCTAAATTAGCGGACAAATGCCATGGCAACACCACCATCCACATTGAGAACATTCCCCGTGGATTTTGATAGTAGACCGCCTACAAAAGAGAAGCAAGCATTTGCTATATCCTCCGGTAAAATAACTTCATTCAACAATGTCCGCTTGGCATAATAGGCCGGCAGCTCTTCTACACGGATCCCATAAGCTTTGGCTCGACCTTCTGCCCATCCCCCGGCCCAAATATTACTATCCGAGATGACCGCATCTGGATTCACGACATTAACACGAATCTTAAAAGGTCCTAACTCTGCTGCACAGAGCCTGCTCAAGTGCAATTGTGCTCCCTTAGCACTCCCGTAGCCGGCATTGTTGGGCCCACTGACCAATGCATTTTTACTGACAATATTAATAATATCACCACCGACACCCTGTTGTTTCAGTATCGGAACCGTGGCCTGTGTCACCAAAAACTGCCCTTTAACCAATACATCAAATAGGAGATCCCAATCCGCCTGACTATGCTCTTCTATAGATTTTGAAATGGACAGCCCGGCATTATTGACGATAATATCAATTCCGCCAAAAGCCAGTAATGTACGTTGTAGTGCCTGCAGGATCTGCTGTTCATCTTTCACGTCCATCGCTACCGAGATAACCGAATCTCTTCCAAATTCGCCGACGAACTCCTGCTCACAGCCCGCAAGACGCTCCGTATTGACATCGGTCAGGACAATGACTGCCCCTTCTTGCACCATTTTTCGCGCGATGGCTTTACCTATCCCGCCGCCGCTACCGGTCACGAAGGCAATTTTACCCGAAAGCGCCTTGGGTTTAGGCATGCGTTGTAGTTTTGCTTCTTCCAATAGCCAGTACTCGATGTCGAACGCTTCCTGTCTCGGCAAGGCCGTGTACGCGCTTATGGCTTCGGCTCCTTTCATCACGTTTATGGCATTCATATAGAATTCGGCAGCGACCCTGGCTGTCTGCTTGTCTTTGGCGAAGGAAAACAAACCAACACCGGGATACAGTACAATCACCGGATTTTGATCTCTGATGGCAGGACTATCGGCGTGTTTACACTGCTCATAATAGGCCGTATACATGGCGCGATAAGCAGTAAACAGTGGTTCAAGTTTCGTGGTGAGTGCTGCGCTATCGTCCAGATTCTCGGATCTATCCAGATTTAATACCAGCGGTTGAATTTTGGTTCGTAAGAAATGATCCGGACAGCTTGTCCCCAAAGGTGCCAATCGTTCCAAATCATTTGAATTGATAAACTCCAAAACGCGTACATCATCTGTAAAATGACCGATCATATGACGTTCGCTAGAACAGAATCCACGCAATATTGGCATCAATTTCACCGCTTGAGATTCCCGTCCGGCCTGATCCAGACTGTCATTCTTTTGACCACCAAACACGGGACCTTTCTTTCCATAATTTTGTTCGAGGTAAGCGGCGCAACGTTCGATCACATCCAACGAATTCACATAACAGGCATAGGCTGTATCACCCCAGGTAAATAAACCGTGCGAACCAAGCATAATACCCCTTATCCCTGGGTTTTCTTCGAGACAGGCCCGTAATTGCAGCCCTAGATCGAAGCCCGGCCGTTGCCAGTCGACCCAGCCGATGGTCCCTTCAAATAACTGCTGGGTAATTTCTTTTCCATCTTTGGCTGCGGCAATCGCAATCGCAGCGTCCGGATGCAAATGATCAATATGTTTGAACGGCAAAAAAGCGTGTAAAGGCGTATCTATTGAAGGCGCCTTGGAAGCGAGGTCGAAAATACAATGATTGAACAGCTCGACCATTTCATCTTCCTGCTGTATCCCCTTATATACTCTTTCAAGATTATGCAGGCGCTCCAGATACAAAGCAGCAAGTCCCGATTTTTTCAGGGTCCCAATATCACCGCCGGAACCTTTTATCCACATCACCTCGACATCTTCACCAGTCAGTGGATCCACCATATTGACTTTACAGGAAGTATTTCCACCACCATAGTTGGTGATGCGAAGGTCTGCGCCCAAAATATTGGAACGGTACAACAGCAATGCAACCTCATCCTCGCCAAGCGATTTTGCTTTTTGTTCATCCCATAAATTGTTTACGTATTTGTATGTTTTCACTTCTTCCATATTTATATTTTTACACTAATTTTCCAATGTTTTTGCAAAGCCCACGACACAGATGGACAAGATGATGGTGATTATACCAGCGATAATAGATCGGTGGGTAACCCGGTCGACCCCTTTCCACTCTTTCAATAAAATACCCCAGGCATTTGAAATGAGAATAATAAAGGCCATATGTAAAATCCACGAGCTTGCGCCATTTCCAAGGCGGCTTTCCCCCATTCCATAGAAAAAGAACTGCAGATACCAGGTTGTACCAGCCAAGGCGCAAAGCAGGAGATTCCGCATTTTGGGAACTTCTTTTTTTGTATACTCCGAAAAGGTTTTATTTTTAAGTAAGAGGTAAAGGCACCAGAGAAAGTTGGTTGTAAAACCGCCCCAAAGGATGACGATATAGGTTACGTTATTTTGATATAAAAATTCTCCTTGTTCCGGATGGTTAGCTTTCCATAGCACATTGGCCACGTCAGCCATCGGCTTTCCCGCCTCAATGCCAAAATTAAAACAGGCGCTCAGAATGCCCGATATAATCGCCACGGTAATACCCAAGCCGAAATTGTAATCGGAGCTCCCTGTTTTCGAAAACGAAGCAAGATGTCTTTCTTTCGATACCCCTGCCTTTCCGCAGAGATAAACACCCAGCACACATAAGGCGAGCCCCAAGAGAATACATAACCCAGCATTACTGGTGAAAAAGTAGTCTATTCCGTGCTTACCCGTTGTTGGATAAATGAAATAATAAATGCTTGGCATTAATGAGCCGAAAACCATGCTTAGACCCAAAATAATGCTGCTTCCCAACGAGACACCTAGATAGCGTACGCCCAGTCCATAGGTCAGCCCACCTATTCCCCAGAGGAGACCAAAAAGAAATGTATAGCCAATAATGCTGTTACTGCTTCCCTTTATAATGTCCATAAAATTGGGTATGGTCAGCATCGCCGCTACAGGAGGAATGATGATCCAAGAAAAAAGACCGCCAAGAATCCACATGGTTTCCCAGGACCACCCTTTAACCTTCTTATAGGGTACATAAAAACTTCCTGAGGCAAAACCGCCTATAAAATGAAATAAAACTCCAAAAACAGCATTCATAATAATCGTTTAGGTATTACGAAAACTAAAATATATCATTCCATCGGCTCAACTGTTATGAACTGTTATGGGCTTCTGAGAATACCTTTCTTGTCATTGCATATAAAAAGGATTTTAACTAAGTTTAGCTAGAATTAATACACTGAAATTTTTGAAGAAATATCTTTTATTCCTGGATACCGAAACCTCTGGCTTGCCAAAAAAATGGGATCGAAAATATACGGATAGTGAAAACTGGCCGCATGTACTCCAATTGGCCTGGATTATTTTTGATGAAGAACAGCAAGAGGTCAAACGTAGCAATAAATATATCTATGAGCCATTGATTCCGATCAGTCCGGCTTCTGAACAGATCCATGGTCTTACACCCTCTTTTTTGATGAAACATGGTCAAAAGAAGAAGGATGTACTCCGCAAGCTCGCTCACGATATCAAAAAATACCAGCCTCAGCTGATTGGCCATTTTCTTTCTTTCGACCTCCAGGTGCTCTGCGCGGAATATCATCGGGTGAACTTACCGATTCCGTTTTATGGGTTGAATTACTTTTGCACCTTGTTACACAGCAAAAAATATGTGCGCAACCCCAACATGGTACACCTTCCATTGGCCTTACTACACGAAGCACTGTTCTCCGAAGCCCCTACAGCAATACACAATGCCGAAAAAGATGCTGCGATTACAGCAAAATGCTATTTTGAAATGATGCAGCGGGCAGAGCTCAGTGAAGAGGATATCAGCAAGCAGCAAGGAGAATTCAATAACATCTTATCATGATATCTACTATGAAAAATGCGGAAGACATCCTCGCCTTGCTAAAGTCAACCCACCCCTTTAAAGTACTACCCGAAACTGTTCAGATCAGTCTGATTGAACTGATGTATCCCCACCGTTTCACAAAAGACACTTTGGTCTATCGGCAGAATATTACCGACATGGAAGGCGTCGACCTTATACAGAAAGGTGAGTATGAAACTTTTTTCTTAGATAGTTCGGACAACAAAAGGCTGATTGAAATCCATCATACCCCCTACTGTTTTGGTGGAATCTCGGTATTATTGAATAGAACAAAAGCACTCAAATCTGTTATTGCAAAAAAAGGAACGGTCATTTATCGGTTACCACGGAAGAATTTTATTGAACTCTGCAATGCCAATGAAGAATTCTTTCAATTCTTTACCAATTCCTTTGGAAAACGGATGTTAGATGAAGAGTTCGCCCATTTTGTTAAATCACCAGCCAGCTTCGAGGAAAGCTATTTTGCGGCAGATCAGCTCTATTCCCGCAAAATCGAACATATTGTATATAAGGATATTGTTGCTTGTACATCCGACACCCCAATTTATGAGGTTGCACGAACCATGGCTCAGCATAAAGTGAGCTGTGCGTTCATCAAAGATGAGGACCATATCATTGGCTATGTCACCGACATGACCTTGAGAGATCGTGTTATAGCACAGCAGGTCGCTGCTACAGCACCTATCGTTTCGGTCATGGACAACCCCATAGTCAGCATTTCCAATCAGGCCTACCTGTATGAAGCTGTACTTAAAATGTTTCATACTAAGTCTAGGTATCTTCTCGTTGAAAAAGAAGGTAAATACGTCGGCTTTCTAAGTCGCAATCGGCTCCTGAGCGAACAGGGACAATCTCCGCTGGTTTTTATCCAATCAGTAAAGCTTGCTGAAACAGGCGACGAGTTACGTGATAAATGGAACAATGTCCCCGAAATCATTCATCAGTTATTGGCTAGAGGAGTCAATGCCGAAATTGCCAATCAAGTCATCACCACCGTTGCAGACAGCATCGCCTTAAAGGTGATCGAGAAAGTTATCAAAGCAATGGGCGAGCCACCGGCCAAGTTTGTATTTATGGTCACAGGAAGTGAAGGACGCAAAGAGCAGACACTGATGACTGACCAGGACAACGCTATCATATATGAAGACAAGGCCAACGAACAGCGGGAATATGTAAGAGATTATTTTCTAAAATTTGCGCGTGAGGTTTCTGACCAGCTGAATACCATTGGTTTTAGCTATTGTACTGGGGGCTATATGGCTAGCAATCCAGAGTGGACACATTCCCTTTCCCATTGGAAAAACAATTATAAGATGTGGATTGAAGAAAGCATTCCGGAGAATGCGATTAAGTTCTCCACCTTTTTCGATTGTCGGAGGTTATATGGTGATCAGCACATCATAGACCAACTGAAAGACTTTCTGACAGTCGAATTGCGGAAACCCAACGAACGATTTTTTGCGTTCATCGCGAAAAATGCGCTGCAATACGAACCTCCCCTGACTTTTTTCAAAACAATAAAAACACAAACTATTGGGTCAACAGAAGTATTTAATATTAAAAAAGCAATGACACCCATCGTCGACCTCGTGCGTGTCTATGCGCTGAAAAATCAAATTTATGAAGAGAATACCGGCGGTAGGTTGAAGGCATTGTTAAATCTTGGAATATTTACTCAAGAACAATATGATGAGCTCCATCAATCGTATTATTACCTGATGTCCATTCGGCTGAAAAACCAAACAAATCAGATTCGGATTGCGAAGTTGAATCCAGACAACTATATTGCGATAGAAAACCTAACAAAAATTGAGAAAGCTACATTAAAGGAAATATTTAAAACAATAGGCAATTTCCAATTGGGCATCAAGTTGAAGTTTACAAATAATATTTTCGGATAATAGCGGAACAACCAGGGGGCCAGTCGCACATTGAATCTATTTTAGTTTTATTGTCCTTTAATGGTTTACTGAAATATATTTCACTTTCAATTTTCGTTTTTTCAATAATTCCTTATATTTATCACAGGCATATGCTAGCTTTGTAGCTGGAATATCCGAATTAAACTTATTATAATAACGATAAACAACATGAGCAAATTGAGATTAGCATTTGTATTTTTTACGATTTTATTTATTTCATCGTACACTTTATTACAGGCTCAAACTCCTGCAGCAGCGCCAGTTACTGCCACTCAGCAGGCTAATGACGCTTACAAATACAGCCCGGATGGATTAAGAAAAGGGAGTTTGGCAAATCAGTTTGATCACTTAAATTATATATCAAAAAACAATTATGATTTCAAGATGGTCCGCAAAACCAACCTTGATATTGTAAAAAAGAACGTTGTTGATACTGTAGCCAAGTTACGCAAGGAAATAAATACACTCAAATCTTCATCCAGCAACTATACCTCCAATACCAAAAACTTACAGGATTCTATTCAGATACTAAAAGATCAGCTTGCGCAGGAACAGCAAAAAACAGATAGTTTTTCATTCTTGGGCATCAATACATCCAAAGGTTTATATAGTACAGTAGTCTGGACCATCATTGGAGTCTTGGCTGTCGCGACCTTTATCTTCCTATTCTCTTATCGGAAAGCCAAGGTTGACACCGTAGAATTTCAAAAAACAGCGGAACAATCGCAAGAAGAATTTGCGACATTCCGTAAAAAGGCGATGGAAAAAGAGCAATTGCTGAAACGTCAATTGCAAGATGAATTAAATAAAAAGATATAGTCATAGTCTTTAAAAGACTATACTCGGCTATTCTTTATCGACCTGAAGCGGCGCTTAATCGTAACCTCGCTTCAGGTCGATCACATTTAGATACCATGCGAATCTAATTGTATGTCCATTCGAAAAAGGAAGGGCTGATGTTAAAAAATAGATGACCAATACCTCGGAAAAAGTATATTTGTAGCTTCAAGAATCGAAACTAACAGAATTACAAGAGATAACATTTTGACCTCCATTAATAAAATTGTAATTTAATTGCAAATTCTATTTGTTTTTAAAAACGAATAACCTTATTTTTGCTGACCAAAAAAGAGGCCTTTTATGTCTCTTATATAAAATTGATTAATAAATATTTAGTCCCTATAATATGCCCAAGATTGGTAAAATAGCGCAGATTATCGGCCCAGTTGTTGACGTCAACTTCGCCGACAGTGAAAATCTACCTAAAATTTACGATGCATTGTACATTCAAAAAGAAAATGGACAACGTGTTGTATTGGAAGTTCAACAACACTTAGGTCAGGATCGTGTACGTACAATTGCCATGGACGCAACTGAAGGTTTGGTTCGCGGAATGGAAGTTGTTGATACTGGTGCTCCTATCAAAATGCCTGTTGGTGAAGAAATCAAAGGTCGTGTATTCAATGTAGTTGGTGATGCCATCGATGGTATCCAAAATTTGAGTAAAGAGAATGGTCGTCCTATCCACAACGTCCCTCCTAAATTCGAAGATCTATCTACTGAATCAGAAGTACTTTTTACTGGTATCAAAGTTATTGACCTTCTAGAACCATATGCTAAAGGTGGTAAAATTGGTTTATTCGGTGGTGCCGGTGTAGGTAAAACTGTATTAATCCAAGAGTTGATCAACAACATCGCTAAAGGTCACGGTGGTCTTTCTGTATTTGCCGGTGTAGGTGAACGTACACGTGAAGGTAATGACTTATTGCGTGAGATGTTGGAATCAGGTATCATC
Organism: Sphingobacterium ginsenosidimutans; assembly: GCF_039536865.1. Taxonomy (NCBI): domain Bacteria; kingdom Pseudomonadati; phylum Bacteroidota; class Sphingobacteriia; order Sphingobacteriales; family Sphingobacteriaceae; genus Sphingobacterium; species Sphingobacterium ginsenosidimutans. The sequence goes on from NZ_BAAAZK010000008.1 coordinate 256,299, forward strand.
AAATATGGTGAGCATTTTATGGAAGGCATGGAAAAAGGTGAATGGCCTTTGGACACTGTTGACCACGAATTAATGAAAGACTCTAAATGTACTTTCGTATTCGGTCAAATGAATGAGCCTCCAGGTGCACGTGCACGTGTTGCTTTGTCAGGTTTGACTGTTGCAGAATATTTCCGTGATGGAGATGGCGAAGGTCAAGGTCGTGACGTTCTATTCTTTATCGATAACATCTTCCGTTTTACACAAGCAGGTTCTGAAGTATCCGCACTTTTAGGCCGTATGCCTTCAGCGGTAGGTTACCAACCAACCTTAGCAACAGAGATGGGTTTGATGCAAGAGCGTATCACTTCAACTAAAAACGGATCGATCACTTCAGTACAAGCGGTATATGTACCTGCCGATGACTTAACTGACCCTGCTCCAGCGACAACATTTGCTCACTTGGATGCTACAACAGTATTGTCTCGTAAAATTGCTGAGTTAGGTATCTACCCTGCTGTGGATCCTTTGGATTCTACATCTCGTATCCTTTCTCCTGCTGTTTTAGGTGCTGAACATTATGATACTGCACAACGTGTAAAAGAAATTCTTCAACGTTATAAAGAACTACAAGATATCATCGCCATCTTAGGTATGGACGAATTATCTGAAGAAGATAAATTAACCGTTCACCGCGCTCGCCGTGTACAACGTTTCTTGTCACAACCTTTCCACGTAGCAGAGCAATTTACAGGTTTAAAAGGTGTATTGGTAGACATCAAAGATACCATCAAAGGTTTCAACATGATCATTGATGGCGAGGTTGATGAATATCCAGAGGCCGCCTTCAACTTGGTAGGTAACATTGATGATGCTATCGAAAAAGGTAAGAAATTATTAGCAGAAGCAGTTTAATTTAGATATTAGACCATAGGTATGAGATAATAGACTTTCGATTATCTCATATCTATTTGAAAACCTAAAGTTCTCAAATCTCATATCTCAAATCTTATATCTAAGAATAATGAAATTAACAATTATCACTCCCGACAAATTAGTATACGAAGGCGAAGTAACATCTGTTACTGTCCCTGGTTCTGCGGGCTCTTTCCAAATTTTGAAAGACCACGCGGCAATTGTTTCTACTTTGGAAGATGGAAAAGTAATTATTCAACAAGGTAAAGGTGGACAAGAAGTGTTCATTAAAGGTGGCGTCGTGGAAGCAAAAGACAATGTCATTACCGTGCTTGCTGAAGGAATTATCGGAGATTAAATCAATTGATTTTAAAATATTGAAAAGCTTCCGGTAGAAATATCGGAAGCTTTTTTTTTAAAGTTTTTTTGACAATTTCTTCATTTTAGGAAGAAATTTGCCCTTTGTAACAAAAAATAATTTTTTGATCATGTAGACCAATTTTAAATACGGTATACGACTAACAAAATTTAAAACCGCACAAACCGAATAATAACAGTTTAAAATTTTTTAAAACATGAAAATTTAAAATTTTATTCTAAATAGAAAATTAGCACTTTAGCTATTGCCAATTATTGTAATTCCTGCTACCTTGAGGAAATGAAAATCGAAGGTTTTTACCAAGACCTGAGATAGCATGATTTACCAGCAAAAACCAAAAAAGGGAATTATTTAAATAAGGTAAATTTTGGGTTATGAAATATTACGACAAGAACACATTGATTTATTTAGACGGAGCTTTTGTAAAAGCTTCTGAGGCTGCATTGAATCCCTTTGCACAATCGCTTCATTATGGCTATGCTGTATTCGATGGTCTACGCGCGTACAATACCCACAATGGCCCACGTATCTTTAAGGCGGACAAGCATTTTGACCGATTAAAGAAATCTTGTGAAGCGGTTGGAATTCCCTATCAATGGAGCAACCGTGAGCTAATTGACAAATGCTATGAGCTTTTGGCCGTAAACAATTTACGAGAGGCTTATATCCGCCCGCTAGTGCTCACAGGAACCAATATGCACCTGACCTCCTCTACAGAAGCCAATCTAATGATTGCCGCCTGGGAATGGGGACCTTATCTTGGTCAGAACCTGCTCCGTGTGTGTATCTCCGATATCAAAAGACCTAATCCAAAATCTTTTAAAACTGACTCGAAGATATCAGGACAGTATGTAAACTCTATTCTGGCAACAACAGAAGCTATAAACAGGGGTTTCGACGAAGCACTTATGCTTGACCATGAAGGTTTCGTTGCACAAGCTTCCAGTGAGAATATTTTTATTGAGAAAGATTTCAAAATCTATACGCCGCCAGCGAAGAATATATTTCCCGGCATTACAAGGCAGACTGTTAAAAACATCTGTAAAAAGCTGAATTTCGAAGTCATTGAAAAACAATTGACGGTAGAAGATATCTATACTGCAGATAGCGCATTCCTCTGTGGTACTGCAGCAGAAATTATCGGAATCAAACAAGTCGACGATGTGATCTATCAAGAAGAGTGGGAACACAGTATAGGTGCGTCGATCCAAAGAAGATATAAAAATTTAGTATTAGAGAACGAAAATTATGAAGTCATCATCTAACGGCGAAAATGCAATGAACAAATACAGCCGTACATTTACACAAGACGAAACGCAACCTGCTGCTAAAGCGATGCTTTATGGTATCGGTTTGACAGATGCCGATATGGACAAGGCGCAGGTCGGTATTGCCAGCATGGGATATGATGGTAATACGTGTAATATGCACCTCAATGATTTGGCACAAATCGTCAAAAAAGGTGTTTGGAACAATGACTTAGTCGGTTTGACCTTTGGCACCATCGGTGTCAGTGACGGTATGAGCAATGGTACAGATGGTATGCGTTACTCGTTGGTCAGTCGTGATGTGATCGCTGACAGTATCGAAACGATCTGTGGTGGTCAATATTACGATGGTCTGATCTCTATTCCTGGATGTGATAAAAACATGCCCGGCGCTATTATCGCAATGGCCCGTTTGGACCGCCCGTCTTTAATGGTCTATGGCGGTACAATTGCACCTGGACATTATAAAGGGGAGGAATTAAACATTGTCTCTGCCTTTGAAGCCTTAGGACAACGCATCTGTGGCAATCTCTCCGATGAAGATTACGAGGGTATTATCAAACATACCTGTCCCGGTGCTGGTGCTTGTGGCGGTATGTATACTGCAAATACAATGGCTTCCGCAATTGAGGCATTGGGAATGAGCTTGCCTTACTCTTCTTCTAATCCGGCAATCTCTGAAGCAAAGAAAAATGAATGTTTAGATGCGGGTAAATACATCCGTACCTTACTGGAAAAAGATATTAAACCTTCCGATATCATGACGCGTAAAGCATTCGAGAATGCATTACGTGCGATCGTTATCTTAGGTGGAAGCACCAATGCGGTACTTCACTTTATTGCAATCGGCAAAGCGGTAGGCGTTGACATTTCTCAGGATGATTTCCAACGTATGAGTGATGAAACACCGGTACTGGCAGATTTTAAACCTTCCGGTAAATACCTAATGCAGGATCTTCAACAATATGGTGGAACTCCTGCCGTAATGAGATATCTTCTGGATGAAGGTTTATTGCATGGCGATTGCATTACTGTAACCGGCAAAACGGTTGCTGAAAATTTAGCTGATGTAAAATCCATTATGGCGTATGATCAGCCTATTATCAAACCGTTGAGCGACCCAATCAAAGCAACAGGACATTTACAGATTCTTTATGGAAACCTAGCTGAAAAAGGTTCGGTAGCAAAAATATCAGGCAAAGAAGGCGAAAAATTCACTGGCCCGGCACGTGTATTCGACGGCGAACATGATTTAGTCGCTGGTATTGCCTCGGGTAGAATTAAACAGGGAGATGTGGTCGTTATTAAAAACGAAGGCCCAATAGGCGCTCCAGGTATGCCTGAGATGCTTAAACCAACTTCATTAATTATCGGTGCTGGTTTAGGTAAATCTGTAGCATTGATCACAGACGGTCGTTTCTCTGGTGGAACGCATGGTTTCGTCGTAGGTCACATTACACCTGAATCCTACAAAGGTGGATTAATCGGCTTGGTACATGATGACGATATCATCGAGATTGACGCTGTTAATAATACAATCAATGTGAAACTTTCTGATGAAGAGATTGCTCAACGTCGTGCGGCTTGGGTACAACCTGCGTTAAAAGTGAGCAAAGGGGTGTTATACAAATACGCTAAAACCGTGGCTGATGCTTCAGAAGGATGTGTGACAGACTTATAGAAAAGTAAACAGTTCAAATTAAAAAAATGGAAAGACTGTCAAGCGTTAGGCTTGCACAAGAATAATCTCAATACTCAATACTAATATCTCAATACTAATCAATATGAGTACACTGGAAATAACAGAAAATAAGGCCGCTAAAGAGCAGCAAACTCCGACACAGATTTCGGGATCAAAAGCTGTTTTGGAAGCCTTATTGAGCGAAGGAGTTGATACCGTATTTGGTTATCCTGGAGGCGCAATTATGCCAATCTATGATGCCCTTTATGATTATACGGATCGTCTGAAGCATATTTTAGTGCGCCATGAACAAGGTGGAATCCACGCGGCGCAAGGTTATGCAAGAACTTCAGGTCGTACTGGCGTCGTCTTCGCGACAAGTGGTCCTGGAGCAACAAACCTAGTTACAGGACTGGCTGATGCCATGATCGACAGTAACCCGATTGTCTGTATTACAGGCCAGGTCTTTGCTTCACTATTGGGGACAGATGCTTTTCAGGAAACAGATGTCATCAATATTACCGCACCGGTCACGAAATGGAACTACCAAGTCACTGACGCAACTGAAATTCCAGCTGCACTCGCAAAAGCATTTTATATCGCCAGCACCGGTCGTCCAGGCCCGGTACTGATCGATATCACCAAAAATGCGCAAATACAATTGTTCGATTACTTCGGTTACGAAAAATGCAATCACGTACGCAGTTATAGACCTGCACCACAGGTCCGCAAAGAGTATGTGGAACAAGCTGCTGAATTAATCAACAATGCAAAAAAACCATTTATACTTTTCGGTCAGGGAATTATTTTAGGTAAAGCCGAGGCGGAATTCAAAGCTTTTATCGAAAAAACGGGCATTCCTTCCGCAGCAACTGTCATGGGATTGAGCGCCCTTCCAACGGACCACAAACTTCATGTTGGTATGCTGGGTATGCATGGCAATTATGCACCAAATGTCATGACCAATGAGTGTGATGTTTTAATCGCAATCGGTATGCGCTTCGATGACCGTGTCACGGGCCGATTGGACAAATATGCCAAACAGGCGAAAGTGATCCATTTGGATATTGACCCTGCTGAGATCGACAAAAACGTACAAACTACTGTACCAGTATGGGGTGACTGTAAAGAATCACTTCCAATGCTTACCGAATTGGTAAATGCTGTGGATCATTCTGCATGGTTAGCACAATTCCGTCAGCTTGAACAGGAAGAAATCAAAGAAGTCATCCAAAATGAACTTCATCCGCAAACGGATATCATGACCATGGGTGAGGTAATCAATGTGCTGAATGAATTGACTGGTGGTGATGCCATTATCACAACAGACGTAGGTCAGCATCAGATGGTGTCCTGTCGTTATGCTAAATTTAACAACAGTAAATCCAACGTAACATCAGGAGGACTGGGAACCATGGGCTTTGGTCTTCCGGCTGCGATCGGCGCCTGGTATGGCGCACCAGAGAAAACTGTCGTAGCAATCATCGGTGACGGTGGTATCCAAATGACCATTCAGGAATTGGGAACTATCATGCAGTTTGGCGCGAAGGTGAAGATCATGATCTTGAACAACGAGTTCTTAGGTATGGTACGTCAATGGCAACAACTGTTTCATGACAAGCGCTATTCATTCGTGAATATCACCAGTCCTGACTTTGTTGCAGTTGCCAAAGGATATTATATCGATGGACAGAAAATTTCAGAACGCAAAGATCTTCGCAATGCCCTTCAGACCATGCTTGAACACGATGGTGCTTACCTATTGGAAGTTATGGTAGGAAAGGAAAACAATGTATTCCCGATGGTTGCACAAGGAACATCCGTATCAGAGATCCGCTTAAAGTAAAATTTAAAATGGAAAAACAAGAATATACCATTACCCTATATACAGAGAATTCTATCGGTCTTATCGGCAGGATCTCAACGATTTTTTCAAGAAGAAAAATCAATATCGAAAGCTTGAATACTTCCCCTTCTGAAGTAGAAGGCATACATCGGTTTACCATTGTCATTACAGAGGCTGAAGATGTTTTGCGCAAGCTTTGTCGCCAGCTGGAAAAACAGATTGATATTCTTAAAGCCTACTACAACACCAATGACGAAGTGATCTGGCAAGAACAGGCTTTATATAAAGTCCCTGCAGACGTTGTCAATGAGAAGGTATATGTTGAGCGTTTACTACGTCAATATGGAGCCAATGTAGTTGTGATACGTAACGATTATATCGTTTTCGAAACTGCAGGTCACCGCGAGGAAATCGATAAGTTGACAGAAGAATTAACCAAGTATGGTTTGATCGAATTTGTACGGGGAGCACGTATCGCTATCATTAAAGATAGCGCCGGTTTCCACTCCAAATTGGTTCAGTTTGAAGCAAAGGAACCGTCAATTGAAATCGTTGAAAATGAATATCTCGACAAACGGGATGATGTATTTACTATGTAATCAGATGCAAGAAACGTTTAAATTTATCTTACAGGCACGCCAAAAATTCATTGAATTGGTGGATAGCCTTTCCATAGAGCAACTCAACAAAATCCCTACTGGATTTAATAATAATATTATCTGGAATTTCGGACATATCGTCGTGAGTACACAGACTTTAGTTTATGTTCGCACGGGTGTCAAAGCTGACACTTCTTGGGTGAAATACAACGAAGATTACAGAAAAGATACCAAACCCACACGTTTTGTGGAGCAGGCTGAAATTGATGAATTAAAGGCAATCGCTATCCAAAGTATCGAACAGATCGCCAAAGACTACGAAAATGGTGTTTTCGGAGAGATTACTTCTTTTTCTACAGCGACCTATGGTTATCCGATGGACACAGTTGAAGAAGTTATCGCTTTGACCTCTGGCCATGATAATGTTCATTATGGCTATGCTTTGGCACAACGCAGATGCTTATAAATTAAAAAAATAGAAATTAAAAAATAAAAAGAGAAGAAAGAAAGCTGGTAAGCCATAAGCTTGAAAAACCAAAATCTCAATTCTCATATCTCATTACTCAATACTAAATCAAAACAATGGCAAATTATTTCAACACCTTACCGCTTAGAGAGCAGTTAGAACAATTAAGTCACGCTGAATTCATGGATAATACTGAATTCACCGATGGTGTAAATGCTTTAAAAGGTAAAAAAATCGTAATCGTAGGATGTGGTGCTCAAGGCTTGAACCAAGGTTTAAACTTAAGAGATAGCGGATTGGACGTATCTTATGCTTTACGTAAAGAAGCTATTGAACAAAAAAGAGATTCTTGGAAAAACGCGACGGACAATAACTTCAATGTAGGAACTTATGAAGAGTTGATTCCAACAGCAGATTTAGTCATTAATTTGACTCCAGATAAACAACATACTTCGGTTATCACTGCTGTTATGCCGTTGATGAAAGAAGGCGCAACCCTATCTTATTCACACGGTTTCAACATTGTTGAAGAAGGCATGCAAATCCGTAAAGACATCACAGTAATCATGGTCGCTCCAAAATGTCCAGGATCTGAAGTACGTGCTGAATACCTTCGTGGATTTGGTGTACCTACTTTGATCGCTGTTCACCCAGAGAATGATCCTCAAGGAAAAGGTTGGGCTGAAGCTAAAGCATACTGTGTCGGAACAGGTGGTCACAAAGCTGGTGTATTGAAATCCTCATTCGTAGCGGAAGTAAAATCAGATCTAATGGGTGAGCAAACTATTCTTTGTGGTTTGTTGCAAACAGGTTCTATTTTATCTTTCGACAAAATGATCGAAAAAGGAATTGAAGCTGGATACGCATCTAAATTGGTACAATATGGTGTTGAGGTGATTACTGAAGCCTTGAAACATGGTGGTGTAAGTGGTATGATGGACCGTTTGAGCAACCCTGCAAAAGTGAAAGCTTTCGAGATCTCTGAAGAACTGAAAGATATCATGCGTCCATTGTTCCAAAAACACCAAGACGATATCATGTCAGGTCACTTCAGCAAGACGATGATGGAAGATTGGGCAAATGGAGATGCTAACTTATTGAAATGGAGAGCTGAAACAGGTGAAACTGCATTCGAGAAAACGCCTGCTGGTGATGTTAAAATCAACGAGCAAGAATACTTCGACAATTATACCTTGATGGTCGCTTTCATTCGTGCTGGGGTAGAATTGGCATTTGAAACTATGGTTGAAGCTGGTATCAAACCAGAGTCTGCTTATTACGAATCATTGCACGAAACACCATTGATCGCAAATACGATCGCACGTAAGAAATTGTTTGAAATGAACCGTGTCATTTCTGATACAGCAGAATACGGTTGTTACCTATTTGATCAAGCTTGTAAACCTTTATTGGCTGATTTCATGAAAACTGTTGATACAGATTTAGTAGGTAAAAACTTTAACGAAAACAAAGATGCAGCAGTTGATAATGCACAATTAGTTGTTATCAACGAGATTTTACGTGATCATCCAGTAGAAATCGTTGGCCGTAAATTGCGTAAAGCAATGACTGCCATGAAAGCGATCAAAACTGTTTAAAAATTCATACGAATTATCTGTTTTTTAACGGCCGTATGGAATATCCCAGTGAATTCAATAGACATATGTGCGCTGAAATCATGAAAATTTCGTAATTTAGTATATTAAAACCAAGGTGATATTGAGACATTTACAATATCACCTTGGTTAATATAAAAATAACATAAGAGAGATTAAAAATGTCAAAAACATTAGTAGAAAAGATTTGGGATGCTCACGTCGTCAAGCGTGAAGAAGGGTTTCCGGATATCCTGTATATCGATACCCACTTGATTCACGAGGTTACTTCACCTCAAGCTTTTGATGGCTTACGCAAAAGAGGAATTCCAGTCTTTCGTCCAAAGCAAACGGTAGCTACTGCCGACCATAACGTACCGACCCTCAACCAACATTTACCGATCAAAGAAGAGCTATCGCGCTATCAAGTCGATATGCTGACCAAAAATTGTGCTGAATTTGGTATTGAATTATATGGTTTGGGACATCCTTACCAAGGAATTGTACACGTAATTGGTCCAGAGTTAGGTATCACACTGCCCGGTAAAACCATGGTCTGTGGAGATAGCCATACCTCAACACATGGTGCCTTTGGAGCTATTGCTTTTGGTATTGGAACTTCTCAGGTTGAACAGGTTTTTGCGACGCAATGTTTATTGCAGTCCAAGCCTAAAACAATGAAAATTGAAGTCAATGGCACCTTGCAAAAAGGGGTTGGCGCAAAAGATATTATCCTCTATATTATCGCCAAGATTTCTGCAGCAGGTGGTACAGGCTATTTTATCGAATATGCCGGTTCAGCAATCCGCTCTTTGAGCATGGAAGCACGTATGACCATCTGTAACATGAGTATCGAAATGGGCGCACGCGGTGGACTTATTGCACCGGATCAAATCACATTTGACTATGTAGAAGGTCGTGAATTCGCCCCAAAAGGAGAAGAATGGGACAGCGCCTTAGCCTACTGGAAAACATTGTATTCAGACGAAGATGCCATCTTTGATAAAGTATTGACCTTTGATGCAGCAGATATCGCCCCAATGATTACCTACGGTACAAATCCAGGCATGGGTATGGGTATTGCCGAACATATCCCAGCAACAAGTGCACAACCTGAATCAGAAAGGCCATCGTATCAAAAAGCCTTAGACTATATGGGCTTTAAAGACGACTCCACGGTCTTGGGTAACCGTGTTGATTATGTATTCATTGGAAGCTGTACCAACTCCCGTATCGAAGATTTACGCGAAGTAGCTTCATTCGTTAAGGGAAAACAAAAAGCACAGGATGTCGAAGTATGGATTGTACCAGGCTCCAAGCAGGTAGAAAAACAAGCCAAAGAAGAAGGTTTGGATAAAATATTTGAAGCGGCTGGATTCCAATTGCGGGAGCCTGGATGTTCAGCATGTTTAGGTATGAACGAAGACAAAATTCCTGCGGGTAAATATTGTGTTTCAACCTCAAATAGAAACTTCGAAGGACGCCAAGGCCCTAACGCGCGCACCATGTTGGTATCACCACTGACAGCAGCGGCGGCAGCAGTAACTGGTAAAGTAACAGATGTTAGAGAGTTAATATAGTATTGAGATGAGAGAATTGAGTATTGAGACCCTGATTGTCCAAGCTTTCAGCTTATAACTAGCTCCATTTTTTAATTTTTAATTCTGACTTACTAAATTTTTGATATGAAAAAATTTGAAACATTAACATCACAGGTAGTTCCATTGCCTATTGAAAATATTGATACTGACCAAATTATTCCAGCACGCTTTCTAAAAGCGACCACTCGAGAAGGCTTTGGAGACAACCTTTTCCGTGACTGGCGTTTTGATAGCGAGAATCAGCCTAAAGCAGATTTCGTATTGAATAGCCCTACCTATTCGGGAAAGATATTGGTTGCCGGTAAAAACTTTGGTTGCGGCTCTAGCCGTGAGCATGCTGCATGGGCGATTCAAGACTATGGTTTTGATGTGGTCATCAGTTCGTTTTTTGCAGATATCTTTAAAGGTAACGCCCTTAATAATGGCGTATTGCCGATACAGGTTTCGGAAGAATTTTTAGCGAAAATCTTCGAATTGGTGCACCAAAACCCAAACACAGAAATTATCGTTGATCTCGAAAAACAAACCGTTATGTTGACAGAGACAGGCGATCAATTTGAATTTGAAATCAATCCATACAAAAAATCATGCTTGATTAATGGATACGATGATATCGATTTCATCCTTAATCAAAAAGATTTAATTGAATCATTTGAAACAACAAGAAAATGGTAGACCCAGTCGTCCATATTGCCAATTTAACTATTCAACATGGTAAGGATACCGTGCTGCAAGATTTAAATTGGCAAATTTTTCCTGGTGAACAATGGATCCTGGGAGGTCCAAGTGGCACTGGAAAAACAACGCTTGCGAAAGTAATTGCGGGACAACTAAAATATCAGGGCAGCCTATCCTTCCATTTGGATATGGATAGCCCCTTACCAGCTCTTGTGCATTACGTCTCCAATTGGTTTCAATTTACCAATCTGGAGGGTGACCGCAATTTCTATTACCAACAACGCTACAATAAATTTGCAAAAAACGATACACTAACGGTTTTTGCTGAATTAAAACATTTTGCAAAGGAACAACAGCTTGCCTTTGAAGATGTAGCACCTTACCTCGCTATCTTTGGATTTGAAAACTTCAAAGATCAACAGTTGATCGAACTTTCCAGTGGCGAACATAAAAGGCTACAGTTGGTCAAAGCACTGTGGCTTCAACCTCAGCTATTGATTATCGACCAGCCTTATACCGGATTGGATGTACAATCCAGAAAAGATCTGAATCAGGTCTTTGATCAGCTTGCAGAAAAAGGTGTATCACTGCTGCTGATCAGTAATGATGACGAGCAGCCTGATTGCATCAATCGTTTTGCTGAAATCCAAGATGGGAAAATAGTCATTCGTCAAAACAGTGGTGAAATTTCAAAAGGAATACCACGAAAGCGAAAGGAATTACCTTATTTCTTGCAACAATCACCTAAAGTCTCCGCTCCCATCATGGTAAAGATGAAGCAGATTCATATTTCCTATGGCGAAAAGCAAGTCTTAAAAAACATTGACTGGGAAGTTAAAGCCGGTGAAAAATGGTTGTTGCAAGGGCATAATGGCTCCGGAAAATCGACCTTATTAAGTCTGATCAATGGAGATCATCCGCAGGCCTATGCAAATGATATCTACCTTTTTGGTAAAAAAAGAGGATCAGGAGAAAGTATCTGGGAAATTAAGGAACACCTTGGTATCATTTCTCCCGAATTACATTGGTACTACGATATGAATGCCAATGTAGGACAAACAATCGCTTCGGGGTTCTTCGACTCAATGAGTCTCTATCAGAAATTAGGGTACGAGCAACAGCAGAAACTGGAACAGGTACTTCATTTTTTCGATCTCAAAGAAGTGAAGCATAAAACATTAGGATCTTTACCTTTAGGCCAGCAACGATTAGCCTTACTAGCACGAACCATCGTAAAACATCCAGAATTGCTTATATTAGATGAACCTTGTCAGGGATTAGATCAGGAACAATCGCAATATTTCAATGATGTGATCGATGACCTGAGCAAGAATGGCCAGACCCTTATTTATGTTGGTCATTTCCAAAGCCAATTACCGACCTGTATAGATAACAAGATGGTACTGGAAAAGGGTGAAATTAAATCCGTAGAACGAGTTATCCACAAAAAAGAAGCTTTATCAACATAGAAATTGTGGAAAACGATAATTAACAATAGATATTAGACAATAGACATGAGTGGATGGATATTCAAAATTTATAAAAATAGCATCTCAATACTCATATCTCAATACGCAATACTAAGAAAACAATGAAAAAAAACATATTAATCATCCCCGGAGATGGCATTGGCCAAGAAGTAACAACATGGGGTAAAAAAGTTTTAGAAAAGATTGGTGAAAATTATGGTCATGAATTCAGTTTCGATGAAGCGATCATGGGACACACTGCGATTGAGGCTACAGGAAATCCGCTTCCGGATGAAACTTTAGCGAAAGCAAAAGCATCAGATGCGATCCTTTTTGGTGCGATCGGACATATTAAATACGACAACGATCCATCTGCTAAAGTAAGACCTGAACAAGGCTTATTGAAGATCCGTAAAGAATTGGGTTTATATGCTAATCTTCGTCCTATCCTTCTATTTGATGAATTATTGGATGCGTCGAGTTTAAAGCCTGAAATCCTGCAAGGAACAGATATTCTTTTCTTCCGCGAGTTGACGGGTGACGTTTATTTCGGGGAGAAAAACCGCAATGAGGATAATACATTCGCTTCGGATTTGATGAACTACCACCGTTATGAAGTAGAGCGTATCGCGCGTAAAGCGTATGATGCTGCCCGTACCCGTAACAAGAGATTATGCTCAGTTGATAAAGCCAATGTATTGGAAACTTCCCGTTTATGGAGAGAAGTTGTCCAAGAAATTGCAAAAGAATACCCTGATGTTGAAACAGAACACATGTTTATCGACAATGCAGCAATGCAATTGGTTAAGAATCCGAAGAAATTTGATGTTGTATTAACAGCGAATCTTTTTGGCGATATCTTGACAGATGAAGCATCGCAGATTGCCGGGTCAATGGGCATGTTGGCCTCAGCGTCAGTGGGTGATGGCACAGGTTTCTTCGAGCCTATCCACGGTTCGGCACATGATATCGCAGGCCAAAATAAAGCGAATCCGCTTGCCTCAATTCTATCGGCGGCATTAATGCTTGACATTAGCTTTGGTCTTCAGGAAGAAGCTAAAGCAGTTACCAATGCTGTTGCTGAAACACTAAAAGCAGGTTGGAGAACGGGAGATATCGCCAATGCCCACACCGAAGCTTCTAAAGTCCTGGGTACGCAGGAAATGGGTGAAAAAGTATTAGCGTTTATTAAATAGTAATGAGATATGGGTAGGGAGTTTTACTTCTTACGTTTTTTTATAAATCTTTTGAATTAAGAAATTATGTTACACGATCCTAATCATCTTTACATCTTCGACACCACATTACGTGATGGCGAACAGGTACCAGGATGCCAATTAACTACTCCAGAGAAAATTGAGATCGCGAAGGATTTAGAAAAACTAGGTGTCGATATTATCGAAGCTGGTTTTCCTGTTTCCAGCCCCGGAGATTTTCAATCTGTCGTAGCGTTATCCCAGGCGGTGAATGATGTTATTATATGTGCATTAACCCGTGCTAATCAAAACGATATTGACGTCGCTGCCGAAGCATTGAAATATGCCAAGCGCCCACGTATCCATACCGGCATCGGTTCTTCAGATATGCATATCAAATATAAATTCAATAGTACGCGTGAAGAAATTTTAGAGCGTGCGGTAGCGGCTGTAAAACATGCGAAATCCTATGTGGAAGATGTCGAGTTTTATGCAGAGGATGCGGGCCGTGCAGATCTGGAATTTTTAGCTAAAATGATTGAATCAGTGATTGCTGCTGGTGCGACAGTGGTGAATATTCCAGACACCAACGGATATTGCTTACCTGACCAATATGGTGCTAAAATAAAGTATCTCAAGGAGAATGTACGTAATATTGATCAAGCAATCATCTCTGCACACTGTCACAATGATTTGGGACTAGCTACAGCCAACTCCATTGCTGCAATACAAAACGGTGCCCGCCAGGTAGAATGTACCATCAATGGTATCGGTGAACGTGCGGGTAATACCTCCTTGGAAGAAGTTGCGATGATCCTTAAAGTACACAACCAATCTTTCGGTAGCTTAACTTCAAACATCGATAGCCGTATGTTTACCTATCTATCACGTAAAGTGAGTGAAATGATGAACATGCCTGTGCAACCCAATAAAGCGATTGTTGGCCGGAATGCCTTTGCCCATAGTTCAGGTATCCACCAAGATGGCTTCTTGAAGCACCGCGAAAATTATGAAATTATCAGACCCGAAGATGTGGGTCTTGATGAAGCAGATATCATCCTAACTGCCCGTTCAGGAAGACATGCACTTAAACACCATTTAGAGCGCTTGGGTTTCCATCTTGAAAAAGATGATCTTGCAGATTGCTATCAACGCTTTTTGGTTTTGGCCGACGAAAAGAAAAATATTTGTGATGATGACCTAAAAAGCCTCATCCAAGAAAAGATATAAAAAAGGAAAGGCTGCTGATGCAGCCTTTTTTTATCAAGAACATATTTTTTAAAAGGATTTCACAATCACATGGATAAACTTTTTTGTTCTATTCACGCGTGGTCTTTCTCATAAAAATCAACTAAATTTAAATCAACTTTTAAACACGGTATAGGTAGTATCTCCAGTATAGCGGTGGATACCCCCGCTTTCTTTACTACCTTCATTAGACATATCATCTAACTATGGATCTATCAACCCTAAACATCGATTCCGAAGCTACACTTGAGCGCATCAAATCTGTGGTCAATCGTACCCCCCTACAATATAATCGGCATTTATCCGAAAAATATGACGCAGAAGTCTATCTCAAAAGAGAAGATTTGCAAGTCGTACGTTCTTATAAATTACGTGGTGCCTACAATAAGATTATTTCGTTGACAGATGAAGAAAGGCAACGTGGTGTAGTCTGTGCAAGTGCAGGTAATCATGCCCAGGGTGTAGCCTTTTCATGTAACAAATTAGACATTAAGGGTGTTATATTTATGCCTGGACCGACCCCTCGTCAAAAAATCTCGCAGACCGAAATGTGGGGTAATGGCAATGTTGAAATTATATTGACCGGTGATACATTTGATGACTGTCAAAAAGCTGCTCTGGCGTACACGGAAGAACATGGTATGACTTTCATTCCGCCATTTGATGATCTCAAAGTTGTGGAAGGACAAGGTACCGTAGCCGTTGAAGCATTGCAGGATCTTCCGGATATGGACGCCATATTTATTCCGATCGGTGGTGGTGGACTAGCTGCCGGAGCAAGCTATTACCTGAAAAGCAAAAACAAAGCGATCAAGTGTTACGGTGTAGAGCCTGAAGGTGCCCCATCGATGCAGGCTGCACTTGAAAACGACGCACCCTTTGAATTAGAGCACATCAACAAGTTTGTGGATGGAGCTGCTGTAAAAAAAATAGGAGCGACAACATTCGCCATTGCTAAGCAACTACTCGATGATACACGCTCTATTCCTGAAGGTAAAATATGTACCTGCATTTTGGAGTTATACAATAAAGATGCAATCGTCGTTGAACCTGCAGGAGCACTTTCTGTTGCCGCATTGGAGTTCCACAAAGATGAAATTAAAGGGAAGAAAGTAGTCTGTATTATTTCAGGTGGCAACAATGATATTGACCGCATGAGTGAGATCAAAGAACTGTCTCTACTTTATGAAGGATACAAGCACTATTTTATCGTTCGCTTTCCACAGCGCCCCGGAGCATTAAAACTTTTCGTTTCCGAGGTTCTTGGTCCTAAAGACGATATCACCCGGTTTGAGTTTATCAAAAAAACAGAACGCGAAAGGGGTCCAGCCCTAGTCGGTATTGAGCTCAACAAGCCTGAAGATTACGAAACATTGATCGAACGAATGAAAGAATACAAATTCGATGTCATTGAAATCAATAAAGATCAAACATTATTCGAATATCTGGTCTAAGACATAAAAAGCTGCGATTTAAATGCAGTGAAAAAAGAAACACATTTAAAATTAGAGAATGGACCACAGCCCAAAAGTTAGACAAAAAACTTTTGGGCTGTATTATTATGAGCGAACAGACATTTGAAGATAAACTCGTCCTTTTTTCAATGGACTAGCTTGAGTAATAATAGGAAACGGGAACTGTATTTATATTTCCGACAAGATTAAAAATCGGTTTGAACAATTTTCCCAGTCATCTATATCTCTTAAAATTAATACTATTTTCATCACATAAAAATCTTATATTTAAGTGTTTAATCAAAAATAAGCACAGATGAGAGTACTAATTTTAACGATTTTGACCCTAATAGGTCAACTTAGCTTCGCCCAGACAGACAAAAGCAAACGTCCAAGTCCTCCGGACAACACCAAGGTAACAACAACCGATGGTGTTACCATCGACATCAATTACAGTCGTCCTTCACTCAAAGGTCGCAAGCTCGGTGTTGATATTGTTCCTGCCGGTGTAGTCTGGCGTACAGGCGCCAATGAAGCCACTACGATCGAATTCAATAAAGATGTATTGGTTGAAGGAAAAAAACTAGCCGCAGGGAAATATGGTCTTTATAGTATCCCTGGAGAACACGAAACAACCCTTATGTTCAGCAAAGTGTGGAATCAATGGGGTACAAAATATGATGCTAAAGACGATGCGCTACGCGTTTCAGTCAGTAATGGCAAGTCCGATAACAGTCAGGAGCAGTTCAAAATAAATGCGACTCCCGAAGGTAATATTTCACTGGAATGGGGAGAATACGTCATTCCTTTTAAGGTCAAAGCAAGTAATTAGCTGACCTATAGGTCTTTTTTATAAAAATAGGCTACCGGTCAAACTACGACGGGTAGCCTATTTTTATAGGATCGAAAGGCTTTTATATAGTCAAAAAGCAGTTCGTATGGTTAATCAATTACGTCTTTTCTATAGCGGTCTTAGTTGTTTTATTCAACCCATACTTTACCATAAAGGCATTATACTCTTCCTCATCACGATTCATTTTATCATACCAGTTCTTTTTCAGTATAAGTGTAGTAATACCTAATATCAAGATTGTTGCGAGTAAGCCTTGTCCTTGTTTGATCACAATATACATGGGCACCAAGGTCAGACAACATTGCCATACAATGCCAACGACCACATTGACCATATCCCGTTTAAAATGATCATTCTTCTTGAGATCCGGATATTTCGCTAGGGCTTTTTGATGAATTGGGGCCCACAATCCCCAAGGACGCACACGCACATAAAAGTCTACCAACACTTCCTCTTCGGTGGGTCGGGATAACCATGTTCCTGCAAAACAACCCAATAAAGATAGGACAAACAAAAAAGGAAAGAAATACAGTGGCAGTGTATCCGGAAAAACCTGCGGTAATATAATCGCTCCGAATATACCTGCTAGCATTCCCCAAAAAAATCCGGCACCATTAAAACGCCACCAATGCCATTTCAATACGTTTGCGGCAATATAACCGCCATATAAGGCGGAGACAATCCATTGTAAAACGGAATTTATATTCTGCACATATAAGCCAATAATAGTGCTACAGACGACCACAGTGATTGATACAACATAACTCAGACGGATCTGCTTTTTGGATGAAGCAGACCGGTACATAAACTTCAACAACACGTCATTTACCAGATAAGCCTGAGCAGCATTTACCGTTGAAGCAAATGAAGACATGAATGCCGCCAATAGCCCAGCTAGCAATAGCCCCGTCAACCCAACCTTGCCGAAGCGGCTGATAGCTTTCGGCAGAATAATTTCAAAATCCATCTGATTGCCCATATGTGCAAATTCATCCCGAAAAAACACAAGCGCTAATACCGTGAACCCCATAATCATTAGATACCGTGGGATAAGTAGAATGACCGACACCGAACCACTCATTAAGGCCGCCTCTTTAGGGGATCTACAGGCCAGTATCTTCTGCATGTCATAGTTGGCAGCCGGTCCTGCCATGCTCATAAATATCCCTTTAAATAACATCATCATGACAAATACCGTGAAAAGATTATATTGATCATCGGCGATCCGATCCATGATGGAGGGAAGTAAAGTACTCCAATCCAAATCCAATTGCCAGCCGAAAAAAGGTGAATCCCATCCTTCCGGTGTGTTTGCCGCCAATAGTTCAGGGCTAACCTGCTGCATGGCTATAACAGCGATGGCAATCCCCGAAATAATCATAATAGCAAACTTGACCATATCTGCCCACACAATACTGTGCATCCCACCAAGCATGACGTAAAAAGTCGTAATCGCTGTAAAGAAAATACCATACAATTGAGGAGCCATCGCTGGATCAATCGTCAATGGAATAAAGCGAGATACCTGTTCCCATGGAAAAAAAACTTCCATGAATTTCCCTATCCCGATAAAGCCGTAACACAAAAAACCCATTACCGCAACAATGGCATATAGAATGACGATGGTATAGGCCCCATCAGCTCCCCGACCATGACCAAAACGAGTACGGATCCATTCTGCTCCGGTAAGGACATTGGATCGCCGCAGCCAGACCGACAAATAGACCATCAAAAAAATCTGATTAAAAACAGGCCATAACCAAGGGATCCACATGCTTTTTAAGCCATATACAAAAGCAAGGTAGACCATCCACATGGTTCCTGAGATGTCAAACATGCCCGATGCATCAGAAATACCGAGCATGTAATAGGGAAGCGTTTTTCCGCCTAAAAAATAGGAATCAAGATTCTTGGCGGCTCGCTTTTTAAGGATCAAACCGATTACAATCATCGCAAGCAAATAACTGACGATGATAACTATATCTATTACGGAAATTTCCATGAATATTCTTTTCGTGGTCATCCGCAATCTACAATTATATTTCTATTTCTCCAATTGATCAATCACGACCGAAACAGGGTAGTGATCAGATATCCCCTCCAGTGCAGGACCATTATGAACTTGCACCTGCTTCACATGAGATGCTAAAGGGTCAGACAACAAGATATAATCAAGACGTTCGGAAACACCAGCCAACCGGGAGTCTCCCCATTTCCAATTGTAAAGCGTCGCTGCGGGGTAGCTGGCACGTCTGATTTCAGGAAAGACATACCGTCCGATACAATCGTCAAAACCGGCAGCCAGAAAAGTTGATAATACACGATAATCAAATCTACCGCCGTTCATATTGCCATACTGTGGATGCTCCTGATCCCATTTCATCAAATTTGTCTTCAATACAGATTGTGTTTCTAGCCAAATGGCGTCCAATGGGGAATAGGCATTTAGGTCTCCCATAATAATACAACTGTCCAGGCGATTATTCTTTACATATTCCACAATTTGTCTTGCCTCTCCAAGCCGATATTTCCAGGAAAAAGGGCTTAGATGTGTTACGATAAGATCTAAATTTTTGATCTTCACATGCAGCATCCCATGCCAAAACTGATCTACTTGTGCTTTTACAAGTCTGATCGGATAACGTGAGGAAATACCGACAGGGTAACCTTGCTCTTTTAACAAAACCGTGTAAGTATGCCCATATGTTTTAGCCAATTGCGCGAGATCTGTTTGCTTAAAATCGACCAGTTCCTGCAATGCCACAATATCAGGCTGCTCTTTTCGCATCCAATCACTAAATTTATCCTTTCGATCCTGTTGCTTCTCAAAACCATTCCAGATATTATAAGAGATAATTTTTAAGGTACCCGATTCTTGAGCCCGCACAGAAAACGCCAAATTGAAAAGACTGATCAAAGCGAGAATTCTAACACAAACATTCTTTAACATAGCATTGGTTTTTTCATTGCACATTTTGTTATCATATATTTCATCGCGCCTTTGCATAACGTGCGCTAAGCATACTATTTTAGGCATACAATTTACGATCATTTCCTTTAACTCGGGTACACTTTGTATTTCTTCCAGATCGAGTATTATTGTGAAAGATGACCAACCCCGCCCCGACTCTTATTGTTTATATAGTGCATATTATGATCAATCAGATTAATCACCTTACGCAATGATTCCGCTGAGCGAAGTCCGTCCGCTGGTGTATTCAGGCAATAATCCAGCAATTTCGTCACAGAAGAAACTGCAACATGTGTCCGCGTATCGCTGGAGGCGTAATAAATATACACGGTACCATCTGCATCCATAATCCAACCGTTACAAAAAAGCACATTGGAAACATCTCCCACCCTTTCCTCACCTTCGGGAGCCATGAGATAACCCGCAGGCTCTGCAATTAATTCACTTGGATCCGCTAGGCTCGTGAGATAGAGGTATAATACATAACGTAAGCCCGCTGCAGTACCCCTGACTCCGTGTGCAAGGTGCAACCAGCCTTTCTCCGTCCGTAGTGGCGCCGGTCCCTCCCCATTTTTAAGCTCCTTTATCGTATGATAGGAACGTTTATTAATAATCTTTTCCTCCTGGATAACAGCTTTGGTGATATCCTCCACCAAGGCCCATCCAATACCACCACCACTTTTTGCCAGAATAAAATCATCCTGGGGGCGTGTATAAAACGCGTATTTTCCTTGCACAAACTCAGGATGCAGCACCACATTGCGTTGCTGACTGTCCGCCTTTAAATTAGGGAGACGTTCCCAATGTATCAGATCTTTTGACCGAATGATCCCGGCAGAAGCGACGGCACTAGAAAGATCGCCTGGAGCAGCATCAGACGCACGTCGTTCACTGCAGAAAATTCCATAGACCCAGCCGTCATCATGTGCCGTAAGCCGAAGATCATAGACATTGGTTTCATCAGATTCCGAATCCGGAAGTGAGACTGGATGATCCCAGAAGCGAAATTGATCTATTCCATTGTCACTTTCGGCAATTGCAAAGAAAGACTTTCGGTCTACGCCCTCCACACGAACGAATAGCAGGTACTTTCCTTTCCAATAGATTGCTCCAGCATTCATAGTTGAGTTGAAGGCAATTCGTTCCAAAAAATGAGGATTTGTCAATGGATTGAAATCGTAACGCCAGGTAAGCGGAATATGTTCTTTGGTGACAACAGGATTAAAATAGCGTGTAACAATTCTTCCCGGACTGGATAATCCAACGTTTGCTTTTTCTAATAATAAACGTTGTGTTTCGATAATATAAGCTTTTTGGCGTTCAAAGGATTCGGACATAAAATTGCGTAAGTTCAAAAAATAGTTATTTATAAATTCGTTGGATAAAGTGGTATACGTGTTACCCTGTGAAATGCTGTTCCGCTACCGGTAGCTATTTCAAGTTCAAACAAAACTTCCTTTGTCTTCGGATCGATTTCCATCACACGGCCTCCGGTTCCTATGCTTGTTTTTACCCCCATACCTGGGAAAAACAAAATATTACCGGTCTGCGGCAGGTATTGTACCCCCGATAAAGCTTGAGAAAATGCATTTGCACCTCTTTCCTTACCATAGGACCAAAGTTG
The DNA here is from genome assembly GCF_039536865.1 of Sphingobacterium ginsenosidimutans. Classification (NCBI taxonomy): domain Bacteria; kingdom Pseudomonadati; phylum Bacteroidota; class Sphingobacteriia; order Sphingobacteriales; family Sphingobacteriaceae; genus Sphingobacterium; species Sphingobacterium ginsenosidimutans. The sequence continues at coordinate 278,121 of NZ_BAAAZK010000008.1, forward strand.
TTGCACTGTTTTCTTGGCCGCATCAATTTTATATTCGACCACTCGGCTATAATTATTTACACCCGTTCCAAAATTGGGGATCCAGCTTCGATTATAGCCATTATCAAAGACTAAAATACGATCTTCGGAAAGTGCCACTGGTGTATGAGGGCCCCAGGGCCAGTCAAATCCCGCGATGCTTGCATCACCATTGATGACAGCAGGATCGGTAATAACTGTACCATCTTCGGCAATAGGTTTCAGCAACAACGATTGATAATTGGCACCCCAGAATTTATGTGGTGAAATCATCCATTGAGTCTGTCCTGCGTGATTAAAACGCACAATACCCTGATAACGTAAGGTCGCCAACAAGTCATTTCCTATTTCGGCAATGGAGTTGTTGTGTGCCCAGTTATTTGCCGTCTGTGAAAATGCAGGAGGAGTAATACCGTCGGGTTTTACGTAACGGGTAGTATCCAGTTGCTTGGCCAGATCCCATTCATTGACTAAACTCCCTGTTTGGGGATTCAATTCAACGATAAAGTCATTGATACGGGGTTCACCATTAACCAAACGTGCGGCTGTTTTTGTGACAGTTATTAAAAAATTTCCGTTGGCAGCCTCTGTAATTTCATGATGAAATCCAAATCCTAGTTTAGCAAGATCCCATTCCCGCTTCAGATTACCGAACATATCAATTTCCACTACCCTTTGCTGCGCCTGGTCACCCGCAATAAAAGTTCCACTTTTAGTACGTTTGAGGCCAATGGAGTAAGAGAGTCGATTTAGTTCGGGAGATGATTTGAGCTGCAGAAGCCAGCGCAATTCCCCTTCCTGATCGATCATATAAGGAAGTGAAACATCGGCTTCGCTCTGACCTGGATAATGAACCAGATTGACACCCGGTTCCATTTTACCGGCTTGGGCTTTTACAATCTTCCACCTTGGAAAATCCTGCAGACTCAATGCCGCAGTCTGGATATGTATCGTCGTTTTCCCTCTTTCATTGCCTTCCCGATCGGTAAAAATCAGATCGACAACATTATCGTGATCAGGATATAAGCCCAGCACAGGCACACTTTGTCGCGGAATATCGGTATGGCACAAATGTGTAATTGCACCCGCAGCTCCATTTTTTCCTTTCACGGTCACCTTCACACGACCATAAGTAGGTAACCACACATCAACCATCGCCGCCAACGGATTATACCCTGAGGGATTGAGCTTGATCTTTTCAATAATATAATCGAGTGATGTACCTTTCGTCGGAACGACCAATTTGGAACCGTCACTGAACGTCAGATCAGTACGCCAGCGGGTCAGTTCAGGTTCTATTCTTGAAATATCCGCCAATGGAATGTTTATACTTCCTTTTTCAAAATTGAAGATATACTCATCCACTTTCTTCGTGACGTCCAGTAGCAATTCGCCATCCTTGACCTTTACATCTAGGGAAAGCTTAGCTGTTGATTCTACTGCTGTCTCCCGATCTTTCTTACAAGAAACAAACAGCAACACTAAGGTTGCTCCATATAAGAACAAATCTGTAAAAGTACTACCTATTTTTCTCATTGCTATCATACGTTTATGTCGTTAAATTCGAGCTTCTCTAATATTCCAGCAGCAGGAATGCTGCTGCTGGAGAAAAATTTAGGTTTATGTATGCAGTATTATACTATCAATTACTGCTTTTTGGGGGACATTTTTAATTAGATAACTTGCCATGTTCAGTGTCAACCGAAGCCATACGCTATCTCACACCTATCGCCACAATGGATGCTGCTGAATTTTTGAATTTGTATTGATTTCAGCTTCTGGAATCGGTAAATAGTAATGCTTAGGCTGGAAATTATTAGCACCCTGCTTTTTATTATCGACAAAGATCTGTTTCATTTGTACTGGTGTATACCAGCGTTTTAAATCGAAAAAGCGATGTCCTTCGAAGAAAAATTCCAGCTCATTTTGTTTGATCACTTCCTTCATCAACTCATCGGCATTAGCCCATGTTTTATTTGCTAGACCCGCACGATCACGAACACGCTTCAAACTAGATGCAGCTCCGGCTGTGTTTCCATTTTTTGCACAGGCTTCGGCATGCAACAACAATACTTCAGCAAAACGGAATACGCGAAGGTTATTATTCCGGTTAGCGGCGTCATACATACTATTCGCTCCGGAGACATTTCTATAAAAGTTAGTATATTTCTTAATTAGGAAACGTCCGGTTTTACCATCAATTGCCGGGAAAGTAGGTTCACCGCGTTGACGTTTAGGTCCAGCATTGCTCCACATAAGGTCGAAAGATTGATTACCAAACCAAGCTCCATCGGTAAGCCCTGTTTCATAATCAGAATATTTCCAAAAGAAACTCGTATACATTCTTTTATCAAAGCGCGTGTCAGAGCCTGCAGGACGCTCTTCGGAAATAAAATCACGAACGACAGCTGCCCCCGGCATTAATTTAAACCAAGCACCTGTACCATCTGGTCCAGCAAAATTAGGTAGAACAAACCCCATTGCACAAGAAGCACAATCTACACCCCAATTTCCATCTCCTCCAAATTTGCTATCGTAGACTATTTCCCAAACTGACTCTTTATTAAGCTTGGTTGTTTCCTTGAAATTATCTTCAAAATTAGTCGTCAAATCGTAAGTATAGGGTGCTGTCAATAAGGTTTTCAGTTCGGCTTCCGCCTCAGCATACTGCTTGGTGTATACAAGTGCCTTACCTAGATAGGCAATCGCTGCCCCCTTTGTAATTCGGCCAGCTTCGGCTGCAGATCGTGTTAGCGGTAGATTGTCCTTCGCTATTTTAAAATCTGCAATAACCTGTTTCCATACTTCGGCTTCGGCAGCGGAAGGCTTGCTCGCACCATCTGGATCATCATCTGTTGGCAACAATCTCAAAGGCACATCACCATAATTTGCGGCCAGCAGGAAATAATACATTCCTCTTAAAAAGCTCGCTTCCCCGATCAATTCCTTCTTCCTGTTTTCATCCATCGAAACACGTGGAATATTTTTCAAAAATACATTCGCTCTGTTTATCCCATTATATAAGCTACCGAAATCGCTCTCTGGTGTACCTGCCGAATTGAGAAAATTGATATATTCCCAGGTAAATGCTTCTTCACCACTGAGAAACCACATATCATCCGCCCTATTCATCGTTTGATAACCACCATATGCTCCGTAATAGCCTGACATTTGTGAGCGAATTGGCGAATAAATAGTAGCCATGGCAGATTGAGCATCGGATTCAATTCTCCAATAGGTTTCCTCAATAGGTAAATTAGGATTGGTGCGATCCAAAAAATCTGACTTGCAACCTCCTAAGAACAACAAGGACGCTGCTATAACCGTATATTTTTTTATTGAAAAGTTCATCTATATCGTATTTAAAACATAAAATTTATTTATATAACAGATCGATTATCCGTTAAAAATTAGCTTGGACACCAAACATAATGGTTCGTGCCAATGGAAAACGGCCATGATCTGTACCAGCTGTTAATACACCCGATGGTGTTCCATTATCACCATTACTTTGACCTAAATCTGGTGTATAGCCTTTATATTTTGTCACTGTAAACAAATTGTCCCCAGCCAGAAATACGCGTGCATTTTTCAAAGTAGCCTTACTTAGCCATTGGGCTGGCAATGTATATCCTACTTCAATAGTTTTTAAACGGAAGAAAGCTCCGCTCTCAATCCAACGGTCACTGACCCGGCGCTTATTGTCATTTGGATCCTGTCTAGTGTAACGAGGAATGTCGGTATTCGTATTGCTGGGTGTCCAAGACTCTAATAAACGAGCGGAATGATTATTCACTTCGTTGGTTTGTTCCATGCGAGCTCGTGTATAATTATAAATCTTATTACCGTACATACCATCAAAAAAGACAGCCATATCGAATCCTTTATAATCTAGACCTCCTCGAATACCATAGGCAAGACTTGGAAAAGGGCTACCAACATACTGGCGGTCATTATTGTCGATACGACCATCTTTGTTATAATCTACAAATTTGATGTCCCCGGCAGCAGCATTTGGTTGAATTACTTTGCCATCTGCTGATTTATAGGCTTGTGCTTCTGCATCTGACTGGAAAAGTCCATCGGTTTGAATCACCCAGAAACCGCCAATTGGATAACCAACTTTGGCCCAAGTAATTGTTCCCTCACCTTGTGGATTATAGCCACCAAATTCCTGAACATTACCTACTGTAACTGCTTTCACTTTATTTTTCACCGTAGAAGCATTCACGCCAATGTTATAGTTCAATTCTCCAACAGAATTCTTGTATGTCGCTAATAACTCAAAACCTTTATTGCTAATTGTTCCCGCATTCATTACTGGTGTTCCTTTAAGTCCAGCGGAAGGAGGTTGATTGATACCTAAAAGAATATTCTTGGTCTCACGTACGTAATAATCAGCACTGATGTTCAATTTCTTTTGCATAAATGCTAAATCCAATCCAATATTGCTTGTCGCAGTTTCTTCCCAAGTCAGGTTTCGAGGCGAAACCCAGTTAATGCCTGTACTTGCTCCCTGCCACCAGGTACCACCTTGTAAGTAATTGATACCGTAAGTAGTTATCCGTTGTGTAGTGTAATTTGCAATTTCCTGATTACCTAGTCGACCATAACTAGCACGTAGTTTAAATTCATTAACTGTACCTTTTGCTGTTTCGAAGAATTTCTCATTCATCACATTCCAGCCCAAAGCGATAGACGGGAATACCCCATATCGTGCTCCATCTGCGAATTTGGAAGAACCATCGCGACGTATTGTAGCTGTAAGTAGGTAACGGCTATCATAACTATACATTATCCGTCCAAATTGAGAGATCAATGCAGCCTCATTTAGGCTTCCAGAAGTCGTTTGTTCTGTTGGAGAAGCGGCATCAATAGCATCAGTCCCCAATGGGAGATTATTTCTTCCCACACCAAAACCTCGATTCGTATTTTCCTGTGCGGAATAACCCGCTAAAGCTGAAATAGTGTGTTTGTCAAACGTGTTATCGTAATGTAATGTATTTTCGACTAACCATTGATTGTTAAAAAATGCGCTTTCATTGAGAAAAGATTTACGCACATCGGTACCATAGGTATAGGCATCCCCTTTATTATAATTTCTGCCAGTTGTCTTGTTAACCCCAACATTTAATTTATATTTCAGTCCTTTAACAAATAAATCTACTTCAGCATATCCATTGAGCATAAGATCTGTCTGATATACATGTCGGTTAAATAGGTTCAAAACCCCCACTGGATTGTCCAAGTTCTTCATCCACGGAGCATAAGTAGCATATCCTCCAACTAAATTGGCATCATAAATAGGTACCAGCGCGTTTTGTCGTAAGATATCTGTAATGGTCAGGTCTGAAAATTTTCGGTCACCTGATTTTATCAAAAAGGTATTTCCTACCCGTAAGTGGTTGTTAAAAAAACTGAAGGTATTTTTTGTACGTAAATTGAATGCTTTATAACCGGTAGTCTTCAAAATACCTTGTTGATTTAAATAACCTCCGGACACACTATAGGTAGACTGTTCTCCCCCACCCGAAATATCTAGGTTGACCTTATTAACTGGGGCTGTATGAAATACCTCGTCTTGCCAATTTGTATTCGTATTCAGATTTTGCGCTTCCGTTGGTAGATACCCGTTATCCTGTTGAAACTGTTTCCATTGTGGGCCATCCATCAAATCCATTTTTTTAGGAAGACTTTGAATACCCGTGTATGCATTTACGCTTAAAGTCGCTGGAGTTGCTTTTCTACCGCCTTTTGTGGTAATGATAACAACACCATTGGCCGCCCGAGATCCATAGATCGCAGCCGCTGAAGCATCTTTCAAAACTTCCAGTGAAGAAATATCATTGGGATCGACCATATTGATATCGCCAAATACCCCATCAATGACATAAAGAGGTGCATTATTCCCCATAGAACTTAGGCCACGGACATTAATACTCATACCTGCTCCTGGCGTTCCGCTAGCACTAGATACCGTTACCCCTGCAACTCTTCCCTGCAAAGCACCTGCCGCGCTTTTGGCTAAGTTTGCCTGTAGATCTTTTCCTGTAACAGATGCTACAGCGCCCGTCAGATCACTTTTTTTCACTGTACCATATCCAATAACAACAACTTCATCCAAGTCGGTTCCTGATTGAAGCACAATACTATAAGTTGATGCATCATTGACAAGAATCTCCTGTTCCTTCATCCCCACATAGGTAATTTTTAAGGTTTTCCCTTTCTGAACATCAAGCGCAAACGAGCCATCAGCATCAGTTTTTGTCCCCCCGGTGCTACCTTTGATGTTTACCGTGGCCCCCGCCACGGGCTTATTATCTGCATCAAGGACTTTCCCCCTTACTTTTTGGGATTGTTGTGCCCAAGCAAATGTGCCATAAGCCGAAAGTAAAAGCAGTAGAGCTGTTTTTCTCATATTTTGTGTATTTAAGGTTTACAATAAATAGATAGATTGTATATAATATGTCTATACTTAATTGGGTATACTATTATTGGTCTATAGAACGAAATTAGAGAAAAGGAAAAGTCGGGAATAGCAAGATCAGGTCATTTGTATTGCACTTTTACTTCATATTTCAGGTAAATGGGCTTTAACAAAAACGAACGCAAACGATTGCGCGCTCCTAAAAGGAAAGGCGATTTAGGAAAATATGCGCTGGCTCAGTGAAAAATTCAATACACTGAAAAACAACACATTAAAAACAACACAACAATAATTCGTTGAACTCTGAAGTCATTTCTATTGAATTATTCCACAGTATTGAACAACACTATGCAATCGTTTATCAGGCAATATGGTCATTGTCAGACAAATTACCTTTGCTTGCCCATTGCTATCATTATGCTAAAAAAAATGTACTCAGAATCTGAGTATAAGAGTAGGTTGCGGCCAGATCGCTAGATAATCATCTGCTGCTTCCGCAGGCTATTTCTGTATTCAATCGGGGTTATTCCCTTTTTCTTCTTGAATACACGGTAGAAATAAGAAACACTATTAAAACCACATTGCTCGACAATATCAGCAATTGGAGTCTCCTCTTTTAACAGCCGAACGGCCATATTGATCCGGAAGTCAAGTAAGTAGTCTGTAAAATTCAATGTTGTAGCTGATTTCAGGAAGCGAGAGAAGGTCGATTTGCTCATGTTCATAATTGCTGCCACCATAGGCAGACTCAATTCCTTGTTGATATTCGCAACAACATATTCCTGTAAGCGTCCCATAAGCAACTCACTATTGCTCAAGACAGAATTTGTCGCTGTCGATAATACACGGATGTCCTCACCTTTTGATAATTCATAAAGCAGGACAAGCAACTTCATGACTGAATAAAACCCATCACGCTCCAAGGTCAATATGCGAAGCAAAGGAAGCACCCGGTCAACTGTATCTTTACCGAATACAACACCGCGCGATGCTTTTGACAAAAGCTGCTGTATACTTGCAAATTGCTTTTTGTCTAGATATTGATCAATAAGTGAAGGGTGAAACTGTATCGTAATTTCATGGATATCATTCGATTGACATTCACCATCTTTCCAGGCATGTTCAAGCTCCGGACTCGCAATCAGTACCAGATCCTGCTCACCGATCGTTTCTACAGAATTACCAATGATACGCTGGGCACCCGAAGCCCCCTCCACATAGTTGAGCTCATATTCAGGATGGATATGTACCGGAAAAGTGAAAGAAGATTTTCGCCTGTCAAAGACCACAAAGCAATCATCAGAGGACAATGGTGATTTTTCTCGAAATATATCAGGTCTCATAATCAGTTCTTTTTTCCCTTTGGTAAATTACCCAAACTTAACTAAAATTATATGCATAATCAATGTTTTCTTCCTGTCAAGAAACATTTCAACTCAGCAACAATACACTGGTTTTACCTATTGTCTCCCAGGAATTCAGGTATTGATCATCAACTTACAACACAGCACAAACGCACTACCCTACATTTTATACAGTCAGAAAGTACCTGATGAGACTTTATTCTCCTTATAGGATAGTTAAAAAAATAGGCTGTCTTGAGACAGCCTATTTTTTCTGAATTGTCGTTTTTTATTGATTCTATTTTTCCATTAAGGCATCAATGATCTCCCTATAGCCGATTTATGGATCAGAAAGAACCTTCAGTCAATTTTCATAATGGCTGGTACTCGCCAAAGCATGCAGGTTTTATCATTCAAATACAACGACTAGTTCTTTAAGTATTTTTCAAGGAATTGATCCTGCTCCCATAGGAGGTGAAAGATATTCTCCTTCGCGACATAACCATGGGCCTCACGCGGCAAAATCACCATGCGCACAGGAGCACCCAAATTCTTTAGGGCCTGAAAATAACGTTCCGTTTGTAGGGTAAATGTTCCTGGATTATTGTCCGCTCCACCATGAATGAGCAGCAATGGCGTCTTCATCCGATCAGCACTGACAAATGGAGACATCGTCATGTACAGCGCTGGGTCATCCCAAAAGTTACGTTGCTCACTTTGGAAACCAAATGGTGTTAATGTCCTATTATAAGCTCCCGAACGCGCTATCCCAGCTGCAAATAATTTTGAATTAGACAATAAGTGTGCAGTCATAAAGGCTCCATACGAATGCCCGCCCACAGCAACCTTTTTTCGATCAATATAGCCCAGTTTATCTACGGCATTAATTGCCGCTTCTGCATTAGCCACCAATTGCTCAATAAAGCTATCATTCGGTTCTTTCTTTCCTTCCCCTACAATCGGAAATGCGGCATTATCCAAGACCGCATAGCCTTTTGATACCCAATAAATAAATGATCCATAGCTTGGAAAAGTAAATTCCTTTGGGTTCGCCGTGCTTTGACCAGCTGTATTTTTGTCTTTATATTCCCTTGGATAAGCCCAAATCAATAAGGGTAATTTCTCCTTTTTATTCAGATCATAGCCAGCCGGCAGATATAATGTACCCGAAAGCGCTACCCCATCCTTACGTTTATAGTTTAAGATTTCTTTATGAACTTTTTCAAGTGATTTAAATGGATTTTCCAATGTTGTCAATGCAACCTGTTTGCCTGATTTCATGTTTTTCAGGTAATAATTTGGATAGACTGATGCCGATTGAAGCGAGATCAACAATTCGCCGGTTTTTGGATTGACAATCTCTCCAATCCGTTCCTGTAGCTCCGAGGCCGCTGCCGTATATAAACGTTTTTTCTTTAACGTTTGCAAATCCAACTCTTCCACAAAAGGAAACTCACCTTCTTTGGTAAAACCCTTACCCACAAACAAAGTTTTGTCCTTTTCAATATACATACTGTATGTTCCGAGCGCATTTTTTTGCTGATATACTGTACCCGGATCATTATAGACATCTTGGCTATTGCGATCATGCAACAACTTGGATTCACCTGTGGAAGGATTGACAACAAAGGTTTTCGCATTACGGGTATCATACCATTGCGAATAAACCAATGCATATTTATCGTTACCCCAAACAACCCCAGCATAGCGATCCTTAGTTTTGAAAATCAGCTTCCCCGCACCTGTATAAGGGAAGTCCAATGTATAAAGTGCATCGCGAAATTCTGCAGGTTTGTTGGCATCACCACCATCCAGCGCTTCAACATAAGCTAAGGTTGCCGGCTGGTCATCACGCCATTGCAAAGAACGTCTGCCCGGACGTGTAGAAGAGAATCCTTTAGGCATGACCTCCGTTAGTGGTACTTCATTAACCAGTGCAATCTCTTTTCCAGATAGATCATAGACCCGCGTCTGCTGTGGAAAACGTGAGGCTGGTACCACATAAGAATAAGGCTTTGTGATTGTTGTTACCATGACATAAGCACCATTCGGCGAAAAAGATACTCCTGTATAAATACCTTTATCTTTAAAATTGGAAATTGTACCCTCCAAATCCACAAACTGTAAATTGGACTGTACCAATGTTTCAAAATTCCGTTCGTCCTGTGGATTCTTCAATAAATCTTGGTATGTCCTAAGTTGGGATACTTTACCATCGCTTGTGGACACCACCGGTCCTGTTGGCAGATCCTTGGCAGGATCTAATAAAGCATTTTTTTCCTTTGGCAGCGCCGTTATAATCAATCGTGTTGAACTGCCCAACCATTGAAAAGGAGCATCCAATGTTGCATTCAGATTATAAGCTGTCAACTGTTTCGCTGTCCGTGTTGTTAAATCCAATACAAACAGTGCAGTTCCAGATTCATTTGTATTGGTAAATGCCAAGCGGTTATTATCTGGGGAGAATGCAAAATTTGACAAAGAGGGGTTTTCTGGCATTCCAACAAACACCGTTTCTTCTAATTGTTCTCCGATTTTCTTCAGGCCAATCTTATTGTAAAAGACTGTTGAACTTTCCATATTTGTACGCGGATTGATACGCAATCCGGCCAATTTCATTTCTTCCTGTCCCAGTTCCTCCAAGCTCTTATAGGTCGAACGGTAAGTGAATAACATCCACTTGTTGTCACTTGACATTTTTATTTGGGGCGGTCGAATAAAATCGGCCAAAGCCAAAATTTCGGAAGTCGGTTTTTGGAACGTGATATTCTCTTGCGCTTGTGCTTTTAGAGACAATAATAGCAAGAGACCATAGCATAGCTTCTTCATAAATATATTTTGCAAATTAGGGCAATAAAATGTAATAAATTTATGAAAAAAAACCAAGTATTGTAGCCGTTTTATGACACTAAAATTAAACTTAAATTGTTTCGTAAAAAACAGGTAAAATTTCTTGATTTAAAGTTATCCACATTCATATCTACCACTACACCAAGTACTTAACACAACCAACAAGCAGTAAACGCATCCTATGACAAACTTTTACCCAAAATGTGGAAAAGTCAAACTACCGCTTCGCAAGAAAATATATGATATTTGTTAAGCTAATGAAAGAATTGGCAATTCAACGAAGTAACAACCTTTCTTTTTCTACGAAGATTGGATAAAAAAAATAAACATACAAACATGGCAAGAATTATCAAATTTGAGAAAAACGATTGTGCTCCTTGTGCACAAGTATCGGCTTATTTGGATCAAAAAGGTATCCAATATGAAACGGTTAATCCTTTTGATGAACCTGACTTGGCCGCAAAATTCAAAATCCGTACGGTACCAACAGTAATCGTAGTGGAAGATGAAGAAATTCAACACCGTATCATTGGCTTTAAACCAGAAGAATTGGCTGCCATTGCACTTTAATAAATCGAGGGTATCATTAAATTAAAGACAGCAGTATGATACACATTTATTACGATTCCAGAACGGGTAACGTACAGCGTTTTATGGATAAAGTCGCACAGATCACTGGCTGGCAGATCCATAAAATTAGCGCTGACCTTGAGGTAAATCAGCCGGGCCATTTGGTCACATTTACCACGAATTTTGGACAGGTGCCCGAAAACACAAAAGAATTCATGAAACGAGAAGCTAAAAATATCTATTCCGTAACTTCCAGTGGCAACCGCAACTGGGGACCAAATTTCGGTCTGGCAGCTGATCGTATTTCACAGGATTTCGACATTCCATTGGCATTCAAATTTGAACTGTCCGGAACAATGGAAGACATAAACCAATTTATTGACATCTTAAAGAACTTTTGCGATGGTAGCAAACGAAGTAGCAAAAAACTGGATATTGCTTAATAATGAAATCATGATTAAGCATGATGACGAGTTCAGCTTACATAAAGATAAAGAAGCTGTTCGCGCATATTTCCTGGAATATGTAAATAAGAACACGGTGTTCTTTTATACATTGAAAGAAAAAATAGACTATTTGATAGAGAACAACTATTATATTGATTTTTACCAATGGTTTACATTTGAAGAAATAGAAGAGGTATTCAATTATGTGTATGCCAAAAAATTCCGTTTCGAATCCTTTATGGCAGCCTTTAAATTTTTCCAGAGCTATGCGCTTCGCGACGACTCTGGTGAAAAATTCTTGGAGCGCTATGAAGACCGTGTGGTCGCAGTATCCCTATTCTTAGCACGCGAAGAAGGTGTGAAAAAAGCGATAGAATACGCCGAGATCATGATCAACCAAGAGTACCAACCTGCTACACCAACATTCTTGAATGCAGGTAAAAAACGCTCTGGGGAATTGGTATCCTGCTTCTTGGATGAAATTGGTGACAACCTGAACGGTATCGGTTATGCGGTTGATTCAGCCATGAAATTATCCTCTATCGGTGGCGGGGTTTCATTCAATATCTCTAAAATCCGTGCACGTGGCGAAGCGATCAAAGGTGTTGAAGGCCGTGCAGGTGGTGTACTTCCGATCATGAAAATCATGGAAGATACCTTCTCTTATGCAAATCAATTAGGACAACGTCCTGGTGCTGGAGCAGTATACTTAAATATCTTCCACTCTGATATTGAAGAGTTCCTTGATTGTAAAAAAATCAATGTGGACGAAAAAGTACGTATCAAGTCACTTTCAATCGGTATTATCGTTCCGGATAAGTTCATGGAACTAGCGGAGAAAGATGAGCCTTGCTATTTGATCTACCCACATACGGTGATGCAAGAGTATGGACAATTCTTGGATGAAATGGATATGGACAAGATGTACGATGAGTTGATCACCAATCCAAATGTCAAAAAGAAAAAAATCAACGCACGTCACCTGTTGGTTAAGATCGCACAAACACAAAAAGAATCAGGTTACCCTTATATCTTCTTCAAAGAAAACACCAATCGTGTACATGCTTTGAATGAAATTGGTCAGGTGAAATTCTCCAATCTATGTACTGAGATCATGCAGGTATCACAAGTATCCGATATCGAGATCTACGGTAAACAAGATACGATCCGTTACGGCATCTCCTGTAATCTTGGTTCGTTGAATATCGCTACGGTGATGGACAACAAACGCATCAAAGAAACAGTGAAAACAGCAATGCGTGCGCTAACAGTGGTCACTGATGTAACCAACATCGATATGGTACCTTCAATTGCAAAAGCAAACCGCGAATTGCACTCTGTAGGACTTGGTGCGATGAACCTACACGGTTACCTTGCGAAAAGCTTTATCATGTACGAATCTAATGAAGCCTTGGATTTTGCCAATACGTTCTTCATGATGATGAACTACTATTCATTGGAAGCATCCATGGAAATTGCCAAAGAACGTGGAAAAACATTTGTTGGATTTGAGAAATCAGCCTATGCAGATGGCACTTATTTCAATAATTACATAAACCGTGATTACATTCCAAAAACAGCTAAGGTAACAGAGTTGTTTGAAGGTATACACATTCCAACTGTTGAAGATTGGTTAGAATTAAAAGCAAAAATCAAAGAATATGGTATCTACCATGCATACCGTTTGGCGATTGCTCCAAATCAATCAACTTCCTATATCATGAATGCGACAGCGTCGGTCATGCCAATTGTGGATATTATTGAAGTGCGTGAATATGGTGATAGTACAACTTACTACCCAATGCCATATTTGACAAACGATAACTATTTCTACTTCAAATCGGCTTATGATATGGATCAGTTCAAAGTATTGAAATTGATTTCGGTCATCCAACGTCATATCGACCAAGGGGTATCTACAATTTTGCATACCAATTCGAAAGACTCCACAAGAGATTTGTCTAGATATTACATCTATGCACATAAATTGGGATTAAAATCCCTTTATTACACACGGACAAGAAAATCGACCATCGACGAATGTGTCTCTTGTTCAGCCTAATCTTGAGATTTTTGTATTTGGATATATAATGTGAATAGGTCAAAAGTTGCCAAATTATCGGCAACTTTTGGCTTAATCAACAGATCAGAAATTCAAATACATGATAATAAATGCCTAATACTTTAAAATAAAAATGAGTAAAACATATAAAGCTGTCAATTGGAATACTCCTGAGAACGATTATGTATTGATGTTCTGGGAACAAAACATTCGTCAATTCTGGATTGACACTGAATACATTCCATCAAAAGATATCGATAGTTGGAAACGTATCAGCCCAGAAATGAAAGATGCCTATAAAAAAGCATTAGGTGGTTTGACCCTGTTAGATACCTTACAGAGTCATACAGGTATGCCAAAAATCATCGACCACATAGATACTTTACAGAATAAAGCTGTATTATCCTATATGTGTATGATGGAGGCCATTCACGCGAAATCATATTCTACTATTTTCACAACGGTTTCAACGACAGCTGAAATCAATGATATCTTCGAGTGGGTTCAACAAAATAAATACCTACAGTACAAAGCGCAGATGATTGACGGTTATTACCGTGCTATCGATAAAGAAGATGCCTCCGATGAGGAGATCTACATGGCTATGGCTGCTTCCGTATTATTGGAATCTTTCTTGTTCTATTCGGGATTCTTCCTACCATTGTGGTTATGTGGTCAAGGTGAAATGGTTGCTTCTGCCGATATCATCAAGAAAATCGTTGCTGACGAATCTATTCACGGTGTATTCGTAGGATTGATGGCACAGGATCAATTCAAAAAATTAAAAAATCAAGATCAGGTAAAAGCACGTTTCTTGGCTTTACTTTATAACTTGTATGAAAACGAGTTGAAGTATACAGAAGAGATCTACACTGAGGTAGGCTTGACTGCTGAGGTGAAAGAATATGTTCGTTACAATGCAAACAAAGCATTGATGAACTTAGGTTTTGATCCGATCTTTGAAGTAAAACAAGTCAACCCAATTGTATTGAATGGCTTGAATACAGAAACGACACAACACGACTTCTTCTCTAAGAAATCGACAAACTACGAAAAAGCGACAGAGATCGTCCATCTAAAAGATGATGACTTCAAAATGGATGTAGTTGTTGATATATAACGATTATCAATAGTTCCAATAAAAAATCCCCAGAAGCGAAAACTTCTGGGGATTTTTTATTTCTGCATTGTCTGCTTTTTATTTTTCACCAAGGTATCAATGCGCTTGCTACGTTCAGTTTATTCGCAGAAAGAACCTTCAGTCGACTTTCATAGCTATTGAGGTTTGTGAAAACTAAAGGTTTTTTATTGGGCAAATGTATGTTATTGCTGAAAAGCTTTAATTGCCTGACCACGCCAAGCAGCATCAAGCGGTGCGCCAAGCAACCAGGTCAATGTAGGTGCGATATCATAAATCATGACCGTCCCTTTGATCTCTTTACCTTTGGGTACGCCCGGCCCCGTCATCACCCAAGGAATCTCAACTTCTGCCAAGGATTTACCGCCATGGCCTTTACCCGTTCCACCATGGTCTGCAGCAACAACAAAGATGGTTTCATCAGCGATACCTGCATCCTTGACGGCTTGTTGTAAAGTTCCGATCCGTCGGTCAACATTTTTTAGTTCAGCGTAGTATTCTGGCGTATCATGCCCTATATTATGACCAACGCCATCGGGTTGGTCGAAATGTACAAAAGTAATCGTCGGTTTCTCTTTTTTGATGATATCGACAGTGGTATTCAATGCTGCTTCATCATCATCCTTGGTATTAATGATTTTTTGAACGACTTTATTGTCAATCAAATATCCTATCCCAGGCCAGCTATGTACCACAGCAAATTGAGCTTTAGGATTTTTCTGGGCTACAGCATTAAACAAAGAAGGAAACATTCCATTTTCAGTTTTCACAGTTGAAGGGATTTCAGGCGTCTTACTATCCCATTCGGTATAACCATGTGTTGTCGGCCCAGCCCCCATCAACATGGAAGCCCAGTTCACCGCACTTGACGAAGGTAAAACGGTACGCACATGTGTACTATAGGTTCCGTCTTGCATCATCTTTTTAAGATTTGGCATTTCAGCTTTAGGCAAGGCATAAGCACCGAATCCATCGAATCCCACTAAAACGACATGTTTGATTTTTTTACTTTGTGCCATCACACCCGAGGTAGATAGACCTATCAAAAGGAATGGCAATAATAAATTTCTAATTTTCATAATTGTTGAGCTTTCAAAGACTTAATAATTCAAAAATAAAAACTTTATTTTATCTATTATGTTAAGTAAACATTATTTAATATACCTAACCAACATGTTACAGAGGATTCCCGGTGCAAAAAAAACCGCTAGAAAAAAATCCTAGCGGCTTTCTCAAAGACATTGTAGCCAATAATAGGCTAATTTCCGTGGTTTATTATTTTATTTAAATACTAATAACCCGGATTTTGCTTTAAGTTGGGATTTAAATCCAATTGCCTTTGTGGGATTGGATACAGCACTTTGCTTTCATTTGAAGGCTTATGATCCCACCATGATTCCGAATAGAACTTGCCAAACCGAATCAGATCATCTCTTCTAAACCCTTCAAATATAAATTCCCTTCCCCTTTCAGCCAAAAGCTCCGTTAGGGTCAATGTCGCTGTTGTATAGCTGAATAAAGGCCAATCGGCTTCAGAAAAAGCTCTCTTTTTACAGCTGTTAATTAAATCAACTGCTTCCTGTGGAGCTGTCCCGCCATTCTTACGGATCAGCGCTTCCGCCTTCGCAAAATAAATCCAGGTCAACCGGTAAATATTCCAATCTGTATTATTGTAATTGGGATCTACCGCTGTGCCATCAAATCCTTTTACTTGATTTCCAAGTTTATATTTATTGAATCGCACACCACTATTTTCTTCCCCTTCGCTCATATTTGAAACAGTAGAGCCTTTAGAATTACGCTGAATATTGTCGACAAAGACCAATTGTTTTCCTGCGTATTCTTCGGATCCGGTAACTGGTGCATTTGTTTCGAAATTAACCATTGGACCTTCCCAAAACCATTGTTTTTTACGCAAATCAGCGTCCTCATATTTGCTGAATACCCCTGGAATCAATACGATTCCGTCATTACCATTCCGTCCACCACCATAAATTTCACGCTGCTTGAAATGATAAAATTCACCTGTCCAAGAGGGCTCAAATTTAGCTGTTGTGTAATCGTAGGCTATTGAAAAGATAACTTCTTTAGAGAGATCATTTGTTGTTATAAATTGATCGCTAATATTTTTATCTAATGCCATTGTTCCATTTTGTGCGCCCCCCTCACCATTGATAAGTTTGTTTGCTGCATTAATACAGTCATCCCAACGTGCTTTTCCTGTCCATACTTCGGCATTTAAATACAACTCCACGAGCATTGCATACGCTCCGGCCTGCGACATCCGCCCCATCATCGCCTTCGATAGCTTGGGTGCGTTATTTATATTATCCAAAATTTCTTTCTCAATAAAATTGAACACTTCAGTTCTGGACAATGTTTCGGGCTGTAAAGGCTCACCAACCTTTGTCACCACAGGTATATTGCCAAACAAGTCCATCAATTTAAGATAATGAAATGCTCTTAGAAGTCTCAATTCCGCGATAAACGATGCTTTCTCCGTTTCTGAAATTCCCATTTTCGAGGCTTCCCGCTTTTCAATATTCTCGATGGGATCGGTGCAGAGTCCCATTCCCCAATACATCAGAGACCATGCGTTGTTGAGCCCCCCTTCATCAACAGTCCAGGTATGATAATGGAATCGTTTCCACTTCCCACCGTCTTCGCCATGACGGCCTTTTGTTGGCCAAGCCAATTGATCACCTGAGAGCTCGGCGGCCCGCCACCACCCATCTTGGCCAGAAGGCGTAACCCAAGCATTCGCATGCGTATAAGGTCTTAATACAGCTGAAAGTACCTCATTTTTATTATTATAAAAATCATCTGTCAACATTTCATCATATGCTTTCTCTTTAAGATCAGTACAACCATAGAAAGAAATAGCCCCTAAAGCGAATATCAGTTTAGTATATTTTAGAAATTTTATTTTCATTTTTTTTATTCCTTAATGTTTAAAAATTTAAGTTTAAGCCCAATAAGAATGATCTTGTACTCGGATAAGCTCCCCTATTGTCAATTCCCAAGGCTCGGCCATTTGCATCGGTATTCCCCATACCTGTATCAGATATAAAATCAGGGTCACTGCCTGAATACTTCGTAATGGTAATCAGATTTTGGCCCGTAAAATAAACACGTAGATTTCTGATTGCCTTGTTTGCAAATCGGAAATTATACCCCAAAGTAATTTCATCAATTTTCCAATGACTACCATTTTCCAAATAATAATCTGAATACATATATGTATCATTAATACCTGCATATTTTGTAAAGGTGTCTTTTAAAAGGTTACCGCTCCAGGTTTTATTTCCATAAGTCAATGCCGCAGTATTTAAAATCTTATAATCAAATTTACCCCTCATAAAAACACGTAGATCAAAGGCTTTGTACTGGAAATTATTGGTGAAACTTAAATAATACTTTGGAACGGCATTACCCAATACTTGATAATCTGACTGCGACAAATCATTTCGCGACACATTGATATCGGCATTTAAGACCTTGTTACCATCCCGATCATAAAACAGCCATTTACCATCATCATTAAATCCGGCGAATTTCTTTCCAAAAAACTCACCTATTTTATGTCCTTCATAGGTCGTATAAGCATCACCGAGGTCACCGGCACCACCAATGCCACCAAATGTCTTATATTTTACCTTATAAATATCATTGGAGTAGGAATCCAGTGTATTTTTATTGGTACTAGCCGCAATATCAAAGTTCCATCTAAAATCAGGTCCAGTTATTGCCTTGTAATTAAATGCCAGCTCGATCCCTTTGGATGTTATCTGGCCAACATTCGCATAGATTGTGCTTTGGATATAAGGTGGTTGCGGCGTGGTATAGGTATCCAACAAATCTTTTGTAGTCCGGTTGTACAAATCCAACGCACCCGTCAATTTATTGTTGAATAAAGTAAAATCCAATCCAATATTTGTTTCACGCTTTGTTTCCCATCTCAAGTTTGGATTTGGATTTCGCGTTGGTCCATAGGTTTCCCGGTACTGGCCATCAGGATATAAATACCTTCCTCCGCCGCCAAGCGTCACCCGCGAAGCATTGTTTGCAAAACCTGAATTTCCTGTCACACCATAACCTACCCTGAGCTTTAAGAAATTAATAAAAGTTAGATCTTTCATAAAATCCTCGTTGGAAATATTCCAACCTGCGGATACCGCTGGGAAACTACCCCATTTATTATTATCTCCAAACCTGGAAGACCCTTCTCTTCGTAAAATAAACTGTAACAGGTATTTATCTGCAAAACTATAATTTAACCGACCAAAAAAGGCAATGGTTTTATTATCATTCTTAAAACTTGACAATCCTGATTTACCTGTTATCAAGGCGGTTCCTTCACCCAGATTATCCTCATGGAAGATATCGTTGATGAATCCTCTATTTTCACCTCCCATTCCCTCTTCGATATAATAACGGTAACTGTAACCAGCGATTGCTGTGATATTATGATTGGTATTGATCAGTTTATTATATTGTAAGGTCGGTTCGAAAGCATAGGATTGAGATAAAAAATCACTCTTAGCCGCCCAGCCTCCTTCAGGAAAATCTGTATTTTCCACCGAATTCTCACTCAATTGGCTTGCATATTGGCTATCATTATATGAATTTCGCTGAAAAGAGCCGAAAATGCTTCCCCGTAAACCCGAAATAATATCAATATCAGCTTTTATATCGCCTGAAGAAGTTTGCTGTTTCCTTTTAGAGGTTTCCTGTTGTAATCGAGCATATTCGTTCGTACTTGTTAAATCGAAACGATATGTTCCATCCGGATTGAAATTTGATAAGGTCGGGTTTTTGTAGGCTTCGCTTTCCCAACCACCTCCACCGAGTAAATTTGCGTTATTGATATTGGTCGCCAAATTCAATTGTATGTTTAGCCGGTTATTGAGTCCCCTTTGATTAACGTTTATCCGTCCACCATATTCTTTTCGCCCATTCTCCAAAGCGATTCCCTGAAGATTACGATAAAATGCACTCGCTCGATAACTACTATTTTCACCACCTCCCATCATCGAAAAATTTTGGTAGTTCGAAATATTATCATCGTTAATTAAATCTCCAAAAAAATCAGTACTCGATCCAAAATCAGTTTGGTTAATTTCACCACCGTTAATTTTATCTCTAAATTCCTGCGGCGTCATTACATCGGGTTTTCTTGCCAAAAATTCCTTCCGAACATAACTATTGTAAGAGAATTGCGAGACACCACGTTTTCCTTTTTTTGTAGTAATTAAAATCACACCCGCATTGGCACTAGATCCGTAAATTGCCGCCCCTGAACCATCTTTAAGGACGTCGATGGATTCAATATCATCTTGTTGGAGCAGATCCATATTACCGCCGGGAATTCCATCTATAACATACAGTGGAGATTGCGATCCTGTTACTGATACAACTCCCCGCAGTTGAACCGCCGGACTTGAATTAGGATTAGCCCCACCCGTCCTGGTAACCTGCAGACCGGCGACTTTTCCTGCAATTAAATCCAAAGGATTTCTAGCTCCACCTTGATTAAATTGCGTAGAGTCAACATGCGCGACTGCTGAGGTGACTTCTTTGGATTTTAATGTTCCATAACCGACCACAACAACCTCTTCGAGTTGATCTGATTCAGCTGAAATTTTCACCACCATACCCGACACAGTGGTTATTGGCACTTCCATCGGCTTATATCCAATCGAAGAAATGGTAAGTATCGCGCCAACTTTAGCATCAATGTTGAAATCTCCCTGCGCGTTAGTTTGAGTCGCCAGCGTTGTCCCTTTGACACGGATGGAGACACCTGAAACAGGTTTTCCTGTTGATTCGTCTACTATTCGGCCTTTGATTTCTTGCTGAAGTTTGTTCAGCGTCTTGGAAGTTCTTTTCATCGAAATTCTACTGTTCGAATAAGTAACAGCAGCAGCCTGATGAATTGTTCCTGCGATAACGACTAAAGAGAAAAATAATTTTGTCTGTTTTCCTAGTCGCGCAACTGTTTTTAATTCAATTTTGCTCATATAAATTAGTGATTTGGGTTTATAAAACGATTTAGCATTAGTAATAAAACGTTTTATCAATTAGTGTTTCATTCATAATTATTGGATCGAATGTTGCTAATTATACACCTTGCGGCATAGCTTACATTTCGAGTGGCAATTATTTTTCAAAAAATCATAAAAATTTACCTTGAATATAGACAACCGATACACCACCGATTTAAGTGTTGCAAAAACGGTTTTGCTACCTAAATAAAAAAACGAAAAGTTCATTAGGTGTCGTGTCGATTTTTCTCCTTTGGTTTATTTTTTAGTTTAAGTGTCTGATTATGATGTTAAGGTAGGTATTTTTAAACTTAAATCAAAAAGGCATTTTAAAATAAATATTATACGTATTTCGAATTGATCCAAAGGAAAATACTTCATATTTGAGCTAAATAAAAATGGATTCATCGAGAAGAGGCAAACCTCTAATCAATGAACCCAATTCTATTCGCTAAGGAAGCTAACGCTTACTTTTTTCTATTGATACCCTGGATTCTGGGTCAATTTATTGTTACGTTGGATCTCATCAGGCGAGATAGGCCACAATAAATCAGATTCTTTAAAAGTTGCTCCAGAGGCGTTTTTCGCGCCCACTAAAGGAACGAAATCTATTTTACCAGCTTCTGTCGTAGAAATTACAGGGAACATCTTCGTCCGTAGGATATCATCCCACATCTTGAATTCCAATGGGAACTCCCGCAACCGTTCTCTCCAACATTCTTTGACAAAATCATCTGCGGATAAGGCCTGTAATTCTGTTGTCCATGTGGCAACTGTTTTTCCTTCGGTATTTGCACGAGCCTTTACCTGAGCTAGATAACCAGCTGCTTCTGCACTAACGCCAGTTGATTTGGCAATACCTTCTGCTGCGGTCAACAAGGCTTCAGGGAAACGGTAGAAATTCCAGTCTTTGGTTCCGCGACCCGTTACGGTTGCCGCTTGCTCGTCAAAGTAATACCAAATGCCCGGTACATCCGAAGTCCAGGTTTTACCATTTACCGGATTGGTGTATTTATAATGGAAAAACTGATTCGGTTGAATACGTAAATCTTTCGTATTATAGGCATTCAAGAACTGATTAGTCGGGCCATAAATTCGTTCAAAAATTGAATATTTGTCAAAAACCGAAGTAGCCGAAGAACTAAAAGCATAAGTTGTCCACCAACCACTATTGTTGATTGTCGCATCATACTCTTGTGCGTAAATTACTTCTTCAAGATCATCGGTAGTGCGCAACTTATTGTACGCGCTATTGAATTGCAGATCCACATTGGCTGTCATCTTATGTGGTGAATTGATGACGATCTTAGCCGCAGCTGCCGCATCAGCATATTTACCTTGTTGCAAATAAACACTCGCCAGGGTCATTGCGGCGACATACTTCCCAATACGGTGTCCCCTTGCAGCAAAGGTAGCCGCAGGCAAATCAGCGACAGCATCTTTCAGATCCGTTTCAATCAGCTCATAAACTTTAGCAACATCTGTTCTATCTAAATAAAGCTCGTCTGCCAGCGTCTCATTTGGTTTCACTGATAGCGGAATTGCACCAAATGTTTTAACCAGATAAAAATAATTGTACGCTCTGAAGAACTTTGTTTCGGCCAATAAGGTCTTTTTCCGGGATTCATCCATATTGATCCCAGGTATATATTTGACACCCGCATTGGCGATATTGATCGCTTTATAGCTTTCATCCCAAATCGTATTCATCGTGCTCGATACCACACTGGTATTTTGTTGTCTTGTCAGCTGTCTCGCAAACAAACAGATTTGCTCCTGACCTTCATAGGTATTGATAAAATAACCAGTGAGCATCGTGTTAATTGAAGCTGTAGGCCCCACATAAGCACTTGCGGCAACAGAGTAGCGTGATGGAGCCCCACGGCGGTAAAGCGAATTCACCGTTGCCATTGCTTGGCCATCATTTGCATAATACTGTTCCAAGGATAAATTGGACCTTGGCTCCTCTTCCAAAAATTTATTGCAAGATGTTGTCAAAGCCATGCCGGCTAGCAACAACAGAAATAATTTATTTTTCATTTTTGATAAGTTCTAGATTAAAATGTAACATTTACCCCCAACGAGAAAGTTTTCGCTCTTGGATATGCGAAAAAGGTCATATTTTGTCCAAATTTACCTTCCCCTTGCGAAGTACTCTCTGGATCATACCCTTTGAAATCGTTCGAAGTAAATAAGAACGGATTGTTCGCATTTGCATAGATTCTTAATCGCTGTAGACCAATACGTTTCAGCGCATCAGGTTTAAAGGTATACCCAAGCTGAATTAAATTGACACGCAGGTAAGATCCATCTGCAATCCAAGCATCGTCAACATTAGAGTCCTGTCCACGGTGTCCGCCATTGGTTAGATAAATCGCTTGCTCCTTTGTATTCGGATTTGAACCATTATAAGCGTCTGTCAAGATCTCTTTCAAGCCGTTGGTAATACCAAAACGGTCATAAGTGGAGTGGAAGAATTGCTGCATAATCTCTACGCCTTTCACAAATTGAAGATCGAGTGTAAAGTCAAAATTCTTGTATCTTAAATTATTCACGAAGCTTCCCGTCCAATCTGGTAATCCTTTACCAATAATTTCCTTCTCTTTGGTGCGTTTCGCTCGGCCAATATCTTCCAGTTTCGCTTCTCCGGCATCCACGTCAGCCTGTGTATAAACACCTAACCTTCTATAACCATAAAAGCTATTTAAGTTTTCACCCACGCGAATAATACTATTCGCACCGCCTACCCAGCTATTCATCAGGATGTCCGCATTATTCTCACCCAATGTCAATACTTTATTTTTATTGTAGTTGGCATTCACGGACGCTTTCCAATTGAAGTCTTCGTTGTCTATAATCGTTCCGTTAACCATAATATCCAAACCCTGGTTTTGGACAGAACCGATATTTTTCATGACAGTACTAAATCCAGAAGCCGTTGGTAACGGTGCATCCAACAATAGATCTGTGGTTTTTTTACGATAATAAGAAACGTCAAAATTCAACCGGTTCTGCCATAATCCCAATTCTACACCAACATCAAACTGCGCTGTTTTCTCCCATTTTAGATCGGGATTGGCAATGGTATTGACAAAAGAATATGGTGCCCGATTATTATCTAACAAGATGGTTCCAGCATCCACAATAGCCAGTGATTTGTACGGATCGATCTCAGAGTTACCCGTCATACCAAAACTGGTATGCAATTTCATATTGCTGACAGATTCACTTCCTTTCAAGAAGTCTTCATTGGAGACATTCCATGCTAAACCTACGGATGGGAAAAAGGCATATTTGTTGTTTTTACCAAATTTGGACGAACCATCGTAACGGCCTGTAACGGTCGCTGAATAACGGTCATCGTATGAATAGGCCGCACGCAGGAAATAGGAGTTCATCGCCCATCTGTTCCAGGCTGATGCTGGTGGATCAGGTGTAATACCGATGCCTAAGTTATTATATTCGTAAAAATCATCAAAGAAACCTGTTGTCCTTGAACGGTCATTATCGTAAGTTCTTGCCTGCCATGACAAACCGGCCATTGCATTGATCCGATGTTTGTCGAATTGCTTATTATAGGTCAAATAAGTTTCTTCTTGCCAGTAAAGCGTATTGGTATTATTGATTTCAGCCCATCCATTTGGTCTGGAAATATTGTTCAAGGATATCGAAGAGTACCCCTTATAGATTTTTCGGTGGCTATCTATCCCCAATTGGGTCTTCAGATCCAAGCCATCTGCCAAGTGGAAGGTCAATGCGGCATTTCCAAAGATTTGTGTATTGTAACGCATTCTCTTTTGTAGATCCAAGATGGACACCGGATTCGCCATTCCTTCAAACCCTAATTTCTCGGAAACCGTAGAAGAGGAGGAATTGGTATATTGACCATTCTGATCATATACAGGATACCAAGGCAGCATTTCGATCATCGTCCGACGCGCTTCCTGACCGCCTCCATCTTCAGGGGTATACCGTCCCCAAGTATGATTAACCGTCATATTAATAGCTGTAGACAACCAAGAGGTAGGCTTGGCATCATAAGATAGCTTCCCATTCACACGTTTGTTCCAGGTATTGTTTACTACACCCTGTTGATCCGTATAGTTTAAGAAAGCGCCTACCGACGACTTCTCATCACCTTGCTGTACATTTAACTGGTGATTATGTGAAATGGCCGTTCTTGTTGCTTCCCGCTGCCAATCTGTATCATATAATGGATTTCCATTGCCATCAAAGTAGTTTGGATCATTGAACCAGTCTTTTTTATTTAATGACCAAGGGGTCCAGTTTTTATCTCTATCTTTTAAAAATTGTGCAGCATATTTATTTTCATTTTCCAGACCGATCATGAAGGCATCAACCCATTCCTGTGCATTCAATACATCCATATAGCGCTGTACAGAACTTACACCAGCCGATCCTTGATAACTGATTGTACGTGTTCCGTCTTTACTTCCACGTTTTGTTGTTACTAAGATAACACCGTTCGCTCCACGAGCACCGTAGATGGCTGCTGAAGAGGCATCTTTTAAGACTTCGATGTTTTCAATATCATTCGGATTCAGCAAATGGAAATCCTCCATCACAACACCATCCACTACATATAGTGGGTTTGAAGAGGAGTTGATTGTCGCAACACCACGAATCACCACCCTATTCGCATAAGCGCCAGGCTGGCTCGAATTAGAGAAAATGTTTACCCCTGATGCTTTACCTCTCAAAGCATCCAAAGGGCTAAAACTTTGATCTTTAATCATGTCAGCACCTTTGACCATCGCAATGGAACCGGTTACATCCGATTTGCGCATTGTACCGTAACCAACAACAACGACTTCATCCAATTGGCCCTGATCCTCTTCCAATTGTACGGTGATGGTAGTACCGGCCACTGTCACCTCTTTCGATTTATAACCGACAGAAGTAACAACCAGCACGTCACCAGATTTTGCTTCCACAGAGAAATTCCCCTGTGCGTCTGATTGGGTACCATTCGAGGTTCCCTTAACTGCTACAGTGGCTCCTACAAGAGGTTTTCCGGTAGCATCCAGTACTTTTCCCTTCAATTGTTGCTGCAGATTACGAACTTCTTTTACGAAGGATTTACCTTCGTAATTTGCTGAAGTTGCTACAGCGGCATTGACTTGTTGAAATGTACCAGCAATGACAGCTAATGAAAAAAATAACTTTGATTTTTTCCCAAGCTGCACAAATGATTTTACGTCAACTGTGCTCATATTAATAGTGATTTGGTTTATAAAAACGTTTTAGCAAATAATACTAGAAACGTTTAGTTTAATTTAGTTTTCCCTTATAATCGATTACAATAAAAGGTTTTAGCTCATAATCCCTTCCATTATAATTTTTTCGATTTAATATCCCTTCCCTCAAAGCATCAATTTTATCTCAGTTTAATTGATCGCCATAAGTACAGAAAAAATGCTAAATCGCTTTTGCTTTTTTTGTAAAAAAATTTGGTTTGTTCGTTTGGTTTATACTGTTTAGTTTCTGTTTTTCTTTTCTTACTTGGTTATGTTTTTCTGGTGTTAATATCTTAATTAAGGCTGTAATTTAGTGTTTTAATTTCAACTGGGAAAGATTTATTTCCAAAATCTTTCCCAGTTGAAGCTATATATTTCCCTTCTTCATTTCACTGATGGCATAATCCACGGAACGTGCTGAGAACGCCATGTAGGTCAATGAAGGATTTTGCGTTGATGTTGAAGTCATACAGGCACCATCCGTAACGAAAACATTTTTTACCGCATGCATCTGGTTCCATTTGTTCAATACAGATGTTTTCGGATCGTGCCCCATGCGTGCGCCGCCCATCTCATGGATGTCCAGCCCCGGAGCTTGCCAATGTGTATCCGGTCGAATATTCGTGAAACCGGCATCGGTAAACATTTCGGTCATGACCGAAATATAATCTTTTTTCATTTTTTCGTCATTGTCATCATAATCGACGGCAATCTTCAACAATGGAATTCCCCAATCATCTGTTTTACTAGCATCTAAAGACACCATGCCTGATTCTTTTGGTATGGTCTCACCCATCATATGTGAACCAACCTGCCAAATCCCCAATTTCGGGTTTAACAAATTCTCTTTAAGTCCTAATCCTAAGCCAGAGCGGTCTGATTCTTTACTACGCGATGCACCAAAACCTGCCGCATAGCCGCGTAAAAAATCTGTTTCCTGTTTATGTAGGTTGCGGAAGCGAGGGATATATCCACCGCCGGCAGGATTTCTCCCTTCTGCGGTGTAATCCAACAGTCCTTCGTATTCGGCATAAATACGTGCACTATAGTTGTGGAAAGCGACAAATTTACCCAATACTCCACTGTCATTTCCTAAACCATTTGGAAAGCGGTTAGATTTGGAATTCAACAAGATCAGATTGGTATTGATGGCAGCTGCATTGACAAAAATCAATTTTGCATAGAAATCAATCTCCTCTTTGGAATCTGTATCAATGACCCGAACACCTACAGCTTTTCCTTTCTGTTCATCGTACAGGATAGAATGAACCACCGAATGTGGACGAAGAGTCATATTTCCGGTTTTAGCAGCCCAAGGAATTGTCGTTGCATTGGAACTGAAATACCCTCCAAAAGGACATCCTCTCTGACAGAGTACACGATTTTGGCATTGTACACGGCCTTGATCGATGTGAATCTGGTTGGGCTTGGAAAGGTGTGCACAACGTGCAGAGATCACCTTACGTTCCGGGAATTTTTTCTGAACTTTCTCTTTAAAATACTTCTCTACAATATTTAACGGATAACCGGGCAAAAATTCACCATCTGGCAGTTCTGGCAGTCCATCATGATCTCCGGCGATACCGGCAAACTTCTCTGCATAAGCATACCAAGGCGCTAAATCAGCATAGCGTATAGGCCAATCTACGGCAAAACCATCACGCGCGGGACCTTCAAAGTCAAAGTCTGACCAACGTTGCGTCTGTCTCGCCCATAGCAAAGATTTTCCGCCAACCTGATATCCTCGGATCCAATCAAAAGGTTTTTCCTGTATATAGGGGTGCTCCTTATCTTTCACAAAGAAATGTGCGGCATCTTCATGAAAAGCATAACATTTGCTGACAATCGGATTCTCCTCTTTCACCTTATAAGGCATCTCATTTCGATGTTCAAACTCCCAAGGCATCATATTCGTGGTTGGATAATCCTTAATATGCTGCACATCACGTCCACGTTCCAATACCAGGGTCTTTAGTCCTTTCTCACATAATTCCTTTGCAGACCAGCCGCCACTAATTCCCGAACCTATCACGATAGCATCATAGGTCCTATTTTTTTCACTGTCAATATTTAGATTTGCCATATTGGATTTATCCATTAATTTTCACCGCACCATTGTACGGTCCCGGAATAAGCTTATAGATCACCTTATTCTTCATCACATATTCTGAATTCATATAGCCCTGGATCGCACGTGATTTAAAGATGTCAAAAAAAGTCTTTTCATCCGTTTTATCGCTCAGGTTGGCTAATTTATTCTCTGTCTCTTTGCCATTGGCCAAATTCAGCTGTTTTCTGAGTTTGTTAAAACCAGAGACAAATTTCTCCTGGTTTTCCGGCGACTCACAATCATCCACCATCTTGATCACAAACAGGTGCAGGTTTAGATCCTTCCCTCCCGGAGTATCCGTTTTTGGGATAAGGACATCCACCAGATCAGCTAAAAACTGCTCATCTTCTGCTGATAATTTCAGCTTATTTAATACAATAGACGCACCACCATCATTCAGGCAGGATGACAAAATAGTCAGTCCGCCTGCGATAATGAAAAATTGCTTTATTGCGGTTCTACGGTTCATAATCAGAGTTCCCTTTACAATTCGGTAATATTACATATATCCGAATAAAATTACAAATGCTAAAACGATTAAATTATACGATTACCCTTAAATCCAGTCGGATAATAGCTGCTTTGCCTGCTGCAAGTTTTCCACAATGTTATCCACAGCTGTTAGTCTAGCACGCTCCACCTGTTGTTTTGTGACAGCAATCAACTGTAAACCAGCCCCCAAAGCAGATTTACTTCCTGTTATCGTATCTTCAATTGCGACACAGGACGCTCCCGGTAAATCCAATTTCGACAGTGCCAAACGATAAGGCTCCGGATTAGGCTTCGGGAACTCCACACATTCCCTTGTCACAAAAAATTCAAAGTAATCCAACAATCCATGTTTTCCCAAAACTGTATCCACTGTACTGCGGTAACTCGAGGTCACCAGTCCAATCCGGATGTTATTTTCCTTGAGGTAGACCAAGATATCTTTGGCAAAAGGCATCAATTCGATACCGCTCATATTAGAATCAGCATAGGCTGCACGCGTCCTTTTCCACATGTGCTCTTCGGTCGTATCGTACCCATAGTCTTCAACTAAACGTTTTACATTATGTGCTAAAGTATGCCCGGCAAAATCCCGAATCCAATCTTCATAATTTATTTCTAGATCAAATTCTTGTTTTAAGATAGGTGCCCAATTTTTAAAATAGAAATATTCTGAATCAATTAAGGTACCATCCAAATCAAACAATACGGCTTGTAGTTTATTCATAGTGTTAAAGATACACAAGTCCCCTGAAAAATCCTATTACACAAGGCCACAATAGGTAGAATTTGAAAACTCGCCTAATAAGGTATCCCATACACAAACATACACGTGATAATCAAATTTTTTCAGGCTCAAGCCAGGGATCCTGAGTGAACTAGACCCCTTATTTACCTCGGCTATCGCAGTTTTCATATCACCGGGTGCATCGAGATTGATCAGCGCCAGATTGACCTTAAATAGATGATCGTCATAGATCGGGTCAACTGTCCATTTCAGATGAAGCATATCGTCCTCTTTCTCAATCTGACAATCGGCTAACGGTGGCAAGTTACCTGCAAACACAAGGAGTTTCTCTGGGTTGACAAACGGCTTATTCTCCGCGTCGAGTTCCAGTGTTTCGGTAAAAACATGCCGTTGTGCAAGCTGGAAAGCTCCAATCCGATCACCCTTTTTGACTTGGTATTGATAGCCAAAATCCAATATAGGACGATTATATTTAGCAAATTCGCCAGCGACTTTCTGTTTCCTGCGGTTCAACAATTCTTTTTCTGTCGGTGGAGAAGTACGTCTCTTACGCGGTCCCCGCGCAACATTCTGGCCATTTAGCATATATGCATTGACTGATCCAAATTTACCTGTGATTGGACCATTTGGCCCATGATGTAAGATTGCCATATAATTACATTTATTGTATTCAACAATTCGTTCTAACACAGAAACACCTCCATCGCAACAAGGTTTTATCTAAAACTGTTGTAACTACATTTTTACAGGGTATTTACTTAGGGTTAACAGTGATTTACCCCTGTTATACCCTTATTATCCCCCTATTAACCCCCTGTTATTCCCATATTATTTTCAATGATGATATTAACCAGGAGTTAAGAAAACAGGAGGGCATTGCCTTACTTTTTGGATAAACATGGTACATTTGCTAAGTTTGTTGATTCAAAGGGTAAACAGAATGGTATCCGAAACATGCTACTTCGCCGTTCAGCCCTTGAGATTCGACACAGTCATTATATATTTATATCCATGAAAATAATTGCTATAGGTCGCAATTACATCGACCACGCGAAAGAGCTCAATAATCCAGTACCCGAAAATCCCATCATATTTTTAAAACCTGATACTGCGGTTTTAAAGGACAATAAAGATTTCTATTACCCAGAATTTTCCAAAAACATTCAGTTTGAGACTGAAGTTGTTCTCCGGATCTGCAAGGAAGGTAAACATGTAACGCCCAAGTTCGCCTCAACCTATTATGACGCGATCGGTCTGGGAATCGACTTCACGGCAAGAGATCTACAGCAGGAACTTAAAGCGAAAAGTCTTCCCTGGGAACTGGCAAAAGCCTTTGACCATTCCGCTGTGATCAGCAATTTAATCCCGAAAGAAGAAATCGGTGCTGTCGATGCCATTGATTTCTCTCTGCAACAAAATGGACAAACTGTCCAACAGGGCAATACTAAGGATATGATTTTCTCCTTTGAAGACCTAATTGTCTATACGTCCAAATTTATTACCTTACGCAAAGGGGACCTGATCTATACCGGTACCCCGGTTGGTGTTGGGTCGGTCGCAATCGGTGATCTCTTGGAAGGATTTATTGGGGAACAAAAGATGTTTAGCTGTAAAATCAAATAGGGAGGAGAGATGATAAAAAAAACAGCAATTTTACTTGGTGTACTGACCTTGGCCTTTAGCCTCGCCCAAGCACAGGATATTATCAAAAGTCGCAATTATCCGCAGAATTATTTTGTACGGCCAATGGATATCGCTCCCCAAGCATCGGGCTCATTTGGTGAGTTGCGGGCAACACATTTCCATGGTGGCGACGATTATCGCACCCAACAGCGCATCAATATTCCTGTACACGCGGCGGCGGAAGGTTTTGTGTCCCGTGTACGTGTACAGATCGGTGGCGGCGGCAATTACGTGTATATTGACCATCCAAATGGATTTACCTCCGTGTATATGCACTTGGAGAGCTTCAATGCTGATCTGGCAAAAATTATAAAAGACGAGCAGTACAAACAAAAACGCTTTGATGTTGATGTCTTTCTCAAGCCAAATCAAGTACCCGTCAAAAAAGGTGAGTTTATTGCCAACTCGGGAAATACTGGTGGTTCAGCGGGACCACACCTGCATTTTGAGATCCGCGATACCAAAGCACAACTGCCATTGAATCCCCAATTGTTTGGGCTGTTATTTCCGGATGGAGTAAAACCATTGATCAGAGGTATAACAGTTTATGACCTTGGCCGTGAAATCTTTGATGAGAACACCCCGCGCAGGCACCAGACGATCAGATCCATCGGTGATGGAAATTATAGTTTGACATCAGGTGCCCCTATTCCGGTCAATGGCACCTTTGGTCTTGGTATCAATACTGTAGACAGACGTGGTGGCATTTCCTTTACCTATGGTGTTTATTCGATTGAATTATTCCTTGACAATAAAAATATCAGCACCGTACTCTTCGAATCCATCCCCTTTGACCAGACCCGTGCGATTCAATCGTATATAGACTACCCTTATCTAAAGAAATCTGGCGTCCGTGTACAGAAGAGTTTTAAAGACCCTAATAATCCGATCAATATCTATAAACATCTGGACAACCTGGGTATGATCGAATTAAAGGACAATGAGGTGCATGATGTAAAATACGTCGTCAAAGATGTGCAGGGCAACAAAAGCGAACTTAATTTTAAGGTACAGAACAACCCTTCTTTAGCGATCAGCCGTAAGTCAGCCGAAGGGCTCAAAATGTTTCATTATGCTGATGAAAACAAATATGAGGCTGAAAACGCCCGCGTTTATATGGGTAAAAACATCCTCTATAACGACCTTTATTTCAATTATTCCCAAGGTGCTAAACCAGCCAAAGGCTACTCAGCGGCGCATTACATCCACAACTCTTATACACCTGTATTCGGCTATTACAAACTGATGATCAAACCAGATTATAGCTTACCAGAGAGCTTATATAGCAAGGCGCTGATCGTCTCCACGGATGGTGGAGCGCAGGGTGGGAAATACGAAAATGGCTGGGTTGTTGCCAATGTGCGCGAATTTGGCGGCTTTTATGTGGCTGTTGATACCATTGCCCCAACCATCAGTGCACGTAACCTGAGCGATGGCAAGAATGTTTCCAATCAACGCTCCATAGATTTTACCATCAGTGATAATCTTTCAGGAATAGATACCTTCGATGCCTATATAGATGGCAAATGGGCCTTGATGAAATATGATCCCAAAACAAGACATCTGTGGCATGACTTTGAATCCAATCTGAGCAGCGGCACCCACAGTTTCAAATTAGAGGTTAAAGACAATAAAGGAAATTTAAAAACATACGAAACCTCTTTCAGCAGATAGTTTATCTGCTGTACGTGGTACATCCTTCATGTGCTTTTATTCTTGGATCATTTTTAGAAACAAGTCTAATGCACATGCTGGATTTTCATCAAATAATATTGTATCTTAATAGGCTAAATAAAACTACATATGGCAACACTAGAAATAGGACAACAGGCACCGGATTTCAGTGCAAAAAATCAAAATGGTGAAACGGTCCATCTTTCAGATTTCAAAGGAAAAAAAGTGATTCTCTACTTCTATCCGAAAGACAATACTCCGGGCTGCACGACCGAAGCCTGCAATTTTAGAGACAACTATCAATCACTGAAAAAAGATGGCTTTGAAATTATTGGTGTTAGCGTTGACAACGAGGCTTCGCATCAAAAGTTTATCAACAAACACGAGCTACCATTTCAACTTCTTGTGGATGAAGACAAAAGCCTTGTAGAGGCCTATGGTGTATGGGTTGAGAAGAACATGTACGGGAAAAAATATATGGGTACAGCACGCACTACCTTTGTGATCGATGAGCAGGGCATCATTCAGCACATCATCAAAAAAGTGGACAACAAGAATGCATCCCAACAGATACGTGATTTAGGGATAACTAAATAAGTCTCAGGCTTGAATAAAGAATAGGGAGAAAATCTAAATACTCAATACGCAATACTAAAATCTAAATACTAATATCTATATTTGCCACTTATGAGCAAACAGACAGACGATTTTTTCAAAAGTGTAGTATCACACGCGAAGGAATACGGTTTTGTATTCCAATCGAGCGAAATATATGACGGATTAAGTGCCGTTTACGATTACGGTCAATTAGGTTCTGAACTTAAAAACAACCTAAAGACTTATTGGTGGAAATCCATGGTGCAATTGCACGAAAATATTGTCGGTATCGACGCGGCAATTTTCATGCATCCAACCACATGGAAAGCATCTGGTCACGTGGATGGGTTCAATGATCCAATGATTGATAATAAAGATTCCAAAAAGCGTTACCGTGCCGACCAATTGATCGAAGACAAAATTGCACGTTATGAAGCAGACGGAAAGGCGACAGAAGCAGCAGCGCTTTTAGAAGCGTTAAACACGGCATTGAACGCGGACGATCTGGCTGGTTTAAAATCAATCATTGAAGAGCATAATATCGTTTGTCCGGTTTCAGGCACCAAAAATTGGACTGAAGTACGTCAATTCAATTTGATGTTTGCCACACAGATGGGCGCCATGGCAGATGGGGCAGATCAGGTTTATCTTCGTCCGGAAACTGCCCAAGGTATTTTTGTTAACTTTCTGAACGTTCAGAAGACAGGTCGTATGAAAATTCCTTTTGGTATTGCTCAGATCGGAAAAGCTTTCCGTAACGAAGTCATTGCACGCCAGTTTATCATGCGTATGCGTGAGTTTGAACAAATGGAAATGCAATTCTTCTGCCGTCCGGGCACTGAACTGGAGTGGTACAACAAATGGAAAGAAACACGTTTAAAATGGCATTTAGCGCTAGGATTTGATCCGGCTAACTACCGTTACCACGACCACGATAAATTGGCGCATTATGCCAATGCAGCTGTGGATATCGAGTTTAACTTCCCATTCGGATTTAAAGAAGTGGAAGGTATCCACTCCCGTACGGATTTTGACTTGAAACAGCATCAGGAATTTTCGAAAAAGAAAATGCAATATTTTGATCCGGAGATCAATCAAAATTACATTCCTTATGTCATCGAGACTTCCATCGGATTGGATCGTTTGTTCTTAACTGTTCTATGTAATTCTTTGGTAACAGAAGATCTTTCTACAGCGGACAAACAAGATTCTCGTGTTGTATTGAAATTCCCTGCAGCATTGGCACCAGTGAAAGCTGCTATTTTGCCTTTGACGAAGAAAGACGGTTTACCAGAAAAAGCACGTGAGATCCTGAATACATTAAAATTGGATTACAATGTCCAATATGATGAAAAAGATGCGATCGGAAAACGTTACCGTCGCCAGGATGCAATCGGTACGCCAATCTGTATTACTGTTGACTACGATTCTTTGGAAGATAATACCGTAACAATCCGTCACCGTGATACCATGGAACAAGAGCGCGTAGCGATCGCTGATCTTGAACGAATCTTAAATGATTTAGCAGGTTGGAATACTTTGCTAAAAAAATTGTTATAACAAATAAGCAAAAGCCCCTTACGAAGAATAGCCTATCAAAAAGACGCTAAGGGGATACTAATAAAATTAAATAAAATAGGGTTGTCCGAACGGGATAACCCTATTTTATTTAATTCAAATTGGCGCGTTGGATTGACTTTTTTAATCAGTATTCTATGACTACATTATCGCGCCATTTTTCATTTTTCATTACCTGAAAGCCTTGACTTCCATTTGCTCCATCGAGCAGTTTTCCCTTAAATAGAAGCTGTACATTATTTCGAATTTCACTGCCCAGGTCAAATGTGCGCATAAGTTCCCCCTTTCTGAAAATGTGCAACTCGTATTTGACTATCTTATTTTCTGGGAGATCACCCATAAACTGATTAAACACAAAACTTTTCGAGCTGCTGCTGAAATTGGGAATAATACGTAAGAGAGTCTTATCCACTTGTTCATCTGCCCCAGTTGCAAAAGGATAATATCGGAAGGGTTTATGCAGCTGTTTGATCTGAATGCTGTCGACAAGATCCAGCCCCTCGACATCCGTGCATTCAAATTTAACCTCGCTATAAATACGACTCATCGTCAATACTCTTTCCATGGATTCTTTCACATCAAAAGTATCGCGTACCGCAAATATCGCAGCAGACTGCTCACTGAAAGCATTAGATACTGATAGACTCCTAAGATCCGTCACTGATGCCGGAATCATTAAGGGCAGACCTGAATTTTTGGATAGTAGGCTCAGGTAGTACGTTCCCATCGGTAAAGCGATATTAAACTTTTCTTTTGCATTGAGTGTACCCGCCTTCACCAGCAGCTTGCTATTGGCATCGAAGATATGGTAATACAATTTATCGGGCAGAACCGATTGATCTGTCGTCCCCATAATCTTGACATTGTCCATTTTAAATGTTCCTGTACTCTCGTTATAGTTACTTCCGCCTTCCCTATTGCCCGAAAATAAGGCGATTTTTAACCAACACTCCCGAGCGGCTACCAGATTAATCGACCGAAGCGACTGTTCCACGACAAATTTGGCGGAGGTAGTGAGATTTGGCGGATAATGTAGGGTATCCGTGAGGTTTTTGAATGTTGCCCCTTGATCTGTTGAATAACTCAACAGTAAAGCACGAGGCCCAGTGCCGGAGCTATTGGCGTCAAAAGACAGACTTGCTAACGTAGCGATACCCGAACCAGGTATCTTGATCAAAACCTCTTTGGCCCCTTTGAAACTAATGCCTTTTCCGGACGTTGGCCAACCGGCGACATAGCTATAGTCGGTTTTACCATTGTTGTAATCAATGACAGCGGCATCCTCAAGCGCCAGGGTCGGGTCCGCGTTACCGTTATCAAAATTCCAATGGTAGAGGAGTTGATTTTCGGTGGTGCTTCCGGTGGTCGAAGCACTTTTAAACCTAGGCGATTGTGCTTTCAAGGGTGTGACAATCGTTTCAAAATCCTTGATTTTGAAGGTTACTGCATGTGTTTTCTCATTGCTTTCATCAGGAAGTTTTGTATTTTTCTTACAGGATGGTGCTACGGCTAAAATCACGATGAATAGGCACGAAAAAATTCCCCAAGTAGACTGGGTTTTCGTTTTCATAATTATGAATGATTTATAAGTTAACTAACCGGCAGATTAAAATTAACTTATAAATCACTAGGTACCAACAGTGTAACTAAAAAATTACTTCCGTGCGATCACTTTTACAGGTTGTTTCTTTGTCTACCTTTTGGACGTAAACTTTTCGGCCAGTAGCAGTCCGTTCCAAGACGAGCATATTATTTGCACCCGTCGGACGTACATATTCTCCATTGAATTCGTCCCATTCATAGATTGGTTTACCGGCGGCATCTGACCAGATGTAATTGTAACGTGCATCCACTTTATCTTGTATGATCAACTGTACCTTATTTTTCTTTTTGTTAATCTTGACACGGATATCTCTGGGTTTCTCCACTTTGGGCAGTGTTTTCAATAAGACTTCCGATTGCACTGAATGCTTGTCTTTCCAATGTGCAATGACATGATATTTTTTGGAGGCGGAGACCTTTTGGATCACCACATTGTTTCCTGTTCCGATAGGTACAGCAGTCAGGGTCTCAAACCAATGGTAGACAAGTCCAGCGATAGGCTTTTTAACCGTAATCACCTGATCTCCACCAAAACAGGTTTCGAGTGTATCTCCCCAGGTATTGATAGGTTTCGCAAGCTCATAGGATTTAAGCTGATTAAATTTCCATACAATGGAATCCCTATGGTTTACATACTTCGGATCACGGAGCAGATCTGTTGTATCTTGAATAATCACTTTCAATTCGTTCGCTCCAATGTTCAGCATTCCCGGATCCAAATAGATCGAATCGATATCATGGGCGATAGCTTCATTATTTAAGGACCATACCAGCTTAAATGTATTCGGCGACGGTTTTGCTAACTGTAATGTAAATTTCTGAACGCTATCTAAGGTCAATACATTATTCAACACCGGTTTTACCGCAATAAAAGGGCTAGATTTTTGCTTGATTGACGCCACAAATTGCTCTTGGCAGACGGGGCAAAAAGGGGCAACAAGATATTGCATTTTACAATACTCATGTGGCCTGAACCAGTTGGACGGAGATCCCTTCCCGCCATAGGAATAGATCCCTACACCATCTTTTCCAAGCCAATGTTTCCAGGGAACAGCATTTGCAGCGGCCGTTTGAGAGCGGTTGACAGATTCAATAGCATATTGATTTCCTGCCCAATATTCATCAGCCAGCTGAGCAAAGGAATGCCCGATCTCATGGACAGCGATGTCATTGCTTTTAAAGTTGACCGTCGAGGTGGCCCACTTTCCACCCGATCCACCATAAAATGGTGAATTGACCAATATCACCACTTGTGTATAGTTGGGGATATGTGTTTTTAGCACTTCTTCAATACGCTCGTTTTTTTGAGGCACTACAAGGCGGTGTAGTCCACCATTGTCAAAGCTGCTTCCAAAAATAGTATTGGGATGCGTGACTGGCACAGCATGATCTCTGGTGAATTTATTGTAGCGTCTTGGATATTTGCTGAGATCGGTGTCACCGTGTACACAATCGCTTGCTTTACAATCATGCGTAGCACCGGATTCTTCAGATATCGTCCGAATCGCAAATACATTAAAGAAACTGCTGTATTGTTTAAAAGGTTCTATTGAAAAAAAATAATTTGTGAACTGCTTGGAATCTTCTGCGTAATCGTCTAGTTGATCTTTTGTATAACCATCGCCCAAAATGACCAGGTTCACTATATTTTTGGCTGTCCCTTGGTATTGCAAGGTGTCAATCTTGAAATTTTGAGATTGCGCTGTTGCAGGCATCAGATAGCTCAATAACGCAAACAGGACAAAAATTAAATTTTTATTCATCGGAGTAACAATCGTTAGACTCCAAATTTAAGGTTTTCGTATCCCTAATCGTTACATTTTATTGCCGAGTGCTTCTCCGATATTGTCCACTGACGGGATCTGTAAGGTCATACTAAGCACCTCTTTTCGAACAATATTTTCAGTGTACCAACGATGGCTTAATCCCGCATCCGATGCTCCTGTACATATTCACTTGGGGAATGCTTTGTGATCTTCTTAAATACCCTATTAAAATTGACCACATTGTTAAACCCTGTTTTAAATGCAATATTGGAAACGCTTTCGGAGGACTCGTCAATCAACATCTTGCAGGCCCGTTCAATTCGGATTTCATTCAGGAAGGTCACATAAGTCTTGCGGGTGTGCTTTTTAAAATACTTACAAAATGCGTGCGGAGTCATGTGAGCTACTGCTGCGATATCTTCAAGCGAGATTTTATCACCAAAATGCTGAAAGGTATATTGAAATATTTCGTTGATACGCAAGCCTTCCGCGTCCGAAAATTTCTTCTGGGGAATTCCCGTATATAGGGAGGTCCATTGATCGACCTTTTTACTCAAAAAATTGATCAGTTTTACAAAGGATAATAAGCGATCTATTCCGGCGCTTGTATTGATCTGTACAAATTTATCCTTGAGGGCAATAGCATGTTCGGCATCCAGTTTCTTACTGACATTGATGTGTTCCAAAAAATATTTGACATCGTCAAATTCAGGGAAATCCAGAAAAGATTTAAAATGCTCGTAGTCGAAGAAAATATGAATCGCATGAATGCCGTCCTTAATATCCTCTCCTGTTTTAAACATATGTGGTTCATCTGCATCAACGATATAGATTTCATCCTCTTCAAAACTATGGGTAAAGTTGCCGATCATAAAGGTCCCACGCCCTTTTAAGATATAGGTCAATTGGATCTCTTTATGCCGATGGTAATTGCTATAGAAGGAGGGCAAGATATCCTCTTGCACGCAAATAGATCCTTGATAAACCACCGGAACCGTAAATTGAACAACTTTCATCGTCTATTGAAATAACAAATATTAAACCGTTAATTCAAATATACCATTTTTTAAGACAATAATCGTTAATTTTTAACCAAAAACTCCTTAACCTTACCAATGAACTTCGGTAAAGTCGGATCTTCACCAGTGAGTGACAAGATTTTGAAGGTCTGTGGATTGATCCATAAATAACTTGGCGAACGGTCTATACCAAAGTCATTTTCCATTGTTGCCCGATCATTTGTATTCAAATAATAACTATGAGACCCCAGAACGAGGGAGTTGCTGGTTTTAATCCAGGCATCTTGGTCAGCATCTAACGAAAAGTAAATAACCCGCACTCCCATTGCCTTTAACTGCGCCTCTTTTTTGCGTAGTTCAGTAACATCAGAAACACTGTATTTACTAGCGGCTTTCCAGAATGCCGCGATCAACATTTTGGCATTTGAAAATTCACTGATTTTTAGCGAGTCCCGTTGGACATTCATTGGCGTGATGGGTGGAAAGACAGGCATATTCTCGTAAAAATCTTTCACCCGGTCTACTTTCTCACGCGCAAATTTATAATAAGGGTGTTTTTGCAGGGTTGCATCGAACCGCTGTAGTGCAGTATCAAATTTTTTGAAGTTATCCGCATCGACGGAGACATATTTGAAAAAGTAAGGGAGAACTAAAGACGATTGATGTGTGCTATCAAGAATAAAATCAGCATATAAATTGCGAAGATTATAAGGTTTACCAGCCGACAATCGTTGTATTTCATCAATAGTTTTCTCGTAAGATCCATCGTTGCGTAGGGCCATCGCTGAGAGCTGCCCATTTAGTCCACCGATTCTGGCGGTCTTATTTTCTTCATTCAATTTTTCTTCTTTTTCACGTTGGCGATAGCGTTGCGTAAACTGAACAAATTCCGTTGCATTACTGGAGGTTGTAGTCAGGGTAAAGCCGCCTTTATTTTCTTTCAGCTCATAGTCACTTCCCCCTTCTAAAAACAGGATGTAAGGCTCTCCGCCACTAATCTGAATTGCATAAAAACCAGTCATTGCCAATTCACCTTCCAAGACAAATTGCCCGTTTGTCACACTTGTTTTTGTAAACTGTTGCATTTTGTTTTCTGGATCGATGAGGGTCACTGAGCTCCCCTCCGCAGCACTTGTCTGCCCCGTAATTTTATAAGCGAACGTTTTCAAAAGTTCTTCTTTTTTGGCTTTGTCTGTTTTCTGGGAACAACTGCTTGTTCCCAGAAAAATAAATAGAAAGCAAAAATAGCTAAAGGACTTTATAGTTCTTATAGGTTCCATTTTCAAATATGCGAACATTTCCTTTTTTTCCCTTTATGTTAAGCTTGACAATTTTCCCATTTTCCCAGCTCATATCCACGGTGTAATTTCCTCTGGCTTTTAGCCCTTTGACCTGTCCTTTAGACCAAGCTCTAGGCAGGGCTGGTAGCAGATGGATATATCCATTATGGCTTTGAATCAACATCTCTGCGATACCAGCAGCGCCGCCAAAGTTGCCATCAATCTGAAACGGTGGATGGGCACAGAATAAGTTGGGATAGGTGCCGGCGCCTACACCCTGATACGTTGTTTCACTGGCAAAAGCCGGTTTCAGCAACTGACGAAGGATTTCCAAGGCATGATCGCCATCCTGCAATCTTGCCCAAAACAATAT
Source organism: Sphingobacterium ginsenosidimutans (assembly GCF_039536865.1). Lineage (NCBI taxonomy): Bacteria > Pseudomonadati > Bacteroidota > Sphingobacteriia > Sphingobacteriales > Sphingobacteriaceae > Sphingobacterium > Sphingobacterium ginsenosidimutans. The sequence continues at coordinate 319,196 of NZ_BAAAZK010000008.1, forward strand.
TTTCCAGGCTCTTGACCAGCCTGTTCCTTCATCTCCCCTGACAGCAAGCGTTTTTCGTGCAGCTTCGGCCCAAGTCGGAGTCGTTTGGGGAGAAATAAATGCTGCAGGATATAGACCATAAAGATGGGATACATGACGGTGTTTGGGTTCAACCTCCTGATAATCTTCAAGCCATTCCATCACACGTCCAGATTTACTAACCACTACTGCTGGAGGAATCTCTTTTAATTTTCCCTTCAAGCTAGCTACAAAACTATCCTTGACAGCCAAAATAGAATCTGCCTGAATAACGGCTTGATACAGCTCGCGTACAATCTGATTGTCGATTGTGGGGCCCATCACCACTGCTGCGACTTTTCCATTGGGCATCCGAAACGCATTTTCGGGTGATACCGATGGTGAAGTTACCCACCAGCCCGTTTTTGGATCTTGCACCAATGTATGGTTGTAGAATTCTGCCGCACCTTTGAGTATCGGATAGATTTCTTTCAGATACCCTTGGTCTCCTGTAAAAAGATAATGCTCCCACAAGTGGTTACACAGCCAACCGGAGGCTGTACTTGCCCCCCAAGAAGCCTGTTCTCCTGGCGCTGAATATCCCCAGATATTGGTCATCATATAAACAACCCATCCAGGTGCGTTATAATAGGCTTTTGCAGTTTGCTCTCCTGTTTTTGCGATCCGTTTTATCAGCTCGATAAAAGGTTGATGATATTCACTTAGATTGTTTACTTCTACCCCCCAGTGATTCATCTGCGCATTGATATTTAGATGATAATCACCATTCCAAGGCGTTTGGATCTGATTGGCCCATAAGCCCTGTAAGTTTGGCGGAAGTGCATTTGTATTTTTCGGCGCTGAGCTTGAAATATTCAAATAACGACCATACTGATAATAAATCGTTGCCAAATCCGGATCCTGTGCTGGGGCCTTATAAAAATTTGCAATCCGTTCATTGGTCGGAATATTCGTATGTGCTTTATTCCCAAAAAGGTTAAGCTCCACGCGGTTAAAAATCCGTTGATAGGAATTCACATGATTGCGGTACATTTTAGCTGCATCGGATTGCTGTACCGCAGCAATAGTCGCCTTTGCTGTAGCTAGCGGATCCTGTCCATAATAGGATGTACTTGCCGTGAGATAGATTGAGAGATTTCCTGCTGCTGAAACTTCCAGCACCTGATCTTTTCTGTTGACCTGAAGATGTTTACCTTGTACTTTCAACAAGCCGACAAATTTTAGGTTCTTGCCCCCTTTACCATCCGGTAGCGACCCTTCGACCAAAATACCATCATCCAACAGGGTGTAGCGGTCTATATTCTCCTTCCGCTCAAAAGAAATACTAACGGTCTGTCTGGCGTCGCTGTTCTGATTCAATTGAATAACACCAACATTCTTGTCAAAGGAGGTGTAGTAGGTACGTTGAATTTTTGTGTTTCCGGCACGAAAAGAAGTCTGTGCTGTCGCCGTGGCCAGATCCAGTGATCTTGTATAGTCTTCAATAGGCGAAGATGGCAGTTGATAGTGCAAAAGTAGGTCTCCGAGTAACTGATAACAGCCATAAGGAACATTAGCGCCATCGCCAAAGCCGGAACCTTTGCCACTGGTGACAAAAGTTTCATTGACCAATTTTTCGGCTTCATCATTTTTACCGGCTTTCAGTAAAGCCTGAATGGCGTTGACATTTTTGTGCGCGTCATAGTTATTGGGATCCTCCGGGCTTCCGGACCACATACTGATCTCATTCAGTACAATTTTTTCCTGCGTTGGATTTCCATCAGGCATCATACCAATTAGCCCATTACCCAACGGCAGGGTTTCTTCCCAGATTTTGGCAGGCTTATTATACCAAAGACGAAGTGGATTTTGTTGTGCAAACAAAAGCGTGGTCTGACAGATGCAGACCACGAAAAGTGTTAAAATTCTATTTCCCATAAAGTTCAAGCTCGGCAATTGTCAGCTCATTCCCTTCAATAAATTGCGTTGGTTCAAATTTGATAAACTTGGTATTATTGCTTGTTTCAAAAAATACCTGCTGCAAAATTGGATTTGCTTTGATATTGGAGAATTCACCTTCTTTCACGCTTGTCCATTTTTTACCGTCTACACTGGTTGAGATCCTGTATTTTGTCGGGATACCGCTTGTCTTTTTATCCTGACGTGGTAAGAAACCAATACCCGAGGTTGCGCCATTTGTTTCAATGACCAAGACTCCCTGATCACCCACAGTTGCAAAGGTATTTGCATTACCATCTGTTATATAGGCCTTGTCGGTCGTACCTGTTGTCTGTAATTTAAAGCCCGTTTGTTTTTTAAGCTCTTTTGTATCGAAGGCAAAAGATTCATTATACTCCTTGAATAGACCAAAATCACTTAAAGTAATTGCTACCGGCGCATAAATATGTAACCGTAAGCGTGTCGTTGTCGTTGGTTGTTCAAGCTTTATCAAGCGATTCGCACCAATACTGGTTGCTCTGGCCAATGGCTTCCAGGTGTTGTCAGCCCATTGTTCCACAACAACGCTGTCAATCCGTTGTCCCAATTTGATGTTTTCGCGCAATTGAATAAGATCGAACGTCGCCGCTGACTTTAGCTTAATTTCAAGTGTAGCTGAAGTTTTTGTATCATCGGTCGCCCAATAGCTATAACGGTCATTATCCGTAATCAGCGATGTGGCATATGTTTTAGTGTCGGCATTACGTGTATTTGAGGCCGTTATGGTGGCGCCTTTTGCTAGATTGGCACGGAAAGTTTCTTTGATCTTTTTACCAAAAGCCTTTAGGGATTTCACATCATTTTCATGGAGTGTACCTGAAGGCATAGGAGCCAGACCAAGATTCATACTGGCACCTCGACCCACCGATTTCAGATAGATTTCAAACAGTTGATTGGGTGTTTTCACCCGGCCATTCTGTTCCTCATGATAAAACCATCCTGGACGTTGAGGAACATCACATTCCGCCGGAATCCAATATTTTCCATTCCGGTCACCCGATTCGGCATTATGCGATTCGGTCGCTCCGGGTACCGCTACTTTTCCATTGAGCCCTATTGGTGTAAATGTCGCCCAAGAGGTTTCGGCAGCAAAACCATGTTCATTACCTACCCAGCGCATATCTGGTCCAATATCCGAGAAAATCACCGCATTAGGTTGAAGTTTACGCACAATTGGCCAAGTTTTCTCATGCCACTCATAATAGGTTGTCCGGTCTATAATCCGTTTCCCCTCATGTCCACCATAGTAACCATCACCACCGTTTGCACCGTCATGCCAAGAAGTAAACAAGGGACCATAATTGCTCATCAATTCGGTCAGTTGCTGTCTGTAGGCATCGGCATAAGCTGGTGTACCATAATGTTCATCGTGACGGTCCCATGCGGATAGATATACACCGAACTTCATTCCATTACGGTGTGTCGCTTCCATAAATTCCTTCACCATATCGCCTTTTCCATTTTTCCATGGAGAGGAGGCAATACTGTAGGAGGTTGTTTTGGTAGGCCATAAACAAAATCCATCATGATGTTTGGCAACACTGATCAGGCCTCTGAAACCTCCATCCGCTGCTGCTTTGGCAATCTGATTTGCATTAAATGCCGAAGGATTAAACAAAGCAGGCTGTGCATCACCATAACCCCATTCTTTATTTTGAAAAGTTGTGGGCGTATAATGGATCAAGCAGTAAGTTTCCATCTCCTGCCATTTTAATTGGCGTTCGGTTGGTAAAGCTCCATAAGGTTTTAACGTATCTGGTTTAGCTACCGTACCGCTGGAAAGTAAGATGGAGGATAACAAAATTGTGAACATATTCTTTATTATAAGTACTAGAAAATTAGGTTGTAAAGCCCTAATATAAGAAGTTTTATAAAATTATCTATGTAACATTTGCGTACGGAAATAGGCTGGAAAAATCTAAAAAGGTATTCTAGTCGTCGATAATTAGCCTTATTCAATCAAATCAATCGATTGATCTAAAACATCTCACTGAAACAGTAAAATAGTTTATTGGGGCTTTGCCGCTGTTCTTTTTTTAGTATGATCCGACCAAAATGAACTTATTTACCTATTGGAGTGCAAACAAAAAACCCACATTTGTTATTAATAGAGGATAAAGAAGTTAGCTGTACTATAATAGGTGATTGGATGCTATTGGGACAAGATTGGCATGATAATTATAAGTTGTAGTGCAGAAAAAGGAATGTTTATATATTATTAGAAATTATTATGAAAGTAAATTTAATGATTTTAGCAGTTGCATTGGCATTTTCAACTGTCGCATGCAACACAACAGGGAAAAAATCTGAAGCAACAGGAGCTGGCGATACCGCAACTACAGTCCAAAAACCAAGTGTAGTGGATAACGCATCTTTGGAAGGAACATGGGAGCTTAAGTCTATTACCACACCAGAGACAGCAGGAAAAGCACTGAAGGAATTGTATAAGGACAAAATCCCAACATTAACTTTCACAAGCAAAGACCACAAAGTAGAAGGTAACAACGGTTGTAATGGTATCGGTGGTACTTACGAAAGTGAAAAAGGCAATTCCATTAAAATCGGTGATAAATTGGTATCTACCATGATGCACTGCGAAAATGCGGCTTACAATGAATTTATGAATGGCTTAAAATCTACGACAAACTTTGACGTTAGAGATAATGAGTTAACATTTATTTCTGGCGATATTGTCGTGATGCAATTTGTAAAAAAATAAGGAAATACTCAATTGAATGAATAGGTCCCCAATACTAGGGCCTATTTTTTTGATTTTGCTTTTAGCCTTTGCAAGCTCTTTTAGCTATTAATTCTTGATTGCTTCGATAAGGTTTGTTCTATAACCTTCTTATTTTAAGAAAACTCCCCTTTAATTTAAAAAAGTTGCGCTCCCCATGTTCGCTCCCCTCCGAATGTTCGCTCGCCAGATTCGGATATGCTTATGATTGTTTTTTTTAAATAATTATTTCGGGACAATGCTCTTGGTAACAGCTCTTCCAATACCATGATTCCTTTTATTTTATTAGGTTTTTTATCATAGTCAGTAAATATCTCAACGGACTTGTGGGTGTAAGTGTTATGACTTACGACGAGACTATCCAGATTTCCTACAGCATTATAATAAAATGTTCTTCTGGATAAGAACTGACCGTCCTTATAAAGTTGCTCTTCTTTCAATAAGTCGCCATTATATTCATACGTATAGATAATGGGCGTATTCGTCTTTTCGAAAATTTTCCGTTCGACGATTTTGTTTCCCTGATAACGGAGTTCATGTTTATCTGAAAATGTGACCGACTTATCAACGCTCTTTTTTTCTAATGTTACCTGATTGCCGTTTACAGCCACATTCCAATAAACCTGATCCGTGAAAAGCATGCGGAATCCGTCCACCATAGGCATAAAAGTAAATCCACCAGTAATACGAGTCAGCTGCCCCCCATCATAACTCAGCTTAATTTTATCTACAGTAGGGACAAACGATGCGTTTGTCGGTGACTCCAGGTAAAAAATCGGAATTTCTTTCAATCCCTGACCTAAATTAATTTCTCCATCTTTCGAACATGAAAAACAGGTCAATAACGACAACGTACAGACAGATAGCCAGATTTTTTTCATAAAATGGGTCATTTCATTGGCAATTATACGAATATAAAAATTTCATCTCGTAACTTTACACATCATGAAAAAAGATCAATCTAAAATCATACGTGAACAGGTCGATCGTTCAGCACTTCGCGAACATTCGACTCCTTTATACCTCACATCAAGTTTTATCTTCGACAGCGCTGAACAAGGTCGGGCGGTCTTTGCTGGAGAAGAGGATGCAATGATTTATTCCCGCTATGCAAACCCGAATACTTCCGAGTTCATCAACAAGGTCTGTATAATGGAAGGTGCTGAATCGGGCTTATCTTTCGCATCTGGTATGGCTGCCGTATTTGCATCCTTTGCTGCAATTATCGAAAGTGGAGACCATATCGTTTCTTCACGTGCGATATTTGGTTCTACCCATCAGTTATTTACGGAACTTTTTCCGCGTTGGGGTGTTACCACAACTTATGTAGACGCAGCTAATCCTGAGGAATGGGAAAAGGCTATACAGCCAAATACGAAAATTATATTTTTGGAATCACCATCCAATCCCGGATTGGAATTGGTTGATTTAGAATGGTTGGGCAAGTTCAAAGAAAAATATCCGAATATCATTCTTTCAATCGACAACTGTTTTGCGACACCATATCTTCAGAAACCAATTCAATATGGATTTGACTTGGTCATCCATTCGGCGACTAAATACATGGATGGACAGGGACGTGTTTTGGGTGGTATTGTCGTTGGAAAACAGGAATTGATAGACAAATTGATGTTCTTTATCCGTCACACAGGCCCTGCATTGTCACCATTCAATGCTTGGATTATTTCCAAAAGTCTAGACACCCTAGGTATCCGTATGGATCGCCATTGTTCCAATGCACTCGCACTGGCACAAGCGTTAGAAAATCATCCGGAGATTGAAGATGTAAAATACCCTTTTCTACCAAGCCATCCACAATATGAGCTAGCTAAGAAGCAGATGAAAGCAGGCGGTGGTATTGTTACACTGGTTGTCAAGGGTGGTTTTGAACGTGCAAAAGCTTTTGTTGACCAATTGGAAATGATTTTATACACATCCAACTTAGGTGATTCCAGATCAATCGCTACGCATCCAGCATCCACGACACACTCCAAGCTGTCTGAAGACGAACGACTGAACTTAGGTATACAACCGGGCAGTATTCGATTGTCGGTTGGATTAGAAGATCAGGAAGATATTATCAACGATATCTTACAAGCCCTAGAGAAGACGAAATAAATACTAAAAAAGCGTGCTAAGCACGCTTTTTTAGTATTTAGTATTAAGATATGAGATGCTGGTTGTATAAGTCTTTCGGCTAATAGTTCTGCCTTCTTTATCCTCGTACTACTCATTTCCTAGTTTAACGAAGCAATCGCTGCGGCATAGTTTGGTTCGTCAGCAATTTCGGCAACTTGCTCTTCGTACAAGACTTTACCATTCTCGTCCAAAGTAATCACAACGCGGCTCAATAGACCTGCTAATGGTCCCTCGGCGATTGCCAATTGATAAGCATCAGAGAAATTTGAATCTTTATATTCTGATAATGTCACCACATTGCTCAAGCCTTCGGCTGCGCAAAAACGACCTTGTGCAAATGGCAAGTCTTTTGATATACATAATACAACCGTATTGTCCAATTGAGATGCTTCTTTGTTAAACGCACGTACAGATGCTGCACAAGTTCCCGTATCCACACTAGGAAAAATATTTAACACAATTTTTTTTCCTTTGAAGTCTGCGAGTGACTTATCTGAAAGATCTCCTGCAGTTAATTTAAAATCAGGCGCTTGTTCACCAACTTGTGGTAAATTGCCTTTAGTGTTCACAGGATTGCCCTTAAAAGTGATTGTAGCCATAAAATATGATCGTTTAATTTTTAGTTTCCTTGCTCTTAAAGGTACGAGCAAAAAAAATATTACACAACATTTATTAATATTAGCCAAACATTTATTATGTTAGCATTGTATTTTAAAGAGGAATGTTAACCAACAATAAACACTAGTATGAAGAAATTATTATTCTCAATACTTTGTGCATCACCATCACTGCTCTTTGCACAAGGGTCTCAAGTGAACACGCAGGGCGTACGAGCATTAGGTATGGCTGGTGCTGGATCTGCACTATTCACAGACGAAACAAGTATATTCTACAATCCGGGAGGTTTAGCAAAAATGGACCACAATGCGGTATCTGCAGGGATATCTACGGTAATGTATCGATCAGCCTTCAAAGAATCAGGAAGCAATCAAGTCTACAACACTCGTTCGCAAGTTACCCCACCATTTTCTGTCTTTGCTACATTTGGCCCTGACAATGCGCGTTGGAAAGCGGGTCTAGGTGTTTACACACCTTACGGTGGAGCAGTGGATTGGGGAGACAGTTGGCCTGGAAAATACGAGCTCAACCACCTCAAGTTGCGCGCGATTTACATACAGCCTACCATTAGTTATAAACTTACCGACAACTTAAGTGTGGGTGCCGGATTCGTGTACAACATCGGTATGGTCGATCTAGCGCGGTCATTACCTTTGTTTTTAGCTGACGGATCTTCTGCAAGCGCTAAATTAACCGGTACCGGTACTGGTATAGGTTACAACGTTGGTGCACATTACAATTTTGACAACAACGTCGCGATCTCCCTATCTTACCGATCGAAAGTCGTTACCAAACTGAAAAAAGGGGATGCTGATTTTACGGTACCTGATGCTGTTGCAGCCTCGTTTCCTGACACTAAATTCAGTGCAGAGCTTCCTTTACCGGCATCACTCAACCTAGGCATTTCGGTCCCGGTTAGTGACAAAGTGGATGTTGTTGCCGATGGAACTTTTATCCAATATAATATTTATAAAAAGTTAGTATTTGATTATGCAGACAATACACCGCTGCTACAAGATACTGAGCAGATAAAAAATTATAAGAATGCATTTTCAGGGAAAATTGGGGTGAATTATAAAGCCTGCGAGCATTTGGCTGTACGTGCCGGAGTAGGTTATGTAAAAACACCGGTTGACAAAGACCATGTTTATGCGGAGACTCCGGACAACGACCGTATCATGGGGGCACTGGGATTGTCTTATGCAATTAACGACAAATTCAGCCTGCATGCAGCTTATGTTTTACAGAAATTGAAAGAGCGTACTGTCGTAAGCCCAGTTACACAAATTGAGGGTGCTTACAAAACTAACATTCATGCTCCTTCAATTTCATTCACCTATAAATGGTAATAGATTATGAAAAGATTTCAAAAAAATATTAAGCTTTATATTGGTTTTGCGGCGATAGCATTGGCTGCGTCCTGTAAACCGTCTATCGACCTTGACACCAAAGGTGGAAATCCCGAAAATGTAGATTTCAGCAAATATATAGCTGTTGGTAACTCACTAACTTCTGGCTACGCCAATAGTGGACTCAGTCTCAAGGGTCAGGAACAATCTTTCCCGAATATGCTTGCTCAAGAAATGAAAAAAGTAGGCGGAGGAGAGTTTTTGCAACCTTATTTTCCTGCGGAAAACTATAATGGTAGTGGGTTCTTATATTTAAAGGCTCTGGTGAACGGTCAACCGCAATTGGGTACAGTTACTGACCACCTGGCCATCCGTGGACAAACGGAAGACAAAAAGCCGCTTTACATCAAATACACTGGTCCCATCAATAATCTGGGCGTACCGGGAATGCGTTTGGATATGGCATTTGCGCCAGGAATAGGTACCACAAAAGGGAATCCTTATTTTGAGCGATTGCTACCCGACAATGCGCCAGTTACCACAACTTATGTAGATTATGCAACGACCAAAGACCATACCTTCTTTTCCTTCTCATTAGGAAATAATGATGTATTGGGCTATGCAACAAATGGTGCCGTGACTACTGATGCCACAAACACCTTGATTTCTGAACAGGACTTTGCGAGGTTTTATACCGGCTTTATCACCAAATTGACCAGCAAAGAACAAAAAGGAGTTGTTGCGACGATTCCTGATGTAACGGCGGTTCCTTACTTCACAACAGTAACACGTCAGGCATTATTGGCTGCAGCGAATGCGGCATTAAAAGCGCAAGATCCCAATGCCGCACCACTCACGGATATCTACATTAAAACAAAGACAGTCCCTTTTCGTCCAGCAACGGATAAAGACATGTTTATTCTGCCATTTTCTTCGGCTGGCTTATTGGGCAGACGAGATCTCAAAGATCCTGTAACTGGCGTTGTCAATCCGGCTCCTTACGGTCTACATCCGGCAAATCCTGTTGGCGACAATTTTGTATTGGATGAGGCTGAGGCAAAAATGGTCCAAGATCGTATCGTCGCGCTAAACACAACGATCAAACAGATTGCGGACAGCAAAAAACTTGCAGTAGCGGATATCTACAGCTTCTTGAACAAAGTAAAATCGGGCTATCAGATTAACGGTATCGCCATCAGTAACAAATATATCACTGGTAATATATTTTCGTTGGATGGAGTTCACTTAACACCTATGGGCTATGCCATTATGGCCAATGTTTTTGTTGATGCGATCAATGCAAAATATAGCACCAAATTAGGGAAAGTAAATGTCAGCCAGTATGGTGGAGTTGCCTTACCTTAATGCTATAAATTAGTCAAAAGGATAACAAAAAAGGTCATTTGAATTGAACATTCAGATGACCTTTTTTTGTTAGACAATGTTTATTTTTGTTTAACATTCATCCGCTTCAAAAGCTACACCTAACAAATCTGCATAGGATAAGATTGGTACAGTGGAAGTCATTATAGTGGCCGCGTGGATGTGTTAACAGAGAAATACAATACGCGTAGTAAATAATTATTCTTATGAAAATCAAATTAAACCGTGTCAACCAAGCTGTGCATTTCGAAGCCAGCAGTGAATTATCTTCCGTCAAAGTCAACATCGATGGTTCCGAAGCGATTGGTGGTGAAGGAAAAGGTGTTCGCCCCATGGAATTGGTATTGATGGCATTGGGTTCTTGTAGCGTTTTTGACCTACATAGTATCCTGGTAAAACAACGTCAGCAAGTTGATGATGTCCAGGTGGAAGTAGAAGGAAAGCGTCGCGAAGAAGTGCCCCAAGTGTTTACGGATATTCATATCAACTTTTTCCTCAAAGGGGAAATTGATGAAGTGAAGGCGGCGAAAGCAGCCGAGCTAGCTGTGAAAAAATATTGTTCAGTACATGATATGCTTGCGGCGGGTGGTATCAACATCACTTATTCGCTAAAAATAAACTAAGATTTCAGTATGTCTGTCCTTCATATTTCAAACGAATCTGACATATGAAGGATAGACAGTTATTTAAAGAATAGCGGACTAAAGTCTTGTTTGCTCTTCGGTCTTATTTGGTTGGTTGCCGCTCTTGACCTTTTGGTTCCCAAAGTGATACCGCAATGTCACATTTACCTTTCTTGTATCCCGATAATCATCAAAATAATTGTTTTGATCGGCATATTTTGACGATATTCTCATTTTCTCTGTCCTAAAAATATCCATAAACGCAAGGTTGACCTCTAATCGCTTATTAAAAAACTTTCGATTGCTCATCACATAGGTACTGGAGTAGCCTGTAATCCGAAATGGTCCCTGAATAGTAGGTGAGGTAAACGTATTGCCGAGTTCCAGATTCCAACCCGCATTTTTGTCCAGGACATAGTTTGAACTGATGTTACCATTGCCGATATAAACATCGTTCTTATGCAGCACTGCATCGGCCCCCATAAAATAATTCTCATTGTACATTCCTTCCAGTTGAAGATTTAATCCCCAACGGGATGTCAATTGAAAGCTCTTCCCCAGATCTATCCCTGCCCCTTGCCCTTTCTTAATATTGGTATATTGAAAGACCAATTGGTGGTTGACATTATCCTGCAAAGCAATTTCCATATTAGGCCATTTTTCAAAGCGATAAAATAGATCCACATTCCAATTATCCTTTGTCCAGGTCAGGTTGAGATTATGCACAATCGTGGCCCTCAAGCGGGGATCTCCCTGGAAATATGAAAACAGGTTATAATAGGATTTCGCAGGATTAAGCCATGAATAAGCGGGGCGGCTGATGCGTTTACCATAGGAAAATCCGAATTGCTGCTGATCCGAGAGCGCATATTGCATATAGAAAGTAGGAAATAACACAAAATAATCCTTTTTATTCATGTCCTCAGGTTCTGAAACCCGTCCTTCTAGATCGGTATACTCCCCTCTTAACCCCGCTTTCCAGCTCCATTTCTTCCAGCTATAGTTAATCGATGTATATAAGGCGCCATTACGCTCCTTATAATCAAACAGGCTGCTCTTGTCGGGCCGGTATTGAAGGGTACCTGATTCATCGTCCGAAAATATTAAGTCACTTGTTGTTTTGACAGCGCTAAACTTTCCACCAAACTCAACATCTAGTCCTTTAATCTTTCCCGTAATATCTATTTGTGTGGAAAAAAGCCGGTTTTCACTATCGTTATTGCTGATAAAACGCGTACTCGATGGTTTTTCCCCCTTAAAATTCAATGCTGTCAAAACATCTTGATCGTTGGTCGCATTGCTGGACGTGAAATAAGAAGACCAATTAATATTCCATTTGGAACTGAGCTTCTTGGCCACCTGGAGATATAGATTGTTGTTTTTATTGGACCGTTCATGATCATTTGTTGTAAAATAGCTAGATTCCTGCACATGGTCTTTGTTATAGATTACTGTAGGTACCTCATAGATGCCGTAGGACCTCGGCCCATAATAACCTGTTAAGCCCATATTGATTGACCATGTTGTGTCTGGTGTATATTCCATTGAAAGCACATAACTATTTTGGCTATTATTGGTATCGAAACGATCCATCGTGCCTTCCCATGAAGTCTGTTCCTTCGGGTAATACACGTAGTTTGTTTCATAACGGGCATAGGTACCGCGTCCAAAATTGTATGTTGCCCGTAGATTGAATTTTTCATTCTTGTAATACTGTGTCAGTCCAAACAACTGTTTCCAGGTCGTGCTTTTCTCCGCCAACCCCACTAACGTACCCCGATAGCCATATAAGGTAGATTTGGAAAGCTTGATGTTAATGATTGTACTTCCCTCAGCTTCATATTTTGCAGGGGGATTTGTAATCACCTCGATGGACTGGACATCGGTGCCAGCTGTATTCTCCAGATAGGTTTTCAGTTCCTCACCACTGAGCAGAATCTTGCGGTCATTGATCAGCACCATAATCTTTTTACTTCCGCGCACCATTAAGTCCGAGCCACTCGCCATCACCAAAGGTGTACGTTTAAGGATGTCCCAGGTATTGAGCGCAGAGAGGTTACTATGCTGTACGTTAAATTCTAGGCGATCCAACTTGCGGATCAATCGGGGTTGCCGGCCTACAACATTCACTTCCTCAAGCTCTTTCGCCTTGGGAAGAAGGGTCACGATCAACGGGCTTTTTATGGTATCGCTGTAAAAAAATAATTCTTTGGTACCAAAATTCAAATGTGATGCTTTGAGATAGTATTTCGTATGCTGTGCTAATGCTAATTCAAACTTCCCGGAAAGATCAGTCTTCATTTCGCGAATCTGTTGATAAGTGCTATCCAATAACACAATAGATACATCAGCCAGTCCCTCGCTATTTCCATTTTGAATTTGTCCCCCTACTTGCCTAGTCTGTGCTGTAGAAAGCAAAGGAGCTAAGAGCAAAAATAATAATCCTTTCATATTTTGGTATTTAATACCCCAAAATTGTCCATTACCCCCGCTAAATATGGTTAATGAAGAGTTAATGCTGTGTTAAGGTGTCTGATGTTGCTTGCAAGCAATTATATTTGTATATGGAATTGAAACCTAAAAACTATATTATTCTTTTCATCTTATTTTTTGCTGTTCTTATCGGCATCCAAGGTTATCAATTATACAACACCTACCAACTCAAACAACGTGAGATGCTCGCGATGGTCAAAAAGAATCTGGACAACTTAGACGACTCAAATCTTATTTTTGACCACAACTTATTAAGTAAGGATATCGCCAGAGATTACTACATCAAACTGGTCAAGAAAGAAATCACGGAAGAAGGCCTAAAAAAACAGTATCAAACCTACGCACAGAAAACTTCCAAGGAGCTTACCAAATATGTCGACAGTATATTCCAGCCCTTAGGAATGCATGTCATCCTTAAGCAGGAAATATTAGGTATTTATTATAAAGATGCTGTAAAACCATTGGTCAGTGGACCGATCATCGTCTATACAACAAATGGTACCTTTCACAATCCAACGGAATTATCCACAAGCAAATGGGTTACGGAAAAAACAGAAACAAATAAGATAGCGGATCGTATCGAGAGCAAAGAAATATTATATGTTTTTTCAGTTCCGCGAAAGACTTCCTTTGAAGTGGTCAATTTGGGCTGGATTTTATTTAAGGAGCTGGCTTCCCTCCTGTTGAGCACCTTATTGATTCTAGCAGCATTTATCTGGCTATTTTATCGAACTATCACGAATCTCCGAAAACAAGACAAACAGATTGCGGTATTACATGATGTCGTAGACAATATTTCGCATGAACTAAAGACACCGGTTGCGACCCTAAAAATTGCGGCTAAAACACTCCGAAAGTCTCCCGATGACAACATCATCACGGTGATTGAACGCCAAGTAAGCCGCTTAGAGCAAACCCTAGATCCATTAAGTGAGCATCAAAGCGCAACAAGCCTATCCCCAATAACGGCGGATGAGTTACAGGCCATTTTTAGCGATTTTCAGTTATGCAATCCAACTGTCAAGCTTATTGTGGAACTAGGCTCTAACCTACAAATTTGCCTTAACCCCACTGATGCTACGACATTCTTTTACAACTTGATGAATAATGCGGTTAAATACGGTGCCACAGCGTTGGGCATTCGTTTTGAAGAACAGAAAAACTATCTATCCATTCAGTTCAGGGACAATGGCCAAGGTATGGATGAAAGCGAATTGCCTTATATTTTTGAAAAGTTTTATCGTATCCAAAAAGACAATATCCATGACACAAAGGGATTAGGGATCGGTCTGTTCCTTGTTAAGAATATCATCAAGAAATATGGTGGAGAGATCAAGGTCATCAGTAAATTGCAACAGGGGACAACTTTTACAGTGCTCTTACCACGCTAATTTATCGGGTTATAAAGTTCATCTTAAACATGGGGGATAAAGGGTGTTAAATTTGGATGGGGCAGAGACAAGGAGATCATAATAAGGATGAGAAACAAAGGGGCCAAACATCCGTTAGACAAAACGAAGAAATGAAGAATAAACTATTACTGGTAGAGGATGATCCGGATTTTGGGTTTATGTTGAAGCAATACCTAGAACTTTCGGATTTTAAGGTGGATTGGATTGCACAACCGAAGGATCTTACAGCCGATTTTCAAAGGCTGACGGGATATGATTTAATTATTTTGGATGTTATGCTTCCACAGGTAAGCGGTTTCACTTTAGCAAAAGAGATCAACACGCTTTTTCCTTTACTTCCATTTATTTTTTTAACGGCCAAGGAGCAAAAGATCGATAAACTAACGGGCTTGAAAATCGGTGCAGATGATTACATCACCAAACCCTGTGATCCCGAAGAGTTATTACTTCGCATACAAAATATATTAAAGCGTAATCAAAAACATGTTTCTTCAGGGTCCATTTCAATTGGTTCATATCTATTTTCACCGGACCAACTGCTGTTAAGTCACGCTCTTGAACACTATAAACTCACAGAACGCGAAGCACAGTTGCTGTTATTCCTCTGTCAACACAATGGTCAACTCGTGACACGGGAAGATATCCTCGAAAAAGTATGGGGAACTGCTGATTTTTTTACGGGTAGAAGCATGGACGTCTTTATCACACGTATTCGAAAATACCTGAGCCATGACCCCACTCTTAGCATTACTTCGAATCGTGGTATAGGGTTTACCGTTCATTTCTGAAAAGTACACCAGATGTTGTTTTTAACAATACCATCCATCTGAGGATTCAATTGTTATTAGCTTCCAAGCTCCTCTTTTCGTCTATTCCATAATTTCTCTGCCCAGCGTCCGACAAACCAAAAGGAAACTGCCAGGATCAAGAAAAATACAGCTCTATTGATGTTATCCCATAGGTACTCGACGTAGCGTGTATAGATATTCAGTACCAAAAACACAAACCCCACCTCACGGGTGACATTATCTTTTGCTTTTAGCCCATAAATAACCAGAAAAGCGGACACGGCAGTAGATAAAATACCCCAATAAAACATATGGTATTGACGGACGGTGGTCCATTCATAAAAATCCGAATAGTTACCAAAAATGGATAGTGCCCATAAAGAGACCATGAGGTAAATCAATCCGATGATATAACTGATCGGCTGAAAGATCTGCAAGCGTTCGAAACGCGGTTGTAACCAAACCGCTGCTGCTGTGATGATTGCACCGAAAATAGTAAAGCGCAACGGATAATTCATTCCCCAGAATTTAAATCCCCAATTGCTATGATAAGCTGTTTCGGTAGCGAACCAAACCCCAAGGGCCAAAAGCATAAAAGTCCAGATCAGCTTGCTATCGAGCTTTACTGCAAGAATACCATAGATCGCAACAGACAATAAAAATAAAAGTGAATAATGCATGGTATCCTTATCCAATACCTTGCCCATAAATCCGATGCAGGCGGCGGTTCCGAACACTCCGATCAACATCATTGTCTCTGTGGAAAGATTCTTGTAGGGATAACGCTTTTTATAACGAAACCCAAGCGTGTAGAACAGTACAGCGACCGCAGCAAAAAAGAAGCAGAATAAAATATTGGGTGCTTCATAAAGGGTATCCACAAAAGCTAGGAAAGAAGCATCTGTAAATAGCGAAAAAACAGCGAATACCAAAGAAGCCAAGGCGATCCAGAAAGCATAACGCGCCAGTTGTCCCCAGTCAAAACTTTTAACATCGAGGCTATCCATCAGTTCACTGGCCTTTTGTTCATCCAATAGATTCTCCTTTTTCCAAAATTGGACAATATCTTCGATGGATTGTTTCTCCTGTTTGCTGACGTCGTATTTTCGCATTATTGTTGTATTGAGTATAGAGCATGGAGACCTTAGTTGAAACATAACGCTGGTTTACAAACTCATTGAATTGGTTTTTTAATTTTAACGTTTTATTTTCGAGACACTTCCTGTATATACTTACAACATACAAGGTTGTCATAACGATCTAAATCGATCACAAGATAACAATAACCTTCGTAACTTTCCTAAATCATTACAGCATCACAAGAGCTCCGCATCACCTGTATATCACATTTTATTCCAAAAGTCAGATAGGCTCGCATAATTCCTTTAAAATCTGTAATTTTGCATGTTTTGCATTTTATCCCTTTTCAAGGGTTTTAAGGAGTTTTCATGGCAGTAAAAAGAAGCCCAGATTTGGGCGAACAGAGTGAAGTTCAAGTATTTGGTGCGCGTGCGCACAATCTAAAAAATATAGATGTATCTTTTCCGAGAAATGAATTGGTTGTCATCACCGGTTTAAGCGGCAGTGGAAAGTCTTCCTTGGCTTTTGACACCATTTATGCAGAGGGACAGCGTCGGTATATGGAAACTTTTAGTGCCTATAGCCGTCAGTTTTTGGGGGGTATGGAGCGTCCGGATGTGGACAAGATATCGGGTTTGAGCCCTGTGATTTCCATTGAACAGAAAACAACGAGCAAAAATCCAAGGTCAACCGTAGGAACCATCACTGAAGTATATGATTTTATGCGTCTTTTGTTTGCCCGCGCAGGTGAAGCATTCTCCTATGTCACTGGCAAAAAAATGGAACGCATGTCTGACGATCAGGTGATCGACCGTATTTTGGACGAGTTTGAAGGGCAAGCGTTAAATATCCTCGCTCCTGTTGTAAAAGGACGTAAAGGACATTATCGGGAGCTTTTTGAACAAATTCGTAAACAGGGTTATGTCAAAGTACGTGTAGACGGTGAAATACTGGACCTTGTTCCAAAAATGCAAGTAGACCGCTATAAGATTCACGATATTGAGATTGTCGTTGACCGTTTGAAAATAGAACGTGATGACAAAAAGCGGCTACAGACTTCGGTTATGCAAGCCATGAAAACGGCAAAAGGCATTATCAAAGTGTCTACAAAAGACAATCAGGAGCAATTTTATAGCCGCTATCTGATGGATGCTGAATCCGGCATCTCTTATGATGAACCACAGCCAAACACCTTCTCATTCAACTCACCTTATGGTGCCTGTCCGACATGTGATGGATTAGGTTATATCTTTGAGATTGATAAAAATGCCGTCATTCCTGACAAGAAACTCAGTATTCAAAAAGGAGGGCTGGCACCATTGGGGCCAACCCGGGAGAACTGGACTTTTGAGGTGCTTAAAGCCGTCGCCAAAAAATTGGATTTTGCGGTAACAACACCATTGGAAAAATTGAGCGATGAGCAGATTGATCAGCTTTTGTTTGGCAATAAAGAAGAACCTATCGTCGTCACCGTATCCTATGGAAGTTATGGTACCCGTGAATATCGTGTGGAATTTGAAGGGATCTTCAAAATGCTTGAGGAATTTTCCGGAAAATCTTCTGATGAAGCCCCTTCACTGGATGATTTCAGAACCAAAGTTACCTGTCCTACTTGCGAAGGAGCACGGTTGAAGAAAGAATCGCTGCACTTTATGATCGCAGACAAGAATATCCATGAACTATCGACATTAGATATTTCTGCGTTAAAAGAATGGTTCGATCAGGTAGAGGGCAAACTGGATGAACGCCAATTGGTCATTGCTACAGAAATACTTAAAGAAATAAGGGCCCGTTTGGGCTTTCTACTGGATGTAGGCTTGAATTACCTGACATTGGATCGTACGGCAAAAACCTTATCTGGAGGGGAAGCGCAACGGATCCGTTTAGCCACCCAGATTGGTTCACAATTGGTCAACGTCCTTTATATTCTGGATGAACCAAGCATTGGATTACATCAACGCGACAACGAACGTCTCATTAAGGCGCTCAAAAACTTACGTGATATTGGCAATTCGGTCTTGGTTGTTGAACATGATAAGGATATGATCCTACATGCGGATTATGTGATTGATATGGGCCCGGCGGCGGGTGTCCATGGTGGTACAGTCGTTGCTGAAGGACAACCCGATGAGATCTTAAAATCCGATTCCTTGACCGCGGCTTATCTTAATGGGAAAAAAGCGGTTAAGATCCCAGAAAAACGTCGTGAAGGCAATAGCAAAACGCTGACCATTCATGGCGCTACAGGGCATAATCTCAAAAACCTGACCGTAACCTTTCCGCTCGGTAAATTGATCGTCGTATCGGGTGTTTCAGGCTCTGGTAAATCGAGTTTAATTACTGGTACATTGTACCCGATCTTAAACAAACATTTCTTCCGGGCAAAAGCGACTCCACTTCCATTCAAAAAGATTGAGGGCTTGGAGCATATTGATAAAGTCATTGAAATCGATCAAAGTCCTATTGGCCGTACGCCACGCTCCAATCCTTCAACATATACAGGCGTATTCTCCGATATACGCACGCTCTTTGTTCAGCTTCCCGAAGCAAAAATCAGAGGGTATAAACCCGGTCGTTTTTCATTCAATGTCAAAGGCGGACGCTGTGAAACTTGTCAGGGTGCAGGCTTGAAAGTAATTGAAATGAATTTCCTTCCTGATGTACAGGTTCCTTGTGAAACATGTCACGGAAAGCGTTATAACCGAGAAACTTTGGAAGTACGCTACAAGGGTAAATCTATTTCAGATGTACTTGACATGAGCATCAATGATGCTGTTGATTTCTTTGAAAATGTACCGAGCATTTACAGAAAAATCAAAACCTTACAGGATGTAGGTTTAGGTTATATTACCTTGGGTCAATCGTCTACGACCTTATCTGGAGGAGAGGCACAGCGGGTGAAACTTGCCACAGAACTTTCCAAGAAAGATACCGGAAACACATTTTACATCCTCGACGAACCGACAACAGGACTTCATTTTGAAGACGTCAATGTGCTCATGGGTGTAATCAACCGACTGGTGGACCGTGGAAATACGGTATTGATTATCGAACACAACCTTGATGTTGTCAAATCCGCGGACTGGGTGGTTGATATCGGTCCTGAAGGTGGGAAAGAGGGTGGTCAAGTATTATTTGAGGGAACCCCAGAAAATTTAATTAAAAACAAGAAAAGCGAAACCGCACGTTTCCTAAAACTGGAGATGTAACCAGATCAGACTATTATGGGGTATGCCTGATGTTTGACAGTTCCGGTTGGAAACATCGGCTTATACTTACTATTTGTTTGTTCATCACATTATGTTTAAAAGCATGTATATCGTCATAGACGGTTTTAGAAGCCATCTGGAATATCCAGTTGATTTTCATTTGTGTTTGTGCTTTCTAAATATGGATATTTCGTAACTTTGTATTATATGTCGGATATTATTCAATTACTTCCAGATAATGTTGCTAATCAGATTGCGGCGGGAGAAGTGGTGCAGCGACCAGCGTCTGCCATTAAAGAATTGATTGAGAATGCCATTGATGCTGGAGCTGACAAAATAAAACTTATTGTTAAAGACGCGGGCAAATCGTTGATCCAAGTCATTGACAATGGCTGTGGCATGAGCGTAACAGATGCTCGCCTTTGCTTTGAACGTCATGCGACGTCAAAGATCCGGAAAGCTGAAGATTTATTTGCTATTCGCACCATGGGTTTCCGTGGAGAAGCGATGGCGTCCATCGCTGCGATAGCACAAGTAGAACTAAAAACACGCCGTATCGAAGATGAACTTGGTACTGTGGTCGAAATAGAAGGATCAAAAGTTGTCAATCAATATCCAGAAGCTGTTGCTGCTGGAACAAATATTTTAGTCAAAAACCTTTTTTACAATATCCCTGCTCGCAGGAATTTCTTAAAGAGCAATTCTGTTGAAATGCGCCATATCATTGACGAATTTCAGCGTATTGCCTTATCCAATCCACAGATTTTCCTTTCCCTGCATAGTGATGGAAATGAAATATACCATCTCCCTGCTGAAACATTGAAACAACGGATTGTCCATATCTTCGGGAACAACTACAACCAACGACTGGTCCCTGTGGAAGAGGATACATCCATTATTAAAGTGGAAGGTTTTGTCGGAAAGCCTGAATTTGCAAAGAAAACACGTGGCGAACAGTTTTTCTTTGTCAACAGACGATTTGTCCGTGACCCTTATCTGCACCATGCGGTTATGAATGCGTACGAGGATATTATGCAAGCGGAAACTTTTCCGTTTTATGTTCTATTTATCGACATAGATCCTGCTCGTATTGATATCAATGTACACCCAACAAAGACCGAAATCAAATATGAGGATGACAAGGCAATTTATGCTATCATCCGTTCAGCGGTGAAAAGGTCATTGGGACGCTATAATATCATGCCTTCTTTGGATTTTGAACAGGAGACAAGCTTCACCAATCTGATCACAAAGAAATCATTGGATGAGATTATTGCGCCGACAGTCACCTTCAATCCAGACTTCAACCCCTTTGACACAGACAAGTCCAAATCATCCTATTCCAGATCGGATAGTTACGCGGAAGGCTTTGCAAAAAAAACAGGGGGAATACCAAGCAATTGGGATTCATTGTACGAAATCGTCGAAAAGGAGGAGTCTGTACAGCTTCCTTTGCATACAGGTTCAGAATTGGAGACGGATCGTCCACAGGCCATCCAAGTGGAAGATAAAACTTCATCTAAATTATTTTTTCAGCTGCACAACAAGTATATTGTTTCACAGATCCATTCTGGTTTTATCCTTATTGACCAACAAGCTGCCCACGAACGTATTTTATTTGAACAGTTTCTGGAACAGCTCGATCAGCATAAAGGTTTAAGTCAACAAAGCTTATTCCCGCAGACCATAGATCTCAACCCTGCTGATAATGAGTTGATGAAAGACTTATTGGATGACATCAACGGTCTAGGTTTTCAGATTCGTGAATTTGGAAAAAATTCCTATATTATTGACGGAATTCCAGCAGACTTGGGAACAGGCTTTGATGAGATCAAAATGATTGAAAAAATATTGGAAGATTATAAAAATAATCAATCCGAATACAAGCTAGCTAAACGCGAGAATCTCGCAAAAAGCCTTGCTCGTAATGCTGCGATCAAACCAGGCACACAGCTTGACAACACTGCTATGGCAGAATTGGTCGACAAGCTTTTTGCCTGTCAATCACCGAATATCTCCATCTATGGCAACCCTGTTATCGTAACATTTACATTGCAGGAATTAGCAGAAAAATTTGGTAAAAACTAGAAGATAGAACTATATGTTTCAACAATTGACACCCGTTATCAAGAATTTACTGATCGTAAATATTGTATTCTTTTTAGGATCACAATTTGTGCCCATTGCCTATAATTATCTTCCGGTTTTCTACCCGGATTCCCCATATTTTAAAATATGGCAGGTAATCACGCATATGTTTATGCATGCTGACCTCGGTCATATCTTCTTCAATATGTTTTCTTTGGTCATCTTTGGCCCCATGATCGAGCAAGTACTTGGTCCAAAACGTTTTTTGAATTTCTACCTGATTTCGGGTATCGGTGCATGGCTATTGCAAATGGGGGTTCAGGGTTTTGAAATATATAATGCAACCGGAAGCTTCTTCCCGTTGCACCAAAGTTTGGACATGTCTACGCTAAACACAGCTAACCCAGGTTTGGTACAAGAGATCTATACTTCACGTATGCTGGGTGCTTCTGGCGCTGTATACGGTGTATTGCTTGCTTTTGCTTACCTTTTTCCAAACATACCGCTTCAATTTTTGTTTATTCCTGTACCAGTCAAAGCCAAATATATGATCGGAGGCTTTATTTTGATCGAGATCTATATGAGCTTATCTAGGCCCGGAGATTCTGTAGCCCATCTAGCGCACGTTGGTGGCGCACTGTTTGGTTACTTGCTGCTCAAATTTTGGAGGATTAGAAAGGGAATTTATTAATAGCGCGCGTCATGAATAGCATTGGTTTAAAAGATTTTTGGAGACAAACATATAAAACAGGTTCGCCGATTCCGGTTGTGATCAGTATTCAGGTATGTTTATTTGTTCTCATTTATTTTTTGGACCTGCTCTTTGAGCTGAAATTCATCTCTCAAAGTTTCCTACAGCCTATCGTTAAGCATTTGAGCTTACCAAGCAATTTTTCGGTTTTCTTAGCACAACCTTGGTCTCTGATTTCGTCCAATTTTGTCTATGTTCAGCTTTTAAATTTAATTTTTGACAGCCTATGGCTGTATTGGGTAGGCCAGATATTCTTCACATTCCTAAACAAGAGGCAGTTTTTCTTTGTCTACATTGCCTCATGGCTCCTAAGTAGCACGCTCTATGTGGGTTTTGGCACACTTATTCCTCCGCCTACAGATCTGCATTTAATGGGGGGAGCTCATCCATTGGCAGCGATACTCGCAGCAATTGTCACTTTAATTCCAAACTATGAATTGCGACTATTACTTTTTGGTACTGTTAAATTAAAAATAGTAGCCATCGTCTATTTTGCATTGGAATTTCTATTTTTCGCTATTGGCAACAGACCTGCTGCAGTCTCTTATTTTGCCGTCGTTCTCTTTGGGATGGCTTTTACCTATGCTCTAAGATCTGGCATGGACTGGTCAACACTTTTTCAGAAAAAACAAAAAAAGCCCGCAAAAATGAAAGTTGTTGTGGGCAATCATATACCGACAAATCGGAAACATCGTTATGACTTACCTAACCAGGATGAAATTGATACTATCCTAGACAAGATTTCAGTATCTGGTTATGAAAGTCTGACACACCATGAAAAAGAAACGCTCTTTAGGGCAAGCAATAGTGGCGACAAGGTTGATGGATAGAAGGACATTTTTAAGAAGAAAACTGGGATTTATAAGCAAAACAATGTTCCTGGCAAATATGCTTGCGATCATTGCATTGCTCATGAGTTACGCTGCAACCTTCATCAATCCGAAATCTTTTTGGCCCATTGCATTTATGGGACTGGGCTATCTCCCTATTCTGATCGTCAATATTGGTTTTATCTGCTACTGGTTACTGCGTAAACGAAAGGTTGCCCTCTACTCTCTGGCAGCAATCTTATTGGGTTGGCCCTTTTTAACCAAACATTGGAATATCCGCAAAGAAAACCCGCCTGTGCCATCTGAAACACGTACATTACGTATCATGACTTTCAATGCCCATTTGTTCAAAAAGGTTAATGAAGAAAAAAAGAACTTTAAAGCCGACGTTGTCCGTATCATTGATAGCATCTCACCTGATGTCATTTGCTTTCAGGAATATATCAGTAAAATCAAAGGGAAACATGTTTTCTCCGAAGAGTTTAAGGATAAATTGGGTTACGATTATTTCTTCTTTGAACCGAGTTCCAAAAATGACTACGAAGCCTATGGCATGGCTGTTTTATCTCGTTTTCCCATCTACGATTCGGGCACTATTCGTGACAACGACTATGGCATCAACAGAATATGTTATGTGGACATCAAAAAGCAGGACACCTTGGTACGCATCTATAATATCCACCTGCGATCCTTCGCGCTACAGAATGAAGACAAGGAGTTTATTCAAAATCTGTCTAACAAGACTGAAACCGACAATACGGCTACTCGCCGGTTGAGCAGAAAGCTAAAAAATGCATTTGAACTCCGCAGTGAACAGGCGCATTCGCTGAAAAAACATATGAATGACTGTCAGTACCCTTATATTGCCGTTGGTGATTTTAACGATACGCCCATGAGTTATTCGGTGAATCTCATTGGAGATGGCATGTATAATGCCTTTAAGGAAAAAGGAAATGGATGGGGGGTGACCCACCACGCACTTTTGCCAATTTTTCAGATTGACTATATCTTTGCCAGTCCAAAATTTCAGGTTATGAATTATCAGGTTGTCAAACAAAAGCTATCCGACCACTATCCAGTGTGGTCAGATCTACGGCTTAAACCTTAGGCATCTGATAGCCTAAAGATTTGAGACCTATTTCGATAAATTTATCCCTTCTATTTTTTATTTTGTAATAAGCTTCACGGCCAAAATAGTATCTTCCGACCAAGGCTTCAATATCTGACTGAATCAGATCATGCAGATTTTTTGCTTCATTTGCGTTCACCGGAATCCGCTTTTGCGTATTCAGAAATGAAATAAAAAGATCAAACTCTGCCGCGGGTAAATGATAACCACTGATAAAGTTTTCAATGGAATATGCTGGTAGATGTTTGGTGAACCGGTCATACACAAATTCCTCGATTGAATTGGAATGGTAGATCTCCCGATACTTCGCACTTGTTTCATTAGTGTCAATTGGGATATTCACATCCGGCAAAATTCCGCCGCCACCAAAAACCAGTTTGCCCTTGCTTGTTGTGAACATTTCCTTTTGACGAAATTCAGTATCGAGCGTCCAAAGATCAAAACCCGTCATATATTTTGCGGCATCAAAATTTGCCCGGCTATATTTGCGTTGAATACACCTTCCTAATGGCGTATAATAACGCGCGACAGTCAAATTTACGGCGGATCCATCCGAGAAGTCAAACTGTTCCTGAACTAAACCCTTTCCATACGAGCGTCTTCCTACGACAGTGGCCCGATCTAAATCCTGTAAAGCACCACTCAGAATCTCACTCGCTGATGCCGTACTTTCGTTGATCAATATGACCACACGACCATCCCCAAACTCGCCCGTTTTCTCCGAATAATAATCTTGACGTTGTTCATTAGCTCCTTCGGTATACATCAACAGTCTCTTTTCTTTAAAAAACTGTCCCGCCAGATCTATCGCAGTATGCACAAATCCACCACCATTATTACGTAGATCCAAGATAAGATCCTGTGCACCACTTTTCCGGAGATCAATCAGTGACTGTTTAAATTCATCCGCAGTCTTATGTCCAAAGCGGCGTATCTTGATGTAAGCCGTCTTGGGAGCGATCATATAGGAGGCATCCAAGCTGGTTACGTTTACCTGGTCACGAATGACTTTCAACGGATTAACGAGCGTTTGTCCATTCCGTTGGATCGAAATAAGTACCGCTGTTCCTTTCTTTCCACGGATCAATTTTTCAATTTCTGCCTCGGGCACCTTTTTCCCCGCAAGATCTTTGTTTCCGATTTTTAGAATACGATCACCGATCCGCATACCACTTTTCTCCGCTGGACCAGCGGATACCATTCCTACAACAAGCAGTGTATCCTTCAAACGAAAATATTCTACCCCTATTCCATCGAAGGAACCTTCCAGCGTTTCCTGCTTGGCGAGCACCTGATTAGGTCGTAAAAATGTGGAGAAAGGATCAAGGCGAGAAACAACGTGTTCAATGGCTTCATCTTGCACAGTGTCGACACTAATATTGTCAACGTAATTTTCAGAGATCAGCTGGACCAGGTATTGCAATTTGTCCGAATTTCCATTGGAGCCTAGACTTGAAAAGGTTGTTTTCTGATTGCTCCCCTGTTCTTCGGCATAATTCTGTCCCAACAGCAAGCCAAGAAGCAATACTGCAGCATATGTAGCGGCTACAAAAATATTTCGCTTAATACTCTTTTGCATTGGAAAAACCCAGTGTTTATAAAAAGATAAACCGAGCCTGTGCGCTCATGAAATTACGTCTCAAAAGTAACAAGTTTATTCGGTTTAATCTGTAAACAGCCGTATAATTTTACATTAAAAACAAAAAATTGTCGCTGACTGTTTACGTCTAGAAGTTCCGCACACTTACTTTGACAGAAAACACGAAATAGCAGCAATGAAACTTGCAAATAAGCGCAAATTTATCTTAGTTTGAACTTGGAAAGGAATTTAATATATGCACGAAATCGAACCTTATTACAATTGGCGCGACTATTATATCGCTGCCGAAGACGAACAATCACCATTTTATGGTACGGTCTACAGCGAATTCGATTTCGACAAGCAGATCTATAACTTTTTGCTGCATCCACAATGGGATGAATTCGGTTCGCTCACGCTGTATCTAAAGGTATTATTTGTCGATTATGAAAAACAATACTGTATTATCGAGTTGATCGGCGAATGGAACGATGCCATATACAATGATATCATGTTACTGAAAAGAGAACTTATCGATGTCATGATCAGTCAGGGTATAAAATATTTCATCCTCATTGGGGAGAATGTATTGAATTTCCATGCTTCAGATGACTCCTATTATGAGGAATGGTTTCAGGATATCGACGATGGCTGGATTGCGGGCGTAGGCTTCCGTGACCATGTAATCGAAGAGTTTCAACAACAAAATATTGATTATTACATCAATTTTGGCGGTGCACTCAATGAACTATCTTGGCGTGCCTTAAAACCAAAGCAGGTATTTCATCATGTGAATGAATTCCTGACCAAGCGTCTTGGTTTGTGAGTATTGAGTAATGAGTATTGAGTATTGAGTAATGGGTATATAGATTTTGGTTATACAAGCTTATGGCTTACTAACTGTTTCCAGCTTTTGATGATTAGCTTTTAATTTTTATTTCTCAGCGTGAGAAGCAAAATCTTGGTTCTACAAGTCGATGGCTTACTAATTGTTTCAATTTTTGATTTTTACCTTTTAATTTTTACTTTTTACTATATTATCCGTTAACTTTGTGATCGATGTGTTTAGTGCTTTGCACGAATACAGATAATTTTTACGTTTTATTTATACAAAACAATATGTCATTCAGAATTGAAAAAGATACGATGGGTGAAGTTCAAGTACCTGCAGATAAATACTGGGGTGCACAAACAGAACGTTCACGCAACAACTTCAAAATCGGACCGGCAGCTTCTATGCCACATGAGATCGTTGCAGGTTTTGCTTACTTGAAAAAAGCAGCAGCCTATGCAAACCACGAATTGGGTGTTTTACCTATTGAAAAACGTGATGCTATTGCAGCTGTATGTGATGAGATCCTAGCAGGTAAACTTGATGATCAGTTTCCATTGGTGATCTGGCAAACTGGTTCGGGAACACAATCCAACATGAATGTGAATGAAGTTGTGGCAAACCGTGCCCAAGTATTGGCTGGACATAAGATTGGTGAAGGAGAACCTGTATTAAAAGCGAATGATGATGTAAACAAATCACAGTCATCAAATGATACGTTCCCTACCGGAATGCATATTGCGGCTTATAAAGCTGTTGCCGAAGTAACTATCCCCGGTGTTGAAAAACTACGTGATACGTTGGCTAAAAAAGCTGAAGAGTTCAAGAATGTTGTTAAAATCGGTCGTACACACTTAATGGATGCGACACCTTTGACATTAGGTCAAGAGATTTCTGGCTATGTGGCACAATTAAACCATGGCCTAAAAGCACTAAGAAATACACTTTCACATCTATCTGAGGTAGCATTAGGCGGTACGGCTGTAGGAACTGGTTTAAATACACCTACTGGTTATGATGTTGTTGTTGCAAAATACATCGCTGAATTTACAGGTCTTCCTTTTGTTACTGCGGAGAACAAATTTGAAGCTTTGGCAGCACACGATGCCATCGTAGAGACGCATGGCGCTTTGAAACAATTGGCTGTAGCATTGAATAAAATTGCCAACGACATCCGTATGTTGGCTTCTGGTCCTCGTTCAGGTATCGGTGAAATCCTTATTCCAGAAAATGAACCGGGATCATCTATTATGCCAGGTAAAGTGAATCCTACACAATGTGAAGCGTTAACAATGGTCGCTGCCCAAGTTATGGGGAACGATGTTGCGATCACCATTGGTGGTACGCAAGGACATTATGAGTTGAATGTATTCAAACCATTGATGGCAGCGAACTTCTTGCAGTCTGCACGTTTATTGGGCGACGCTTGTATTTCTTTTGAAGAGCACTGTGCTGCCGGTATCGAGCCTAACTACAAACGCATCAAAGAATTGGTTGACAACTCATTGATGTTGGTCACTGCGCTAAACACGAAAATTGGTTATTACAAAGCTGCTGAAATTGCTCAAACGGCACATAAAAACGGTACTACACTTAAAGAAGAAGCAGTACGTTTGGGTTATGTGACTCCGGAAGATTTTGATGCTTGGGTAAAACCTGAGGAAATGGTTGGAAGTTTAAAATAAGCTGTGGCAATAATTTCAATAAAAAATATATCATCAAAAACATACCTACTGGCTCTTGCCATAGGTATGTTTTTCTTTTTTACCGCCTGCAAATTTAATTCAGATATGCAGGGTGAAGGAGCTTCGTTTTTACAGGGCGAGTGGGTACAGGACAGTATTCCGGGACAGCAGCAGATGATGCAGTATACCTTGACTGAATTTAAGTTTACCTGTGATTCGGTTTATGCGACAATGCATGTGAACAACAAAGTACAGACTATCCCTGATAGTTGTTATAAAAACGGTTCCTGGACAGAACATGCCAAAGGTATTTATGTGCTACGTGGTGATTCCGTTATCGTAGACGGAATATACACCAAAGAAAATGGCAAGCAGAAGATCTCAGGTTGTTATCTTTCGGGGCAATATATCCCACGTTTTAAGGTTGTCTATCATTCTGCGGACTCCGTCGTACTGGAAAGTCGGTTTGATCAACGCCCTATTGTCCTTAGAAAGACCAAAGATATTACCTGCGTACCTAAAAAGAGATATTAGTATTTAGACTTTACTTGTTCAAGCCAGCGGCTTACGAGCACTGTCTTTAATCCTTGCTCCTTAATCTTTGTTCTCTATGCAAGCCTTTGGTGGTCTACTTCAACCTGATCTTGATCGATTGGCTCGCTGCAAGGGATTATTACATCGATAGATAAATCAACATGTAATAACCCGTTTTTTATTTTTACTTTTGACTATCAACTTCCAACCATCCATATGAACAAAGGAATTATTGCCTTAGCTTTTGGGGGACTTGCCATCGGGATGACTGAATTTACGATGATGGGTATTCTACCTGATATTGCGAAGGATCTGCATATCGAAATCCCTACTGCGGCTCACCTTATTGCCCTGTATGCGCTCGGTGTAGTTGTAGGTGCTCCTACATTAGTCTTATTCACGGGTAAATATCCTCCAAAGAAGGTTTTGCTCTTTTTGATGTTACTATTTTTTATTTTCAACGGTTTATTCAGTATTGCACCGGGACAGTTTCTGATCAGTCTTTCGCGTTTTATGGCTGGACTTCCACACGGAGCATTCTTTGGCGTAGGATCTGTTGTTGCAGCTAAGCTTGCTCCGAAAGGAAAAGAGGCTCAGGCCATCTCGATCATGTTTACGGGCATGACTATAGCCAACCTTGCCGGAGTTCCGTTAGGAACCTATCTCGGTCATCATTATTCCTGGCGTCTGACTTACGGCATTATCAGTATACTGGGACTAGTTACCTTTGCCGCAATATATGCCTGGATGCCGAAAATTGAGGCTTCTAAAGGAAATAATATATTCAATCAGCTTAGTTTTTTCAACAAAAAGATTGCTTGGTTATTAATGGCGATTATTGCTATCGGCACAGGTGGATTATTTGCCTGGATCAGTTATATTGCTCCCTTGGCAACTAAAGTTTCTGGCGTTCCAGCTGACCGGGTACCACTGATTATGATCTTGATAGGTGTTGGTATGTTTTTCGGAAATCTGATCGGCGGGAAATTGGCAGACAGCATTTCACCCACTAAAGCAGCTATCGCGAGTTTTTCGGCTATGGCACTCTGTTTGGTCATGGTCTATTTTGTTTCGCCTCTGGGCTGGACAGCCTATCCTTTGGCCTTTATTACAGGTTTGGTATCCTTCACCATCGGTTCACCAACACAACTGATGTTAATTCGGGCTTCGAAAGATTCCGCAACATTAGCCGCAGCAGGCGGACAGGCAGCATTTAATCTTGGCAATACTCTTGGTGCATTTCTAGGTGGCATTCCCATCACCATGGGATTAGCATACAATACCCCCTCCCTGGTAGGTGTAGGTATGGCAAGTATCGGCGCTTTGTTGACCTTGTTGTATCTCAAGGTCTATGACAATAAACGTTAACACATAAAAAAAAACGATTCTAATGGCCCGAAGTAGTTATATCAGTGTATTGCGTATCATAGCAATCTTTTTGATTATTCTAATCCACTCTTCTTCGGGCTATTTAAATAGTAACGACTTTGATTCTTTTGATTGGGATTATGCCAATTGGATCAACAGCTTTTCGCGCTTTGCAGTCCCTCTTTTTGTCATCATCTCCGGTGCATTGCTTTTGCAAAGGGATGAAGATACAGGCACATTCTACAAAAAACGGCTGTTTAAAATTATTCCGCCATTTGTTTTTTGGACCATTGTATACCTGATCTATTATTTTATCCGTTATATTGATTTTGAGTATGTTGGTTTTCCACAAGTTATTAACATTGTGTTAATTCGCTTAAAGTCAGGAAGCAACGCACACCTATGGTACCTCTACATGCTTATCGGACTCTATCTAGCGATACCCTTTTTGCGAAAAATGATCCGGAACTGTTCAAAAAGAGAAATTGAGATTTTCTTATGCCTATGGTTTGCTTCACTGTTTTTCAGCAACAAATGGTTTAATGCATACCTTCCAAATTTTGACCTAACTTTCTTTACAGGCTACATGGGTTATCTCGTCTTGGGTTACTATCTCTACAATCATCCACTCCCCCAGTTAAGATGGTCTAGCCTCCCCTTCTTTATAGGTTGTTGTCTGATTACAGGTTGGGGAACTTATTATCTCAGTGTGGAAAAAGGCGAATTTGACCCTACATTGTATAATTATCTTTCACCCAATATTGCATTAAGTGCTGGCTTATTGTTTGTATTTATTCAATGTCTAAAACTCCCAGAACGGTTGAGTGCATTCTGGGAATTCATCGACATCCATAGTTTTGGCATCTATTTAAGCCATATCTTGTTTTTGAACTATATTCATCCACTGCTACCATTAGCGACGCTGTGGAAAATACCGGCAGCAGCGATTCTCACTTTACTCGCCAGTGCTTTGCTGACGTATTGCCTGCGAAAGATCCCGTTTGGGAAATATGTGAGTGGTTAATTCGATTTGATCCAGCTATTATTTTTCGCCTTCGACCTTATTGTAAATATAGCGATCCGCATTAGGTCCACCGATCTCTTTACCTTCCTGATCCAGTCCGATCAGTCTATTTTCACCGACCTTTAATTTCATATTGGTTTCTTTGCCCGTCAGGTGCACAACAGAACCATTGTCATGCCACATGACTTTACCTGAATCTTCAACTTTGGTGTTCTTATTGATATATTCACTTACAATCGAGAAAGTATTGTCATTTTTTAAGGTAATATTTGTTTTGATACCTTCACAATCCGCACAGGGAATGGTTGCTTCATATTTACCGGGCCAGTCCAACGAATTTTGAGATGTATGGACGGTATCTGCTGTCATCGTTGTATGATCGGACGAATCTGCTGCTACCACTTGTTGATTTTCCTTTTTTGTTTGATTACATGCACTTAAAGAAAGTGCTGCCAGGCAAATAAATAATACTGATGATTTCATAATGTGCTGTTTTGATTTAAATATACCCCATATCAAGCAATTTCGGCGCCAAGAAAATAATTTATGTGATTCAAAAAATTGCATGCCATAAAATAACGAGTGGTAACAAAAGCGTACAGCGAAGCAGCTGAGTTTCGAATAAGGCTTAGAAACCGAGGTGGAATGTTTACAAAATAAAAAGGACTGTCCAAACTGGGCAGTCCAATCTATATGATATACTGTACGGCAAAATACGATACATACAATGCATGTATCGGCAATGCTGACAGGATTTGAATGTCTTATTTCAGACTAGAATGGTAAATCATCATCATCTGATGAACCAGACAAATCTACAGGAGCAGGCATATCCGCATAACCTGGAGTAGATGGTGCTGGAGCAGCATTTCCTAGTTTTGTTACACGCCATGCAACCAATGAATTGAAATATGTCGTTACGCCATCTTTATTTGTCCAAGGACGACCACGAAGATTAAAAGATACCTCTACCTCTTCGCCAATAGCTAGGTTATCAAAAATTGAAGTTCTGTCTTGTGTTGATTCAAAACGGATATATTCAACAAATTGTGGGTTTTCGGCATAAGCTACAATCATATCACGTTTTTTGAATGATTCTGTCACTTGTTGTGTCGCTCCTATCTCGTGTACTTTTCCTCTAATTTCCATAATCAAAAAAATAAATATTAAAGCGTAAAATTAAGCAATTTTTGAGGAAGAGTTTAATTAACTTTGTACAAAATATGATGGAAGTTTTCAACACCCCCAATAAAGTTATCATTACGTGCAATAAACGCTTATCGCCGTATTTGCAACAGGAAGTTAAAGAGTTAGGTTTTGACATCGTCAGAGCATTTCCTACCGGAGTCGAATTGAAAGTCAGCGTAAATGATACGATCAAGCTCAATCTGAACTTGCGTACCGCCTCGCAGATTCTATATTCGTTAAAGGAATTTTCAGCGAACAATCCTACTGAGCTCTACGAAGAGCTGAGCACGATTGCTTGGGAAGAGCTCATTCAATTCGATGGTTATTTCTCTGTGAGTTCCAATGTGGACAATGAAACAATTAGCACGCCTTTATTTGCGAATGTCAAAGTGAAAGATGCGATTGTAGATCGTATTAAAGATAAAAAAGGTATGCGCCCGAATTCTGGTCCGGAAAACAACAAAGCTGTCGTTCACCTCTACTGGAAGGATGACCGTGCTGAAATTTTCATTGATACCTCTGGAGAAACACTGGCCAAGCATGGTTACCGTAAGATTCCGGGCAAGGCGCCCATGCTGGAGGCCTTAGCAGCCTCAACAATTATTGCTTCAAAATGGGATGGCGAATCCGCTTTTGTCAATCCGATGTGCGGATCAGGAACATTGGCCATTGAAGCGGCATTGATTGCAACCAATAGAAAACCGGGACTACTGCGTATGAATTATTCATTCATGCATTTCATCGGTTATGATGAAACTGTCTTCTTCCAGGAACGTCGCCTATTAAAAGATCAGATTAATAAAAAAGCAGCTCCTCAAATTATTGCTACGGATATCTCCGAAGAAGCGATCAACGTTTCCAAGATGAACGCCCGCACTGCAGGGGTAGAACAATTAATTTCATTTGAAGTATGCGATTTTGCCGAAACGCACGTTCCTAAAGAAGGAGGTGTCATCTTATTCAATCCAGAATACGGTGAACGTTTAGGTACGCATACCAAGTTGGAGATTACCTACAAACGTATGGGTGATTTTATGAAACAGGAGTGCAAAGGTTATAGAGGCTATATATTTACCGGTAATCCGGATCTTGCAAAGAAAATTGGACTCCGTGCGTCCAGACGTATAGAATTTTATAACGGTAAATTAGATTGTAGATTATTAGAATACGAATTATACGAGGGTACTCGCGAAAAAACAAAAGTATTGTATGAATAACATTATTGAACGCACAGTCGCATTTGTGCAAGATCGTTTGAAATTTGCAGAAGCAGGCCATGATTGGTCGCATATTCAACGCGTATGGAACAATACGAAGTTAATTTTAGAAGATGAAGAAGCTGATGTCATGGTCTGCGAATTGGCAGCGCTCCTGCATGACATTGCGGACAGCAAATTCCATGACGGTGACGAAACAATTGGCCCTCGCGTTGCTGGAGAGTTTTTGGCAAGTCTAGAAATTTCTCCTGAAATCATTGACCATGTCAAAAAAATCATCTTTAACATGTCTTTCAAAGCAAGTTTGGGTGAAGTTTCTTTTCATTCCAAAGAGATGGAAATTGTACAGGATGCCGATCGTTTGGACGCCATCGGTGCAATAGGTATTGCGCGTGCATTTAGTTTCGGCGGGAATAAAGGCCGGGAAATGTACAACCCCAACATTCCGGTACAGGAGTATAAAGACAAAGAAGCTTACAAACATTCTGAAGCTCCGACAATTAATCACTTCTATGAGAAGCTGCTTTTGTTGAAAGATAAAATGAATACACAGGCCGCAAAAAGAATTGCGGAACACCGTCACCAATATATGCTTGGATTCTTGGAAGAGTTCATGGCAGAATGGAATGGTAAAAAATAAATTACAGTTAACAATAACTACATATAAAAGTGGTACTTTAGATCTTGTGAATCAGGATAAAAAGTACCACTTTTTTTATGCTGTAAAAATCAGCTTTCAAACTAACACATATGAAAAAACACATTTTTAGCTGTCTGACGTTGGCTATGGTCATTTCATCGGCAACACTATTTGCACAGACCAAAGCAATTGCACATCGTGGCGTATGGAAAAACAGTCACCTCCCTCAAAATTCCATAGCCTCTTTAAAAGCCGCACATGAGCTTAAACTCTTTGGATCTGAGTTTGATGTACACCTCACCAAAGACAATATTCTTGTCGTCAACCACGACAATGATTTCTATGGGATTGACATCGCAACCGCGACATACGCAGAACTCTTAGCAAAAAAACATCCGAATGGGGAATCTATCCCAACATTGGAAGAGTATATCAAAGCAGGGAAAAAATTAAAGGGCCTACGTCTGATCTTGGAGTTAAAAACCAACAAATTGGGTGTAGAACGGACGCTAGAGGCAGCAACAAAGTCTGTTGAAATGGTAAAAAATCTGAAAGCAGAGAAAATAACAGATTATATTGCATTCAGTTTTGAGGCTTGCCAAAAGATTCATGAGCTTGCTCCAAAAGCGAATATCCAATACCTAAATGGGGATAAATCGCCTGCTGATGTGAATGCCGCAGGAATTAATGGCCTAGACTACCATTTTTCGGTCTTCAAAAAGAATGCAAACTGGCTGCAGGAAGCCCATCAATTGGGTATGAAAGTGAATGCCTGGACAGTCAATACGGAAGAAGAAATGAGCAATCTAATTGGACAAAAGATCGACTTCATCACAACAGATGAACCTGAATTGCTGCTTCAGGTATTGAAAAAATAAAGGTTATCCCTGAGATCAACAAAACAAACTGAAGAACAAATTAACATAGATGAAAAAATACTTTATTCTCACAGCAGCATTATGCATATCGTATATCTCCTATGCGCAAGACTTTATTGCAGCTACATACAATATTAGACAAAGAAATACGGTAGACACCGGTAATATGTGGGTTGACCGCAAAGTTCCTTTGACCAACCTGATTAAATATCATGGTTTTGATATATTCGGTGTTCAGGAAGCTTTTCATGATCAGGTTCAGGATCTAAAAACGCTACTTCCGGGATTCGATTATGTCGGTGTGGGGCGTGATGACGGCGCACAGGAGGGTGAGCACTCGGCAATTTATTACAACACCAATCGGTTCAAAGCCATAAAAAGTGGCACATTCTGGCTTTCTGCAACAGATACCGAACATCCGAACAAAGGTTGGGACGCGGCCTTACCACGTATCTGTACCTGGGGAATTTTTGAAGACAAAGCCAATAAAAAGCGTTTTATCTTTATGAATACCCATTTTGACCATATCGGACATACAGCCCGCACGGAAAGTGCAAAATTGATCCTGGCCAAAGCAAAAGAATTTGCGAAGGATCTTCCGCTGATCTTAACAGGTGATTTCAATGTAGACGAAAAAGATGAAGCCTATTTTACACTTGCCAAAAGCAATGTAGTCACAGATGTACATGAAGTATCTCCGCTTAAATATGAACCCAACTCTTCTTTCAATGGTTGGGGGAAAAGCCTAAGAGCTTCTGGTCGTATCGACCATATCTTTATCACCAAGCCTTTCCAGGCAAAAAAATATGGCATTTTGACAGACACTTACCTGAGTAAGTTTCCTTCTGACCACTTCCCTGTTGTGACAACGCTTTCGTGGAAATAACCCGTATAGGATTAAAAAAAAATTATTATATAACGGATAAAGCGCTCCTTTTTGGGGCGTTTTATTGTTAGACCTTTTCCCTTCCGACATAGACTGCTGTGACAATGCGCAGCTTTCTTTACTTTAAGATTGTGGCGTATCTGCTACGGATACGGACAATGTAATGGAAAGAACAGCCGACAATTTAAACTTTTACAAAAATTAACGGTCGATATCCTTAATTTTGACAGCAAAACATATCATGATGAAATTTCCATTACTATATTGTACCCTATTTGTTTCGGGGCTTTTATTTTCCAACAACAGTGAAGCGCAAATCTTTAAAAAGATCAACGATGCGTTGAATAAAGCAAATCAGAGTCAAACTGATAGCACCAAAAAGACGAATTCGTCAACCGCGAGCTCTTCAACAACTAGTTCGAACAAGTCGAACCCCTTGGCTTCATTATCAAATAAAGATGCTTCATTGGGTATCAAACAAGCTTTAAGCAATGGTCTTAACCTGAGTATTGAGTCTTTGGCAAAAAAAGATGGCTTCTTAGGTGATGCAGCGGTAAAGATTTTAATGCCTGCGGAGGCCCAAAAAGTAGAAAAAACACTTCGTGCAGTCGGCATGGGCAAGCTTTGTGATCAATTTATTCAAAGCATGAACAGAGCCGCTGAGGGTGCAGTAAAAGAAGCCGCTCCGGTATTCGTAAATGCATTGTCTAAAATGACTATCACTGATGCAACCAATATTCTATTGGGTAGCAAGCAAGATGCCGCAACAACATT
This sequence comes from Sphingobacterium ginsenosidimutans, assembly GCF_039536865.1. Classification (NCBI taxonomy): domain Bacteria; kingdom Pseudomonadati; phylum Bacteroidota; class Sphingobacteriia; order Sphingobacteriales; family Sphingobacteriaceae; genus Sphingobacterium; species Sphingobacterium ginsenosidimutans. Next base: position 356,425 of record NZ_BAAAZK010000008.1, read on the forward strand.
TTTCAAAACAAATACATCAACCGAATTAACGAACAAGTTTAGTCCGGTCATTCAATCGGCTATGGGTGTAAATAATGTTGACCAATATTGGACACAGCTGACCAGTGCCTATAATAACTTGCCGCTAGGCAATAAGGTGGAAACAAATCTGACGGCTTATGTTACACAAAAGGCCATAGATGGTTTGTTTATCAAAGTAGCTGATCAGGAATCAAAAATCAGAAACAATATCGGCGGAAGCAGAAATACAAATATCCTTCAGAAAGTATTTGGCTACGCCGACGACAAAAAATAAGCTAAACCCAGGATTAACCCCAAAAAAGATAAAAGAGGTTAGCGGAATATCACCTCTAGTAAACAAGACTTGTCAGTTTATTGACAAGTCTTGTTTGTTTTTGGCCGAAGCCCGTTAGAATTTGTAAATTTGGTCACCCTTATCACATTAAGGCGATTAGCATGAGCACATTTGAGATTAATAACATAAGTGACTTTTCAGTTTCGGAAAGATTTCAACGCTACGTACAGATTGACACACAATCTGATGTAAATTCACCAACATGTCCATCTACCGAAAAACAGAAAAATCTGGGTAAATTATTGGTAACAGAACTCTTATCATTGGGCATTTCGGATGCCGCTATGGATGAAAATGGTTACATCTATGCGACCATCCCTTCCAATACGTCCAAGAAAGTTCCAGTTATCTGTTTCTGCTCGCATATGGACACTTCTCCGGATTCTTCGGGCAAAGATGTAAAACCATTGGTACACCGTAATTACCAAGGACAAGATTTGGTACTTCCGGATGATAATAGCATTGTGATCAAATATGCAGAACATCCCGATTTAGCCAATCAAATCGGAAACGATGTAATCACGGCAAGCGGAACAACGCTATTAGGAGCAGACGATAAGGCTGGTATCGCTGAGATCATGGATGCTGCACGCCTATTGATGAAACACCCGGAGATTAAACATGGTGATATCAAGATTTTATTCACGCCAGACGAAGAAATCGGCCGTGGGGTTGATAAAGCAGACTTAAAGCGTCTGGCAGCAGACTTTGCCTACACCATGGACGGCGAAAAAGCCGGTACAATCGAGGATGAGACATTCTCGGCAGATGGAGCAACTTTAACAATCCATGGCGTATCTGTGCACCCTGGTTTTGCAAAAGGAAAAATGCAGAGTGCAATTAAAATCGCAAGTGCCGTCATTGATGCATTACCGAAAGACAGACTTTCCCCAGAAAGCACTAATAAAAAAGACGGTTTTGTGCACCCCGTGAATATCAGTGGGTCGGTTGAAAAAGCTGAGATTCAATTTATCATCCGTGATCATGCAACAGCTAATCTAAAAAAACACGAAGATGAACTGGAAGCAATAGCAAAATCTATTGTTGAGCGCTATCCAAATTGCACCTATACATTCACTGTAAAAGAGCAATACCGCAACATGAAAGAAGTCCTTGATCAGTATCCAGAAATTATGGAAATTGGCATGGAAGCTATTACAAGAGCAGGTATGGTCGCGGAAAGAAGAAGTATCCGTGGTGGTACCGATGGATCACGCCTATCATTTATGGGGCTTCCATGTCCTAATATCTTTGCGGGTGGACATGCATTTCATGGAAAGCAGGAATGGGTATCAGCACAAGATATGGAAAAAGCGGTCAAAACAATTTTGCATATTGTATCTTTATGGGAAGAAAAAGCATAAGTACATTCTAAAATCAACATATTTTTAATGAAAAACGACGTTTTAAAAGCAATACACTACAGAAGATCGGTATTTCAAGCTTCTTTTACCGAAGAAGAAGTAAGCAAAGAGGATATCCTTAGCATTTTAGAAGCAGCTAATGCTGCTCCAACACATAAACGGACACAACCTTGGCGTTTTGTGATCTTTCGTAAAGAAGGACTTCAACGCTTGGGTACTGAATTATCGCGCATCTATAAATCGGTTACACCGGCGGAGAAATATACGGAAGCGACAGAGATCACCATGGGCAAGAAAGCAACACAATCAAATGTTGCCATTGCACTTATCGTCAATTATACGGGTGAAGTTCCTGAATGGGAAGAATTGGCGTGTACTGCTGCTGCTGTAGAAAATATGTGGCTCGCTGCACATTCGTTGAATATTGGCGGTTACTGGGCAACACCAGGCTTAATCAATCATTTGAGTGGTTTTCTTAATCTAGAAGAGAACCAAAAATGCATCGGCCTATTTTACCTAGGACATCATGAATCAGATGCGCGCGAACCTGTACGCACACCTATCGAAGAAAAAATTCGCTGGGAAGAATAAGGTACTGTAACATACGATAAAAACTAACAAGGGCTCGAATCATTCGGGCCCTTACTAGTTATTTCTTTTCTATCCCAAAACAATGTGGTGGTTTGATGATATTCGACTGGGCAGAATTCTTCATCTCTTTCAGCGGAAAAGTGATTTTCAAGCGGCCTTTCGTTCCCTGCCATTTACCCCCCGACTGAAGAAGCCGTATAGCCTCGTCGACAAGCGCTTGCTCGGGTGTTCCTTCTGCGTGGATCTGGTTAGGCAATCCATCCTTTCCGATTGTGAAATTAACAATAATCTCCCCCCCTTTTCCACCATCTCTCACCTGATTGTTTAAATATTGTTCAAAGGCTTTCCATCCACCGACCGGAGCAGCATCACCACCATCCAACAGAGGCTCGATCGCTACAAGATTTTCTGGTTCACTCAGCGTGACATCTGTCGTCCGTTCAGCTTTACCATTGAAATGTTTAAAATATAGAAGCGCTAATAAAACAACAAACAAAACCCCTGCCGCTGCGCCAATGGCTAAACGTTGCCAAGTAAAATATTGTGCATGTCTTGTCGCTATGGTATTTTCAATCCGACGGCTAAGTCGCTGCTGTAGCAAACTTAATTGCTTTGCATCAACGCCATTCTGCAATCGATATCCATCTATGGCATCCTGTAAAAAGGGATCTTCCAATGCTTCTTTTTCCAGTTGAAACATTTCCTCCCTGCTCATTAGGCCATGGATGTAATTATGAATTCGCGATAATTGATAATTATTTTCCATTTTCTTTCCTTTCCATACAGATTTTCAGATTGCGTTTTCCATTCTGGATCGCACTCTTGACTTTATTCAAATCATATCCTGTTAAATCTGCGATATCTTTATAGCACTTTTGTTCCAGATAAAACAAACGTACACATTCTTTTTGCTCTTCATTTAAAGTCTGCATACAACCTTCTAATTTTTCAAAATCCCGCTCTTCCCATTTTGCCTCTTCACTGGTATTGAGTTTTTGTTCGCTTTCAAACAAATTATCTTCAATATCCACCTGTGTCATCCGTTTATCTTTCCGTAATTGCATTAAACAATAGTTCTTACTGTATACGTGCAACCAGCTTTTAAAATTATCAACCTCGTAATGACGCAGTTTCGGAATCAGTTCTTCAAAGATTTGCATAACTGCATCCTGGCTACGATCGGGATCTTGCAAATACTTGAAGCACACACCATAAAGCAAGGACATATAAGGCGAATATAATTTCCCCAGCGCAGACAGGTCTCCTGTTGTTTTATAATGTTGTAATAGTTCTTTTTCGTTCATGCGCAAATCTTTCACCTTAATGATGAATTAAGATACGGTTTTCCATAAATAAAGCAAGTAGAGCTTGCAAATTATCATCGATAAAATTTCTATCAACACAATCTCTCTTTTCGGACACAAAAAAACCGTCTCTAAATAAATCAGAGACGGCTAATGAAAATATGTTATGAATTACGGTCCTAATTTCCCTGTTTCCAATTGTACCGGAGCGTTACGCCGTAGGTTCTCGGATCAGCTACGACTCCAGCATATTGGCCATAACTGCCCGGAGCTGCAAGCAATTGCTCATAGTAATCTTTATTTGTCAAATTTCTGCTCCACACAAAAACTGAAACGCCATTCGACCCCCTAAAGCCCAAACGTGCATTCAGCAAAGTATAAGCATCTATATTCAAATATTGTGATGGAGATGAGCTTGAAGAAAATTTGGAGCGATGGAAAAGATCTGCTCCCAAGAAGTAGGAGCCATTGATACCGATCAGTTTGCCGCTCTGATTAACTTCTCCACCCAAAGACCAAGACCATTTGGATACACCTGGAAGCACTCCACCCGAAATATCTTTGAAAGCCTGCGGCCCACCAACTTCTTCCAGCGGAACTGGTGCATTTGTAAATTTCACGTATTTTGCATCTGTATAGGCCAGGGCACCATTCAGCCGCAGAAAGTGACCAATATTAATATTACCGTCGAGTTCCACCCCTTTGACACGTACTTTCTCAGCATTGGCCAAGTAACCCCGATTTACTCCGGGTTCAGGCGTTTGTACCTGGGTTTGATAATCTTTGATATCAGTTTGGTAAACGGATAAGTTAAGGATCGAATTGCGTGTTGGGTTTGTTTTCACGCCCAACTCTTTGTGGCGAACCGCTTCTGGTTTTACTTCAGCTAGATCTAGCAGCACAGCACCATTTGCTGTTGGCAATCCGCCAACATTGATTCCAATTGGCTTATAGCTGATGGAATAAGTAGCATACGCATTGATCTTGGGGTTGAAACGGTATTTCGCAGAAAGTTGTCCCGAGAAATTATCCGCATCCGCATTTATATCAAAAGTTTGGTTGGTATAGACCCCATTTTTGAGTGCCAACAGCGCCGGATCGGATGTCTGTAGCCCACCATAGGTCTGTCTATCATAGTTTGCTTTCTTTTTGTCGTAGTTATAGCGCAGCCCTGGTAAGATATGAAGTTTGGAGGTCACCTCCCAGTCAATCTGTGTATAAGCGGCTAAACTTGTGCTTTTGATTCCATAGACAGTCTTAATCCCGAAATTGTCAAATAGCCCTGGAGTCTCCCATAAAGCGCTCGTCGAACTTTTCTGAAAACGCCAGAATGCGGATCCCGTCTCCTCTGTATGCACAGGATCGGTACCAAGATCCTGCCAAAGGCCAAATAAGCCGACTACACCACTTACTTTCTCACTGATTTTGCCCGAATACCTAAATTCTTGCGACCATTGATTATGCACTGAATTGCCTGCGGAAACCGTATAGACAGGAAGGCCTAGATAATCCCGGTCATTGAGTGGCACCCAAGTCCATTTTCGCCAAGCGGAAGTAGACGTCAATGTTCCCTCTCCAATTTTGATGTCCGCATTCAGCGCTACACCGCCCAATTTATTATCAGCTTTAGATTGTGTATCGAGATCAATCTTACGTTCAAATGCACTTTTGTAAGGTAACTCATAACCTAGATCTTTGATAATAGCATCAAATTGTCGGTAATCAGCACGTTGGGTTTTGACCACACCTGCGACTGCCCAACCATATCCATCGGGCTTTTGAGAAGAGACATCTCCTGAGAGTACCAATTTGATATTCTCAGTTGGTGTAAACAGCAATTGTCCTCTAAATCCGAGGTTATTGATATCATTGATTTTTCGATTGGTATGAACATTAAACAGATTACCATCCCGTTGTGTGCCCGAAAAGGAAGCCCGAGCAGCTAGATTCTTAGCCAGCGGTCCGGAGATGGATGTCTTTGCCTGAATAAATCCCTGATTGCCATAACTAACTTCAACATTAGCCTCAGGTGTAAATTGGGGTAGCCGTGAAGTAATATTAAAGGCGCCAGCGGTGGTATTTTTACCAAAGAGTGTACCCTGTGGCCCCCGTAATACTTCGATCTGATCAATATCAATAAAATCCAACCAAGTTGCTGCTGGCCTCGCGATGTAAACACCGTCCAGATAGAATCCGACACCTGGGTCGATACCGTCATTGGTAAGGCCGTAAGTTGAACCAAGTCCACGGATATTTAGTGTCGTGTTACGTGCATTTGAAGAATACAGTTGTACCGTCGGGACAAGTTCTTTCAGCCGGTTGACGTTAAAGGCTCCAGCATCTTCCAATGCCGCTCCACGGATAATAGAAACGGGAATCGGTACATCCTGCAATTGCTCCTTGCGTCTACGGGCAGTCACAACTACTTGGTCTAAGGCTTCCAACCGGGGTGTCAGTTCGATCACAGTAGGCGATTGGTCCACGATAATCCGTCGTGTTTGATACCCTACAATGGATACAATAAGTGAAAAAGGCAGTTTTTGTCCGGTAACAAATTGAAATACGCCTTTACTATCGGTCTTCACCTGGTGAGTAACTGCTTCAATTTGAACAGTTACACCTTGCAGAGGCTCTTTTGAAACCGCATCAACCACAGTACCTGTTAATGAAGCATTTATAATGGGTTTAGGATTTTCTACCTGCGCATAAGTCTGATAAGAACCAGCCAAAAGCAAGCTAAAAATGACGCTAATTCGAAAAATAGCATTTTTTTTCATAAATTTATTCAGTTTAATAGTGAAAATAAACAAGTGCCAACGCCAATAGAACTTGTTTCATTGTTAAAACTTTGTTTAAAAAGGGAAGCCTCGGCTTCCCTTTTCTAATATAAGAGAGTGTAAGAGAGAAATTTTAACAACACATTCGTTTTTCACTATTTCTTAGGGTAGTAAAAACCACTTCCAATGAAGTAATCTGTAAGCTTGTTTTTAAAAAGTATTCTTTTTTCATTCTTTCCATAATTAAGTATGCTCATTTTTTTTTGCCAGCCCTCATGACTCACTGTAAATCAGGACGACAGTACAAATATAGAAATATTTTTTAAAAGACTACTAATTTGATAGATTTTATAAATATTTTTTCACAAAACATCATTAACCACTAACTAACAGACACTTACAACATAAAAAATAGATTTTATACATTATATTTTTTGTATAAACCATTCAGATCTATTCCTGTACATGAGATTTCCCCTTAGGTTTAGCTTTGCTTTTTCATGTGCGACCAACATTGTCTTATCCGACAACCTAAACACTTTAGTAAGAAAAAATTGCATCTTCTATTTTCTTGGAAGCCATTTGGCGTGACTATTACTAGATCTAGAAAATGAAAAAGGCTAGAATAAAAAAGTCCGCCAAGGATGGCAGACTTTTTTTAAAAATGTTATTTAGCTCCGAAAGTATTCGGCCCATATACTTACCAATAAGCTATCGGAACAGCACCAATGCGATCAACAAAGTCACTACGACATTAAAGGTCTGCGCAATCAAAAATGCATAAAGGGGTTTCTTATTATCTTGTACAAAAAGGTCTTTGAAATTTGTTTCCAGACCGATCGAAGTAAATGCCAAGGTAAACCAGAGTCCCTGCAGGTTTTTCAGACTACCTTTGACGACATCAATTTTTTCAGGAGAAATTACAAAGGAAAATAATAGCGATGCAAATACAAACCCAAGCACAAATTTAGGAAAGCGTTCCCAGATAATCTTTAACGTCGGTTTATCCCGCTTTGTTTCGTCATCCACAGATTTTGCATAGGTCCAATAAATACTGATCGCAAATGCTGCTAGTCCCAACAATACGTTTTGCGAGAATTTGACAATTGTACTGATCTTTAAAGCCTCCTCTCCAACAAGGGATCCTGAAGCAACAACAGCTCCTGTTGTATCGATACTACCCCCTAGCCACGCGCCGGTCACTTCCTGTGACAAGCCCATCCATTCAGCCATATAGGGCATAAAAATCATCATTGGAATTGCGGTGATCAGCACCAAAGAAATCACATAAGAGAGTTTTTTACTATCACCTTTAATGGCTCCGGAAGTAGCAATAGCCGCTGAAACACCACAAATAGAAACTGCACTGGACAACATCAGAGACATCTCCTTGTCTATTTTCAATTTTTTGCAGAGCCAAAAAGCGAAATACCACACTGACAACACAACTGCCAAAGCTTGGATAAGCCCTAAAGAGCCCGCTTTAAGGATATCCCCAAAGATGACGGTGGTACCCAATAGGATCAATCCGATCTTGACATATAGTTCTGTACTTAAGGCTTCTTTAAACCAAGCAGGTAGCTTAAAACAATTGCTAATGACCAAACCTATAATCAAACTAAAAATAACAGCCTCGAGATTATATTCTTTCACTGTCGAATTGCCCGCTAATATCAGCGCGAATACAGTCAAAATAAACACTACAGGAAATACGACCAGTAGATATTTAACAGATTTACCGAGCAAAAATGCCCCCAAAATACCTGTCACAAAGACAAAGATAAACTGCTGGAAAATCTTGTTGAGGTTGGCCGAATCAAAAATTGTGGAGGTCAATTCGGAAGAGTTACTCCAGGAAAAATTAGGTACAGGTGCAAAAATACCTGAAAGTGCTAAAAAAATGGTAGCAAGTCCCAAAACGACGACTACCCAGTCTTCTGTAAGTGCAAATGATCTTGACGATGCCATATAACGGTTAGTATTAAAAGGCTAAATTTAATATAATTGCTGCTACTTTTCGGTATTGTAACACAAAAATGGCCGAAGATTTCTCTCCGGCCACACAACCAAAACCAATAATCATTATCAATCAAAAACAATATTTATTTTCTTCTATTAATTTTTTGGCAATCCGCTGACGTGCATCTTTGATATTAAATGGCTGCGCTTTGGTGAACCTACGTAATCCAACGAGCATCATATTCAACTCATCGCCCTCACCAAAAGAATACAGAGCTTCTTTACCCGCTGCGTTTATTTTATCGATCGCACCATAGAGATAGATCTTCGCCATATCTGTCGCGTACTCGGCCTTTTCAGAACCAGTATGGACAAGCTTTTCCGCACGTAACAGTACAGATTCCGCAATGTATACGTAACCGATAATATCTGCGATATTCATCAGGATCTCTTCTTCTTTTGAAAGCGACATCATCAGCTTTTGAACGGCGGCTCCAGCAATGAGTAAGCCTGCTTTTTTGAGGTTAGCGACAATTTTCTTCTCTGCTGCGAATGGTGCATCATCTTCTTCTCCGAAGTCAGGAATAGCCAACAGTTCACTTGCCACTGCCTGCGCTGGCCCCATCAGATCCAGCTCACCTTTCATTGCCCGTTTTAACAACATATCTACAACAAGCAGTCTATTCACCTCATTGGTTCCCTCGAAGATCCGGTTGATACGTGAATCGCGATAAGCACGCTCCATCGGCGCATCAGCTGAATAACCCATTCCACCATAGATCTGCACACCTTCATCCACCACATAATCTAACATCTCGGAACACCATACTTTGATAATGGCGCACTCGATCGCAAATTGTTCAACGGATTTCAACTTGGCCTTTGCTTCGTCCATACCACCCGCAATCAATGCATCATAGGCATCATCAATATTTTGACCCGCACGATAGGATGCTGATTCCACAGCAAATAAACGTGTCGCCATCTCTGCCAGTTTGTATCGAATAGCACCAAACTTAGAAATCGGCAAGTTAAACTGCACACGTTCATTGGCATATTGGACCGCATGATTGATCACCATACGAGCTGAACCATTTGTCGCAGCCCCCAACTTGATCCGTCCAATATTCAGGATATTTACGGCAATCTTAAATCCATTTTCCCGCTCGGATAGCATGTTTTCAACCGGGACAGCGCAATCATTAAAGAAAATTTGGCGTGTAGAGGATCCCTTGATGCCCAATTTATGTTCTTCGGGGTTCATGGTGATCCCACCAAAATCTTTTTCGACAATAAATGCTGTCAGGTTTTTATCATCATCGATTTTTGCAAACACAATAAAGATATCTGCAAATCCACCATTGGTAATCCACATTTTCTGACCGTTGATCAGATAATGGGTTCCTTCAGCATTTAGTTTTGCGGAAGTGCGGCCAGAATTGGCATCCGATCCCGCATTTGGTTCTGTCAGACAATAGGAAGCCTTCCATTCGCCTGTGGCGAGCTTGGGAATATATTTCGCTTTCTGCTCCGCATTACCATAATAAAGGATAGGCAAAGTACCAATACCCGTATGTGCAGACAAAGCGACGGCAAAAGAAAAACCTCCGCCCACGGCCTCTGCTACGAGCATCGAGGTATTGAAGTTCTTGCCAAACCCACCATACTCTTCTGGGATCGACACCCCAAGCATTCCCAGTTCACCCGCTTTATCCATCAAGCTAGGCATCAAGCCCTCTTCCTGTGCGTCAATACGATCAAGTTTATTTAGCACTTCGGTATCTAAGAAATCCAAACAGGTCTGACGAATCATTTTCGCTTCTTCATCAAACTCCTCTGGAATAAAAATAGCTGTATAGGGAGTCTCTCTAATAACGAACTCACCGCCTTTGATTGCTTTATTTTCGCTCATTGTTTTTTAGATTTGAGGTGCAAGCCCTGAGTGGCTTTTGGCCACCCAGGTTTACACAATATTTTGAATATTTTTACCCGCTATGAGACTAGCAAATAAAATGGTTTATACTGTTATTTTTAGTGTTCGAACTTAGTCCAGTAGTTCAAAGATACCGGCCGCTCCTTGACCAGTTCCAACACACATGGTCACCATACCATATTTTTTGCCACGACGTTTCAATTCATGCAAAACCTGCACGGTCAACTTCGCTCCTGTACAGCCTAGTGGATGCCCCAAGGCTATCGCCCCGCCATTGACATTGACTTTTTCCTCATCAAGTCCCAACTCACGAATAACAGCCAAAGACTGAGAAGCGAAAGCTTCATTCAATTCAAATAAATCAATATCTTCTTTTTTAAGACCCGCCCGCTCCAAAGCTTTTGGTATCGCATAGATTGGTCCGATTCCCATGATCCGTGGCGGCACCCCTGCAACAGCAAAACTGACCAACTTGGCAATGGGTTTAACCCCTAGCTCTTTCACTTTTGCCTCCGACATGACCAACACAAATGCCGCTCCATCCGAGGTCTGCGATGAATTTCCTGCTGTCACTGAACCATTGGCTGCGAAGACAGGCCTCAACTTACCCAGAGCTTCCAAGGATGTGTCTGCACGAGGCCCCTCATCGGTATCTACAACATATTCACGTGTCGTGATCTTCCCGTCTTTCAGATAGTTTTCTTTGACAGTGATCGGCACAATACCATCTTTAAGGTGACCATTTTGAATAGCTGCTATTGCTTTTTGATTGGATTTAAGAGCAAAGGCATCTTGATCTTCACGGGAAACATTGTAGTCTTTCGCTACAGCCTCCGCAGTCAGCCCCATACCCCAATACCAATCGGGATGCTCTTTGGCCACCTCAGGATTGGGAACAATCTTCCAGCCCCCGAAAGGCATTCCGGACATCACTTCAACACCTCCTGCGATAATGACATCAGCCATCCCCGTTTTGATCTTTGCAACCGCCGTAGCGATAGTCTCCAATCCAGAGGCACAATATCGATTGACAGTGACACCAGGCACCTTATCTGTATCTAACCCCATCAGGGAAATAAAACGTGCCATGTTCAGTCCCTGTTCTGCCTCAGGCATTGCATTACCCACAATGACATCATCTATATCTTCTTTATTTAAGTTCGGCACAGTGGACACAAGATGTTTAATTACATCTGATGCTAAATCATCAGCCCGCATAAAGCGAAATCCTCCTCGAGGCGCTTTACCTACTGCTGTACGAAATCCTGCTACTATGTATGCTTCCATTATTTGAGTATTAAGATGTGAGATTGGAGATATGAGATTTGAGATATTCCAATGTCACATATTAGTTTTTAAATTTTTAAGAAATCCAAAAATCATCTTTTGAATCTCATCTATATGAGAACACAATTGTTCTACTTTCTCCTTACTTATTAAACCCAGGTTATGAGCTATAATTAGCTGAGTCTGCAACTCGAAAGAAGATCCATTTGCAATACCGAGAAAATGAACAAATTCATTTTTCGAATTTCTTCCTGCTCCTTCAGCAATATTAGATGCAATAGACACAACCGAACGTTTAATTTGAGATGTAAGCCCATATTTTTCATCCATTGGAAAATCTACCACAGCTTTATATACCGCTGTGGATAATTCTATTGCTCTTTGCCAAACTTTCAATTCTTTCAATGCATGCATGATCTCTTATCTCAAATCTAATAGCTCACATCTACAATCTAATTCCTTAAAGGCTTTCCTTTCGTCAACATGTACTGGATTCTTTCAAGTGTTTTACGCTCAGCACAGAGTTCGAGGAAGGTTTTGCGTTCAAGATCCAACAAGTACTGCTCGGAGACTTCTGTTGGCGATGACAGATTGCCACCACACATCACCCAACCTAGTTTTTCCGATATTTTGCGATCGTAATCAGAGATATAATTTCCTTCACGCATGGATGATGCACCCACATATACAATCCCTAAACCTTGATTACCCAACACTTTGATATCGTTTCGTGGTGCAGGCTGAACATAACCGTCATCCGCCAACTCCAATGCCTTTGCCTTTGCATCGGCAAGTAGGCGCGCACGGTTCATCGTGATCGCAAACTTATCTTTTTGTAGATACCCCAGTTCGTAGGCCTCGTAAGCAGAAGTCGAGACTTTCGCCTGGCCAATGGTCAGGAATTTGTCCTTTAAGGTATTTTGAACGATTTGGTCATCTTTAAATTCTTCGGAAGCACGCAATGCAAATTCCTTAGTTCCGCCGCCACCTGGGATAACACCTACCCCCAGTTCCACTAAGCCCATATAGGTTTCGGCGTGAGCCTGCACAAAATCGGCATGCATCGAAAATTCACATCCACCACCCAAGGTCATCTGAAATGGTGCTACGACAACCGGAATGGATGAATAACGCAAGCGCATTGAAGTATTTTGAAAGGCTCGAACAGCCATATTTAACTCATCAAAATCCTGTTCCACAGCCATCATAAAAATCATCCCGATATTTGCTCCAGCAGAGAAATTTTTCCCGTCATTGGAAACCACTAGTCCACGATATTCCTTTTCCGCAAGATCTATTGCCTTATTCAATCCCTGGATCACATCACCACCGATGGTATTCATTTTGGTATGGAACTCACAATTGATGATTCCATCACCGAGATCAATAATTGAAACACCTGTATTTTTCCAGATTGTTTTGCTTTCACGGATATGATCTAACACAATCAAATCCTCTGTTCCAGGAATAGCTTTATAGGATTTGGATGCAATATCATAATAATGGCGAACGCCATTTTCTATCTTATAGAAAGATTCATGTCCCGCATCCAACATTTCATGCACCCAGGATGCTACCTCACCATCCTGGCCCGGCAACCGTTTCTCTTCAGCCTTAATCTTAGCCAAGGTCTCACGCACACCTAAAGCATCCCATACTTCAAATGGCCCGAGTTCCCAGCCAAAGCCAGCACGCATCGCATCATCAATACGGAAGAAATCATCTGTAATCTCAGGAACACGGCGTGAAACGTATTCAAACAATGGATAGTGCATGGCACGGAAAAGCTCCGCCGCCTTGTCTGTCCCTTGTTCATAGACTTTCATCCGCTTACGAATATCTTCAACTGGCTTAGTAGCCTCTAAAGTTGTTGACTTAACTTTTTGTTGTGAGCCAAATGTTAATGTTTTAAGATTTAGGGAAAGAATTTCAGAATTACCATCAGCGGCTTTTACCTTTTCGTAAAATCCTTTTTTTGTTTTTTCACCCAGCCACTTATTTTCAACCATCTTACTGATAAAGGCAGGAAGCTGGAAGACACCTTTGGCTTCATCTTCAGGCGCATTCTGTGCCAGCCCATTGGCTACATTCACCAAGGTATCAAGACCTACAACATCCGCAGTACGGAAAGTTGCTGATTTAGGATGTCCCATCGCGGGGCCAGTATATTTATCCACTTCCTCCACTGTCAAACCCAAAGGTTCGACCAGATGAGTCACTGCCAACATCGAATAAACGCCTATCCGGTTACCGATAAATGCGGGGGTATCTTTACATAGAACGACTGTCTTCCCTAACATCTTATCGCCAAAATGAAGAACGAAATCGACAACCTCTGGCTTGGTATGCGGCGTCGGAATTACCTCCAATAAAGGTAGATAACGCGGCGGGTTGAAGAAGTGTGTCCCACAAAAATGATCTTTAAAATCTTCACTACGTCCCTCTGTCATGAGATGAATAGGAATACCAGAAGTATTGGAAGTAATCAATGTACCCGGTTTACGGAACTGTTCTACTCGATCAAAAACAGATTTTTTAATATCCAAGCGCTCCACAACCACTTCAATGATCCAGTCCACTTGCGCGATATCTTGGAGGTTATCATCAAAATTTCCTGTTTTGATACGTTTTACAAATGATTTGCTGTAAATTGGTGAAGGATTTGTCTTTAATGCAGTCTCTAACGAACTGTTAACAATCCGATCCCGAACGGCCTTACTCTCTAACGTTAGACCCTTAGCTTGTTCTGCTGGCAGCAGTTCGCGGGGAACAATATCCAACAGCAAAACCTCGACACCAATGTTAGCAAAATGACAAGCAATTCGCGAGCCCATAACACCCGAACCGAGAACTGCCACTTTTCTAATATTTCTGTTCATCATAACATATTTATCATGCACATCTGTACATTTGGTTTAACTTCTATACGATTACTTCTTCCTTATAACTAGTCGCCAGTTCATTGAGCTTAGCCAAAGAAGCAATCAATTGATCACGTTCATTTTCCGAAAAATTATCAGCGAGGTACTGATTAAAGTTGCGCACCACATCCTTGGCTATCCTTCTTTTCTCCCGACCCAGATCTGTCAGATACACCTTTACAGAGCGTTTATCCGTTTCGCTGGTCTCCCTGTAAATGAATCCTAAGGATTCTAAGTTATTTAACACCCGGGACAAACTCGTTGTTTTGACCCCCGTCAAATTCGCAATCTGAGAAACAGGAGTACCCTCTTTATGGATATTGATTAAAATATAACCAGCAGCTTGGGTAAAGCCATATTGCGAGGCAATTTGATTATATTTATTGGCAATCGTTTGCCAACCTGTTTTTAAAAAATAGTCGATTGTCTGATTTTGGTCCATAGCGTAATCACAAGCGATTTATTATTATGCTTGCATAACAAATATAATAGTTAAGAATTAGAATAACAAGCTAGAAAATGTAATTTTTATGAATTATAGCCTAGTACCTTCCAAGGAGTGTATTTCTTGCATTTTTATGACCAAAACCCAATTGTGGAAAACTTTTAACAACTGAAACACAGATAAATAAAGTAAAACGTAAAACTTTTATTAACAATCGATGTGTAATATTCAAAATTAATTGCGTTAAATTTGTCCTAAACAAACATCAACTTCGTATGGCTTTAGTAAACATACCTCGCTTGGACTTGTTGCATTACACACAAGGAACCCAAGAACAACGAAATCAATTCATTCAGGATATTGGCAAGGCTTTTAATGAGACAGGCTTTGTAACGATTGCAAACCATGGTTTATCAAAAGAATTAATTGAAGAATTATATCAGGTCGTTCCAGAATTCTTTGGTTTGCCAACTGAAACAAAAGAAAAGTATGAATTTCCTGAACTTGCGGGTCAACGTGGATATACTGCTAAGGGAAGAGAAAAAGCGAAAGATGCTAAAACACCAGATTTAAAAGAATTCTGGCAACGTGGTCAAACTATCGTTGGTGAAGAATATTCAAAAGCTGACTTTCCAGACAATCCTCAAGTGGAAGAAATTCCGCGTTTTAATGGCGTAACGGCTGAAGTTTATAAAAAACTAGAAGACACAGGTCGCGAACTACTAAAAGCTATTGCCACTTATTTAGATCTTGAAGAAAGTTATTTTGAGAAATTTGTGATCAATGGTAACTCAATTTTGCGTGCAATCCATTATTTTCCAATTGCAGATCCAGACGCATTAGCTCCTGATGCAGTACGTGCAGGTGCTCATGAAGACATCAATTTGATTACACTATTAATTGGTGCTAGCGCCGATGGACTAGAAGTCTTAACAAAAGATGGTGAATGGTTCCCGATCAAAGCGAAGGGCGAAGATATTGTCATCAACGTGGGAGATATGTTGCAGCGTTTGACCAACAACAAACTGAAGTCAACAACTCACCGTGTAGTCAATCCTCCGCGTGAAAAAATGGGTACTTCCCGCTTTTCGATTCCTTTCTTTTTACATCCAAAATCTTCTATGAGCTTAGCTTCGTTGGACTCTTGTATTGACGCAGCTCATCCAAAGGCCTATGAAGACTATACCGCAGGTGAATATCTGGATGAAAGATTGAGAGAGATCGGTTTAAAAATGTAAAACAAAATTCATCTTTACTGAATGTTATCATAAAAAAAGCCGATCGGATGATCGGCTTTTTTTATGATAACATTCTAAATTATTTCAGTTTGTAACCAACTCCTACATTCATAAAGATATTATGCAGCCCGAAACTGATACTTTCAAAACCATTCTTCATAATATTATTGAAACCATAATCAAGTTGAGCCAATGCAAAAAATTTACGATTGACCGCATATTGAGTACCCAGACTTAGTCCAACATCAATATTCCGTACGCTTTCTTTAAAATCATAATCTGCATTATCTACAATAATCTTGTCACCAGTAGGCTGCTCATGCCGTAGATATCCGTTATAAGCTTCTCCATAAAACTCTTTTTTTACTGCAAAAGAAATATATGGACCAGCTTGAACATTCCAATGGTTAGAGAGTTGGTAGGTCGCCTGAATGGGCACAGAAAGATAAAGATTATGTACTTTTGTAGTAATATCTCCTGTATAGTATCCTCTTAGCTCATCTTTTGAATCATTGACAGCGTTAAACGTTGTTTTATATCCTTTTACTGTTGCTTTGGTATCCATCCCCTTACCTTCAAAGGTGAGCCCCAAAGACAGTCCCCATTTGGAATCAATGTGATAATTCGCTTTTGCGCCCACAAAAAAAGGCACATTCGGGCTGTAACTTTTAATCTTCCGAATTTCTCTCGGTAAAGACAATGGAGCCGCTCCCCCTATCTTGGTCCCCAACATGACCTGAACATCTAATCTATCATCCTTACTATCTATTTGCTGAGCATTTACAAGCGTTGAAATAGAAGCCATTACGGCTAATAAAACTATATATATATAAATTTTCATTATTTCTGGGTTACAATTTTGAGATCATCTACGATCAACTTACTACCAACAGCTCCGATAAAATTATCACCGTATTTACTTGAAGACATGACAATAGCGATGCTGTAATCTAAATTCGTGACATCCGATCCCGTCACCTTCGCCGAATATTTAAATGGTAAAACAAACTTTACAAAGTTATTACCAGCTGTGGCTCCGCCATTTTCTAGCCGGGCAATAGCAACAATACTCGGATCTGTCAAAATATTATGTCCTGTTAAATATGACACCCTATTTTCAGGTTTAGGCTCCGAAGCCATCAACTTTTTCCGATTGTAGAATACAGCATATATATCACATGAATCCTTCATATTTACAGGCTTTAAATTTTCATCCGTTACATTCGCTCCTGCAGTATACTTATAATACCCCTCTAAAGCTAAAGGAATCTGATTAAAGGGGAGACCAAATTGCGTTGCAGACAAAGGATCCGTCAATACGGGACCTGTATCAAATGATCCTATAAATAGATTACCTGCTGCAATAGGTTTTTTAAACATTGCCCCAAAAGATCCCGTGAGTTTTGTCTCCAATAAAGCTGCCTTAGTTCCAGAATGAGCATCTGTTGTGGTTTTCGTTGGATAGGATTCTGGCTCCTTTACGCCTCCACCGAAACTCAAAGTAAGTGAAAAACTTGGGTTTCCCGAGCCCCAGTTGTAAAAATCCTCGCCATCTATTTTATTAAAGAAAACAGTATATTTCTCATCTTTATCAATTGAAATATCTTCAAATCCATATTCTGTAGGGACAAAACCGCCATCTGTTTTAACTAACTTAATGAGGTAATTCTTTTCAAACTGTTTATCTTGTGAAATAACTTTGTAATATACTCCGTTCTTCAATAATTGATCTATTATGACTTTATTAACATCCTGTTCACCAGCCGGCATTTTCAAAGAATCTTGTAACAGTTCAATAGAAGCACCTGGAGTTAAATCAAACTTCATATTCAACTTTTTCAAATCATGGATACTCGGTTGAAGATAAACGGTGACCTGGTTATTCGTAATCACTGGGTTCAGAAGAAAAATATCTTCCTCTGCTTGAATCCCGACTATATCAGCCTCCATATTTAATGCTTCTTCTTTTATGCAACTCCCCAGACTAAAAAGTAGCATAAAACAAATTACCCAAAGGTAAATTCGTCTTTGTTTCATAAAAAATAGTATTAGTATAAATATATTCCCAATGCGTTCGATTACGCATTGAGATGACGGCAAAGCTACCATTATAGCCCCCAAGAAAAGTCATTTCTATCACCTTTTCCTTCAAAGCAACTAATTCTTTACACTCCAGAAGGCTACTAACCCGCCTGAATTTCCTGTTTAACTTTAGTCGGCAAACTTTCAAAAATCAGACTATAACTGTGCAAAACAAGTTCTTCCAGTGCCCGATCATTCAGTTCACGATTCGCAACGACGGTATTCCAGTGCTTTTTGTTCATATGATACCCCGGAAATACAGTCTGATCATATCTTTCCCTGAGTTCCACCGCTTTCTCTGGATCGCATTTTACATTAAATCGCAGCATATCGACCTGATCTAACCCAACCAATAAAAATATCTTACCCCCAACCTTAAACACCAGCGTATCTGGCCCGAAAGGTGTCTCCTCTGTAACTGGCCCAATGGACAAACAATAATCTCTTAGATCTTCAATATTCATATCTCCTTAATTTAAGTTCACTCATTTTCAATCACTAACAAATAGATTTATATATAAATTTGACAATATTCAATATAAATCTAACAAAACAACAGCGTAGTTTGTGCCTAAATTTGTAGTATATCAAAAAGCGAATACAAAGAAACTAAAATGAATAAGAAAGATTATTAACCCATTTCTCAAAATGAAAAATTTATACATTAAAATAGTGTTACTCGCTATCATATCAACACTTTCAGTACAGTGCAAAAGTATGGACACAACAAATCAAGACAATATCGCCCCGAACGACATCATTGAAGCCGTTTCCAAGGGCCAAATCAGCACCGTAAAAACACTATTGGACAATGGAGCGAATGCAAACCAAAAAGGTAAGGATTCAAAACCGCTGTTGTTGATCGCCACAGAAAAGAAAGACCTCGCTATGGCGAAATTACTTATACAATATGGTGCGAATGTGAATCAGCAGGACAATATCTTAGATAGCCCCTTTTTATATGCTGGCGCTTCGGGCTATACTGAACTGGTTAAACTTTACCTCGATCACGGTGCGGATTTCAAGATTTTCAATCGGTACAATGGGACAGCACTTATTCCGGCCTGTGAACGCGGTCATGTGGAGACTGTAAGACTATTGGCTAATACAACAGGGTTCCCTATTGACCATATCAATAGACTGGGCTGGACCGCGCTATTAGAGGCAATTATACTTGGAGATGGCAGTCAAAAATATGTGGATATTGTCCAGATACTACTGGACGCCAACAGCGATAAAAATATCGCCGACAATGAAGGTGTAACACCGCTTCAGCACGCGAGAAAAAAAGGGTTTAATAAAATTGTAACACTACTAGAGGCAAAGAGCAGTATAAAGCAATAGCTGGGTTTCCGAAAATAAACCTTTATCACCCCTCTTCTATTTCTGCAAAAGAGCCTGAATCTCTTTTTGGATCTCCGTTCCCTTATCCGTGTTATACCATTTTTGGATCTCTTCTTTAATATCAGAGAAATCTTTCCCTTGTTCCTTCAGGCTCAAGAATAGGTCTTGACAGCCCTTTGGTCGTGGTCCCCAGACAGCTAAATCTGCACCATCCTGATTTCGGATTACTAGAATCGGAATTGATTTTCCGCCATTTGTTAAATACGAATCTATTAAAAAGGGAGCGCTATCACGCAATTGGATATCGACAGTAATATTGGGTTTTTGGGCCGCCATCTTAGCAAGCATTGGGACAGCGTGTGCCGCATCGCCACACCAAGGCTCCGTAATAATGATCCATTGTTGTCGTTCCGAAATCGTGTCAATAAACTGTTGAAAAGCCTCATTTGGTTCAAAACGTTTTAACCAACGGCCCATCCTTGTCCAGTTCATTTTAGTGTATTGATAGTACTCGTCATCCTGGTAGGTGGGGTGATTTTCAGGATGATTCAATATATCTTCGAAGTGTTGCAAATAATTTTCAAACGTCATAACATCAATTTTGTGCAAAGGTAATTTTTAGTTCCTAATTTGTCAAAAATCTCTATACCAAAGATTTTACACTCCTTGACAATAATTTCACATTTATTAACAATTAACTAAATTATCTTTGGCACATACAACCAGTAAATGAAAAGATTAATTCAATTATTCCTATTATTTTTTGTTATCAGCACAGCTTATTCCCAGACAAGCATAAAGGGGAAAATTTTAGATAAAGCTGACAATAAGCCATTGACCAATGCATCAATCATCCTATTGAATAAGGACTCTGTACTGCGTTATTTTAACAGAGCCAATGAAGAAGGGAAATTTCTGATCAAAAATATCAAACCCGGAAGCTATATACTTTTAGCCACCTACCCAAAGTTTGAACTTTATAGCGATACCATCGACATCAAGGATAAGGAAATCGACCTCAGTGATATTAAGATCAATTCGCAAAAAAATGTCCTTGAAGAAGTTATCATTACACGTAGACTGCCCATCACACTCAAAGGAGACACGATAGAATATGATGCCGCGAGTTTTGCAACCGAGAAAAACGCAAAACTCGAAGATCTTTTTCGACGATTGCCAGGTTTCACAGTGTCTGGAGATGGAAATATCACCGCTCAGGGTAAAGCAGTACAGAAAGTCTTTATTGATGGCGAAGAATTTTTTGGTTATGACCCTAAAATTGCCATACGCAACGTCCGGGCTGATGCAGTAGACAAAGTACAATTGTATGAGAAAAAATCAGAAGAGGCCGAACTTTCGGGTATAGATGACGGTGTACGTATTCAGACCGTCAATGTGGTTTTAAAAGAAAAGGCCAGAAAGGGTATCTTCGGAAACGCAGAACTATTAGGCGGTACCAAGGAGCTCTACGCTGGAAATTTGTTTGCAGCCAAATTCAATCAGACGGAACGGATTGGCATCACCGCCAATCACAATAATATGGGGAGCTCTAATAGTCGTGAAGGCTCTTTGCGGATGAACAACCAGATTACAGGGCAACCACTAAATACATCCCTCGGCGCTAACTACGAAAACCAGTTTCTCAAAAAGGCTTTAAAGGTAAACGCCAATTATAATTACAATAACAGCAGCAACAAAAATCAGTCGGAAAATTACAACAAAAACATCCTCCCCGATAACTCGATCTTAGAACGAAATAGCAAAAATTACAACGAAAATAGTGCAAGAAGCAATGGTGTCAGATCCAATCTCTCCATGCGACTGGATTCAACCCAAAATATAGAACTACAGACCAACGGAAATTGGTCCAATAATTTCAGTTTAAGTCAGTCGGAAAGTGCCACCAATGATGGCGCCGGTGCCGCTGTTAGCTCCTTTAATGAAAAAAATGAATCAAATACTTCAAGCCAAAGCAATAATTTTCGTCTTAATTATAGAAAAAGACTCAAAGCCGGCAGTTCATTAAATTTAATGGTCGGCAACAACTATAATGAATCAACTTCGGACAGCAAGGTTAACTCAGAAACAATTATCCATCAGAGCAATGACACCACGCGTATTAACCAAAATAGATGGGGCAATAACAAAGGCAACAACTTTTCTACTTCATTGAATTTCAATAACAGGCTCAATGATGCCATGAATTTAGCATTAGGCTACAGCTTCAATCAGTCAAACAACAGGAACGAACAGGTATCAACAGACATAGAAACTAAAGAGAAAGATCCCTTATACTCTAAAAATCAGATCGACAATAATACCAACCAGGGAGTTAATGTCCATTTGTCTTATCGGAAGGATAAATTTGAGGTCAATCTCTCCAACCGAACATTCTACAAAAATCAAAAGTTAAGCGATAGTGACCGGGATATAAACCTTTCAAGGAATTTTTGGGACAACAATCTAAACTTTGATGCCAATTACCGGATTTCAAACAGTAAAAATATCCGATTGGCTTACCAGAGTTCGAATATCATTCCTTCATTTGATCAGTTACAACCGCTACAACCTCAAACGAATCCATTGTTCCAACAGATCGGTAATCCAGACCTCAAACGGGCTGTCAACAACAACATCTCTGCAAATTATAATGCGTTCAGTTTGCTGAAGGGAACCAATATTAATATTAACGGAAATTTCTCTTTCGTCAATAACCCAATTGTCAATAAGACAACAGTCATGGAGAATTCGGCCCAGATTAGTAGCTATGAAAATTTATCGGGTAAATCAAACTGGAACGGTGGATTAAACATCAATCATATGCAACCCCTGGCCAATCGTCGCATTAACTTCAATAAAAGTGCAAATATCCGGTACAACAACAGTTACAGCTACACAAAGTTTGAAAGTGGTCAATCTCAAGGTGAGTTTCTCTTGAACAATTCAAAAAACACCTCCTTCGGCCTAGGCTCAAGTTTAAATGAACAAGATTCAGAAGGATTTGATTTTGACATATCTTTGAATGCTGGCCTTAATGCCCAGCAAAATTCGATCAACACACAATATAACGCAATAAACTTTGAAGGTGGGGCTTCGGGATATATCAAATATTTTCTACCGAAGAAATTCAACATCATGACCAATGTTTACTATAGTTACACCGGACCTACCAAGCTCTACAAGAAATCAATTAATCAATTTTATACCAATTTGGAGCTGGAAAAAAAGGTATTGAAAGATGAAAGTCTGACAGTCAGCCTTAAGGCCTTTGACCTCTTTAACACATTTAATAATACACGTCGGAATGGCAGTGATACCAATTATTCAGAATCCACCCAACAGGTATTGACGCAGTATTTTTTAGTTGGAGTCAAATGGGATTTCAATAAGTATTTAGGAAAAAGCAATGATTAGAACATATTTAACCATTATTATATTTTGTCTAAGCGGATTATCTCTGCAGGCACAATACGCCTATTTTGGTAATAGGGGTACCATTAGTTTTGACAAGGTGACGTATACAAAAGCCCGCATGCGACAAATGTCCAATGACATGAACTCAAAAATGATGGGTCGGGGAATAGACTTCATGGAGCACCTAGATAAAATGCCGGACTCGCATACAGATCGACTGAACTTCTACTTTGATGAGAACGCGACCGTTCTTATGCCCGAAGAAAGCACAAGTACCGAAAAGCCGAATGGAGAAGGCAAAATGCGTGCGCCAAGTATCACTGCAAGTGGGCGCGGTGGTAGAAATCAGGGTGGTTCGCGAGGTGGAGGAAACCAGCGTGTGATGCTCAGAGGTGGAGCCAGCAAAAATGGAAAAGTGCTCTACCAAGATTTAAAAGCTGGAAAGGCCGATATCCAGCTCGATATCGATGAGAAATATTTGCTTTCTGAAACCTTGGATAGTATCACTTGGCGCTTTACGGAGGAATTTCGCAATATCGCCGGCATCAACTGTCGAAGGGTGAATGGAGCGACCAAGGACTCTCTCTACCTGATTGCTTATTATGCCGAAGAAATACCCGTGTCAGCAGGACCGGCTTTGAGCCATGGTCTGCCGGGCATGATATTGGGGCTGGTCATCCCCGAGATGCATATCCAATACTGGGCAACAAATATCGCCTATACCAATAATCTCGTCCCCACAGATTGGCGGGACAAAAAATCAAAACAGATGAAACTGGAAGAATTTACAGCGCTCTTTGGCAGATATATGCCACGCAATCGTCAAAATGAGTCAGCAAAAAAACGAATCTTGGAGCAACTTGTCTATTGAAAATGTCAGTTTGGCAGTACCTAACGACAAATTGATGACAAATAGTGATTTTTTTACAAAACTTTCGGATTGGCATAAGGGTTGATAATAGAGTGATAGAATTTATTTAAGTAAAAAAATTAAAATACAAGATATGTCTAAAATTATAGGAATTGACTTAGGTACTACAAACTCATGTGTTGCCGTAATGGAAGGTAACGAGCCTGTAGTAATTACGAACAACGAAGGTAAACGTACTACTCCTTCCATTGTAGCTTTCGTAGAAGGTGGTGAGCGTAAAGTGGGTGACCCAGCTAAACGTCAAGCAATTACTAATCCACATAAAACTATTTATTCTATTAAACGTTTTATGGGACTTTCATATGATGAGGCAATAAAAGAAGCTGAACACGTACCTTATAACATCGTTAAAGGTGATAACAATACACCACGCGTAGAAATCGACGACCGTAAATATACTCCACAAGAAATCTCTGCAATGATTCTTCAAAAAATGAAGAAAACTGCTGAAGACTTCTTAGGTCAAGAAGTAACTGAAGCTGTTATTACAGTACCTGCATACTTTAATGACGCACAACGTCAAGCAACAAAAGAAGCTGGTGAAATCGCTGGTTTATCTGTTAAACGTATCATCAACGAACCTACTGCTGCTGCTTTAGCTTACGGTTTGGACAAAGCCCACAAAGATATGAAAATCGTTGTGTTTGACTGTGGTGGTGGTACACATGACGTTTCCGTATTGGAATTAGGTGATGGTGTATTTGAAGTAAAATCTACTGACGGTGATACTCACTTAGGTGGTGATGACTTCGATAACGTAATCATCAACTGGTTGAATGAAGAATTTAAAAATGAAAACAATGGTTTTGATCTGAAAAAAGATCCAATGGCATTGCAACGTTTGAAAGAAGCTGCTGAAAAAGCTAAAATTGAATTATCAAGTGCAACTTCTACTGAAATCAACTTACCATATATCACAGCAGATGCTACTGGTCCAAAACACTTAGTTCGCTCATTATCACGTGCTAAATTTGAAGCTTTGGCAGCTGACTTGATCAAAAGAACAATTGCTCCTTGTGAGTCTGCATTGAAAAACGCTGGTTTCAGCAAATCAGATATCGACGAAATTATCTTAGTGGGTGGTTCTACACGTATCCCTGCAATCGTTGATGCCGTAAAAGCGTTCTTCGGAAAAGAGCCTTCTAAAGGTGTAAACCCTGACGAAGTTGTTGCTTTAGGTGCTGCAATTCAAGGTGGTGTATTAACTGGTGAAGTAAAAGACGTTTTATTATTGGATGTAACTCCACTTTCATTGGGTATCGAAACAATGGGTGGTGTAATGACTAAATTGATTGAAGCAAATACAACTATCCCGACTAAAAAATCGGAAACATTCTCAACAGCTTCAGACAATCAACCATCTGTGGAAATCCACATCTTACAAGGTGAGCGTCCAATGGCAAGCCAAAACCGTACAATCGGTCGCTTCCATTTGAACGATATTCCACCAGCACCTCGTGGTGTGCCTCAAATTGAAGTTACTTTTGATATTGATGCCAATGGTATCATCAAAGTATCTGCAAAAGATAAAGCAACTGGTAAAGAGCAAAACATCCGTATTGAAGCATCTTCAGGTTTATCTGATGACGAAATCAAACGTATGAGAGAAGAAGCTGAAGCAAATGCTGATGCTGATAAAAAAATGAAAGAAGAAGCTGACAAAGTCAATGCAGCTGATGCCTTAATCTTCTCAACTGAAAAACAATTGAAAGAATATGGCGACAAAATTTCCGCAGATAAGAAAGCTCCTATTGAAGCTGGCTTAACGAAATTAAAAGCTGCCTACGAAGCGAAAAACTTCGCAGATATTGATGCTGCTTCCGAAGAATTACAAAATGCTTGGAATGCTGCTTCTGAAGAAATGTACGCTGCTTCTCAAGGTGGTGCACAACAACCTCAAGGAGATGCTGGTCAAGCACAAGGTGGAAACCAAGGTGGTGATGACGTAACTGACGTAGATTACGAAGAAGTGAAATAATCACTCCTGCTGATAAATAAAAAGCTCCGGGTAGATAACCCGGAGCTTTTTTGTTTATAAGAAACATCTCCACTAGGAACGCAAAAGAACTGCTTAGCTATGGCAATTGCCCAAAGGAATCTAATAAGCCCAGCTATTTCCGATAATGGCTCAATATTCCTTTATCCAATGTCGCCCAAACTCCGGCTGGCATATCTGCCTTCTTTAAAGCATTGTTTGTCCATGTATTACAGGAATAGAACATGCTATATGCTCCTTTGGCTTCATAAAAGGCATCCGCATCATCGTACTGTGCATCCGTCTCAACCAATATAGGTTTACCTTCATGCAAATCCAAAGAATCATAGATATACTTTACGAGTGCGCGATACTGTTCCGCATTTATTTTATACCCAAAACATAGCTCATTCTCCCGAATGGAATTATAGTAGGTCACATGTATTGCAGACTGCCCCAATCCAAAGGCCGCCACAAAAGCCGTTGATGCCTTGAGATCTTTCCATTCCGGTGTATCCAAATAAAATCCTTTGTCGCCCCAGCCTATACCCATATATTGATAACCGGCTTTTTTTCCCACCGTGTTGGCATAAGGAAATATGTTGGACCAATCCATCTCTTGCACGATGACCGGCAAAACAATATCAGTATGCACACCGTTGGATTTGACAAATACCTGAATCGTCTGATCCTTCGAGGCCTCTTTGGATGATGCCGGGAGTCGTGACAGACAGTACTCAGCAACAATATATAAAACACAAAACCCAATAATTCCTAAAATAATATACCCTAACACCTTAAGTATTTTTTTCATTTAAAATAATTCGCTTTTCTATCATAATCTAATGTATCGGTTTAATTTTAGCTGCACCCAATACCTCGTCTCCTGAAACAACACGCCCCCATCCACAGCACCTGCACCGTTAAGCACAAAAAAACCTGTATTGTTTGACAATACAGGTTCAATATAAGCTATTTCTCTTAGCTCTTAAAATAACTTTTCAGGATATACACCATCGGCAACCAATTTTGAAATTGATTCTTGAACGATAGGTTTATCTTCTTTATAGGTTACACCAAACCATTTCGATGATGTCGGGATTACTTTGAAATCCGCCAGTTTATGTTTCACCATGTAATCTGGAACTGAAGGAATAAAGAATTCCGCTTTCAAGTTCTCTTTGTTTTCTTCAACGAAAGCTGGAAACATCGCCTGTGCTACTTCAAAGATTTTTGGCGTAAAGCCCCAAAAATTCATCGATACACGCGTTTCAGGATCTAAATCGTTTTCAACGCCGTTTTCCTCATAAACGATTTTGCGATCGTCACCCTCACCTTTGTAATAGATGTTTGTACGCTCTGTGACGCTGTCCATATGTCCTGTTGGACTAACTTCACAGACACCACGTGATACATAGCCGTAATCAGACATTGTATTACCGACCTGAAAGCCCATCAATGACATTTGTTGATCTGAGACTTCGGTGGTCAAAAACTTCGCCATTTTGTCAAAAGAATCTGAACCATAGAAATCGTCTGCATTGATTACACAGAATGGTTCATTTACTTTATCCTTAGCGCTCATGACAGCATGTGCTGTACCCCAAGGTTTCGTTCTTTCAATGACGTGATTCACGCCAAATTTCGTTAAATCAAAATCTTGAAAAGCGTAATCAACTTCTATTTTACCTTCCAATTTTTTATCAAAAACTTCTTTCATTTTCTCCAGGAATTCTTCCCGAATAATGAATACAACTTTTCCAAATCCTGCACGAATGGCATCATAGATTGAATAGTCAATAATTGTCTCGCCGTGTGGGCCAAAACCATCTACTTGTTTTAAAGAACCATACCGGCTAGCCATTCCTGCTGCCAAAATCAAAAGGGTTGGTTTACTCATATTTAAATTGCGTTAATAGAACTTTCGTTTCGTCCGCAAACTTAGCTAAATTTGCCCTTAAAAGCAAATTTAGCTAAGTGCTGATCACTGTCTAAAAATAGTGTATCGGGACGAAAATTATCAATAAATTTGTGTTATTTCTTTTTTAAGAATGCATTCAATAGACCGGTTGCTAATTTCCCTAAAAGCTTGACACCTTCTCTTGCGAGCGTCGTTGTCGCAGTACGCTGCGCAGCTTCTAATGGCGTCTGCCTTCTTGATGTCGGTCGATCAGCTTTGGCGGTCTCTTTTTCCGCTGCTGCACGCTGTTCTTCCTGCTGTACCACCTGCATTTTCTCATCGATCATCTCAGCCGCAGAACGATTTTCCTGTCTTTCCTGATATTTTGTCTTTAAGTCCGACTGATTAATAATCTGATTGATTGTCGCATCATCTGCAGGGCCCATTACAGCACGGGCTGGTACTAGATGAGTTGCTACGACTTCCGTAGGAATACCTTTATCATTCAAAACCGTAATCAAGGCCTGACCTGTACCCAAAGAGGTCAAAATCTGATCAATCTCATAGAAATCCGATTTGGGGTAGGTTTTCACTGTTTTTTTTAGGTTTTCGGCATCGTTAGGTGTAAAGGCCCGCAAAGCGTGCTGCACCCTATTTCCCAATTGGGCCAATACCGATTCCGGAACATCTGTCGGAGATTGTGTACAGAAAAACACACCGATTCCTTTGGAGCGGATAAGACGGATAATCTGATCCACCTGAGTTAAAAAGGCCTTGGAAGCTCCGTTAAAAAGAAGATGCGCCTCGTCAAAGAAAAACACCAATTTTGGCTGATCCAAATCCCCTACTTCAGGCATATTCTTAAACAGTTGAGCGAGCAGGCTCAACAAAAATGTAGAATAGAGTACCGGCTGATCCTGTACATCGGAAATGTTCAGTAAACTGATTATACCCTTCCCGTCAACTTTCTGAAATAAGTCATTGATGTCAAATTCCTTCTCTCCAAAGATATGTGCTAGCCCTTGTTGCTCTAAGGCCACGATCTTACGCAAAATCGTTCCCGAACTTGCGGAACTGATCTTACCATAGTCATTTTTGATTTCCTCGCTTCCTGGGCCGTCAGAAAGATAGGTTAACAGCTTTTTGGTATCTGTAAAGTCTATTAATGGCATCTGATGGTCCTGCGCATATTTAAACATCGCAGCCAAAACCCCAGTCTGTGTGTCATTCAATTCCAGGATTCTCCCCAACAAGACAGGCCCAAAATCATCGATCGTAATGCGCATCGGAATTCCTTTGTTTCCTGACAGGGAATAGAGCTCTACAGGAAAGCTCGCTGGTTCGAAGGGCACTCCTACCGCATTTCCACGATCCAACAGCGCTTGATTGGTCACTCCCGGGACAGCAAGACCAGATAGATCACCTTTTACATCCAGCATAAATACCGGTACAGATGCATCTGATAATTGCTCAGCTATCAATTGTAGCGTCCTAGTTTTACCTGTCCCTGTCGCACCGGCAATCAGCCCGTGGCGATTCATCATTTTCAGTGCCAGATTGACCTTTGCATCCGCTAAAATCTCACCATTCAAAATACCCGCTCCCAAATATATAAAAGCCCCCTTGGGGTTATAAGAAGCTTGAACCTTCTCGATAAATTGTTCTTTATTTGCCATAGAAAAGGCTTAATATTTATAGTTCATAAATGATATTGAAAACTCTACAAAAAATAATCTTTTCGTCACAATTTCGTGCCAAAATTGATTTTTTATGCACTTTTAATTTGAAATTAACATAGAATTGCTATTTTTACCATGTAAAACAACACCATTAAAGGTACTAAAAAATGTTAAATAAGAGATTTAGATTTGTGGCAGCATTCTTATGTGCGATCATCTTTTTCACAAAGATGGCCATCTCTATATCGCCTATTTTTTCCAATAGCTTAGACCAGAATACCATTTTACAAATTGTTTTACAAATAGAAATCGAGAACAATAATGGCGCAAGCACTGATACGCTTGAAACTGCCTCAAAATTTTTCAATACAAAAACAGACGAACCCATTGTATTCGAGACCATCATTGTTGAGAACCAAGGAAAACAAAAGAATTACCTTAAAAACGAGAAAAGCATTTTAGCTTTCCATCCTACGGTTCCAACGCCGCCTCCTAACTGTTAATAAAGGCATCCCTATGGGATGTTTTCCAATTGTCCCCATGCTGAATCCCAGTATGCGGCTTCTTATTGATTTTTTCTGGAAGCACAGCGCCCATTGGCATCAAAGACCTTTCAATTGGTATCTATTGCTATGGTGGCAGGTGGCGTCAGGAAGATTTATTATACAGATAAACACAAATTTTATGTTTGGAACTCGTACGTCGGCTTTTCTGAAACTTTCGAAAAGAGACTTAAAATATGATTTCCCTGCTAGTGTTGTGGTGTTTTTGGTGGCACTTCCATTATGTTTGGGAATTGCAATGGCCTCAGGTGCGCCATTGTTTGCAGGATTATTGACTGGTGTAATTGGTGGAATCGTTGTTGCTTCAATCAGTAAATCACCACTCAGTGTCAGTGGGCCAGCTGCTGGTCTCACAGTTATTGTTCTAGGGGCTATCCAGAGTTTAGGCGCCTATGAAACCTTTCTCCTTGCGGTCGTCATCGCAGGTGTTGTACAAGTGGTTCTCGGAATTCTAAAAGCGGGGATGATCGGGAATTATTTCCCATCCGCAGTTATCGTCGGCATGTTGGCTGCGATCGGTATTACCATTATCATGAAACAAATCCCTTTGGCTTTGGGATTGATCGAAACACACGCTTTTGAACTGGACAATGGGCACGGTATAGGTGCATATTTTGATACCGTTGCCTCAGCCATCAATTTTGGTGCATTGATTATCTGTGCTCTATCATTAGGGATTCTGATCTTTTGGCCAGCAATTCCTAAATTGAATAAAGTGCCCGCTCCGTTGGTAGTCGTTATTGTCGGTGTCACTCTGGCTTATCTTTTTAATGGTTCCTTTTTTCAATTACACGATAAACAATTTGTACTCGTGCCAATTGTAGGGTCATTTGCAGAGTTTACAGGTTTATTCACATTACCTGACTTCACCCAAATCGTCAATAAAGATGTTTGGATAGCCGCATTTACCATTGCCATTATTGCTAGCTTGGAAACCCTATTGAGTATTGAAGCAGTAGACAAGATTGATCCTTATAAACGCAATACACCGACCAACCGCGAATTAGTCGCTCAGGGGATCGGTAATATGACAAGTGGACTCTTGGGCGGGCTGCCATTAACCTCTGTTATTGTACGATCATCAGCCAATGTCAATGCTGGTGGAAAGACAAGACAGTCCGCAATCCTACACGGTATCTGGCTGCTCGTTGCCATGTTGGCTATTCCAACAATGTTAAATATGATTCCGCTAGCATGTCTTGCCGCAATACTATTACATACTGGGTATAAATTGGCTAAACCAAGCTTATTTACCTCAATGTATCGAAAAGGTCTGGATCAATTCATTCCATTTTTCGTAACTATTGTTGCTATCGTATTTACCGACCTATTAATGGGTGTTGGAATTGGAATCGTTGTGGCAACATTCTATATTCTAAGAGCAAATATGAAAAATGCTTTTAAATATAATATCGAAAAGGATAACGAAGAGGATAAGGCTGTCATCACATTAGCAGAGGAAGTTTCATTTTTGAACAAAGTTCCTATCCAGCAAAAGCTATATAGTTTACCAAAATCAGTCAGTAAGATCCGTATCGATGGGACATTCAGTAAATTTATCGACAAGGATGTTATCGAAGTCATTAAAGACTTTGAACAGAATGCAAAAAGTAAAGGCAAGGAGATCGAACTTTTACAGGTTGTTTATAAAAAATAAAGTTGTTTCAAGTAAACAATAAACTAAGAAATTTGTATTATTTTATCGAAAAAGAGCTCTAGAGCAAAGTGATATTAAAAAAGGAATATGGAAAATAAAGATTTAAAAACAGGATTTGACAATATTATTAAGGGAAATCAAGAATGGATGGATTTTGTAAAAAATGATACCACAGGACGTTTCCAACAACTTGCAAAAGGTCAAAATCCTGAAATTCTTTGGATCGGCTGTGCAGACAGTCGTGTACCAGCCAACGAGTTGACCGGTACAAAGCCAGGTGAGGTTTTCGTACACCGTAATATCGCCAATATGGTTATCCACTCAGACATGAGTTTATTAAGTGTTCTAGATTATGCCGTCAATGTATTAAAAGTACAACAGGTCATCGTTGCTGGACACTATGGTTGCGGTGGGGTTGCGGCATCTTTAAGTCGCAATCAATATGGTATTATTGATAACTGGCTGGGTCACATCAAAGATGTATACCGTTTGCATAGCGAAGAGATTGATGGCATCGAAGATAACGAAAAGAAAGTAGACCGCTTAGTTGAACTCAATGTCAAAGAACAGGTTTTTAATCTTTGTTCTACTTCCATCATTCAAAATGCATGGAAAAATGGCCAGGCACTGGCTGTGCATGGTATGGTAATCAATATCGGAACAGGTCAATTGATTGATCAAAGCTGTACATTTACAAGCAATGAATCCCTCGGAAAGGTGTTCGCTTTCAAATAGTAACAAATCGGTAAAAAGGGACGGATCTTCGTCCCTTTTTTATTTCAAGTAATCGCTGTGCCAGCAGTCGCAACTATAGTAGGTGTTTGTCGGTTGATTACCTGTTCAAACTAAGCTGAATATCTATCATCTCCTAGCTAATATCTCGCTTCTAATAATTAACTTTGTATTATGAGTGAAGAAAAATCATTAAATTTTATCGAGGAAATTGTCGAAGAAGATCTTCGTACAGGAAAACATGGCGGACGTGTATTGACACGTTTTCCTCCTGAACCAAATGGTTACCTCCACATTGGTCACGCCAAATCCATCTGCTTAAATTTTGGATTAGCACAGCAGTATAACGGCAAGACTAATCTACGTTTTGATGACACTAACCCTGTGACTGAGGATACCGAGTATGTTGAAAGTATCAAGAAAGATATTCAATGGCTAGCATTCCAGTGGGCAGAAGAACTATATACTTCGGATTATTTTGAAACACTTTACAGCTACGCTGTTGAACTCATAAAAAAGGGTTTAGCATACGTGGACGATAGTACAGCGGAAGAAATTGCAGCAGCAAAAG
Source organism: Sphingobacterium ginsenosidimutans (assembly GCF_039536865.1). Lineage (NCBI taxonomy): Bacteria > Pseudomonadati > Bacteroidota > Sphingobacteriia > Sphingobacteriales > Sphingobacteriaceae > Sphingobacterium > Sphingobacterium ginsenosidimutans. Next base: position 389,447 of record NZ_BAAAZK010000008.1, read on the forward strand.
GTACGCCTACAGAACCAGGTGTTCCGACACCTTACCGCGCCCGATCTATAGACGAAAATCTGACCCTATTCGCAGATATGAGAGCTGGGAAATATAAGGATGGCGAGAAAGTGCTCCGTGCAAAAATAGATTTGGCTAGTCCAAATATGCACCTGCGTGATCCTTTGTTATACCGCATCAAGCATGCCCACCATCACCGGACAGGCAATCAATGGTGCATCTACCCAATGTATGATTTTGCACACGGACAATCGGATTCAATTGAGAAAATCACCCATTCGATCTGTACCCTTGAATTTATCCCACACCGTCCTCTTTATGACTGGTGTATCGATAAACTGGAAATTTTCCCATCCAAGCAATATGAATTTGCACGCTTAAACATGACATATACGGTCATGAGCAAGCGTAAATTATTGCAATTGGTCAATGATAAATTTGTTGAAAGCTGGGATGACCCTCGTATGCCAACGATCTCCGGCTTGAGGAGAAGAGGATATACACCGGCAAGTATTCGCAACTTCTGTGAAAAGATCGGAGTTCAAAAACGCGAAAATATGATCGACGTCAGTCTACTGGAGTTTTGCATCCGGGAGGATCTCAACAAAACTGCCTGGCGTAGAATGGCTGTCCTTGATCCGATCAAATTAGTGATCACAAACTATCCGGATGGTCAAGTGGAAGATTTAGTCGGCGAGAATAACCCTGAAGTTGAAGGGGGTGAAGGTGCTCGGATCATACCTTTTTCCAAAGAACTTTGGATAGAACGTGAAGATTTTATGGAAGATGCTCCAAAAAAATTCTTCCGTCTCGGCCCAGGACTTTCCGTTCGTCTAAAACACGCTTATATCGTTATCTGCAACGATTTCGTCAAAGATGAAAATGGAAAGGTAACAGAAGTACATTGTACCTACGTGCCTAATTCCAAATCAGGTGAAGATACTTCCGGATTAAAAGTAAAAGGAACAATCCATTGGATTTCTGTTCCTCATGCTAAGGAAGCTGAAGTAAGATTATACGACAGGTTGTTCAATGATGAAAACCCTGCGGCAGCTGAAAACTTTAAAGATTCCATCAATCCTGAAAGTTTGCATGTGATTGAACGTGCCTATATCGAGCCCGATCTGGCTACTGCTACTCCTGGAAAAGGGTATCAATTCATCCGTTTAGGGTATTTTACATTAGACACACATTCTACTCCAGAACACCTGGTCTTTAACCGTACAGTTACGTTGAAAGATTCTTGGGGAAAAGAAGTGAAGAAAAATGGATAAGTAAACGATTACATAAAAAAAAGGTCGGAAACAATTCCGACCTTTTTTTTTTATTCTATACCATACCATTGCTGATACTGTTTTCTAAGTCCCTCGACACGTGCCAACCGCTTAGTATCATTTGCCTCCAATAGGATATCTCGATAACGATCGACCGAGTCAAGTGCTAGCTGCATATCGTTCCATTCAAAACCTAAATTTTTCTTATCCAATACCAGCTGATGTAGATATTCCATATTTTGTGAAACATAGTCCAAATTTCGATCGACTACATTTCCAGCCAGGTATCCCTGTCCGGAACGATATAGGCTATCAATGATATCTACATAATTAATCGCATCCGACATCGCATATACACGATCAGGCAATTGGTCGTATGCTTTCTTGGCCACTTCTCCAGCTTGTTTAAGCTGTCCTTTTTCCAATAGCAACCGTGCTGTCTTTCCAAAAATATCCCGTGCATACATACTTGAGAAGCGAAAGGAATCGGTATCTAAATATTTTGCATTCTTGGTATTCCCCCAATTGTATTTATGCATGATATTATCATATAAGGCTTCCACATTGACCAAAGCTGCCATCTCGCCAGCAGGCGCCTGCTGTTCACTGGTCGCAGCAACGGGCATCAACCTTGAAGCGAAGCCCTCGTTGACAAGGTATTTGTCCAAGCCCAACTTAATATCACTAGGGAGCATATTCGAAAAATAGATCGGTCGATCCCAATGATTATTTTCAAGGAGGGACAACAAAGTCAGATCCGATCGGGATAAGTGGTCAGCGGGGATTTCCCATTCCATTGTTGAAACGACGGCATTCTGGAAATAAGCGGGCACAGCATTCTTTTTCAAAATCTCGGCTTTGTTAATGGCCAATTTGACCTTCTTAGTCGGAAAATAATTCTCCAGATTTCCCGAATTCAACTGTACTTTATAATCAGGGTCATCAGAAGTAACAAACTGCAATAACTGCTGGATATCCACGGCTTCATTCAACTGTCTATCCACAAAAGGGATATAATCACGAATACCCTTTTTTGTTTTTTCCGCAGGAATCGCAATCGGAAGTCCTGCAGCTTTATAAGTTGCTTTCTTGGCCTGCTGCATATACCAATCTCCCGTTAAATAACTCAGCACAACAATCCGTACATCTGGACGAACTCCTTCTACTTCCTGCAGATACCATAATGGAAAAGTATCGTGATCACCATAGGTAAACAAGATTGCATTTGGTGCACAGGTTTCTAGGTAATTACGGGCCACATCCCGAGCCAAGGATTTCTCAGAACGATTATGATCATCCCAATTCTGATGCGCCAGAATAATTGGCCCACCCAACAGCGCAAAAGATAACCCCGTAGCCATGGCATAGCGATTACTGAGAAACCGTTTAAAAAAGCGCATGAGTGCAATTGTACCCAGTCCGATCCAGATCGCAAAAGCATAAAAAGATCCGGCATAAGCATAATCACGTTCACGGGGTTGCAGTGGTGTCTGATTGAGATATACAACAATCGCTATACCCGTAAAAACAAACAGCAAGGTCAATACCAAAGTATAGGGTTTATTGTTTTTGTACATCCAGATCGCTCCAGCTATCCCTAATAACAAAGGCAAGAAAAAATACGTGTTTCGGCTTGGATCATGTTGCTGTGACTCCGAAAGATGATGTTGCCCACCAAGGCGCCAATTATCCAGCGTTTTCACTCCAGAGAGCCAATTCCCCTCCGTATAGGATCCATAGCCTTGCTTGTCATTCTGCCTGCCAACAAAATTCCATAAGAAGTAACGTGCATACATTTCCCCCAATTGAAAATTAAAGAAAAACTTAAAGTTATCGGAGAACTGTGGTCTTTCGCCCTCTTTTAACTTGAGATAACTTCTATAGTAGGCTTGATGATTTTCATCCTGGCTATAGATACGTGGAAAAAATGTTTCACGATCAAATGCATACTTATCAACCTGTGTAAATGCTGTATAATTGGATTCATCTTTCCGATAACTGGTTTTGCTTTGAACATCCACAGCCTTTGAATCATAGTATGGTCCTTTAACCAGAGGTTCCCGCGTATACTGTTCTCGCCCTAAGTAACCTAAAAACGAAAAGACATTATCTGGCGCATTGTTATTTAAGGATGGATTTGCCTTTCCACGGATCAGCACCATGGTATAGGAACTATAACCAAACAGAATAAAGCAAAACACCAATAAAGCTGTATTTAATGTATACTTGCGTTTTCTATGGGAATAAAAAAGACCATATACAATTGTGACACCAAAAAGCAAGCATAGGAAAAGAATTCCTGTACCAAATCCCAGTCCAAAAGAATTCACAAACAATAGATCTATTTTGGAAGCAAAACCGATCAGCCACTGAATAACACCCCAAAGGATTGCTGCAAGAACTAATATTCCTAATAGAAATGCCTTTATAATGCCTTTAAAATTAATTTCTGAAGTCCTTTTAAAATACACCACCATGGCTATAGCCGGAATAGCCAAAAGATTTAATAGGTGGACTCCAATTGAAAGCCCCATGACAAAAGCGATAAAAATCAGCCAGCGATCACTTCCGTCCTGGTCCGCACGCGCCTCCCATTTAAAAATCGCCCAGAAAACCACCGCAGTACAAAGTGAGGACATCGCATACACTTCGGATTCTACGGCCGAATACCAGAAGGTATCACTGAAACTAAAGGCCATAGCCCCCACTGCACCCGCTCCAAAGATCTGTAAATAGTAAGAAAAAGCAGATTGCTGTGGCTTCTTTAAAATCTTCCGGGCAATCGCTGTAATTGTCCAAAACAAAAATGTCACCGTCAGACCACTACAGACTGCCGAACCAATATTCATCCAGTAAGCGACTTGCCCTGTATTACCGAAAGCCAGATTGGAAAAAACATTCTGAATAAGTAGAAATAGCGGGGCACCAGGTTGATGTGCCACCTCAAGTTTGTACGCGCAGGCGATAAATTCACCACAATCCCACCAGCTCACGGTCTTTTCAACAGTAGCAATGTAGACAACAGTAGCAATGAGGCCACAGGCCAAACCAAATAGCGAGTTTAATTTATTATACGTCATAAGGACAATTGGTCTATATCTTAGTTCCTTTTAGTACCTCAAATTAAATAGTTATCTCGATTTAAAAATGTTAATTAACACTATTTAACACTACTGTTTAACAAAAAATATTTTTTGAAAGAGAGCACTTCTATAGTGAAAAGAGAAATGCTGGTTTTGAAAGCAGGGGTAATGGCAAACTTCATCTCAAAAGCTGCATATGGCCATGGAATAAAAGAGGATTCAATTCACAAGTACAAAGCAGTATACCGTCGATAGAAGTAATAAAAAAGCGAGGGGTTTTCCCTCGCTCCTCTTGTATTTTTTAGGCTAACTTCTCGACAATCTTTTTCGTTGGCCCAGGATTACTCATGGTATAAAAGTGCAATACTGGAGCACCAAATTTTATCAGCTCCTGACATTGTTGCACAAGCCATTCTTCACCTACTTGCCTTACATCAGCATTGGTTTTACATGCTGCGACAGCATCACTCAATTCCTCAGGAATATCCAGGTGGAAAATTCTTGGCAAAGTAACCAGTTGCTTTTTGGTCGTCAATGGTTTGAGTCCCGGAATGATAGGCACATGGATTCCATTGTCCCGGCATTTGGTCACAAATTCCTTATATTTCTCCACGTTAAAGAACATCTGAGTTACAATAAACTCAGCACCCATATCCACTTTTTGCTTCAGATATTTAAAATCAGTATTGAAATTAGGAGATTCAAAATGCTTCTCCGGATATCCTGCGACACCGATACAAAAATCGGTTTTTTCAGATGTGATAATATCTTCGTGAAGATACTTTCCTTTATTCATATCCGTTACCTGTTGCAATAGATCCGTTGCAAAAGCATGTCCGCCTTCACTTGGAATAAAATCAGCATCTCCTTTGCGTGCATCACCTCGTAATACCAATACGTTATCGATACCCAAGAAATTTAAGTCGATCAAGGCATTTTCAGTTTCCTCTTTGGTAAAGCCACCACATATCAGATGGGGCACTGCGTCCACTTTATACTTATTCATGATCGCAGCACAGATCGCCACCGTTCCTGGTCGCTTACGATAAGATACACGTTCCAACAGCCCGCTTGCATGTTCCTTATAGATATAATCTTCCCGATGATAGGTTACATCAATAAAGGGCGGTTTAAATTCCATCAGTTCATCCATTGTCTTAAAAATACTTTGGATGCCCTGTCCCTTTGCAGGAGGCAATAGCTCAAAAGAAAACAATGTTTTTCCTTTAGCATTCTGGATATGGTCGATAATCTTCATTAAAAAACTGTTTTAAGTTTGGGTTGGCTTACATCGAAACGCACAAGTCGAGGATATGTCTATCTGCATGTAACTTATCTTTCCCACATGGAGCAGGGTAGAATTTAGCACCTTGAACAATACAGGTTGCTAAGGCTTCACTGGGTCTAGTCCCTCGGCCTTTCTCTATAAGCGTTGCTAATATCGTCTTAAAAAATCAAACAACAAAAACATTTTTTCGAAAAGCTATAAATTATAGTAACAAAGCTGTCTTTTTTCCAGATCTTCCCATACAAATTATTTCAAAGTTGAAAGAGAATTACGTAGATTCTTTAAATAGAATGTGATCAGCAGTAAGCCAGAGACACTATATTTCTCCTTCTCTCCATAATTAAACCCATCCATTAAATATTTATAGGCAACCAATGCATTCTCCTCATTGTAAAACAGCTCTTTCCATGAGACAGGAACATCTTCCCATTGTTTTAATACAATGCCATTTTGCGCATAAGTAATTGGAGATTCAACCCCATCTATCTTATAATCACTATGGACGCCAGAATTTGAGATGTGCTGAAAGTATGCTATAGAATAATCTAAAAAGTTTAATGCGCGGGCCTTTACCTCTTGATCATTTTCAGCACTTGTCGGAATATTACGCCAAAGATTGACTACACTATCAAATTTACTAGGCTGCTCGCGAAGTGGTGTTTTGTCTAATTCGAAATTGAGAAACAACCGTTCCGTATTTGGCAAATGGGCTGAATTGAATTGGGAGAAATCACCTTTCAATTGTATGAAATTCTTTTTTACTTGAATTATATCCAAAGAGATGGTTCCCTTTTTATCATCCACCAATTCAATTTTATTCCCTTCAAATCTATATCTGCCATAGAGCAAGATATCACCTATCGCAAGGACAAATTGTCCCTTATCCCGAAGGGAGAGAAAAGAACGATAATGAAGCGGATGATCGCAATATGCATCAGGTTCAATATTTAGCGGATCCTTAGCTTTGGCCTCTAGGTAGCCGTCATTGGTATAACCGCAAATAACTTGATAATTTCCGATCGGAAATTCTTTGTTCTTCCCAAAGAAAGCACAAGAGGATAAGAATATCGTTGAAATAATTAGCAGTAATAGTTTCAAGACAGATCGTTTATAGTGGTCAATATATTGATTATTCAGTACCAATTTAAACAAAATCCATCAGAGTAAGAGATCCCTGACTGTCCCAAAACAAAAATTTTGTCAGATGAAGCGAAATATGATTTAAAACCTCAACTTATTGAATCGAAAAAGGTCTAAATTCCTTTACGAACTTAGACCTTTTTCATTCAAATTTATGGGAATTAAGAACGATGCTCTAAAGTAAATCCCGATTTGCAATCAGGGATAATTTACGAGAGGTCCGTCCACTTTTATTCTTTATAAAGATCGACTAGTCCTTCAGGCAATTCTACTTCAATAATCTCCTCTTCACCATCTATGCCAACGATTAAATCATCGGATAGGGGGAACATCAATTCTTTACCATTCATATCAACTGTCGCGACGAATTGCTGTGGAAATTCCTGTACATCCGTAATTTCCCCCAGTTCACCATGGGTTTCATCGATCACCAAAAATCCGATTAAATCCGTATATCTAAAATCATCGGGATCCCGTTCTGGCATTTTATCATTGGGTAGATAAACCTTTTTGTGAACAAGCACCTGTGCCTTGTCGATATGATCAACATCTTCAAATGTCACGTAGGCGGTACTATTTTTCTGCAGTTTTATAGCATCGATAAAATAAGGTACAAGTTTTTTGTTGACCTCCAAAAAGACGACATCTATATCCAAACTCTCATAGTCTTCAAATTCGAAAAACAATTGCATCTCGCCTTTTAGACCTCGCGTTTTGCTGATATAGCCTATATAAAAACTTTGATCGATAGTCATTTTGTAATATTGCGTATTAGGATATTAGTATTGAGATGCTTTTCCTTTCGGCTTCCACTATATATACAGCATCTGTTTTATTTTCACTTTTTTGTATAGCGATAGGATAATATGCTCGGCCTTCTATTTTAAATTAGAGCAATCAGCATCACATTTTAACACATAAACTATTTTATTAAAAAAGCCGGCTCAAGATTGAGTCGGCTTTCTCGAATACTTTATGAAAGAATTAACCTTCAGTTTCTTCTGATGCAGGAGCTTCAGTCTCTTCTGCGGCAGGTTCTTCTGCTACAGGAGCATTTTTAGCAGCTACAGCAGCAGCTTTTTCTTCTTTTTTCTTCGCTTCAGCAGCTAAAGCAGCTTTCTTAGCATCAGCTTTAGATTGAGCTAAACCATCTTTTTTACCAGAGATTCTAGCTTCGTTAGCTTCAGTCCAAGCAGTGAATTTAGCTTCAGCAGCAGTTTCATCAAAAGCACCTTTTTTCACACCACCTTGTAAGTGTTTTTTGTAAAGAACACCTTTGTAAGAAAGGATAGCACGAGCTGTGTCAGTAGGTTGAGCACCTTTATTCATCCAATCCAAAGCTTTTTCAAAATCCAAAACAATAGTTGCAGGATTTGTGTTTGGGTTGTAAGAACCGATACGTTCGATGAATTTACCATCACGTGGAGCGCGAGAATCCGCTACGACTACGTGGTAAAAAGGACGTCCTTTTTTACCATGTCTTTGCAATCTGATTTTAGTTGCCATTTCTTAATTTTATTTTATGTATTCAACATATCCCCCGAGCTTCATACTAGAGGGGATGCAAAGATAGTTATTTTTTTTTATTCATAGACATAATTTAATAAAACTTCGCTGAAAATGACATCTTTAACTCCTTCAAAATCCCCTTTAACAACATAATTCATTGCTGTAGGTTTGCCACTAGCGTCCAAGGTAATTTTTACAGCTGTTTTCTTTGTCCAATCCGGCTGCATTTCCTGATTGGTCCTTCCCTGAATTAGGGCAGAGAAAAAAGCGTTTTCTAAATTTTTGGATACCACCTGATTAATATCAATCGGATTAAACCCCATTTGTTTATAAATAGGATAAAGAGGGTTTAGCGTCGTAGAATATTGAAAAAAAGAGAATAACGTGAATTCAAGTTTAGGGTCTCCGGGATTATTGAAAAGCGGTGAGAAATATAGAAAGCTTTTCAGTTTTTGGATATTATCGCCATTATAGGCAAAAGTCAACTCCTGCTCATCTCCAATTTGTTCATAGAATTTTTCCAGTTTCCGATAGACAATTTTGGAGGGTACAGACATGTTCGAAGTATAAGAATAGCTTGTCAATAATTTATCTTTAATGAGCGATTCAGCGCCTACAGTGTTTATTCCATCTTTAATCGGTGCGCTCTTATTATACAAACTATCAACAAATACACTCTTCAGACGATTCTGTTCGTCCCAATGATAGCTTAAACGCACGATCTTCACCCGTTCAATTCCGCCCGTTTTATCCTGAAGCGCAATACGCGAATAATCCACTCGCCCATTTGCCCCATAATGGAACTGCTGTTCATTTACTTTTGTTACCCACCCTTGGTCATCATATTCAAGTAGATAACTAGTTTCGGCGCCATTTGAAGCGGATAAGGTTGTATTTTTAAATTCGATAAGCCTACTATTATCCTTTTCAGATCCATCTTTTTTACAAGAATAATTAAAGGTAATACATAATAATACAAGGATACCCACTGTATATTTCATAAAACAATAATTTGGTCAATAAATTAGAAGCAAATTAAGTATATTTTTCTCAATTAAAATAATCTTCGGCATTTTTGCCAATTTACATTTTACTTTCTACCTTCATTCCATGAAATCTGTTGCGCCATTAAAAATACTCAAAGCTTCGGCCGGTTCTGGAAAAACCTTTAGTCTGACACTACATTATCTAACATTATTGCTGTCCAATGAAAACAGCTATAAGGAGATATTGGCGGTAACGTTTACCAACAAGGCCACCGCAGAAATGAAAGAGCGCATACTCTCTGTGCTCCACGGCCTAGCTATTGGCGATCCCAGTCCCAAAATCGAAGATTTCAGAAAATTATTGCTGCAGCAACAACCCGATTGGACAAGCTATTTGATCCAGGAGAAATCCTACCGTGTCTACCGTCGGATCTTACACGACTACAGTCATTTTACCATCAGTACGATTGATGGTTTTTCTCAAAAAGTTATCCGTGCTTTCACATACGAACTCAACCTCGATGCGGCCTACAAGATAGAAATGAATGTCAATAAAGTCAAAAATGAATTGACAGTCATGCTCAATCAGTTGTTGGATGAACGCCCCGATCTCCTTGATTGGATCATCGCCTATGCGGAGAAAAAAATAGCCAAAAATGAAAACTGGAACTATCGACAACAATTGATGGGCCTAGCCAATCTTATTTTCTCTGAAAATTTCCAGGAATTTGACAGCTATATTAATTCAGCAAACCCAAGAGAAGTTTTCAACCTCCTGAATCAAGAAATCGAACAAAAAATAAATGCCTTTACCGAAGCACTTTCGCTGACCATCGAAACTTTCAATGATACGTTCAAAAGATTCAACATCAGTGAAAATGAGCTCAAGGGAAAATCACGCAATAAGATTATCTCAGCTAGCAAGACCAGTAAAAAGACAGACAAGTTAAGTTCTTCAGAAATTGCCAAAATATTGGACAAATATGTACAATTGATAGATAATGAGGACGCATTTACAGATAGCGACAAAAATATACGCTACGACCTCCAATTAGCGCTTGCTCCCATCTTACAGTCTTTTCAGGCACTACAGGAGAATCTAGCAGCTTACATTGCTTATCAGGCGGTACAAAACAATCTCTATTACCTACGTTTGCTCAAAGAAATGAGCGACTTACTGACCCAATGGCGTAAGGAAAACGGCGCTCAATTAATCTCCGATTCACAGATCCTGTTAAATAAACTTGGGATCGATGAGAACAACGATCCGACATTCATCTGGGAAAAGATCGGCAATCGCTTCAATTATTTTTTATTCGACGAATTTCAGGATACCTCGCGCATCCAATGGAAAAACTACAGCCCCCTATTGATCAATGCACTTGCAGATGCCAATGGTACACTAAGTGAGCATCTCATTGTTGGAGATGTCAAACAGAGTATATACCGTTGGCGGAACGGAGATTGGCGCATATTACTCCAACAGGTCGAACAGCAAATTGGTCATGCCTTCCACTTGGATGAGAGCAGCAAAATCAGTTTTATAGAAAATGGTAGTCTTGAGACCAATTTTAGAAGTCTCCCAAATATTATCCAGCTAAACAACTATCTTTTTAACAGTATCCCTCAGCATCTACAGCGTGTTCTCAATGAAAAAGTAGACGAAAACTTAGACGAAGAGGGGAAACATTGGTGGGCAGCCTCAGGCAATGATAATATGCTTGTTAAAGCTTATGAAAATAGTCAACAGGAAATCCCTGCACACAAAAAAGGGAATCTCGATAAGTTGGGATCCATCGAGATTTCGTATATCCCTGTGTCTGACGGTCGCTACAGGAGAAATCAGGTCATCGAGGAGTCTCTTCATCTTTTATGTAAGAAGATAGGTGAATGGTTTCATACTGGCCGATATCAAGCCAAACAAATAGGGATCCTTGTACGTAGTAATGCACAAGCGAAATTAGTTATCCAGAAATTGATGGATTTCAAAAAAGAGGAGAATCTTAGCTTTGAGGTCATCTCCGGAGATGCGCTATCCTTGGCCAGCAACGACGCTGTACTCCTCCTGATTGAAACATTAAAAGCGCTCGTATACAATTCGGACAAACATAGTATACATAAAGCAAAAATCGTCTATCTCTATCAGACCATCCAGAAAAATACGGTCAATCAAACCGCTTGGCTAACCTTCGCTTCAAACGACATCCGTGCGTTGAAAGATTTTCTTCCCCACGCATTGATCGACTCCTGGGAAATTTGGCAAAAACAGCCTTTGGTTCATTTGATAGAAAAACTCATCGAAATCTATGGCTTCACGACTGAACAGAACATTCACCTTCCCTACCTATTGGCATTCAAGGATATGATTTCGGCTTTCTCGACCAATGGTGAGCGTGGAATTATTCAGTTTCTAGAATTCTGGGAAGAAGATGGCAATCGCGCAGTACTACCTTCTAATGGTGATATAAACGCTATTGAAGTAACAACAATCCATAAATCAAAAGGTCTTGCCTATGATGTTGTCATGCTCCCGTTCTGTTCCTGGGATCTGGACGGGATGATCAATGGAGATTTCTGGATCGACACTTACGATACGCCATTTGCCCAGTTAGGAAAAATTCCCATAAAATATACCACGACAGTTGGAAAGTCTGTGTTCTTCAAACAATATTTTGAGGAAATGCTATTCAATTATATGGATGCGCTAAATACGTTCTATGTAGCGACAACACGTGCCGTTGAACACCTCTATATTACTGCTCCATCATTTAAAGAGTCCGTGGACAAAAAGACCGGCGAAATTACAGGATATGATATCAAAGATGAATATATCAGCGATATCCTCTATCAAGTATTGGATTCCTCTATTGCTCCATTTACTTTAGAAGATGCCCAAATAAAGGTTGATCAGACTATCGAACGAGTCACCCCTAAAAGTCAAGAAGACAATATCATTGCACTCAGCCACTACCCTATTTCCAAAGAGCTGGAGATGGCCTTAGAGAAATCCAGCACACGTACAATCAACGATATTATGATGCTGGAAAAAGCAGCACAATATGGGATACTGGCCCATGAAATCATGTCTCAGATCGCTAAAGAAAAAGATATTTCCAGATTAGTCCGTCAGCTGATTCAGGAAGGTATACTCTCAAAAGAGGATGAACCCTACCTTATGCAAGAAATCAACCTGATCTGGAACCATCCCATCATCAATCAGTGGCTTACCGGAAAATATAAAATCTGGAATGAAGCCAGTATCATTACCGCTAAAGGAGAAACCATCCGCCCTGATAAAGTCTTCACATCAGAGGAAGAGACAATTGTCCTCGACTTTAAATTTACACAAACGGATTACATCGGACATAAATATCAGGTTGACAACTATAAGAAAAACTTGGAGAACCTAGGCTACAACAATGTCAAAGCCTACCTCTACTATGCTAAATCAAATCAATTAATTGAAGTAAAATAAACGATCACGATGCAAACAGCCTTTTTAAAATTAGTAGCAGCGGATATTCAACAACGTTTTGGAAACGATTTGAGTGAGATTGCCATCGTGTTTAACAATAAACGTCCGATTACATATCTCAAAAAACATCTTGCCGAGGTCTATGGACAGGCCATCTGGTCTCCACAGTTTTTTACTATACAGGAATTCTTCAAATTATCGACCAATGATGCCGAGGCTAGCCCCTTGGGACAGTTCTTTCAGCTGTTTAAAATCCATAACGAACTTTTGGCCGCTGAGGGTAAAGAACCGGAAACATTAGAAGAATTTTATCCTATTGCAGAGATTATATTGAGTGACTTTGGACAACTGGATTATGATCTGGTCCCCATCGATCAGCTCTATATGGAGCTTTATGATAACACCAAAATTGATATTGCCTTCCAACACCTTACACAAGAACAGCAAGGGTTTATCCGTCAGTTTTGGCAATCCTTTTCCATTGCTGGCCATAGCGGTGTACAAGAGCGGTTTCTACAATTATGGAAAAGACTGCCAATATTATACACAAAGTTTAAAGAAACGCTTAAAGCAGCCGGTCAAACTAATTATCCGACGATTTATCGAGATCTAGTCGAGAGCAAAGCTACCCTTCAGGATTTTACATCATCCTTTAAACAGATTCTTTTTGTTGGATTCAATGCACTGAATAGGGCCGAAGCTAAATTATTCCGTCAATGGCAAGAAGAAGGAAAGGCACTATTTTACTTCGATGCAGACTCCTATTACCTGGACGACAATATGCAAGAAGCAGGTTTGTTCATTCGGCGAAATATCTTTCAGACCGGACTTGTCAACGCGCTCGGCAGTAGCCCCAATATAATAGGCAACAGAACCTCAACGGTAAACTTGTATGCAAGCACAGGAAAAATAAGTCAGACAAAACTACTTTATGACATTCTTGAAAAACAAAATAACAAAGAGCAAACTTCGGCTATTTTATTAGCCGATGAGAACCTATTGGTTCCTTTATTGCAAAGTCTTCCTGATGTTAACCCCAATATTACTACCGGTTATCCCTTAACCCAATCCCCTATTTATGGTATATTGGATTTATGGATGGAAGTGCATTTAGAAATTTCGCAGTTAAAGAGGAACAAGATCTCTTATCAGACCATTGAGACATTCATCAATCATCCCTTGACACAGGTTTCTTTGGAAGACAAGCTGCAAATTCAGAAAGAAATCGCCGATAAGCAATTATTTGAAATCGCATTGGAAGAACTCCATTTCAAAAGCGCACTACCTCAATTTTTCGTTCCGATTGTACACGCGGCGCAATTGATTCCTTCACTCATTACAATTGTTGACGATCTGCTGCATAGTATTTCCGCACATGAACGCATCCGTCAGATTGACAACAATTTACTAATAGAAACCAAAAAGACACTCAACCAATTACTTTTGGGATTTGAGACAGTGGCACCTTTAAGTATCAGCTTCCAGATTGGCCTGATCAAGAAAGCCATATCGCCGATAAATTCTGCGATAGAAGGAAATCCACTGGAGGGTATCCAGATTATGGGACTTCTGGAAAGCCGTTGTTTAAATTTTGACAATGTATATATTTTAGGTGCAAATGAGGGTATCCTACCCAAAACATCCAATTCCCCAACCTTTATCCCCAACAGCCTGCGAAGAGCCTATGGGTTACCAATATTGGAAAATCAAGATGCACTGTCAGCCTATTTGTTTTATAGGCACTTTCAATATAGCGAGGGGATCCATATTTTTTACAATGGGCTTGTAGACGAAAGTTCAACAGGAGAGGAAAGTAGATTTATCAAACAACTTGAGTTCGAGAGCAAGTTTAATTTTGAACGCAAAATTCAACAACAAACGATCCAGTTCGCCGACAAAACAACAGAGATTATCATCGAAAAACAGGGCGAAGTATGGGAAAAGATGTATCAGGACTTTATTGTCGACCAGAAGAGAATATCAGCAACGGCACTCACAACCTATCTACAATCGCCATTGCAATTTTTCCTCAAGCATATCGCGAATATCAAAGAGCCACCTTCCATTTCACAGGAATTTGAGATGAACAAGTTGGGAACTGTTATCCACAATGTTATGGAGAAAATATTCCTGCCGTTCAAAGATGAAAAAGACTTTACACCTACGAATATCCTGCAACAGCACTTTAATCAGATCGAATCTTTTGTTGTTCGGGAAATAGGCTTTCAATATCAGGTTGAATTAAATTCCACAAGCGATTTAAATAGTCTACAGCGCATCATGTTAAAGATCGCTTGTGAATATATCAAAATGTATCTTGAATATGATATCGCCAATTATAAGGCCTTCCGCATTATAGAACTCGAGAACGACACAGATTACACGCTTCCATTCCCTATTTCTATAAATGGTAAAGAAGAACAGGTTACTTTATACGGTATCATCGACCGTGTCGACGAAGTCCTCACCCATGATGATCGGATCATCAGTCGGATTGTCGATTACAAAACAGGAGGTGATTCAGTTATATTTAGAGAGATCGATCAAGTGTTTGCACCTAATACCGAAAATAAAGCGCTGATACAAACACTTTTCTATGCCTATGTATTTGAGCAAAAGACAGGTCGGAAGCAACTGGAGCCACATCTATATGTTGCCCGAAAAATGCGTGAGGAAGGAACTCTGTTTAATGGCAAAGAAGGTGTATTAACCGCCGACTTTCTCGCCTTTCAGAAAGAGAACTTTGTCGGATTCCTAAGCAATATACTCAGTGAGATTTTTAATCCTGAAATTCCATTTAGACATAATCCGGATGCGACCATCTATCCCAGTGATCCTTATACACTGTTCTATAGAGAAGCGAGCAAATGGGCAGAAAATGAAGAATCGGTCTAGGAAAGATCGTTATCCTGTAGATCAAACAGCTGTAAACGATAAAAATAAAGGGGATATCAATTGATATCCCCTTTATTTTTATCGTTTACTTCTCTTAATGGCATTATTTGCGCGGCGCTTGGCTGTATTTATTTTGTAATGAAACCAATGATCCTTAAAGATCTTCCGCATCGTATTATCAAAATGTCTTGTTATAAAAAGATTTCGTGCCCCTTGCAATTTCTCGCTGATCGAATTAGCCAGCGCCCTTACTGAAATCGAATATCCTTCGGTCTCATATTGTATATAGTGCCACCATCCTGCAGGCATGTACAATGTTTCTCCGGGATGGATTACAGCTTCATATCCGTCCAGATATTCTATTCCCGGAAATTCCTCCACATTACTATACTTCGGATTAGCAATACTATGAAAGTTGTACGGTAACTTATACATCAGATCCGATTGATCATTCGGAAAAAGCCAGATCCGTTTTAGTCCCTGAAATTGTGAAATGAACACATGAGACATATCAATATCAAAGTGATTTCGGGTACTAGACCCTTCTCCTCCGAAAAACATAAATGGTAGCCATTGCAACACTTTTCCTCCGGTCACATCATTATAAATAACATCCTGCTTTAATTCAGGACGTATTTTAAGCAGATTGAACAGAAACAATCGCAATTCGGTAGGTTCCTTGGTAATCAGATCCAAATATTCCGCAAATGTCATTTGCCCCACAGGAGCACTGGCAGCACGGTCCATTGAATCTTCTTCTTTTCCATAGACATCAATCTTAATATCCCCGGCTATTTCCTTAAAGTAATCATAACTCCATTTCTTCAATGCTGGACTATCAGCACTAATAAAATCTGTGATGACCACCGGAAACCCTGGTTTCAGATAGTTTTTTAAAAAGTCCTCTGATCGAATGCCCGAAATTTTATCAACTTGCTTTAACTTCACGACTGACTAATTTTGCTTAATTACAAACATAAAAAAAATATCTCTACCAAATTTTAAAAATAACGTCTACACCTTATTTTTAATTGGAACAAATAACCCCATTACAATTTAATAGAAATATAATTAAAATCTCAATGACATCTGTCACTTTTATTACATTTCATCCTACAACAACCCGGATCTACTTTATAGAACCTTATTTTAACAAACCAAATGAATCATCTGTTATAGCAACTCAATTATCTACAAACTGTATGCCTCGATCGAGTTCATAACAGGTTTCTTTATCAACCGCATGAAAACTAAGCGACTATTTTTTATTGTGATTGTATTACATAGGCAAACTCAATGCAATCATAATCCTTTGAATCCCAAAGAATAACCAAATCCAACAAAAAAAGGGTTTAAAAAAACCCTTTATATCATCAACCTAAGATAGGTTATTATTTATTTACTTTTTTAATGTATTCTTCTACAGCCATCGTCATACTAGGTGCTTTTGGTGTAGGAGCAGGAATATCCAATATCAATCCATGTTCTAAGAGAGCCTGTTGCGTCGAAGCTCCAAACGCAGCGATACGGGTATTGTTTTGCTTAAAGTCCGGGAAGTTGTCATATAGCGACTGAACACTAGAAGGACTGAAGAATACAATTACATCATAAAATACATCTTTAAGATCACTCAGATCACTTACTACAGTTCTAAAAAGAACTGCCGGAGTAAACTTATAGCCATTTTGCTGTAACCAATTACTTGTTTCTTCATTAGCAACATCCGAGCAAGGAAACAGGAAGTTTTCAGCCTTATGTTTTTTCAAAACCTCTTCCAGATCTTTAGCCGTTTGTTTACCAAAGAAAATTTTGCGCTTTCTATATTGAATATATTTTTGAAGATAGAGGGCAATCGTCTCTGAAATGCAGAAATATTTCATTTCTGCCGACACTTCAAACCGCATTTCTTCACATATCCTAAAATAATGATCTACAGCATTTCTACTTGTAAATATTACCGCAGTGTGATCTGCTAAATTAACTTTATCCCTACGCACATCTTTGGCAGGAACCCCTTCTACGTGTATAAAACCTCGAAAGTCTAATTTTAACCCGTATTTCTTTGCTAAATCATAATAAGGGGACTTATCGTTTTCAGGTTTTGGTAAAGTCACCAGTACACTTTTTACCTTCTTTGCTCTTTCTACGTCTGAAGTTTGCATATTAACCAGTTTTAGCTCAATAATCTTAACAGTATTAATATTGGTGCTATTTCTAGGCAACAAAGGTACAAAATTAAATAGGAAATTGAAAATTTATACATCGACATAATATGCGCCGCTGTCTTGAGAAATCTATATAAGAATAACAGGATTGCTCCAATAATAGCCAAATGTAAAACGACACCAACAGCGCTTAAAGGGACAAGACTCAATATTAATAACACAGGAAGCATCAAAAAGAGCGTGTTAAAATAAATCAGATACAACACTGTCACATATTCTTTTACTAGCTTCCTTATTTCAAAAACAAAGGATAAAAATCGGATAAAGCCAATTTTTAAGGCAAATAGCGCTCCGACCATACCTACGGTTTTAATATAATTGGGAAAGGTAATAAAATCAAAGCGGTTCAATTCATAAGCATAAAACAAACTAACAAAGAGTGCCATTGCCCCCGAAAATAATACAAACAGGAAAATGAACGGCCAAGAGGTTAGGATCGTATCTTCTTTACTAACCGACAACAACACCCGGTCATCGAAATAACCTTGAAAGACCAATTTTAAATCGGAAGGAAAAAATATGCGAATTAAACCAACTCCAAATATCAAAAAGAGCACAGTAAATAATATCCAGTTCTCCCGATGCGGCTTAGGAGTTCCATATTGTCGTGTCAAAGCATTATTACTCGGTTCACCTTTAAAATACTGTTTCACATCATAGTCATAGATATTGTGAACAACCAGCCCCTCCGCTTCTACAGTGACAATCCGATATTGCTTTTGCAGGGCCGGATTTAAAGATGCCAGCACCTCCTGATTAGGCGATAGAATAGAATCTCTTAAAATACCTGTACTATCGGGTATGGATACGCTATCTTGGGCAACATGTCGCAATGCCCGTCGTTGTGCACTCAACTGTACAGCCGAAAACACAAAGAGGATTACAAAGACAATAAAATATTTAAAGATGTTAACTTTCATTGAAATAAACTGCTCCTTATCGGCGATGAAGAAATCACAGACCGTTTAAATTCGAAACTTTTTTATGGTCGTAAAGTTAGGATAAAAAGTTATATTGCATTCAAAAAATCTTTATAGAACATGCCAAAAGAAATTATACGCTGCCAGTGGTGCGGATCTGATGAACAGTATGTCAACTATCACGATAAAGAATGGGGACGACAAGTCAAGGATGATAAAACCTTATTTGAATTTTTAGTACTGGAGTCAGCTCAGGCTGGTTTGAGCTGGATTACGATCCTCCGCCGAAGATCGGCTTATCAGGAAGCATTTGCCAATTTTGATGTCAGTAAAGTCGCTATTTATACAGCAGATCATGTCGAAGCACTCCTGAAAGATTCCGGTATTATCAAACATCGAAATAAGATAGAATCGACCATTACAAATGCACGGCTATTTAAAAAAATTCAACTGGAATATGGCAGCTTTTACAATTACCTGTATTCATTTTTACCAGAACAGCAACCGTTGACCAACCATTGGCCTAGTTTGCAACATGTACCTGCAACGACCGAAATTTCCGATAAAATAGCAAAAGACATGAAGAAAAGAGGTTTCAAGTTTTTTGGTTCCACGATTTGTTATGCATACATGCAAGCAGTGGGTATGGTCAATGATCATATTGAAACTTGTTCTTTTAAATACTAAGCTACATTGTTATAGGATTAAGGAACAAAGATAAAAAACGGGCTACCTCGCTAAAGGATGTTTTACCCTTTGTTCCTTGATCTATTTCTAATAGCAAAACAGATCTTACGAGACCAAAATTTCAATATTAAAATCTAAACAGGAACATTCTTATAAATATCTGGCAAGTTGCGGCACAGACCGTTAAAATCCATCCCGTAACCCACGACAAACTCCTTGCTAATCTCAAAACCAACATAGGTCAACTCTTCAAAATGATATTGCAGTGCTTCAGGCTTAACCAAAAGTGCACATGCAATGACGCTGGCTGGATTTAATCTTTTCACGGCATCCAATGTATGTTTCAGCGAATGTCCGGAGTCTACAATATCTTCCACGATAATCACATCACGTCCCTCTAGATCAATACCTAAACCCAAAAGCTCATTCAATTCAGATTGACCGGTACCGATATAGGAGGCCAATTTAATAAAAGACATCTCACAGGGAACTTCTATTTGTTTAAGCAAATCCGCCATAAACATAAAACAACCATTCAAAACTCCTATAAAAACAGGTTGCTTATGCTCATATCGCAGACTAATGTCTATCCCCATCAAACGAACTCTTTTCTGAATCTGTTCTTCTTCAAAAAGGGGTTCAAAAAGCAATCCGTCAATTTCTATTTTTTTCATTCCACTATATTATTTTTATCGGTATCATTTCTTTTCTCCAGACAGATTTTCCAAGGTATTGAGCAAGCTAATTTTTTGATTCTACATCCCATATAACAAATCAAAAGCTTTATCAATATGAAAGCAATCAACCATGAACCTATTTTATCAGGTTATTTCTGTTCCTTTTTCGGGTTCTTTGTCGTTTCGTCTTCCGTTTTTCCCTTATCTTCCTTATTCCGACCTAGGATCTTATCGAAAATAGATCGCTTATGTTTTTCCGGTTCGGCCGTTTCCTCGTCCTGTTTTTCAGGATGAGACATCTTTTTTATGGTTTTAGGAAGAGAAACACCTTCCAGATTATCAGCGGCACCTCCGTTCCCCAGATCATCGAATAACAATGGATCATCCCCCATATCCAATGTGTCTATAGAATCTACAACTGCAGGTCTGGCAGCACGCAGATGCGGCTGCAATAGGACCTCATAGAAACCATAGGCTGATGTGGTCGAATCAACACCTATCTGTCCCGTTTTAGTCATGATATGGCCATAGATATTAAAATAGCGCAGCATATTTCCCTTAAGATGCCCAGTCCAATCAAAAAAGTTAAGTCCTTTCTTCGGACGTGGCACAATACTGGACAAAAAGATACTTTCTCCAAGTCCGAGTTGAGCTGGAGTTTTTCCAAAATAATAGCGGGCCGCTTCGGTGATTCCATAGACATTATTACCCCACTCGATAACATTGAGATAAACCTCATACATCCGTTTTTTACTGACCTGCTGCGAACGTTCCATCAGCCAAACCAATAGGATCTCCTCGAGTTTCCGGACGACGGTCTTATTACGGTTCAGAAACACATTTTTCACCAATTGCATTGATATCGTACTTGCCCCCCGCTTAAAGCCTTTTTCTTTGATATTTGTGACAATAGAGAGTTTGAAAGCCTTTTCTTCAAAGCCCTTATGTTTAAAGAAAAAGGGATCTTCGGTATTGATCAGACTAATCTGCATATAACGGGAGATCTGATCCAAAGGTGTAAAATTCGGGTTTTGCGGTCCGACCACAATCTCACGCATCGGTTTACCATCTTCATAAGCTGTATAGGTAAAAGGTGTATTTAACATCCCAATATTAGCCTCGCCCCATTTCACGACTTGCAGATCTTTATCATCCACTTTGGACGAAAAAAGAAGTTTGTCAGGTTTTTTTAATTCCAAAGCAAAATTTAGATCGTATTGAATATGCCCCTCAACCTGTATGCCATCCAACCCCGGAAACAACCCAACCGGCATTGCATCAAAAAAGTCCTGTGCCTTGATTTTATCTGTGTGAATAGCCAAAAAAACTTCCTTCTCTGGCTTATGTACATATTTTAAATAAGGAGAAAAAACAAAATCTTTGACTTGTACCGTACTCTCCTTGCTGACTTCAATAGAAGAAGCGCCAATATTGAGCGCCCCCTGCATGGTCGCTTCAGGGAAAATAACGTCTTTGCTGGAGATACGCCAATGATTTATCTTCAGGTTTTTAAAGCCCCATTGCCCATGTAATTCCAGCAACTCCTTATTGCGCCGATTGGCCTTGTCCAATCGAAAGGATATCTCATCAAAACTAACGGCCAGACCAAACTTGCGCTGCAATAGTGGAAGATTCACCTCCTTCTTATCTGAAAAAAGCCGTAGATCACATTCCTGATTATCCGAATCTATTGTTCCTGTTAGGTTCCAGGCAGCCTCATGATCATTTAGCAAAAACTTAGATTCCATATCACCGCCATCAATGACAGCAGAGGGTATAACAATACGTTGTGAAGTACTGTCATCCTTATAAGAAAGCTCAAGATTTTTAAGATCTAGATCATTCGGGATTTTAAAGAATACGTTCTTTAGTAGACGGTCCGCCAATGCCGCCAAATTCTGTTTCGGATTATCATTCTCGACTGTGTCCTTCTTTTGTTTCTTAAACAGGAAATCGTAGTTGCTAATGGTGTCTTTCTTGACCAAAGACACTGTTGCATTGTCCAGAATAACTTCCCCTAGCTTTACATCACCAAATAAAAGGGGCCATAGTTTAACAGATACCGTCAGATCATTAATCTGTGCCAGTGGCTCCCTATTTTTAGGTAACAACTGTATATTTTTAAACTGCACCGCATTAATTCCCTGAAAAGCATAATATTGAATTTTCAAATCCATATCATACTTTTCCAGCAGCTTAGCTTTTGCTTTATTGATGGCCCCCATGAGCATCCCGTCTCTCTTTTGGTAAGCATAAGTGCCTACCGCGATTACTAAAATCAAGAAAACAGCCAAAGTAATGTAAAGCCATCGCCACTTGCGGGACTTCAGAGATGTTATAAATCGATCGGACATAATTACAATTTCATGCAAATCCATGCATATCAATAGTCAAACTTAGATAAATTTGCCTTCATATACAATTATAATTACACGGAAACCAGACAAAGTACAACTCTTCCACAACAGCATTTAAAAGGTATATAATATGGCCTATCTAATTCCCGAATACACAAAAAATACCACTCCTCCCATTACCGAATTAGAGACACGCAATACAGCGAAGTAGGCTCCTCGTTAATTTTCTCTGAGGTTGTAGGAAAACCTTATTCATCAATAATGCATAGATATATGGATCTTAATTCCATTAAAAACAAACAAATGACATGAAATTGGTCAGCAATGAGTAGTTTTGTATTCCATGATTTCAAATGAATAATAGATGGTTACCAAAGAACAAATATTAAATGCATTATCCTATGTTGAAGAGCCTGATCTAAAAAAGGATCTTGTAACATTGAATATGATTCAAAATATTCAGATCGAAGACCAAAAAATTGCCTTCGATGTTATATTGACTACTCCCGCCTGCCCATTAAAAGATCATATAGAGCATGCCTGCCGCAACGCCATAGCACATTTTATTGATAAAAATCTTGAAGTCCAGATCAACATGACTTCCAATGTGGTCGGCAAACAGGGTGCTCAGGTTTCAGGGATTAAAAACATCATTCTGGTTTCATCGGGTAAGGGCGGTGTCGGAAAATCAACGGTCGCTGCCAATTTGGCCCTTGCACTTCATGCAAAGGGTGCAAAAACAGGTCTATTGGATGCCGATATCTATGGTCCATCACTACCGATGATGTTCGGATTGGAAGGAGCCAAACCCGGATCTGTGGAGATGCCTGACGGCCATGTTAAAATTGAACCACTTGAAAAATTTGGCATAAAACTACTTTCAATCGGTTTCTTTACGGATCCCAATCAACCTATTCCATGGCGTGGTCCCATGACCACTTCGGCAATCAAACAACTTTTCAATGATGCCAATTGGGGTGAACTGGATTATCTAGTTGTCGATATGCCACCGGGAACCGGTGACATTCATATCACGGTATCACAGACTTTCCCAATCGCTGGAGCAGTTATTGTCACCACACCCCAGCAGGTAGCGCTAGCCGATGCTGTCAAAGGAATCGGCATGTTTTTAATGGACAGTATCAATATCCCACTCTTGGGAGTTGTTGAAAATATGGCTTATTTTACACCGGCAGAACTACCAGATAACAAATACTATATCTTTGGTAAAGACGGCGGTAAACGTTTAGCCGAAGAATATAAAGTACCATTCCTTGGTGAAATACCTTTGCTTAAAGGGATTTCTGATGCCGGAGACAACGGCTTCCCTGTCGCAATAGATCAAGAAGATCCTGTAACAAAATCGTTCCTGACGATTGCGGAGAAGGTTGCTCAACAACTCTCCATCATCCATAGTCAGGTTTAAATATGACAGCTATTGAGGCATCGGCTTAACAAAACAGTCGAACTCCATCTAAATGGATTGATCAACATGCCACTTTTATAAAAAACAGGGTTATCCAAAAAAGTTCGGATAACCCTGTTTTTCTTTAATTTTATTTGTATCTCCACAGCAACTTTCCAAATATTCAATGCATAGAAGTTTCTCTGTTACTTTTTAGACCGCATATTTTTTATTAGGATCACTCTTATCTACACATCCAGTTCCAGCAAAACCGGACAGTGATCGGAATGAACTGCGTTTGCTAAAATCTGCGAAGATGTGATCTGCGCCCCTAGCGGCTTTGACACCATATTATAATCGATGCGCCAGCCCAGATTTCGGGCACGTGCACCTGCACGATAACTCCACCAAGTGTAGTTATGTGGTTCTGGATTCAAATGACGGAACGAGTCGATATATCCCGAATTGATAAAGTTTTCCATCCATTCACGTTCTTCAGGCAAAAATCCCGAAGAGTTTGCATTCGATTTAGGATTATGGATATCAATAGCACGATGACAGATATTATAGTCTCCACATACAACTAAATTAGGCTTTTCAACCAACAACTTATTGCTATATAACTGGAAATCATCCAAAAAACGATATTTAAAATCCTGTCGGACATCTCCTGTTGTTCCAGAAGGAAAATAAGTACTCATCACTGACACTTTATCAAAATCAGCACGAATGATACGCCCTTCAAAATCATAGTCTTCATGACCACAACCATATTCGACATGTGTAGGAGTAATTTTGCTAAAGATGGCCACGCCACTATATCCCTTTTTCTGCGCCGGATACCAGTAATGCTCATACCCCATTTCTTCCAGCAAAGCAACTTCCGGGATTTGATCAGGAGTGGCTTTAATTTCTTGAAGACATATGACATCTGCATCCACATTTTTCAACCAGCCTAACCAATCTTTCTTTAAAGCTGCCCGCAAACCGTTCACATTATAGGTTACTATTTTCATTTGTTTAGATATGAGTATTGAGATATTAGATTTGAAACTTTATACTTTTTAATAATCTTTAGATGAGAAAAGATCACCTATCTTGGTAAAGAAACCTGTTTGAGGCTTCAGACCTTTCAGTTCGCGTTCCAGGTTAAGCGCTTCACGTCTGGTCAACACATGCATGCTCATTTTTTGGTCTACCTCCGGTCGATCATGTTTGTCGGTCTTCACAGCCGCAATCTGGTCGATCATTTCTATCCCTTTAACCAATTCACCAAATACCGTATAGTTCCAGTCCAGATGTGGGGCTCCACCTACGGTTGTATACGCTTGACGTTGCCCTTCAGAAAATTTCTTTCCATTCATCCGGGTCTGCTCTAAGCGGCTGAGATCCTCAGGGGTAAATACTTTGCCCTGAACAAGGTAGAATTGAGAACCAGAAGATGCTTTCGCGGGATTATTGTCCCGGGCGGCACCTATTGTTCCTTTCTTGTGGAATAGTCCATCCTGGATTTCCGACGGAATAGTATAACCGGGACCTCCATTGCCTAGCTGAGCTCCGCCGACCGCATTTCTTGAATCTGGGTCACCACCCTGTATCATAAAATTCTGAATAACCCGATGGAACAAAGTACCATCATAATATTTGCTTTTTGCTAATTTCACAAAGTTGTCCCGATGTTTTGGTGTTGCGTTATACAAACGCAAGACACAGGTTCCTTTATCCGTAACGATCTGCACATATTTATACTCCGGTTTAGCTGCAAATGCCATGATTTGCAAAAAACAAAATACTGTTACTAAACAAACTTTCAAAAATCTCATACCCTAGATGACGTTTAACTCTTCAAAATAATCAATAATCAGGGACTTCATAATAAGTTCCTGCTCCAATAAGGTGTAGTTAGGAATAGGTTTCACCAACTCCCAGTGTGGCCATCCTTCTTCATCCAGTCCCTTTAGGGTATAGAACCCCATTGCGCTGAACAAACGACAGGTTGCGATATGCATCAACTCCTCTTTTTGTCGCTTTGAGAAAGTCTGTGGACCTTTTCCCAATTCCTGCACACCAATAAGGAATAAACATACCTTGATGTCAGGCTTTTCCATATCAAATAAAGAAGCGATTTCACCCTGCAAGGTGCTCCACTTCTTGTTTACTTCTGCTGCTTTCATTTTATTTCTTTAAACAAAAAAGACAAATTCACCTGTAAAGGCTTGTCATATTACCCTTTATAAAACATATTCCCCGATCTCTCCAAAAGTTTTCCGCTCCTTGGAATTTTTGACCACCGAAAATTAGGAATTAATTCACGATATTCAGATAATATCAATGTCATTTACGAGGAGGGGGATACCTTTGCGATCACCTCTGTACAACGCTTGTCAATCATCTGAAAAACGGGGTCAAACAAATTATCATCAAAATACGGATCAGGAACGATATCATTATCTAAAAACAATTGCACCTTCTCCAAATCATCTTTGTTTTCCGCCTGTGCACAGACATCCGCAAAATTCTGACGATCCATGACAAAAATAAGATCATATTCATTAAAAAATGCAGGTTGGAAATGTCTTGCCCGTTGTCCGGAGATATCGACCCCATATTTTTTTGCAATTGCAATTGCCCTTCGATCGGGCGCCTCACCAATATGCCAGTCACCTGTACCAGCAGATTCCACAATCCAGTTTAATTGTTTATCTTTTACTTTTTGCTTCAATATCCCATGTGCCAATGGCGAACGACAGATATTTCCCAAACAGACCATTAAAATTTTCATCGAAATACTTTTTTAAAACCATGCAACCTAAAGAGCAATACGATAAGTCGACTATCCCCATTGCTATCAACATTCGGACAGATCGTTTGTTATTGACTTCCTAATAGCCCTCTAAACTTTCATGGGTATAATTATACAACAATAACCCTAAACTTGTTCCAGCTCATTTTTCAAACGGGACCAGTTTCTCTCAACATTCTTGCACAAAATAACTAAACTTAAACTATTAAAGAAACAAGCCTGATGAAATCGTACTTTCCAGTTACAATTGAAACATCATATGAGCCCTAATATCCACGCATGTCCAATTAAATTTTCATGCATTCAACCATCCACACAAAGGTTTATGACGGAGTGCACAATAGACGATGATATTTATGTACCATAATCTTCATCTCCGGATGCTAGGAAAGGATATTATTCCATAATAAATGCACCAAAATCCGTAAAGATCCTGCTGCCTCCAAGGACAAAAACGACACCCTTGAATATGAATAAAAAAGGTGGCCTAACCTTACGGTTAGAACCACCTAAACTATATTAATCAACCAATTCTTAATTCATTTTTTAATATTCCACTGGGAAGCTGAGTTGAACGGCTCCACCTTGCGGAGATACACCTTTTAAGCGTACAATATTACGCTGAGTGGCACCCAATGCAGATTCTACATCATCAACACTATTGACAGCTTTTCCATTGATCTCCGTAATGACCAAGCCTCTTTCGACACCGAAGTAATCAAATATACCACCACGGTTTACTTGTGTCACCACAACACCGGAGTTTACACCCAATTCTTTCTTCTTCGCTGCAGAAGCAGGAATAAAGCTTGCACCTAATTTGTTGTAGATTTCAGTTGCGCTTTTCGAAGCTTTTCCGCTCGCGCCAGAAGCTGATTTCAGCGACTCCTCACCTTTCAATGTCAAAGAAACCTGTTTTTCCTTACCCTCACGTTTGTAGGTAATATTCACTTTATCACCCGGACGTAAGCGGCCGATAGTTTCACTTAATACAGGGGAACCTGTAATCACCTTACCATTGACCTTCGTTAAGATGTCTCCCTTTTTAATACCAGCAGCTTCAGCAGCTCCACCAGCGACTGCCTCATCCACATATAATCCATTAATCTCTGTAATACCTTTTTCTTTGGCCAATTCCGAGGTTATAGGCACATAACTAACACCAATATAACCACGTTTTACATTACCAAATTCAACAAAATCATCCGCAATTTTTTTCACCAGATTAACTGGGATCGCGAATCCATAACCGGCATATACCCCTGTTGGTGACGCAATAGCCGAGTTGATACCTATTAATTCACCAGAAGCATTTGTTAATGCCCCACCACTATTCCCTTTGTTGATTACAGCATCTGTCTGTATAAAAGACTCGATAGCCGAGCTCGCAAGTGGTTGTTCAGGATTCCCTCCAAAAGGATTACCGCGTTGCTGTTGTCCCTCTCTTAATATACCGATATCGCGGCCTGTAGCACTGACGATACCCGCAGTCACCGTAGACTGTAAACCAAGCGGATAACCAAAGGCCAGTACCCATTCACCCACATTGACGTTATCCGAATTACCCATCTTAACTACTGGAAGACCTTTACCTGCAACTTTCAATAGTGCAATATCAGTATTGGGATCACGTCCAATCAATTTTGCTTCAAATGTACGTTTGTCTGTCAGTACAACCTCGATCTTATCCGCATCCTCTACCACATGGTTATTGGTAACGATATAACCGTCATCCGAAATAATAACACCTGATCCGGATGCCTGTACTGGCTGTGCCTGCATCTGGCGGCGTCCACCACCCTGTGGCATTCCGAAAAATTCTTCAAACATATCAAAAGGAGAGCCCTGCGATTGTTGGGAACCTTTTCTACTATATGTTGTCTTAATATGCACTACACCTGGGGATACTGCAGCCGAAGCCTGGGTAAAATCAGGATTGCCTGTCGAAGACATTACCCCTGTACCTGTAGGGTTATTGGCAAAATAAACTTTCTGTTTGTCTTCGAAAGACATACCATCGAGTTTTTTATTCTCAATAAGCTTGTAACCACCTAATGCTACTGCTCCACCGAAAACAGCTGTTAATAGCGTTAAACCGACCTTATTCATAAACTTATCTATATTTTAAATTGTCTTAATATAAGCTGATAATTTTTGCTCTTAAAATTACCGATTTTATTCGGATATGTTCAAATGTAATACCATTTCAAGGCCTTCGGAAAATCCGACACGTTAAAAAATGTTAATTGCTAGACAAATGCAATAATTTTAACAAATCTTAACTTTCCGCCGATTTTTTGTAACAAAAAAACGTATTTTTGTTACTACAAATCAACATAATGGCATCGAAAGTAAGATTTTCAAAATATCAAGGAGCGGGAAATGATTTCATTTTAGTGGACAATCGCAACAATTCCTTTAACCGGGCAGATGAAGCACTGGTCAAAAACCTTTGTGACCGCAGATTTGGCATTGGTGCAGATGGTCTTATGCTGCTCCAAAACAAAGAAAATTACGACTTTGAGATGATCTATTATAATGCAGATGGACGTGAAGGCAGCATGTGCGGCAATGGCGGACGTTGTATTGTAGCGTTTGCTCATGACCTAGGCATTATTACTGACAATACTGCCTTTTTGGCAGTAGATGGTATACATCACGCTTCCTTATCATCCGATCTTGTCAACCTACAAATGATTGATGTCACCGAATTTGATCGCGACGGCGACGCCTACATCTTGCAGACCGGCTCACCCCACTATGTCTCCTTCGTTACAAACCTGAAAGAGAAAAATGTTTTTCAAGACGGTTTTTCGATCCGCAACAACACGACCTATGCCAAAGAAGGTATTAACGTCAACTTTATAGAAAAAGAAGAAGATGGTTATTTCCTCCGTACATTTGAGCGCGGTGTAGAAGACGAAACTTATGCCTGTGGCACCGGTGCTACTGCAGCAGCAATGGCGGTAGCGCTGCAAGCAGATCTTCAAGGCGATATCAATATCCCAATTCGTGTATTGGGCGGCCAACTGTATGTTTCCTTCCATAAAGACGGACACCATTTTACAGAGGTTTTCCTCAAAGGACCAGCCCAATTTGTTTTTGAAGGCATTTTTTAGTCGTTAGATAGAAATTTACCCAATTGATACATTCAAGCCTATGAATAGGCTATCTATATATTTACTTGAGCTTTTATCCACATCTTCCGCTAGCTATATTTTTTAATTTTCGTTCGGCAAATTGTGATTAATGGTATATTTTATTGTATATTAGATACCTTTATTTACAAGGTCCGCTATTTTTAATGCAACAGTCAAAGTCATTTCCAGTATATAAAATCGTTTATTCTATCTGTGAGCATCCCTATCTTGGCTATCTCATTGAGCCACACATGGTCAAACTAAATCCCAATGGGACTTACTCACTACGATATCAACGTATATTTAGCAATACTGTAGATGCTTATGCCGCAGAATTGGATGAGGTAGACTACAAACTCATCCGACTGCTCGATGATATCGAACAGACAAACCTCATCAAAAAGTACTATAAAAAAGCAATCAGACCCGTAGACTTCTTCTCTAAAGTTTTTGACAAAAAACTCTATGACCTGTTGCGCCCAAAGATTGATGAAAAGATGATTCAATTCTTTGAGTCTATCGGAGATAAGCCTCTTTTCATGATGAGTAAAGATGGTTATCCAGCAGATCAGGAAATTAAACGCGCAACATCAGCGGCCTCTATCTTATTTCACTTTCGGCGAACCGAAGAAGAAACACGTTACTTCCCAACCATAAAGTACGAAAACCAGCGCTTGGAGTTTATGTTTAAAAATGCTATTGTATTAACCAATGCACAGGCATGGCTAATTTTAAACAATACACTATACTATTTTGATCAGGCCCTGGAAGGGAAAAAATTAAGCCCTTTTCTCAATAAACGATACATTTCTGTTGGAAGAAGTACTGAAAAAAAATATTTTGAAACTTTTGTCTGTGGCTTGATCGAACGTTACCATGTTTATGCGGAAGGTTTTGAAATACAGACCCATCAGCATCAGGCTATCCCTCTACTGCATTTAATCTACGTGGAGGAAGGTGCTTCACAATTACAATTGCAATTCAAATATGGCCCCCATACCTTTACCGCAGGTGCTGAAAATAAGGTGACCGTCCGAATGGAGTATAATGAGGAGAAAGACCAGTATATCTTTCATCGGGTCAAACGATCTTTACAATGGGAGGAACAACAGCAGGAGAATCTTAAATCCTTGGGCTTAGAGGACCTTGACCGCCAACTTGGATTGCTTGCACCATCTATCCAATCCGGAAAACGCATTTCAATATTTGATTGGATAAATAATCATCAGGAACAAATAAAGGCCCTGGGATTTCAAATTATACAAAACAGTGAACAAAAACGCTTTTTCATCGGACATACCTCATTGGACATCGCTATTGATGAGGATAATGACTGGTTTGACATCAGCGCTATCGCTAAATTCGGCCCCTATGAAATCCCCTTTATTCAGTTAAGAAATCATATTCTAAACAATATTAAAGAATTCATCCTGCCAAATGGTGAAATCGCCATGATTCCTGAAGAATGGTTTGCACAATACAACCATCTCTTTCAGTTTTCTGCCGACAGACATGAGCTTAAATTAAACAAAGTCCATATCGGACTGCTCTTTGAAATCAGCGAACATACCAAATTGGTTTTCAATCGTAAATTGCAAAATCTCGCCACTTTCGAAGAAATTGCGGATATTCCTGAGCCAAAGCACTTCAAAGGTAATCTCCGGCCTTATCAGAAAGCAGGATATAACTGGTTCAACTTTCTGAAACAATATAAATTTGGGGGCTGTCTTGCGGATGACATGGGATTGGGTAAAACCATACAAACCTTAGCCTTATTGCAACAACAGAAAGAACAGATTGTCGATCAGCAGGAAATACATACATCACTCCTGGTACTACCGACCTCACTTGTTTACAACTGGCAGAAAGAAGCACATCAATTTGCTCCCCAGCTCAAAATCCATTTGCATACGGGAAACAATCGTATCAAAGATGCCGCATTGTTCTCCAAATACGATCTAATTATCACAACCTACGGCATTGCACGTATTGATGAAGATATATTGAGTAGCTTCTATTTTAATTATATCATCTTGGATGAAAGCCAGAATATTAAAAATCCGACATCAAAATCTTTTAAGGCCATAAAAAGTCTGAAGAGCAAAAATAAACTGGCTTTAAGCGGAACACCTGTTGAAAACTCTGTTTCTGATCTTTGGGCCCAAATGCACTTTACAAATCCCGGTTTATTGGGAAGTTACACCTACTTTCAAAAAGAGTTTGTACAACCTATTGAAAAGAGAAAGGATGAAGAAAAAGCGCAACGCCTTCAGGCGATTGTCAAACCTTTCATCCTAAGACGTACAAAAGATCAGGTCGCAAAAGAACTACCGCCCAAAACAGAACAAGTACTCTATTGTGAAATGACCGATAAACAATCGGAACTTTATGAAAAGGTCAAATCTGAGTATCGCAATGCCATTCTTGATGGACAATTGGACAACAAACCAAAATCAACGCAGATTGCACTATTACAGGGACTGACTAAACTTCGTCAGCTCGCCAATCACCCTAGAATGGTCGACGAGGACTTCTTGGGTGATTCGGGAAAATTTGACGCCGTCATTGAGA
Organism: Sphingobacterium ginsenosidimutans; assembly: GCF_039536865.1. Lineage (NCBI taxonomy): Bacteria > Pseudomonadati > Bacteroidota > Sphingobacteriia > Sphingobacteriales > Sphingobacteriaceae > Sphingobacterium > Sphingobacterium ginsenosidimutans. Next base: position 421,882 of record NZ_BAAAZK010000008.1, read on the forward strand.
CCCTTGAAATGGTGATGCAACGAGGGAATAAGGTCCTTATTTTCTCCCAGTTTGTCAAACAGCTCAATATCTTTAGGCAATATTTTGATAAGAAGGGGACAAACTATGCCTACCTGGATGGAGGCACCAAAAACCGCGATGAAGCGGTGAGCCAATTCCGCAAAAATAACAACACCAAATTGTTCTTAATATCGATCAAAGCTGGTGGTGTAGGACTCAACCTGATTGAAGCGGATTATGTTTTTATACTAGATCCATGGTGGAATCCTGCGGTAGAACAACAAGCCGTAGACCGTTCACATCGTATTGGACAGACACGGAATGTATTCATCTATAAATTTATCAGTAAGGATACGGTAGAAGAGAAAATATTGGCGCTACAGAACCGGAAGAAATCCATTGCACAAAGCCTCATTACGACAGAAGAGAGTTTTATAAAATCACTTTCTCAGGAAGATTTACACGAGCTTTTGGCATAATCTAAAGCGATCAATTTTTATATTCATTAATTTTCGACATATAAACCGAAGGACGAATACCCGTTACACGCGTAAAGATGTTACTGAAAGATGATAATTCGCTGTAGCCAATCCGCATAGCAATTTCTAGAATAGAATAGGTATTTTCAGCCATTAGCTCCAAGGCTTTTGCAATACGTATAGCTCTTAAAAACCGAATATAGCTGATACCCATGTCTTCCTTAAAAAGTCGGGAAAGGGATCTACTGCTCATTCCAAACTGCGCCGCCACTTGTTCGATAGTAAAGGCTTGATCAATATACATGTTTAAATATCGGGCAATACGCCGAAGCTTTTCGCTTTTAGGATAAGGATGTTGCATAGGAAATGCATCTATCGGCGGACTCATCTCAGGAATAATAGCCATCATCGCCCGTAGTAAACAATACCTTGAATAGCTGGTCTTTCTACTGATTCCCCCTTTCCAATCTCTCGCAAACAAGAACATCTCTCGCATCAGGTCGTTGCTTAAAAATATATTGGGATCTAAAAGAACCGGATGAACTCCCTCCTGCTCTTTAAAGTAAAAGCTATACAAGTGAATATGAGAACTAGAACTTTCCAGATGATAAGCAGTATTGGCGGGAATCCACATGTAAAACCGCCCCGGCAAATACCAATGTTTCGTGGCAGTAAAAACATGTATAATACCACCGTCCGCATAAAGTAATCGTGCTTTCTGATGTATATATTCACGGGAATCAATCCGATCTACATGTGTATGACACACATAAAAGTCGTATTCATTGTCATCAATAGCCCCTAATTGTTCCTGTTCCATGATTTAAAATTACATTTTTTTGTCATGTGGCGCAAATGAACAAATATCCGTCCGACTATACAAAACTAAACTCCAATCGACAGCAGTATCTTTGTACACCGTTTCACTCCTTGCTTACAGTTGTATTCTATACAGCGCATCCAGGCAATCTCGATTCATGAACAATTTGTCATCCTATTTTGGAAATTGCTGGTTGAAACATGGGATACAAATCACCCATACCTTACCAGGAGAGTGGATGAAAAAGCATTTAAATATTCATAAAAACAATAATGGGTAAAGAAAAGAATAAAGATAAGACAAAGGGATTTAATAAAGTTTTAGTTGTATTTGCCGTGACCTTACTGCTCGTAGGGATCGGCATTTTGGGTAGACATCTGCTATTTACTAGTCAGCACGTAACGACAAACGATGCTCAGATAGATCAGTACGTTACACCAGTTGCAAGTCGAATAGCAGGCTTTGTGAAAGAAGTCAGATTTGAAGAAAATCAATATGTACATCGTGGCGACACCTTATTACTCATCGATGCCAGCGAGTATCAGACCAAAGTAGATATGGCGAATGCCGAACTTCGAAGTAGTCAGCGGAATGCCGAAGTGATTGTCAAAAGCACAAATGTTACCGCCAATAGCATTTCTGTCCAAAAAGCAAAATTAGAAGCTGCCAAAGTGAGTGTATGGCAAACGGAACAAGATTATAGACGATTTAAAAATTTGTTTGAAGCAGATGCTGTAGCCAAACAACAATACGATAATGCCAAGGCAGCATATGAAATTTCTTTGGCGCAACTCAATGCCATACAGGAAGAATACAACGCTGCACAATTAAATACAAGCAAAGAAAAAGCCAACGAGCTACCTGCCAGAGCAAATATCGATATTAAAAAAGCTGCAAAAAACAATGCGGAGGTCTTCCTTTCCTATACCATAGTGACTGCACCTTACAATGGTTTTGTTGGGAGAAGAACAATCCAACCTGGACAATTTGTTAAAGAAGGACAAACTTTAGTCAATGTTGTCAGTGAAGAAAAATGGATAAATGCGAATTTTAGAGAGACCCAACTAGCGAATCTCACCGAGGGTACCGAGGTAAATATACAAGTAGATGCCTTCCCAAATTTACATCTCAAAGGAATCATTCACTCTTTTTCTCCAGCCTCGGGGTCTAGATTTTCGGTCATACCTCAGGATAACGCAACCGGAAACTTCGTTAAAATTGAACAGCGCATACCGATCAAAATTATCTTTTCACCAAGACAGGACCTGACAAAACTACGTGCTGGAATGAACGTCGTAGTTCATGCCGCTCACCAATCTTAATCATTCATGAGTTCAAATACATCTTTATATTATAAGTGGGTACCCGAATGGATTAAACTTCCCATGATGATTTTGGCCATGTTTCCACATCTCATGTTAATGTCCCTTTTTCATTCCAATACAGCGTTTACAGCTTCCACATTAGCGATCGAAATGGAGGATATACAGTATTTTCTTTCATTGATGTATGGTGCTATTGTTGTAGCACTATTGATATTTCACCGACTATTTGCATTCTTTCGGGTAAGGACATATATACTTCTGACCTGCACGGTATCCATCCTCATTCTATTTGCCATCTCCCTGACCAGAGATCCATTTGTCATTGCTGTGCTCAGAGTGCTTGAAGGCATTTTCTGTGTACTTGAAGGGGCCTGTTTTCTTCCCTTGCTAATGATGCAAATCCGGCATTCCAAAAGTCGAACCATTGCCTATTTCTTCTTGTACACTTTTATGCTGACAGGTGGTACCATAACAACATCCCTTCTAAAAGAAAGTATTATGGATTATGGCTGGGAAGATATGATTCATGTTGTACTCTATTGGCATTTGATGGTCATCGCCATTGCTTTACTACTCTTGAATAACAACAGATTAAGCCGAAAATTCCCACTTCATCAATTGGATCTGGTCAGCTGTCTCTTCCTGTTACTTTCGTTAAGTTGTGGTGGATATGTGTTAATTTATGGCCGAAAATATTATTGGTTCGAAAATGAGACAATCTCGATTAACCTCGCACTTTTCCTTATTTTTGGTGCACTTTTTATCATCAAACAACATCTCGTAAAACGACCCCTATTTCATTTTGAAATTTTGAGCTATAAGAACATTATTTTTGGTGTTATCCTATTTTTCTTATTTTATTTAATCCGAAGCAGTCTCAACAATGTCTACACCGTCATGGCCAATGTATGGAAATGGCCCTGGCATTACATCGTCGATATCCAATACATTAATGTACTGGGGACCATAGTGGGGGTAGGTAGCTCAGGCATACTCTTACTGCGTGATGTATCACCGAAATACATTTTCGGTCTGGGGTTCCTGCTGTTGACCACATCCTGCTTTTTGTTTGTTCCCACGTTCTACCCCGATACTACAGTTTGGGTTATAGGATTGCCACTATTTATTCAGGGAACCGGACAGGGCTGGCTCTTTACACCACTTGTGATCTATATTATAACAGGGGTTGCTCCACATCATACGGGCAATGCAGGTTTAATGGGTACAACCGTTAGATTCTGGAGTACCAATATTGGTTTTGCGCTGATTCAGAACATCAGTTACACCTTAAATCAAAAACATTTCATCCAGATCGAACAACACTTAAATATGAGCAATCCGATCACGGTCGCCTATTGGAGCGCTTTGGTCGAAAAATACCTGGGAACATCCAGCGATCAATGGGCAACTAATCTCGCCAGCAAAAGTCTACAGGCAACACTTAGTCAACAGGCATCTCTGATCAGTAATATGGAGATATTTACTTATCTCGGGATATTGGGAGCATTTATCACGCTGATCATTTTTCTATTTACCCCAGCGAAAGCAATGTTCATGCGGTTGCGAATTCCATACCTATAAAAAAAGCTGTTGCAATAAGTCGCAACAGCTTTTTTTACTATATATATTTTAGTGTTTAAGCGTCAAATTCTTGAAGTGCTTTCTTGATACGTTCAATGACTTCGCCTTGGCCAAGTAACTCAACGATTTGGAATACATCAGGGCCAAATTTACCACCTACCAGCATAATCCGGAATGGCATCATCAATTCCCCCATCTTCATTCCTGAGTTTTGAATTGCTTCTTTAAAGAATGACTCGAGCTCTGCTGCTTTCCATTCCGTAAATCCTTCAAATGATGTCATCATATTTTCAAAGAATACTGTCTTCTCAGCAGACCACTTTGGTTTTACCGCATTTAGATCATATTCAACGGGCTGCACAAAAAAGAAAGAAGCCTGGGTCCAGAAATCCTCAACAAAGGTTAAACGCTCTTTGACGGCTGCCAAAACACGATTTACATAACCTTCTTCAGCGACTACCTGATGGTGAGCCAATACTTCCTTGATCTGTGGCAATAAAGAATCGCTTGAAGAACGTTTAATCCATTCGTGATTGAACCATTTTGCCTTCTCAAAATCAAATTTTGCTCCGGCTTTGCTGATGCGATCAACACTGAATTTTTGGATTAACTCCTCCAAAGAGAATAGTTCCTGTTCTGTACCATCATTCCAACCCAATACACCAAGCATATTGACAAAAGCTTCTGGCAAGAATCCCATCTCACGGAATCCTTTGGTTGTATCGCCAGATTTGGCATCTGTCCAGTTCATAGCATACACAGGAAATCCTAAACGGTCTCCATCACGTTTACTTAATTTACCATTACCATCAGGCTTCAGGATTAACGGGAGATGTGCCCATTGTGGCATGCTGTCCCCCCATCCCAGGTATTCCCACAATAGGACATGAATCGGCGCAGAAGGCAACCATTCTTCACCCCGGAAAACATGCGAGATCTCCATCGCCTTATCATCCACGACTACGGCTAAGTGATACGTTGGCATTCCATCTGCTTTAAGCAAAACCTTATCATCGACAAGATTGGTATCAAAAGCAACTTTCCCACGGATCATATCTGTGAAAGACAACGTTTCATCCGTTGGAATCTTTATTCGGATTGTATGCGGTGTTCCCGCCTCTAATAATTGTTGAGTTTCGGTCTCACTAAGGCTCAAAGAATTACGCAATTGCAACCTATTTTCATGGCTATAGCGGAAGTTAGGTTGCAGCTTACGCTGCTCTTCCAACTCCTCAGCGGTATCGAATGCGTAATAAGCATATCCATTCTTAATTAGCTGTTCAGCATATTTGCGGTAAGTCGGTTTTCGTTCACTTTGACGGTAAGGGCCATATTGACCACCTTTCAACGGACTTTCATCCGGAGTCAGGCCACACCAAGCCAAACATTCGTTGATGTACTCCTCGGCTCCTGGGACAAAACGAGTTTGATCCGTATCTTCGACACGTAAAATAAAATCTCCTTGATGCTGACGTGCATAGAGAAAATTAAACAAAGCTGTACGTACGCCTCCAAGGTGCAGACCACCAGTAGGACTCGGTGCAAATCGCACTCTTACTCTTCTTTCTGAACTCATGCCGCAAAATTACCACAAAATTTTTGATTTGGATAACAGGATGACTTCTAAGGTGAAATAAAAGTGCAGAAAACAGACATTTATTCATTAATTTGCAATAGAAGTACACTAATAAGGAATCATGAAACCCTCTCAGATAAGCCAACAACGCTGGAAATTTATTTTGCTCATCTTTGCAGCAATCATTGCCATAGCATCATTGGTTTACACCAATTACCTTGTCCGGAATCTTGCCCACGCCGAACGTTCAAAAGCCGAAGTATGGGCCATGAGCACCAAAAATATTATGACCATGCCCGATGTCGATGATGAATTCATTACATTCATCTACGCAGTCAGGGATAGCCTAAATTTGCCGGCAATTATCACAGACGATAAAAACGATATTATTTTCTGGCGCAATCTAGATTCCACCAAGACTAATATCAAGCCGATCCATGGCGACAGTGTTACAAATGACCTTGATTATGATCCCGTTTATTTCCAGAAACAGCTTGCCTTTATGAAGAAGAGCCATCCCCCCATTACCTTAGAATTGGGAAATGGTCAAAAATGGCATGTTTACTACAAAGATTCCTGGTTTTTGCAACAATTGCGGGTATTCCCTTATGTTCAATTATCGCTGATTGCCCTCTTTCTTATTATTGCCTATACTGTTTTCAATTCCATTCGAAAATCTGAGCAGAATCTAGTCTGGGTGGGACTGACAAAAGAAGCCGCCCATCAGCTGGGTACTCCAATATCTTCATTAATGGGCTGGCTGGAGCTTATTCGGATCAAATTTGACGCCGAAGAAGACGATACGCTCAATGAAATGGAAAACGATATTAAAAGATTAGAAATCGTGGCCGATCGTTTTTCAAAAATAGGATCAACCCCCGTGTTGACCAATCACAACCTCTATAAGGTCATCAAAAATTACATGGATTATTTCCGAATACGGACCAGTAACAAGATTACTTTCGAATTACTTGGAGACACACATGTGGAGGCCAAACTCAATATTCCACTCTTCGATTGGATCATTGAAAATTTATTGAAAAACGGGGTAAATGCTATTGGTACAGAGGGAAAGATAACTGTTAATATTTCAGAAAATATTGCGAAAGAAGAAATTTTTATAGACATTAGTGATACGGGCAAAGGAATTCCAAGGTTAAATTTTGAATCTGTCTTCCAGCCAGGTTTTACAACACGCAAAAGAGGTTGGGGACTTGGCCTTAGCTTAACCAAACGAATGGTACGATATCATCAAGGACAAATCTTTGTTAAAGAATCTGAAATAGGTAAAGGAACAACATTTCGAATAATCTTAAAAAGCAACTTAAAATATGAAGCCACTCAAATCTGACGAATATCCGGCAGTCTACGCTACCTATATTGAGACTGTAGTCGATAACGTATTAGATGCATTGGAAGAACAGACGCTCTCCTTTCCTGCATTTCTGGATGCTATTCCAGAAGAAAGAGGCAATTTCAAATATGCCGAAGATAAATGGACAATCAAAGAGGTCGTCGGGCATGTCATCGACAATGAGCGTATCATGGCCTACCGTGCATTACGTTTTTCGCGCAACGATCTGAAAGAGCTTGCCGGGTATGACCAGGACTACCTTATTCAATATTCCCGTTACAATGACCGTACGTTGGAAAGTCTAAGTAAGGAATTTACTTACCTACGCAAAGCCAACCTCATGTTGTTCAACAGCTTTAACGATGCTGAATTAGAACGCAAGGGCATGGCCTCAGAGCGCCTCACGAGTGTCAAAGCATTATTGTATGTGATTGCTGGGCACCTCAATCATCACCGTATTATCATTCAAGAACGTTATTTAAATTCAGACGATGTCAAAAATTTGGTTTCAGCCTTACAACATTGAGGAAATAAATGTCTTTTTCAATAAATACCTCTCGGGACTATTGGAAATCAAGGCAACCGAAATAGATGATAACAGTATTACAGCAACCATGCCGGTCACAGATAATGTGAAACAACCCCATGGCATTCTGCATGGTGGCGCTTCAGTAGTACTTGCAGAATCTTTAGGGAGTATTGCTTCTAATTTGGTGGTTGACCCCGACAAATACCGGGGGGTAGGACTCGAAGTCAATGCTAATCACATCCGCCCAGTAAGTAGTGGAATTATCACAGCAAAATGCAGCCCAATACATATTGGTCGGTCAACCCATATCTGGGAGATAAAAATGTACGATCGATTCGATAAATTGAATTGTATCTCAAGACTTACAGTAGCTATCGTACCAAAGTAAGCTGAAGTCTGCTAACTCGATTTATCAATCCCATGTAATTCGAAATCAACAATATTTGCAACTAAAGAAGGATAATATTCACAATTTATTCTTCTTTTTTTTGCCAAATAATTATCAAAATACCCCTTTATTTATTTCCGATATTCAAGAAAATTAAGTAGTCTTGTAAGATGGATATTTTAAAAAACAACAAAAATAGCATGCAATCGTTTGTCTAAAGCTGTTTTTTTGACTGATTTCCAATCATTGAACGATAACTTAACTAAATATAATTAAAAAAATGACCACTAATCCTAATTCGGGTAAAACAGCGATAGTTCCTATGCTTATTTGCTGTGCATTATTTTTTATTCTGGGGTATATCACCTGGGCCAATGGGGCCTTGATCCCATTTGTGCGATTGGCATTTAATTTGGAGACAGATACGCAAGCGTTTTTAATCCTTTTTGCATCGTATATCGCTTATTTTTTCCTGGCATTACCGAGTTCATGGATTTTAGGTAAAATAGGTTTTAAAAATGGCCTTGTTGCTAGTTTGGTCTTAATTATTATTGGTGCAATTATCATTATTCCAGCCGCATCAAACCTAAGCTATCAGCTCTTCCTTGTTGCGATCTTTGTCCAAGCTTCAGGTATGGCGCTATTGCAGACTGCGATCAACCCATACCTCAGTATCATCGGGCCAATAGAAAGTGCGGCCCAACGGATCTCTATTGTAGGGATTTTCAATAAAACAGCCGGTATGATCGTACCCGTGGTTTTAGGAAGCATTTTATTAAAAGATTACGACAGTATTTCCAGCAAAATCAAAGAACTGAAAGCTGGTGCAGAGCATGATGCTTTACTAGCTGAATTATCGGAAAGACTTCACGGTCCTTATATTGGCGTAGCCATTGGTGTTGCGATTCTAGCTATTGTCGTATTCGCCGTAAAAATGCCAGAAGTTGATGTTAATAAAGAAGAGGAAACAACAGATGAAGCTGCTGTAACAAGCACAAAAAAGACAAGTATATTCCAATTCCCACATCTATTTTTAGGATTTCTCGCTATTTTCTTCTGTGTAGCAGTGGAAGTGATGGCTGGTGATATCATCGGAACTTATGGAAGATTATTGTCTCTACCCCCGTTTTTTGTTAAATATGGTACAACTTTCACGCTTGTCTGCATGCTTGTTGGTTATTTTATTGGTATTATCTCCATTCCAAAATTTGTATCGCAACAGACAGCTTTGCGTATCTGTACAATTGTCGGAATTACCTTCACCGCAATTTCTGCGTTTTCTACAGGTCTGACGTCCTATATCTTTGTTGCCCTATTAGGTATCGCAAATGCATTGATGTGGCCTGCTATTTTCCCACTTGGAATCAAAGGACTGGGACGATTTACAAAAACAGGATCTGGTATTATGATTATGGGTATTGCCGGAGGAGCAATCTGGCCTTTGATTTATGGATATCTGAAAGACACTTTACATGTTGATTTTCAACATGCATTTCTCTTTGCAATGGTTCCAGCATACTTATATATCTTGTTTTTTGCCACAAAAGGGCACAAAATCGGAAAAGAAAATTAATATCAAAACAAAATATTGGTATAACAAAAGGGCATCTAAAAATAGATGCCCTTTTTTGTGAAATTCTTCCTATTTTTAAGTGATGAATCTTCGTTCGATCGCAACAGAGATCATTCCACATGCCATGATGTAGAGTGCCTCATCCGAAATAAATGAGCCTCAACCATTAATTCGCAAAATTCTATATTCATAAATAATCGAGCAAACAAGCTCACAATGTAATTATCGAACAAATGAAAAAGAAATTCTTTGCCATTGCTTTTGCAGCAGCCCTGATGTTTACTGCAAATGAATCCTTTGCCCAGTTAAAACTCCCTGCAGCAAGTAGTGCTCAAACAATCACACAGGGATTAGGGATTGAAAATGTAACGCTAAACTATAGTCGTCCAAGCATGAACGGCCGTAAGATTTTTGGTGAACTCGTGCCTTATAATGAAGTATGGCGTACAGGTGCCAATACCAACACTACCTTAACATTTGAAGGTGATGTTAGCCTAAATGGACACAAACTCACTGCGGGAACCTATGCATTATTTACCATTCCTAATAAGAACGAATGGACTGTTATTATTAGCAAGAATACCAAGCAATGGGGGGCCTACACTTACAATCAATCTGAAGATGCATTTCGTTTCAATGTAAAACCACAAAACTTGAGCGCTCCGGTCGAAACATTTACGATCTCTTTTGACAATGTTACACCGACAGATGCAGTACTAACTATTGCTTGGGAGAAAACAGCAATAAAAGTTGACCTTAAAGTCAATCAACAGGCAAAAATTATCGCTTCCATTGATGAAGCCATGAAAGGTGAGAAAAAACCTTATTTCGCTGCTGCCCAATATTATTTCAACAATAATCTGGATCAAAATAAAGCATTAACCTGGTTTGATGAAGCCGCCAAAGCACAGCCTAAAGCTGCCCACGTACTATACTGGAAAGCAAAAGCACAATTAAAAGCCGGCGATAAAAAAGGCGCTATAGAAACCGCTACCAAAGGAGTTGAAGTCGCTACTGAAGGTAAGAATAGCGAATACATCAAATTGAATACACAAATAATCAATGCGGCAAAAAAATAACGCATAGGAAACTGTATAGCGAAAATGGGAGTATCCGAGAAAGTCGGTACCCCCATTTTTTGTTCAGTTCTTTTGTATGTCTCTCCCCACTCTTATTGAATATTCCATGCACAGCCGCTCCCGTTACTTTTGACCGACGTCATTTTATAACTCATCTTTCAGCAATTGTTCCAGTTCTTCGGGAGAAACATTCATATTCACATTACCATCCTTTGCGAAAGAGATTTCCCCAGTTTCCTCAGAGACAATGACCGCTATGGCATCGGAGATTTCCGTCACCCCAATTGCCGCACGATGCCGCAAACCAAATTGCAGCGGTAAATCCTCACTATCTGACAATGGCAGTACACAAGAGGCTGTCATAATCTTGAAATCAACAATCACGAGTGCCCCATCATGCAACGGGCTGTTTTTATGAAATATACTCTCAATTAGACGTTTTGAAATATGTGCATCGATATATTCACCACTGCTCTGATAATATTCCTCATCAAAATATTTTGAAAAAACCAGGAGTGCTCCGGTTCGTGTACGCGACATACTTCTGCAAGCTTCCACAATCGGCCTTAAATCCTCCGTCAGGTCCTTCTGTATCGCTTTCTTATTTCCTAAAAAGGACCAGAAAACCTTTTTTCGCTTCATCGATATATTCTTGCCCACATGGAGCAAAAAGCGTCTTATTTCCTGCTGGAATACCACAATAAGCGCAATGGAGCCTACAGATATAAATCCACCAAATATTTCGGTCAATAGACGCATGTGCATCTGTTTGACAACAATATAGACCCCATAAAACAGGGCAACCCCGATCAAGATATTCACGGCAATGGTACCCCGGATCAGACTATAGATATAGTAGATAATAATCGCCACCAATATAATATCGATAACATCCAATAGGCGAAAGCCACTAAACAAGCTATAATCGATTCCATCCATATATGCAAGTTAAAAAAAAATAGATATTATTTGTATTTTTACCGTATAACATACAGGAAAATGACTAGACTTTCAGTAAATATCAATAAAATTGCAACGCTCAGAAATTCCAGAGGAGGTAATAATCCTAATCTCGTAGCTGCTGCATTAGCCTGTGAACGTTTTGGTGCACAAGGCATCACTGTCCACCCAAGACCGGACGAAAGGCATATCCGCTATCAGGATGTATTTGACTTAAAAGCCGAAATTCAGACCGAACTCAATATCGAGGGCAATTGCCAGGAACAGAAATTTATCGATCTTGTCCTGGCCAACAAACCTGCTCAGGTAACCTTGGTTCCTGATGCCGAAGGCCAGCTGACTTCCAATCACGGCTGGGATACGATCAAAAACAAAGCCTATCTTAAGGATATGTGCCAATTGTTCAAAGATGCTGGCATCCGTGTATCAATCTTTGTAGATCCTGTAGAGGAGATGGTCGAAGCGGCAGCAGAAACAGGCACAGACCGCATAGAGTTATATACCGAAGGTTTTGCCAATGAATATGGTTTTGATAAAGAAGCCGCTATCAAACCCTACTTCAAAGCTGCGTTAAAAGCGCGCGAGGTTGGCTTAGGTTTAAATGCAGGCCATGACCTAGATTTAAACAATCTCCAGTATTTCAATCAACATATACCCGAATTACTGGAAGTAAGCATTGGACATGCCTTGATTTCAGATGCCTTATACCTTGGACTGGAGGAAACAATCAAACGTTATCTGACCTGTCTAAAATAAATGATACGATGAAGGCTGGATGCCTTAACCAATAGTTACTACAAATAGAAAAGGCTTTCCTGTAGGAAAGCCTTTTCTATTTTGATTCAAGTCCACTATCAAAAGAAAATGGATTCTTCCTAATAGCTACTATTAATGAATTCCTTTAAATATACGGTTCCAACGGATTTTAGAAAGACCTGTACCTATTTCGTCCCAACTCATCCAGGTAAATAATGCCTTACCCACGATATGGTCTTCAGGCACAAATCCCCACCCTCTGGAATCCAGGGAATTATGACGGTTATCTCCCATCATCCAGAAATAGTCCATTTTAAAGGTATAGTTATCCGCTTTAACATCATTGATGTAGATACCATCAGCACGTTTCTCCAATTTGTTATTTTCATAAACACGAATAGCACGCTCATAGATGGGTAAGGTCTGTGCATTCAAAGCAACAGTCCAGCCCTTTTTCGGAATCAAGATTGGTCCAAAGTTATCAAAATCCCATTTATACTGAGGATCGTACGGATAAGCACCTTCACCAGCTGGACTTCTTCTGATTTCCTTTACATTTGACCATGATTTCACAAGCGCGACCTCATCATCTGTCATATACAATTCATATACACCAGGTTGCTGATCAGATCCACCACCTTCAATACGTAGTTCACGTAGACGCTCCATATCCAATGGAGTACCATCTGTCAACACATAATAATTCAACTGGCTTTCAGGTGGATCAAATCCAGGTTGATCATTGATAAAAAGCTTGGCATCCTTCATTGAGATCTTATCCCCCGGTAATCCTACACAACGCTTGATATAATTTTCACGTTTGTCTATTGGTCGGGCCTGAATGGTAAACTGTGAATTAACAGTCTGCCAGCCGTAGGCTCTGACAAGGTCATAATAACTCGCATTCTGATTTTCTAGGGCTACAGTATCACCTGCCGGGAAGTTAAAGACAACAACATCATTGCGCTCTATCTTTTGAAATCCTGGCAATCGTTTGTAAGGCAGCTCAATCAACTCAGAGTAAGCTTTTCCACCTGTTATTGGCATCGTATGATGTGCAAAAGGAAACGCAATCGGCGTATTAGGCACACGAGGGCCATAATTCAATTTACTCACAAATAAGAAATCCCCAATCAATAAGGTACGTTCCATTGATCCTGTCGGAATCATATACGCTTCAATTAAAAATCCGCGAATAAGCGAGGCTGCAACAGTTGCAAATACGATTGCATCAGCCCATTCACGCACCATAGATTTCTTGTACGGATATTTGATTTTATACTCTTTGTAGGAAGCTTGTTCAATTTCCGCAAGCTTCTCTTCGGTCAATTCCACACCTTCCTGTGCAGCGGTCTTCAGGTTTTTAGCATACAAACCATTCAAGAAACGCACATTGGTATCTTTTGCCCACATGGGTAACACAATAAATGGCACCAAAACAGCCGCAGCATTTTCCCAAAAACGGCGCTTGCCAAAACAATGGATAAAGTCGAGGTAAAGGTTATAGAAAACAAAAATATTGACAATAGGAATCAACAATAAGATCACCCACCATGTTGGTCTTCCTGTTAATTTAGCCTGTATATATTGACTATAAAAAGGTACGATTGCTTCCCAGCCTTTTCTGCCAGCTTTAACAAACAATTGCCACAATCCATATCCCGCTATTGCTGTTAAAACCGCAAAGATAATTAACCACATAATCTATTAATTAGTACTATTTATTAAAATCGAAAATTTCAGTTACTTGATAGAATCCTTTCTTACCATTCAACCATTCGGCGGCAACGACAGCGCCCAAGGCAAAGCCATCCCGACTATGCGCAGTATGTTTAAATTCTATCTGATCCACTTCAGAACTGTACAGCACGGTATGTGTACCCGGAACTTCCTCAATCCGATGGCTCTCTATGAGAAGTTCCTGTGGCTTAGGAATAATTTCGTCTTGCTCACCCACAACAGTATTGACCCAGTTTGTTTTCACATCACTGTGATCCAGGATACCCTCTGCAATGGTAATCGCTGTACCACTAGGCGCATCCAATTTGTGGATATGGTGGATTTCTTCCACCTGAACATCATATTGTTTATAAGGTTGTAAGGCTTGCGCCAACATTCGGTTGATATGGAAAAACACATTCACACCAATCGAATAATTTGAACCATATAAAATAGTTCCATCTGAGTCCAGACATTTTTCTCTGACACTTTCCAATTGATCATACCAGCCCGTTGTCCCAACTACAATTGGCACACCCGCTTCCAAACAAAGGTTCATATTATCCAAAGCAGCAGATGGTACACTAAAATCAATAGCTACATCAGCTCCCTTGATATCATCAACTGTCAGACCGGGACGATTATTTTCATCCACTATTAAAAAAATCTGATGGCCTCTTTTCAGTGCATACCTTTCGATAATCTGCCCCATTTTGCCATATCCCAAGAGAATGATGTTCATATATCTAGAAAATAAAGTATAGTTTATTTTTAAAATTAAAAAATTCCATTGAAAAACAGACACAAAACCGTGATTAACAACGATTTTTTATTACAAGCGTCCGTATTCAAAGATCAATGAGAACCCGAAATCGTCAGCCATCACACATGTTACAGGCTGCGACACAAGGTTTTTAATTGAATTTCATGGACAATTTTAATCCGACTGTAGGTTTAAAAGTAAACGATCCCGATGCGAGACTTGCATCCATTAATGTAGGTCCGATAGAAAAAGCTGTCTTTTTGGGCTTATCATCACCGATACTCCAGCGATATTTTAGCATAGAATCAATATAGGCTTCGGCAACGTTCAATCCATAGACCCCAAGCGTAAGCAGCACCATCAGATCCCGGTTTCGCCTTGCATTATCCTTTGCCCGTATAATTGACTGATCAGGGATTCTCTCATAAAAAGGATCCACCGGTCGACCTTCTGCCCTATCCTGCAATACACCCAAAAGTTCTTTGTAATATTTATTATTGAAATCAAAAACGAGCACCGTCGTTGCCAATCCACCATAGATCACAGGTACTTTAATCCACCACACACCACCATTGGTATACTGACCCCAGCCCGGCAATACCAGGGAACGCTTCCAGGCCTGTTTATTTTTTGCTTCAATAGCCAATCGGGTAGAATCTTTAAACACGACCTTCTCCTTTGCCTTGGCTTCTTCTTTTTCTCGCTTCTTACGTTCTTTGCGGGATTCCTTTTTAACAGTATCCTGTGCTGCTTTAGGCTTCAAGCTATCTGTTTTGACAGTTTGAACCTGTTTTTTGGGAATTGTATCGACAGTCTGGGCCTGTACCATCAGTACAGCAAATACGGCAAAAAGCAGACTCATTAATTTGGTCATATTACCAATCTAAAAGTTCAAGAATACGGCTCAGATCATCCTCTGATTCAAAAGGAATCTCGATAGCTCCCTTACCTTTGGTACTCTTCAAATTCAATTTGACTCTCGACGAAAATTTCGATGCCAGATCATCTTCAATTTTTTGCAACTGAAATGACATCGCAGTTTTCTCCTTGCCAGCTTTTTTCTTCCCTCCTTTTTGAAGTTCACGAACAAGCTCTTCGGCTTTTCTAACAGATAACCCCTGATCAATGATCAATTTAAAGATATATAACTGCTTATCTACTTCTGGAATATTGATCAGTGCACGAGCGTGTCCCATGGTCAATGCGCCATCCCGTATCGCCGCCTGAATGACAGGTGGGAGTTTCAATAAACGGAGGTAGTTTGTCACTGTAGAACGGTTTTTACTGACACGTTCTCCCAGTTCCTCCTGCTTTAAATTACATTCCTCGATCATGCGCTGGAAGCTCAAAGCTACCTCAATGGCGTTTAAGTTTTCGCGTTGGATATTTTCGATCAATGCCATTTCCAGCATCTGCTGATCATTGGCAGTGCGGATATAGGCTGGAATTTCAGTAATACCGGCCAATCTCGAAGCACGGAGACGCCGCTCCCCTGAGATCAACTGATAGTTGCCATCCGAAATCTTACGTACTGTAATCGGTTGGATTAAACCCTGTAAAATAATGGATTCGGACAATTCCTGTAAGGCAACCGGATCAAATTCGGTACGGGGTTGAAATGGATTCACTGCTATTTCTTCTACCCGGACATGGCTGATACTGCCATTTTCTTTGCTTGTATGTACTGTAGAAGAAGTCACAAGCGGTGACTCCTCAACTTGCTGATTACTTTTAGCAGGAGCTTCTACACTATCGTTTAATAGCGCACCTAAACCTCTTCCCAGTCCTGTTTTACGCTGATGTGCTGCCATATTATGCGGTTACTGTTGTATTCATTTCATTAAGATGCCCGTTTTTCTGCAATATCTCACGCGCCAAATTCAAATAGTTGATCGCTCCTTTACAGGAAGCGTCGTGCATGATAACAGAGATACCAAAGCTAGGAGCTTCACTTAAACGGGTATTACGTTGAATGATGGTATCAAAAACTAAATCCGTAAAATGCGTTTTCACCTCTTCTACAACCTGATTGGAGAGTCTTAAACGAACATCATACATCGTCAATAAAATACCCTCGATCTCCAAGCTAGTATTTAAACGGTTTTGAACGATTTTAATTGTGTTCAGTAATTTACCAAGTCCCTCTAATGCAAAATATTCACACTGAACGGGTATGATAACCGAATCAGATGCAGACAGGGCATTAATGGTGATCAAACCCAAGGAAGGAGAACAGTCAATGATAATAAAATCATAATCATCTTTGACCTGATCCAAGATCTTTTTCATCTTGTACTCCCTTTCGTGCATATTGATCATCTCAATCTCCGCACCCACCAGGTCGATATGAGCAGGTAAAAGATCAAGATTTGGCGTTTCAGTTGACTGAATCGCGTCTCTCGGGTTTAAATCATTGACCAAACATTCGTATATACTTTCATTGATCGTACGAGGGTCAAAACCAATCCCAGAAGTAGAGTTTGCTTGTGGATCTGCATCCACCAACAATGTTTTATATTCTAAAACCGCCAAACTAGCCGCCAAGTTAATTGACGTTGTGGTTTTTCCTACCCCACCCTTTTGGTTTGCGATTGCGATTATTTTTCCCATCTTGAATGAAAACCTTTCTTAATTAAAATGTCATTTTACACTACATTTCACTTTCCCGAAGATCAATTTGTCCAAATATTTACGCTAAATTTAAATTAGCCTAACAAATTCAGCATATTTCGTACTTTTGATTGATCAAAGGCACATATCCTCAGGATGCTAAGATACAAAAAATCAAGATATGTATCCACTTTGAAATAGTGCTTTTTATAAGTATCAACAACACAATGATTTTAATAATATCCGGAACAAACCGTCCCAATAGTAAGACGTTAAAAATAGCAAAATGCTACCAACAGCTTCTTAATCGTAAATCCATTGAGAGTGAGATTTTTTCGCTATCAGATCTTCCTCCAAATATCTTAGAGACAGATCTTTATGGAAAAAGAAGCTCCGCTTTTGAACCGATTCAACAAAAGGTTAGTCAGGCCGATATGTTTATTTTCGTAGCGCCCGAATACAATGGAAGCATCCCTGGCGCGCTCAAACTTTTTATTGACTGCTGCACCTTTCCGATTAGTTTTTACCACAAAAAAGTTGCATTGGTCGGATTGTCTTCCGGGAGATATGGCAACCTACGCGGGATAGATCATCTCACCGGAATATGCCACTACCTCAGAATGCATGTCCTCCCCCTCAAGATATTTCTTCCCAATGTACAACAGGAATTGAACGAAAATGGTGAGTTATTTAAAGAGGATACTTTACAGTTTATCAACGAACAGATTGAGGAAATCATCCGATTTTAAGCGCTCATGACCAAGACCAAACATAATTAAGTAGATCAGAAAAAGTTGATCATATACTTTTGATTAGCGCAAGGCTAGCTTATCGATAGGATAAGAATACAGACAGCAATTAGACAAACAACGGGAAAACCCACCCCAAAAATAAAACACCCACGAAGCATTACATAGCTAAAAAATGATTATCAGGGGTAGAAAATAAAAACGGGGCTGTCATATTAGACAGTCCCGTTTCATGTTAAAGTAAGATCAGAAACGAGAACAATAATTTATCAGCCAAAGGCCTAAAAAACTATTATCTCAAATACCATATCTAGATCTAATATGTAAAAATTTAATAACCAAATATCTCTTTTAAGTCCAGTTTTTTCACCTCGCCCAATCTGGCAAGATCTTCTGGTTTGAGACTATCTTCCTTCGCTACGATACAGTATACATAAGGCTTCTGGCTCATCTCTTTCTTATGGAACATATTCAAGTCAGCATAAGTCAGCTTAGGAGCCTGCTCATAAACAACTTTACGAATATCAGTTGTATTCCCCAAACGTTGCGCACTTAAATAGCTACCTAAAATAGAGGCATTTAGCACACGTTCACTCGCAATAGATTTTTGCAAACTCACCTTCGCAATGTCCAAACCTTTCGAACTTTCAGGTAGCACATCCAACAACTCATTCATACCTTTGATAGCCTCATTGAATTTATCAGCTTGTGTACCGACATAAGCACCCACTGTATAATGATTTTCTTTTTTATAAGGCTGACCGTAGAATGCATAAGTAGAATAAGCCAGTGCTTTCGACTCACGAATAGTCTGGAACACAATACTTCCCATACCACCACCAAAATAATTATTGAACAATGACACGGTTGGTGTAAGCGGATTGGAGTAAGCGTCTGATGTTCTGTACCAGAATACTTCCGCTTGTTTCATATCAAAATCAGCAAACAACACTTGATTTTTATTGGTTGGCTGCTCCGCAAATACCAAGCTTTTTGTACCTTGTACATAGTCCCCCGAACCTTGTTTTAATGGTTTTGCCTTCGCCACAAATTCACTCGCGCTCAATGGTCCAAAATAAAGCAACGTATGTTTCATATTGGCCAGATCATGTAATGCTTTTACAAGATCTTCAGCTTTCAGTGCATCCAGTTCCGCATCTGTAAAAACATTATTGAATGGGTTCTTAGCACCGTATTTTGCATAAGATTTCAATCCCTCCATAATTGCACCTTTGTTTTCCTTTGCATTCGCTCTGGACTTCTTAAGGCGTGCAATATACATTTTGAATGCCTCTTGGTCAGTCACACAATTGCGCAATAGATCCTGAATTAAAGATTGCGTGGATATAAAATTCGAATTCAAACCCGAAATTGAAACCAATGTTTCTTCATTTCCCGCCGAGACCGAGAAATCAGATGCCAATTGATAAAAGTCTTTGCTGAATTGCTCGCTGGACTTATCTTTAGTACCCAAAAATTCCAGATAACCGGCTGCCAACGACAACAATTTATTGCTCCATTTCCCCACATCAAAACGATAAGACAGGGAGAATAACTCATTATCACTATTCTTCACAGCAAGCACTGGCAAACCATTTGCAGTAGCTTTCTGAACATCTTTATTGTAGTCTACCCAAACCGGTAGGATCTTATCCTCTGGCATTGCCTCTACTTTTTTCAAGAAATCAGATTGATCGTCACGGTTTACAGTGACAGGTGTAATTTCCGGTTTCACTACTTTGACAACATTATTGTCTACCCCTTTTCGCTTATAAACCACGACGTAGTTATTATCATTCAAATATTTATTGGCAAAATTGACAATATCTTGTTTTGTAATCTTATTCAAACCATCCGAATAACTAACCACCGACGACCAGTCCTGTCCCGATGTAAAAGCATCCATTAATGCTTCTGCACGGTCACCATAACTTTCATTCTGTTTGATCTCTTCTTTTTTCGCGTTATTGACAATTGCTCCGATCAAATCATCAGAAAATTCACCTTTACGCAATTTATCCAGTTCTTTTAACAGCAACTGTTGCACCTCCTCCAAGCGCTGTCCCTGTCCCGGATTTCCTTGTAGAATCAATAGCGAATAATCTTTCAACACATACGGGAAGGCTCCAGCACCTAATAGCTTCTGGTTTTTCACCAAATCCAGATCAATCAGACCTGCCGAACCGTTCGTCAAAATCTGGCTCATCAGATTTAATAGCTGCGCATCCTTGGTTGCTGCACCCGGAAAACGGAATCCCATAAACATAAATTCAGCATCCGGTCCTTTTACCTCCCGAACAATTGGACTTAAAATAGGCTTCTCTGGATCAAAAGTATATGGCGGTATCTCTTTGGGCTGCATGAAAGCAAAACTCTTATCCACCTTTTTCACAACTTCTGTAGGATCAAAATCACCGGACATGATCACACCCATATTGTTAGGCACATAATAGGTATTAAAATATTCTCGGATCGCTTTTAACGATGGATTTTTTAGATGTTCTACCGTACCGATAGTGGTCTGCTTACCATAGTTGTTATTTGGAAAAGCTGCTTCAAACATTGCTTCAATAGCCCTACGGCTATCTTTATCCAATCCGATATTTTTCTCCTCATAGACGGCTTCCAGTTCCGTATGGAACAGGCGGAGTATCGGATTTCTAAAACGCTCGGCCTGTACTGCAAGATACTTATCCATCACATTGCTCGGAATCTGCTCCTGGTAAACCGTTTGTTCAAACGACGTAAAGGCATTTGTGCCTTCCGCACCCATGGATGCCATCAGTTTATCGTATTCATTGGCGATAGCATACTTAGCGGCTTCGCCAGAAACACGGTCAATTTCCTTGTATATCGCTTTCCGTTGTACTTCATCGGTCGTACCGTTATACTTTTCATAAAGTGCATCAATTTGATCCAACAAAGGTTTTTCCTTCGCCCAATCTTTGGAGCCAAATTTATCTGTCCCCTTAAAGAGCATATGTTCCAGATAGTGAGCCAAACCTGTATGATCTTTTGGATCGGTTTTACTTCCGGCTTTTGTCGCGATGTAAGTTTGGATACGCGGTTCTTTTTTGGTTGGACTTAGGATAACGGTTAGACCATTTTTGAGTTTGTAAAACCTCGAATGGGTAGGGTCATTGGTCACATACTTGTAGGTATACCCGCCTTCAGAAGATTCTTTCCAGTCAAATTTGGCGTTCTGGGCAAACAAAGTACCCCCTGCTGTTGTTAGAGCAAACGTAACAGCAGTAATTTTAAATAGATTTTTAATCATATTTCCTTTTTCTTTTCAGCTCAAACTTAGATAAATTGCTGTGGATATGCAATATAATTACGTAGATATAAAAACAATTTATTGCCGCCCGTCACTATTGCACTTTCTTCTTTGTAGCTGAAATACGGCAATTTGTCATCTGTATTTCCCATATGCTTAATGAATATTGTTACAATGGTTTATCATTCTTATTTTTGCAAAAATTTTAAAAAACGCTAACGTTTTATTTCATGAGATCAAGCATACTTGTTTTTGTGATCTTCGCACTTCTTTCCTTTCATACACATGCGCAGGTCACTCCCAGAATAGAAAATCAGAAAGACACATCAAACAACCGTACTCCCGCAAAAACAAGGTTAATATTTCAACTTGAGCATGAAAGTGGGGGCGAGCTCAAATTTAACGAACGTTCGAAGCAAACCCTGGAAGACTCCTATTACAGTGGCCTTAATTTTCGCGTTGGCTTCCAAACACAATTTCAGGATTCGTTAAAAAGCATTTATAACGAAATATATAACTATCCTATTTATGGTGTCGGCATCTATAGCAGCACTTTTGGCCAGGAGCACCTAGGCCAACCTTTTGCTCTCTATGGCTTTGTTGCAATTCCCATAAAACCGAAAGTCAACAGCCGATGGAATTTCAATTACCGGATTGCATTGGGACTTTCCGGCAGGTTCAACCCTTACAACGAAGAGGACAACCCTTTCAATCTACTTATTGGAAGCAAAAACAATGTATTTATTGACCTTGGACTTCAGGCAAACTACCGATTAAGCCAAAAATTTCAGATCGGTGCCGGCGTGGCGTTCCACCATTTCAGCAATGGCGCATTGGCTTTGCCAAACACCGGAATAAACCTCCTGCCATTGAGTTTATCCGTCTCCTATACGCCAACGAGCAAACCATTTGATTTCAGAAAACGCACGGTTCCAAAAATGGAAGAAACGGAGGAACTACATTTCAACTATGCTTTTGGATTTAAACAGATCGATCGGGAGCACGATGGCCAGTATTTCAAATCGACCCTAGGGGCCTATTATAGCAAGCATTTTGGATACAAATGGCGTCTTGGTGCCGGAATGGATGCATTCTATTCAGCAAGTGGTAACGACGAAAATATCGCTGGGGATAAAGCAGGTAAATTCTCCGCATTATTTTCCTATGGGCCCGCTTTCTATATTGACCACGTGTTAAATTCCAGACTATATATCAATGGAAATGTCGGCGTATACTTACACCGTAATAAATTCAATGGTGAAAGCACACCCGTATACCTAAGAGCAGGTGTACGCTATAAAGTGTATAAAGATTTCTTTGCTGGAGTTTCCATTAAAGCACATGGTGGTAAAGCAGACTTTATCGAATGGACAACAGGCTATGGCTTTAAGTTAGGTAAAAAACGGGGGACTCCAACCAGCAACTAACACATGCGCTCTATGGCTCCGATAACAGAGGCAAATACATTGGCACTATAGAAAGCCATATTAACAGCATAAAAAAAGCGTTCATAAGAACGCTTTTTTTATTGTGGGGATTACTGGGTTCGAACCAGTGACCCCTACCTTGTCGAGGTAGTGCTCTAAACCAGCTGAGCTAAACCCCCTAACGAAAAAAAAGCACCATTTTATGATGCTTTGTGGAGGCTACAGGATTCGAACCTGTGACCCTCTGCTTGTAAGGCAGATGCTCTGAACCAGCTGAGCTAAGCCTCCGTTTTGGATTGGTGGAGAATACTGGATTCGAACCAGTGACCCTCTGCTTGTAAGGCAGATGCTCTGAACCAGCTGAGCTAATTCTCCGACTTTGTATGGTGGAGGCTACAGGATTCGAACCTGTGACCCTCTGCTTGTAAGGCAGATGCTCTGAACCAGCTGAGCTAAGCCTCCATACTTTTTTAAAGAACGCCGTTCCCTAATTGCGTGTGCAAATATAGCTTAAAAATTCTATTCTCAAAATTATTTTCAAAGATTTTCTACATTTAAAACCGCAACAAGCTAAAAAACACCCACATAATTTTCATAGCTATTAATCGTAGAACTTCCACGAAATACCAAATCTAAAATTAGCTGTATTCATTGGATAACGTCGTACAGTATAATAACCATTCGGGTAGAAATTCTGATTTAGGAAATTATAACTTAAAAACATATTGACCCGCTGTATATTGGCCGTGATCCATAAATCCATAATCGGATAAGTAGAAAATTCTATCTGCTGATAAGCGTTATAAAACTGTCCTGTTCCTATTGAGTAATTTGGATTGGCATAAGGTGTATTAAATTTGGCATCAATACCTATACTATAATCAATGACTTTATAAAAGAGATTGCTATAATAAAGACTATGCCAAGTATAAACCTCAGGAATAGCCAATACGCTCTGTTGATCAGTTTTTTGATAAACCACCAAGTTATCAAATGTAAAATGATTGAGTTTAAATTTCTGTCCCACACTCACTTTCAATAAATTGGCGTTATCCAGTTGCGCTGGATTAATCCATTTATCCTTCTTACGGTCGTTTTGCGGATTCGGCAGCTCTTCAAAATAGGTATAGTTATTCATCAAAAAATACTCAACTTTCCCGTTGAACCCCAATGTAGGATTACGGTATTGAAACGCCACATTTTGAATTTTGGTCTTTTTCAATCCCAGATCATTCCAGTTACCATAAGTATAGTTCAGGTTCTCAAAAATCATTTCAGGAGATTTGTTCTGCGAATAGGCCGAAAGAGTCACCTTTCCGATTTTATCCCCCATGGAAATATCCGCCTTTGCTTCATAGAGGAAATCCCCTATATTATGACCAAAAACAATCTGGTTGGCTTTTAAGCTAAAATCTAACCGGTCTGAAAATTTGTAACCCAACTCTCCCTTGACAATTCCATTTTGATAGAAACGATCAAATGTTGTGCTATCTGGCAATTTCTTAAGCGGTTCAGGATACGCGGTCTGATTACTATAGTAACGCATTGAGTCTACCTGGCTCTGCTCCACCCAGTTCATATCATGTTGAAAAGCGAGGTTCAGCTTAGCTTCATTTTTAAAGATTGATTTACCGCGCAGAAAGAAATTATACTCAAACTCATTGGAAACATTAGTGATCGCTGTTTTATCATTATTCAGCGCAAGTGCTTTATTATTGTAAGGCATTGCAGCAGCCCGGTCGTTCATGTTCTTGAAGAAGTTATAGGTCTGCCTTCTTACCCGCGTGTTATGCGCCATACTGTTTGTCGGATAGATCTGCATAGTCGGCTTACCCTTATCTACGGTATCAATCCGACCTACATAGAGTGACTGACGTAGGAACAGCGAGTTGTCCCACCACTTTGATCTTGGCACAGTAGCATTACTAGCATCCTGAAATTTGACAGGAAACCGATCCGGGGACTGTTTGTTTTCGGGAGCAAATGGACGATCTTCAATAGTAGAGCCATTTTCCATCGCATCTAAGCGGTTAAAAACCGCGTTGATCAATAAGTTATAACGATTATTTTTAGACTCGTACCACGATGCAATGGATGCCTTCAGGTCCGAATAATTCTGATTAAGATAAAATCCATCTGTTTTCGTCGAATGGAAATCAACATTCATGTTCCATTGCGAATTTATATTCTGTGCTACCCGGGCCCTAAAAACCTGATCATTGAAAAAGAATCCCACCGCTGACAGTTCGGAATAACGTGCCCGAGCCCTAAAATATTGAACAGAGTCAGGATTTAACAAATAACGTTCTAAGGCAGTGAATCCAGACTGAAATCCAATTGTCTTTTTGGGCTGGAATAATAAGTCACGTGTGGCAAGACCATATGATCCTAGATTCACACTGGGATTCCAGGGTAGATTTTGGGGATTGTAATATTGATAATTACGATGTGATGTATCTATTTGCCTTGTGTAGGTTCCTTTTTTAAGCATATCCAATGTCGCATAACGGATATACTTCGCAGAAAGGATAACCGAATCTTTTTTCCCATCTTCTTTGGCTCTCGCCGAATCCAATGCGCTGCTCCACTCTTCTTTGCTTTGCGCAATAACATCCATGGAACAAACAAGTAAGACACACAGTGCGGCTAATACGCGTACGATCAACTTCATCTAAAATTGTATATAGTCTAAATTTACTGCAAAGCTATCAATTCTTTCAAAATTAATGTCATCTTAGGTTCCGCTTTCTCAGCGACAGCGACGATTTCCTGCAACGACACAGGTTTTAACACATCGTGAAAGCCCTCATCCGTAACAACAGAGATCGCGAACACCGGAAGAGCCATATGATTGGCAACAATCACCTCTGGTACCGTACTCATGCCGACTACATCCCCACCAATAATTCGCATAAAGCGGTATTCAGCCTTTGTTTCCAGGTTTGGTCCCTGCGAGGAGACATACACAACCTTTCGTGCCGAAATCCCATGCTTTGACGCAATTTCCAGCGCCTGTTCAATCATCGCACGGTTATAAGGTTCACTCATATCCGGAAAACGAGGCCCAAATTCAGTCAGGTTTTGCCCACGCAATGGATTGTCGGGCAAGAGATTGATATGATCTTCAATGATTCCCAGATCTCCATTTCTGACCTCCGGATTCAGCGATCCCGCGGCATTTGACACAAAGAGTTTTTTGACGCCCAGTACTTTCATGATCCGAATAGGAAAAGTAATCTGCTGCATATCATAACCCTCATAATAATGAAGTCGTCCCTGCATGGCAACCACATTCTTACCATTCAACTTTCCAAAAATCAATTTACCGGAATGGAATTCTACTGTAGAGATCGGGAAATTAGGAATATTGGAATACATCAGCTGATATTCGATCTCTATCTCATCAACCAATTTACCTAAGCCAGTACCCAGGATGATACCGAATTCTGGAGTAAAATCTCCAATTTTTCTACGGATAAACTCCGTAGTCTCATTTATGCTATGATACATACGTACAAAAAAACTAAGTATCTCAAACTTAACTTAATTTTTTTGTACGTACAAATCAAATATCGCAGCTTAGTTATGCGAAAGCGCCTTTTCACTCGCCTTGCCCGGAGAACTGACCAAAAGCATCAGAAAAGTGATAAAACCATTGATGATAATCAGATCCAGTCCGATCACATATGGCGTATACACCTCAATCACATAAGTTTTCAGTAAATACAATATAGTTGGTGAAAGCACACAGATATAAGGCACCGCTTTGTCCCGAACAGCAGATTTTGTGAAGATTCCAAAAACAAACAATCCCAGCAATGGACCATAGGTGTAACTCGCTGCGGTAAATATCGCATTCACCACCGAGTCATCATTGATCAACTTAAATACGAGTATCACCAATAGCATCACAATCGAAAAGCCAAAGTGTACATAATTACGCTTTTTGACAAGAGCTGGATCATTTGGATTTTCCTTTTTATTGAAGTTCAGGAAATCCACACAGAACGAAGTTGTCAATGCTGTAAGTGCACTATCGGTTGTTGCAAATGTAGCCGCTGTCAGCCCCATCATAAAGATGATTGCTGGAACGATAGCCAGGTGATTCAATGCAATCTCTGGGTAGAGGTAGTCGCGTGTCGCCAGTTGTGAAACATCAATACCGTTTTTGGCTGCATAGATATATAATAGGGCGCCCACTGCCAAAAAGAAAATATTGATCACCACAAATACACTTGTGAATGTAATCATATTTTTTTGCGCTTCTTTGATCGTTCCCATTGACAGGTTCTTTTGCATCAGGTCCTGATCAAGTCCCGTCATGGCAATCGTTACAAAAATTCCACCCAAGAATTGTTTCCAAAAATTTGCTTTACTACCAACAAAGTCATCCCAAAAGAAGATTTTGGAATAGCTGCTTTCTTTGACTGCCTCAAAGGTATCTACTATTCCAAAATCCAAGCCCTTAGCCATAAAATAGATCGAAAGGATAACGGCTGTCACTAAAAAGGTAGTCTGTAGGGTATCTGTTACAATGATGGTTTTTAATCCTCCTTTATTGGTATATAGCCAGATAAGCACCAGGCAGATCACTACCGTGATCGCGAAAGGCACATTCCAGGCATCAAAAATAAAATGCTGTAGGACAATTGCAACCAGGTATAAACGAAAGGCTGAACCAATGGTACGGGAAATCAGAAAAATAGCAGCTCCGGTTTTATAGGTTGTGTGCCCAAAACGTTCTTCCAGATAGGTGTAGATGGAGGTCAGGTTCATCCGGTAGTAAAGCGGAAGCAATACATAAGCGATGATAATGAAGCCAACAGCATTCCCTAACACAAATTGAAAATAGCTAAATTCCGAAGCGCCAACAGCACCGGGAACAGAAATAAAAGTTACACCGGAAAGCGCCGTACCGATCATCCCGAAAGCGACCATATACCATTTCGAATTTCGGTTAGCGACAAAGAAGGTAGAGTTGTCGGAAGATCCTTTTGAAGTGAAGTGCGCTACAGCGAGTAAGACCGCAAAATAGATCACAATAAAGGATAATAATATAACTGGTGACATAGTTTGTTTTTAATAGGTGATTGTGATGCTGATAGTTTTAATGTGTTGCCTGGTAGGCTTCGATTGCTTGCCTTACATTGCCAAATTGTTCCAACAAAGCTGCGGCATCCTCTTCAGTTGCCCCAGTCTGATCCATAATAATGCGCACACCCCGGCCGACCAATTTGTGATTCGACAATTGCATGTCAACCATTTTATTCCCCTTAACGCGGCCCAGCTGAATCATTACTGCGGTACTGAACATATTTAATACAAGCTTTTGTGCTGTACCAGACTTCATACGGGTAGACCCGGTCACAAATTCTGGCCCTACAATGACCTCAACAGGATATTGTGCAATTTCAGCAATCGGAGAACCGCCATTACAAACGATACAACCTGTTATCAGCCCTTTTTCATTTGCAGTCTTCAAGCCTCCAATGACGTAAGGCGTAGTACCCGAAGCGGCAATACCGATCACGACATCATTCTCATCAATATCATAAGCTTCCATATCCTTCCAGGCCTGCTCCAGATCATCTTCAGCAAATTCCACAGCTTTACGGATCGCTGTATCCCCACCAGCAATCAACCCAATGATCCACTCAAATGGCACACCATAAGTCGGAGGCAATTCAGATGCATCTAAAACCCCCAGTCGACCACTTGTACCAGCTCCGATATAAAATGTCCGACCGCCTGCCTTCATTTTCTCTACCGTAACCTTAACCAATGCTTCGATCTGAGGAATAGACCTTTCAACAGCTAGTGGCACAGATTTATCCTCGTTATTGATATTAGTCAATAACTCATGTACAGACATCTTGTCCAAATCCTGATAATTCGAATCTTTCTCCGTTGTATTAACCATTCTTAATATATATTGTATTTCTTAATTCAATAAACTAGGGATATCCACGATTTGATAACCCTTCTTTTTTAATATCTTAATTATATCGTCCAAATGGCGATATAGCTTATCTTTCCGTCTGTCATCCGTCCCCATATGGATTAGTACCATAAAACCATTCAGGCCAGATTTCACTTCATGAGACCAAAGGCCTTCCAAAATTGCGGCAGAAGACAGATAACGTTTCCCCATTTCGGGATACGTATAATCTGCAGCGGTCCGTATTCCGGGTGTATAATTGATTGAAGACAACCCTACTTCTTCTGCCCACGCTACCGTCTGGCTATTATACCATTCATAAGAAGGAATATAATAGTGTAGCTTGCTTGTATCCGCCCCCGAAAGCGCCAATTCAATCAAATTAGCTTTCAAATCCCGCAGGAACGAATCCCGGCTGATCAGCAATTTATCCCGGCTCTCCCAATCACTGACCAGGAGATGCTTATCTGAATGTCCCGATACCAAATGTCCGTCTTTCAACATCTGCCGGATATAAGGCTTGAAACTTGCATTCCGTAGATAATCTCCTGTTAAGAAAAAATTCCCCTTCACATGATGATGCTTCAAACTTTTCAAAACCACCGCTGTTCCTTCTGACAAATCATGTCCTGTAAAAAGCAAGGCAACTTTTTTTGTTGTCGAATCGCCACGGACAACAGCACCAAAGACATCCCTGATTACTTTTTTCCAACAGGCTCCTCCAATGCCTTTCCTTCTTTAGCCGCTAGCAAGTAGATCAATGAAGCTGTTCCATCCATGGTGGGTTCATTGGTACTGTAGTCGCCATAATCATCATGGTAGACAGCCAGGTCACTCTGAAAATCCGCATAGCTATCAGGGTTGTTTAGTTTAATACCGATCAAATTACGGTAAGTAGAGGCCATTATTGGGCCATCTACCAAGCCACCATCAATCGGATGTTTACCCAAATAGGTAAAAGCAGAATGGGGATCAACTGGTGTATCGCCCCAAGATGGAAGACCATAGACCATACTTGTTCCCCATGGATTGGCACCAAAGAGCCAATCGAAATTTGCCTGCTCCAGTTCATCAAACCGATTATCCCCTGTCAGCTCTTTATACCAAAGGCATTGCATTGCGAAAGAAGCCGTTAGATTGTTACTGCACCAGATAAAAGGAACCCCTCTTAAAAATGCATTTTGCTCAGCACGTTTATTGACCTCTTCGATACCTTGTCTATAATATGAAACAATCTCCTCGCGATCCTGTCCTTTCAATTTTTTTGCCAATTCATAATGTCCCAAGTTGATAAAAGGATACCACTGATAATGTGCAGCAGTATCTGTTATCATCCAGGGTGTTACTTTTTCTTGTCTGGCATACTGCATAGCTTCTTCGGCAAACTTGTTTTTCTTTGTTACCGAAAGTCCCATTGCCGCTGCCAGCTGCATATCATCCACCCAATTGTCTTCGGCATAGATATAAGGTGATTTGATCGAAACCGTCTGTGTCACCCCGGGTTTTATATTTGCATACGCATAAGCTGTCTCCGCTTTCTGTGACAGCAATTTTGCATATTTTTTATCCTCTTTCCCAAAAAGCACAGATCCCAAACGGAAAGCACTGCTAAATTTCCCCGCTGTAGAACTTGTTCCGGTGGTGTTATTCATAAACTTGCCCCTTTGTTGCGGCTCGCCATCTATGAAATACACTGGGCGTTCAAATCCACGACCATAATAAGGATCCTCCTTGGGCATGCGCATACTGGCATGATCCCGGTCATCCGCAATCTGATTATACATCTGATTTGCTTTGGGATGCATCTTCAACAACCAGTCCAGTCCCCATTTAGCTTCATCCAATATATCAGCACGGCCGTTCTTCCCATCCAGACCATTTGCCTGCTTTTGATCTGCAAACACCTTGGGAAAGTCCCGATAAGCCGCCAGCAGATGAAATGTTGCATTTGCCGAAGTCGTCGCGTATTGCAAATAATCAGAAGCATCATGCCAACCTCCACCAGCATCTATATGCGAGCTATCCGCTACACCCACTTTACCTGCATACAATGTAAAACCATCGTGCGTATGACAACTGTCTTTTAAAAAGGGATTGAACAATGTTCGTTGTTGACGCATATACCGCAACACAAAGTCCGCTGCACCCTTATAGACATCGCGGGCTATCCTAAAATGAGGAGATTTGATTTCTCCCACCTGGATAAAAAACCTTCCTGTATCCTGTAATGCCGAGAAATCGAATCGAAAACTCTGCACAAAAGGGCCGTAAGCACCATAATCTTTCCCTACGGGATGAACATACACTGTCTTACCTGTCTTTGCATCTTTAACCTCAAAAGAACGAAGCTGCCTGATTGATTTCCCGCCCCATACCGCGACCTTTTTACCTGCCGGTGTATAACCTAATTGGTTTATTCGAATCCAAGCATTTTGCTGTGCTTCCGCAAAGTTACAAACAAAACATGCAAAAACAAGCAAAAAAGCTTGACGTAAATTTAAGAAGTTTAGACATTCTTTTATCATAATAAGGCATTTATTTTTAATAAAATCAACTCAAACGGTTGTTTAAAACCTCAAAGAAACTATTTTACCGTCCATCGTGCTTGCAACAACCTCATTACTACCGTTTACAGCAACAGGATTGACCATTCCATTGGAAATTTTATATTGCCACATTATATCGCCTGTTTTTGCATCAACAGCCGAAAGCAAACCCGAATGACTCGGCACAAACACCAATTTGCGATTTGTTTTTATCGCTGATGGAGTCAATTCATAAGGCAATTTTAGTTTTGCTTTCCAAATTACATCCATTTTCTCATCTGAAGAAGAGATCCCAAGCAAATCGCCATCCATTGTCTTCACGTAAACCTGTTTTTTATTTACGGCCAGTCCCATAGACTCACGCACACGTATGCTGTCCTTCTTTTCTCGCCAGACCACAGTCCCATTCTTTGCATCCAATGCCGTCATAAATCGATCCGGCGCAACAACAAATACACGATTATTTACCCCAACGGGATTGCAGGCAGCAGCCGAAAACATCCGGTTGGCATGACCATTGTTCCATTCCCAGGATAGTTTTCCAGTTTTGGCATCCAATGCATAAAATCCATTTCCCCAAGAACCGAAGATGATATTACCCAAATAATACGTTGGCAAGGTAGACACAAACCCTTTGACCTGATCAAAACTCCATCTTAATTTACCAGTCTTTATATCCAAGGCCCTAAATTTACCATCCGAACCACCAATAAAAGCAACCCCATCATGCAGCAGTGGCGAACCCAATACTGCCTTATCTGTCTGCACCTTCCAGAGAAGTTTTCCATTTTCCGCATTGACAGCATATACAAAGTGATCCGAAGAACCGGCGACAACCATACCCTTCCAAACCGCTGGCGTGGAGTACACTTTCCCTCCCGTCCGGTAAGCCCAAAGTTTTTTACCGGATTTAAGATCCAGCGCAAAGATATCCCCCGCAGTATTGGAGGTAACAACCTTGTTTTTATAGATTGTCAGCCCTGCACCAATGTCGCTCGCATCTTCAAAAGTCCAATTCACATGAACAGCACTTGCATACTTTTCATTGACCGCATAACTCGGACGTGGATAAGTCGCAGTTTCGCGGTCATAGTGATGATCAAACAAAGGCACTTCTAACCAAGGTTTTTCTTGTGTACCAATTCCTGGATTACGCTCTTGATAAGTCGCTTTTCCATCAGCGATGGTTACAATATTATAGCCCCCGATAGGTTTATTTGCACGTAGATTGGATCGGCCCATCACACCCGGAATTCCCTCCCAGTCGTAAGCCTTGTTCGCATGTCCATGTCCGCAGAAGGCCAATTGCACATTGCGTGTTTTAACGCGCTTCAACGCATCAAACCAATTGTTCAGGGAGGAGTCTTGTGGATAATGGTTAATATAAATTAGCGGTGTTTGCCTGTCAGGATTCGCAGCAAAGATGGAATCCATCCACACCAGATTTTCACGTGGTATCTGCCCCGGACTCATGCGCATATTCGGCCCAGAGTTTGTTCCGATAAATTCATACCCCTTATGTTTAAAGAAAAAAGTCTCCCCACCAAAGACGGTACGAAAGGTATTGGCTCCATTTTCAGACCAATTCCCATCGTGGTTACCCGGAATAACGTACCAGGGCAGCTGCAGGCTATCCAAAATCCGCTTTGCCAATTTCAGTTCCTGATCAGCTCCAAATTCAGTGATATCTCCCGAGAGTATAACAAAATCGATGTCTTTCAATGTATTAAGATCCTTTACTGTAAGTCGCAGATCTTCCTCCCCTGTTGCACCACCAACATGTGTATCCGTGACATGGGCAAATTTAAATGACTGCGCAAAGGAAATATTGATAATGCACAATAATGCACTAATTAAGGCTATAAGCTTCGGTTTCATGGATAAAGTTTTCTTAAAAATAGCGTTTTTATGCGTAAACATAAAACATAAATGCGTTTTTATGCATGATATTTTTGATACAACAAACATATTGCCTATTTCTTTTCCAATAGATTTACAAAAAAGCCTTGTCTAATTCTTAGACAAGGCTTAATAGTATTAAGAATCGAATTACCAGCCCTTTGTTTGGGTCAGTTTATAACCGCGCTG
Organism: Sphingobacterium ginsenosidimutans; assembly: GCF_039536865.1. NCBI lineage: Bacteria > Pseudomonadati > Bacteroidota > Sphingobacteriia > Sphingobacteriales > Sphingobacteriaceae > Sphingobacterium > Sphingobacterium ginsenosidimutans. The sequence continues at coordinate 455,419 of NZ_BAAAZK010000008.1, forward strand.
CTCATATTCGACCATTTGCGCCTGACCAACAGGAGCCAGATAATTCTTATCCATTATCGCATTTCTGTTTGAAGCATTTTGTACGACAATAAAGCCAACCATTTCAGCAGCATTTGATCCATTGTAAGTCACAATAGTACCATCTGCCTTTCTAACTTTGGTAACATTAATATAATTTGCTTTCAAAAAATCTGGAGCTTGTTTTGCCACATCAACCCAGATACCCGTAAAGTAATCAGTATTTTTGGAAAAATCCATATAATTCAGTTTCTTCCATCTTCTAAGATCCATTAAACGTGAATACTCAAAAACAAACTCCATGCGACGTTCACGACGGATCTCCCACATCAAGGGCGATACATCTCCATCACGCAAAGGATCATTCGCGATAGCCCCTAATTGAAGCGCGGCCGTTTTCTTCACCCCTCTTGCTACCGCTATTTCATCCAAAGGCCTGCTACGAATCGCATTAATTGACTTATCTATATCCGACTGGCCAACAGCAGCTCCCCCAAAGAATTCTGCCAGAATCTGCTTTGCTTCCAACCAGTTTAACACGACTTCCGCATAGCGGATAACAGGAGCATCAGAAGTATTTGTATTGGAATTCCATTTTGAATAATCCGGGTTTGCACTTGGAATTTTATACCCATTTCGTGCAACATACTTGGTTCCATAAACAAAAGTGGAAGCCTTAGAGTTTAGATCAGTATCAAATGAAGCCTCAAACCGCGGATCGCGCGTTTTTGCTAAATTTGCCAGGGAAAAATCCGAGGCATTTTCTACAGTAGATGAAGCAAATGGCTTACCATCAACACAAATAAACTCCTTGATCAGCTTCAAGTTTGGAGCTGCCGCCTGTGCCTCTATACCATTTTGATAAGAACCGATAGCATGAAACACATTGACAGAAGCGTCATACTTACGATAAAGGATAACCTCCTTGTTGCTATTCAAATCTTGCGAAGAAAACAAGCTTTTAAAATCCGAACCAAAGGAAAATTTACCAGAATTCATCACAATCTCAGCAGCACTTTGCGCCAATTCCAAATATTTTTTTGCTTTAGCCTGATCCAAACCGTGGTATTTTTGCCAAGATCCTTCAAATAGCATCAAACGCGAAATAAAAGAAGCCGCCACGTATTTATTCAGGACATTTACCCCGTCATCATTACGCATATTTTGCAGCACAAATACAAAGTCATCATACACGTGATCCATTACTTCGCCACGATTCGTACGATCTTTATACTGAGTATCAAAATCAGCTGCAGGTATTTCTTTCTCAAAATAAGGCACATCACCAAACACAGAAACCAAGCGTGCATATTCAAATCCTTTGAAAAAACGAGCCACGGCAGTCCAATGATTATACTGTTCTGGTGTTAAATTAGGCTTAGCCATATTCTCTAGACGGTCTAAGAAAATATTAGACTTACGTACCCAGGAAAAATTCCAGGTTGGTCCTGCATAACCGCTCAACCAATCACCAGCTTCAGCAACAGAATATCTCGAATCTGGAATAGAGTTTTCAAAACTAGTCTGTTGACCACTAAAAGTCAAATCATCAGAAAGGGTATACCCCCTAACAGGTGTATAATCCGTTGTATAGGAACTATTATAACCATTGAAATACTGCGTATAAAATCCATTCGCAAACAGCCTGAGATCATTTTCATCCCGCCAGTAAAGACCTTGTCCGTCTGTAATTTTATCCAGAGCTGGGCGATCCAACAAACTGTTACAGCTTGTCAGCCCCATTGAAACCCCTAATAATATATATATAAATTTTGCTTTTATTTTCATGATAATTTCAATTAGAATGTCAATTGAACCCCCACAGATGCCGATTTAAAAGTTGGCGTCCCAACTCCAGTACGACCACTGTTGTAATTATTTTTCGCCGCATCAACAAACATATTCACACCGTCCACAGCCTCCGGATCGATTGGCAGTCCCTTCAACTTATCCCAGGTAAAGAAATTTTCCAACGCAGTGTAAACTCTCAGGTTACTGATACCGATTCGTTTTAAGGTACCTGCCGGAACCGTATAACCGAGCGTCAGATTCTTCACCCGCAGATAAGACATATCTAGCAAATAACGGCTTTGAATCTGCATATTATTGATATCATTCGTTCCACCATTATTAAAAGGAGCCGGATAAAACGCACCTGTACGATCTTTAGTCCAGTAGTTTGAAGACATTACCGCTGGCATAGCACCATCTGAAGAATTAAAGCCTGCCTGCGCTAAGAAACCTGTCCCCCATACCTGTCTACTACCTACACCCTGAAAGAATGCCGAAACATCAAATCCTTTAAAATCAGCGCCCAATCTAAAGCCATACTCATATCGCGGGGTCGAATTACCAATAACTTTCAAATCACCATGATCCGCCAATGTCTTCTTACCATTATCGATCTTACCATCTCCGTTCAGGTCCTTGAATTTAACATCACCTGGGCCAAATCGGAATGTAGCGGAATTTTGCACCCAGCTTTGGTAAGCTCCATTTGGATCCGACAACTTATTCATTGTCTTACCATCTATAATGGTAGTAACTAAATCATTTCCATTATAGACGAAATCGCTGTTTTGATATAAACGATCTGTTTCATATCCCCAAATTTCGCCATACGTCTTACCACTATAGTTTTCAGTAACAATCGTTGTTGTTCCATATTCCGTGATAACAGACTTCGCATCAGAAATATTAGCACGCAAGTTGATACCCAGGCCATTTTCAAATCGATGATTAAAATCGACAGCAAATTCCCATCCACGAGTGCGCAATGCGCCAAAATTACCCATCGGAGCTTTAGATCCAAATGTCGGCGCAACGCCCTCCATTGGCACAATCATATTCTTTGTATCCCGTTGATACCAATCAAATACAAAACCCAGTTTATTTTTAAAGAAACGTGCATCAAAACCAACATCTAATGTTGCGATATCTTGCCAGCCGATAGCAGATAAAACCGCCGCCGGCGTTCCGACAAACCAATTCCTATCACCGGCATTGCCTATCCATGTAGATTGCGAGTTTTCCATAAAACTTGTGTATAACGCATTGGAAACAGATTGATCTCCAATACTACCCCAAGATCCCCGGATTTTAAATTGATTCATAAAATCACTAGACCAATCCATAAAAGACTCTTGCGACACTACCCATCCCGCGGACACCGATGGATACCACTTCCATCTTAAGTTTGTCGGGAATTTTGAAGATCCATCTCTACGCAAATTAGCTTCAAAAAGATATTTATCTTTATACGCATAATTCACACGACCAAAGAAGCCGATTTGTGATTCCCAAAATTTCGCACCCGATCCAGTCACAGTCCCTGAACCAAATGTCAATTGCGGATTCTTAATATCTAGCAATTTAGTAACTTGAGTCCAAGAACTTTCTGTTTTCTCCGCGATACGGTTTAGACCTAACATAAATTTAAAATCATGACCACCATCAAGATTTAAATTATACGTCGTAAAAGCGTTGATCGTGTGACGTAGAATATTTGAATTATCTCTGCGGTAATGATCCGGATTAGCTCCGGATGCTGTATATGTAAAATAGTCTAAATCATAAGCAGGCACAGCACCTGTAGCTGAAGCATCCACATAGTTACCCGACCCATCCACATATCTCTGATTGCCAGCAGCATCTAATTTTTTCACTGGTGCACCCCATGAATTACCAGCAGTAAAACGAGTTCCCGGCTGGTTCCAGAGCATTTCCTGATTTGACAAGGTATAATCAAAATCAAGCTTCCAGTTTTTCATAAAGTTTACAGTAGCACCTGCATTAAAATTCATGTAATTCTTCACTTGACTGGCAACATTTGCCGCCCCAGTCTCATAGGCCGGACTACGGATCGGATCGCCGTCACCATCATTTCCGTACGGATACAATGAACTCCATCGATACATATAAAGCCACGGATCAGCCGTGGTTGAATTTGTTGCATAAGGATACTGTTTATTCGTTCGAGAATAGATCGCACCTGCACGCGCTGTAATATACTTGTTCAATTCACTTGTAACTCTTACTGACGCATTGTAACGCGAGAATTGATCTGTATTTGTTTTTAACATACCGGACTGATCGAGCATCCCCAACCCAACATTATAACCCGTTTTACCAGTCTTCCCTGACAGTGACAGATTATGCTGCTGTGTTGGAGCCCATTCACGAATCATATAATCAAATGGATCGTAAGTCCTGACACCATATTTATATCCTGTAGCGGGATCAAAATACCAGTCACGCTCATATAAGGTTGGATCGTCTTTACCAATAGAACCGCCATACTTTTCCTGCCATTCGACAGCTCTCTTGTAGCTCTCTTCGTTGATTTTATAGAAAGCCCCAACAAAATTGTTTCCTTCTCGTTTTCCAGCATCCAACGAATACCTCAAGGCATCCACTGTCCCCATTTCATATTTCTTGAATGGATTCTGAAAAGAGAAATTATTGGAATAACTGATTGTATTGCTTTCCGTTTTTGCCCCCTGCTTAGTCGTTATCAAAACAACACCAAATGCCGCCTTAGCACCATAAATAGAAGAAGCAGCAGCATCTTTTAAAACAGTAATTGACTCAATATCATCAGGATTGACAACATTAATGCTTGGGATTTCAACATTATCCAATAAGATCAATGGATTGCTAGATCCATTAATAGATCCTATTTGTCCCCGGATCTTAATTGTCGGATCAGATCCAACCTCGCCATTAGGGATAGTAACACTCAAACCTGGCGTACTCCCTTGCATTGCCCGACCAGCGTCGGCAATTGGCCGTCCCTGCATCGTCTCTTTGATATTAATAGAAGCAACTGCTCCTGTCAAATTACCTTTCTTTTGTGTACCATAACCGACAACAACAACCTCTTCCAAAGATTGATTATCATCCACCAAAGTCACATTAACTGTATTTGACGTAACAGTAACATCTTGCGCAACATACCCAATGGATGAAAAACGCAGCTTACTTCCCACAGCGGCTGTAATCTTGAAATGCCCCTGTGCATCGGTTTTAGTAGACGCGGTCCCGCCAATGACAGAAACGCTTACTTCTGAGACTGGGCCTTTTCCATCCGTTACAGTACCTTGCACCGTATTTTGAACCGAAGTCTTCGATGAAGAGCGAAGAAGAGCACTTGTCAAGTTAGCATTGCTCAAAGCGCCCTCTTTCTTTACGAAAGAATAGGATTCAGAAGGAAAACTCAATCCAAGAGCAACAGAAAATAGTACAAATTTTCTCATTGATTATAGAGTTTTAAAAATAAATGATTCTAGTTAGTATTGTTTATTCGTTAGTATTGTTCGCAATAGGTTATTCAAAATCGCTATACAACAGGTACTTTTTGCGCATTTGCTTGTAAACCTTCAAATCTGCAGCCCAAGAAGCGCGAATCTGTCCCTCGGACTCTCCTGCTATAATTTGTTTGCGCAATAGATCTGTCCCGGCCAGCTTATCAAAAAATTCCGGTCGAGCAAAAAACGTCGTCTTATCCGGTGTCTTATTATAAAAATCCAGCAAGTATTTTAGTGTAAATTTTTGTTTATCAGGATTCAGGCTACGTAGGTCGATACCATAATTCATAGCACCCTTTCCCTCTACATGCTTTGACATACCATGACGTTCACCCGGAGTAAACGTAAAAGATCCATAAACAGGATTTGTATATCCCAACACCTGAAAGGGCCAGTCGGTACCGCGACCTACCGAAATATCTGTACCCTCAAACAAACAGAGGGAGAGATATAAACGTACCGAAAGCTGATTGGGCAAGCTTGGGGATGGAATAACAGGCAGATCATACATCTTAGCATGATCCCAGTTCTGCACCTTTACAACCTGCACATCAGCCTGACGACCATTCTCCAGCCATTTCTCGCCATTAATCATCTGCGCGAGTTCGCCAATGGTCAATCCATGAATCATGGCAATTTTATGCCAGGAAACATCTGACTTAAATTTATCATCATGACGCACAGGCCCATCTACCTGATCTCCGTTTGGATTAGGGCGATCCAAAACAATAAGTTTCTTATTGTGCTTCGCACATAATTCCATGACACGGTGTAAAGAAGTAATGTACGTATAGAATCGTGCTCCCACATCCTGTAAGTCAAAAATCATCACATCGATGGAATTGACAATCGAATCTTGTTTTTTATTACCGCCGTAAAGAGTAAATAAAGGTAATCCAGTTTTTTGATCAATATCGTTTCCAAATTTCTCTCCACGCTCGACATTCCCACGAAAACCATGTTCCGGAGCGAAAGCAAACTTCAGATCTACTTTATTTTCAAGCAAAACATCCACTAAATGCTTTTTATCATCCCCTACAATGGAAGTTTGATTCCCCATAATACCAACTTTTTTGCCTTTTAGTTGCGGCAAATACAGCGACAATTGATCCGCCCCAGGAATAATAGTAGCACCGACACTCCCTTTCACATCATCCATAGCATTCGTTTCGTTCAGGACAGCGGTTCTTCGCGCATTACCACAAGAAGCCAGGGAGAGAAGAGAGACCACGAAGGTTAATCTTAGTAAGGTATGTTTCATCATAAATAGACCATTAGACCATGCATAAAATGCAGTTTTATGCATGAATAATTGAAAATCAGGATAAAAGTAAGTAGATTTTTTCGTTTTATAAACGAAACAAATTAAAAAACGCAAAATAAAGTAAGTGTTCACTAAGTATTCTACCCAAGCCTCCAAGATCAAAAACCCTTATATTCGACTAAAAAAATAAGAAAAAAGACATTTTCATAAACAAAAAACACCTCAAATATATTTTTTAAAAAAACATACGCATTAAACAGGCCATAAAAAAACACTCACAATAAAGCATAATAACGCACTCCTTTATCCTGACCGCAGCCCAATAAAAAAGTCGGAAGGTTTTCTTCCGACTTTTTTACGCAATATATTTTAATTGATATTACTTCATTTTCACAAAACCAACTCCATTTAAACTACCAATCATACTCACAGGCGGCCTATTCACAACGTTCCACGACGCCAGCCCGACCGAACCTGCAGAAAGCTGCCGCTGAGCCATCACACTAGCAGCACCGCTATTAACCACAAAAGCATCATAAGAGCCGATTGCCTTCATTATCCGAGCCAAATCATTAAAAGTGACACCCACTGAAAAACTACTATTTGCCCCATCTACAACAACGGCATATAAAGTAGATCTATCAGAAGATAAGCCAAGAGCTGTATTTGCCTGCACCACTGCCGAAGTAGACACAATAACTCCTCCTCTATACTGCAGCCAGCCTGTCCCAGAAATCAAACCCTTAAATTTATTTATATCATAAGGCTCAAAATTAAACTGCAAAGTATCAAAACAATTTCCAATATACGCAGCCCCGTCAGATTGAACAGCAAAGAACGGCCTGGTCTTTTCCTTTCCTGAAGTAGTAGAAATATTGATCTTACGTCCATTTTTTATATAGGAATAAGTAGCAGTAGTAGCCCCATTAATCGCAGCCAGGATCTCCCCGCCAGATGAAATCTCATTATATTTAGCCATATCCGAAACCGGCTGCGCGACATAAAGATGATCATCGAACGAACTCATCACATAAGGAACAATCTTCTTCTTGAGATCTATTTCTAAGATTTGAATGCTCGTCGGTTGATTTAATTTATTGAGAAACCGAATATGCGTCCTTTCTAATCCATCAGCCAGGCTAACTGTAGAATCCATCTGAAAAACCCCAACCACATCAGCCTGATCCATAATTTTCTGGGTAATTTTTTCGATTTTATCGTCTGGAGGAATAACATCTTCTGGCACAAGCCCTTCTTTTTTGTCATCAAATTTAGGATAATCATCCCTTTTCTTACAGGAAACAAAGGAGATCAAAAACAAGACACACATCAAGCTGATCTTAATTGGGCAATATAATATATTCTTTTTCATAACTATCGGACTAAGAAAAATGAAAGATAAGGCTTCATAATCGCCGTCGTAAATCCATTATACCCCAACGCATACACAGTATAGGACCTTCTATCAAGAACAGCACCCGCATTCGAATAAAATGCAATAACCGAAGCATTTGTAACTGGAGCACCGGCAGGCCGGATCTTCCAGGTCCTCGTCGCAATACGATTCAATTCAAAATAAGGGCTACTCTCAAGGTATTGGATATTTTTTGCGACCAAAGAATCTTGGGTCGGCTCTGCGGCAGTTGCCGCCGCTCCATAGTACAAGTCTATCGCAGGAACATTAGGCATCAGATTCGTGAATCGATAACGAGCCTGCGTAGAGTCTGGCCGTGACAAATCTTCTTCATTCAAAATCATCTTGGTATTATTAGCTGTATCGGTCACATGTAATGTATACCTTTTCCCTGCTTCGAAATTCACCTGCGTTTCATACAAAACTATTGAGTCCCTACCATCATCTATACGATAAGGAAGCCCCACCTGAACCTTAATATTACCAGCCTTATATTTCAAAAAATCAGGCCGAGAATCCCCTCTTGTATTATAACCACCACCCGGAAATGGCTCTCGACCCCTGATTAGCGAAGTAACCCGTTGCCCATCAAATTTAACATACATATAGCGATCATCAGGATAAATAGAAGCCATATTTATTTTAACAATAACATCACTACTACCCAAGAACTCCACTTGACCGAAGTCTTGAATAGATTTTTTACAAGCGACCATTCCGAATGCCGCTAGTCCAAAAAATATAGTTTTATATAAAAATTTCATAATGTTCAATCTATTTTCATCAATTCTCAGTAGTAACAAACCAGGTTGGTTTAGTAATATATTCAGGTTCCAATGCACCCCAACGATCCAATTCTTTTTCATTCCAGACATATTCTGAATTATAACGCGGCCGCACCCTGTAACAATAATCATTATAAGTAAGCTGACTGCCACTTAATGGAATATACTGTCTAAAGATCTCTGGACTGTAACGATATTTTCGAAGATCACACCATTGTTCCAGACCACCCCATCCCCATTGCACAATATATTTCTGCCCCATAATATCAGCCAAAGTCAAGTCCGCAGCAGATTTTGCAACTTCCCCTCCTTCCAGATAAGCCTTCATATCATTCAGCGAAATCGCAACTTCTTTGTTATCTATATATTTATTCACAAAGTTCATATGTGCCACAATTCCTTTTTGATAAGCATCATAAGCTCCAGATTTGTCTCCTTTAACAAACAGCGCTTCGGCTTTCACCAACTGCAATTGCGCATGTGTCATTAAGGGAAAATCGACCGCATTTCTAAAGATGAATTTCCCCTGATAGGTATTGTTCACAAATTCTCCAAGAATATTTGGCACGGTACTATTTGTAACATTTGGCTCCCCGCCGATATAAATACTATCCCTCACATTATTTATCATCAGCATGCGGGACAAACGAGGATCAGTAGATGATTTTGGATTCTCAATTGGCGTACCACGAAGTCCCCCCGTAAGGTAACTGACAATAGGCTTCCCTGCACGGTTATAATAGGAAGTTGTATAGATCCCAAACAAAGCACTTACCACATTCGCATTCGCAGACTTATCTCCAGTAAACTTGACTCCTGCATCGTCTGCGATAGATTGAAAGGACAGATCAACAAATTTTGCCACAGAATCGGCATATTTACTTTTAAAATCCTGCTTATTGACCAAATGAATATATTGTATCGCTTTCAAACCATACACAAAACGCCGCCACTGCTCCATATTACCCCGATATAAATTATCTCCTTTTATAGAATTCAATGAAGCACTATAATCTATCGGACTTTTTTTATCGAGGTATAACAATGCCGAATCACACCATTGCCTTACTTTTGCATAGACCTCCGGCTGGTCATTGTATTTGAACGAAAGTTGGTTTGAGCGAAATGCCTCATCTAGGATAACCGGCCCATGATAGTCCGTCAGAGATTGGTACCCCCAAGCTTTTATCGCATAACCAATCGCCGCATACTCATATTTTTCATTCTCCAACGCATCTTTTATCATTCGCTCCAGATTCAATCCCAGATCAAAATATACCATACGCCACATGACACCCCCAACATCACTTCTTTCCGGGAAACCGTGTTTTTCCCAAATTTTGGAAGAAACATCACTACTCCCACCAAGAATTGTCTGATTAAATTTATTCATCTGACGCTGATCCTGCGAATATCCACTTGCCATTTGCGCTATAATAGGCGCCAACAACAATTCCGCTTTCACCAACTGTGGATTAGACGGATTTTCATTTATATCCAGGTATTTTTTGCAACCACTCATCAGCATGAGTACAGCAACAACGATTAAATAGAAACGTTTACGCATCTCTTTTTCCTCCTATAATTTTAAAGTAAGACCAAAGTTAAAACCCCTAGGTTTCGCCATGTTTCCAAAGTCGATACCATAACCACCAATACCACCTAAGCCAGGGGTATTCATATTACTTTCAGGATCTAATCCCGTATAATTTGTAAACAAAAAAACATCAGTAGCTGTAACAAATACGCTCAGACCAGCTTGTGCTCCAATTTTTCGTGTCAGATGCTTCGGCAGGTTATACCTCAACGTAACATCACGTAAACGCACCGTATAGATATCCTTTTCTATAAACATCTGCGGCTCTGTATTGACCGTATAATACCCAGAAGAAGAATAAGGAGTCACAGCAATCCGATTAATTGTTGGATTTTCGCTATTCTGCAAACCATCCTCCAGCACCCCTGCAATCACCCGGGGCTCCTCTCTATTCAGCGTTTTAGAGGACATACCATTGATATACAACCTATAATCCAAACCATTCAATACATCTCCACCTTTCCGCCAGTCCCACAAAAATGTAAGGTAAAAATCTTTATAGGTTAATTTATTGACTATTCCAAGCGTAAAATCAGGGATTCGATCTCCAATAGGATAATAACGATCCGTACCCGCTATTGGCAAGCCTGTTTGCGCATTGATCAAAACATCTCCACGATCATTTCTTTTGAATCGAGTGCCCGTCAAAGTACCGATACTATATCCAGGAACCACGCCAGAGCGAACACCACCCAATACCTGCGTATCCGATTCATAAAGCTCCGGAAGGTCCTCCGCCAGCGACAGCACCTTACCTTTATACTGTGTAAAGTTGAACGTTAGATCCCATTTTAGATTATCCCTACGGATCGGGTTAATCGTTGTCTGCAATTCCGTACCATAAGTTTTCACCTCGCCTCCGTTCATCATGCGCAGTACAAATCCGGAACCATAGCTCAATCTAGGCATAATAATCTGGCCGGTACTTAACCGATTAAAATAACTAAAATCAAAGGTCAACCTACGATCCAACAACGCCAGTTCTAAACCTGTTTCAAAATCCCTCGTTTTTTCCGCCTTCAGATTAGGATTCCCGCCATTGACACCATAAGCAAACCCGCCCCCTGTCGTATTCTTTGGTTCAAAATTTGAGAGCGTATAGTAACTCTTATACGGCGCTTTTCCTGTAGTACCTACTGAAATCCGATACTTTCCATTGGTCATCCAAGAAACCTTGTCCTTGAAAAAATCCAGATCAGTAAAATTAAAAGCCAATGAAGCAGAAGGATAGGCAAAATATGGATTATTAGGCATCATACGCGAGGCCGCATCCAAACGCCCTGTCAAATTCAGGTAAACCATATCGTTTAAATATCCAAATCCGGTCTGCGCCATAAATCCTACTGTTCGAAAATTTGCAGCAGCACTCCTTACAAGTCTTGAACTTGGAAATGTATTATTAATACTATAAAAATCCGGATCATAGAAATCCTCACCATATTGTGAATTTGTCAAAAAGTCATAGTCTTTAAATTCAGCACCTAGATTTGCACGAAAAGAAAAATCCTTTGATAAATTCTTTTTCACATTTGCCATGAACGAGCCCGAAAGAATACGTCCATTTACAGTGTATTCATTAATTGAACCATTCCTCATAGCCGTACTGGAACCAGAACCCGAAAATGACTGTGGATGATACACACTCTGCCCTAATGTATTCGAAAAATCGATACCGATAATCCCATTCAAGCTCAACCAGCTGTTTGCACGATAGGAGATATTGGAGGTCGCAAGCACACGATTAACCACGTCATACGCTGTATTCCGATAAACATCCCAAAAAGGATTATCTCTTTCATTAAAAATATCGGAATTATGAAGCACCCGATTACCTTTATCATCTATCCAATCACGTACATCAAAAATCGGATTGAAACTCATTAATGTCATCAGATAGCCAGAAGCCCCCCGTCTAACCTTATCATTTTTTGAATAAATATAATTCAATGAGGTATTGAACTCTAATTTATCACCAAACTTAGCCGTGCTGTTTAACCGTGTTGAAAAACGTTTATACAAGGTATTGGGTACTACACCGGTATTGTTATTATATTCATTTGACCAGCGATAAGTCACTTTTTCGGTTCCCCCTTCAAAAGCCAAACTATGTTTTTGGTTATAGCCTGTAGTGAAGAAATTTTTTACATTATCTTCATAGATATGAACACCTTCGGGATAGCGCGGGCCAAGCGCAGTCGACGCTGTTCCATCATAGGAGCCATTCAACCCCTGCGCATACACATACTGTCTTTCAGGAAATTTATTAACGCTTTCAACACGTCCCGAGAAGGTATAATTCGCAGTAAACTTGCCAGCTTTTCCTTTTTTTGTAGTAATTAAAATTGCGCCACCAGCACCTTGACTACCAAACTGAGCTGTAGCTTCAGGCCCCTTCAAAACTGTATAGGTCTCGATATCATCTGGATTGATATCCATAGCTCTATTGGAATAATCCAAACTCTGGTTAGCCCCATTACTTGCAAGATCATTCTCATTGATGGTAGAATTATTGATCGGTATCCCATCTACAACAATAAGCGCATTATTATCTCCTGATATGGATGCAAACCCTCTAAGTACAATTTGCGCGGAAGCACCGGGCAAACCACTTGTACTATTAATAGATAAACCTGGGACACGACCTTGGAGGCCTTGAAAAAAGGATTCCCGTTGGGTATCTGAGACATCCTCACCTGAAACAATTGGCGTTGAATACCCTAAGGACTTCCTATCCCTCTTGATACCATAGGCCGTCACGATGACCTCGTCTATTGCGGCACTGTTATCAGAGAGCACAACATTAATTACCGATCGACCCTGAATATTCTCTTCGGTAGACGTATAGCCTACAGATCGAAAAATCAATGTCGCACCGTCACTTACTGTAATTTTGTAAGCACCGATAGAACTGGTAGCAGTTTGCGTGTTCTTTCCTTTTTCTTGAACAGTAACGCCTTTTAACGCTTCACCTTTTGTATCAGTCACTTTACCTGTAATGACTTTTTGGGAAAAAGCAGTACAGTACATACATAGTAAGCTCATTAGCAAGAGCAGACTTCTTTTCATACTTAAACAATTTAATTCGTTAACTAGGTTTTATAACTTTAAAACTCCCCTTCCCAGCAAGTAGCTTAGATTGGGAAATTTCTCAAATCCTCAATTATTTACAAAATGAATCTCAGGCAAAATATTGGTTTATATATTTCTTTAATCAAATATAGCATAAAAACGCATATATTAAAACAAAAAATAGTTTTAAAACGCGCAATAACGAAAAAAGCCGAATAAACAGGATTTATTCGGCTTAATAATGTAAAAAAAATAACCTACGGCATTTTATTTAATTGCAGATCAACTAAACGTCCCCTCAGCGCATGCATAAATTTATCCCCGGGATCATCTTTACCAGTGATATATTTAGGATCAGTTTCCTTCCACCAGGAAGTTTTTTTAAAGCGTTGATATTCATGGTGCCCGATCACATATTCAATAGCGTGTTTTTTACGAAGGTAGCGGATCAGTTCTTCATTTGCTTTCAATTGCGCATCCGTCAAAGGATTCTGGCGGCTGCCTATATTTTCGATACCAATTGCACAATAATTGAGACCAATGGTATGTCGGGCAAAGATAGTATCGGGCAGAAATTGATAGATTGTTCCATCACGGTCGATTACAAATTGAGAAGATACATTCAAGGGGCTCGCCTTTGTCAGTTCAGGTCTGCCCGGCAGTTTCACAGGATTGAAGGTGTTGAATGTTGCTTTTACACTGTTGTTAGCCGTCCAATGCACAACAACCATCTTAGGCTGTATCGTTGGTGCAGCTTGACTTAGCCCATGTCTATTTTTCAGATAATCCAGAGACAGCTGTATGCGCTCTTGATTCCAGGTGATAGGCTTTTGAACAATCTTGGGCGATTGAGCAAATAAAACTGTCACAAACAGACAGTGAACAAATAACAAAAAAGATCTCATCATACAAATCTAACAATTTTAACATTTAGACCAATAAACACGACAGCAGTAAAAAGGCTTGAAGGAAAACTTCAAGCCTTTAAAAAGATAAATTCAATATTATTTCTTATCCCAAAACACTGGTTTAGCCGTATAGGTTACATTCTGCACATCTGGATCTGCAGCAATCACTTGAGCGTAATTATATTGAATCCCATATGTGGGCACATTAAATCGTCTTGGCCATAAATCTTGAGTAGGAAACGCAACTGTATACGCAAAACCAGGACGAATAAAACCTTTATAAATACCTTGAGTTTCGTTATAGGCACCGGATGCATCCGTACAATAATCCAAACGTCGTACATCATTGAACATTTCAGGCGAATAGGATAAAGCAATGTATTTTTGAATCATTATATGACTCAATGTCAATACATTTACATCTTGAACAACAGATGAGCTCGCTAAAAATGCGACAGAATTAACACCAAGCAAGTCACAATGTGCTTTGATGCCATCTTTATATGCTTGAAGCGCTTGAACTTTATTTCCCTGTCTAAAATAAACCTCCGATTTGACAAAGAACATTTCAGCATTCGTCAACAAAAGACCTTTTGCGCTTTTAGTTGTATACCAAGTTCCGGTACTTGTAGCAGAAGATCTTAAAGCGCCATATTTAGGTTCAGAAGAAGGAAAACCATTAGCAGATAAAGTCGACAGATCTACCCCCACTGTACGAGACTGAGCACCATTTGTGATAATATTAGGTATCAATAAGGAAGCCCGGGGATCCTCTACACTATTATTTCCTTTCGGTGCACCAGTATAGTTATTCAAGATATAATTGAGATACAACTGGCTTAAACGATTTGTATTATTATTCGCATATTGCAATGAATTTGTTGCGGCATTCCCTGAAACAGCTTCATCCTGATATTGGTATATAGCAGATTCGGCCGTCGTTTTAGGCGCTTTTTCAATATTTGCCAATATTGCAGTCGGATCGTATTTATTAGTTTTAGACAAATGATTTAACATTCTTACCTTTAAACCATAAGCCAACTTAATCCACTTTTGAACATCCCCTCCATACAGATAATCTCCCTTTGCAAGCTCCGGAGCTCCTTCATTTTGACTTTTTTGCAAATATTCGATCCCTAGATCCAATTCCTTCAACGCTTTTTCATAGATATATTCACCTTGATCATATTTAGGCGTCATATTCCCCCCAACAAATGCCTCATCATAGGGAACCATTCCATACATATCCGCAAGGTTAGCAAAACCCCAAGCCCACATGACTTTTCCCACGCCATAATAGTGATTCGCTCCAGCTTTCTCCGCTGCTTTTAACATATCAGGGATATTTACCGCGCAATAGACATACCACGATTGATAAGGCCAGTTAATGGATGCACTGGTAATATTCCACTGCGTCAAATTCCAGTTATTAGCTGAATTATTGGCCGAAACAAGTTGCTGCGATAAAATTGCTCCTCGAGTTCCTGCACTCTCATAACCGTCTACAAACTGAGCTAAAATTGGAGGAAGCCTAAGATCGGCAGTGGGAACAGAAGTATTTGGATTATTCGGATTATCATTTACATCCATCCAGTCTTTACATGAAGTAATCAAAGCCCCGCCAATCGCTATACATAACAATATTTTACTTTTCATTCGATTAGAATTTTAAATTAACACCAAACGTCACACTCTTCGTATTAGGCACCCCAGCATAATCCACCCCAACAGAACCGGAGCCCCTTACACCAGCGCCAGCAGCGCTGACCTCTGGATCCATACCTGAATAATTTGTAAACAACAATAAATTAGTCGCATTCAGTGTAAAGTTCGCCCCCTTGATCCACTTCACGCTCTGGAAGACAGAACTTGGCAAATCATAAGACAAGTTAACAGAACGTAAACGCAACCAATTCACTGTTTCGACAAAATTCGCGGTTTGTTGTGCATAGATATTTTGATAATAATATTGGTCCAAAGTAATCTCCCGCGTAACTTGCTCGAGTTGTTTTGTTGCCGGATTAGTAGCAACCCCAGTTAGCAACATTTTATCACCTCTATTTTCAGTATTTTTACTCAGACCGTAGTACGCTAGCTGATATTCTGTTCCATTCAATATATCTCCCCCTTTTCTAAAATCAAATAAAAACGAAAGGTTCCAATTTTTATATGTGAAACTATTATTCAATCCGCCCAAGAATTTAGGTTCACGATTTCCAACCTGATAAGTTGCATTCCCATCCGATGACGGATATCCTGTAGTCCAATCTAACAATAATTCACCATTTTCATTTGTTCTCCATTTTTTACCACTTATCCCCATGAAGTCACCATCATTAAAGGAAGCTGCTTTACCATCCGCAACCTGAACATCTGTTACATATAATATCGCTAACCCCCCAGGTAAAGCATTTACTTTGCCTTTATTATGAGACATATTCAATGCTAGATCCCACGAAAAATTTTCTCTTTTTATTGGTGTAGCATTGATTGTCAGCTCTAAACCTTTATTCTGCAAATTACCTGCATTTACATATTGAAAGATACCCCCAGTAGCATTATCAACTCTTGGAGACAGGATCTGATCTACGGACTTATTATTGTAATAAGTAAATTCAACACCCAAGCGATTGCGCAAAAATTTCAAATCCGTACCGATCTCAAAAGATTGTGTTTTTTCAGGCTTAAGATTCGAATTCCCTAAAGTCCATGAGTTACGGAAACCTCCTCCTATAGTATTCTGTGGAATCTCAAGATAAGAGTTTGTTTGATAAGCTGGCGCATCCTTACCTACTTCTGCCCAAGAAGCCCTTAACTTACCATATGTAAAAACATCATTTTTTGGCAGTAATTCAGAAAAGATCAAACTTCCACTAAAAGAAGGATACATAAATGACCGATTCTGTATTGGCAAGGTTGAGGACCAGTCATTCCTCAGCGTCGCACCTAAGTACGCAAAATTTTTATAGCCAACCTTAAAATCTCCGAATACCCCTAATCGGCGAATTTGGGTCAGGTTATCATAAACAAATTTGTCTTTATCGGCCGCATTATTAAACGCATAAAAGTTCGGCAAAATAAACCGTTGCGCTTTAGTCGCATTAGTTTTAGTATTTAAGTCTTCTGTAGCAACCCCCAGTAATAAACTCAAATCCCAATTTTGGGCCACTACTTTATGCGCATTCAGCAAGAAGTTATGGTTTGTAAACGTATACTGGGTAACATTTTGTGACAACATCCCTTTTTGATATTGTTCCACAACAGATGATCCCGCTGAAATTTTTGAAGTATAGGTTGAGGTATAATTATCCAATCCTAACCGATAGGTAAAATCTAACCAATCGGTGAATTTAGCATTCGTATAGAAAGTTCCCAGAAACCTGTTTGTTTTATCCGTTTGCGGATTCATATTAACAGTCCAATACGGATTATCAATATTTGCTTCCAGGGAAATCGCCGGAAGCAATAAATTTTGACTACCGTCAGCGTTCTGCCAGTTCTTCATATTAGCATTACGTGGATAAGCAATAATAGATTCCAAATAACCATTACCTCCTGTTCCCCACAGCCCCGTCCCAGTCAAAGTTTTAGTTGTTTTACTCTGTGAGAAAGCCGCATTACCTCCAAAAGTCATTATCCCTAAACGCTGTTCTCCGTTTAAACGAAAGTTTGTTCGATCATAATCTGTTGTCGGAATAATTCCCGTCTGTTTGAGATTACCTCCTGACAAATAAAAGTTACCATTTTTATTACCACCGGTTACATTAAAATTGTTGTCATAGGTATAACCAGTCTTAAAGAAGTCACGCAAATTATCATAAACTGTCTCACCATCAGCAAATTTATTCCCCCAAGAAAAGTTACTATTTGGATCGACAGTTCCGGACAAACTAGTCCCCTGTTTGTAAATTCCTTGTTGTTTCGGTAATTTATTTACCCAATTTGCACTTACACGCGAGTTTACCCCTATTGAAACGGCACCATCTTTACCTTTTTTCGTCGTAATCACTATCGCTCCGGCCGCTGCTCGAATACCGTACAAAGCCGCCGCAGTCGGCCCTTTGAGAACAGAGATAGATTCAATATCTTCTGGATTTATATCCATCGCCCTATTTCCTGAGGTTGTCGAAATATTCGTTGAACCATCAAATGCAGACATATCTCCGACACCTGTCGAATTGTCTATCGGCATACCATCAATGACAAATAAAGGTTGATTATCTCGCTCTAGGGAAGTTCCCCCACGGATAATAATAGAAGCTGAAGCTCCCGGGGCGCCCCCAGAATTCGTAATATTTAAACCAGCAATCTTTCCATTCAATGAATTGATTACATTCGGATTCTTATTCTTCATCAATTCATCAGCCTTGATATCTTGAACAGCATAACCTAAAGCTTTCTTCTCCTTCTTAATCCCCATTGCCGTGACAACAACCTCCTCTAAAGCTTCTTCACTGCCTGACAAAGCAATATTGACGGTAGCATCCGTACCAACAGCTTGTTGTTGTTCTTTAGAACCCACAGCCCTAAAGATCAAAATATCCCCGGGCTCGGCTTTAATCGTAAAACTTCCATCTGGATTAGTTTGTGTGCTGACAGGTTTACCTTTGATGCTGACAGTAACATTTGCCATAGACCCACCATCTGAGGCATTCGTCACCTTACCTGTAATCGTTTTGGTCTGTGCCCATAAACTGGTAGATAGCATCACTCCTGAACAGAATAAGAGTAATTTTTTATTCATGGTATTTAGTTAGTTGTTAATAACTGATCATAACGGGAGGTTCCAGCCCGAGGTTTACACCAATTATAATACAATACTATAAAAAGCAGTTTAGTTATGCAAGTTTATGCATAAGTATTTGAAAAAGAATTAAAAATAATCGAACTACCGCATCCCCAAACAGCAAAACACCCCAGAAATACACTTAAAAAACACATAAAAACGCAAAATATAGCAAGAAAATTACAAAACAGCATAGACAAGCTATTTAAAATCCTATATTTATATCAAATAAGACCACAATAGGCATTCTATTGGCTTAAAATCTGAATTTATGATAAAACACTTACTAACCAGCAAAGCACCTTATCGCTATTATGCGCTTTTAATGCTGCTCGGAGCAAGCTCCGCCGCATTAGCACAGCAAAAAAATTACACGATCAAAGGTAAAGTGACAGATTCCCGCACCGGACAATCTGTCCCCGGAACAACCATTAAACTCAAAGGAACTAACCAGTCCGTTAGCACCAATGCCAATGGAGAGTTTACATTAACCACATCCATCAATCCTGGAAAGTACGATCTTGTATTATCCAATGTAGGCTATGCTCCGACTACGACCAGCATCGAACTGGGAAACCAGACAACCCTTACCCTCACTCCAAGTCTCCAGGAGGATTTAGTACGGATGAATGAGGTAATTGTTATCGGTAACGCTGTTGGAACAAGCCGTAAGGTCTTAGGCAATGCCGTATCGACCGTCAACGCCAAGGATATTGCCAATAGTAATGCAACCTCCATTGACCAGGCCTTAACCGGAAAAGTCGCCGGCGCACTAATCTCCCAAAACTCCGGGAACCCTGCCGGCGGTATCAGCGTGCAATTACGCGGCCCTAGTTCCATCGTTGGGAGTGGCAGTCCACTGTATATTGTGGATGGTGTTATTGTCAACAACTCTTCTGCGGAGCTATTGGACCTAGGTGGCTATAGTCAAAACAGATTGGTCGACATCAATCCCGCTGACATTGAAAACTTTGAGATTATCAAAGGTGCCGCAGCGGCCGCCATCTATGGTTCCCGGGCCAGCAATGGTGTCGTGCTGATTACAACAAAAAAGGGAAAAGAAGGAAAACCTACTTTTACCTTTAGCTCAAGCCTGAAAACCTCTTCTTTACGAAAAAAACTTCCGTACAACACCTACAACAAAACATTTGTCAATACAACCGCTACCGATCTGACGCAAACTGATGTCACAAGATACGATTACCAGGACAAAATCTTTCAGACCGGTATTGGTACGGATAACAACATGTCTATTTCAGGTGGAACCGCCGGTACAAAATACTATATCAGTGGCACGTACCTCAATAATCAGGGGATTATCAAGAATACCGATTTTACCCGTGCTGGACTCCGCGCTCGTTTGGACCAAGATCTCAACTCCTGGCTGAAACTTGGTGCGGGGATGAATTATGTGTATAGCCATTCCAACGAAATACCTAATGGCGGTATGACCGAGGCTTATGGTGCATTAACAGGGTTTATTTTCAGCAATAATTTTATTAATCCCGAAAAAGACCAAAATGGGAAATACCCTTCCACAACACCTGTCGCTGTTGTAAAACGTACCAACCCATTAGAGGCGATTAACAACTTCAAGTTTGCACAACGCACAAGTCGCTTTATTGGAAATCTATCCTTACAGGCGAAACCTACTGAAGGGTTAACATTAAATTATGTGCTTGGTTTTGACAACACCAATTCTCTCGGGACAGCCTACATCCCACCAGGGAACACAACACCATCCTACGAGCAGGGCTACGCACAACGCGCAGACATCAGCACCTTTATGCTAAACAACGATTTTAATGCCTCTTACCAGACAAAGATTGGAGACTGGCTGGAGTCGACTTCCGGTGCGGGTCTAACTTTTCAAACTGAAAAAAACATGTCGACCAACATGAAGGCCACACAAATGGGATATGGCGGTGAAACAGTCAATAATGGCGTCGTTGTACCAACGGAACTCCGCTCTGATATGAATATTTTCGGTGCCTTCTTCCAACAAACATTCGGGATCAAAGAGAAACTGTACCTAACAGGTGCTATTCGCTATGATATGTCCTCTGTTTTTGGAAGCGAGAATCGTAGCCAATTCTATCCAAAGGTAAGCGGAAGCTATGTCTTATCCAATGAACAATTCTGGCAGAATTCGGCCATCAACAATGTTTTCTCAAGTTTTAAGATTCGGGCCTCTTATGGTCAATCGGGAAACCTTACCGCATTGAGCCCCTTCAGTAGATACACCAATTATTCGCCGCTGAACACTGGCGGCATTAATGGAATTATTCCCACGGACCTCATGGGCAATGAAGGCGTAAAACCCGAACGTCAGGAAGAGTTCGAAGTAGGGACAGACCTCAGCATGTTCCATGATCGTTTAGGGCTAGAGTTTTCCTATTATCGAAAAAATGTCAAAGATCTCCTTATGAACATCAACTTGACACCTTCCACAGGTTATATGTCTCAATACGCAAACATTGGAACAATGACCAATCGGGGAATGGAGCTCTTATTACGAGGTGTCCCTATCCTAAAAGAAAACTTCAAATGGAATATTACGGCTGTTTACTCCCATAACAAAAACGTCGTCAATAATGTCCCAGGAGGAATATTAATGTACGCTGCCGGATTCGGGCAAGTTGCAGCAGTCAACGGATCCCCCTTAGGCGCCTTCTACGCGACTTACTTTGCTCGAAATGAGGATGGATCCATTTATCACAATGCGGCTGGTCTTCCGACAACAGCCAAAGTCGGAAAAGACAACAATGGTGTCCCTACAGGTGCCACACTTAAAAAAGTCATTGGCGACCCTAATCCAGACTGGACTGGATCCTTGATCAACGAAATCAATGTCGGATCAAAATGGACTTTTAGAGCTCAATTGGATGCCGTCGTCGGACAGGATGTCTTTAATTTCACCAGACGTGTCGGTGACCGTGACTTATATGGTGGTCTTGCAGGCTATGAACCAGAGCTACGTGGCGAAGTCCCCAAAGGCACCTCCGCAGCATTATTCTCCATTATGGAAAACTGGATTGAACAAGGATCCTTTGTCAAAGTAAGAGAAGTGTCCGCATCTTACAATTGGGCACGTCCAAACTCAAAGATTAAAAATATCCGTTTTTCTCTAGCTGGCCGCAATTTATTCTCTTTCGACAATTATAGCGGCTGGGATCCTGAAGTTAATGCTGCAGGCCAGAGCAATGCTGTCCGTGGATTCGATTTCGTTGAAGTTCCACTGCCAAGACAGGTTATTGCAGGAGTTAATCTAACATTTTAACTTAACAATATAGGATAACCATGATGTTTAGAGACCCTCGGATCGTTGAATGAATAAAACCATTCGCAGGTATTATATCATCCTTAAAAAATATTTCAATGAAAAAGATTTTCAACTATAAACTGTTCCTATTTGCAGCACTGGCCATGAGCCTCAATAGCTGTAAAATGGATGTCCCAAATATAAATCAACCAAGTGGAAGTGCTGTTCCAACAACTCGGGAAGGGATTATTGCCATTAGCGCGGGTTTACAGATGTACTATTCGACAAATGGGATAGCCGCAACTTATTTTTACCCCGCAGTCACAGCGCGTGAACTCAAAGGCGTTGCCACATTTACCAACACGTTAGAACTCGAAGCAGGAGGCACCGAATTACCCACTGCAAATGGAAATATTCTGACATTATGGTCCAGTATGCAAAAACTCCTTGGTATGAGTGAAAGTGTGCTGAACAACGCTTCATCTATCAGCACCTTAACGGGCGGAACACTATCCGGCACATTGGCAAATGCTCATTTATACAGAGCAATAGCACTTGGCGCACTGGCAACAAGTTTTGAAAAAGCGAATACACAGACTCAAAAGGATGGCAAAGTAGCTTTCGTTGATAGACAAGCTGTTCTTGCGGAAGCAATCAAATCCTTGAACACGGCAATTGCCCTGGTACAACAAACCCCCATATCATCGGAATTTACATCGACGGTAACGGGCTCAACCATTAACTTGCTGAATTGCCTACACGCTTTCAATGCTCGCTTCAACCTCATGGCCGGAAATTTCCAGCAGGCCTATAGCGAAGCTAACCTTGTTGATTTAACGAAGAAAAGTACGTTCACCTATACAGCAATAAGCGTTAACCCCCTTTGGAATCAGACCAGTATTTTGAAATATTACGTTGTTAGGGAAAACTTAGGCCTCCCGACAGGTCTATTTGAAACTGGTGATAAACGTCTTGACTTCTACACTAAACTTAATGGCACAACACTCCAGCTTAAAGGCTTTTCGGAGACACAGAATGGAGAAGTTCCCGTTTACTTACCCGACGAAATGAAACTGATCAAAGCCGAAGCCTTATTACGCAACAACGGTTCATTGACCGAGGCACGCGATCTGATCAATGAAGTTCGCACCCAAACGGCCGGCGATCTATTCAATGTCAACGCCGGGTTGCCCGCATATGCTGGAGCCATCAACAAAAATGATCTACTGCTCGAAGTCTATAAACAACGCTGTGCAGAATTGTTTATGTCAGGCTTACGACTGGAAGATAGCAGGCGATTTGGTCGTCCTGCCCCACCACAAAATACAGCCGAACGCAACCGGAATTTCTATCCTTACCCGGATCAGGAAAGAATCGGTAATCCGAATACACCTGCAGATCCAGAAATCTAAAAAAATAGCGGGCTATCACAACAAGATAACCCGCTATTTTTTTAATGCAATCCTGACATCATAATGCGCCCTGATATAAGCCTGTTGCTCTAAGGAGTCCCGCTCCAGATCATGAATCGCACGATCACGTTCTTTATCCACTTCCATCTTTACCACACAGCGATAAAAACGAAACACGTCTTTCTCATTCTCTAGAATCAACCGAGGCACCCGCGCAGGTTTACCCGTTTCATCTTTAGCGACCATGGTAAAATAAGAGGAGTTGCAATGTTTTGTTTCACCTGTTTGGATGTTCATTGCCTCCACCCGAATCCCCACCTCCATAGACGAATTGCCTACGTAATTAACCGAAGCGATCAAGGTCACCAGCTCGCCTACCTCAATCGGCTTCAAAAAATCAACCTTACCAACAGAAGCCGTCACACAATAATGTGCCGAAAACTTAGAGGCCACCGCAAAGGCTATTTGATCCATCAAGGACAAAATATAGCCTCCATGGATCTTTCCGCCAAAATTAGCATTGGATGGTAACATCAACTGTGAAATTCGGATCACCGAATCACTAACGGTTTTATATATCTCTTCCATATCCCTAAATTTACCCCAGACAGATTGAAATTCAAAACAAAATCACTGTGTTTCAGCAAATCCCACTATTTCTGATCAAAAAAAATACAAATCATCCCGATCAACCGAAATCTACCGGAATGATATCCGAAGATGAGGATTTAACCATCCGTAAAAAGAAACGAGGGCTATCCGAACAGATTCAGATAGCCCTCGTTTAAATCATATAAAAATGTCGCTATTTTACCTTTTCAGCAATATAAGGACTTTCATTGCTCAAACGATCGATCGCTTTAACCGCAACATATTGCAGTTTTTTATTATTCAATGTCGTCGGTACATCTTTCGTTGTTACGCCTGGTTCCAAGATCTCATACGTCCATTGACCACCATAGTTCAGGTATAACACCCATTTTGCCACCTGGTCCACTTGTTGATGCTGCCATTTCAAGAAAATATTATTCCCCTGTGGCGTCAGCAATAAGCTCGGTTTCAACAACGGGTTCGCATTGAGCCATGGTGTTGTTGGTACCAAGGCTTTAGTTTGATAAGGTCCATCCACAAGCGCCTGCGTCATTGCCGGATTTTTTGTTAGACCAGCCAAACTCCAGTGAATAACACCTTCACGATTATTCGGTAAAAGATCCCTTGCCGCAGCAACCTGATTGACAATCTCCTGTACATATTCCGGGCCACGTCTCCCAACGGTATTGATCCCCGGCCAAAGGTGACGACCCATTGTATTTTCACTTTCCCACCATTTCAACAAAGCCGTATAACTTTGCTTTGCCGGTTGGATAGGCCAATAAAGCTGTGGTGCA
Source organism: Sphingobacterium ginsenosidimutans (assembly GCF_039536865.1). NCBI lineage: Bacteria > Pseudomonadati > Bacteroidota > Sphingobacteriia > Sphingobacteriales > Sphingobacteriaceae > Sphingobacterium > Sphingobacterium ginsenosidimutans. The sequence continues at coordinate 480,628 of NZ_BAAAZK010000008.1, forward strand.
AAATAATCGATCCAGCCTTTGTTCAACCAAAGTTTAGCATCAGCATATAACATATCGTATTGACTTGATCCTTGTATTCCCGCAGGATAACCCGGTTTCCAGATCCCAAAAGGACTGATCCCAAATTTCACAAAGTTCTTTTCTTTTTTGATATCCTTGTAGATACGTTCGATAAAGGTATTCACGCTGTTTCTTCTAAAATCACCACGCGACAGGCTGCCACCATTACGTTTAAACTCATTATAGCTATCCGAATCCGGAAAGTCCTGGCCACCATTGTATTCAGCATAAGGATAGAAATAGTCATCAAAATGCACCCCATCAATATCATAGCGCTTAACAATATCCATGACCACACGGGCAGCATGATCCTGTGTCGACTGTTTTGATGGGTCAAACCAATAGTAGCCCTGTTTTAATTTCACAACAGATTCCGGCATCTTGCGTGCCATTGATGCCGAAGTCACCGCACCACCGGCGGTATGGTGCGCACGATAAGGGTTTAACCAAACATGAAGTTCGATCCCCCGTTTGTGTGCCTGTTCAACCCAAAATTCAAGTGGATCATAATAGGGTGATGGCGCCTGACCTTCAGTTCCTGTCAAAAAATAAGACCAAGGTTCAAGATCACTTTTATAAAAAGCATCCGCTGAAGGACGTACCTGGAAGACAACCGCATTAAAATTATTGTTCTTTAAAAAATCCAAAATACCGATCGCTTCCTGCTGCTGCTCAGCAGTACTAAGGTAATTTTTGCTCGGCCAGTTGATATTCGCAACGGAAGCAACCCAGGCAGCACGAAACTCGCGTGGCACAGCTGGAAGTTCAACAACGATATCCTTCTTCTTTTCAACAGCAGGCTGTTCTTTAGTCTCTTTAGTTTCGATTGTATTTTTCATCCGCTCTCTTTTTGGAATCGAAGGTGGATCTTTTTTTACAATTTCAACATTGGTCTTTGTATTAACAGGTTCTTCCTTCTTATTTTTCTTGGATGAACAAGAAGACAAAAGAAAGACTGCCGTAGCTAAAAATAATAAGGAACGTTTCATTAAGCGATAAAGTATAGTGTTTTTTTTCAAAATAACCCCCAAAACTAAGCTAAATTTCAATAGAAAAGAAATTTAGCTTTCTTTCATCCTTCTTAAAATATATTTCTATCAGATGAAAATCACAGCATATAAGTCAATTGCAGATTACAACGTAATCTACCCCAACAGGCTCATCAATAGCGCAGTTCCCCTTTGAAGATAACATGCTCCAACTTGAAGTCATCCGTAAACACGATGACATTGGCCATACTTCCTGTATTCAGGTTTCCGATATCGCTTCTTCCTAGTAGATTCGCCGGATAGGTTGTCGACATCCGGATCGCTTCGTCCAACGGAATCCCGACCTGCTGTACACAGTTTCTGATTCCTTCAAATAGGGAAATTGCTGCCCCCGAAATCGTGCCATCCGGCAAGGCGTAATAACCATCATTCAACACATGCTGATAGATCCCTTTATTGCATGCCGCGACAGCGTCAGTGATCATAAATAGACGGTCGCCCATTTGCTTTTTAGCAATTTTCACAGCTTCAAAGCTGACGTGATGTCCATCGACAATAATACTCGAACAGGCTCTGTGATGGTTAAAAACAGCTCCGACCAAACCCACCTCGCGATGATGCAATGGGGACATGGCGTTAAACAGATGTGTACTTGTCGGAATTCCCGCATCATAGCCATGAGTCCCTTCGGCAAAAGTAGCATTACTATGCCCTGCACTCAGCAACAACTGATACGTTTGTAAATACCTCAGCACCTCATCCGAAATACATTCGGGAGCAATCGTCATCATCTTGACAACCTGACTTCCCTCGAGCAGATCTTCGATCCGTTCTTTCGTCGGTGTTATAATCAGTTCTTCAGGATGAGCACCACGTTTTTTTGCATTCAAAAATGGACCTTCCAGATGCAGTCCCAAAAATGCATCATGATGATAATCTTCAGCAACGCGAATGGCTTCTTTAAATACTGGAATAGTATTCGTCGCCAAAGTCATCATATAGGAAGTCGTCCCCTTATCAATCAATCCATTGGAGATCCGTTCCAATGACGCGAGGCTAAGTTCAGCAGAATAAAGATCCGAACCATCGCCATATAGCTGCAGATCAACCAATCCGGCACAGATATTGGCACCTTTGACGTCAAGAGACTGATATCCCACTGGGATATCCTTATCATCGACGGTCCCGACTATTACCCCACCATCCAAAAGCAAAGCCTTCTTCTCTATAATTTCATTCCCGGTATAGATCTTACCACCTATTAATGCTGTTTTCTTCATCAAAATAATTTTTACATTTTTCCTTTTCAACGCTTCAAATGGGATACTTTTCATGCTGAATATATTGACTTACAATCCTCTCGAAAAGCTTCCGACATGAAATTCGCTGTAACAATCCGCATTGTAACATGTGTAGGCCTTTTCAGTATTTCCTTTCCTCGTAGGCTCAACAGCAAATTTTACACAGCATGCTTCTATTACTAAAGTTAGGATTTGTCTTCACGCTATCCCAAAGTTTTTACTTTTTAATTTTAACTTTTTAATTTACTGTCGTAACTTAGTTCCATGTACTTTTTCAGAAAGCGCAACGCTGACCGACCCACCAGTGGCAGTATCAAAGCCATGCATATCATTAATGCAACGGCTATTATTGTCTTTTTATTGGGGTTGATCTATAAAATATTTTTTTCATCCTAAACAAGCGACCATGTCAAAAAAAGAGATCTTAAATACAGACAAAGCTCCAGCAGCGATCGGCCCCTATAACCAAGCAATCAAAGCGGGAAATACCCTCTATGTATCCGGACAGATACCACTTGTTCCAGAGACCATGGAACTGATATCTTCAGGTGTAAAAGATGAAGCACATCAGGTTTTGAAAAATGTGGAAGCCATCTTAACAAATGCTGGATATACATTTCAGGATGTTGTCAAGGCCTCAATTTTTTTAAGTGATATGGGTAATTTTGCTCTCGTAAATGATGTTTATGCGGAATATTTCAAGGATGCACAACCGGCACGTGAGTGTGTAGCGGTGAAGACATTGCCAAAGAATGTCAATGTCGAAATTTCGGTCATTGCCTGGAAAGATTAGTCCGTGGAAAATAATAACGAAACTGTAAGCCGCGGAAAATATCTTTTCGCGGCTTTTTTGGCGCCCTTTATTTGGGGCTTCATGTCCATTCCTGTTCGGTGGATACGAGAATATCCTGCCGAAGATATTCTATATTTTAGGATCGTAACAGCCCTTGGAGTGCTGTGGCTCTATCTCCTATTATTTCAAAGAAAGACGCTGCGTGCAGATATTCAAAAGTTCAAAAACCTCCCACGGAACCGCAAAATTCAACAGACCGGTCTCACTATTCTCGCGTCCCTATTGATCTTCGGGAATTGGTTTACCTATATCTATGCCGTCAATCACATCAGCATCCAATCCGCGGCATTGGCCTATCTCACCTGCCCCTTGATCACCGCTGCAGCAGCCTATTTTATCTTAAAAGAAGAACTGCGCCCCTTGCAAAAGCTGGCCTTGCTCATTGCCTTTGGCAGTGTTTGTCTACTGGCCAAGGGCTCATTGAATGATGTTTTATGGGCCGCAACCATCGCGACCTGCTATGCCTTCTACCTTATTGTGCAGCGTATATCGACAGGTTTCAACAAACTTAACCAATTGGTCCTCCAATTGAGTATATGTGCGCTATTTGTTGTCCCGAAGCTGATCTATAATCACCACGACATCCCCACAGACCCTATTTTTTGGGGTACTATTTTACTGATCGCTGTTGTCTTCACCATTATCCCGCTTTTCCTGAGCATGTATGCATTGATCGGTATTTCCTCAACAACAACAGGTGTCCTATTATACATCAATCCAATCATTGCTTTCACGCTGGCCGCGACGTATTTTCAGGAACCGGTCCCTTTTGTCAAGTATGTCGCTTATGGCATTATATTGATGGCAATTGTTCTTTTCAACAGCAGTAATTTCCAACAGGTCAGGAAAAATTAGGCTAGGATGTAGCAAAGCGGATAGTATTTACGTATTTATTGCGTAAATAACCAATAAATTAAATACTGACCATGAAACATCACAAGTTATTGTACGTTGCATTATTTTTGTTTATCGCTTTAATTTCCTGTAAAAAAGAGAATCTTTCATCGGGATATTGGGAAGAATTGGCCATTAAAAAACGGAAGGAAATTGAACAGTTAATCACCTCAAAAAAAGCCACAGATAAGGAAGAATGGTATGTAAAAAAAGCACAAAATTACTGGTGCGGCGAGAGCTATTTTGCCATGCACAAGTCACTTGAAAAGGATTTCGACAGACTGTGGCAGGACTATCGGGATCTTGTAAAAAAGGGATTCGATGCTGGGATCAAAGAAGGCATTATTTATGAACCTTGTGACGATTACTATTGGTATGAATATTCACCATTGGAATTGGTTGTTGAGAATCAAAAAGCCAAATTAATTTTTGCACAAGATCTCTCTGCCGAAAAATGCCGGGAACTCCTCCCCGATCTTAAGAAAAAGATGGATGATTATCAAAATCAGCTTAACTGTACCGGTATTGACAAATGGGATGTTACCCCCATTCTAGGATGTTATAATACCTATTTACCCTTTTCTCGAGCTAATGACTACAGCGAAATAAAGAGAATAGTAAGCCTTTACAATGCGCTTTACCTAAGGCTATCCTCCTTAGAGCGTCCAGTTTGTACACAAGGCCCTACACCAAAGTTTAAATCGCTGACCTGTGAAAACGGAAAACCAAAGGTCAACTACACTTGGAATTAGACACTTACTCACGAAAAAATTTGACACGTCATCTGGTCTATCGTCGTGCGAGCTTGCTATAGCACAGCGATGATAAATCAGATGATGCATTTTGCTTCCCAAAATCATGCTTCAACTATTACTGAAAGGCTTCAACTATAAAATTTTGAGGCCTTTTGGTGTTTAATATATCCCCCAAAAGATACATTTTTGGCAGAGCACAAAAAATTACAAAACGATACATAACTAAAAATCAACTAATTAACATAAAAACCCCTAGTTTTGTATCAATTTTGTTTCTTAAAATTTTTGATTTTTAATCAACAGTAGTAAATTAGTATTAATTAAAGGAAATCACACTTTCCCTCACTCCTATCAATTGGGGTATTGAATAACATACAATAATCATTTATTTCGCTCTCCAGCTCTATTCAATATCGTTTTCCCTAACCGACATGCTAAATGGAATTAGCCCATTACCGTGGAAAATAACTTCTGTTGTGAAAATATGTATATAAAAAACTGAATATAACACATATACTACATGAATAACAAATTATACACTACACTGAGGATGTTGAGTATTGTTCCGACAATGCTTTTTTCAGCATCTTTACTACATGCGCAAAGCAGCCAAGTGAAAGGAACGGTTGTTGACGCAAAATCAAAAACTCCACTCGTGGGCGCTACCATTAAGGTATTGGGAACGTCCACAGCAAGTTCCACAGACAGTAAGGGAACATTTCAGATCAATGTAGACGATAAAAATCGTGTCCTGAACATCAGCACGATTGGCTACGAAAATAAGACAGTTACACTTGGACCGGGAGAAACAACGGTTACAATAAGCCTAGATGAGCAGACGCAACAGCTTGAAAGCGTTGTCGTCACGGCGCTGGGTATCAGCCGCGCACAGAAATCACTGACCTACTCTACACAACAGGTTAGTGGAGATGAACTGAACAAGGTTAAAAGTACCAACTTGGCCAACAACCTAAATGGTAAAGTAGCAGGGGTTAATATCGCTTCCAGCTCCTCAGGGCCAGGCGGCTCCGCAAAAGTCGTTTTACGTGGTAACAAATCTGCCTCCGGTAATAACCAAGTACTTTATGTTGTCGATGGTGTACCGATCAATAACCAAACTTTAGCCGGCCAACCAGATAATGTTTTCGGTGGTCAGCGCGATGGTGGCGACCCAATAGCTATGATTAACCCTGAAGATGTGGAAAATATCTCCGTATTAAAAGGAGCTTCAGCGGCAGCATTATATGGTAGCCAAGCCGCCAATGGTGTGATTTTGATTACAACCAAATCTGGAAAGCAAGGCCGCACAACAATTAACTTTTCATCAAGCGCCCAAATCGAACAAGCTGTATCAACACCAAAGTTTCAGAGCCAATATGGCCAAGGCTCTAAAGGCAAAAACAGTAATACAAGTGTATTTAGTTGGGGTGATAAAACGAATGGCGCTAACTATGATAATGTAGGTGAATTCTTCCGTACAGGAAGTAATTTCACAAATTCACTAACGCTATCTGGTGGTAATGAGAAAAATCAAACCTACTTTTCTTATGCCAATACCCTTGCAAAGGGAATACTACCAGAAAATGACCTGATGCGTCACAACTTCAATCTCAAAGAGAGTGCAACATTCTTTGATGATAAATTGACGGTTGAAGCAAGTGCAAACTACATTACACAAAAATTGGATAATGCACCTACTTCGGGCTTTTACTACAGTCCCTTAGTCGGCCTTTATCTTTTACCTCGAAGTTTGAATATTGCGGATTATAAAACTTACGAAAAATTTAATCCAAGTCGTAGTCTCAATGAGCAGAATTGGTTTACACTTTCGGATGATGAAACCACACAACAAAATCCCTGGTGGATTGCAAACCGGAATTCGACAAGATCGACCAGAAATCGCTTATTGTTGAACGGAAGTGCAAAATATAAAATCGCACCATGGATCAGCGTGCAGGCACGTGGTAGTGTAGACCGGACGAGTGAAGTTTGGGATAGAAAGGCATATGCCGGTACACAGAAAATTCTTGCCCGCGAAAATGGTGCATATAGCTACACAAATACCACCATTACACAACAGTATGGTGATGTCGTTGCTAATATGAACTTTAATGTTAGCGACAAACTGCAGATCACAGGATTGGTCGGTACAAGTATCACCGATTGGAAAACAGAAGGAACGGATTTCACGACAGGAAAAGATGGCTTGAAGGTTCCTAATCAATTCTTTATCCAAAATACAACCACACCTGTCACCTCCACATTATCTGCCAACCGCAGACAATTACAATCCGTATTTGCCTCCGCCAATTTAGCCTATGATAATTGGATCTATTTGGATCTGACGGCTCGTAATGACTGGTCAAGTACACTTGCTTTTACTGGCACAAAGTCGTTCTTCTATCCTTCAGCAGGTTTAGGAATTGTCTTGAATGACAAGCTAAACCTCCCTGAATTTGTCAATATGGCCAAGATTCGCGGTTCTTATGCAGTCGTAGGTAACGACCTTCCGCCTTATACAAGTTTATTAACAAACACAGTGAATCCTTATGCGGTATTAACCGTTAATGATATCGCCTTTTTGAAAACTTTAAAACCGGAAAAGACGAAGTCATTGGAAATCGGTACAGAATGGCGTATGTGGAATAATCGTCTGAATGTGGACCTGACCTACTACAAAACCAACACAACAAATCAGTTCTTTAAGGTAGCAGCAAGTCACGCTTCACTGAACAAACAATATGCGATCAATGCTGGAAATATCCAAAACCAGGGTATCGAAGCGTTGGTTTCATTGGATGCTATCAAGAATGATAATTTTACTTGGAACACAAGTGTAAACTTCACCTACAACAAAAACAAGATTATCGAACTTGCAGATGCTGTACCTGAATTTAATCTGACTGGAGAAGGTAGAAATAACTTTGCTTCCAAATTGGAAGTTGGAGGATCTTTCGGTGATATCTACGGACAGGATTTTGTACGCGATAACCAAGGCCGCATTATTATTTCTGCGGACGGAATTCCACAAAAAAACAACGTCTATACCAAACTTGGAAATTCCAATCCAATTTGGCAAATGGGCTGGAACAACAGCTTTAACTACAAGAACTTCAATTTAAGTTTCCTCATCGATGGCAAGTTCAACTATGACGTCATGTCGGTGACACAATCTTTACTTGACGGTTATGGTGTATCGAAAGTAACTGGTGATGCACGGGCGAATGGTGGTGTGATCGTCAATGGTGTAACACCAGATGGTAAAGCAGTCACAAAAGTGGATGCAGAGCAATGGTACACATCAACTGCTGGTATGGGGCCTGTGAGTAGCCAATATATCTATGACGGAACTGTAGTGAGATTGCGTGAGCTAACCTTTGGCTATGATTTTAACATTAAAGATAGCTTCTTCAAAAAACTTCGTGTCAATGCTGTCGGAAGAAACCTATTCTATATCTCGAAAAAGGCACCTTTCGATCCTGAAGTGACCATGTCTACGGGCAACGCACTAAGTGGTGTCGATATCTTTATGATGCCAGCAACACGTAACTATGGTCTAACATTAAACGCAACGTTCTAATAGAAATACAATGAAATTTACAATAAAAAATATATCAAAGTTCTCTCTTGCTCTATTAATTTTAGGAGGCGCTATGACGAGCTGCACCAAAAATTTTGAAGACTACAACAAAAACAATATTGGCGTTACAGATGAGGACTTAAAAGGAGACGGACAAGATCTTGTCATTTTCCTACGGAACGCTCAAATGTCTATTTATAATTTTTCAGGTGCTGGCGATCCAAACTCATATCAGGTACAACAGAATCTGAATGCAGATGTTTATTCAGGCTTCTTTATGTCGCCGACACCGTTCAATAGTGGACAGAACAACCTCAATTATGCTATGGTAAATGGCTGGAATGGCGAACCCTTCCAAGTATTATACCTCAATGTCATCAAGGCGATCGATAAACTGAAAAAGAATGGTCTTGCAGAAACATATCCAGCATTATGGGGTTCAGCCCTGGTCATCAAAGTAGAAGCGGCAAGCCGCGTTACGGATATCTATGGCCCCATTCCCTACAGCCAGGTAGGTACATCCAATACTATTCCGTACGACAAACAGTCCGATGTGTACAACAGCTTCTTTAAAGAACTTGATGAAGCGGTAACAGTATTGAAGGCCTATAAAGCAGATAGTCCAATGGCGGCAAAAATCGACCAGATTGATTTGGTTTTTCCAAATACCGATAATCAGGTAAGATTTAAAAATTGGTTGAAAATTGCCAACTCCCTGCGCTTACGCCTTGCGATGCGTCTGGTTAAAGTTGACCCACAGCTAGCAAAAACACAGGCAGAAAAAGCTTTGGATCCTGCAAATGGTGGTGTTTTGGAAAGCAATTCCGATAATTTCAAGGTTACCGTACCAACAGACGGAACCTATAGCAATCCACTTTGGTTTATCGCCAAAAACTGGGCCGATACGCGTATCAATGCTACGCTTTCGTCCTACATGGTCGGACTGAAAGATCCCCGGACCTCAAAATACATGTCTCCCGTTTCAAACGACCCTACACTGACATCAGTGGCAGGCCAATACATTGGTATTCGTACAGGTGCAGAGGGTATTGAAAAAGACAAATATCAAAAACTTTCAGCACTGAATACGGAAGGTACCACACCAACCTTCACCGCAAGTACAGCACCGATTCTAATGACGGCTGCAGAAGTTTACTTTTTACGTGCCGAAGCAGCTTTAAGAGGCTGGGGAAATACAGGCGGAACAGCACAGTCACTTTATGAGAAGGGCGTGGAGACTTCATTCGCACAGTGGGGTGTTTCATCAGCTCTAAGAACTTATTTGGATGATAACACAAGTACAGCTGCCGACTATAACGACCCATTCAATGCGGACAATAATGCAAAATCACCAAGTTCATTAACCATCAAGTGGAACGATGGCGCCACGAATGAGGAAAAACTGGAACGCATCATTACCCAAAAATGGTTGGCAATCTTCCCAGAAGGACAAGAGGCATGGAGCGAATTCCGTCGTACCGGATATCCACGTTTATTTCCTGTGGTTGTCAATAACAGCGGTGGGCTGATCGACACTAAAATACAGATCCGTCGTTTGCCGTTCCCTCAGAACGAATACAACACCAACAGAGCTGAAGTACAAAACGCAATATCACTTTTAGGTGGTCCTGACAATGGCGGTACCCGCCTTTGGTGGGATGTTGCGAAAGGAAATTTCTAAAAAGAATTCCCTGCAATACCGAAGCGGCTTAACCATATGGTTAAGCCGCTTTTTTTATCGTTCTGATCCTCTTTATCTCCGAATTCGTCGCTCGCCCTACGCTCTGGCACAAATCACCGCTTCTAAAAAATCACAGTCATGAGAAATTTTTAATCCTCTCTGTAGCACCAGCACAAAATTCTTCGTTCAGTCAGAAAACCAAATACGCTATTATGAAAAATCTGTCCGTCCTAGGCATTACCTCCCTGCTCGCATGTACGATGCTATTTGTTGTTTGTAAATCCGAATCCCATCTTGAAAACCCCTATAAAGAAAAAACCGAAAAGGAATTGGAAACACTTTCAAATGAAAAATACAGCAAAATTATAGCGCTGGCCAGCCCAAAAGAATGTTCCAATGCCGATGACTGGAAAATCATAGATATCCAGACCGTATGTGGTACCAGTCATATCGCCTACCACCACTCCGTTGATAAGACCATCTTACAGAACATGATCAATGACTATAATAGGCTCATGGAAATATACCAGCCCATGATGGCGCCAAGAATCAATTGCATTCCCTATCGAAAACCGCTAGATGTCATTTGCAAGGAAGGAAAGGCAACGATTAAATACGAATAAACCGATTCAAAACAGAAAACTTTACAAGCCTAAATTTATTGATCCTAAAAAAAACAGCATGTCAGATCGGTCGCCCAAATAGAAAAAAATCAGTTCAATGCAAGGATGGAAAGCCATTTGTGGAAGTATATAAATCGTAAAAATTAAATTTTTCGTATTTTAGCCACTCGAGAAGAATGGCTGAATTAAGTTTAATTACCCCGATAGAATACCTCAAAGGTGTAGGCCCCCAAAAGGCAGATGTGCTCAAGAAAGAGTTACAGGTATTTACCATTGGTGACCTCTTGACCCAATACCCTTTCCGTTATATCGACCGCACAGAATTCCACAAGATACGGAAGCTGCACCCCGATATGATGGCCGCACAGGTTTTGGGACGGCTGGTTTCACTACAGCTCGTGGGTGAGAAAAGAACCAAGCGTCTCGTGGGCTCATTCAAGGACGAAACCGGCTCCATGGAGCTCGTCTGGTTCCAGTCTATTCCCTGGCTCCAAAAGTCCCTGAAAGTAGGTTCGGCCTATATCATTTATGGCAAGCCCAGTGAATTTAATGGGCAGCTATCCATCACCCATCCTGAAATGGACCTGTACAATCCGCAGGTCAAACAGGCGGGCAACATGAGCTTACAGCCCGTCTATTCCTCCACGGAGAAACTCAAAAAATTCAATTTGGATACCAAAGGCATCCAACGCTTGCAGCAGACCGCATTGGAGACCGTATTTCGGAGTATCGGAGAAACGATACCCCAGGAAATAATGGCAAAACACCAGCTGGTTTCCCACCAGCAAGCCCTCGCGTCCATTCACTTTCCGAGCAACCAAAAGGAATTGAACCAGGCCATCAAGCGGATCAAATTTGAAGAACTATTTTTCATCCAGCTAAAACTGCTGAACAACAAACAACTGAACACGCAGAAATTCAGGGGTCAGCGTTTCAATAAAGTAGGCGAAAAGTTCAACACTTTTTTCAATGAGCGTCTTCCATTCCCGTTGACAGGTGCACAGAAACGCGTTGTTAAAGAAATCCGTATCGATACCAATACCGGCGCGCAGATGAACCGTCTGGTGCAGGGCGATGTGGGCTCCGGCAAAACGGTGGTTGCCCTGATGAGCATGCTGCTCGCCGTTGACAACGGCTTTCAGGCCTGTATGATGGCACCGACCGAGATCTTGGCCACACAGCATTACCATGGACTCAAACAGCTCGTCGGTGATGATCTTGTCAGTATCAAGCTGCTCACGGGATCAACCGGCACCAAAGAGCGGCGGCTGATCCATCAGGCCCTCGAAGAGGGCACGCTCGACATCTTGATTGGCACCCATGCGCTGATTGAAGATAAGGTGCAATTCAAGAATCTCGGCTTCGTCGTTATCGATGAACAACACCGTTTTGGTGTAGAGCAGCGCGCCAAGCTCTGGCGCAAGAATGTTATCCCACCGCATATGCTGGTCATGACAGCTACGCCCATTCCACGGACGCTAGCGATGACGATGTATGGGGATCTCGATATTTCGGTGATCGACGAACTCCCTGCCGGACGTAAACCGATTAAAACCGTGCATTTCTTTGAAAGCTCCCGTCTGCGGATGTTTGGCTTTATGCGGGAAGAAATCGCCAAGGGCAGACAGGTCTATCTGGTCTATCCCCTGATCAAAGAAAGTGAAAAACTGGATTTGATCTATCTAGAAGCGGGGCTAGAAAATTTGCAACGTGAATTTCCTCTCCCACAATATAAAATCAGTATTGTTCACGGCAAGATGCCCGTGAAGGATAAGGATTTTGAGATGCAACGTTTTGTAAAACACGAGACACAGATCATGGTGGCAACAACCGTAATTGAAGTCGGTGTCAATGTGCCTAACGCCTCGGTCATGGTCATTGAAAACTCCGAACGATTTGGTCTATCCCAGCTCCATCAATTACGGGGACGTGTGGGGCGTGGAGCCGAGCAGTCCTTTTGTATCCTAATGTCGGGCAATAAGCTCAGCAAAGAAGGACGCCTCCGACTGGATACCATGGTACGCACCAATGATGGCTTTGAAATTGCCGAAGTTGACCTGGAATTACGCGGCCCTGGGGATATCTCCGGCACACAGCAATCCGGTGTCCTCGACCTTAAGATGGCCAATCTGGCAACAGACCAGGCCTTATTGACCGAATGTAGAAACACTGTGATCGCCATATTCAAAGAAGACCCCACGCTTCAGAGCGAAAAAAACTACCTGCTCAGAAGCTTTTTGGCCCGAAAATCAGATGGCATTGCCTGGGACAAAATATCCTGATCATCAGCCACTCAGCAGTGCCGCGTTCAAATTCAAAACAAGAAGTGCCATATATTCGGCACAAACCAAATGATGGCACCTCCAGTGCTCATGAAAATGCTACATAAGCTGGGCATTCAGTTAACTATTTTCGCAATCCGAATCCCGATATCCTTCAAGGGGGACGATCAACAAGGGTCAGCGGTACTACCGCATATCGCATGCAAGCTTTTAAATGCTATTTCACTTCCCCTGAGACCAGATGATCAAAAATAAAGTAAACAGATCGTCATAAATAACTTATGGGCGAACAGCACTCAATTCATTTGTATATAAAATCAAAATTATTTATTTTTGCATCATTATGAACATGATATAGAAAATACCCCCTTCTTTTACTAGGCAAAAGATGGCGACTGACCGCTTACTTATTTTGAGTTGCCCTGGTAAGCAAATCACAAAAAACTTATTGGTTTTTCTTAAATTCACCTTTTTCAAAACAAAAATTAAAAGTGGAAGTATGATAAGAGGCAGACGATCGCTATGAACATAGCTGAACGCGCTCCATACACTACAATATACTTAATAGTACAAAATGGCCAGAATTAAAATACACGATACAGCAATAAAACCCGAAACAGCCGTCTTGGTCAGTGTGATCACCCAAGGCGTGACTGAGGCAAAAGCAAGGGAATATCTGGAAGAACTTGAATTTCTCGTACAGACAGCCGGTGGAGAGACCAAAGGCATGTTTACACAGAAATTAGCTTTTCCGGATAGAGCGACATTTGTCGGTAGCGGAAAACTTGAGGAGATCAAAGCCTATGTCGAAGCCGAAGAGATCGACATTGTTGTCTTTGACGATGAGTTATCCCCATCCCAATTACGTAACATCGAGAAAGAGCTCCAACGCAAAGTCTTAGACCGTTCCAATCTGATCCTGGATATCTTTGCCCGACATGCGAAAACTGCACAGGCAAAAACCCAGGTGGAACTGGCCCAATTGCAATACCTATTACCACGATTGACCCGCTTGTGGACCCACTTGGAGCGTCAACGCGGGGGTATCGGTATGCGTGGTCCCGGTGAATCGCAGATCGAAACCGATAGACGGATTATCTTGGACAAAATTTCGTTGTTCAAGGAGAGACTGAGAACGATCGACAAGCAGAATGAAACCCAGCGCAAAAACCGTGGCGAGATGATCCGCGTAGCTCTGGTAGGTTATACGAACGTTGGTAAATCAACGATCATGAATATGATCTCCAAATCTGACGTATTGATCGAGAACAAACTTTTTGCAACGCTGGACACTACGGTACGTAAGGTCGTTATCGACAATCTTCCGTTCCTGTTGTCCGATACGGTAGGTTTTATCCGCAAATTACCGCATCACCTGGTGGAATGTTTCAAATCTACATTGGATGAAGTCAGAGAAGCAGATGTGCTGATCCACGTGGTGGATATCTCACACCCTAACTTTGAAGACCATATTCAGGCGGTGAATGAGACATTGAAAGATCTGAAAGCTTTAGATAAGCCCGTTATTACAGTCTTCAACAAAATTGACTTGTACAAACCGGCTGTTGAAGAGGGACACGATGGTGAAGAGGTAGAGATTACATTGGACGATTTCCGCAATTCATGGATGGCGAAAAACTCCGATCCGGCGATCTTCCTATCTGCGACAAACAAGACAAATATCGAAGAGTTCAAACAGACACTTTACGATATCATCGTGAAGATGCACAATGAACGTTATCCATACAACAACCTGTTGTATTAATTTGACAAACATGAGGGCGGATCGTTACTGACGATCCGTCTTCTTAAAAAAATAAGCAATGAATAAAGTGGTGCAGTTCCAAGATTGGGGACTTGTAGACTATCAGGAAGCCTGGGACAGACAAGAGTCCATCTTCAAGGAGGTATTAGACGTCAAACACGACAATCGGGTCAATGCGACAACAACAGACACGCCAAACTACCTGATTTTCACAGCCCACCCCCATGTCTATACCTTAGGAAAAAGCGGACACGAAGAATACCTGCTCCTGGATGAGAAAGGCCTGGAAGAAAAAGAAGCGAAGTTCTATAAGATCAACCGTGGCGGTGATATCACCTACCATGGACCGGGTCAGATTGTGGGATATCCGATTCTGGATCTCGACAACTTTTTTACCGATATCCACCTTTATTTAAGGACATTGGAAGAAGCGATCATCTTGACCTGCGCCGATTATGGTGTTCCGGCGGGGAGATACCCCGGATTTACGGGAGTCTGGATCGAACCGGACAAGCCCACGGCCCGCAAGATCTGCGCGATGGGCGTGCGCGCCTCACGCTGGGTCACCATGCATGGCTTCGCCTTTAACGTCAATACAGACCTGGATTATTTCAGCAATATCATCCCATGTGGTATCGACGACAAAGACGTGACCTCATTGAAACGGGAACTTGGTCAAGAAGTCGATATGGATGAAGTGAAGGAAAAACTTCGCGGACACATTGCCAGACTTTTTGAAATGTCAATTATATAGATCAGAAACAACAATAAACGCGCAAGGACCTGCTCAATACAGGTCCTTGTTTGTTTATGCTATCCTTAAAAATAGGAAATCCTTTAGTAATCCATTTATTTCTTTAGTCCCCTATGCTGCGATTAACAATAGTACATACAGTCGTAGCTAAACAATTTACCATCTTTAAAGGTAATGATCAGTTGACCTGCATCGCCATTTTGAAGACGGTACACATGCGGCTCCTCGATCATATTTGCGGAGAGCATATCGCCAAAATGATTGATAAAATCCCTTTCAGCGTAATTGGCATCCATATGTTCATTGCCCATCACCAAGATCTCACCATCCGAAAAGTATAACTTATAGACCGTTCCGAAGACCTTCTTTTTGTCATTTTCTTCGAATGCCACGATCATATTCGGAGTTTTATAAAAGTAACGCGGTTCCCAGCCACATTCGGGCATATCCGGTATCTCGGCAACACGTTGCATCTTTAATTGATTCATCTGAGCATCCTTGATATCTCCGTCCACGAGCGACACCCCTTTCCAGATAAAATGTAAGTTCAGCGCCGTCATTTTCTTTTCATACGCTTCAAAATCCGGCTTTTTATCCAGTTTACTGGCCAGTAGCAATTCAAAATCAATATCGACTTTCGGATTTCCCACCCCATAGGCGGCATAAGATTCCTTCCAATATGACAGGGCCGGCTTCAGATTTTTCGACTCCCGCCAAGCTAACTCCCGCAATCTCCCCACCTGAACCAGTTCTTTTTCTTGATCCTTACCTTTTACCGCCAAATAATCTTTCAGTACTTTATCATAGGTCAGTTCGGAACCCAAAAACTTCAATTGCACATATTCAGGCTGTTCATGAAAATGATCACCGATATACACCCAACCGTCGGTATATAAAGGGACATAATCAATGCATAGCAATTCATTGAGTGGTGCGCGGCGCACAGCGGTGCTTGTCGTTGTAGGCGCTTTACGGACACGCAGTTCGGACACCTGCACATAATAGTGCGGGCACTGATACCCTTCGACGCCCCGATAAAAATATTTAGCGGGCTCACCGGCAGATTTTTTTCCGTCCATGAAATTCTTCAGCGGTTGCCGGTCGATAAATCCGATATCGCCGTTGCTGACCTGCACCTTATACTGCCTATTGGTCGAGTCGAGCAGATAAATCGGCGCTTCAGTGGCAAATACCCCCAAAGGATCATTGTTATTTCCAGCCTCCCGATAGAGATAGCCCCACTTGGATGTATACACAGGCCGTTCACCCGCTGGCTGCGCCATGCTTCGGTTCACAAAACAACTGTATAGGATACAGCACAGGAGTAATACTTTTCTAAACATATAGCTTGATTTCTTTAAATAGCGATGCAGATAACCATCAAAGTCGGCTAAATCCGTTGAAAACTATCCCTAAGGGCAACTCAACATTTTTAACATAACAATAGCCCGCTGATACTTAACAAAAATAGGCAAAAAGGAGGCCAAGGAAATCGCTATAATCAGCTATTTAGCGAACGAAGGGTTGATCTTATTTTGGATTTTATTTCCGATTCAGCAGTATCACCTGTCCCTCCAAAGCGGAAATTGTTTTTTCCTGCGCTTTGATCGTCTGTTCAAGCGCGGCGACCAATTGTTTGGAAACTGACGAACCTTCGGAACTGCTCGCAGCCATCTGCGGTTCGGGGCTAACGGCTCCCGCAGTACGCATCATTTTGCCTTCGCCCAACAATAACCAAGCAGGGCTAATATCCGGATGGCGGGTCAATATCGCAATCATTGCATCCGAACTCAGCGCTGTATTTTTCTGACCGCCCTTAAAATTGGCATAGGAGAGCCCCACATCTTTAAAAAATTCAGTTTTACTGATGCCCTTTTTTTCAGCGATCAGCAATACGCGTTCTTTTACGTTCACAATTATTCTACTTTTAAGACGCTATTATTTTAAACCAAACCACAAACCAAATCTCCCGTTTGTGCAGGAGTTTATCTTTGCAAAAAAGCGAGACCCGCTAATTCCTGTTGATTCCACAACGATTGAACAACTTATTCCCATGCAAATAATGACCAATTAGCTTCCCGTCTCGGAGAAGAAAACAAAAATTTATGGTTAGAATCTATTTATTCCGCAGCCATTCAATCTCTTGCTCAAATGAAGACAATAATCTCTCTAAAGACATAATTGTCTTCTCTTGAGATTTAATAGTCATATTTTGAGAAGCGATCAGTTGTTTTAACGTATTAATCTCCCCATTCGTGATTCCCTCCAACTCAGATGTTAGATACGTTTCTTCACTATCCTTGGCCAAAACAGGCTTAAGCATATCCCCCTCACCTCTCAATAACCATTCTGAGGAATATTTGGGATATTTTTCAGCAAGATTGACCAACCACTTAGCTTGAACATCAGTATTATTCGCCAATGCACGTGTAAAAACACCCTTACTAGCCCCAATTGATGCTTCTAAAGCGGACACACTTATCCCCTCTTTTTCTGAAACAATCTTAATTCTCTTCAATATAGAACTCATTTACGAAAATTTTAATATTTTAAATTTGTTTTGATGAAATATAGTTCTTAAATTAGCTTTACAGAAGATAATTATAAACACACTATTTAACCAAAAAACATTCCTAGCATGAAAAATACGCAAAAGAAACTAAAAGCGAAACATTTTCGCTATTTAAGCAAGGATGTAGTCAAAAATCCAATGATCTATATCAGGGATTTCTATCGCTATGAAACAAATATTATTTACTGGATGAATCATATTCAGCTTTTTGTCAACGCAGCAACTGTCCCCGAAATGACAGATCGCAACTTTGCTGAAAACGGATATCATTGCAAACAGATGATCAAACAGATTGAAGCAGCTTATGTATTTTTTTACCAATGTCAACTTCCAATACAAGAAGCCCCATTAGATTTCTTTTCCACAAAAGAAGACTACCACAACTACCTGTTTAAACTGGAATTTACCACCAACGGACATATAGCTCCTGCGGATACCATCAGTAAGTTTTTCTCCTACCAATCTCTTCAAAAATGGTATGAGACCATGGATGATATCATGCACTATCTAACGGTACCCGATTCGGGGAACTACGAATACTTTGGTGATCAAATTATTGCCATACGCGAATTGCTGATTCGCCTCGCTTTCGCTCTACACTATATTTATGAAGATGAAGGAATTTCCTTGAATGTTCCTTCCTATGTAAAAGCTATAAATGATGAGCCTCATCAGTCTACCGAAAAGAAGACCAAATTACGACAGTTCATTGAACAAAGTATTGATAAAAAATATGCTCAAAAAGAAGCACAGGAAAATAGCAATGAAATAGATGAAAACCAAAGTTTGGAGACATCAGAAGTTTCTGCAAGCGAAAACAGCGACTTAAAACGATAAAATCTGATCCTCTCACTTCCGCTGGAGCCACCGAAAACAGCATAAACCGAGTGAAACGAGCTCATGAATACATGTGAAAATAAATACTTATGAATAATACCTCAATCAAAAAATAGTTGATAAACAGATAACCTAAAGAGATGAAAAAGAAAAGTAGAAAAATAACGTGGAGAGAATTTAGATATCTTCATAAACATCAGTTCAATGACCACTTGTCGACGCTCAAAAAATTTTCAGAGGATAAAAGAAACTGTAGTAAAAATTTCTTGCATTTTATCAACATGTGTTTATGCAAAGAGATCCGCTGTAAGGATTTTAACTCGACGCATACTTATCTAGAACTCGGTAAAGCTATCGATCTTGCTTGGCTGATATTTAACAAATCCGGATTAAGAAGAAAGAATATAAAAGATATTCTTCCAAACCATAGCGACGAGATTGATTGCTCCTGTAATTATCTCGAAGGGGTATATCCTCCTGATTTTTTGACGAAAATGTTTAGTTATCAAAGTCACAAAGACTGGCATACTGCTATAGACGAACTCCTCTTTTCCTACTTAGACCCAAGTTTTAGTTGCACTTTTTTAAGTTATTCAGAAGATCTCATACCCCTTCAAGAGATACTCTCCGATCTCCCAATTGCTTTGAGAACCATACATTTAAATGAAGGAAAAATAGATAAATAACCACAACACCAAACCAATCAATTATGGACACCGAACTTACTCCAATCATCGAAGCTATTCTTCGCGCTATTGCCGTCGATGAAATCTACCAATGGACTTACACCAATGATGGTAAGAAATATCAAATACTGCATATTAACCGCTTATCAAATACAGCAATTCGATGCATAGATCCCCTTGCCGCGATTAATAAGATTATCAAGAATCACCCAGACTTATACGTCAAAATACACTTCACCCATGAGATACAAAAAAAACTCGACCAAGGATTGGGACGTACCTCTCTTATTTATCAATCAGAAAATCGCATTTACCAAAATCCAGCGCAGGAAATTCCACTTGTATTACCCCAATATACTCCAGCTGAGGTTATCGAAAGAACCAGATCATATATCGACCAAGAGAAAAGTAAAATCAGATCGTTTATAGATGGACACTTTTTCTATCTGGATAGTAACAACCATGCACACGCAGCCTTTATGCTCCATCAGGCCATCGAACTCTCTCTAAGAACCGCAGAAAAACTTCTCTTAAACGATGAAAGGAAATCACATTCACTTAGAGGTACCATAGCCCATCTCAAAACTTTTGACGCTAAATTGGCCAAATTGATAGACAGCGAAGAGGAAAAAAAAGCACTTGAAAAGATTGATGAGGCCTATGTTGGTTATCGTTACAATCAAGATTATACGATCGACAAAAGTCTATTAGAAACAGCTTACCAAATCGCAATAAATGCGTTAAACTGGATCTACGATTATTCCAACCTTTTATTCGAAGAAATCAGAGAAAAACTTAGCACCAAAGAACCGCAGCACGGGGAGACTGAAAAATCCAAAAATAACACTGTTATTTACAACACAAATCAATGTAACAGCAACTACCGCGATCTAATCTTAAATGTTCTGGAGTTACACTGCACCCCTTCCTTAGCCGCCTGCTTCGGTTATCATTCCGATCAACATAAGCACAATAGTCCGCTCCAAAACAATAAAGAAAACCAGATAACGTATGCTTACTACCTCTTTATCGCGTATGATAGCCTAAATACTGACCTCGCTAACCTACAACAAAAGACCATGGATCTGCTGCCGAAAAATGTGTCGCTGACCTTCGTCACTGAAGAGACAACGCACTTTATCAAAAAACTTTCCAAAGGCCATCCTTTCTTTCTATCGCTAATGAAAGTCGGTGATATCTGGTTTCAAAATGCAGTAATTGAAAATACCAACCCTGACAGCATCGTTGCACCTCAACTTGACCTGGATTATGCACGTCAGCAATGGCGCAATCGCTATAATAATGCCCGCTGCATATACAATGCTTTTGAAGACAATTGGCTTTTTTGCATCGAAGGTGGATATCATGCCTTATCACAAGTTTTAGAACAAATCTGTCTCGGTGTTATCAGTACTGTTCTACAATACAAACCTCAAACTGTTGGGCTCCACTTTTTAATGAATCTCTGCCGATTAATTGTTCCCGAAGCACATGCGACCTTTTGCCTGAACAATAGCGACCATGTTAAACTGTTTAAAGAAATTATCAAAGCCCAACAGGAATTTAGATATAATGCCAATTATAAAGGAGATCCATTCGCTATTATTAGATTACAGCAACTTACAAAGCTGTTTATCGAAAGATGTAACAAAGAGATGGAAGATTACTTTGGGAAAATAGCAAGTGCTATTCAGGTCGAGAAAATAGAATAAATACCTGTGTACGTCAGGCTACATTTAATCAATATCGGAATCCAAATCCTACCACTCCATTCACTAAAAGTAATGCTTTTTAGTGAATGAACTCACCAAAAAGCATTACTTTTGGTGAATAGCATAATTCTTACTGCGTTTAGTCAAGCTCTGGAAGCTTGCTCGTGACTAATCCCAACCTTATATTATCGGCTCTCTACTGGTATGAAATATAGAAACAACATAAATTATTTTCATACCTTCAAAGGAGGTCGATCCGCCATTATAAGATTACGGAACTTACAAAGTTATTTATCGAAAAATACAACGAAGAGATAGAAGATTACTTTGGAAAAATAGTAAGTTGTTAAAAAGACATGTCAAATTATTTGCAGATAATCGGAAATATTCCGATTATCTCACCAATTTAATACATTTACCTTATGAAAGAACTTCAACTAACCCTTTCCGAGCAAGATCAACTGGATGCATTACTGTTCAGCATGTCCAAATCACCCCAAATAATTAAAGCTTGCAAAAAATCACGATTCATGTTTATGCTACTTATGCTGATACTTGCCATCCCGTTTTTCTATTATGAACGTCAACTGGCCATTCTGATTATCGTAGTCAGCGTAATCGCCTTTCTGTTCTTTCCAAAATATCTCGGGATATACTACAAGCGCTATTTCACTAAATATGTCAAAAGCCCTGAATTCCAAAATCGGATCGGCATTCTACACACAATCAGCTTTGAAGATAATTATCTCCAGATCAAAAGCACACAAATGGAGTCCAAATATCAATATGATCAGTTTGAATATATCACCGAAACGGCTTTCGCATTTTTTATCAAACTAAAAATGGCCGATCAACTGTTTTTTCCAAAACAGCAGATCGAAGATACCGCCGAATTTAAAGCTTTCCTGACAGCGCTCAGCCAACGCCTTCATATCGCCTATCAGGAGGAACTGGACTGGAAGTGGAAATAACAGTCGAAAGACCTTATGTCCATCCATACACTAAGCCAATGCCCTGATATCCTTGATTTCCAATATATTTTTTACATCGTCCCGCTCCACAGCATGAATCATCGCCCGCCCTACCTCATGTAGCGACAACACCGCCGAAGGGGCAAAGAATTTTATAATCTTGGCAACAAATGAAAATGGATTGGCATGTTTCTGTCCTGCAACGGTGGTCATTCCGCCCGGCCGGAAATTGTATTCCTTCTTAAACGGCAATTTCGCCAGATCATTCTCCGTCTTGCCCTTCACTCTTGCCCACATCACCTTCCCTTGCTCGGTACTATCCGTACTCCCACCCGACACGTAGATAAAGCTGATTTCGGGATTGATCTTCAACAGCGATTTTGCAAATGCCAATGTCGTATCATAGGTGATATAGCGGTATTTGTCCTCCTTCATGCCAACCGAACTGACACCTGCGCAATAAAAACAGGCATCATAGCCCCGAATCTCCGTCTCAACTTCGGAAAGATCCGTGAAATCCTTAACCAAAAGTTCTTTTAACTTTGGATGCTGTATATCAGCAGTACGACGTGAAATGCTCAATACCGCCTCTACTTTATTATTTTGAAGACATTCCAATAAAACACCTTCTCCGACCATTCCTGTGGCCCCTGTTATTATAACTTTCATCGCAATTCAACTTATGTACCAAGCCCAAAGGGCTACAATTATTATTATTTATTCAGATCAATAGGATAGCACGGCATTATATCATGCGCAAGCGCTCTTCCTCCAGATCAATCTGATAGAGCTGTGAACGGATGAGATCTTCATCAATCTCCGACCCGCTGTTCAATTTTTCCAGATATTCACGCTGCACATCCAGCAATTCAATGAAAATCACTTTCGTGCGCTCATTCATCCACGAATCATCTGCAGCATTGACTTTTTCCTCCCAATGTCGCAAAATCCTCTCCATTGCCTCCCGATTATGCTCTTCTTTCTCATATTTATCTTTGAGAAACTGATAGACATGCTGTTTTAAGCCTTGCTTCATCTGCTGTTTGGCAACTTCTTCAGGCGCATCTGCAAGCACGGCATCAAAGAGCTTCGTTCGCTTGATCAGATAGGGTAAAGTGAGTCCCTGAACCAAAAGGGTTGAGAGAATGACGACAAAGGTGATAAATAGAATCAGATGCCGCTGCGGAATCACAGTACCATTCATGACCAAAGGAATGGAAAGCGCCGCTGCCAGGGAAACCACTCCCCGCATCCCCGTCCAACCCAGTAATAGCGGCATAAAGAAACGTTGCTTTGAAGACCGCGCCCTAGGTGCCACACTTGGACGAAAGATAAGCGTCGCAATCATCGCGGCATAGGCACTGATCACACGGGCAAGGATAAGGACTGCCGTCACCAAGAGACCGTAACCGATCGCCTCCCGTAGCGAAGTACCATTTGCACGCAAGCCGGCAACAATCTCGGGGAGATCAAGACCGATAATAAAAAATACAATCCCATTCAGGATAAACACAAAACTCTCCCAGACACTCAGCCCCCGCACCCGACTGGTACTGTTCAGAAATTTAAGCCGCTGGTTGGACATCAACAGACTTCCCGCAACCACAGCCAGCACCCCCGAACTGTGAAACTGCTCGGCAATCCAGTACATAAAATAGGGTTCGATCAAGGTCAGTGCAATATCCGAAGGTGCATCCGTCGGTAGGCGTTTATGTGCCTGAATAAAAAACCAACCCAACAGAACACCGATACCTACTCCACCGACCAACATCCAGATAAACGATACCGCTGCCTCCTGCCATACAAACTGCCCCATACCCACGGCTATCAGTGCAAAACGGACAATAATTAAAGAGGAAGCATCATTCAGCAAACTCTCCCCTTCCAGGATTGCAGAAGTAGATTTTGGAACTTTCACAAACTTCATGATGGCCCCGGTACTGACGGCATCTGGCGGGGAAACAATACCCCCCAACAGAAATCCCATTGCGAGCGTGAAACCCGGAATATAATGATTGGCAACCACCGCAACAGATAACGCTGTGAAGAAAACGACCAAAAAGGCAAAACTTCCAATTATACGCCACCATTTCTTCATCTCCTTATACGAAATCGACCAGGCAGCCTCACATAGCAAGGGTGGAAGGAAAATCAGAAAAATAACATCCGGATCGATCGTAACAACGGGCAATGTTGGAATAAAGCTGACAATCAAGCCCGCCAAAACCAATAAAATGGGATAGGCTACCCGAAGTTTCGTAGCCAGCATTTCGAGCAATACGATTGCCGTAATCATGGCAATAAATAACGGGAACAAGTTATGCATAGGCTGTCATAATTTATTGGTCTTGAGACATATCATTAACTATTGTAAATATCTTAAATGGAAATTAAAAACCATCAACTCCCGATCATATTTTTTACTTTTTCATCTGTACCCTAGTTTTACCCCAATTCTGTACCTCAAATTCGGCCTGTACCCTTCTTAAATTAGCAAAAAGATTTATTGCCATGTCGACTTCAACACATCAATCGTATTCCATCAGACAGGTTGATCTCTCTGATCTCTCCCTACTAAAAAAGGTTCAGTCCGAAGTGAGCAACAAAAACTTGCTACACATGCCTTTTCTTTTGCTTGCGCAAAACGAAGAAATAGCAGCTGTTTCTTCTGCTACGGTCTCCGAAAACAACAGCCTTACTGTTGAAATTTCTTATCGAACTGAAGTTTCCGAAAACTTATCAACGGTATTTAAGCGCAAAGCGCTGGCTTATTACGAACAACAACTTTTAAATATGTTTGGCAGCGAAGAAGCACTAAAAAGGGGAATCCGTCATTTCCATGATTGGGTAAATCCAACCGGAAACAGTAAATTAGTATAAGTATGGAGCAACAATTGTATAAAAAAATTGCAAACATCGTTGAGAACCAGATCAAAAATGGCTCTTTGACCTACGGTGATCGTCTACCTTCAGTCCGTAGTGCGCAAAAATTGTATAATGTGAGCTTAAATACGGCAAAGAGCGCCTACATGGAGCTCGAGAGCAGATCCCTGATTGAGTCTCGCCCCAAATCTGGCTTTTTTGTCAGCCTGGCCGGCCAGCGCCGGATGTCCATCCCTTCCATCTCAACATTTAAGATTGATGAAAAGAAGCAAGATCCCGCGGCATTGATTGATAAAGTTTTTCACTCGTTGGAGGATAAGGAAATTACGCGATTCTCTTTGGGACTGCCCAGCCCTTCTTTGCTCCCCATTCAGAAGCTCAATAAATGTATCCTGGAGACAGTACACGAACTGCACGATTACGGCGATCAGTACGGACAGGTGCAGGGTAGTCCGACTTTACGTAAAGAGATTGCCAAATGGTCGCTCGTACTCGAAGGAAAAATAAGCGACGAAGATCTGATTATCACCTCGGGTGCCATGAATGCCATTTATAGCTGTCTCCGCGCGGTTACAAAACCCGGTGATACCATTGCCGTGGAAAGTCCGCTCTATTTTGGTTTTATTCAGGCGTTTCAGGTATTGGGATTGAAGACCATTGAGATACCGACACATCCCATTACAGGTATTGAACTGGATGCCCTGAAAAAAGTAATCCATAAAATCGATGTATGCTGCTTTGTCTCCAATTTCAGCAACCCTTTGGGTGCACTTATGCCCGATGAACATAAAAAAGAACTTGTCAAGCTCCTCGCTTTCCATCATATCCCTTTGATCGAAGACGACCTCTATGGAAATATTTATTTCGGAAGTTCAAGACCCAAGCCCTGTAAATACTTTGATGAGGAAGGTTTGGTCATGTGGTGCGGATCTGTCACCAAAGTATTGGCGCCAAGTTTTCGGATCGGTTGGGTCGAACCAGGACAGTACAAAGACAAGATCCTTAAACAAAGGCTGATCCAGACCATCTCGCAGCCGGCTATTTATCAGGAAGCAGTGGCCAAGTTCCTTCAAATCGGAAGGTATGACCATCATCTCAACACCTTTAGAAAGAAGTTGTACAGCAATTATATCAATTTTAGAAACAGTATTGAGGCCCATTTTCCCGAGAACACCAAAATGTCACAGCCCGAAGGTGGTTTTGTGCTCTGGTTGGAAATGGATCCAAAAATTGATTCTACGGTACTATACGATTATGCGCTAAAACAAAAATTGAGCTTTGCTCCAGGCCGAATGTTTACTCAACATGATCAATTCAAAAATTGTATCCGACTGAACTATGCCGTCGATTGGAACGAAAAGACAGCAAACGACCTAATGCGATTGGGCCGCTTTTTTAAAGCCGTCATCTAATCGGTTAATCCCAGTCAACCTCATCATCGTGACTTGGTAAGATAGGCGGTGGCAGTTTATCTGATTTTTCTTCGGGGAATATCGTATGCTTACCGCCACGGATCAGGAGCGCATCGAAAATTTCACCAGTCATCAAGGTCCCACCGTTGGACATAAATTCTTCACGCCCATTAGGGGTCGTCAACCAACACCTAACTGTCGCTAGGCATAAAATAACAGCATCTTTGCAGTCCTCCATTGCAAAAGTAATTCCACGATTCACTTTGTGATCTTCTTTTCTTAGCTCCAAGGTTTTACTGCTATGGTAAAATATAGTATTGCGATCATCTAGTTTAATCACCACACAATATATTTTTATGTCTATTTTAACTAGTCTTTCATGAATTAATTCAAATTTACGGAGGCCTGCCAAATGGAGCTGGACCTGAACTTGCTGCTGGGCTTCATCAAAATGTACCATTGGATGATTCATAAAGAAATTGCTCCAGCTGACCCGTTTGGAGTACCGGAAACCTTTCAAAGGGAGTACTGATCCATACCCGAGCCGTAAGCTCCCGAGATCGTGCTCCCGATCATTACGTACGGCCTCATATAGTACATTTTGTAACCGTAAATAGGTACTACGCTCACAGGCGACTCGTAAAATCGATTTTAAAATCTGATACAATCGGCTCGCCAAATTACAGTTGTACGTAAAATCAAGTCCTGTTAACTTGCTATTTTCACTCAGCTCATAGGCGTCCCCTCGTTTGCGTTCTTTTTTACTCTTGCCGGAAGATTTCCTCATCCCATTAAGTTAAATTGGTATACTTTAAAAATACAATAATCGTATGAATTAAACAATACCCCCTTTAACAACACATACGACCAAGATAGCTAAGATCCATAAAGTCCCTTCAACTCCCTTAAAGTCCCCTCAAGTCCGTTCAAGTGCCAACAACATTCGAGTACGCTCCGTACATGCTTCG
This sequence comes from Sphingobacterium ginsenosidimutans, assembly GCF_039536865.1. Taxonomy (NCBI): domain Bacteria; kingdom Pseudomonadati; phylum Bacteroidota; class Sphingobacteriia; order Sphingobacteriales; family Sphingobacteriaceae; genus Sphingobacterium; species Sphingobacterium ginsenosidimutans. Next base: position 508,206 of record NZ_BAAAZK010000008.1, read on the forward strand.
CCCCAACCTTGGGATTGCCTTGGTAATGGTTCGACATTTGGTCGATTCAGCTTCGGTCAATCATCGACAACAGGGCAAACAACAGCCAAAGAACAGTCAAACCAAACCCGACGTTGTCCCAACGCAGTCCCGAAGCAGTAGCAACGCACACCCGAAGGATCTCCGAACAACTATCGAACAAGGGGCAACAGATCAGCGGAAACGCGCTACCCGTCCAGTACCGTACCTCCGCCCAAATTGTATAAGACCAAAAGTACTTTATAGGCGCTTTAGCTGTATCTTATATATGCAAGGGGCTGCCTTATTCAAGCAACCCCTTTGCATATTTTTTATAATACGTAATGTATAGGTACCCAACGAGATGCAATATATGACTTGGAATTATATGTTTGCCCTAAGAATTTCTACATTAAGGAGCGAAATCTTAGGGTAAAAAGCATCAAAAGGAGCTTTGAGAAAGCCTCCAAATAATAAAGGCGTCTTAAAAGGACGCCTTCTAATTACTGAATTTTTTGAAAGAATTTTTTTGTCTTATAGAAGGCCAATAATCCGATGATACCAATCATCAACCAAAGAAAATCGACAACAAATAAATCACGTTGACCGTCAACAAATGTTTTCCAAAGCCAATTATGTGTCACCAGGCCATTGGCTATCGGGACGACAAATGCAAGGATGCTTCCAACCAATAGCGTTTCGCGATTTGTCCTTCTTATACTGCGACGAATGATATAGTAAAGTGACAGCAGCAACCATGCGTAAAAATAGACCCGATAAATAAAGTCCTGATCAACTTTAGGACTGACTTTGATCGCAACAAATGTAATCGCTGTAACCGGGAGCATCGTCAAACATATCGCCGTAAAAACATTAGCAGCCCAAAAGTTGAATTTGCGTTTTCTTGGAATGACATTGTTTTTATCCCGCGCAACCAACCAGATCAGAATTCCTGAAATAATAACCAGACAGCCCATTACTCCCAAGATAAAATAGACCATTTTGAGCGGATATCCACCATAGTCGCCATAATGCAAACGGTAGATAATACTGCGGACATAGTCCCCATAGCTCGCCCCTGTTAAGGGTGATTTCTCTTCTACAATTTTATTATCGGCCACCTTCATGGTCAATATTCCAGATCCGGCAAAGCTGCTGTTAAAATGCGGTTCAAGCTCCATGATAACATGCATATTTGAGTCCGCATAGTTTTTTACGACAATACGATGAAACTCGCTTTCCGGCCACTTTGTCTTTGCCATGTCCAAGAAAGGAGCGATTTTCACATCCTTATTCAAGGATTTATAGCTATACGCATAGTCCTCCTTAGCGGATACACCAATATCCTGATACATTTTCTGCTGATCGCCATCGTACAGCAATTTGCTGAAAGGCAATGCCAAAACTGAATTAACAATCAGAAATGTACCTGTAACGGCAAAAATAAACTGAAAAGGGAACCCAATCACCCCTAGGGCGGTGTGCATATCTGTCCAGACAGTCTTCCATTTGCTGAATGGCCTAAACACGAAAAAGTTCGACACTAATTTGTCCCAATGCAATAATAGCCCTGTGATCAGTGCAAATAAAAAGATAAAGGCTGTAATTCCGGCAACGAGGTATCCGAACGGCGCTATTCCTATGCTAATGGGTACTTGATTGAGTTGGGCCAGAAAATGTAAGCGGAATAAAAACTCGCCCATATCATAGTTCTGCGCATAGTCTCCTACTTTTTGATTGACAAAATTATAGGTGAAATTTTTCGAATCATCATCTCCACCTCTCCTTCTCCGGCCTTTCTTTTTTTCCGCTTTCTGTTCAGGCGTAATCTTGGATAGGTTTTCCTTATTGAGTATCGTGTCGTTTGACGCGGTGTACCCCACATAAGCAGAAGTCCCCTCCCGGTGCATATAGAAGTTGATATCACGCCCATGGAGGTTGGCTTCACCCTTTAGAGAATCCAGAAGCTTGTCGAAGCTCTGATGGTTTTCCTTGTATGTTTTGTACGACGCATTATTTTGCCAGGCTGCAATCTCATTTCTAAAAAAGGCAAAGGAACCTGCAAAAAATATCACGTACAGGAGCGCACAGATGATAATGCCACTGATGGTATGGGTATTAAAATAGATATTGTAATTTCTGTTGTTCATGATTGATTACATCTTTAACAAATATGGCAACGAAAAAACCACCGCCAAGAGTAAATAAATTCCCCATATTTTCCATCCGCTTTTGGAAAGAAAAGCCAGGAGCATCAGAACCGCCCAAAGTAGATAACCTGTAAATCCGGCAGTCATCACAACATCTTTTTTCTCAAAAAGGTTAGTCAACAATACATGAAAAGAGAGCATAACAACATAACCGCCGATAAATCCGGCCGTAATCTTCAGGAATCGTTGCAAGGGCGAACTCAGGTATTTTTTATTTGCTGGCATAAGAAATCAATTAGGATATCAAAAATTCAACACAGAGACTGACGGCATACAATCCGAGAACTTGGTACCCTGTTAAATAACGGTAAGGGTTCAATAAAACGACAAGACTCATCATGCACATGACATAGGCAAAAAAAGCAAAGAATCCAGCACCAAAACCCTGTACATAAAGGATTACCGCAAATGGTAAAAGTAGCAGACCAATACTCAAGATACGCACAGACTGAGTCTGCGCGCAAAGCTTTTTCAACCACTCGGGTCTATGCTGGAACTTCACTTTTTTACTGCTGTTGTAAAAGAGGTAAGCGCCAATAAGTATAATTATTAAAAGTGTGCTATACATCGTATAAATGATTTATATAGAATCGCTTAATTAAAACTTGTAGGTTACACCTAGACGGAAGTTGCGTCTTGCCTCAACGATATAAGTATAGTACATAACACTGTTCTCAATTTTAGCATTTTTCGCAGTTGTTGATCCGGCAGTCATCAGCTTACGGTTGTCTAGTAAGTTATTGACCATCAAAGAAATATTATATCGGTTTCGTTGGTAGCTAATACCACCATCTGTACGTAAGTAATTCTTAAAATTAGATTCCTTTGTTGTACCAATAGCACGATCAAACATCCCCTGAACACTTCCAATAAAACCAACACCTTTTAATGGACCTTGTTGCAAACGATAGGTTACCCAAGCATTCGCGGTATGCTTTGCCGTATTAGGGGTTATATTTCCTATGTTTTCCACTTTAGTATCTTTTGAGATTTTAGAGTCCGTCAATGCATAATTCGCATTGACATTTAATCCCTTAACAATTTCACCCGTGATATCAAACTCAATTCCTTTGGTCGTTGTCTCACCCAACTGCATCATGAAATAACCGTTGCCATTGGGAAGTGGATGGTCAAAGTCTGTAGCCGTTGCATTCTTGCGTTTGATCTGATAAGCACTCAATGTAGAAATCCATTTTCCGCCAGCCCATTCCTTCTTCACACCGGCTTCCATGCTATTGCCGCGTATTGGCTTGAAAGCATTGCCTTCCCAGTCAGCTCCCGGTACAGGTACAAAGGACTGGTCAAACAGGGCATAAACACTTGTTGAAGGCGTGACCAAATAGTTTAATCCTACCCGTGGGCTCCACACCTTGTCCTTTACCGGATCTGCACCTGTTTTTGAAACTACACTGGATGTGGTAAAACGCAGTCCCAAAGATAATTTAAGACGATCCTCGAGGAATGCCATCTCGTCATGAACATAGAAGGAAGTATATGAGGAGCTTGTAATATACATTTGGCTCTTTGCCCGTTCCTTAATGCTCAAGGTACGGTCAACCTTTGGAAAGACGGACTCAGGAATACCATAAACAGGATTATAAACATTGAGTGGAACTGAAGGGATCGAATCCAATATGGGACTAAAATCGCCCCAGAATTTTTTATTACCATAATCCACACCTGCCAAGATCCGATGTCTAATACTACCTGTTCGCTCCTCACCATTAAGGGAGAGCTGTCCAAATTTATTTTCACCATGCTCATCTGCTGTACTATAGTATCGCGGCATATTTCCTTCCGCTGTCATATAGTTCAACCAGGTACTGGTTGCTTTCATGTCGAAATTAAAATAAGCGGCTTGCGCATGGAATTTCCACTTTTGGCTAAGTTTTCGATCAAAATAAAGATAGGCGCTATGATCTCTCAGTTTACCGGGTTCCATCCCCGGATCACCATAGAAAAAGTCGTTGGCAATACCTGGGTCAGCAAAACCCTTTGGTGAAAAGGTATAATTTCCATTACTTAAGTAAGAAGATCCCTGAAAGGTATATTCTGCCGTAATAGCGGTCAATGAGTCGATATTATACGTCAATACCGGAGCGATGACAAGACGATCACTATTATTGTATTTGGTAAAGAACTTTTTTTTCTGACCTGCAACGTTCAGGCGGTAAATTAATTTATTGCTTTTGGTAATCTTTCCATCCAAATCGACAGCGCCGCGGTATAGATCAAAACTTCCGGTATTGAGTGTCACGGATCCTTTGGTATGACCTGTCGGTTTTTTGGTGACGACATTGTAGAAACCTCCCGGCTCACCACTAGCAAGCATAAAACCCGCTGGACCTTTGACAAACTCGATACGTTCGATCATGGATACATCCTCCGCGGTAGGCCCCCATGAAGCCTCGATATTCATACCATTACGGAAAGCAGGGATCTTGGATCCGCGCATGCGGATATTGGCGTATTGATTGTCCCAGTGTCCCTGACGTGTTGCACCGCTGATATTACGTGTGATGCCATCAACAATGTCGAAAACCTGTTGATCGGCCATCAGATCTGAAGAAACTACCTGGATATTTTGTGGCAGCTCCAAAATTGGTGTCTTTAAACGTAGTGATCCGGATATGCTGTCGAATTTATAGTTCTGATAATATTTTCCATAAACGGCAACCTCATCGATAGACTCAGACTGGTTGCTGAGCTTAATCTGCCCCAGACGACTATCTTCTCCATTAAGGACTGCTGTCATCGTATGTTTGCTGTAACCAAATGCTTTGATCTCGATCGTATACGTATTCGGAGCAAGTTTATAAAAAGTGAAGTGTCCATCACTATCGGTACTGGTCGTTACACCTGTATTCGATAGTTTAATTGTTGCACCCGAAATAGGTTCGGATTTTTCATTGACAAGGATACCGTCAATCTTCAATTTGCTCTGCGCCTGCGCCACAGAAAAAATTGAGCTGATCATCGGAATAGCTAGAAAGGATAAAGTTTTATTCATGCGTATTTCACTGGTAGATATGTAATAAAGAATGGATTCATTTTGAATGTGAGATTTAAAATGAATCCATCTACGTTGTAGGTATCAATTTTTATTTTACTGCAAAAAAGGTTGTACTTCCCTGCCAAGACGATGCATAGGGTTTTCCCTCATGCTCACCTGCTTTTTCGACAAATGTACTTGCTTCGAGTACATAAGCTCCAGCCCAAAGGGCATCGAAGGTAACAACACCATTGGCATCAGCTACAAATTCTTTTCCCCAGCCTGTGGACGAGAAAACAGATACTTTCGCATTTGGAACTACTTTTCCTTCGCTGGTTATCTTAGCCTGTAAGCTAGCGCCTTTTTTTGCATTTGCTGAATTGAGCAACTCAACCTGTAATGGATTTTTTAATGCACTGTAGTCCAATTTGCTTGATTTGCCAATGACAACGGGCATTAGTGAAGAAAACTCATATTTTGTCTGGCCACCCAGATCTTTAGGTGCCTTTACGATCGATAAAAAGTAAGTTCCTTGCTCAGTCGGTTGGAATGAACCGCTGAAATGATCTCCTTTATTGGTCAATTGTACTTTAACAGGGGCTTTTCCCGGAACATACAATAACAAGGTGAAATCCTTCACATCAGAATACCATTTTTCAATCTGATCTCTTTCATTGGTAACATATTCACCATAATAGACTTTTACATCATGCGACTGATTGACTGTACCATGAGGAGCGGATTCTATCCAAAGTGCGTGAGCGGAACTGCTGTTACAGTAAAACAATACTGTAAGGAATGCAAAGAGTGATGTCAAAATTTTCATAATATGTTGATTGATGCGTATAGTTTTTCAACTTATTATGGAGGAGCTCGCAGGTTAAAAAAACAAACCGGTTAACAAATAAAACCGCAAATTTCGTTATCTTGCAAGTTCTTCCATATCCTATATCGGAAGCAACTGGAGCAGCGAGCTGCTTCAGTCAACTAGAGACAGTTGCCGCTGTCTGTAGCTTTTCGCCATGTGATAGATTGCCGTCTATCGCATGGTGTTTTTGTCTTTAATTAGACCAGCAAATTCTTGTTAAATAATTTAGACTGATTAAAAACAAAGCAAATATAAAAGGAATTATTTGGATATCAACTAAATTTTAATTTTTTCGCTTCTGGAGTTTTCTATGATTTTTTTACGAAATCCAATTGTAAAATAAGAACTTACAAGATCTTGATTAATTAAATCAGCCGGACGGTTTCTTTAGTTGATTCCATGAGGGCGCCCCATAGCGGATCGATATCAGCAAAAAAGGTAGAGTGATCGTTGATTTTATCAGGAGTCGTGGTGAGTTTATTCGGACTGGTGATCGACTATATGAGGAGCGGTTGCTTTACTAGAAGCAGCCTTCTTAATTATCCCAAACAGGCCGTCGGTGATGAGACCGTTTGTTTATTTAAGATCTGGGTAATATCAAACAATTCCGTTTCTTGATAACGTGTAGCCACATGAAGTTTGATACGCTCACAATGGGGCTCAAATGTCGCATGAACAAGATCAACCGTATTATTTTCACCAGAAAGGTGTGTTAAGATCAGATGTTTGAGACGATCGGTTTTATATTGATTGAATAATTCAACCGCAACACGATTGGAAAGATGCCCCCATCCGCTGCTGATCCTATTCTTCAAAAAATAGGAATATCTTCCCGTATGCAACATATCCTCATCGTAATTGGATTCCAGCAAGAGAATATCCGAATGTTGGATCACATGTTGCACATTTTCACAGGGCCGCCCAATATCGGTCAGCACACCGATATTATGAACGCCATCGGAGACAAGGAAACTACAGGGTTCTTTTGCATCATGATATTTGGGGATGCCATAAATTTTAAGTCCTCCTATTTCGACCTCCTCATTGGGCGCAATGATATTGACCAGGTGGGATGGTAGATGTAGTCTGGATCCTTCATAACTTCCCTTCGTGATATATACGGGCAGATTGTATTTTTTTGCAAAAACAGACAATCCGCGGATATGATCGGAGTGTTCGTGCGTAATGAAAATTGCTTTAATCTGGGTCGGAATAATCCCGAGATTATACATCCGGAGATGAATATGTTTACTGTTGATACCAGCATCAATTAAGATCGCCGAATCATCTTTGGCGATATAATAACAGTTTCCATTACTTCCGGAGGCGATTGCACAATATTTCATTCGCGTATACTAATTATGAGTATATATATTCTACTGCAGCAAAGATACAAAAAACAAGAAGACTCAGTTGAACCTTAACATTCCGGCAAACTCAATGGAATATTGACTGCCAAGCCGCCATCTGCAGTTTCTTTATATTTGGCATTCATATCCAAAGCGGTCTCCCACATGGTTTTGACCACGGTATCCAAGCTTACTTTGGCTTTGTCAGGATTTGACTGTAAAGCCAGCTGCGCTGCTGTAATCGCTTTTATCGCCCCCATAGTATTGCGTTCGATACAAGGGATCTGTACCAGTCCTCCGATCGGATCGCAGGTCAATCCGAGATGGTGTTCCATGGCGATCTCCGCTGCCATCAGCACCTGCCGTTGTGATCCGCCCAGCACTTCTGTCAGCGCACCGGCAGCCATTGCTGAGGATACCCCAATTTCGGCCTGACAGCCACCCATGGCAGCTGAAATAGTCGCATTCTTTTTAAAGATGGATCCGATCTCCGAAGCTGTTAGGATAAACTGCACAATTCTATTTTCCCGCATACCGTCATGGAAAGTAATATAATACTGCAAAACGGCTGGTATAACCCCCGAAGCGCCATTGGTAGGAGCGGTAACAACACGTCCAAAAGAAGCATTTTCTTCATTGACAGCAAGCGCAAAGCAGCTTACCCAGTCCAGGATATATTGAAAATTCTGTCCACCTTCACGAATTGCCGTTATCCATGATTCATAATCTTGGTAGCTACGCCCCTGCATCAATTTTTTATTTAATTTCGCAGCCCTGCGTTCCACATTCAAGCCTCCGGGCAGTGTACCACCCGTGTGACAGCCACGATAGATACACTCATAGATCGTCTTATAGATATTCAGGACTCCGGCAACAGTTTCACTTTCCTCCCGCCATGCACACTCATTTTCAAGCACAAGCTCTGATATCTTCAAGCCTGTTTTCATCGTCCAGTGTAGCAGCTCCTGTGCGGTATCCACCGGAAAAGGAAGATCCACTTCAGATAATACACTCTCGGTATCATTTTCCTGAACGACAAATCCACCACCGATTGAATAATAGGTTTCCGTAATGGCTTTACCACTTGACAGGAAAGCCTGAAAAGTAACGGCATTTGGATGGAAGGGTAAACTCTCCGTGTACAAAAACAGGAGGTCTTCCTGATAGGAGAATGGGATCGTGCGCTCACCTGCAACCTCCAGTTCGCCTACCGCTTTGATATGCGCTACTTTTGGTGTCACCTGATCTACATCGAAGGTAACTGGATCATCGCCACTCAGTCCAAGCAGAACAGCGATATCTGTACCGTGTCCAGCACCGGTCTTGGCTAAAGATCCATAAAGCAAAATCTTGACCTGCTCGACCTCATTCAATACACCTTTTATCTTGAGGACATGGGTAAATTGCTGGGCTGCACGCCAAGGACCTAAGGTATGCGAACTGGATGGTCCGATACCAATCTTAAACATATCAAAAACGGATATTTGTTCTTTGCTCATAATCTTTATTGTTGCGGTTAGCTCGCTTTTCATAGCTTTTGTGAAAACCGCATCTAAATTAGCACAAATAAGTGTACAATGTTACCTGTATTTGCATTATTATCAATTTGAAAACCAAGCTGACATTCTTTTAACAAGTATCCAACAAACATCTTACATTTTTTAGGGAAAAAGTAAGAAATGCTTCCCTATCTTTGTTGGCTACAATTTATAGAATGACGGGAAAAACATATTTATATTCTTTTTTTGCCTTTTTTATCTGTTTATTTTCGATCAGAACATATTCCCAACAAATACCTAAGCGAGAGTTTCGTGGTGTATGGGTTGCAACCATAGGTAATATAGATTGGCCTTCGGTCAGAGCGGGCAATAATGTTGCCCAGCAAAAGCAGGAATTTATAGACCTCCTGGACCAGCACCGTAGTGCGGGTCTAAATGCAATCATCCTACAGGTGCGGCCTGCAGCAGATGCTTTTTATGGCAAAGGTCGTGAGCCCTGGAGCAGATACCTGACAGGAAAGCAAGGGTTAGCCCCGTCGCCATTTTATGATCCTTTAGAATTTGCCATTGAGGAAGCACATAAAAGAGGCATGGAACTTCATGCCTGGTTCAATCCCTATCGGGCCTCAACCACCTTGAATCCCGCACATTTCTCAGAGGACCATATTACCAAACGTCACCCGGAATGGTTCTTTACATACGCAGGAAAAAAGCTTTTCAACCCAGGGCTACCCGATGTCCGTAAATATATCATCGATGTCATTATGGATGTTGTCAAGAATTACGATGTGGATGGTATCCATTTTGACGATTATTTTTACCCTTATCCCGATAGCCGGAGTACATCCGTCCCGGATCAGCTGACTTTTGCCCAGTATAATAATGGCATTGAAAATATTGAAGACTGGCGACGCAATAATGTGAACATGCTCGTGCGTGACCTCGGCATTGCGATCAAAAGGATAAAACCTTATGTCAAATATGGAATCAGTCCATGCGGTGTATGGGATAATAAGGAAAACAATAGTATTGGCTCGGAAACACGTGGGCTAAGTGCCTATCGTGAGCTCTATGCAGATGGTGTAAAATGGATGCAGGAAGGCTGGATCGACTATATCAATCCACAGATTTACTTTCCATTTAAAAACCGCGCAGCGGCATATGAGGTTCTGGTATCCTGGTGGCAACGCCATACCTATGGTCGGCATTTTTATGTGGGACATGGAGCTTACCGTGTAACAGAAAATAAAACCGGATGGACCGACAAAAGTCAGATCCCTCGACAGGTACGCCACCTACGCGAAGAACATGATGTAGAAGGAAGTATTTATTTCAGTTCCAAATCGCTCATGGACAATTTGGCCGGATTACAGGACTCCATGCGAAATGACCTGTATCGTAGCCCTGCTTTACCCCCGACAATGCCTTGGCTGGACAGCATTCCACCAAACGCTCCTTTCGGCTTGCTGGTAAAATCATCCGCCAACGGAAAAATGAATACACTTTTTTGGCAGAAACCGGATGTAGCCAGTGACGGTCAATCGGCCTATGGTTATGTCGTCTATCGATTTGTCGTAGGTGAGCACGTCAATATCAAAGATCCAAGCAAAATTATCTTTATCACATACGATGCCGATAAACTCCAATATACAGATGATGACATCAAACAGAATCAACGTTATAAATATGTCGTCACTGCAATAGACCGGCTGAAAAATGAGAGTCGTCCTTCTGACAGTCGGGAGGAAGATGAGGAGAGCTAATCTTCGTCTGCAAGATTGGCATTGATAAAAAAATAAGAAGAGCCCTCCCGGATCGCTGTGCTGATGGCAGCAGCGCGATCCAGGAGGGCTCTTTTATTGGTGTGATTTTATAGCGACCTTATTTGCCCTGTCCGTACTTGAATTTTTTATTGATGGTAACAGGCAACTTTCCTTTAGGAACATTTTGTCCCAATATTGTTTTGGCAGCAGCTAGCTGCATAAAAGCATCATTTTGATAAGCGAGCAAAATTGTCTTCGCTTTCTTGGATGCTTCTACGCCATCTAATGCATATACATTTGTAAATAGGGTCAAGATGGATTTCTTTGCAAACTTCTTCATCAGGTCCTGTACATTTTCATTCAATTGCATTGTAGGGCGTGGGCGTAACCGCGTATCGTGTACAGCGATGATGTATTGCTTGTTTTTCTTGATTTCTTTCACAAGACGTTTCATATCATCTTTGCTCAAGCTGTCTGGCACAAAATATTGTGTTTCGTTGGTCAATCCCGACGCCAGTTCGTTCTGGAATGTTTGATTGGCAGCAACACCGACATTGATAATCGCTGTAGGTAGATCCTTTTTAAAGGATTTTAATTTTTCGGTGCTGTTGAGGGCTGTAATAGCAGCATTGGACAATTCATCAATCAGCTGAACTGCAGACGCTCTATGTAAATCGGCATACAGATTCTGCTGCGGGGTTGCCTGGTATTTGTCTAGGCCCAACCAGAGTTTAGCAGCCAATACTCTTTTCACGCGTGCATCAATATCTGCCTGTGAGATCCGACCCGATTCAATAGCTTTCAGAATAAGGTCAATGGCGCGTTTACTATTTTCGGATACCTCAAGGAGATCGTGTCCGGCAATGATTGCCTGAACATCGGCCTCACCATTCGGGAAGAATTTTTTGACGCCTTTCATGTCCATTGCGTCAGTCACTGTTAAGCCCTTAAAGCCAAGTTCATTCCGTAAGAGATCTGTAACAACCTTTTTAGAAATAGAGGATGGCATATTCGGGGTATCATCCAAGACAGGGATATTCATATGCGCAACCATAACCGCTGGCGCACCGGCTTTAATAAGTTCTTTGAAAGGGTACAGTTCCAGCGTATCCAATCTGGTTTTATCAAAAGGAAGCTTAGGCAGGTCATGGTGTGAATCTACATCGGTGTCACCGTGTCCCGGGAAGTGCTTAATGGAAGCCAAGATACCGCCATCCACCATACCGTCCATATAGGCTTTTGCTTTTTTGGTGACATTATATTTATTGTCGCCAAAAGAACGAATACCTATGACCGGATTTTTTGGGTTGTTATTGATGTCCACATCTGGTGCAAAATTGAAATGCATACCGATACGATGAAAATCCAGCGCAACCTCACGTCCCATGCGGTAGATCAATTGATTGTCCTGCACAGCACCGAGCGTCATCTGATAAGGGAATGACAACGTAGAATCCGGCATACGCATACCAAGCCCCCATTCTCCATCAAAAGTGATCATTAAGGGCACTTTAGATAAAGACTGATAACGATTGAACATGTCCGCATGGCGCACGGGACCGCCCTGAAAAACCACAAGACCACCCAGATGTTCATCCTGAACAACCTGTGCAACGGAATCAATATATTTCTGACCTAGATTAGTATGTGCCCTTACGAGGAACAACTGGGCCACTTTTTCTTTTGGCGTCAAGGTATTAAACACAGCATCTACCCAATCATGCTGGGAATTGATGTATTTTACAAAATCTTTCTTGTCCTGTGCCTTCGCAAATGATAGCGCACTGGCCAACGCCAATAGGCCCAGACTGAATTTTTTGAACATAAATTAGTTTGTATAATGTCTTAAATAGAATACTAATAACGTTATTATTTTGGATAATATGAAATTGTTTTTGCAACAATTTTATTAAAACATGCAACAAGACGCATTTCAAGCGCAACAAAGGGGAATATAAGGATACAATACCTGAGAAGTACTGCCGAATGTACCTATTGTCTATCGTTGATTTTGCCGGGAACCGATTTCGGGATGAATCTGGTGATGGATTTGATTAGCTAATGAACGTCAGTTATGGCTAAGTCTCTGCAATAAGCTTAAGCAAGCCCAAAATACCCAAGAGTAAAAACAAACGAAGTATCAGCTGTAAGCTTAAACAACGAGAATCTAAATACTAGATACTCAATACTATAATCTAAATCAAATTATACTTTTTCTCCAGAAACAGCGTCAATTCCATAACATGCTCCAATTCGCCAATAGCTTCCTTTTTCCAAAATGAATCAATGATCAAGAGGAGGAATTGCGTTTCCAATTCAGGATTTTCATAGCCCAGTTCTTCAAAAGCACGATGGATAATCGGCTGCACTGGTTTCATGAACTGCTCATGTTGTTGTTTGGAGAACGGGTGGTGGGACAGGCGCTCCTGTAATTTCCAGAATATGGGTTCAGCACTGACCAACTTATTGGGAAGGTTGATCATGGTACGTAAAAAGTCTTTGGGTTCACGATAGGTCATCATCCCACGGTGATGGGTCAGGACCTTGCGATATCCGGATTTGATCAAATAGACCAAGAGTGCGTCTTTGTTACCAAAATGTTTGAATATCAAAGCCTCAGAAACGCCAGCGTTCTGCGCTATTGTTTTGGTAGACGTATTGGTATAGCCCTGGTCTGAAAAAAGCAGCAATGCTTCTTTCATAATACGCTCTTTTCTACTCAAAACACTTTCTTTCATATACTATGCCGTTCAGTTGATTTCTAATTCTACTGCAAATATATCTAATCTTTCCATTCAGTTAGGATTATTGTAACTAAAATGATAGTAATTCGTATCAAATAGTCGCATAAATTTGACAAATAAAAAAATAGAACCAACACCCGCGCCTAAAACCACGCAGACAACATCAACCAATGAAAATCAAAACCTGGACAACTGTTATCCTCTCGCTTAGTTTAATGCTGTTAAAAATGAATGCTTTTGCCCAGCAGTATATCTCGGGGAAGCTCATGGATAGCAACGGTTCAAAACCTATTTCAGGTGCCAGTGTTACGATCATTGCCTTAAAAGACTCCAGTAAGCTGCAAACACCAACGGATATCCTGGGCAAGTTTACCAGTGTCGCACTTCCCAATGGTGATTATCTGATTTCGGTACAGCCAATGGGCTATACGGCAGATATTCGGAAGATCAAATTAGCTGGTAAAACTGTGGAGGTAAACTTTAAGCTCAACAGCTCGGAGATCGTGCTGGACGAAATCAGCATCTCACCGACGAGTGTACAGGTGCGGGGCGATACCTTAGAATTTGATGCAAAAAAATATGTTACACCTGATTTTGCAGATGCCGACGAACTGGTCAAACAGATCCCGGGTGTAGAAATTGACGAAGATGGTAATGTAAAGGCGCAGGGGGAAGCCGTAAGTAAGATTATTATTGATGGTCGCGAATTTTTCAGCACCGATCCAAAAGTAGCCCTTAAAAACTTACCCGCGGATGTCATTGCCAAAGTTCAGCTTATTGATGACAAAACCGAACAAGCGAAATTCAGTGGATTTGATGATGGAAAACGCCTAAAAGTGATCAATATTGTCACCAAACCGGATAAAAGAAAATCTTACTTTGGCAAAATCAGTGGTGGAGCTGGTCCGGATGAGAAGTATGCGATCAATACGCAGGTCACCAAAATGAACCCAAAGCGCCAATATTCCATAGATATCAATACCAATAACGTCAATCAGCCCAATGGTTTTGCGCCACGAGGCAACACGCGCGGACGCACAGGACAGGGCGTCACAACACGATTCAATGCTGGATTCAACTATCTCGACCGTTTTTTTGCGGACCGGATGGATTTCAACGCCAATTATACCTACAACTATACCGACAATAATACCATCAGCCAAAACAAAACGGAATATACGGCAGGCAATAGGGCCAACCAGATCAACAATCAACAGCAATCTGGCAGCACCTACACAAACAATCACGCCTTCTCCCTGCGGGCGAACTGGAAAATAGATTCTATTCAAAAGCTGGACATACAACCCAATTTTTCCTACCAGAGCAACAATAGGCATAGCAGCTCGCTGGGCAGTACCTTATTAAACCTGAGCGAAATGCTCAACCAATCCAACAGGAACAACAGCAGTTTTGGCGAAAATTTCAACTGGGGTGGCGATCTGACTTATATGCGTAGGCTAAACAAACCGGGACGAACTATTAGTGTCAATTTTAATGGTTCTTTCAGCACAAACAAGGGGAATGCTGCAAACTATGCCTTGAATACCTATTATAGGAACGGGGAGTTTAGTCGAATTGACACCACAAACAATCGTAATTACTCAAATGGCGACAACAATGGCTTTCGCTCAAAAATCGCCTATACCGAGATGCTGGATAAATATTCCCGTTTGCAGGGTAATTACACCTTCCGAAATACGGCTCGTTATTCTGACCGTAAAACGTATGAATTCCTAGCGGAAACAGAACAATTGGGCGAGTTGAAAAACCGTCTTTCGAATGAATTTCGCAATGACTTTGTTTACCATAGTGCTGGGGTATCCTATTTATTCAATAAAAAAGATAGTATACGATTTCAAATCGGATTGGATTATCAGACCGCCAATCAGTTAAATGACAAACTATTTCCAAACAAATTAAAAACAAGGAGTCATTTCAACAGTCTGCTGCCAAACTTGAATTTCCAATATAACTTCAACAAGGAAACACGTATTGAATTGCGCTATAATGCCAAAACGAATACGCCTGCCATTGAGCAGTTACAGGATTTTATCGATAATCAGAACCCACTACGTATTACTTCGGGCAACCCAAACCTAAAACAGGAATATGACCACAACCTGGTTATGCAGTTTAGGTCTATCAATAAGGCTTCTGGTCGAAGCTTTACATCAGATTTTACGGCAGATTTTATTCAGGATAAGATTTCAAATACCATCTTTACAACCGATTCAGCATTTACCATTGAGAACGATGTCGTACTGGGGCCGGGAGGGCAATATATCAAACCCGAGAATTTTGATGGTGTCTACAACCTAAAGTGGCACAATAGCCTTGGTTATCGTATAGAACCCTTAAAGCTCAATATCAACCTAAATAATAATCTATATTTCAATCAAAACTACACCTTGTTGAATCTGGAAAAAGTAGATGCAAAAACATATGGTATGAGTCAACGCGTTGGCGTGAACACAGCGTTCAGTAAGGAACTGATCATCGGATTGGATTATAATGGAAATTTATCCTATTCAAAAAATTCGGCAACTGAAAAATCCAATTATTCTGTTTATAAACATACCATCAGCAATTCCATTGCGTTGACATTATTGCAAAGCTGGACCCTAAATTCGACGTTCAATTACTTATATAACGGAAGTATCCTCAACGCACCCAGTACAACGAGTTTATTGTGGAATGTTTCCGTCGGCAAGAAGCTGTTCAAAAAGAGAAATGCAGAGATCAACCTAACGGTTTTTGATATTTTTAATGACAATAAAAACGTCAATCAACAGGTCAACGACCTTTGGGTACGTGTATCCCAATCCAATGCAATTACCCGATATGCCATCTTGAGTTTTACCTATCATATACGGGGTATGGGCGGGAAGGCTAATCGAATGCGAAAAGAATAAAAAATCTCCACGTGGAACACCGTCATCAATCCACTGTAAGCATATAGCCGACCCCGCGTATATTGGTAATTTTGATCCTTGGGTCCTGGCTTAAATACTTCCGTATACGGCTAATAAATACATCCAGGCTTCGTCCTGTAAAGTACTTATCATGGCTCCAATAAGCACGCATGATCTCTTCTCTAGCGATTACCTTATCTTTCTGTTCGTAGAGCTTACGGAGGAGTTCACTTTCACGAAAAGACAACTTGAGCATTTCCTCCTGATAAATCAGCTGGTGCTTTAAACTGTCCAGTGTATAATCACCGATCATCAGCTTCTGTCCAAAGAGCATTTTGGGGCTATTCTTTAACAGGGACTCGATCCGTACGACCAATTCTTCGATTTTAAACGGTTTTTTGACATAGTCATCTCCCCCGAGACGAAATCCCCGGACCACATCTTCTGTCTGCACTTTCGCTGTTAAGAAGATAATGGGAAGCAAGGAGTCCATCTCGCGGATTTTTGCCGCCAAGGTGAACCCATCCATGACAGGCATCATCACATCTACGACCATTATATCCGGTTTCGCTATGCTAAAAGAGTCCAAGGCCTCCTGCCCATTGTTGCAGTGTACGACATGAAAACCATTAGCCTCCAGACTATCTGCAACAATCATCGCCAGACTCGGTTCGTCCTCTACGTATAAAATATTAATCATAATTCCTGTAGTTCAATAATAATGCTTTTTCTATACTAATGTTATGTTGAAGATAGCTTTCTTTAGGTTAATATGGTAACCTGATCATAAAAGTACTCCCTTTTTCCAGCTCACTCGCTACACTGATCTTGCCCTCATGGCGTTTGACAACCTGCTTGACATAAGCAAGCCCCAGTCCAAAACCTTTCACATCATGTAAGTTGCCCGAAGGTACCCTAAAAAACATATCGAAGATCTGCTGATGGTATTCGGCTGCAATACCTTTGCCATTATCCGTAATATGGATCTGGACATGCTCCTTAGCCCCTATTATTTCGACTTTAATCTTAACATGTGGTCCGGCATATTTAATGGCATTCTCCAATAGATTATTGATGACATTTTTCAGATGGGACTCATCTCCTTTGATCAGGATCGATCCAGGATCAGCAAAGAGCTCCACCTCTACTGTTTTTGTTTTATTAAGCTGAGCCACTTCAATCGCACTTGCCACCATCGCGATAATATCAAAATCCGATCGTTGCAATACTATTCCCCGAGAGGCGTCAATATCCATCTGCAAGACCTTTTCAATCATGCCGGAGAGGTGCTCAAGTTCCTTTTTAGAAATATCAAGGTAACGGTCCATCTTTACCTTATCTTCCCGCACTCCGTATAATTGTATGGCTTCAATCGCCGCCATTACGGTGGATACTGGAGTTTTCAATTCATGGGTCATATTGTCAACAAAGTTCTTTCGGAGCTCCGCCATTTTATTTTGTTTAAAAATGGTTTTCATCAGGTAAAAGAAGGTTCCTAACAAAAGACCTATCAACAGCAGCGAAATCAGTAACTGCCAGCTCAAGCTATACAGCAGGTATTTCCAATCCTCCTGAAATTTAACAACGAGGAATTCATTCTTTAGGGGGTTGACCATCATCGGTCTGGTCCAGGCCAGGTTCTTTTCCCGATATTCGCGACGCACGTCTTTTACCTGTTCACGTGGAATCGTCACGATACTCAGCTCATAGGGTACCGAAATGCTTTTATTGCTCAGTGATTCTTTGAATTTATTGTCGATCTGGTCTAGATTCGTTTTATTCATTTCAAAATCACGGAACAAAAAGGGCGGAATAATAGCATTCTGATGATCACGATCTTTGGAATACATTTTACCTTTTCGATCGGGATCACCTCGAAAAGCGTGTTCTTTGTGTGGCTGGCGGGCACGTACCCTTTGCAAGGCCTCATCAAGCACCGTCTCCGGTACCGCAGGTAGAAGTTCTTTTTTCACATCGTTGAGCAGTTGATCTCTTTCGGTCTCAGGCCCATCCAATCGTTGATCACCATTTTCCGCCTGGTATACCTCCTGTACCGCATTAAAGAGCGACCGCTCAGCTGTGGAAAGAAAAAGATCTCGCCGATTGGTATAACTTCCGTAAAGCCAGATCCCCAGCACAACGGTGATTCCTGTGCCTATTAAAACGATCAAGCTGATCAGCAATTTAAATCTTCTACCCATAATGAAAACAAATTTAAATTACTAGATTTGCAATCGCTGTGGTAATTAACCATATTTAACAAAATATAACACTGATTAACAGTAAGCATTGATTACTTTTGCACTATTCAAAAATTAATATGATCAAAAACTTTAAGAGACGTAGTATACAATTTTTACTTCCACTTTTTACGTTGGCAGCTTTTGTCGGTTGTAATAAAGACATTTCACTTTCTTTGGATAACTCAAGAGATGAAACGATTGGCGTAGTACCAATTGATACTGTTTCCGTGAAAGTTTCCACTTACCAATTGGATCCTCTTCCAACTTCAAATACGGGTACGATTCTGGTAGGAAAAAATAGCAATGCTGTCACTGGTACTGTCAAGTCAACTTCTTATATGCGTTTGGGAATTGGTACAATAAACAGTACCGCCATTCCAGATGATGCGGTATTGGATTCTGTGTCTTTGGTTCTAAGTCCGAACAAATACTATTCTGGTGATACAACCAAAATGCAAAAAATCGCTGTTCATCGTGTTACGGATGATATCACCCTGACACCAATTGATCCGACACAGCCAACGACTGCACGACCATTTTATGTGACTGCAGCCAGTATATTCAGCAATAAGAAATTTGCTTATGAAAACACACCATTAGCAGAGCTGTCCTTTAACCCTCGTGTCAAAGCAACGGATTCATTGTTCTTTAAATTCAATAGTACCATTAGCAATGAACTTTTCAGATTGATCAAAGATGGTGATAACAAGATTCAAAATAACACGAGTTTTCAAGAATATTTCAAAGGGTTAGCGCTTGTTCCAGATAATAACAATACAGCGATTATCGGCTTTAAAGACACTGTTTTCCTACAGGTGCACTATTCTTTTGAAAACAATGAGGGAAACAAGACAAGAGGCAAGCAGTATTTTGCTATTGACAGCAAAACATACCAATATAACCAAATTGAGACAGATCGTTCGGCGACAAAGTTTGCATCGATGACGCTATCAAATCCGCAGATTGATGTTGAAAAAACCAACGGAAATACATTCTTAGAAGGTTCAAGTGGTGTTGTAGCGAAAATTGAGTTCCCTACGTTATTATCATTGGTCAATGATCCAACAATTTCAATCAATAAGGTGGAACTTGTCATTGAAGCAGAAAATAACCCGCTGGAAGGCTATGAGCAACCAAGTAATTTGGTCCTTATGGTCGCAAATAGCGAAGGGACGCCTATTAGTGCCTTAGCATCATTAGAGACTGCAAACGCGATGCAAGTGGCCCGATTGATTAAAATTGGAGACGCAAATGGTAAATACACCTTTAATTTGATTGATTATTTAAATAAAATTAAAACAACAGCATATAAAAACACTTCATTATATCTATCTTTACCCCCATTGCCAGTACCAGTTGGAACTGTAGGTGGGACTTCAGTAGCAATACCTCCACAGCTATCAAGTACAGCGAATCGGTTGATATTGGCAAAAGATGGTAATGATCCAAGAATTAAATTAAACATCCTTTATACTAAATTTCAATAATTTATGAACAAGAAAAATTGGCTACTCGTATTGTCAGCTTTTGTAGTTACAGTTACATCATTCTCTTCTTGTAAAAAAAGCAACGACAACACTGAAGATAAATCTACTGAGTGGTTTCAAAAAGCAGCTTACAAAGGTCCACAAACTTCCTCTGCAGCAAGTTTTGTAATAAAAAACATCGCTTATGTAACTACAGGTCAATCAAACAATGCAGGTAGCAAGCCTGTTAATCTAAAAAACACCTATGCTTATGATCCAGCATCCAACACGTGGAGCGAAAAAGATCCATTAGCGGATAATAACGCAGAAAGCAGTGGTCGTCGTGGTGCAATTGCTTTTGCTATCGGAGATTTTGGTTATGTAGGTGGCGGTAATGATGGCGCAAACTTCTTGAAAGATTTCTATAAATTTGACCCTTCAGCAGAAAAAGGAAAACAATGGACTAAAGTTGCTGATTTACCTATCGTATTAGCAAATGCTGTAGCATTTACTATCGGAGGAAAAGCCTATGTGGGTACAGGAGAGACAACGATTGCAAATGGTACTTCCTTTACCAATCAGTTTTTCAAATATGACCCAGATTTAAATAAATGGGAAGCCATTCCTGATGCTCCATTTACAGCTAAGAGAAAAGGTGCTTTTGTATTTGTATCGGGTAATGCCGCATATGTTGGCGGCGGAGTTTCCAATGGTGGTTACCCCGCAGATTTTTACAAATTTGATGGTAGCAAATGGACACAATTAGCAGATCTAAACAGAAACGATGGCACATATAGTTATGATATGACTCGTTCTAATGCTGCTGCTTTCGTTATCGGCAATAGTGGTTTCTTAGCTGGTGGATTAAAAGGGACTGCAATAAGTTCAGTTGTGAAATATAATATCAGCGGCGACTATTGGACAAGTGACAATACAGCCCTTGGTGGTGGTGCAAGACAAGATGCTGTTGCTTACACAATCGGATCAACTGGTTATGTTGCTACAGGCCTAAATGGTACAACTCGTTTTGATGATAACTGGAGCTTTGTTCCTGTTTATTAATAACAAAATATAAATCAATAGAAAAGGGATGGAACATATGTTTCATCCCTTTTTTATAGTGTCTGTTTTTTTCTAAAAATGTCTGTTTTCTATTGGTCAGAAAGAACCTTCAGTTGATTTCATGGCTATTGATGCTTATAAGAGCATCAAGGTTTTATTGATTCTCGTTTTTTCATCAAGGTATCAATAAACTCACAGCCCTAGGTTTATTGGCCAAAAAGAACTTCAAGTTGATTTCCATTGTCGTTTGCGCTTGTGAAAGCAGGCAGGTTTTACGACAAGATCTGTCTTTGTTGGTTTCTGTCTGATCGCATTAGTTATAGAGGCCAAGATGTAAAGTAGTCCCTGCGATATAGCGTGGCGGCTACTTTTTAATGTTTGAAGGATCCATGCATCAATATCCTGCGTGCGACGAATTTATACGAGTTTGTGTTTCTCAGGAGGTCTATCCTGGACCAAGTCGCCTCGCATGAACGATCAATACCCTTTACATGATATTGGCGCTGTTAGACTCACAGTAAAAAGAAAAGCGATACCCAGGGACATCGCTTTTCTTTTTATGCATTTCGCTTAATACGCGCTATTTTTCTATTGCTTTGATTTCATACAGTGTATTCCACAACTTACCAGTTACGAACAAGCGTTTATTGGCCTGATCATAGGCAATTCCATTCAGCTCATTATCATAAGCTGAAGTATGTTCATAGATTCCGACCAGATTAATCCTACTCTCTACAGCACCTGTCTCTGGATTGATAATTGCGAGAACATCCTTTTGATAGACATTCGCGTAAACTTTTCCATCAATATACTCCAATTCATTCAATTGATCTACGGGACCATTCTCATCATATACACCAATTGAGCCCAACTCTTTACCAGTAACGGCATCCAGGAAAAACAATTTATTGGAGCCATCTGACTTGATCAAACGCTTTCCATCATAGGTAATCCCCCAGCCCTCTTTACTATTTTCGTATTTAAATGAGCTCTCTTTTGTAAATGAATTTTTATCAAAGACGTATCCCTCACCTTGCTGCCAGGTTAGCATAAACAATTTATTACCCACTAAAGTCATCCCTTCAGCGAAAGTTTTCTCATCGAATTTGATTTCCTTCAAGACCTTTCCAGTCGTCAGGTCTACTTTTCTAAGGTTAGACTCACCATATCGTCCATTTGACTCATACAATACACCATCGGCAAACTGAAGTCCTTGGGTAAATGCTGTGGTATCATGCGGGTATTTGTTGACAACCTGGAATCCATAGTTCTTTGCACTTGCAGGAACTACATAGAACGTGCTGGATACGGAATCGGACTTTCCGCCACTGTAGACTGTTGCGGAAATATTGCGTGTGCCATAGGCCATATCTTTGGTCTCTACAGTGATCGCTACAGTATCTGTAGAGGAACCCACATGTTTGTCGTCCACAAAGTAAGCGACAGAATCCATGGTAATTGCGTCAAATTTCAATTTTAATTGCACTTGACTGCCCTTTAAAACGGCTTGGTTTGCACCAGGTGACGCAAATTCCAAAGCAGATTTTTTCGATTTACAGGAAGCAAAAGCAAGTGTTGCAATCGCAATAAAATACGTGATTTTTTTCATCTATATAATCTATTTTTAAAGCTGATGAAACGATCGCATTTTTATAAAACAGTATGTTTGAATAAACCATGATCGTTTCATTTTTATAATACAAAAAGTCTGATTCAAAACCAGAAATTTGGTAATCTGATGACTTACACAGCCAAGATATTTCATTTCAGATCGAATAGCGCAATACTATTCTCAACTATCCCAAAATGCATCTTTAATATAAGTAAGTTTTGAATGCGTGTTATTCGTTACAGCTATCACATCAAATCTCACTTCACCACTATATGCATATTTTAATATATAGGCTTGCGCCGCCCGAATCAGTCGCCGTTGCTTGCGCACATCCACAAATTCATAAGGCTCACCAAAATCTGTCGTCGACCGTGTTTTCACCTCCACGAATACCAGGGTATCTCCATCCATGACGATCAAATCTACTTCTAAATTCTTAAATCGCCAATTTCTTAACATTATTTTATAGCCCATCTCGATCAGGTATTCCATGGCCAACTGTTCGCCCTGTATTCCTATTTCAAGATGCTTCGCCATATCATCTGGATCACTTTACAATTGTATTTCCCAAAAATCCCCCTAGAAGACGCTCCGCTTCTTTGAGTTTTTGATACTTAAAGATAAGCACTTCCAGATTAGCAACATCCTGTTCTTGCTTCATTTCCTCACGAATATGATGCATTTCCGCGCCTATCTTCTGCTTTTTTATCCGATAGATAGCCTCTACAACCAATTGTTTGAGATGCTCATACTCCTGAGTTACATAGATCTTGCGTTTGTCGTCATTCCAGTTTTCACTGAGTGAATATTTCGTCGCCACGCAATTGATCGCCAGTTCGGAAACTGCAGCATCCGCATGGGAATAAAACAATTTTGCATCGGGGATTTCATAATTTTCAGCAGCATCCCGATAAGCTTTCAGAATAAATGCAGCACCCTTATCTTTAAATTCGATATCGCTGATATTACCCAGCAAGACACCTGCAACTGGAATATCGCCATCCCCTTCCCAGGTCGCCAGGTAATCGCCGTAGTTGATCAGGATACGGACGATCTCACGCTCCTGCAGGATCTCAGCGGTCAGCTGTGTCGGTTGCTCTGTTGCTTCCATCGCTGGCAGGCCTCCACGCTCATCATCTGTCATAAAGAAATCAGGCGGTGGGCCATCCATTCCAAAAGGTGGCATCCCCGTATTTGCAGGGGTATTTTGAGCCTTGCGAGAGGCATCCTTATCAGCCTTTTTTGCCTTATTCAGCCTTATCTTGTTGAGCTCAGCAAGCAAAATACGTTCCTCAATATCCAATAAACTGCTACATTCCCGAATAAAAACAGAAACTTTAATCTCATCGGGAATCAAAGCAATACTCTCAACAACATCCCGTATTACTTCGGCCCTTTTGATCGGATCGTTGTTGGCATCGCGAAGTAAAATATTGGTCTTATAGAAAATAAAATCCTGCTGATGAGATTTCACGTAGTCCTTAAAGGCTGTGGCTCCATAGGTTTGCACATAGGAATCGGGATCATTCCCATCCGGGAAGAGCAATACCTTTACATTTAACCCTTCCTCCAGCAACATATCGGTACCACGTAATGAGGCTTTTATACCGGCTTCATCCCCATCATAGAGTATGGTTACATTTTTGGTAAATCTGGAAATCAATTTAATCTGACCTGTGGTCAGGGAAGTTCCCGAGGAAGAAACCACATTTTCAACACCGGCCTGATGTACAGATAGAACGTCCGCATAGCCCTCGACGAGATAGCAGTTGTCCTCTTCCATGATTGCCTTTTTGGCAAAATTCAACCCATAGAGTACATCTGACTTATGATAGATCTCACTTTCGGGCGAGTTCACATATTTGGCGACCTTCTTATCCGTTTTTAGCGTACGTCCACCAAACCCGATAATACGTCCGGTTAAATTATGGATCGGGAACATGACACGCCCCCTAAAGCGATCGTAGAGCGATTTATCGTCACGTTCAATAGCCAGTCCACTTGCAGCCAGGTAATCCGGATGGAAGCCCGCTTCCTGCGCCTTATCCACCAGTGCCGTCCACTCTTCGGGCGAATAACCCAGTTCGAATTTCTTGATGATATCTTCACGGTATCCCCGCTCTTTGAAATAGTTGAGTCCGATGACTTGCCCCATTTCACTTTTCCAGAGCTGTTCTACGAAAAATTTACCTGCCCAGGCACTCAAGACATACAGACTTTCTCTTTTATCCTGCGCAGCAAGCTGTGCTGGAGACCGCTCAACTTCTTCAATCTCAATGGAATATTTATCAGCCAGGTAACGAATCGCTTCGGGATAGGAGAACTTTTCCAGTTCCATCACAAATTTGAGGGAATCCCCCCCAACACCACAGCCAAAACATTTGTAGATACCTTTTGAGACAGAAACGTGGAATGAAGGTGTTTTTTCGTGGTGAAATGGACAGTTTCCGATCAACGAAGTACCACGCTTCTTTAAATCAACGAAGTCTCCCACCACTTCCTCTATGCGTGCCGTTTCCAGTACTTTGTCAATAACTTCTTGCTTTATCAAAATCGTGCTCCTATTTTTAATGTAAAATTAGTATAAATCTGATAGATTTTAGTCCCGATCCAATTATTTATACAGCCCCTTTGTTGTCTAAACAAACTGCTCAAAAAGAGATTTAACCCCAGCTAATCCGCCCACGTTAGTTCTTATACCTTTAGATTGAGCCAGACAAAGGCTTCGATGGAACCACTATGCTACAATAACGTCCTATTTTTATACTTTCGAAATGAAATATTGACTTTTATCGACAAAAAACAATTTCGAATTCTTTACATTTGTTGTTCAATTTATAGCTGATTAAGATAATCAAAATGAGTAAAACTATCAAGAAAATATGCTGTATAGGAGCTGGTTACGTGGGCGGTCCGACCATGTCGGTTGTTGCGAAACAATGTCCTCATATTGAGATCACCATTGTTGATATGAATGCCGAGCGTATTGCAGCCTGGAATGATGAAAACCTGGAAAACCTTCCTGTTTATGAACCAGGGCTCCAAGAAATCGTTGCTGAAGCGAGGGGACGCAATTTGTTTTTCTCAACCGATATCAACAAGGCTATTGATGAGGCCGATATGATTTTTATCTCGGTCAATACCCCAACCAAGAATTACGGAAAAGGAAAGGGGATGGCTGCGGATTTAAAATATATTGAGCTTTGTGCTCGTCAGATCGCGGCAGTCGCCAAAGACGATAAGATTGTTGTCGAAAAATCCACTCTTCCGGTACGTACAGCAGCGGCATTGAAAAGTATCCTTGATAATACCGGCAACGGTGTGAATTTTCATATTTTATCCAATCCGGAATTCCTCGCCGAAGGAACGGCAATACAGGATTTGATCAATCCGGACCGTGTACTTATCGGCGGTGAAAATGAAGAAGCAATTGCAGCATTAGTAGATATCTATGCACATTGGGTAGATCAAAGCAAAATCTTGACGACAAATCTATGGTCTTCCGAGCTTTCTAAATTGACCGCCAACGCTTTTCTGGCGCAACGGGTCTCTTCTATTAATTCGATCTCTGCTCTTTGTGAGAAAACGGGAGCCAATGTTGATGAGGTGTCCAAAGCTATTGGTATGGATACACGTATAGGCGCTAAATTTTTAAAGGCATCGGTTGGCTTCGGCGGGTCATGTTTTCAGAAAGACATCCTCAACCTCGTCTATATCGCACGCAGTTATGGGCTTACGGAAGTCGCTGAATACTGGGATCAGGTTATTTTAATGAATGATTATCAAAAGCAACGTTTTGCTGACAATATCATCCAGACATTGTACAATACCGTATCGGGAAAAAAGATTGCCTTTTTGGGCTGGGCATTTAAAAAAGATACCAATGATACCCGTGAATCCGCAGCGATCTACGTTGCCGATTATCTATTAAATGAGCAGGCAGAAATTACGGTGTACGATCCAAAAGTATCTGCGGAACGTATTTACGCTGACTTGGATTATCTGAACACGCGTTCATCGGAAGAAAATAGGCTCTTGGTCAAAGTTGTCAATACGCCTTATGAAGCCTGCGACGACGCACACGCTGTTGCCATATTAACAGAATGGGATGAATTCAAAAGCTATGACTGGAAGAAGATCAAAGATCAGATGAAGAAACCTGCCTTTGTATTTGATGGCCGGAAACTATTGAATCGAAAACAGCTTGAAGATCTCGATTTTAAATATTATGCGATAGGCGAATAACCGCATCACGAGATAAAGAAGAACCCTCAGTAGCTATCTGTATGTTCATACGGATATCACTGAGGGTTTTGTTTGTGCCTGTTGGCAACGCATAAGGAAAGAGAGATGAAACACAAGCGAAGCAACAGGACTTTTTATCTTAATTGTTTAACATGCCATAAAATTCATTCATGTAATACGATTCTTGTAAGGCATCCCTAAAGTTTTGCCATTGCTCTTCGTCAAACGAGAAAACAATATCAGGATAGGGCGTCTTCATAATCAAGCGAAATTCACCATCCGGGAATGAACTGAAGAAAAGTTCGTCGCCATTACTCTTAATGATGTTCAGAAAATCGAAAAACTTATTCTGTGTAAATGTCAGTACAAAATTTTGCTGCCAGATATAATATGTTCTGCACTTGTGGCAAACACTAATGTGGGTATCTCCGCGTTGACTTAGAATCTTGGTATCACACATACTATATACATTTATTTAGACTCATTATAAATAATATTCAAATGTAAGCATTGTTTTTAGAATAACAAGTATGAAAACAAAAAAAGGAGATATATTTTTATATATCTCCTTTTTTTGTTTTGTAGTGGATTAATTCAATCCTCTTTTTTTCAATAAATATTTCGGATCTGGGTCTGCACCTCTAAAGGTCCGGTACATTTTTGCCGGATCATCTGTTCCTCCTTTTTCGAGAACATTCTTACGGAATGAATCCGCTGTTGCTTTATCGTACAAAGATTTCTCTTTGAAGGCTGCAAAAGCATCTGAATCCAATACTTCCGACCAGATATAAGCATAGTATCCAGCTGAATAACCTCCAGCGAAGACATGCTGAAAATAAGTACTTCTATAACGCGGGATAATTGCGTCAATAATACCTATTTTCTTCATGGCTGCTTTTTCAAATCCATTGACATCTTTCGAAATTTCCTTGGTTGCCGCATGGTAATCCATATCCAACAATGCTGCTGAAAGATATTCCACCGTTGCAAAGCCTTGGTCAAAAGTACCTGCTTTTTCCATTTTTTGGATCAATGAATCTGGCATGGCCTCTTTGGTCTTAAAATGTTTTGCATAGGTCTTTAATACCTCTGGATCTGCTGCCCAATTTTCCATGATCTGCGATGGCAATTCGACAAAGTCACGTGGTACGGAAGTACCGGCCATTGATCTGTATCTGACATTGGAAAGTAATCCATGTAAAGCATGTCCAAATTCATGAAATAGCGTAGTCGCCTCATCAAATGTCAGCAATGCAGGGTTTTTACCCACAGGTTTTGTGAAATTACATACAATAGAAATTACCGGAGCAACGCGTTTGCCATCTTTTGTAGATTGATTGCGGTAAGATGTCATCCAAGCGCCGCCACGTTTAGACTCACGTGGAAAGAAGTCTGCATACAAAAGTCCCAGATGTGAGCCATCTTTGTCTTTCACTTCGTACACTTCTACTTCTTTATGATAGGTTGGCACATTGTTAAGGGCAACAAATGTCAAACCATATAGTTTGTTTGCTACTGCAAAAGCGCCTTCACGTACTGTTGGTAAGCTCAAATAAGGTTTGATTTCATCTTCATCCAGTGCAAAGCGTTTTTTACGGATAATCTCTGTATAATATCTCCAATCGTAAGGTGCAACTGCAAAAGTACCACCTTCGCCTTTAATCTCTTTTGCGATATCCGCCTCTTCGCCTTTTGCTTTCGCCAAAGCCGGTGTCCATAACTTATTCAATAAAGCATATACATTTTCAGGTGTCTTAGCCATGGATTCCTCCAAGACATAGGCCGCATGCGATTTATAGCCCAATAGCTTCGCTTTTTGAAGACGAAGGTTGACGATTTTCTGAATGATTTCTTTGTTATCATTTGTGTTATCGTGGTTTCCGCGCATTTGATATGCTTCCCAGATCTGTTTTCTCAGTTCCCGGTTTTTGGCATATTGCAGGAAAGGCATGATCGAAGGATTCTGTAAGGTAAATACCCATTTATCCTTTTTACCTTTGGCAACAGCTTCTTCGGCAGCCGCAGTTTTTAATGATTCCGGCAGGCCTTCCAATTGACTTGCCGAATCAACCACCAGTTGATAGGCATTGGTTTCAGCTAATAGGTTCTGTCCGAACTGTGTTGTCAATGTCGAAAGTTCGGCATTGATCTTTTTCATTTTTTCTTTATCCGCATCTTTTAGATTTGCGCCAGAACGCACGAAGCTTTTATAAGTCTCTTCTAGGAGTTTGTCGTCTTGGGCGTCCAGACCAAGTGTATTGCGGCTATTCCAAACTTCCTTGATTTTATCAAATAATTTGGAGTTCATCGAAATTTCATCCGAATGGCTAGACAATATTGGGGCTAGATCTTTTGCGATCGCCTGAATGCTATCGTTAGTATTTGCACTATTGAGGTTATGAAATACAGTAGATACATTATTTAGCAAGCTTCCAGCATTTTCAAGGGCTACTATCGTATTTTGGAAAGTCGCTTTATCGGAGTTATCGACTATAGAGTCAATTTCCAAATTATGTACTTTTATTGCCTCTTCAAAGGCAGGCCTGAAATGTTCGGTTTTGATCTTGTCAAATGGTGGAACATTAAAGGGTGTTTCATAGGCCAACAAAAGAGGATTATCTGTCATCATTTTTTTTTCCTCACAACCAACAATCGCAGTTGCCACTATCATTAAAAATGGCAAAAGTTGTCTTTTCTTCATATCGTCTGATTATTCCTGATTTTTTTTCCAAAGATAATAAAATTAGGCAAATAAGGGAGTCCCGGTTCTTTGCATCGCAAGCGACTGAAAAAACGTCATCCTATTGTAAAACAAAAACTTATTCGTAACCTTGTTAAAAATAATCTGTCAATTTGGGTAAAAATATTTAAATGAGCGCTATTAACCGTTTCTTTTGGAGATGTGCAGGTGCACATCAAGAAACTCTTGAAAAGTATCCGGAGGAGCATAGTAAGTACACAGCCATAGGTGCTACTATTTTTTTTACCGGTTTGTTCGCCAGTCTCTCTGGCGGCTATGCGATGTATTTTGTGTTTAGTGGGGGAACACTGGACTGGTTCTTGGCAATCGTATTCGGAATCATTTGGGGTCTGGCGATTTTCAACATGGACCGTTATATCGTACTGAGTATCAATAAATCAAAAAGTGGCTGGATGCAGCTCTTGCAGGCGCTACCGCGTATTCTGTTGGCTATATTAATTGGTTTAGTTATTTCTCGGCCTTTGGAACTGAAAATTTTTGACAAGGAGATCCGTGAGAATTTACGCGTACGTTTCCTCGCTGACCAACGCGCAAAAATTGATACCCTGAACAGTACTTTCAATAAAAAATACAGCAACGAGGTCAATCAACTAAAAGCGATAAGTGTAGAACGTGATTCACTGGAATCAGGTATCAAGACCGATCGCACCAAATTGAATTATGAAATCTATGGAAATAAAACCACAGAGACATCGGGTGTGATGGGTTATGGTCCTTATGCTAAAATGAAGGAAGAAGAACTCAAAAAGAAAGAAGCTTATCTGGACACGCTACGGAATAAGATAGCAGCACAACAAAATGCTATCCGTCAAAAGCAAAAATTTGAAGGAATACTGGATCAAAAGGTTTTGTCAAATGCCTCACTGGACAGTGCTGTCAACGTCGCAGGTTTTGCTGATCGCAATTCGGCGCTAGGTAATCTACGCTATGATGCCAATGGAAAGGTCAATGAATCCAATGCGAATGCGGTATTCTTTATCGCGCTACTCTTTGTGTTTTTAGAATGTCTTCCTGTCATTGTCAAACTGTTGGCCGGACGTGATCCTTATGACAATGAAATCCAAAATCTAAGAACCTTACATGATTACGAATCAGACACCAATCTCGTTGTCGAGAAAGAGGCTGTTGATCGCTTAAAGGATACTTATGTAGATGTTTCGATCAATAAACGCATGAAAGAGCTGTAGGGAGGTATTAGTATTGAGTAGTTAGTAGTGCGTATTGAGACTTTGGTGGGGCAAGCCTTCGGCTTACGGCCTTAGCTTGAGGATTGAAGAGCTTGTTTGCAAGAAGCCTAGTGCTTTTATGACCAGCGCTTCAATCTTTGTTCTTATGCCTGCACAACCTGTCGAACCGGAAGGTTTGACTACTCCGTCTCTCTTTTTCGAAACAATCGCTTTAACTTAGGAGTAAACGGACTTCATCAACCACCTTAAACAGGACAATCCACACTTTCATATCTTAAAATATATCAGGTTACTAACCGGAAAGTCGTCGTATTTACTAAGTCCTGGCCCTCATTATTCGTCTTCGTCCAGAAATTTAGCGTCGATCTGTTTATTTGCTTTTGCTCCCAATCGTTTCAGCTTCTCCACTTTCCCGATGACATTTCCGGCCCCTGTCGACAGTTTTTTGGTCGCATCCTCATGGCTTTTCAACGCGCGTTCCAGCTGATTTTGAACCTGCTCCATATCCGTCAGGAAGCTCACAAATTTATCGTACAAACTTCCTGCTTCTTTGGCGATTTCAATCACATTGCGTGTCTGACGCTCTTGCTTCCAGATACTAGCGATGGTACGCAATGTCGCCAACAGTGTCGAAGGGCTAACGATAACGACCTTGCGATCCCAAGCATCGCTGAATAGGTCTGGTTTTTCTGCGACAGACATACTCAATGCAGATTCGATCGGCATAAACAATAAGACAAATTCGGGCGATTCTATCCCATACAACTCATGATAGTTTTTGGCGGAGAGCTCCTTCACGTGATTTTCGACAGACTGTACATGTTGTTTTGCAAAAATCGCTCGGTCTTCATCAGTCTCCGCATTTACCCAACGCTCATAAGCGATCAAGGAGACCTTAGAATCGACAATAAGATGTTTATCTTCGGGAAGGTCTATAATCGCATCGGGCTGCATTCTCCGCCCATCAGCATCCATTAAGGAAACCTGTAACCTAAACTCACGGTCTTTCATCAATCCCGAACGTTCCAAGACTCTTTCCAAAATCACTTCACCCCAATTACCCTGCTTTTTCGTATCTCCTTTTAATGCCTTGGTAAGGCTATTGGCTTCATCTTTAATCTTGAGACTTTGTTCGACCAACTGCAACACGACGCCTTTCAGGGAATTTCGTTCCGCCGCTTCCTGATTATAATTTTTATCTACCTTCTCTTCAAACAGCTTGATTTTCTCCTTGAGCGGATCTAGGATCAGTCCGAGTGAGCGGTGGTTTGTTTCGGTAAATTTCTGCGTTTTCTCTTCCAATATTTTATTGGCGATAACCTGAAATTCATTGTTAAACTGTCTTTTTATTTCGGCAATTTCATTTTTTTGCTCCTGAAATTTATCCATTTGAGCCTCATAGAATGAACGCGTGCTTTCCAGCGAACGCTCAGCAACCAATACACTCTCACGTTCTTTGTCCAATTCATCTCTTAGCATTAAACGTTCTTCCAGCAAACTTTGCTCTCGTTGTTGTGAACGGGCCAGTTCTATTTTCAATGCCTCTACTTCTTTATTCTGGCCCACATCCACAGTAGGAGCGCTATTTCTTTTCAACACCAATATGATCAAAATGACCAACAACAAGACAATTCCTGCAAAGAAAAATATTTCCATGATTTATATTTTACGAGAATAGCAGCTTCTTACCTGTCGTGACAGAACATCTGCTATCAAATTTGATTAATGTTAAGTTTGCGTATCAACAGTAGTATACAATAGTCTTTATTGACTGATCATACTACTACTGACTGATGAATTTATGCCGCTGCAATTGGGTAATGCTATCATCAATCCAATATCCCTTTAATTTAGACAGGGCATTAAGGTACAAGCAAGATATTGCTTTATCCTGATTTACTGCAATTTCTGATGGGTTTTCCACCATAGATCGGGCATTTCCCCAGATACAGCCATTTGGTAATCTTCATAACGGCATGGCACAAGGTAGTACCTTTCGTTGACAGATTTTGACCCAAAATAAGGCACTTGTATCCACCAACGGTCTGATTTTTTGCTTTTCACAAAAACCAATTCATGTTCTTCATTTTCAAGTGTGGTACGGTAGATGATATAGGACGATTTGGGGTATAAAGGTGTATCCTGCTTGCGATTATAATAACCGTCGATAAAACACCAGATCATTTGAGAAACCAACATTGCGGTCTGTTCCATGGGATCAAATGTAGGGTTCAATTCGTAGAAACCAATAGAAGTACATTTGTCCGACATACCTGCATAACGCGCAAGCTGACAAGCTTCGTCTCCGTACAAGCCATTTGGAATCGCATTGGCATTGCCCGGTGCCTCTGAAGCCCGTATAGCGCCAATATCGAAACTGATCAGGTCAGCAGCCCGGATAAGTGGTTCAGACTGATCCATTTTACCTGCGATCATCCCTACTCGGGTTGCATTGAAAAACAATTTGTCGTACATATTGATGGACTCTTTGCTGACAAGATAGGTCTGATAAGCAATGGAATTCAGGTTAAACAGATAATCGGGCTGATGCAAAATAATGTGATTGACATAAGATCGAGAATTGAGGCTGACATTTTCAGCTTCCTCCTGATTGAGGTCGAAACGCGAATCCACAATAGCCAATTCGATCTTCCGTTCCAAATTCTGGTAGCCTAGGTATTGTGCATAGGTCAGATCCTGTCCACCACCGATAATAATCGGGAGAACATTCGTCTTTACTAATTCTTCTACCACAGATTTCAAGGCCACGTAGGTATCCTGAATGGTATTACCAGCTTTTATATTCCCCAGATCGACAATATTCATCTTATAATCTCCTTGATACAAGGTATAAAGATGTTTGCGTACCGCATCCGGAGCTTTATCCGTTCCGTTGTTATTGACCGATGCCCGATCCTCCTGTACACCGATAATAGCCAATTGAGGTTGTTCATTTTCCTCCCAAGTAGGAAAATCTGTTTCATAAGCCTGAATCACATTCCCTAATTGGGAATTTAAGAAACCATGCTCTGGAGAGATACTTGCAATTGAAATCGGGCTAAAGAATACGGACAATGATGACATAAGCTATAATTTGTTTAAAACATCTTATTTTTTCGGGATGCAACTCACACAAATATCCATTTATTAACTAACTTTTGAAAACATTATTTTTAACAGTATCTTTATCAAGTGATATTAATAACAGGAGGAACAGGTTTTTTAGGATCTACATTGATCAAACAACTGATAGATCAAGGAATTGACGTCATTGCGACCAAGAGAGCTCAATCTATTATTCCAACCAGCCTGTTATCTTCTTCGTTGATTCAGTGGGTTGATGCAGACATCAACGATTATTTTGAACTGGAAGACGCGCTGGAAGGCGTAACGAAAGTGTATCACTGCGCGGCATTGGTCTCCTATCAGAAGAAAGATGCTAAATCACTCTTTAAGGTCAATGTAGAAGGAACAGCAAATATTGTCAACCTTTGCCTGGAGAAAAACATCCGTCTACTTCATGTTAGTTCGATCGCCGCATTGGGCACCAACAAAGACAACTTACCGGTATCTGAAAAAGACCATTGGGAGCATAGCCCCACAACCTCCAACTATTCGCTGTCTAAATATCAGGCGGAAATGGAGGTTTGGCGCGGTATTACGGAAGGGCTGAATGCTGTTATCGTAAACCCTTCGGTGATATTGGGGGCGGCAGCCAAAGACAAAGGATCTGGAGCTATATTCTCCATGATCAATAAGGGATTGAGGTTTTATCCGAAAGGGAGTGTCGGCATCGTCGATGTGGAAGATGTCGCATCAATTATGATCCAATTGATGGAAAAGGGCGAGATTACCGCTGAACGCTATATTATCAATCACCTCAACATTCCCAATAAAGATCTGCTCAGTGTGGCCAGCGTCCTGATGAACAAGCCCGAACCTACGATTGAGGTCTCCGAGACTCTTCTTCAGATCGCATCCACTGTTTCCAGCATGCTCGCTGTCTTCAAGAAATCGGACTCTTCGCTGACCAAAGAAACGGCAGCAGCATCGAGTGCCAAATTACAGTACTCCAATGCGAAGGTACAGTCACTCTTGAACCACAGTTACCGCCCATTGGAACAGACATTAAAAGAAATCGCAAATTTGTACAGCAAACAGTAAAAACTTTATAAAATATTAATCAACCGAACCCTGAACCCATCATGAGCTTACCAAACTATCCGATTCAAAATCAAGCCTGTGCGTTTATGATTGTTTCAAATAATAAAGATGAAACAATCAGGATTAACCAATTCTCAGTTCGATAGTAATAAGTACCCCTCATGATAGCTTCATCACCACTAAACAACAAATAATTAAGATGAAAAACTATTACATCATTGATTTTGATAGTACATTTACCCAAGTAGAAGCGCTCGATGAGCTCGCCCGGATCTCACTTGAAAATCATCCTGACCGCGAATCTATCTACAATGAAATTGAACGATACACCAATCTTGCCATGGAGGGAAAACTCTCTTTCCGTGAAGCCTTGGCCGGTCGTGTGAAATTGCTAAACGCGAACAAAAGCCACTTGGATAAACTGGTATCTCATCTCAAGAAAAAAGTTTCAACGTCTTTCTCACGTAATCGTGAATTTTTCAAAAAACATTCGGATACGGCCTGGATTGTTTCCGGTGGATTTAAGGAGTTTATCACTCCTGTGGTAACACCTTATCATATCAAAACCGAAAATATCTACGCAAACACATTTAGATTCGATGCGGAAGGCAATATCATCGGCTTTGATGAGGAAAACCCCCTATCCACTGAAGGCGGAAAAGTACAGCTCTTAAAACAACTGAATATCGAAGGCCGACTTTTTGGTATCGGTGACGGTTATTCGGATTTTCAATTGAAAGAGTCGGGTTTAATCGAAAAGTTTTTTGCCTTTACGGAGAACATCCAACGTAAAAGTGTCACTGAAAAAGCGGATTTCATCACGCCTAGCTTTGATGAATTCCTATATGTAAATGATCTGCCACGTGCGATCTCTTACCCTAAAAACCGTATTCTTTGTCTCATTGTCGGTGATGTTCCGGAGATTGCTGCCCATATTCTGAAAAGAGATGGTTTCTCGATCCGTACGAAAGAGACTTTTGAGGAAAAATATGTAAAAGATGTTGGCATGCTTTTGCTAGGCGACAATATCGACATTACTGATGAACAGCTTCAACAGGCAGATAAATTAAAAACAATCGGTTATCTGGGCGACATCAAGGGACATATCAATAAAGATATCTGCAATGCCAAGGGAATTGTCGTATTTGATGATAAGAAAAGTAAAAAGAAAAATTCGGAATTTATTCCACGTCGTATGGCCGAATTTATCAACAATGGTGACACTTATCTCAGCCGCAATTTCCCGAACCTGGTATTACCAAAAGTTAAACAGGTGACAAGATTGCTGCATATCCATAAAAACGTACCGGGTATCATGGCCCAAATCAATAAGGTCTATGCACAAAACAACATCAATATCGTTGCTCAGTTCTTAATGACCAGGAGTGATATTGGCTATGCAGTAACTGATATTCAGGGCGAATATGATAAAGATCTATTGAAACAATTGAAGCAAATTGACAATACGATCAAATTTAGAATATTATATTAACAATCAACCAGCGGATCTATGTTGTAGGGTCGGAATGATACTTTCCATTCACCTATTTAGGTCGCTGATAAAATAGGGATAAAGGAGCAAGGATAACAGACTATTAGCTGAACAATCAGGCGTCTTTCATCTTTGCTCTTTCATCGCTAATAATAAGATCATTTTACGTAAACATTATGTCTCTACATCAAGATGCCGAGTTAAAGAAAGCTGTCCTTGAGCTGCCACAAAAAGAAAAAGACAAATTACTTGTCCGTCTGATCAGTAAGGACAAAATGCTGATGAAACAATTGCATTTTCAATTGTTAGAGAACGAGTATGATCTGGAGGAACGTATTGATAAATTGCGGAAGCAATTAGCTCAATTATTTGACATCGGAACAAGTCAGATTGGCAATACACCGCATCACAGCAATTTTATCGGGCTGAGCAAGCTGGTCAAACAGGCAAGCGGTCTGGTGAACGAGCATGAGAAAGTCACCAAAGACAAAACCAGTGAAGCTGAATTCCGTTTTTATATCCTACAACGGGTTATAGGCGACTATGAACGACTATTTGATTCATCTTATCAATCGGCAGCCCATAAATTGCATAAATATATCACGGGCCGTATTAAACATGCTGTCGGTAAATATGATAAACTTCATGAGGACTTTCAATTCGATTACCGGGAAGATTTTCAAAACACACTACATGCTTTTGGTAATACAACATTAAAAAGCTATATTAGTGAACAGCGAATTGAGCTTGACCTGAATTAATTATGAGAAACAGCAAAAACCGTGTTAAAATTGGATCCTATCGTGTCACTGCCTACGAGCAGTATAAATTACTCTATCTGGCGATCCTTTTGATCTTATTGGCCTTTGCCTATACATTTCACTTAGCAAAATAATTCATTACTGAATCTCCATTGCTAGTCTTCAAGGACAGGCAGCATAATTGCTCGTTTGCCACAATACTCTCGCTCGCTATTCATGGGACATTCCCCTTTTGTCCCGGCAACAAAAGTTCTCTTTTTGATCAATTTTTACCAAAAAATTTAGCACAACATACCACATACTTAAGAGTATTTAATTAAATTCGCAATTATTCGAAATTTTTGCTCGTGGGAATTCAAGAAATACTAGAAAAATACAGCCAAAGCGAATCAGTCCAGTCGCTTACAAAGGCTATGCAGTCCAAAAATCCAAAGATTCAACTGAAAGGCCTTGTCGGTTCTTCGGATGCATTCATCGCTGTCTCATCCTACAAATTGCAGGAGCATCCAATGGTCTTTATTTTACCAACGCACGAAGATGCCTCCTACTTTTTAAGCGACCTAGAAAGCTTATTGGACAAACAGGTACTTTTTTTCCCTTCTTCTTACCGAAAAGCTTTTGACTTCACACAGACGGATTCAGCAAATGTACTACAGCGTGCAGAAACATTAAGTTCGCTCAATCATACGTCGGAATTACCAAAGATAGTGGTCACTTACCCCGAAGCAATTGCTGAAAAGGTAATCAATCGTACCGATCTGGAGAAAAACACGCTGGAAATTACAGAAAACACGGCTTTAAGTATTGATTTTATCAACGAGTTTTTGATCGAATATGACTTCGAACGTGTAGATTTTGTCTATGAACCCGGACAATTTGCAATACGAGGTGGTATCGTAGATATTTTTTCATTCTCGAATGACCTTCCCTACCGCATCGAATTCTTTGGTGATGATATCGAAAGCATTCGGACCTTTGACATTGAATCGCAGCTCTCGGTCAATAAAATCCATAAGGTTACCATTGTTCCGAATGTTCAGGCCAAGTTCCTGACCTCGCAGCACATTTCCTTATTGGAATATATCGATCAGGGGGCTTCCATCTGGATCAAAGACGCCCAGTTTACACTTGATATTGTCAAGGATGGGTTGAAAAAAGCAAAACAACTCTGGACCAGTTTGACTGATAAACAGAAAAAAGATAATCCAGACTGGCATAATCCAGAGTATGAATTTACCGATGAGAAAAACCTCAATGCCCTATTTTTTGATTTCCCGATCATTGAATTTGGAAAACAGTTTTTCTATAAGGGGGAAGTCACACTCAAGTTTGATATTCATCCTCAACCTTCTTTTAATAAAGATTTTAATCTGCTGATCCATAACTTTAAGGAAAATGAGAGCCATCGGATCCAGAATCTGATCTTTTCGGATTCAGCGAAACAAGTGGAGCGAATCTATACGATATTAGAGGATCTTGACAAAGCGGCTACGTTTATCCCTATTCATAAAGCATTGCGCGAAGGCTTTAGGGACGACAGCTTAAAATTGGCTTGTTATACAGATCATCAGATATTTGACAGGTACTACAAATACAAACGGAAAAAAGCATACGAACGTTCGCAGGCAATTACATTGAAAGATCTACGGGATCTCAAACCCGGAGATTTTATCACGCATATTGATCATGGGGTAGGCCGGTATGGCGGACTGGAAAAGGTGGATGTCAATGGCAAATCCCAGGAGATGATCCGGCTGATCTATGCGGACAATGATTTGCTTTATGTCAATATCAACTCGTTAAACCGGATTTCAAAATATTCCGGCAAAGAGGGCACAGTTCCGAAGATGAACAAGCTCGGTACGGATGCCTGGGATAAATTAAAGAAAACGACCAAGAAGAAAGTCAAGGATATTGCCCGTGACCTGATTATGCTCTATGCAAAACGGAAGGCTCAGCATGGGAATGCCTTCTCTCCGGACAGCTATTTGCAGAATGAACTGGAAGCCTCATTTATCTATGAGGATACACCAGATCAGGAAAAGGCTACCGCAGATGTAAAAAAAGATATGGAGTCGCCACATCCAATGGACCGGTTGATCTGTGGTGATGTCGGGTTTGGAAAGACAGAAGTTGCCATCCGGGCAGCATTTAAAGCCGTTGCTGATAGCAAACAGGTTGCTGTGTTAGTCCCAACAACGATCTTAGCATTACAGCATCACCGTACTTTTACCGAACGTCTGAAAGGACTTCCATGCAATATTGACTACATCAACCGTTTCAAAACGACCAAGCAGATCAAGGACACTTTGGCGCGTCTTGCGGAGGGAAAAATAGATATCATCATCGGTACACATCGTCTGGTGAGTAAGGATGTCAAGTTCAAGGATCTGGGTTTGATGATTATTGATGAGGAGCAGAAATTTGGTGTTGCCGCTAAAGAGAAGTTAAAGGCTATGCGTGCCAATGTGGACTCGTTGACCTTAACAGCGACCCCTATCCCCAGGACCTTGCATTTCTCCTTGATGGGAGCGCGAGATCTAAGCATTATATCGACTCCTCCGCCCAATCGTCAACCGGTACAGACCGAGCTTCACGTATTTAATGAATCATTGATCGGTGAAGCAGTCAGTTATGAACTCGATCGGGGTGGACAGGTGTTCTTTATCCATAACCGTGTGGCTGACCTTCCTCAATTGGGCAATTTAATCCGCAAGCTTGTACCTGGAGCACGTGTCGGTGTGGCCCATGGTCAACTGGAAGGAGATGAATTGGAAGATGTGATGCTCAAATTCATCAACCACGACTTTGACGTGCTTATCGCAACGACAATTATTGAAGCAGGCCTGGATATCCCGAATGCCAATACCATTATCATCAACCATGCGCATATGTTCGGCTTGAGTGACCTTCACCAAATGCGGGGCCGTGTAGGTCGTTCGAATAAAAAAGCCTTCTGTTACTTATTGAGTCCTCCATTATCGACACTGACATCGGAGGCATACAAACGACTTTCGGCGATCGAGGAATTCTCAGAGCTAGGTTCGGGATTCAATGTTGCCATGCGGGACTTAGATATCCGGGGTTCCGGAAATTTACTGGGCGGAGAGCAATCAGGCTTTATTGCTGAAATAGGTTTTGAAATGTATCACAAAATCTTGGATGAAGCCATCCAGGAACTGAAAGATGATGAGTTCTCGGAGGTATTTGCGGA
Organism: Sphingobacterium ginsenosidimutans; assembly: GCF_039536865.1. Classification (NCBI taxonomy): domain Bacteria; kingdom Pseudomonadati; phylum Bacteroidota; class Sphingobacteriia; order Sphingobacteriales; family Sphingobacteriaceae; genus Sphingobacterium; species Sphingobacterium ginsenosidimutans. The sequence continues at coordinate 548,747 of NZ_BAAAZK010000008.1, forward strand.
TGAACAGGAACGCAAATATGTTAATTTTACACAAATAGACACCGATCTTGAAGTATTAATCCCTGATGAGTACGTAACGAATATCACCGAACGCTATAACCTCTATACGGAGCTTTCCAAACTCGAGAACGAGCAGCAACTGGCGGCATTCAAGAAAGAACTCGAAGACCGTTTTGGCCCGATCCCACACGAAGTATTCGAGCTATTCAATACTTTACGCCTGCAATGGTTTGGAAAAACAATTGGGTTCGAGAAGATATCCTATAAAAAGAATACACTAAAAGGGTATTTTGTCAATAACCCAAAATCGAGCTATTTTGAATCGGATCAGTTTGGTCGGGTACTGTCTTTTGTGCAGTCCCACCCTGAAATCAGCAATCTCAAAGAAGTAAAAGGGCAACTTCGCCTTGCGCTAAGTAATGTAAATACAATAAGCTACGCGCTAAACCTACTCAAACAGATGTTATCGTAACGCTCTTGGCACTCAGCTATAAATAAAATCTACTTATTGTGTAGATTTTATTTATATTTGGGTATACAAGAAACCTTCCTATAGCAATCTGCGCCAAGTGCAATGAAAGGATATTGAAGGCTCTTATTGGCTATCAGGAACAGACATATATGTGATGTGTCTATTGAAGCTAAAAAAAGGACACTTATCAATAAAAATTAGCATGGCATCCAATACCGAAACGATACTCGTCCATGAAGGACAACACTTCAATTCAACCGCTGCTGTAACGGCTCCTATCTTTCAGACATCAACTTATATTGCGGACAGTGATCCCGCGGAATACATCAAGGCAGCGACCGAACCCAAACATCCTTACTTTTATCACCGTCATGGCAATCCAACCAATAGCCAAGTTGCAGCGGTAGTCGCCAAACTGGAGAAAACAGAAGATGCACTCGTATTTGCGACGGGCATGGCCGCTATCAGTACCGCCATATTAGCTATTGTGAAATCTGGTGACCATATCGTTGCACAGCTTGCCCATTACTCAGGAACAGCTATTTTTTTTAAAGAATTTCTGACCGACTATGGCATCAGCGTCACAGCCGTGGACCAAACGGATACCGCAGCCTTTGCCCATGCTATTCAGGAAAACACCAAACTCATCTATATCGAAACTCCTTCCAATCCGAATTTAAATATTACGGATCTAAAGGCAGTTGGTGAATTGGCCAAGCAACATGATATTTTGAGTATGGTTGACAATACCTTTGCCTCCCCCATAAATCAGACACCACGGGACTTTGGGATTGATATCGTTGTTCATAGCGCTACGAAATATCTGGGTGGGCATAGCGACCTAACGGCTGGCATTGTCTGTGGAAGTCAGGACTATATTTCAAAAGTCTGGAAGCGCAGTGTTGCTCTGGGGGCATCTTTGGCACCATTGGATTCTTGGTTGCTCCTCCGTGGGCTCAAAACGCTGAGCCTACGTGTCAAACAAATCAATTCAAATGCATTAGAACTCGCCAGTTTCCTTGATCGGCATCCTAAGATTAAGAACGTAAGTTATCCGGGGCTTTCAAGCCACCCCCAGCATGAACTTGCGGCTCGCCAGATGCGCGGCTTTTCAGGAATGATCTGTATTGAAGTTGAGGGAACAGATGAAGAGCAGGCCTTCAAAAATGCACAGGCTTTAATTAACAATCTGGAAATTTTTATCAATGCAGCTAGTTTAGGCGGTGTTGAATCACTTATTGTGCATCCGGCCAGCATGTGGGGCGGACACCACACACAGGCGCAAAAGGAAGCGTCCGGAATCACTTTGGGCATGCTCCGCATCTCAGTTGGGATTGAAAATGTAGCAGATTTGATTGAAGACCTAGAGCAAGCGTTGGGGAAACTTGACACATAAAAATAAAAACAGCTCCTCCTATCGTCAATCGGCCTGTTTCACCATAACAACCTGTAATATTGCACCTTGCGTTATCATATATTATAGCTTATATTACAATATATGAATTTATATATTGGTAGTGAACAATATTATATATTACCAATATACACTTTTAAAGATTCACCCCCTCGTCGAAATAAAACAAAAAATACCCGCCGAAGTTCAACGGGTATTTATTACTAAAACTTTTATTCACTCAACTGTATGAAAATATACTGAAAGTTATATTGATCACTGAAAACGAGCGCTTTATAATAAAAAATGGATTACAAAATCCTTGTACCATTCGCAATTTCTACCTGAATGACTGAAAGTTCCTTATCAAATTTTTGTTGATATTCTTTCTCCAAGGTTGGCAAAATTGATGCAACAGCACCTTCTTTAACAATATTGATTGTGCAGCCGCCAAAGCCGCCGCCCATCATTCGGGCACCAATGACTTCAGGGAATTGTTTGACATAATCAACCAGGTAATCCAATTCAGGACAACTTACCTCATATACTTTGCTCAAGCCCTCATGACTCTGAAAAATATATTGCCCCAACTGTTCAATATCCCCAGAGCGTAATGCTTCGCAAGACTTTTCTACCCGTTCATTTTCACGGACAACAAAACTTGCTTTGGCATAGATATCTGCATCTTTATCTTTAACCAGTTCATCCAGCATATCTACTGTAACATCTCTCAGATTTTTAACTTGAGGATATTGCGCTCTTACCCATGATGACGCCTGCTCACATTGCTCTCTACGTGTATTGTAAGCCGTTGAAGCAAGGGAGTGTTTCACGTTTGTATTCAATAGGACCACTTCATAACCTTTGAGGTCAAGTGGCACGTATTCAAATCCCAAGGAGCGACAATCCAGCTTAATGACATTTTTCTCTTTACCAAATGCCGACGCAAATTGATCCATGATACCACACATCACACCGGCATAGGTATGCTCGGCTTTTTGTGCAATTTGCGGGATATCAATCTGTTCTACATTTAATTCAAACAGTTCACTAAGGGCCAAAGTAACAGCACATTCTACTGCTGCTGAAGAAGATAAGCCGGCACCCAATGGTACATCACCATCAATATAAAGGTTAAACCCGCCCAATATAGCACCTCGCTTTTGGTATTGGTCCACTACACCGAGGATATAATTCGGCCAGTGCTTTTCTGAAATAGCGATTTCACTTAATTTGACCTCATGGCTTTCTTGATAGTCTTCAGCATACAACACAATATTATCGTCCGCACGTCTGCTGACAGCAACATAAATAGCCTTGTCAATAGCTGCAGGTAATACAAAACCATCGTTATAATCGGTATGTTCACCGATAATATTAATGCGCCCCGGCGAGGAAACCACAATGGGTTCTTCCTGATATAAGCTCTTAAATTTATTTACTATAGTTTCTTTTGCGATCATTCTTACTTAGATTTATAATGTTTGGTAGCACAATTCCGCAATTGTTCGGCGGCAACTTCAGGTGTAATATCCCGCTGTGGATTAGCGAGCATCTCGTATCCGACCATAAATTTTTTGACTGTTGCCGAGCGTAATAAAGGTGGATAGAAATGCATATGCCAATGCCATTCCGGATGATCTCCATCATTGACAGGAGCTTGGTGCATACCCGCAGAATAAGGAAAAGATGTTTTGAAAAGGTTATCGTAACGTGTGGTCAATAACTTGAGTATTGCGGCAAGATCTTCCTTCTCCTTTTCGTCAAATCCGGCTATATTTTGCACAGCTCTTTTGCTAACAATCATGGTTTCATAAGGCCAAGCGGCCCAAAAAGGCACCAAAGAGACAAAAGAATCATTTTCATCAATAATGCGCTCTTCTTTTTTTAGTTCGGCTTTGATATAATCGGCTAATAGCGTACGCTGGTATTTGTCGAAGTACTTTTGCTGTTGCACACACTCCTTTTGAATCTCTACCGGTAAATGATTTTGTGACCAGATCTGTCCATGGGGATGTGGGTTGCTACAGCCCATAATAGCGCCTTTATTTTCAAAAATCTGAATATAGCGGATCCATTCCACTTTGGAAAGTTCCTCAAATTCCTTTTGCCAAAGATCAACTACAGCCTTTATAGCTGATTGTTCCATTTCAGGCAAGGTGAGGTCATGGCGTGGTGTAAATGCAATAACTTTACAGATTCCTTTTTCAGTCTCTGCAATAAACAATTCGTCCTCATTAAATTCCTGTTGGCTAGTATCTTTCAATAATGCCGAAAAATCGTTGACGAAAACGAAGCTTTCTTTATAATCTGGATTGATATCCCCATCTGCCCGTTTATTGGTTGGGCACAAATAGCATTTGGGATCATAAGCCGGTCTATCATCGCCTGGCAGATCTTCTACCTGGCCTTGCCATGGTCGCTTGCTGCGATGTGGAGACACAAGTACTTTTTCCCCGGTAAGAATATTAACGCGTGTGTGGGGAGAGTCCCCAAAGTTTAAAGTTGATTGCATGTTATGTATAACTGGTGTACAGAATACACAATATTAGCTTTTTTAAGTAAAAAGTTAAAATTAAAAAGTAAAATTATCTAAAGATGAGTCCTTTAAAGCTATGTTAAAAAATATCAGAATCACTGACATCTCCCGTGACAGCTAGTCATCTCCCAGATTATTAAGCCAAAGATCGGAACGACCAAAGCCTCCATACAGCAGGTTAAGCCTTAAATTTTGGATCTTGCCCTTTAATCAACTCAAAGATTGTAATTTCAGGAAGGATACCAACACGACCGGGATATCCTAAGAATCCATAACCGACATTGACATATAAACGTTTATTTTCTTGTGCACGGTAGAGTCCAGCCCATTCTTTATAAATATATTGTACAGGGCTCCACTGCAACATTTCAGCGCGTACACCGAACTGCATACCATGGGTATGGCCTGCAAACATCACATCGACATCAGTATCCAATACCTGTGCGCGCCAATGAGAAGGGTCATGGGACAATAATAACTTAACGGACTGTTCCTCGGTTCCCATCAAAGCCTTTTTGATATCGCCATGTTTTGGGAAACGACCTGTTCCCCAGTTCTGCACCCCAACGATACAGAGTTCTTCGCCATCTACTTTGATCTTGCGGTTTTCATCCATTAATAGATCCCAGCCCATCACTTTATGGACATCAATCACATCCTTCAAATTTTTTCGCTTCTCGGGAGAATCTTCTTTTCCATAATAGTAATCACCATAATCATGGTTACCCAATGTTGAGAATACGCCTAAATCCGACTTCACCCGCGCAAAAATATCTTGGTATTCGCGCATTTCAGATGCTTGAGCATTCACGATATCGCCTGTAAAGAATGTCACATCTGCCTTTTCTTTAAGTAACATATCGATTCCACCGTTTACAGCAGTCTTGTTATAGAAGGATCCCGAGTGTACATCTGATATCTGTGCGATGGTCATGCCGTGGAAAGCTTTCGGAAGATTAGGTAAATATAAAGGTACACGTCTCACGCGATAATCGTATGCGCCAGAAATAATACCCCAGCTTAATGGAATCAACGGCGAAGCGCCAATTAAAATACCCGCTTTGGTCAAAAATTCGGATCGACTGATGCCTTTGACCGGATTTTCAGGCAATGAACTGCCAGCATCTGCCACAACATCCTCTACGGATTCCTTCTTGCTGAACAAGCGTTTGACCCAGACTCCGCCACGACGGATATCATCAATCAACAAAATCAAAAAGAAGAAGATCTTTGAAGCTGCTGTCAGAAAGAACCCGACCAAAATAACAGATCGTACAATCAATGGAATGTTATATTTGGCAGATATAAAAACACCTAATAATAATAGGGCCGAATACGACCACCATAATACGGCGAATATTTTTGTTTTGGGAAATTTAATCTTCGTAGCTCGGAGGGCAAAAAAGATATAAAAATCTAGAATGAGTAAAACACATGCATTTACTAACAACATCATTAATTCGTTTTAATTTTTGGCATTGAGTGCCAATTGCTTCAGAGATGCTATCCATTTGGGATCATCATTAAGACTTTCGACCAAACAGACCTCCTCTCCACCTAAATCCTTGAATTCATTAGCATATTCCACGCCAATTTCATCGATAGTCTCTATACAGTCTGCCACAAATGCCGGACTGAAGACCAATAATTTTTTATAGCCTTTACTAGCGAGGTCATGCAACAAATCGGAAGTATAGGGCTGAATCCACGGTTCTTTACCCAGACGGGACTGGAAACACAGGGAGTATTGTTCTTTCTGCAAGCCTAGTTTTTCAACAATGGTCCGCGTCGTCGCATAACACTGAGAAACATAACAATATGCATTGACATTTGTTTTGCAGGAGTCACAACCCGATTCAGGACATTTTAGTTTGCCAGTAGGATCCACCTTACCCAGCTGCCTGACAGGAAGGCCATGATAGCTAAACACAAAGTGGTCGAAATGTGTAAGATCGTGTTTTCGAGCATGGTCTGCAAACGTCTCAGCCATTAAGTCATCCGTGCAGAAATTGCTTACAAAACTAATCTCAGGTAAATAATTCCATTTGCGGATCAGCTCCATTACACGGTCTATTACAGAACCTGATGTGGCTGATGCATATTGTGGGAATAATGGAATAACGCGAACGGATTCGAGCAGCATCCCCTCCATCTTGCCCAGTGCAGCTTCGATGGATGGATTTTGGTAACGCATAGCCAACTCCACATGGTACTCGTCCCCTAGCGATTCCTGCAATAGGTCTCGTTGCAATATACTGTAATGCATCAAGGGGGAGCCAGTTTCCTTGTCCCAGATTGTTTCGTAAATTTTTGCTGATTTTGGAGCGCGGGTACGAGCAATAATTCCTTTTACCAATAATGTCCGTTGAAAATAAGGAATATCGATGACGCGGGGATCCATTAGGAATTCGGTCAAATATTTTTTTACGTCTGGAGTAGTTGGACTATCGGGTGTACCTAATTGTACTAAAAGAATACCTTTTTTGGCTTTATTGCTCATAGCCTACAAAAATAAACAAAAAAGCATGTACTGCAGATTCACTCGCGATAATATGAAATATCTATGACGGGTGAACTAGGTTAGAGTGCTTCCAAGGTCGCTTTTACATCTTTCATCAGCCACATTGGTGTTGAGGTTGCTCCACATATACCGATACGGTCACCGGTTCTAAAAACTGACGCATCCAGTTCGGCAGGGTCGGAGATAAAGTAACTTTCGGGATTGGCTTTTTGGCATACTTCAAACAAAACCTTTCCATTGGAAGACTTTTTACCGGACACAAAAACAATTTTATCATATTGTCGAGCAAAGGCACCAAGATCCTCATATCTGTTAGACACTTGTCTACAGATAGTGTCATTGGCTTTGACCTCATACCCTCTCTTGATCAGTTCCTCTTTGATGGCGTAGAATTTATCCACACTTTTTGTTGTCTGACTATAGAGCGTAAATGAAGCTGGCAGATCGGCATCATCCAACTCAGCGATATCCTGAAATACGAGTGCTTCGTTATTTGTCTGTCCCTGTAGACCGATGACTTCCGCATGCCCATGTTTTCCAAAGATCAAGATCTTTTCCTCCTGATCAAAAGAGGTTTTGATCCGATTCTGCAACTTGAGTACGACTGGACAGGAAGCATCAATTAGGGTAATATTGTTTTCTAACGCTGTACGATAGGTTTCGGGGGCTTCACCATGCGCACGGATCAGTACCTTCTCGTTTTGTAGTGTAGGCAGTGCAGCATGATCGATAATACGCAGTCCTTTGGCTTTCAATCGGGCTACTTCTTCGTCATTGTGTACGATATCACCAAGACAATAGAGGTAACCGTCCTCTTCCAAAATCTCCTCTGCCATATCTATAGCGTATACCACTCCAAAGCAAAAGCCGGAATCCTTATCGATGTCTACTGTTAGATTTAATGCCATAACATTACAAAGTTACATATTCGTATCGAATATATTTATTTAATAGATTTGTTTACAGTTGATTTTTTATTTCTGGTCATTATCAATTGCCTATAAACTTATTACATTTTCCACGGCAAAAAGATTGCCAGTGACGGAGGGAGGCACAACTTGCGGGTTCAGCAGAATTGAACTGAGACTTGTTTCACGACCCTGAGCACTTTAAATTAAGACACTATGACGAATAAATTGTTTTTATATAAGTCTAATTATATTGCATATAAAAAGCAATTTATCTAAGTTTGCAAAAAAATTAAAATAATGGCAACTAACAGAACTTTTACGATGATTAAACCTGACGCAGTAGCGAACGGTCACATCGGTGCAATCTTAAACGATATTATTGCTGGTGGTTTCAAAATCATTGCAATGAAATACATTCAATTATCAAAAGAAACTGCTGGCGCATTTTACGCAGTGCACAAAGAACGTCCTTTCTACGGTGAATTGGTAGAGTTCATGACTTCAGGTCCTATCGTTGCTGCAATCTTAGAAAAAGACAATGCTGTTGAAGATTTCCGTACATTAATCGGTGCTACTAATCCAGCTGACGCAGCTGAAGGTACAATCCGTAATAAATATGCTAAATCTATCGATGCTAACGCTATCCACGGATCTGATTCTGATGAAAATGCGGCTATCGAAGGTAACTTCTTCTTCTCTCAATTTGAAAGATTTTAGTCATTAGCAATGCTATAAAAAAAGCGTTGTACAGCTGTACAACGCTTTTTTTATGTATTATCGATTTGCTATCTCCACATAAATCCACCAATCCTAAAAAAACGGAGGAATTTATTGATCGCAGTTAACGCCGGTTTCTTAATCTTCCACTTTAATCCGCTTATCCCTGTTGGCGGAGCATCAAAATCCTGTACTGTAGCAGTACCTGTTCTCATATGTGTTGGCGGCTGCATTTTTCGTTTCTCAACCACCAATATGCTGTCGTAATAATGCAAGGAGTTGACCGAACGTGTAAATTCATTGACTTTCAGCCCGCGTTGTTCTGAATGATGAGCATTGATGTAATCAATAAAATTCTTACTGTATTCGATAAAAGTGCCATTCCGTTTATGCCCACCACCATAAAAAACTTGGTAAGAGGTATGCAGGTCTTCACATAGATAGACACCATCTTCTTTTACATGTCCAAATAACTCTTCAAATGTAATAATCTGTTGCAGCATGGTATGCCCCCCATCATCTATCAGGATATCTATTGGTGGGATTGATTCTTTCACTTTACGAAGGAATTTACGGTCTGACTGAGATCCTATAAATATTTCTACGTTCTCCTCTTCTAATTCTTTGCAATTGGGGTTGATGTCTACACCATAGATTTTAGCTTTGTCGCCAAAATATTTCTTCCACATCTGCAGGCTTCCGCCCTGAAAGACACCTATTTCCAGCACGACGATCTCTTTATCTTTAAATCGACGGAAATGGCGATCGTATACGTCGAAATAATGCATCCATTTGTTGATCAGCTTCGCATTGTTATTTCGGAAATATTCCTCTAATTCGTTCATATTAGACACATTATAAATGGTTTAGCAATTTGTGTTTTGAAGCTAATTAAATATAATGGGAAAGTCAAGTTTTTTTGACGGAAAAACTCAGGAGATATTCGCGTATATACCTTATACTTAAGTGTTCCTCAGCTGGGAAGAACTGAATCAGAAAATAACAGATCACTTGCATAAAAGATAAATAAGAAGCTGTCAAAAAAGGGAAAGGACCCCGCTGGAGAATTGAACCGCTGAAATGAGGTTTCAAGAGGATACGAGTAAAAAAATAGGGTATCCATTTCTTTTGGACACCCCTACTGACATTGGATGGTAGAATAAACTAGAAATTTCTTTTCCCTAGATATTCATCTTCTTTAGCCGTCATCTTAGCTTTATCAGCCGGTTTTTTGTCCGGATATCCACAAAGGTGCATAACACCGTGAATAATGACGCGATGCAACTCATCACGTTCATCAACCTTAAATTTTTGTGCATTCTCCTGGATACGTTCCACGCTGATAAAAATATCGCCAGCAATGGTATCCTCATCTTCTGATGAATCAAAAGTCACAATGTCGGTATAGGTATCGTGATTCAGGTATTCTTTATTGATTTCCAAAAGATAAGCGTCCGAACAGAGGATAAAACTTAGTTCGCCTACGCGCTTAAATCCCTCAGCTTTTATCGCATCAGCGATCCATTGGCGAATCTTACCTTTTTCTTTTAATTTAAAATCTATGTCTTCTGTAAAAAATAATATGCTTTTCATCTGTAATTATGTATTAAGTGAGCCCGCTACGCCCAGTTTTGATTACATCGCCTACATGGACTATATGATCATAAAATTGACACTACTCCATTAATAAACGAGTTATCTATTGCTAACGGTTCATGCGATAAAATTCGTATTTAAAAATTCCGACCCTCCATATAGCTCTGCAAGATAATTGTCGCTGAGACTGTATCGACCAGGCCTTTCTGTTGACGGTCCTTTTTCTTCTTCCCACTTTGAGCGATGGCTGCAGAGGCCATTTTTGAAGTAAACCGTTCATCAATTTCCACAACTGGAATTGTAGGGTAGGTCTTTTTCAATTTGCGCATAAACCCGACCACATGCGAAGCTGACTCCGAATCCGATCCGTCCAATTGTTTGGGTTTACCGACAACGAATGTTTCGATCTGTTCCGTGTGGAGGTAATCCGTAAGAAAAGTCCAAATATCCTGCGGATGAACTGTTGTCAGTGCTGTAGCAATAATTTGCATCGGATCCGTAACCGCAACCCCAATTCGTTTTGTACCATAATCAAATGCCATTAACCTCATGGAAAATCGTTTTTTACAAAAGTACAATTTAGATTTGAGTATCGAGATATGCGTGTTGAGATTCTGCTTCCACAGGCTATTAGCCCATGAAGTGTCATCATTTTTTTATTTTTTATTGTGTAAAACTTCAATTCACTAAAAAAGCTATAACTTTGATAGACTATTTAAAAGATAAATGAGAAAAACAGTTATTGCCAGCCTTTTTGTTGCATTTTGCCTATATGGTCATGCGCAGAGCAGTTATGAGCAACAAATTTTGGCCCAGCGCAAGGAGAAGGCTTTGGAATTAGCCAAAGAACAATTTGGCCCATTGAAAGCCGATCAAGTGGCATCTTTAGATTACTTTCCTATTAGCCCTAACTATAAAGCTAAAGCAAAAATAGAGGTCTTATTTGATGAACCTGTATTTCGTATGCCTACCTATGACGGTACCAGCAATGAATACAAACGCTATGCGATTGTGACATTTCAATTGAACGGGGCTGAAAGGACATTAAATATCTATCAAAGTGTGGCCTTATTTCAAAATCCTGCTTACAAAAAACATTTATTTTTACCATTTTTAGATCAGACAAACGGCCACGAGAGTTATAGTGGTGGGCGGTATATCGACCTGTCCACAGATGATATCAAAGGCAGTACCATTGAGATAGATTTTAATAAGGCTTACAATCCTTATTGCGCCTACAGCAACGGTTATCGTTGTCCAGTTCCCCCAGTAGAAAACAATTTAGAAACAAAAATTATGGCAGGAGAAAAAGCCTTTCATAAAGCGAAGAATGAGCGACCGGTCAACCTGAATGCCGGACAGGAATTTACGGAAGCTGACAAGAAGATTATTCTATCAGGGAATGAAAACACACTTCTTCGTGTATTACAAACTACCGACGAAAAAGATTTAAAGGTATTGAAAGCGACAAGCAGTGATGTTAAGTACAATGACCCACTGTTAGAAACACTTTCAAAGCGGATGTTTGCAACTGTTCGGGATCCAAACCATCCAGGGGTAGGAATAGCGGCACCTCAAATTGGGATCAACAAAAACCTGATCTGGGTGCAACGGTTTGACAAACCGGAACAACCTTTCGAGTTTTATGTAAACCCAAAAATCCTGTGGCGTTCAAAGCTAAAACGGAAGGGTGCAGAAGGCTGTCTATCCATCCCAAATCGCAAAGAAGACGTTTTGCGGAGCTACGCGATCCGTTTGCAATACATCAATAAGGAGGGAAAAGTTATCGAAGAAAATATTGAAGGGTTTACCGCAGTAATCTTCCAGCATGAAACGGATCACCTCTTCGGCATATTATTTCCTGACCGCCTGGAAGAGCAGGAAAAAGACAGCTATGTACCATTGAATGATAAGATTGATTTTTCCATCTTGCCAAAGACCTTGACACCATAGCAAGAGATTTGTTGGACCTGGCTGAAAAATGCCTGTCCTCCTGGAAATCATAAATGTACCTATAAAAAAGAGCCCCCATGAATTACTTCATGGGGGCTCAATATTATGGAATCTACTTGAGTTAGATCAATCCTTTTTCTGCCAATAGTTCAGCAACTTGAACAGCATTTGTTGCTGCACCTTTACGCAAGTTGTCTGCTACTACCCACATATTTAACGTATTCGGTTGCGAGTCATCACGACGGATACGTCCTACAAAAACCTCATCTCTACCATGTGCATCTTTTGGCATCGGGTATTGAAGATTAGCAGGATCATCAACAACGATACAACCACTTTGAGCTGCTAATGCAGCACGTACATCATTTAGATCAAAGTCATTTTCGAATTCGATATTCAATGATTCGGAGTGCCCGCCCATCACTGGAATACGCACAGTTGTTGCTGTTACCTTGATTGAATCGTCGCGCATGATTTTGTTTGTTTCCAAAATCATTTTCATTTCCTCTTTGGTGTAGCCATTTTCCTGGAATACATCGATATGTGGAATGACATTCAAATCAATCTGATAAGGATAAGCTTTTTCGCCTTCTTTACCTGCGCGTTCATCCATCAACTGGTTAACGGCTTTTACTCCTGTGCCTGTTACGGACTGATAGGTCGAAACTACGACACGCTTAATTTTATATTTATCGTGTAATGGTTTTAACGCCACTACCATTTGAATAGTTGAGCAATTTGGATTTGCGATGATCTTGTCATCAGCAGATAACACATCGCCATTTACTTCTGGAACAACCAATTTCTTCGTCGGATCCATACGCCATGCTGAAGAATTGTCAATAACTGTAATTCCAGCTTCTGCAAATTTTGGTGCAAATTCTTTAGACGTGTCACCTCCTGCGGAGAACAATGCAACATCAGGTTTCAAAGCAATAGCCTCAGATGGTGTAACCACCTTATACTTCTTTCCCTTGAATTCAATTTCCTTACCCTTGCTACGCTCTGAAGCTACTGGAATCAATTCTGTTACTGGGAAATTTCGCGCCGCCAACACGGTTAGCATCTCAGTACCTACAAGGCCTGTTGCGCCGACTACTGCCACTTTCATTTTTGTCTGTGTTTAAATTGTGTATATAAAATTTGTTATTTGATGTGTTTTTAGTTGATTCTTGAAGAATGAATTCTTCAAATTTAAAAAATATTCCCCAATTACAATATTAAAATAACAAAATATCGCTTATTCTGCTAAAAAAGTCACAACGGCTCCGTTTTTTCCGCCTTGATCAAAAAAATATTGAGCACAAACCGCCGTATTTGACCTAAAAAAATTGAAGTAACGATAATTCAAAAAAAATAAAAATTTTCGCTGCTCATTCAAAAAAACAGAACAAACGATTGAAACGGTTTAAAATCTCATAAAAACAGCGCCAAGAGTCTATAAATTAACATTTTTAGGAGACTGTCCTTTGCATCAAACAGTTGCTAGATACTGAAAAGCCGTTATATTTGCATCATGAAAGAAAGCATTATTATCATTGGTGCAAACGGCCAAATCGGTACTGAATTGGCAATCGCTCTGCGTAAAAAATTTGGTGCAGAAAATGTTGTCACCACAGACATCAGAGAACCACAAACAAAAAGCCCCGACGAGAATTTTGAAATTGCAAATGTGCTTGACAAAAATGGTCTGGACATATTGTTTCAAAAATATAAACCTACTCAAGTATATTTATTGGCAGCCATGCTTTCAGCAACAGGAGAGAAATATCCTGAAAAAGCCTGGGAGCTTAATATGAATGGATTGCTCAATGTGCTTGACCTAGCTGTTACGTATAAAGTTTCAAGAATATTCTGGCCAAGTTCCATTGCTGTCTTCGGTCCGCACTCACCGAAAGTAAATACGGAGCAATACTGTGTTATGGATCCGAATACGATCTATGGAATCAGTAAGCTTGCAGGTGAGCGCCTTATCGAATGGTATCAGGAGCACCGCGGATTGGATATCCGTAGCGTAAGATATCCAGGTATTATCTCCTGGAAAACAGAACCGGGAGGTGGAACGACAGATTATGCTGTTGATATCTTCTATGAGGCACTGAAAACAGGTACTTACGAATGTTTCCTATCCGAGAATACAGCATTACCGATGTTATATATGGAAGATGCCATCCGCGGCACACTTGAGCTGATGGACGCGCCACAGGAAAGTCTGAGCATCCGCCACGCCTATAACCTTGGTGGAATTACTTTTACTCCAAAAGAACTCGCACAAGAAATTAAAAAAATTCTTCCTAATTTTGCAATCTCTTACGTAGCGAATGACCCAAGACAACAGATTGCCGATTCATGGCCTGCAAGTCTGGATGATTCATACGCAAGTAAAGACTGGAACTGGAAGCCAGAATTTGACATCCAGAAGATGACAGTCGATATGATTGAGAATCTTAAAAACAAAATATAACAATGGGAAGAGCTTTCGAATTCAGAAAAGAGCGGAAATTCAAACGCTGGGCTAAGATGGCCGTGCAATTTACACGTTTAGGTAAAGAGATCGCTATGGCGGTTAAAGAAAGCGGCCCTCACCCTGAAACCAACTCGAGACTTCGCACAGCAATACATAATGCTAAGGCTGTAAATATGCCTAAAGATCGTATCGAAGCAGCTATAAAACGTGCTTCAGAGAAAGATTCAAAAGGCTACGAAGAATATGTATATGAGGGTTATGGCCCACATGGTGTTCCGGTTTTGATCGAAACAGCAACAGACAATACCAACCGTACCGTAGGAAATATCCGTAGCTATTTTACCAAAGCTGGGGGTTCATTGGGAAAAACAGGATCCTTGGATTTTATTTTCAATCGCAAGTCTATTTTCCGCTTTGCAGCTACAGACGAATTGGATCTTGAAGAATTGGAACTGGAACTTATCGATGGTGGTTTGGAAGAATTGTACGTTGAAGCTGATGAAGAAGGCAATGATGTTGCTGTAGTTCAGACTTCTTTTGAAGATTTCGGTAATATGCAAAAATTGCTGGAAGAGAAAGGTATCGAAGTAAGCTCGGCAAAGTTGGAGCGTATTGCTTTATCACACTCTGATATTACTGAAGAGCAAGCGGCAGATGTATTAAAGATGATCGATAAAATCGAAGAGGATGATGATGTTCAGGCGGTATACCATAATATGGCATAAGCTGTTTATCTCACAAAATATCTAAAAAAGAGCGCTTGTCGCTCTTTTTTTATAGCAAGGCCTCTCAGCGCCGTCAGAAAAATTACTACATTTGTAATAGACTATATCAAACTCGTAACAGGATGACTTTTGAAGAATTTTTCACGAAAAAGAAAATTGATTTAAAAGCTTTAAAAGCTGCAGATGAACCTTTATTTGAAGAGTTCAGAGCACACTATTCTGCTATGGGCGAGAAAAGCTTTGATCATAGCAAGAAGTTTTGGTTCAACAAGCTTCGTAAAAGTTACCATCTGACGGAAGAAGAAACGGCGGTTATCAAAAAACCGATCCAAACAGATCCTGTTGAGAAGGCTCCGGCCGTAACAGATGCCACTGCCGCAAAACCTGCAGGTTTCAAACCAAGGTTTAAGGCAGCAACTCCAGCTGAACCTGCTGAGCAGAAAGAGGAACCTACAACAGAACCTTCGACGGCAGCTGCAAATTCTACCACAGGATTTAAGCCACGCTTTAAACCGGGAATCACTAAAAACACAGCGACTTCAGCCGAGGAGACGGCCGCACCTACAGATTTGTCGAACGACACTGCGCCAGAAACGACTAAACCAACAGGGTTTAAACCCCGTTTCAAGCCAGGTGTTACGAAAGCAGCTGATAGTACTGTTAACGAGGATATATCCTCACCTGCAGAGGCCCCGGACAACTCGGCAACAGAAGCACCGAAGCCGACAGGCTTTAAGCCAAGATTCAAAGCAGGTCTGACGAAAGCAGCAAGTAACGGCTCGACACAGGAAATGGCTCCGTCAGCAGAGTTACCGAGCGCGAAGCAGACAGCTGCTCCAGAAGCAACACCAACGCTAACCGAAAGTAGCCCAGCCAATCCATCCATTGAACCACAACAGGAGAATACGGCTGAAACGGATACAACCGCAGCAAACAAACCGGCAGGTTTCAAGCCTAGGTTTAAAGCTGGTGTAACGAAAACAGCAAGTACGGATTCTTCCCAAACAAAGCCGCCGGCAGTAGAGAACACTGTTGACAAGCAGCAAAAAGAACCCAGCGAGCAGGAAACAGCAATTGCTAAACCAACGGGGTTCACTCCTCGCTTTAAAGCCGGTGTGACGAAAACAACTGATAGCACTATTAATGAGGATACATCTTCACCTGCAGAGGCCTCGGACAGCGCGGCAACAGAAGCATCGAAGCCGACAGGCTTTAAGCCAAGATTTAAAGCCGGAATAACGAAAACAGCAAGTGCTGATAACAAACAGGCGGCTGAATCTGTTCAATCCGCAAACTCTTCGGTAGAGGATGCGACTACACCTTCAGCGGTCGAGGATAGCACTGTTACAGCGAATACATCCTCACCTGCGGAATCCGCGACAAGTTCGGCAACAGAGATATCAAAGCCAACAGGCTTTAAGCCAAGATTCAAAGCTGGTTTAACCAAAACAGCAAGTACTGATTCTCCATCGACAGTAGTTCCCTCAGCAGCAAATACGGACGATACACAGGAAGTGGATCCGCCAACAGAAGACCCGAACGCGAAACAAACCGCGGCTCCAGAAGCAACACCAACGGGAAGCAATATGGCCAATCCAACTGTTGAACCCCAGCAGAATGATGATACTACAACGGAACAAACTGCAGCTAGCAAGCCAACAGGATTCAAACCTCGCTTTAAAGCGGGTTTAACAAAAATTGATAAAAAGGAAGAATAATTTTCACTACATTTAAACTGATTTTTTTTCAACTAGTTTAATAACTCCGATTAAAACCAAAGACCAATGTTAAAGGAAGAAAGACAAGCATTTATTATACATCAGATCAATCTACATAACAAAGTTTTATCTTCAGATTTAAGTGTCCAACTTAATGTATCCGAAGATACGATCAGACGTGACTTGAACGAGCTTGCAGAAAATGGCAAAGTTTTAAAAGTCTACGGTGGAGCGCTTTCCAAATCATTTCAATTTCCTTTTCAGGACGGAAATGTCTACGCTAAAGAAGCGAAAAAAGAAATTGCCAAGAAGGCAAGCTCATTAATCTCAAATGGTATGACTGTATTGGTCGGCGGGGGAACGACCTTGATTGAACTGGCACGAACAATTCCAGACCACCTTCAATGTACATTCTTTACGATCAGCCCACTAGTTGCATTAGAACTGGCTGAAAAGCCAAATCTTGAAGTGATTTTGGTTGGCGGAAAGCTTTCACGTAATACAAATATTGTATCAGGTGCACAGGTGGCCAATGAATTGGCGGACCTAAAAGTAGATCTTTGCTTGCTGGGTACCAATTCACTCTCTGTAGAAGATGGGGTAACGGATTCCGACTGGGAAGTTGTGCAAATCAAACGTGCAATGATCAAATGCTCTAAGAAGGTTGCTATACTCAGTATTGCGGAAAAACTTAATTCCGTTCAAAAAATGAAAGTGGTACCTCTACGTGATATTTCCTATTTGATTACTGATATCAATCCGACTGATGTTTCCTTAAAAGAATTTGCGAATACAATTGCAATACTTTAATATTGCCGCTCATTTAATTTAGCATGTCATCGCAAACAGGAAATGACTCTTTAAAATCAAAAACAACAAAAGGATTGCTATGGGGTGGTATGGCCAGTATCATCCAGCAGTTTTTGGGCTTCGGCTTCGGCATTCTACTAAATCGTAAACTAACAGCAGAAGATTACGGTTTAGTAGCCATGATTACCATATTCTCTGTTCTTGCCTCAGCATTTCAAGAGAGCGGATTTGTGTATGGGATTGTCAATAAAAAAGAAGTTCAACATAAAGACTACAATGCCGTATTCTGGACAAGTGTTGGAATAGGTACATTTATTTATATTGTATTATTCTTTTCAGCACCGCTCATTGCCCTGTACTACAACCAGCCGGTACTTGTTGAACTCAGTCGATTTACCTTTCTATCCTTCTGGTTAGGAAGTTTCGGGATTGCGCATAACGCCTACCTTTTCCGCAATTTAAAGATCAAGGAAAGAGTGATCACCGGGACTTTGGCCCTTATCTTATCAAATACAATTGGTATATATTTAGCCTATAAAGGTTATGCCTATTGGGCATTTGCGGTCCAGATCGTTTCCTATAGCGGTTTTAATATGCTTGGCTTTTGGTATTTTTCCAAATTCAAGCCCTCATTTACCTTCGATTTCAGTCCTATCCGCGATATTCTAGGGTTTAGCAGTAAAATACTGGTTACCAATATTTTTATCAATATTAATAAAAACATATATGCGGCAATTTTGGGAAAACATTATACAACCGAAGAATTAGGATATACTGTTCAACCAAATAAATGGAGCCAAATGGCGCAGTCTATTTTAACCAATATGGTTAATAACGTCACACAACCTATCCTACGTGAGATAGAAGACGATAAGGACAGACAGGTTCGTGTATTCCGCAAGCTCATCTCCTTTACTGCTTTTTTGGCTTTTCCAATGTTATTTGGTTTAACAACCGTTGCACAAGACTTCATTACGATTACAATAACCGAAAAATGGCAGCAAAGTGCTATCTTTCTTCAGATTTTCTGTATTGGAGCTGCTTTTGACTCAGTAAGCAATGTCTTCTCCAGCCTGATTATCAGCAAGGGAAAGTCCCAGATCTATATGCGAAATATCGTTGTTTTTGGTTTACTTCAAATCGCTATTTTAGTCTTTGGCAAATCGCTTGGCATTGAAATGCTCATCGCCTTAACCTCCGGATTAAATGCCTTATGGATATTTGTCTGGTACGCTTCGGCTAAACCCTATATGACCTATTCATTCCGTTATCTAATTCAGGATGTATTTTCATATGCTGTATTAGCCGGTATCAGCTGTTTGGCAGCACACTATGCCACCGCATCCATTGCCAACCTGTACCTTCGGTTTGCAAGTACTATCGCTGTCGCTGTATGTGCATATATTATCGTCAATAGAGTCTTTAAGCCGAGTATTTTGTTGGAATTATTCAGCTATTTCATCACAGTTATCCGAAAAAAATAGATGGCCAAGATTCTCACCATAATCGTTTCTTATAATTTTGAACCTTGGATTCACAAATGCCTGCACAGTTTATTATTATCAAGCCATCCAACGGATATCCTTGTTATAGATAATAACTCAAGGGATCATACTACCTGTATCATCAAAGAAACTTATCCTGCTGTCAGGCTGATAGAAAGTCCCGAAAACCTCGGTTTTGGGAAAGCCAACAACATTGGATTGACTATCGCCCTCGAGGAAGATTATGACTACGCCTTTTTAGTCAATCAGGACGCTTGGGTAGATCAAAACTGCATCGCCAACCTGATCAAGGTAAACACTGCAAACATTGGAATTATTTCCCCCATCCACTACGATGGTACGGAGGAAAAACTCGACCATGGGTTCTCAATTTATACGAAGCATACGCAGTTTGAAAATTCCTACCGAACCTGCTCATTCGTCAATGCTGCTTTTTGGTTGATACCAAAAGCTGTCATCAAAAAAGTCGGCGGTTTTTCTCCAATTTTCTTCCATTATGGAGAAGATAAAGATTATGCCAACCGCATCCATTATTATGGATTAAACTTTGTATTAGCCGAAGATGCCAAGGCTTATCACGACAGACAGCAGCGCCAAGTAGATCGCAAAGCTTTTCTAAAGAGCGAATTCGTCTATCATCTGACAGAATATTGCAATATCAATTATACGTTTACAAAGGCTTTCTCAATGGCGATATTAGCGAGCGTAAAGAAAATGCTGTCTTCTTTGGGTAAAGGTCGTATTTTTGAAACAAGAAGTTATTTCAATATTGCTTTTAGACTATTGGGTAAGACCATGGAAGTCCGTGATACCCGTCAGGCTAATAAAAAAGCTTTTAACAAAATTTTTTGATAGATGAACAGTCTTGCTCCAGTCTTACTCTTTGTGTATAATCGTCCAGCGCATACGCTAAAGACTCTTGCAGCACTTGAGAGAAACAGGTATGCTGACCAGACTATTCTCTATATTTATTCGGATGCGGCAAAAGATGAGCGCGCGATTGAGGCTGTAGAAGAGGTACGTCGGATTATAAAAAAGCCCTGGTATTTTAAACAGATCAAAATTGTCGAGCGGGACAAAAATTGGGGCTTAGCTGCGAATGTCATTGACGGTGTTACCAAAGTCGTGCAAGAACATGGGCAGATTATAGTCTTAGAAGATGATCTCGAAACATCAGCATTTGCTCTCGATTACTTTAATAAAGCACTAAACCGCTATAAAGAGGACGAACAGGTCATGCAGATCAGTGGCTACGGCTATCCGGTAAAAAATCTGAATGAGCTTCCTGAAACGTTTTTCTTTCGAGTCGCCAATAGCTGGGGGTGGGCAACATGGGATCGTGCTTGGCAACATTTCAACCCCAACATAGATGAGCTTGTTTCCGATTTTTCGGAGGAACAGATTCATCAGTTCAGTATTGAAGGAAAAGAGAACTTTTGGAAGCAGGTACAGGAGCTACGCACTGGAAGGATCAACTCCTGGGCAATACGTTGGTACGCTTCGGTATTCAAAAAAAATGGACTAGTTTTGTATCCGAGGAATTCGATGACACAGAATATCGGTAACGATGGTTCGGGCACTCATACAGCTGCAGAATCAACCTATCAGGTCACTTTAGCAGATCATCCTGTACATTTTTTCCCTACCGAAATAGCGGAGAATGTACAAGGGTATGAAGCTATCAAATATTTCTACGCACATCGGAAAGGTTCTTTATTCAATCGGGGCATCCGATTCCTCAAGAAAAAAATTAACAAATTCAATAAATAGACATGTCTGCTCATCCAAAATTTTCAATCATCACTGTCGTTTACAATAATGTGCGGGATATTGAGCATACCATCACATCTGTTGCTAACCAGACTTACGACAATATTGAATATATCGTCATTGATGGGGAATCATCCGATGGTACTTTAGCCGTTATTCAAAAATATCAGGATAAAATTGCGGTCTTATTATCTGAAAAAGACAAAGGAATTTACGATGCGATGAACAAAGGCCTTGCTTTGGCTACAGGTGACTATGTTCTCTTTTTGAATTCCGGAGATGAAATATACGATCTCAACAGCATCGAAAATCTAGCGAAGCTCAGTGATGGTGCCGATATCCTCTATGGTGAAACGATACTTGTAGATGACAATCGAGCTATTATTGGTGAACGAAGACATAAAGTACCAGCAAATTTCGACTGGAAGAGTTTTCGTTATGGCATGAATATCTGTCATCAGGCGATTTATATCAAACGGAGTATTGCAGAACCGTATGACCTCAATTATAAGCTATGCGCCGATATAGATTGGGTCATTCGCTGTGCTAAAAAGGCAAATAAATCTGTTAATGCACATCAATATGTAGCGCGCTATCTCGTGGGCGGGATGTCAAAACAGAAACATAAGGAGTCGCTAAAAGAACGCTTCGCCATCTTCAAACACTATTACGGCACCATTCCCAATTTATTCAATCATGGGATCATCGCGTTAAAAGCGATCTGGTACCGCATTAATTATGGAAAACCCCAAGACTAATGCTAAATCCTGAAATCCTCACTGAACTTGTGACAGTTAAAATGCCCTTCGGCAAATATCAGGGCTACACCTTATGCAATCTTCCGGAGCCTTATTTGGTCTGGTACAATCAAAAAGGATTTCCTAAAGGTAAATTAGGACAGCAACTGGCCACACTTTATGAGATCAAGCTAAACGGCTTGGAGTACCTCTTGGAACCTTTGAAGAAAAGGTGACGAAGGTCATTTCCTTCCATTTATTATTTTTTGTAGCTTTGCAGTGAATTTATTTTTGCATTAAACGCCGTTTGCAGCGGTATCAATGAATATCATGACACAATATCAAACATTGCTGTACTATTGTTACAGCCCTATCGAAAACGCAGAACAGTTTGCGACTGATCACCTTGAATTTTGTAAATCACTTGACTTAGTAGGACGTATTATTGTTGCCGATGAAGGCTTGAATGGTACTGTTTCGGGTACGACTGATGCTTGTCAACAATATATGGATGCAATTTATGCGGATGGTCGTTTTAACAAAACAGAATTTAAAATCGACAACGTTGATGAACCTTCTTTCATCAAAATGCACTGTCGCTACAAAGCTGAAATCGTGCACTCTGGCCTAAGGGATCCGAAAGAAATCGATCCAAACCGCCAAACAGGTATACATCTGGAACCAAAAGATTTCTTGGCGATGAAGGACCAAGAAGATGTCGTTGTATTAGATGTGCGTTCAAACTACGAGCACAATGTAGGTCACTTTAAAAATGCGGTGACTTTGGACATTGACAACTTCCGCGAGTTTCCAGAAAAAATCAAAGAGCTTGAACAATATAGAGGCAAAAAAATATTGACCTATTGTACTGGTGGGATCAAATGTGAAAAAGCTTCTGCCCTATTGTTAAAAGAGGGCTTTGAGGATGTCTACCAATTGCATGGTGGAATCATTAAATATGGCAAAGAAGCAGGTGGTGAAGATTTCGAAGGACAGTGTTATGTCTTTGACAATCGTGTCACAGTAGACGTCAACTCAGTCAATCCATCGGTCGTATCAACCTGTTTCAATTGTGGCAAACAGACGACCAAGATGATCAACTGCGCCAATCCGGTATGTAATGAGCATTTCACGCAGTGTGACGAATGCGGATGGGAAATGGAAGGCTGTTGCTCTGTTGCCTGCAAAGAAAGCCCGAATAAACGAGAATATGATGGTACAGGATACTATGTTAAAGTTCCTCAACCTGTTAATGTAGACAAAATCAGCAAAAGAAAACATAAGAATTTTCCACCTAAAGTAACGGTAGAAAATTAATTCAATATAACATAAAAAAGTCGGTAACTGATCAGTTACCGACTTTTTTATGTTATAAGATTGCTTTACTTCGCAAACATTCCTGCGATCGAGTCAAGGATATTTCCTTTGGATTGACCATCGTTACTTTTATCAAAGAAGCTGCCGGCCAAACCGCCCAACATATCAGTCATACTACCGCCTGTAGAAGCCTGTTGTGTTTCTTGTGCAGGCTCTTCCTGTCCGCCGCCTAGAAATGAACTGAGAATCCCTCCTAGCATACCACCCCCAGCACCTTGCTGTCCACCAGCACCTAAAACAGATCCGATCAGGTCACCAATACCCCCGCCACTGGACGCCTGTTTTTGTTGACCTAAGTAACTCATGACAATAGGCGCTAACGTTGCTAAAACCCCAGTTACCTGAGCAGAGCTAATACCAGCTTTATCGGCAATATTCTGTGTCACCACCTCTGTGTTTTGTCCAAACATATGGTTGACAATCTTGTTCCCGTCGTCAGATCCACCCTGGCCAAATAAATCACCTATCTTATCGAAGATACCTCCACCGCTATGTTGATCGATCGCTTTGTCAATGTTTTCCGATTGACCTTTGTTTTTTGCATTGTAGTTCAATGCTGCAATCATTAAAGGAACAGCCGCTGCCACAATCCATTTTGCTTTGGATTCACTGACGCCTGTCATTTTAGAAATGGCTTCTATTGCTTTCGAGCCAACTCCTCCTGTAACTAAGTCTGTTAAGTTCATAAGTCTTCGTTTATAGTTACTATGAAGATAACGAATTTTTATGAGGAGTTTAGAAAATATATGCCGACAACAGAAAGCCCTGTGGAGTCTTCACTACACAGGGCTTTTACATAATCAGTCGTTCAACTTAATAACTCTTATAGATTGCAATATCATCCAGGCCGAGCCTTCCATTATTAATGACATTGTTGCTGGTTCCCAATCCAAGCTTGGTGACCCGGAAACGAACAGCTCCTTGAACATTCATTAAAAATACAGTCTGTTTTGAATTCATACTCTGCGAAGTTGGATGTGCGTCAGCGATGGATTCACCTATTTGCTTCCAAGTCGCGCCCTGATCGGTAGAATATTCCAGCTTAAACGTGCATGACCGATCTGTATAATATGAACCATACCAAAGTGTCACTTTTGAAGCGCCATTTGGTACATCAAAATTCATCTGTACATGACCATCCACACTTAAATTCTGTTGCATGCGTATCGCATTTTTACCGGAAACAATTCGGTCACGACCAGCAGTAGTACCCAATATTGCCTGATATAACTTCCATTGCCCAGTTGGGAAAGACACGTCGTTCTTTTCGCCCATATCGTAACTTCCTTTCACACTCGCGTCTACAGCATCAAAAGTCTCCGGCCATCCAGCATATAGTTTACCACTTGCATAGGCCATGTCGGAGTAGTCCTGCATTCGGATTTGCAATTTATCCCCCTCTCTGAATGCTATTCCTCTGAAAGAGGCGCTGGGAGCAATAGACTGTGCCGCAAATGTTGCATTGTCCTCGGTATGTAAGGTAATCTCATTTTTATCTCCATCCATCAAGATCTTATCGCCTTTTAGGGCTGTTCCGGTTGCAGGCTCTGGCTCGACATCAGCAGTAACATCAATATAAGTTGATTCAAATTCGTCGAATTTCGCATTGAGGTTCGCGACCGATACGGCCAATGGAGCAACATCCTTATTTGAGGCAAAGACATTGACCTGTTGATTATTAACGGACGATAAAACCATTAGACCAGATTTTTTGACCAATTTTGTACCATCGATATTGATCTGAACAGAGTCACCAAATTTGAAACTCGAGGCATCAGTAACCTCTACTAATATTCCTCTACGTTGATTGCGCCAAATATTCTGAACAGCAATGGTATTTTCGGGCAAATTCTTATTCTCAGCGCGTGAAACCACAAGCGCCTTCACGTACTTTGCGCCAAGCGCACTTGATTCGTTGAGCTGTAGGTCCGTATTTTTATAGAGGCTGCGTAATGTATACAATGATATTTCAGGATTTAATTCTCCGATTGACTCATTGATATCTTCTTTACAGCCTGTCAGGAGCGTTGACATCGCCAACGCAGTCCATATTACTAACTTTAATTTTTTCATGAACTAGTTGATTGTAGGTTGCCACCACATTTTTTCATTTATTCCATCTCCGCCCATGCGACCGACCGCATCTTGGTAATTTTCCCTATTAAGCGATTGGACAATAATTGGGTAATTTAATCTGACCGGCATCTTTCCATTGTTTAATAAACCTGGCCCTTTGTACAGATCTAGCAACTGTGTTCGACGATATTCATACCACTGTTGGAAATCCGTAAACATCATCGCATAGTATTTTTGCAGATGCACCTTTTTTAGCTTTTGAGTTTCGGAATCCTCAGCCGAAAAGATCACTTTTGGATTTGCCAAATAGCCCTGTGGAACAGTAGTTCCCCAATATTCCATCGCTCCATTGATTCCTTTTGTATATGCCTCAGAAGCATCAAGCTCAACATATTTCCGCAGGGCACATTCCGCTATGATAAATTGCAATTCAGCATAATTCATGATATTTCCCATGTGCGCATCTGACTTTAGCGCTGCGAGGAGTGTAGATTGACGCTCAGGAACATTTCCGCGAGCATAACCAGACTGCATACCTCCATAGACACCTAGAGTAGCCTCCGTAGCCCAAAGCTTCAAACGAGGATCGCCCAGGTCCATCAAATTATTAATAAAAAATTCAGAATACCCCCTAGTGCCATTAAAATCAATATCGCGCACATTATAATTGGGATTCATATAAGGCTGTACATTGGTATAATACAATGCGGCTGTTTCAGCATTACTTTGCATAATCGGATATTCGGCAGCATTAGTCTCCAATATTTCCTTAATCTTGGCAACAGCATTCGTTTCTGTTTTATGTGCAACCCGCAATAACAAACGCAAATACAAGGAGTTACCAAATTTGCGCCATTTTGTCGGATCTGAACTATAAATTGGATCCATCGCGTTATTGGCCGACTCTACCAAAACATTTTCTTTCAATAGGGCGTTCGCTTCCTCTAGTTTTCGGAAAATATCCTTATAGATATCCTCCTGTTTATCAAATTTGGGGGTGAGATTACCTTCGGAAAAACCTTTATTACTATCGAAATACGGTACATCACCATACATGTCCGTGATAAGCGAACTTACCCATGCATCCATGACCAAGGAAATACCCATATAAGTCTGATAACCGACCTGTTTTGCGTCGTTAGCCCTCTGATATATATCTCTAATATTCGTCAGTTGCACATACCAGCCAGTCCAGCTTGACTCCGATTCCGATGGTCTAATCTCATAGCGCTGAATTTCCAAATTATCATTTATTGTGACTGTAACCTGCATCAATTCGTTATTGATTCTTAAATTACGAGATAGATTAGTACTCAACACATTAACCAAAGCCGGTGCAATCAAGCTTTGCGGTGCTACTGCAGAAACTTTATTAGGATCGGTATTCTTTTCTACAAAATCTTTAGTACAACTCTGGAATACTATACTCCCGAGTATGAGTAAAAATGTTATACGGATATATTTTTTCATAGCGTCAATAATTAAAATGAAAATGATAGGTTCACACCCATTGTTCGCGTCGAAGGAAACTGAGCAATTTCAGCTCCTTTCTCAATTCCACTACCGGTCAAAGAAGCAAATTCTGGATCAAAAGCTGGCCATTTAGTAAATACAAAAAGATCCCGTCCATATAAACCGATAGATGCCTTTTCAATTTTGTAACGACTTAAAAAAGATTTCGGCAATGAATAATCCAGTCTAACTTCCCGCAGTTTGATAAAGTCAGTAGAAAACGTATTTGATTCAAGATTGTCACGATTAAAATGTCTTGCATAATAATCTCCAGCTGTTGCAACGACCGTATTTTTGCTATAACTTCCATCTGGATTCAGCACAACGCCGTCGCCAATAATCCCTGTATAACGCCCCGGAAGCGTCTTCTTTAATTTTCCCTCTTCCATCAGAACAGCATGCGTTAATGAATAACCTACCCCGCCAAACTGTCCGTCAAACAGGAAATTAAAACGGAAACCTTTGTACTTGAATTCATTGCCCCAACCAAATTTCGTGGTCGGATTGGGATTACCAATATAACGGCTTTCCTGTGCCAATACAGGTACACCATCAGCATAGATGATCTTTCCATCTGGGTTTCTTTCATAACCTAGTCCCCAGATATCACCAAATCTACGCCCTGGTATAGCCTCTATCGTGCCGCGGCTACCAAACAATGTAGAAAGAATAAGTCTCCCTTCAAGCGAAGCCGGTATAGAAACGACTTCCGAATCATAATGGGTAAAATTCCCATACATATTCCAGTTTAACTTATCCTGGCTTTTCAAAATATCTCCCGATAAAGCAATCTCAATTCCTTGAGTTTTAACTTCCCCACCATTGGTGAACTTTCGTCTATAACCACTGGAAGGGTCTACAGGCGTTTCGATTAACTGCCTGTCCATCAATGTACTGTATACAGTCAAATCCAGTTTTATTCGGTCTTTAAACATCCGAAAGTCGGTTCCTAGTTCATAAGACAAGGTATTTTCGGCTTGCAAATTTTCATCAGGAACTGTCGAAGGATTAGATAATCCACCGTTAAATCCGATCACACTGCTATATCCATAAAAGTTATTAAAGGGTTTGGTTCCTCCCCCTCCTACTCCAGCAATAGAGGCCCGTAATTTCCAATAGTTGATTGATTTCGGCAATTCAAAGATTTGACTTAGGATAAAGCTTGTATTAACCGATGGGTAAAAGAAAGGCTTAACTTCATTTCTTTTAGGTGAAGCCAATGTACTTGCCCAGTCTACGCGACCCGTAAAGTCAATAAAATATCTTTCTTTATAACTATAATTTGCCAAACCATAGACACTATGAATAGCGTACTCCGCCCTATACGGATCATATAGCACCCTTTCTCTGGCATTTGCAAACTTATACTGGTTTGGATAAATCAGACTATTTGCTGATGCATCATCTTTAATGTATTTGTTGTTTAATAAGGCTCCCCCAGCTGAAACACCAAAACGATGGTTTTCCGAACGTTGGTTATTATATTGTAATAAAAAATCTGAATTTCGTTCCTCGGCATAAATAGATTGTTCACGATAGTAACCAAACGCATATTTATAAGTATCAAAAGGTCTTGACTGCTTACGTTTGTCATATCCCATATCGATTCCTGTCCGGAGCATCAAACTTAGTTCATTGGTGAATTTATAATCCAACTGCACGTTTCCGATCAGGTTATTTTTATTCTGCGCATTGACCATATCATAAGAAATCGTTCTCGGATTATCCAGTAAATTGGAAAATGGTGTCATTTGCTCAATGCCCTCCTTGCCAGGAAGCCAATTCTGATCCAACCAAGCCGCATCTATATTCGGCACAATCCCCCGAACAAAATACATATAGCTTTGATTATTGTAACCGCTATTAGGCAAATTGTCAGAACCTCTATTATTAAAATTAATTTTTGTGGACAAGGTCAATTTATCGGTGATCTTACTGCTAAATTGCGTTGCAATTGTGTGCCTATTATAGCCCATATTGGGAATAATCCACTTATTGGTTACATTGGTATAAGAAAAGCGCGCTGTCGTCTTATCTGTAGATCCGGAAACACTAATGGAATTTGTCGAAGTCAGCTCCGTTTGAAATAGGTCCTTGCGATTGTTTTCATAAGGTCGCCAAAGTGTACGTTCGGCAGGTGTTTGTCTATAATTAGCGGGATCATATTGGTAATAGTATTGACCATCAAATTTAGGTCCCCAAGCAGATGAGGTGCTCAACGTACTTGCACCATCTTCCGATTGACCATAGGAGTAATACAAGTCCTGTCCTATAGCACCTTGCCCATATTCATACTGATAATCAGGCCATCGATTAATTGTCCCGATTGCAGTATTTGAATTGACAGTAACCCCTATTCTATTTCGTATACTCTTCCCTTTTTTAGTCGTAATAATGACTGCACCACGAGACCCTCTATACCCATATAATGCTGCAGCACCAGGCCCCTTAAGAACTGAAACTGACTCAATATCTTCAGGATTAATATCAGCCAAAGAAGAGCCAAAATCTACGGGTGAATCACCATCCAAATAGGCCGAATTCCCATTCCCTGTCATTTTAGTCCCACCTCCCATGATAATCCCATCCACAATAATAAGCGCATCATTGTCCCCCGTCATGGATGTTTCGCCACGCAGGATAACTTTATTTGACCCCAACGGTCCTGCACCAGATTTAACCAGATTTAAACCAGCTACCTTACCAGTCAATGCATCTGTCCAGTTGTTTGAAATTGCATTGGTCAATTCCTCCCCCTTCACGGTACTAATGGAGTAACCAAGTGCTTTCTCCTCCCGCTGAATACCCAGCGCCGTAACAACTACTTCATTCAATGCCTCGGAAGTAACATTTAATGCGATTTGAGCATTTGACTGTGCTGTTGCAAAGGTCTTGGTCTGCCCCTCATAACCAATCAATTGAAAACGGACCAAAGCACCGGTCTCAACCTCTATTTCAAAATGCCCCGTTCGATCAGTCGTCCCCTTCGCTACCCCGCCAGCAAGGATAGATACCGATGCTAAGGGCTCCTGTGTCTTGCTATCTACAACTTTTCCTTTAATTTTAATCTTCCCCTGATTAAAATTATGTGTGACTCCATGGCTGTTGTCCATTGGAACAGCCGCCGAAGCTACATCCAGATTGCAAGCAACTGCCAGCGCTGCAAATAGCACTTTCGAGGATGAGTGCCTTAGATTAATTTGGATAGGGTTAATACTAAACATAGATATTAGTGTAAATTGTTAATTTGCAATTTGGGACAAAAGTATACTCTTAACAAAAAGTTTGTTTTAACTTAATGTTTTCTTTCTGTTAACAATTGTTTCGAATATAATTTCCTTTAAGAAACATTTTGCCCGATTTACATCATATAAAAATGCATAAGAATTCATTACAGACAGGAATTTCACGCATTAGGTCTAAAAAAAAGCAAGCCTTTACCTTGGTTATTTACTATAATAGTATCGAAAATAATAAATATTTCTTAAAAAACGAAGCAAATCGAAGTTATTTAAAATACATATCGCAATAAAAACACACAGCACGCTAAGCTAATTCTGCCTTGATTAAAAATATATCCATGGTTTTCGAGAAAGGCAGAAAGAGAAGAAATGAATAAAGAGCGGCCCATTATCTTATGCACGATCTGACCTGGGATACCTTGCAGCAGCTCAAACAGCACAATCAGGCTTTGGAAGAAATTGATTTTGAGATTGCCGAACTCGAATACCTGTTATTCCCTATCGAACAGGATCTTGATATTCTTGAGGTATTTCTCAAGATCAAGGATCCCTCGGTGCTTCCATTCGATAAGCACGATGAAGTAACGGAAATAAGTATAGACCTGGAAGACTTCTATAAAGGGGTAATATATCACAACCAGCACATTCAGGATCTCCACGATGATGTATCTAGGGAATACCAGTGGTTCAATGCTCATTTCGAGATGATCTATGAAAAAGAAGGCTGGATAAATGAAGCGCTGTGGAATGACATCCATCTGATCTACAAAAACTACCTGGGTGCGCAGGTCGACATTGTTTCTCTGGATCGCGACCAGGAGGAATTTAGAGAAGTATTGGCTGAGGTCAATGACGTACAGGATAATTACAATGAATATGGAGAGGTCATTTTCAATTCTTTCAACGCTCTTCATACTCGATCTCAGGAATGTTATAAAAGGGCAGAAATTGTCAATAAAGGATTGGATGAACTGAAATAGAAGAAACTGTCTCCTATGCTTGCATCATGCAAATGTAGGAGACAGTTTCTTTCTTTTACAATAAAAACTTTGATGTTAGCGTTTCTCAAAGCTCCATTTCACATAGTTTATATTCTTATCGTCAGCAAGATACTTTTTCTCATAGTATGTCTTGATTGATAAAACATTATCGACCAAGTCCGAGTGATACAGATCTGTCGTCTCTTTATATTTCTTCAGATTCTGTAACTCTATTTGCTCAAGAGTATATGCATAGAAGCCATCATTATCTGTCTTTAGATTCATCATCCCTTCTGGCTTCATGACAATCTGGTAACGGTCTAAAAATTTAGGGCCTGTCAAGCGCTTCTTTTCGCGACTGTCCTGCGGCTGTGGATCTGGAAAGGTAATCCAAATTTCATCAATTTCATTCTCAGCAAAGTGCTCAAGAAGCGTTTCAATCTGTATCCGTAAAAATGCGACATTTTTGATACCATCTTCCAACGCGGTTTTTGCGCCACGCCAGATACGGTTGCCTTTAAAATCAATCCCGATAAAGTTCTTTTCCGGAAACAAGCGCGCCAAATTAACTGTATATTCTCCTTTACCGCAGGCAAGTTCCAAAACAACCGGGTTTGCATTTCCAAATTGTTTCTCAGCCCATTTTCCTTTATATTCTTTGCCGGCATCGAGCTGGATGACATTCTCAAAAGTCGCTACTTCGGCAAATTTACGTAGTTTATCCTTTCCCATTTTTTAATTAATATCCCGCAAAAATAACCTTATATTTGCAGGAATCAATAACTTATCGTGGAAAAAGACGCTAAAATTTACGTAGCAGGCCATCGAGGAATGGTCGGATCGGCAATATATCGCAAATTAACAGAACTGGGATACAGTAACATCGTGACCCGTACCTCTCAAGAATTAGATCTGCGTAATCAACAAGCAGTTGCTGACTTTTTCAACGAAGAAAAACCTGATTATGTTTTCCTGGCAGCCGCTAAGGTTGGGGGGATTATGGCAAACAATACCTATCGCGCAGATTTCATCTACGAAAACATGGCGATACAGAATAACGTTATTAAATCCTCTTACGACAATGAGGTTACAAAGTTGATGTTTTTAGGTTCAAGCTGCATCTACCCCAAAATGGCACCACAACCTTTGAACGAAGACTTATTGTTGACAGGTACCTTAGAGCCTACCAATGAGCCTTATGCCATCGCCAAAATAGCTGGTATTAAAATGGCAGAAGCTTTTCGTGATCAATATGGTTGTAACTATATATCAGTTATGCCAACTAATCTCTATGGTATCAATGATAATTATCATCCACAGAACTCGCATGTTTTACCAGCCCTGATCCGTAGATTTCACGAGGCAAAGGTAAATAACTTAGATGAAGTGGTTATTTGGGGTACGGGGACTCCTTTAAGGGAGTTTCTTTTCTCGGATGATCTAGCTGACGCCTGTGTATTTTTGATGAATAGCTATAATGAGAAACAGTTCGTCAATATCGGCATCGGTGAAGATTTAAGCATAAAGGATCTTGCCGAACTCATTAAGGACGTCATTGGATATACCGGCAAAATCTCATTTGATACAAGTAAGCCTGACGGAACACCACGCAAATTAATGGACGTATCCAAATTACACGCCTTAGGCTGGAAGCATAAAACCAATCTTCGCGAGGGAATTAAATTAGCTTACGAGGATTTTTTGAGTAAAGAAGAGGCAACTTCCTAGTAGGTTTCACTATAGGAAGGAATTCCATATTCATTGACTTCATCTTTTAGAGGAACCTCCCCTTCAATTTGTGAGGCTTTCTTTTTCTTCTTTTTGGGACGGATAAAATTGCTGAGTTTACCTATCAATCCACTGATTTTATCCTGATTGATCTGGCCGACAGCACGCTCCGATAGCAGCAACATTAACGCTTTTTTTAGCATTCCTGCGTTTTTCAAAAACAGCCTGTTCATCACAAAAGGAACACCTATGCGCAAGGTTTTTGTCAGCCAATCCGAATCAGGATTGTTACTTTTCGCAAATAATTGCTGAATGATATTGACTCCGGGAATATTATTTTTTAATGAATTGAAAAAACGAATCGGAGCTTCGATCTTGTTATTAAATAAAGTAAACTGTGTTTTCAGGTAAGCCTCTTGTTCATTTTTGAGTTCCTTTAAACGAGCGATTTCAGTCTTAAGCTCCTGTAAATTGCGTATTTTCGTTTGCTTGTTATTCATTTGTAGTCCCTTCTCTATCAAATTTTTCGTTTTTTCTCAACTCTTCTTCCTCTTCTTCGATCTCATCATTCCACTTGGCCAAAAAGCGACGGATGGAAAGATCCATAAACTTAGATTCCAATGCAGGTTCGAAAATCCGTATAATTACGATAATAACCATAAAAATGCCTGCTGTCGCCAGAAATCCCAATGAATAACTTCCCAATAGCTCACCTAGCCAAAATCCCAAAGCCAAACACAGGAAAAAGACAACAAACAAAGTGAATATCAATTTAGTCGCGTCCACCACCAAACTCGCGATCAACCGCGATGATCGCTCGATTGTTTTCAATTTAACGAGCTTAAACTGGGAATCTATGTACTCTTTTGTTTTCTGAAAAGTACCACTAAGTGAAAATTTTTCTTCTTCCATGCATCTTAATTTTATTTAGGCTATCTCAAAAGTCTATACGAACTTCAATAGAATATTTATATTCAGCCTTTTGAAATAGCCTATAATTCTATGTATCTCCCAAAACTGTCCTGAGGGACAATTTGCTTCTTATGCATGCTCGATGATATCATCGTCTACAATCTCCTCTGCCTGGTTTAATTTACCTTTTAGGGTGGAGACAATTTTTTCTTTAAACTCATTCAATTGATCGAATTGTTCTTCAGCTCTCTCACGAATAGCATCACTCAAATCGCTTAATGAATCATTGATCTTATCTCTTGTATCTGATCCTTTGTCCGGAGCAAATAAAACTCCCAAAGCTGCACCTGCAGCAAGACCTGCCAATAACGCCAAAGCTACTTTACTTGTGTCATTCATTTCTTTTTCGTTTTAAAGTTCTAATTCTATTACACGATGAATCTAGTCTTCGATAATAATACAATTTATAAAGCAAATCGTTTGCCAAATACCGCGATTATTCATTATTAACTAGAATCTATATAATTACAATATAGTCATTTTTCAACAATTCGTAATCGATTTACAATAATTCACTAGCGCATTATTATTTATGATTTAATATTTAGTATCTTTAAATCAACCGATTATAGAATTTATGCTAAACAAAACCTATTGTAGTGCCGTCTATGGGATTGAGGCATGCACCATAACAGTTGAGGTAGTTGTTTCTACTGGACTACATTATTATATAGTCGGGCTTCCTGACAATGCTGTCAAAGAAAGCCTCAGACGTATTGAAAGCGCTATTACTTCCTGCCAACTTCACATGCCACGACAGAAAATTGTGGTCAACTTGGCACCAGCTAACATCAGAAAAGAAGGCTCTAGTTATGATTTATCGATCGCTATCGGTATACTCGCGTCCTCGGGACAGCTTCCAAATGAGCTATTGGAACAGTATCTGATCGTGGGAGAACTATCCCTGGATGGTAGCATAAAACCTATCAGAGGCGTATTACCTATTGCCTTACAGACATTAAATGACGGGTTTAAGGGAATTATACTTCCGCAACAAAATGCACAGGAGGCAGCCATCGTTGCTGGCATCGATGTGATTGCCGTCGAACACCTAACAGAGGTGGTACAGTTTCTTAATAACTCAAAAAATATCCTTCCAACGAAAGTCGATATCCAATCTCTCTTTCACACTGAAACAAATAAGTATGATGTTGATTTTGCAGATGTTCGGGGACAGGAAAATATCAAGAGAGCATTAGAAATAGCCGCTGCTGGAGGACATAATGTTATTCTAATCGGTCCCCCAGGCGCGGGGAAGACGATGTTAGCGAAAAGATTACCAACGGTATTACCGCCCCTCAATATGATCGAATCGCTTGAAACAACCAAAATTCACTCTGTTTCGGGAAACCTTAAAGCTAAAGACGCCTTACTAACGATACGGCCATTTCGCGCCCCTCACCATACCATCTCTGATGTAGCCATGGTGGGTGGAGGCTCCAATCCTCAACCCGGCGAGATTTCACTATCACATCATGGCGTACTATTTCTGGATGAACTTCCTGAATTTAAACGAAGTGTCCTTGAAGTCATGCGACAACCACTCGAATCCCGAAGTATCACCATATCAAGAGCAAAATTAACCATAGATTATCCTGCCAGCTTTATGTTGATCGCCGCCATGAACCCATGCCCTTGTGGATACTTCAATCACCCCGAAAAAGAATGTATCTGTGGCAACAACACTGTTCAGCGTTATTTAAGTAAAATATCGGGTCCATTATTGGATCGGATTGACCTCCATGTAGAAGTCACGCCAGTACTTTTCGATGAGCTGAGTGCCTCAGCTTCTTCTGAAAATAGCCTGACAGTCCGCAATCGTGTCATCCAAACGAGGTTGGTTCAAAAACAACGATTCGAATCTTATCCAGATGTTCATTGTAATGCACACATGAGCACCAAATTAACCAGAGATATCTGTCAGATCGGCGAATCGCAAAAAAAACTATTAAAGACAGCTATTGATCGTCTAAATCTTTCCGCGAGGGCTTATGATCGAATATTAAAAGTCGCCCGTACCATCGCCGATATGGAAAATAGTCCAACGATCGAAAACCACCATCTCGCTGAAGCGATCCAGTATAGAAATTTGGATAGGGAAACCTGGGGCGGAAAATTTTAGAACTGTGCCAGACAATGTTTTATGACCCAAGGAAAACAGATAATGGTCAAGATCAGTCCTGATAATGCACCAAAGAAATGCGCATCATGGTTAATCCCGTCCTGTGCTTTTTTGGAAGCCCAAATACAATAACCCAGAAACAGAAAGGCAAATAAATAAGCTGGCATTGGGATAATCATCATGACTCCGATAGTCATCTTCGGGTTAAAAAGGATATAGCTAAATAAAACGGCACAGATAGCGCCCGAAGCACCCAGACTGTAATAACCGTAATTATTTTTCTGTTGGATAATCGTCGGAATGTCACTCAGCACCAGACTTCCTAAATAAATGACAGCAAAGAGAAGATGTCCATAGGGACTTGCCTGTGCCAGCATCTGTTCCAATCCAAATGCGAAATAATAAAAAGTGATCATATTAAACAGCAGGTGCCCCCAGTCTTTATGGATAAAACCACTGGTTAATATTGTATACAAGCGCTGTTTACGCGCGATACTATACGGATGGAGCATTAACTTACCATAAAGCTGCTCATGAGAAAAGGTATAGATACTCGTAACAAGCGTAAAAAAGAAAATAACACTTGCGACGGGAGTTTGTTGTAAGTAAAAAGTAAGCATTGCTAGAAACGGTCTTCTAAAAGTAAAACATATAACTCTTTGGGGCCATGAGCCCCCAAAACCAGCCTTTTCTCAATATCTGCAGTACGTGAAGGACCTGTAATGGTTGAAATCATCGTTGGAATCTCCTGGCCATAACGTTTCTGCATATAAGCTAAGGCATCTTTCACATCCCACACCAATTGAGAAGCTTTGGCCACAACGATATGAATCGGTGGGTAGATACTCAGACGACGTCCGGAAGCATTAGCATTGCTCACCATGATACTGCCATTACGTGCGATCAAGGCTTCACATGAGGTGATACTCGCATTGGCAGACTCGAAATCTTTCTCCGTTTTGAAAAAAGGGAAACCATAGGGACTCAGCAGATTTTGGATCCCCTGCTCCCAGGCATAGATATTTTTTATATTGTTTACCTCTGTTAATGTAATCAAATTTTCGATGAGGCCAATCTCACCATCGCAATAAAGAAACTTGCCGCCAGCGGCTGTCAATTCACGAACAAAAACAAGATCAACCAATTCATCCTCTTCTTTGTAAAGGGGTGTTTCTTTGAAATTAGGGTGTGGATTATCGTTTTTTTGAAGCAATGCCTGACGTATGCGTTTTAACATTACCTCCTTCGCTGTCGCGTTCTTCACGTTCATGGCTCAATAGCAATATAAATACAGCGCTAGAGTTTTTCTAGCGCTGTAAAATCTAAATTAGTTTAAACTATTCGGTGATGGATTATCCAATCGCTGTTCATCTTTTGAAGTTGCCTCCTCAGGGTGAACATCCAATGGCAAATCGGTCTGTGGTACACCGCCACCATCCGCACCGTTGACAAATTCATCATAAGTTGTCTTGGTATCGAAAGGACGCTTACCTAATATCTCTTCAAGGTCAGATTGGAAAAGAATCTCTTTTTCCAATAACTTCTCTGCAATCTTAATCAGTCCCTCACGTTTGTCCAACAAAAGTTGTTTTGTACGTGCATAGACATCTGTAATCAGATTACGAACTTCGGCATCAATAAGCTCTGCCGTTTTGTCAGAATATGGCTTTTGGAAAGAAGCCTCTGAGCTGTCACGGAAAGACACATTTCCTACCTTATCGTTCATACCATAGATGGCAATCATTGCATAAGAAAGCTGCGTGATACGTTCTAGGTCATTTTGAGCACCTGTGGAAATCCGCCCAAAAGTAATATCTTCGGCTACACGCCCACCCATAGTCATACACAGGCTGTCCACCAGTTGTTCTGTTGTATATAAGAACTGTTCACGAGGAAGGTATTGTGCATATCCCAAAGCCGCTACTCCACGCGGAACAATAGAAACTTTTACCAAAGGATCCGCATGTTCCAAATACCAGCCCGCAATAGCATGCCCTGCTTCGTGGTAAGCAACAATACGTTTCTCCTCAGGAGAAATGATTTTATTCTTTTTCTCAAGACCACCGATCACACGATCCACGGCATCCTGAAAATCTTGCATATCTATCTCAGGTTTGTTTTTACGTGCAGCAATCAGCGCCGCTTCATTACAAACATTAGCAATCTCTGCACCAGCAAAACCTGGAGTCTGTGCCGATAATTTTTTGGCATCTACCTCCGCTGATAACTTCAATGGTTTTAAGTGCACTTTAAAAATATGCTCACGACCGATCAAATCTGGTTTATCAATAGAAATCTGACGATCGAAACGTCCTGGACGCAATAATGCAGTATCCAATACATCAATACGGTTTGTCGCTGCTAAAATAATAACACCCGAATCCGTACCGAAACCATCCATTTCCACCAATAACTGGTTCAATGTATTTTCACGTTCGTCGTTACCACCCATCATAGAATTCTTACCACGGGCACGACCGATCGCATCAATCTCATCAATAAAAATAATACATGGTGCTTTCTCTTTGGCTTGTTTGAACAAGTCCCGAACACGTGAAGCACCCACACCAACAAACATCTCTACGAAGTCTGAACCAGATAGGGAGAAGAAAGGCACCTGTGCTTCACCAGCAACAGCTTTTGCCAATAAAGTCTTACCTGTTCCCGGAGGGCCTACCAGCAATGCTCCTTTTGGAATTTTACCCCCTAGATTCGTATACTTACGTGGATTTTTCAAGAAATCCACAATTTCCATTACTTCTTGTTTTGCTTCTTCTAAGCCTGCAACATCATTAAAAGTGATATTGATTTGTGATTCTTTATCGAATAACTGTGCTTTGGATTTGCCGATATTAAATATCGCACCACCGCCACCACCAGCACCACCGCCCATACGGCGCATCAAGAAAATCCAGATCGCTGCCAACACTAACAATGGCAACATAAATGTCACAAACCAGCTCGCCCAAGGATTAGAACGATCGGCATATTTTAATTGCACTTTAGGTGTTCCTGGAGCCAGTTCAGCCTGCGATGCAGCTAATTTTTTCTCCAGAACCTCTGCTGAGGCATCCTTAAAGATATACTGCGGACCTGTTTCCTCTTGACCAGCAAGACTAGGGATTGGATCATTGCTTTTAGTTACGTCTTTAAAATTGGGATTATCTTTCCAGCCCTTTTTTAGATAAACTTCTACCTCGACAAGATCATTTTTCTTATATGCTTCCAAACGCTCAACAGCGCCGGTTTTTAACATGCGTGTTTCAAAATCACTATAGCTAATTTCCTTAGCCGGGTTTTCTCCAAAAACATATTGCAAGGCAAAAAAACCTAAAAACATGGCAATCATAAGCCACACAAAATTGAATTTTGGCGGTTTCGGGCTTACCTTACTACTTGGGATTTTTTTCATTATATCGTAATTATATTTTCTGTATAAATTATTGAATTGAGGCTTTTATTAAGCGCTTTGGAAATGCTGAACTTGTGCATCTCCCCACAAATCCTCGATTGCGTAATGCGCTCTTTTTTCGGTCTTAAAGATATGTACAACCACATCCACAAAATCCAAAATCAACCACTCTCCATTTGATTGTCCTTCTTTATATTGGGGTTCTTGACCAAAAGCCTTATAGACTTCCTCCTCAACACTTTTGGCAATCGCATTTACCTGAATGTTGGAGTCGGCATGACAAATCACAAAATAATCAGAAACAGAACTGTGAAGATCTCTTAAATCCAAGCGAACAATCTCGTTTGCTTTCTTTTCCTGCATACCGTGAACGATAATTTCTGATAGACGTTGCGACAATTCTGAACTTTTATTTTTACTCATTAAAAAATATGATAGTTTTGACTTAATATTTATTTAATACTTTCAGTTTGCAAAATAACAATATTTCGGGACTTATCATCGGTCAAAATACAATATATCTTGACAAAGTTGCCTCTACAAACGATTATTTAAGAGATTTATTGTCAAATTTCAAGCCACTCGCAGAGGGCACTGCCATTTTAGCAGGAGAACAGTTTCAGGGAAAAGGGCAACGAGGAAGCACCTGGGTCAGTGAACCTGGAAAAAACCTGACTACATCAATTCTTTTAAAACCGCATTTCTTATCAATAGCGCAACAATTTGCGCTCTCAGCCACGGTTGCAATCGCCGTAGTCAACTGGCTTAAACGCAAGACTGAGCAGGATGTGACCGTAAAATGGCCCAATGACATTTATGTGGGCAACAAAAAAATAGTAGGCATCCTTATTGAAAATAAATTAAAGGGAAATAAAATTGAAGCGTCTATTGTCGGAATCGGCATTAATATTAATCAAGTCAATTTTGACACAGCGACAACAATTACTTCGCTAGCTGTTCTTACAAACAAAGCCGATTATGTCATAAAGGACCTGGCCGTCGAGCTTTTTGATAGTATCCAAAAGGAGTATAACAACCTCTTCACCCAATCCTGGCAGCCTATATTGGACCGCTATAATGAGTCACTATTTTGGAAAGATCAGGAACGCCCATTTTTAGTGGCAGGCGAAAAAAAAACGGGAATCATTAAGGCAGTGGGCATTGATGGTCAACTACAAGTGCTTATTGACAACAAATTGCAGAAGTTTAACATCAAAGAGATAAGCCACCTTATATCCTAATCTTTACACTAAATACAGATAAACCATTTTAGAATATGCTACTTTTGTAAAGTGGATAAATTAAACCTTTTTTAACTTTAGTTATCAAAGGTGTATAACGAACTGCAATAATTATTTAGGAAAATGAAAAAATTAGTATTGTTAATAACTGCAGTAATTTTCGCAGTTACTGGAGCCTTCGCTCAAATTCACAAACCTGTAAAATGGACTGTAGCCAGCAAGAAACTGAACAACAACGAAGCTGTTGTCTATGTCAAAGGAACAATCCAAAACGGATGGCACATTTATTCCCAAAATGTAAAAGATGGTGGACCTATTCCAACTTCCTTCAATTTTGCAAAAGCTGCTGAATACGCATTAGTTGGTAAAACTGCTGAGCCAAAACCAAAAGTTAAACACGAAGAGGTGTTTAAAATGGACGTTGGTTACTTTACAAATGAAGTGATCTTTCAACAAAAAGTAAAGTTGAATAAAGGTACAGCAACAGTAAAAGGTACCGTTGAATGGCAAGCTTGTGATGCATCACAATGTCTTCCTCCTGACGAATATGCTTTTGCTGTGACAATCAAATAGTAAAAATGATCATACACGGATAAAATAATAAGGCGATTCTCATCGCCTTTTTTTATTTTTGAAGCTGACATCAGAAACAGATACGCATGTTAAAAAACACATTTATTCTACTTTTAATTGCTTTTTTCAGCCTCTCTCTTACGACGACGACTTTTGCCTTCGAACAAGATAGTTTAACGAGTACAGAAGGGCTTCAATTTGAATCTTCACCAGATACTACACCTGCAGTAGAGGCAGTACCGGACGACCTGGCTTTTTCAGACGCTCCGGATACAACCCTGAGTCAAGATAGCAGCAAATTGGATAAGGCAGCAACAAATATTCCCGCCGGTAATTCCGAAACTGGGAAGAAATCTCTTTGGAGTATTTTTATCGCTGGATTAATTGGCGGGTTTGCCGCACTCTTGATGCCATGTATATTTCCGATGTTACCACTGACAGTCAGCTACTTTACCAAACAATCTGGTACGCGTGCGAGTGGCATTAGCAAAGCGCTATTGTATGGCCTTTTTATTATTGTGATCTATGTCGCGCTCGGAATGATTATCACAATTGCTTTTGGTTCGGATGCGCTTAACGCCTTATCGACCAATGGGATATTCAATTTCCTATTTTTTCTATTACTTGTCGTTTTTGCGGCATCATTCTTTGGCGCTTTCGAAATCACATTACCAAGTTCCTTTGTTAATAAAATGGATGCAAAATCAGATAAAGGGGGCCTTATTGGACTTTTCTTTATGGCATTCAGCCTATCACTTGTATCCTTTTCCTGTACAGGTCCGATCATCGGCACCTTGCTTGTTGAGGCCGCATCAAAAGGTGAACGTTTAGGCCCAGCCGTTGGTATGTTGGGTTTTTCTATTGCATTAGCGATTCCTTTCGGTCTATTCGCTATGTTTCCTTCGATGTTAAAGTCATTGCCCAAATCGGGGGGATGGCTCAATTCGGTAAAAGTAGTTCTTGGATTTTTAGAGCTTGCCTTGGCTTTAAAGTTTTTGTCCAATGTAGACCTAGCTTATCACTGGAATTGGTTGGATCGTGAGGTGTTCCTATCCTTGTGGATTGCTATATTCGGCCTAATGGGCTTATATCTTATTGGGAAGATCAAGTTTTCACATGATAGCGAACTGAAATTCCTTTCTGTACCGCGTACAATACTTGCCATAGTTGTATTCTCCTTTGTCATTTATATGGTTCCTGGCCTATGGGGGGCACCATTGAAATCCATCTCCGCTTTCTTACCGCCTTCTGCGACACAGGACTTTGACCTTTCGGCTGGAGTAGTAGGTACGCCTGCTCACAGTGATGGTAAAGTAAAAAAATATGCGGAAATCTTCCATGAGCGCGGTACCCCAAAAGGCTTTGATCCATACTACGATTATGATCAAGCTTTGGAAACTGCAAAAGAACTGAACAAACCTGTATTAATAGATTTCACGG
Source organism: Sphingobacterium ginsenosidimutans (assembly GCF_039536865.1). Classification (NCBI taxonomy): domain Bacteria; kingdom Pseudomonadati; phylum Bacteroidota; class Sphingobacteriia; order Sphingobacteriales; family Sphingobacteriaceae; genus Sphingobacterium; species Sphingobacterium ginsenosidimutans. The sequence continues at coordinate 591,256 of NZ_BAAAZK010000008.1, forward strand.
GCTGGAACTGTGTCAATTGCCGAGAGATGGAAGCAAATGTTTGGACTGATCCTGGTGTTGCCAAACTATTAAAAGAAGAATTTGTTATGGCCGAACTATTTGTTGATGATAAAACAGAATTACCGGCAAACGAACAATTTGTTTCCAAATATAGTGGCAAGAAAATTAAAACAATCGGTAATAAAAACAGCGATTTTCAGGCATCGACGTTCAATAGCAATTCACAGCCTTTATATGTAATCGTGGATGCCTCAGGTAAGGTATTAGTACCTCAATCTGGTGCAAATAGAAATATCGAACAATACAAGGCTTTTTTACAAAGCGGAATTGATGCTTTTAAAGCTAAAAAATAAGCCTGCTGATATAACAACCGGAAATAGCTCATTTAACATGTAAAAGGCTATTGTAAAGTTTACATGAAGTTTGCTACTCGCTTAGATTAATTGCATAGCATAAGGCAATTATTTAAGCACTTTTAAGCGATTCAGAACTTTTTATAACGGAAATATAATTGTATATAAGCACAAAAATAGCTAAGTTTGAGTACGTATGAGTAACATTAAAAAAATTGCTGTTTTGACATCTGGAGGAGATGCTCCAGGAATGAATGCCGGTATTCGCGCTGTAGTGAGAGCGGGTATCTTTAACAATCTTGAGGTATTTGGTGTACGCAGGGGCTATGATGGTTTGGTAAATGGAGAAATTTTCCCTATGGATGCCAAATCCGTAGCCAATATCATACAACGTGGCGGCACAATCCTAAAAACTGCGCGCAGTGAGGCTTTTAAGACCATAGAAGGCCGTAAACAAGCTTATGATAACTTACGTAGCCATGAAATTGACGCTATGGTCGTCATCGGTGGTGACGGAACATTTACAGGTGCATCAAAATTCATTGACGAGTTTGACTTTCCAATTATCGGTCTACCAGGAACAATCGACAATGATCTGGCCGGAACTGATTTCACCATTGGTTATGATACAGCAATAAACACCGTTATTCAGGCAGTAGACAAGATTCGTGACACTGCTGAGTCTCACGACCGTGTTTTTGTCATCGAGGTTATGGGACGTGACTCTGGCTTGATCGCCATCCGTTCGGGTATAAGTACCGGAGCTGAAGCGGTATTGGTTCCGGAATTTGAAGTGGATTACGATGCAATCATGAAAAGATTGGATAAGAGCCGTAAGAACAAATCTTCGCGTATTATTATTGTTGCTGAAGGGGACAAAGAAGGTGGAATGATCGTGTCGGAAAAAATAAAAGAAAATTTCCCGCATTATGATGTAAGGCTTTCTATTTTAGGTCACATCCAACGTGGTGGTAGCCCAACATGTATGGACCGTGTACTTGCAAGCAGACTTGGTGTAGCGGCAGTAGAAGCGCTTGTTGCGGGCCGTAGAGGTGAAATGGCCGGACTAATCTGTAGTGAAATCAGATTCACTCCTTTTAAGAGCGCTATTAAACATAACGTCAAACTTAATGAGGATCTGCTTCGTATCATTGAGATACTTTCTTTATAAAAAGACAGGCTTCCAAATTGGGATATATAAGAAAACGAAGCTACTCAAAAGTAGAAGCACTTCCTCTAAAAGTTGAATAGCTGAAAACCAACTGTAGGAGAAACAAATAAAACTAAAAAAACGGTGTGTCCAACCAGCTCGGACACACCGTTTTTTTATGAGTTATTAGTAGTTACTATATTCTTACCTCGAAGTCCTTGTCTTATCTTCTTTTGAGACGCCTATTTCAGCAAGTTATTTAGATACTCCTCATTGACAATAGGTAATTGAATGGTCTGTCCAGCCTTAGCCATTGAATCGGCAAAATGATTGGTATTTAGAATTGCCTGCTCATAGGCTTTGACAACCTGATCGGAAATATGTAAGGACTTTGGGTCCTTGATATTAACTTTATACTGGTTGTCCGTTAACGTTACATGGTGATAGAAACGATAGGCAGCAGCCTTCAACAAGCCTAGTTCCTGTTGCGATAACTCATCTATCCGTGCATTAGGTGGTAATGTCACATCGATAAACGCTGTTCCTTTAGCCAGTGTGTCAATAGAATGATCCAAAGGAATTGCACTGAGTGCTTCTAGGTTAACCACGGGGACGCCATTTTCTTTCTTCGAATTACAGGCAACGGCACATATAACCCACGCCATCACCACAATCAGTTTCTTTCTCATTTTATTATTTTCTGAGTGTACTACGACACCCGGTTTGATTATTTATGAAAACCCGAGCAGTTGTCCCCACGGGTCAAAATTATGTCCTGCTCGATTTCATCCCTACAAATTACCCTAATTCGATTATCTGGGGGATATAAATCGACAAAAAATCATCCTTCTTGTTTCTTGCTTGATCGGATCCTTCCAAAGCATTCATACGATCCTCAACAGCTTAAAAGGAGAAACCCAAGTTAATTTCTTAAGCAAAGGTAAAGAAAAGATACGTAGGACAACCCATAACAAAAAGACACTTATTTAAAATCTCTCATACATAAAAGATTTTAAATAAGTGTCTTTGTATAGCGCAGTCTTAGGCTGTAAGATCAGACTATTTCAATAATTCTGCTAATTTAGCTTCCAAAGCTTCTCCTCTTAGATTTGAAGCGACAATTTTGCCTGAAGGATCAATTAAGAAGTTTTGCGGAATTCCACGCACCTCATATAATTTAACAGGAGCAGATTTCCAACCTTGCAAATCGGATACATGCGGCCATTGCTGCAAATTATCATCATGGATCGCTTTCATCCAAGCATCTTTCTTACCTGGATTATCCAAGGAAACACCAAATACTGTAAATCCTTTATCTTTATACTTATTGAATGCCGCAACAACATTCGGGTTTTCATGACGACAAGGTCCACACCAGCTTGCCCAGAAATCCAACAAGACATATTTTCCTCTCAACGAAGATAAAGAAACATTGTTACCGGTCGTATCAGGCAATGTAAAATCTGGCGCTACAGAACCTACGGCAACAGCTTTCAATTTCTGAATACGTTCTGCCAGTTCTTTTCCTTTTTCAGAATTTTTTAATTCCGGAGACAGTTTATCAAAAGAAGCTACATATTCATTCACATTTTCGCCGCTTATATTTTCCGCCAATAGATCCAAAGTATACCAGCTTTTTGGGTTCTTATTGATAAATTCAGCGTCAGATTTTTCCATCTTTTCAGAAATCTCACCAGCTTGCTTTTGCAATCCCTCAATAAATTTTGGGTCTTGTTTTTGAGCTTCAGACGCCGCAAAATATTGCTGATTTAATGCCTCATATGCATCTGTATGAGGTTTTACAAAAGTTTTGTATTGGGTAAAATCATCATTGATTGCTGTACCTGTTACCGACGCGTCTTTAAATCCTTTGGATGCATCAACCTTGATCACCCCTTTGGATAAATACAATTGTGCTGTTTCAGGTTGCTTTTGAGCACCTCTTAATTCTCCGAAAGAAAGTCCATCAGGAGAATAAATCATTACACCTTTAGTTGGTGAAGCTACCTGACCGTTGAATTTAAACTCGCCTTTAACGACAGCTGCTGAATCCAACTGACGTGTACCATTATTAGGATACTGCAAAAATACTTTGGCTTTGTCAGAAGCCGCATTCACTTTTCCTGTTACCGTATAGCTTTCTTGTGCCATCAATAAGGCTGGTAAAAAGCTTAAACCCATTAATATTCCCTTTTTCATAATTATATACTTCCCATAAATGTAAAACATTTCCTTTGCACTGACATGCTATTTAACATTATTTAGCAAAGTTGTTACCAACGTCCCGAAGCACCACCGCCGCCAAAATCGCCGCCGCCGAATCCACCAAATCCACCTCCAGATCCACCACCGAACCCGCCATCACCACCTCGACCGCCACCACCAAGACCGTTAAGCAAGGTCCACCAGAAAATATCGGACGAGCCACGACCATTCATCACACGACCACCACCCTTTCCTCCTCCACCTCGATTTGAAAACATCACAACAAGAAATATTACTACAATGATGACAAATATAATTGATCCTGATCCACCACCACTAGGCTGTTTAGGATCAGCTTTATATTCTCCTTTTGCATACGAAATCAGGGAATTCGTGGCTTTGTCAACTCCACCATAATAATCACCCTGACGAAACGCTGGTTTGATATCATTTTCAATAATACGATAGGCTATCGCATCTGGAATAGCTCCTTCAATCCCGTAACCAGTCTGAATGGTAACAGCCCGGTCGCCCAATGCCGCTAATAATAAAATACCATTACTGTATTTTTTGTTCCCGACACCCCACTTCTTCGCCAGCCGAACCGCATAATCTGAGATATCATACCCTCCGGTAGAGTTCATCACAACAACGGCAATCTGTGTGGAAGTAGAATCTTCAAATGCCAACAGCTTTTGCTCCAATTGCTGTTTTTGACTGGCTGTCAATGTATTTGTATAATCGTTGACAAGTTTATTGGGTGTCTCTGGAAAATCCTGCCCTATTGCAGTCATGAAAGTCAGTGCCCACAGCACTATCATCATGACCGGAATCCGAACCCGAGAAAATAATTTCGACATAAGTTTTATTTTTTATTGACTAGCGATCACCGAAAACAATATCATTTGGAAGTTCATTGATATCATCATGTTCTCTGGGAAAGAATTTCGCTAATTGTTTGCCTGCATGTTCAATTCCCTTCACGAGACCTTCAACAATTTTATCCATACGGAATTCTTCGACCATAAGATCTTTGGTACAATTCCAAAAATCGCTTTCCACCCGTTGATTGATACCCTTATCACCGATGATAGAAAATTTATGATCCTCCAATGCGATATAAATAAGCACGCCATTTTTCAGCATGGTTTTATGCATGCCCAATTTGGAAAAATAGTACGTTGCACGATCGTGAACTTCATCGGGACAATGATTTTCGATCACAACACGGATTTCTCCCGATGTCTCGTTTTCAGCCACATTGATGGCATGAACGACTCTTTCTTGTTCCTCAGCATTTAAAGCCATAATATATCTTCATTTATGTTAGCGTTCGTCTGTCTGACTAGGCCTGCCGGCAAACACTTACCACCTATAAAACATTCTGTATAAAAAATGGATGAAGGGCCCATACGCAAGCCGCATCATCCATGATATCGTGTATTTCTAATAAAAGTATTATTAGAATGATACGGTCGGTGCTTTGTCTGAGCCGGGAGCAGCAGTAAATGTTCCCTTCGCTTTAAATCCAAACATACCAGCCATTAAATTATTTGGGAAGCTACGTACAGTCGTATTAAATTGCTGTACAGCCTCGTTATATGACCTGCGTTCGGTCGATATACGGTTTTCTGTACCTTCCAATTGAGCCTGTAATTCCAAAAAGTTTTGATTTGCCTTCAAATCTGGGTATGCCTCTACCGAAGCCAATAGGCGGCTCAAAGAACCACTGAATTGATCTTGAACTTTTTGGAACTTCGCAATATTCTCTTCTGTTAAGTCATCTGCATTAATTGTAACAGATGTTGCCTTAGCTCTCGCTTCAACGACTGCGGTCAATGTGCTCTCCTCGTGTTTTGCTGCACCTTTGACAGTATTCACCAAGTTTGGCACCAAATCAGCGCGGCGCTGGTACGCATTTTCAACCTGTGCCCATTTCCCTTTGACGTTCTCATCTTGAGAAACCATCGTATTGTAACCACATGAGTTTAATGACACTAATGCAAATAAACCACATAGGGCTACTAAAAATCTTTTCATTTTCATTGTTCAAAGAATTAAATACTATTCAAATTATATGGTTACACTATCAAAGCATATACCAAGCTCTTACTAAGATAAGAATATTTTTATTTCCAAATCGGCAAACAGCCAATATTCCGTAACTTTGTCGCGGTTTTGGGATAAAAACCCAGCCCTTTATCTTATGCAAAAAGAAATTGAGATTGCTATCCTTCCCGAAAAAATCGAAGATGAGCAATATATTCTACAACAAGGTGTAAAAGCCCTACGTCTGAAACCACAACAGGTCAAAGGTTATAAAATCCGTAAACGTTCTATCGATGCCCGCAGTAAGCAGGTGGTCTATCGAGCAAGGGTCATTTATTATATCGACGAACTTCCGGTACCGGAGATTTATGAAAACCACTTTAAGTCTGTCCAGGATGGCAAACCGGTCATTATCGTTGGTGCTGGCCCTGCTGGCTTATTTGCGGCAATTCGCTGTATTGAACGTGGCCTCAGACCGATTGTCATCGAAAGAGGAAAAAAAGTACAGGACCGAAGACGTGATCTTGCGAAACTGAACCGCGAAGGTGTTGTAAACCCTGAATCCAACTACTGTTTTGGAGAAGGTGGTGCAGGAACTTATTCAGACGGGAAGCTCTATACTCGCTCCAATAAAAGGGGGGATGTAGACAAAGTTCTCAAACTTTTTGTATCTCATGGAGCGACAACAGACATCTTAGTGAATGCCCGCCCCCATATCGGTACAAACAAGCTCCCTCATATTATTGAGGCGATGCGGGAGAGTGTGATTGAATTTGGCGGTGAATTTCTTTTCGACCAACGTGTAGATAATATTTTGGAATCCTTTGGTCAGGTTCGTGGTGTAAAATTAGCCAGTGGGGAGGAAATCAAAGCTGATCATGTTATCGTGGCCACTGGCCACTCCGCTAGGGATATTTTTGAACTGTTTCATCGCAACAACTGGCTGATCGAAGCAAAAGCCTTTGCCTTAGGCGTCCGCATAGAACATCCACAAGCAATTATCGATCAGGCACAATACCATTGCCAAGTCAGAAGTGAGCATTTACCTCCAGCTTATTATAGTCTGGTCGAACAGGTTAATGATCGTGGTGTATTTTCATTCTGTATGTGCCCCGGTGGCGTCATCGCTCCCTGTGCAACAGACCGTGATGAAATCGTGGTCAACGGATGGTCGCCTTCCAAACGTAATAATCCACATGCCAATTCAGGCACCGTCATCCAGATCAACCTCGAAGATGTACCTAATGCCCTAAATGATCCCTTTGCTTTACTTGATTTTCAAAAGCAAATTGAACGCAAAGCTTTCGAGGTTGGTGGAGGAAGTCTTGTTGCCCCCGCACAACGAATGGTTGACTTCGTTGAGGGACGGGTCTCGATGGACCTACCGGAGAATTCGTACAAACCTGGGACATCTTCGGCAGACTTGAGGGAGGTTTTACCGACTTTTGTGCATGAAGCCCTTCGTGGTGCCTTACCAATATTTGGAAAAAAGATGAAAGGGTATTATACAAATGATGCGATTTTGGTCGGTGTAGAATCGAGGACATCTTCACCCATACGTATACCTCGAAACAAAGAAAATCTGCAACACCCTCAGGTCAAAGGACTTTACCCTTGTGGGGAGGGAGCCGGCTATGCAGGCGGTATTATTTCGGCTGCTATAGATGGAATTAATTGTGTCGATGCAATTGATTTAAGTTAAGATTTTTTATTTTTTCTCTTGCAGAATAAGAAGAAATGCCTTACTTTTGTAGCATCAACGCGAAAGTAGCTCAGTTGGTAGAGCACAACCTTGCCAAGGTTGGGGTCGCGAGTTCGAATCTCGTCTTTCGCTCCAAATAAAAAACGCTTCCAAAATTTGGAAGCGTTTTTTATTTGTGTTCAACTTACTTTTCCGTGTGTCCTAAACTCATAATTGATGCATTGAAAAAAGACAGTAGCCCGACCAATACAACAATAAGACCCGCAATAATAAAAGCTGTTGCCACTCCGATTACGTCTGCGATAAAGCCTGTAAAAAGAAGTCCTATCATACTCGGTAAAATGGCTATGCTAAAATAAAGCGAGAAAACACGCCCCAACATTTCTACTGGTACCTGTTCTTGAATAATTGTCATAAATGATGCCGAGAAGATAGACATGGAGACTCCACCTAAACCTGTCATGATGACAAATGGAACAAACCAGGTCGAGGGAAACCAACCCGATAGCGCAAAGGTTATCCCCAATACAATATGCATGCTATTCACTAATACTACTTTTGATAGGGATACTTTTGCAAGTCCCAAAAAACTGCCCCCAACAAGCATACCTATCCCCCAAATAATCTCAATAATACTCATCTCCCACTTGCCACCGCTATAATGACCGATCGTCAGCAAGGGAAACATAATGGCAACGGGCATAATACAGAAAGTCGCCACCATGGCATATAGGAACAACATTTTTAGTCCTTTATTATGATAGATAGCATGCATTCCCTGTTTAAGATCATCCAAAACAGCAGCAATAGAAGGTTTTACATCAGAACGGGACAGGTGTGGGATAGTCACAAAGAGTAAAGATGTAATAGCTACTGCGGCACCGATGACATCCAGATACAAGACACTCGAAATAGGAAAATAGCTGATAGCCAAGGTTCCCAATGCGGGACCTGCAATACTACTTACCGACTGTAACATTTGATTAATACCTGAAACACGTAATAATTTGTCTTCCGGAACGAGAAGTGGCGCAATTGCCTGCATGGCTGGCGAGTGAAATGCCGAACCGATCGAACGACAGGCCATTAACAGATAAATCAGAAACATATTGGTACCATCACTTTTGAGTACAAAGGTCATTCCTAATGTACAGAGCGCTATAAAGCCATCTGCAAAGATCATGACTTTCTTTCTATCCCATCGATCAATATAGACACCAGCAAATGGCCCGATGATCGCTTGCGGCAATAAGCCGGCGATAGCAGCAAAAGCCAATACTTCAGCAGACTTGTGCGTCAAACTCAACCATATCATGATCGAAAAGTTGACAGCTGAACTAGACAGCAAAGAGATAAATTGCCCAGTCCATATATAACTATAGGTACGAAACCAGTTATTTTTTTCCATAAAATTTTATATAAAATACAACAGGTGTATGATCAAGAATGACCAACACATTAAAGTAAAACGTTTATTACGCATGTCAGACCAACGAAATAAAATAGAAGGAAGTTCTTCCACGAGTATCAAATCAGTTAAAGCTGATTTTTTGATATCTCAGTATGAAACAAGCCATTCCTTTCGTGAACGGATGCGTTCTATTAAGATTTTAAAAACGTAAATGAGCTATAAAACCCAAGGTTTATAAGCGTAAGTTGTATATAAAGACGTGTACATAGCACTACAAAAGTAAAAGAAAAAGACCGAAAAAAAGGAATATTAATAAAAAAATAAGGCGTTTACCGAATTAGTAAACGCCTTATCAAGTGTATAGTTTGTGTGATTTAGTTTAGTTCGTTCTTAAACTTTCTTCCACCAATTCTTCCACATATCTCCGAACGATCTCATTTGAAAAACGAGTTGTTACGTCAAATGCGAAAGCATGTACGAGAAGAATACGTGCTGACTCCTCACCAATTCCGCGTGCTCTCAAATAAAACAAAGCTTCATTATCAAACTGACCGATCGTACATCCATGTGAACATTTCACATCGTCTGCAAAAATCTCCAGTTGGGGCTTTGTATAAACCGCTGAACTATCGGACATCAACATATTATTGTTCTGTTGGAAAGCATTGGTTTTTTGTGCATCCTCCCGAACAAAGATTTTTCCGTTGAAAACAGCTGTAGATTTATCTTGAGTAATATTCTTATACCATTCGTACGATTCACAATGTGGTTTAAGATGATCTACGACAGTGTGATTATCCACCAATTGATCTCCTGCGGTCAAGTTAATCCCGTACAAATGACTTTCTACATTTTCTGCATCCAAGCGTACATTAATATTGTTACGGATAAAAGATGCACCCGGGAAATTACAATTGTAGTTATTGTAAAGACTGTGTTTCTCTTGGTATACTTCCGTATGATTAAAGTAACGGCTTACAGATTGAGCCACTTGAAGATAGTAATGTTGAACTTTAGCATTCTCTTTTACGACAATCTCTGAAACTTTATTATGCACATTGCTTGCAGCACCATCTGCAGTGATAAAGCTTTCGATCAATTCAAGTTCAGCATTAGCTTCAACAACAACCAAATTCCGTGTTTGTGCAAAGAAATCTTCTGTTCCTGTAGCGAGGTGAATAATCTGTATAGGCTTATCAAGTACAACACCTTTTTTTAAATGGATAAATACACCATTGGTAAAAGCAGCTGTGTTAAGCGCCACCATGATATTATCGGATTTATCAGCGTACTTCGCAAAATGCGCTTGAAATGCAGGTTCAGTAACAGCGTCATCCATTGGAATAACAACAAGTCCTTTTACCTTTTCCAGCTCACTCACCGCCAATACATACTGGCCATTAACCAGAATAATACGGTACGCATCCAAATTTGGGATCTCTCCCGCACTAAAATCCAAGCCCTCGATATCCACATCTACATCAAGCGCATAGGGCTTATTGATAATACTGTGGATGTTTGTATATTTCCATTCTTCATTCTTAACTGTGGGAAAGCCTGCAGCTTCGAAACGTTCGAATGCTTGTTGACGTGCCTCTGTAAAGAAAGCAGGTTCGTCTGAAACACCTTGCTCTTTAAAAGCTCCCAACACTTGTTGAAGTAATGATTCTGAAACTAATGTACTCATGTTATTTTTTAATCAAATCGCCAAAATTCTCTTCCACTCCTATTTTACCGGTGTAAAAGATTAGGCGTTTTGTGTATCATATTCTTTTAACCAATCGTATCCTTTTTCTTCCAGCTCTAAAGCCAATTCTTTAGGGCCTGATTTCACGATACGACCATTGTATAATACGTGAACAAAATCTGGAACGATATAATCTAATAAACGTTGGTAATGTGTGATGACAATAAAAGCATTGTCTTTAGAACGCAACTCATTCACACCATTTGCGACAATGCGAAGAGCATCGATATCCAAGCCCGAATCTGTCTCATCCAAAATTGACAATTTAGGATTCAGCATCGCCAATTGAAAAATCTCGTTACGTTTTTTCTCACCACCGGAAAATCCTTCATTCAAAGAACGGTTAGCTAAGTTGGCTGAAAATTCAACCAGCTTTTGCTTGTCTTTTACCATTTGTAAGAACTCTTTCGCTTCCATCGGAGGCAAACCTTTATATTCACGGATATCATTTACTGCTGTTTTCAGGAAATTGATATTCGATACTCCTGGAATTTCAACAGGGTATTGGAATGCCAGAAACAGCCCCTCACGGGCACGGTCTTCCGGAGAAAGATCCAATAGATCTACTCCATCCAATAAAGCAGAACCTTCACTCACTTCGTATGATTCACGTCCAGCCAATACATTCCCTAAAGTACTTTTTCCAGCTCCATTAGGTCCCATAATAGCATGGACTTCCCCTGCTTTAACTTCTAGGTTTAATCCTTTTAATATTTGTTTGTCTTCTACAGACGCATGTAAATTTTTAATGCTTAACATTTTATTCTTATTGAGTATTGAACGATAGGCCAGTATTAGCTGGCTTGCTCAATTATTTTTTATCTATCCTACTGAACCTTCTAAAGAAATCGCCAATAATTTCTGTGCCTCAACAGCAAATTCCATTGGCAGCTGATTTAACACCTCTTTGGCATAACCATTAACAATTAATCCCACCGCTTTTTCAGAGTCTATACCGCGTTGGTTCAGATAAAACACTTGATCTTCACCAATTTTTGATGTAGTTGCTTCGTGCTCTAATTTTGCAGTCTTATTCCGGTTTTCGATATATGGGAATGTATGCGCACCACATCTATCACCGATCAACAAAGAATCACATTGGGTAAAGTTTCGGGAATTATCTGCATTAGGTCCGATTTTCACCAAACCTCTGTAACTATTATGGCTTTTTCCAGCAGAAATTCCTTTTGAAACAATTTTAGACTTCGTGTTTTTACCTAGGTGGATCATTTTCGTCCCTGTATCCGCAACCTGAAAATTACGGGTCATCGCTACAGAATAAAACTCACCGATCGAATTATCGCCTTTTAGGATTACCCCTGGATACTTCCAGGTAATTGCTGATCCGGTTTCAACCTGCGTCCAGGAGATTTTACTATTATCACCTCTACAGATTCCACGTTTTGTTACAAAGTTAAAAATACCACCTTTACCATCTTTGTCACCAGGATACCAGTTCTGCACAGTAGAGTATTTAATCTCAGCATCGCGTTCAGCGATCAATTCTACCACAGCAGCATGCAGTTGATTTTCATCACGCATAGGTGCAGTACAACCTTCCAGATAGGACACATAAGCGCCTTCATCCGCAACGATTAATGTACGTTCGAACTGGCCTGTATTCTGTGCATTAATACGGAAATAAGTTGATAACTCCATTGGACACCGCACGCCTTTTGGAACATAAACAAATGATCCATCCGAAAAAACAGCAGAGTTTAATGCCGCGTAGATATTATCTGTTTGAGGAACTACTGTTCCCAAGTATTTCTTTACTAAATCGGGATGTTCTTGAACCGCCTCGCCAAACGAACAGAAAATTACGCCCTGTTCTTTCAGCTTCTCGCGAAATGTTGTTTTTACCGAAACGGAATCAAAAACAGCATCGACAGCAACCACACCTGCCAAGATCTTTTGCTCATCCAAAGGAATACCCAGCTTTTCAAAAGTCGCAATCAACTCAGGATCAACTTCGTCCATGGAATTCAGCTGTGGCTTTGCTTTAGGGGCAGCATAATAAGATAGATCTTGAAAATCAATCTCTGGAGCTCTGAAATTTTGCCAAGTAGGCATCTTTAACGTCAAAAAATGACGAAAAGCTTTCAATCTCCACTCCAATAACCATTCAGGTTCATTCTTTTTTGCCGAAATAAAACGCACCGTATCCTCTGTAAGGCCTTTGGCTGCAATTTCCATTTCGATGTCTGTCGTGAACCCGTATTTATATTCTTCGAGCTCCAGCTCTTTTAATAAATCGTCGTCTTTAGTACTCATATTGCGCTCTCACGGTTTAACTAATTCGGGAGGAGTCTAGCCTCCGCAACTATCGAACTGCAAAGTTACAATTTCAAAGCCAATAAAATACATTTTATGTACCCTCACACAGGTATTTTTAATAAAAAAATGACATTTATCACTCCATTTCATTGAAATGCGCACATTTCAAACGATTATGACAGTCAAATGATTTTAAATCAATTAAACTTATAATATGGATTGAATAATATAGTCAAAATCTATTAATCGTCAATAATTTTGTATATTTTTAAATTTCCAAATATAATTTTGTATATTTACAAATACAATTGATTATTAAGACTCTAAGATATGCCGTTTGCACCAGACAAAACAGATTTAAAAATTCTTAAGCTATTACAAGAGAATGGCCGCATTACCAATTTGCAATTAGCATCAAGTATTGGCCTTTCTCCCGCACCCACGTTGGAACGTGTAAGAAAACTTGAAAATTCGGGCTTCATCAAGAGTTATCATGCTTTTGTTGACGAAGAAAAACTAGGACTTGGGATCAAATCGTTTATACAGATCTCATTGGACTTCCATACACACAATGCAATTCCCGAATTTGTTGCTGCCGTAAAAATGATCCCTGAGGTCACCGAATGTCATCACGTCACCGGAAATTGTGATTTTATCCTCAAAGTCTATGTGAAAGACATAAAGGCCTATGAAGGCGTTATCATGGAGAAGATTGCCAAAATTCCATTTGTAAAAACATTCCAGACAATGATGATCATGTCTACCAGTAAAAAGGAACCGATTATTCCTTTGGAATATTAAACGAAAAACTTATGAAAACATCATCCCAATATCAGGATCTAGCGATGATCCTTGCTTGGCCTGATGCTACAATCCGTGGTGATGAGGCATGGATGATGTTTTTCAAGAAAATAGGATTTGTTAAAAACCTGAACTTTAAGGTCGGTCATACAGGTATTATTCTGATTGAGCGCGATACAGGTGAACTTCATTTTTACGATTTTGGCCGATACATTGCGCCGAGAGGATATGGAAGAACTCGCTCGAAAGATTCCGATCCCAAATTAACAATTAAAGCTAAAGCACAAATTGACGGCGACCGCATTGTAAACCTACTCGAAATTGTCCAGTTTTTTGAAGAAATAAAAGATGCGATGCAGGGTGTGGGTGATCTTTATTTTTCTATTGTCCAGGGAATAGATTTTTATAGCGGAAAAGCTTTCGCAGACCAATGGGTCCATAGAGGTTCATACCCCTATGGTGCAGTAGCCTTCAGTAACAATAACTGCTCCCGATTTATTGCAAGACTCCTCAACCATGCCTCCAAAAGATTTCATTTCTGGCATTCCATCAATTTCCCCGAAACGATAAAAGCAAGCCCAATGAGCAATGTGGTAAATGCCTCTCCGAATAGATCGATCTATAAATATACAGAATCAGGCGGCCTTGAAATGATGAAAATGAACAGATTCGCATCGCTAATATTTTTATTAAAAAAACTACGAACGAATATCTGTCGTGATCTCGCAGAGTCCCTACCTGAAGATATTACAATCGGCGGAATAGTACAAAAGGACAAACCTGACTCCATCCCAACCAAAGCACAATATCTTGGTGGCGTTGGCGAAGGAGCCTGGTTCTATATCGAACCCATTGGCACCAGTCAGGCAATCATACATCGCTTTACTCCGAAAGGGGAACTAGAATATACTGTACTCGGAAAAGCCTGCCAATCAATCGATTTTGAAAGCCCTTATCAGATTACTTATGACAGCCATTTTCTATTCAGCCATATTCTACAAGCTAATAATATCATTAGACTGGAACATATTTGTGTGCTGACTGCTGGTGAAAAAGGTTTTTCTAAGAATGACAAATATGCCTAAGACAACCGCCAGTCAATCGGAGCCTTACCATGTTCCACCAAATATTTATTTGCCTTTGAAAAGTGTTTGCTACCAAAAAACCCCCTATAAACAGAAAGTGGTGACGGATGCACTGATGTCAAAATAAGATGTTTCCGAGCATCAATCAACACACTCTTCTTCTGCGCATAGCTTCCCCAAAGCAGAAAAACCACATGCTCACACTGTTCCGAAATAGCATGTATGATACTATCAGTGAAAACTTCCCACCCCCTTTTTTGATGTGATCCAGCTAAATGTGCCTGCACAGTCAACGTTGCATTGAGTAATAATACCCCCTGTTTGGCCCAGGATGTCAGATCTCCAGAGCGAGGTTCTACAAAGCCTTCAATATCATCTTGTAATTCCTTAAAGATATTTTTTAGCGAGGGAGGTAAAGCAATCCCTTCTGGCACAGAAAAAGACAAACCATGTGCCTGACCATCGTTATGATACGGATCCTGTCCCAGAATAACGACCTTAACATCTTGGATCGGCGTAAGCTTAAAAGCATTCATCACCAGATCAGCAGGCGGAAACACCTTTGCCCGCTGGCGTTCCTCTTGCACAAAGGCAGACAGCTGTTTCATATAGGGCTGGCTGAACAAAGGTTTCAGCACCGATGCCCAAGATTCATCATATAGTTTTTCCATAAACCAAACTTAGATAAAGTTGTATGTAATGACAAATTTTTTCACTTGCATCTTTTCACAAAGCATTTATAGCGGCAGCATGATCGGCTACCCTAAGGAATCTTTGATAGTCATCATCTACATTAAAAACATAATTTTACAAAATAACCACTTGAACGAGTTGCTTAAACGACGAAATTAACGGATATTTGCAGAATTAAATTGAACACAAATATTTTTTAAACAAAGATTTATGTCAAATCTCGTTAGAATCATCATTTGCAGTGCATTGCTGATTGGAACAGTTGCCTTATTTTGGACTGGAAATTGGGGATGGGGAATTCTAGGCGTCTTGATCACTATCCTAGGTTTTGTCACTGTATTTTTTCATGAATACATGCTCATCGCGCAATGGTATATGCGCAAACAAGATATGGCTAGCGCCGAAAAATGGTTGAGGAAAATCACGAATTATGAAAAACAATTGATCCCACAACAACACGGTTATTACAACATGTTGATTGGATTGATTGAATCTCAACGTGCTCCGATGCAATCCGAAAAATATTTCAAAAAAGCACTGGCATTAGGGCTCCACATGGACCACAACATTGCATTGGCAAAATTGAGCTTAGCAGGTGTTGCCATGGCAAAACGCAATAAGCGCGAAGCAGAAAAATTACTTCAAGAAGCTAAAAAAGCAGACAAGAATAAATTGTTGGCTGATCAGATCAAAATGATGAAAGATCAGATGGGCATGCTGGACAAACAACAAATCCGATACAACCGATAGGTTGAGGCAAATTGCTAAAGACTAAAAAAGCGCTGTAATCTTCATAGATCACAGCGCTTTTTTAGTCTTTAGCCGCTCCGATCAACTATTTATTCAGCAAGATAGGGACATCCAAAAATTTACCTTCCTCCTCACTACTCTCAAAAACAAGCTTAATACTACTGGGTTTATCTGTCTTCTTCCAGTCTTTCACAATGACCTGGATATCTACCGGCTTGTCCTCCTCAAGCAAGTAATGCAAATAGTTCTGTTTGTCCTCAAATCTTATCTGGACATTTCCCATCTGAATCGAAGAGAAAAAGCGAGGCTGTTTCTTCTGATCCAAAATCTGTGTGGAGAACGTATTCATTTTAAACTCCCGAGGATCTTTGCTATAAGAGATTGCAAACAAATTAATAACCAATTCATTTGTTGCCTTGTCTACATGAAACTCTTTTAAATCAAACTGAATATCATCAACCACCAATAATGAATCTGCTGACTGGGCCTTTACCGCACCGCCCACAAAGCAAAGAAAAAGCAGCGTGGCAGTACAACGAAAAATTACATTCATATTTTATACCATTTAAAAAGCCACGCTAACCGTGGCTTTCCATATTAAAAATCTATTTAAATAAAATTATGCACGCAAACGATCAGCTGAGCGAATCAATTTTTCATCCCGTCGCACTCCACCTAATGCTAGCGCACAGAAAATAATTGATATCGGCAGCAAAAAGAAACCTACTCCAATATTACCTGCTCCCAAAAATTGATTAACGGTAGTGAGATGTGTACTTGCTGAAGAGTAAAGCCAGATCGCGAAAAAGATAATCGCAACAATCTCCACCCATATCAGCAGAAGCTGTACCTTACGCTGTTTAAATTTAAAGATCGTGAAGATCGGGAGCAATCCCAATAGGACTGTCACGATGGTCTGCAGGATATAACCAAAACCACCTTCATGCACCGGCTGTCCGGCAGCAACACCATAAACACCGGTCACCTTCACATTCTTTCCCAAACCGACTAAATCACTGTAATTTACATAAGGGAATAAAAACAAGCCGAATATAACTAATCCTGCCACTAATAAATAAACAGTTTGGATACGTTGAATCATATTTTAATTTTTGTATATCAACAAATATAATAAGCTTTCTTTCTATTTAGAAATCAGAACAATCGAAAGGGCTATTTTGTTGCAACTTTTGGTAGATAAAACACGCCCTTTGACCTTTAAGTCACCTATAATTTACTCCAAACTCATTCTTTGTGGCAGCGGAATGCCCACTATACCGTGTACGAATCTAATACCAGTCCCGATTCACTATTCCACTATAGATGCGAGCTACCTCATGGAGTTCTTTTCAGAAAGCACTATCTTTGCACAAATTTAAAAGATCATGCTATACATATATGGAGCAACAGCACATGCAAAAACTGCGGTAGATGTTGCAGAGGATTTAGATATCGAAATCGGTGGCCTTATTGACAAATCTTTGTTGATAGAGGATGTATTTGACTATGAGGTCCAACTCCACCATCGGGTTAAAGATGCTGCAGAAAATTTCTTTGTTGCCGTTAAAAACCCTGGTCTCCGTGAAAGAATTGTCTCTGAAAATCCAGAATGGAATTTTCAATCCTTAATCCACCCTAAAGCCTATGTTTCAAAAAGAGCTGAAATCGGCGAAGGCTGTATCATTCTTCCTGGAGCAACCATAGCCCCAGATGTACAGATTGGCAATCATTGTATCATCTCAGGTTCGGCGGTCATTGAAAGCAACACCATCATTGAGGACTTTGTGAACGTTGGGCCAAACGTCTCCATTGGGGCCAATGTACTCGTAGGTCGAGGATCGGAAATCAAAGCGAATACACATATTGAAGACGAAGAAACCATCCCCAAAGAGAGTGTCGTTTAACGACTAAATTCCTGCGGAATGGAACTGTAGATCGTATAGCTTTTTATAGTAACCATCAAAAGACAAAAGCTCTTGATGTGTCCCGATTTCCTTAATTTCACCTTTATCCAATACGATGATCTTGTCTGCCTTTTGAATGGTGGACAAGCGGTGCGCAATGACAATGGAGGTCCGTCCCCGCATTAAATTGTCAATTGCACTTTGGATCATTTCCTCTGTTTCAGTATCAACGGAAGAAGTCGCTTCATCCAAGACCAGAATTCTCGGATCATGTACCAATGCCCGAATAAAGGAAATTAATTGCGCCTGTCCTGCTGACAGTGTAGCTCCCCTTTCCCTGACATCATAATCGTATCCGCCCGGAAGTCGCATAATAAAATCATGTGCGCCCACTTCTTTCGCTGCCTCGATGACCTGCTCCCTCGAAATTGAAGGATCTCCTAATGTAATATTATTGATGACAGTATCTGAGAACAGAAACACATCTTGTAACACCGTTGCAATGGTATTTCTTAAATAATCAAGATCATAATCGCGAATATTTACACCATCTAGCAAAATTTCCCCCTTATTGACTTCGTAAAATCGACTTAGGATGTTAATAGTCGATGATTTTCCGGCTCCCGTAGCTCCAACTAAAGCCAATGTTTCACCAGGTTGTACGCTAAAATTCACATCTCTTAACACCCAACTCTCATCATTATAGGCAAACCAAACCTGCTTAAAAGCAATTTCTCCTTTGATATGATCGGGCTTCAATGTCCCCAAATTAGGCGTCATCTCGTCCGTATCCAGAACCTCAAAAATACGTTCAGCACTAACCATACCCATTTGAAGTGTATTGAATTTATCGATAAGCTCACGAATAGGCCGAAAAATCATGTTGATATACATGATAAAGGCAACGACCACGCCCGGTGAAATCACGTCACCCATAATCTGTTTGGCTCCAAACCAGACCAACAGACCTAGTGAAATAGCCATGATAATTTCCAGAACAGGGAAAAAGATAGAGAAGTACCAGTTCGTACGGATATGAGCATTCCTATGCTGTGCATTGATCTCCTTAAATTTATCCATCTCCTGCTTTTCGCGTGCAAAATATTGGATAATCCCCACCCCGGTGATATGCTCTTGCAAAAATGTATTCAAATTAGACACCCATTTCCGGACATCTATAAACGCTGCTTTCATTGCCTCTTTAAATACATAGGTTGCAGCAATCATCAAAGGCATAGGGATGAGCACGATCAGCGTCAATTTCCAATCTGAGTAGAACATGACCCCCAATATCACAGCCAGTTGCAATAGGTCACCAATAATCTGAATCAATCCCTCAGAGAAGATATTGGAAAGTGTTTCTAGATCAGATATCGTCCGTGTAATCAACTTTCCTAAAGCTGTGCGATCAAAATACTTAAGACGCAACTGGACGATATGATTAAAGACCTGGATGCGAATATCCTTGATAACAGACTGCCCCAGGGTATTTGTCATCAGGGTATGATAATAACGGATTAAGGTCTGCACAATGACCAATGCCAGCATGGCAATCAACATATAAGACAATCCCCCAGTGTCAAAGTTCAAGATATAATTGTCTAGTGTATGCTGGATCAGCATAGGTAGGGCTGGCGCTACAGCCGCCAATAGGATTGTTAAAACGACCGATATCCAAAATGCAACATGATAGGGTCGCATATAGCGACTCATGCGTCGCAACAAATTGACATCGTATGTTTTACCTGTTATTTTATCTTGACTCACGTTAATATTTATATATAAGGGTATGCTACTTCTGTTAAATACAATCCATGTGCAGGGACAGATACACCCGCTTTGCCACGACTTTTGCTCTTGATCACTTCTTGCATAAAGGACGCTGGTTTACCCTTCAGTCCGATCTCTAACGAAGTTCCTACAATAGCACGAACCATATTGCGCAAAAAACGATCAGCGGTAATATGAAAAACGAGATCCTGCTCGTTATGCCATAACCATTCTGCTCTACGAATATCACAAATATTTGTAAAGACTTGCGTATGAGACTTGCTAAAACATTCAAAATCTTGCCTACCCAACAAAAACTGGGCAGCTTCGTTCATTTTATCGACATCAGGGCGGTCGCGCATGAAACAAGAATAGGGATAAATAAACGGATCCTTATGGAAATGAAGGTGGTACTCATAAGATCTATGCGTCGCATCGAATCGGGCATGTGCATCATCGGCAACTTCAATTAATCTTTTAACCGCAACATCAAAAGGCAATAGGGCATTAAGTGAATGAATAAAACGCTCTGGTTTTGCTAATATCCCTACAGGAGCTGCATCAAAATGAGCATACAATTGCTTCGCATGTACACCGGTATCTGTCCTCCCGGCTCCGGTAGTCTCGATAGGCTCACGCAACAAGGTCTCCAAAGCAACATTCAATACTTCCTGTACAGAAATCGCATTGTTTTGAACCTGCCAGCCATGATATGATTGCCCAAAGTAGGCTATTTCTAAAAAAAAACGTCTTTTGTCCATTATACGATACAAAGGTACATTTTTCCAAATGAGCTACATTTCCCCGAAGGACTATTTTGCTCATTTTCGTCAATATTTAATCCTCACATGACAAAACTTAAGCCGCTTTTAGATTTAACTTAGCACCTTGAGCCCACATCAGCTCCGCATCAAGTCCACCTTTTTAAGTGCACTCAGCATGAAAACATTGCGCTGGTAGGTCAGACAAAGTCCAACCTTCATACCTGGTTGACCTTAAGAAAAATAAAAGGAACTTACAGTATGTCTATCAGATTTTCAAAAGCCATACCACGGGAAGCTTTTAATAATATGGTAGCTCCGATAATCGGTTTTTCTTGCAAGGCAGTCTTCGCTTCGATTGTCATTTCATAAAACTCGGCATCATCATTTCTATGTTCAAAAAATGCCTTTCCGACAAAAATCTTGCGATCAGCGAACATACTCTTTACATTATCCACGATTTTCCGATGTTCTTCAAAAGATTCTGCTCCAAGTTCAAACATATCCCCCAAGATAACCGCCTTCTTATCGGCCTCAATAATCCGAATATTATCCAATGCAGCAGCCATACTCGTTGCATTGGCATTATAATAATCACAGATCACTGTATTTTGAGCTGTCTTCATGATCTGCGAGCGATTGTTGGTCGGTGTATAACCTTCGATACCCGAATTGATCTCCTGTGGAGAGACATTGAAATGTAGGCCCACTGCAATAGCGGCTAAAAAGTTTTCTGTGTTGTATGAACCTGTAAGTTGCGTATCGATCACATAGATCTGTGGATCTTCTTTTGTCTTCCAGGAAATCTGCAACAACGGGTTTGCTTTCATCAATTTACCGATGATATCATTACTCTCTGAAAATCCGTAAGTCACAGTTTTAGCAATTTGACGGGCAGCAGCCATTTCGGCAAGATGTGGGTTATCCCCCTGCAAAAAAAGTGTTCCTTGGTGATCCTGGAGCCAATCATATAGTTCTCCTTTGGTTTTCTTAACACCTTCAAAAGAACCAAATCCCTCCAGATGTGCCTTACCCACATTGGAGATCAGTCCATGTGTTGGTTCAGCGATTGCACATAAAAAGGCTATTTCTCCGAGATGATTTGCCCCCATTTCTATAATGGCAACCTCAACAGTTGCATCAATGGCCAACAAGGTCAAAGGAACGCCAATATGATTATTTAAATTCCCTTTTGTGGCATAAGTCTTATATTTCTGAGAGACAACCGAATATAATAATTCCTTTGTTGTTGTCTTTCCATTCGTTCCTGTTACACCGATAACAGGAATATTTAGCTGTTTCCGATGATGGTTTGCCAGCCCTTGCAGTGTTGTCAACACATCTTCTACCAAGATATATTGTTCCCCTTTTTTATAAATTTCCTCATCAATGACAACATACCTCGCTCCGATTTCAAGAGCCTGTTCCGCAAAGGTATTTCCGTTGAAATTTGCGCCTTTCAGTGCAAAGAAAATACTATCCTTCTCAATTTTACGCGTATCTGTTGTAATATTTGGATACTGTTTATAAATCTGATATAGCGATTGAATGTCCATGTTTAGAAATTTGATGAGCAAATATAACCATTCTGCCTGATTTCAGATAAATCGGGAAGCACATCTAAAATAATTAGATCCCAAATACAATCCCCGATAACGTTTGCGCATTTATTTTAATCAATTTCCTTTAACTAAGGCTTTAATATTGCTAATTTCATTGACCAATTAGACAGTTTGAAATGCGGACGACCAAACTTTAAACTCTTTTGCAATTTTTCTTTCCTTTCGCCTCAACAGCGAAAGTTATGATACTTTGTAATCGCAAAAACGGTACTGTAGTAAAATAGAATACAAGCTTATAAATTATATATATGAAAGCTTTCTTAGACGAGAATTTTTTATTAAACAACAAAACAGCAGAAGAGTTGTACCACAATTATTCAAAAGATCTACCCATCATTGATTACCATAACCACTTGATTCCGGAGCAAATAGCCAACGATATCAAGTTTGACAACATCAGTCAAGCCTGGCTTCATGGAGACCATTACAAATGGCGGGCTATGCGGGCAAATGGGGTCAATGAGCGCTATATTACTGGAGATGCATCGGATGAAGAAAAATTCATCAAATGGGCCGAAACTGTTCCTTATACATTACGGAATCCGCTTCATCATTGGACCCATCTTGAGCTGCAGCGTTATTTTGGTATAACGGATTTACTTTCCCCCAAAACCGCATCCCAAATATATGCAGACACCCAAGCCAAACTACAACAAGACAGTCATTCCGTACGCGGGCTGCTTCGGATGATGAATGTTGAGGTCGTATGTACAACCGATGACCCGATCGACAGCCTCCAATATCATCAACAGTTTGCCCAAGAAAAGGAATCTTTCAAAATGCTTCCGGCATTCCGCCCAGATAAATCCATGAATGCCGACAACATCGCAGCACTTAATCAGTATATTGACGAACTTGAAAGAGTAAGCAATCGGCAAATCAGTGATTTACAGGACTACCTGAATGCATTGAAATCGAGACATGATTTTTTCGCTGCCAATGGTTGTAAGGTTTCTGACCACGGGTTAGAGCAAATTTATGCGGAGGATTATACGGAACAGGAGATTAAGGATATATTCGATAAGATCAGAAGTAAAAAAGAAATTAGTCTTATCGAGAATCTAAAATTCAAATCGGCCATGTTGATCTATTTTGCCGAATGGGATTATGAAAAGGGCTGGGTACAACAGTATCATATTGGCCCACTGCGCAACAACAATGCCCGCATGCACCGTTTGATCGGCCCAGATACGGGCTGGGACTCGATCGGTGATTTCAGTCAAGGACGCGCTTTGTCAAAATTTTTGAATAAATTAGATAATGAGAATAAACTGACCAAGACAATCTTATATAATCTGAATCCGGCAGACAATGAACTCTTTGCGACAATGATCGGGAATTTCAATGATGGTTCTGTAAAAGGGAAAATACAGTTTGGTTCGGCTTGGTGGTTTTTGGATCAAAAAGATGGCATGACAAAACAGATCAATACCTTATCAAATATGGGCCTGTTAAGTCGATTTGTTGGTATGTTGACTGATTCTAGAAGCTTCCTTTCCTTTCCACGGCATGAATATTTCAGGCGATTACTCTGTAACATCTTCGGACACGATATCGAAAATGGCGAAATCCCGAATGATATCCAGTGGGTGGGAAAAATTGTACAGGATATCAGCTATAATAATGCAAAAGAATATTTTGATTTTTAATAAAAATGCACGGTAAAGTATTAAGTTTCGGCGAATTGTTGCTGCGGATCTGTCCAGACATCGAGCAGGATTGGATTGAACAGCATCAACTACCCTTCTATATTGGAGGAGCAGAATTAAATGTGGCTACGGCATTGGCACTCTGGGGAGTGCCATCGTCTTATCTATCAGCCATTCCTCACAATGCAATCTGTGAAGCAATTGATCTCTATTTAAAACGAAAAAATATAGACACCTCTCCCATGCAATGGACAGGAGATAGGCTAGGAATTTATTATCTACCTAAAGGAAAAGATCTGAAAAACGCAGGGGTAATCTATGACCGGGCCAACTCCTCATTTGCTAGCCTAAAAGTAGGCAGTATAGACTGGGATCAGGCATTTTCGGGTGTTCAATGGTTCCATTTCTCTGCGATCTGTCCTGCGATCAGTGCAGACATTGCCGACCTCTGCCTTGAAGCTGTTAAT
Source organism: Sphingobacterium ginsenosidimutans (assembly GCF_039536865.1). NCBI lineage: Bacteria > Pseudomonadati > Bacteroidota > Sphingobacteriia > Sphingobacteriales > Sphingobacteriaceae > Sphingobacterium > Sphingobacterium ginsenosidimutans. The sequence goes on from NZ_BAAAZK010000008.1 coordinate 615,652, forward strand.
GTGGCGCAAGAAAAAGGGATTTTTGTGTCTTTAGATCTTAATTACCGTTCAAAGCTCTGGAAATATGGTAAGGATCCCAAAGACATTATGCCAAAGATCGCAAAACACTGTAATCTAATTATGGGCAACATCTGGGCTGCACATCAAATGCTTGGCACGCAGCTCGACAGTAAGTTCATCACACAGTCAGCAGGATACGAAGAAGAGGAATTATTACGGCAGGCAGAGCAAACAAGCAAGGAGATCATAGCGAACAACCCGCTGTGTCAATATGTTGCCAATACCTTCCGATTCGACTATGAATCCAAGGGAATAAAATATTATACCACCCTATTTAATCAGGGTAATTTAATTGAATCATCGGAATTCCGCTCGGCAGAGATTTTGGATAAAGTAGGTAGTGGAGACTGTTTTATGGCGGGCCTGATCTATGGCCTGTATTCCAACCTTTCGCCAACGGAGACACTGGAGTTTGCAACGCTCGCTGCATTTGACAAACTATTTATTCCCAGCGATGCCACAACAAGTACTGTTGAAGATATAAAAAATAGAATGATAGCATGAGTTTGAAAGAGAAAGTATTAGAAAAGATTATTGAACAGGGGATGCTTCCTTTGTTCTTCCATCATGATAAAGAAGAGAGCATTGATATTCTCCGCACTTTATATCAGGCAGGAATACGTGTTTTTGAATTTACGAACCGTGGGCCTGAAGCACTAAGTGTATTCGAAAGCTTGCTCGCCGTGAGAGACCTTGAGATGCCAGATCTTTATCTGGGTATAGGTACCATTAAATCCGTCGAAGACGCAACGCAATTTCTCCAAATCGGTGCAGATTTTATCGTTGCACCACTGGTCAATCCTGCGGTTGGAGCGCTCGTACATGAACAAGATAAACTTTGGATTCCGGGTTGTATGACACCGACTGAGATTTATACTGCTCAACAGCAAAAAGCCGCACTCATCAAATTGTTTCCGGCAAATATCTTGGGGCCAGCCTTTATGTCATCTATACGCGATCTTTTTAAAGGTCAAAAATTTATGCCTACAGGGGGTGTAGAGATCGAAATGGAAAATTTAAAAACATGGTTCAAGTCAGGAGTATGTGCTGTTGGTATGGGCAGCAAGCTGATCGATCCAAAAAATACCGACCGACTAGCTGAAAACACAAAGCTAGCACTCGAGTTCGTGTCGAAAGCACGATAAACTTAAAAAACAAAATTATAAACCTATTATGATGAATACGGAGAAAAAGGGAAATTACCGTTGGGTAATCTGCTCCCTACTATTTTTTGCTACTACGATCAATTATTTAGACCGTCAGGTACTCTCTTTGACCTGGAAAGATTTTATTAGCCCCGAATTCCATTGGACAAATACAGACTACGGTAATATTACGGCCTTATTTTCGATTTTTTACGCCATCAGTATGCTTTTTGCAGGTCGGTTTGTAGACTGGATGGATACAAAAAAAGGATTTTTATGGGCTATTGGCATTTGGTCTATTGGCGCCATATTGCACGCTTTTTGTGGCATCGCAACCTCCGGTATTGTCGCTGGTGAATGGTTTGTAGGCTTTGAGGGCGCAAAAGAAGCGATTTCTCACGTTAACAATGCGGGTCTTGTCATTAGCGTCAGTGTCAACCTATTTATCTTTGCCCGCTTTATCCTCGCCGTTGGAGAGGCAGGAAACTTTCCTGCGGCAATCAAAGCTACCGCCGAGTACTTCCCAAAGAAAGATCGGGCGCTGTCGACAAGTATCTTCAACTCAGGAGCAACAATAGGTGCCCTGGCTGCACCTTTGACCATCCCTGTTATCGCCGCACATTGGGGCTGGGAAATGTCATTCATTATTATTGGTGCCCTAGGATTCGTTTGGATGGGTTTCTGGATCTTTCTTTATAAAAAACCTGATGAAAATCCGAAAGTAAATGCTGCGGAATTAGCCTATATCAATCAGGATGATCACGAGCAGCAGCCGGAACTACAGGGGAATACAAAAGTCCCAAGAACAACAATTTCTGAATGCCTTAAATACAAACAAACCTGGGCCTTTGTCTTCGGAAAATTTATGACAGACGGTGTTTGGTGGTTTTTCCTATTTTGGATGCCAGCCTACCTCTCCGCCGTATACGATATAAAATCGTCCGATACTGAAGGACAGCTGGCTATATTCGTGCTCTATGCAATTACAATGCTTTCCATTTATGGCGGCTGGTTACCGACCTATTTCGTTGATAAGAAAGGTATGAATGCCTATGAAGGTCGTATGAAAGCCATGCTTTTATTCGCCTTTGTTCCATTAGTGGTTCTCCTGGCACAACCATTGGGACATATATCCTACTGGATACCTGTAATCTTGATCGGTTTTGCAGGCGCAGCGCACCAATCATGGTCCGCTAATATTTTTTCTACAATCGGAGATGCATTCCCAAAACGTTCCATTGCAACGGTTACTGGAATCGGTGGACTTGCGGGTGGCGTTGGTGCTTTTATCATCAATAAAACATCAGGATGGTTGTTCGATTATGCCAAGGAAACGCAAATGACCTTCATGGGCTTTAAAGGTGAGGAAGCAGGATATTTTATCATCTTCTCTTTTTGCGCGATTGCCTATTTGATTGCATGGATCGTAATGAAAACACTAGTACCTAAACTAATTTTAATAAAAAATTAACATATATTGTAAAATTTATATTATATTAGCAATATCATTACAAATATCAATCTAAACCATTTTTTAAAAACAATGAGCTTAAACTTAGAAGGTATCTTCTACGAGGAGAAAGACATTCCCGCAGAATTTACACTGGACGAACAGGTCGATCAAAGAGAGTTCCTTTCCAATGGAGAAATGATTTCTTGGACGGGTCAAGTAAACGAGGTATTTTCACCGATTTGTGTGAAGACCAAGGATGGCTTGAAACGTAAGCGCATCGGCAGCTTTCCTGTTTGTACAGAAAAGGAGTCCATCGAAGCCCTTGACGCTGCTGTAAAAGCATACGACAACGGACGTGGAGAATGGCCAACAATGAGTGTTGCCGATCGTATTACCTGTGTTGAAAATTTCACACAAAAGATGATTGCCAAGAAGGACATTGTTGTCAAGCTTATTATGTGGGAAATCGGCAAGTCTTATGCAGACTCTGTAAAGGAATTTGACCGCACAGTAGAATATATCTATGCGACAATCGATGCACTAAAAGATATTGACCGCGATTCATCACGTTTTCAGATTGAACAAGGTATCATTGCACAGATCAGAAGATCTCCTTTAGGTGTTGTTTTATGTATGGGACCATTCAACTACCCATTAAACGAAACTTTTACAACATTGATCCCTGCATTGATCATGGGGAATACGATGTTGTTCAAACCACCTAAACACGGAACGCTATTACATTACCCTTTATTAGAAGCTTTTAGAACAAGTTTTCCAAAAGGTGTAGTTAATACGATCTATGGTCGAGGCAACAAGATCGTACCTAGTTTGATGCAATCCGGCAAGATCAATGTATTGACCTTAATCGGTTCAAGCCGTGTAGCTGACGAACTTAAAAAGTTACATCCAAAAGTAAATAGATTGCGTGCAATTTTAGGATTGGATGCCAAAAATGCAGCAATTATTACAAAAGATGCCGATTTAAATCTAGCTGTCTCCGAGACTGTATTGGGTTCGTTATCTTTCAACGGACAACGTTGTACAGCATTGAAAATAATCTATGTACACCGCAGTTTAGCACAAGAATTTTTAAAACGTCTCTCTGCCGAAGTGAGCAAACTTAAATATGGAATGCCATGGGAGAAAGGAGTATCCTTAACACCACTTCCAGAAGTTAATAAACCCGCTTATCTGACTGAATGTATCGAAGATGCGAAAGCTTATGGTGCAAAAGTAGTGAATGAGAACGGCGGTCAGGTTGCCGAATCATTTTTCTATCCTGCTATTGTCTATCCAGTAAATTCACAGATGAAGCTTTATAGAGAAGAACAGTTTGGACCTGTCATCCCTGTTGTTCCTTTTGATGATCTGGAAGAGCCTATCGAATACCTCATCGGTTCATCTCATGGACAGCAGGTGAGCATTTTCAGCAATAATGCGGCGGTAGTCTCATCTTTAATCGACCCATTGGTCAATCAGGTTAGCCGTGTCAATATCAATTGCCAATGTCAGCGCGGTCCAGATACCTTCCCATTCACCGGAAGAAAAGATAGCGCCGAGGGAACATTATCTGTGGTAGATGCATTACGCTCGTTCTCCATCCGTTCATTGGTCGCTGCCAAATTTACCGAGGAAAACAAAAAACTCCTAAATGAGATTGTTAGCGAAAATGAGTCCAACTTCCTGAGTACGAAGTATATTTTTTAGTAGTTAGTATAAACCAAAAGAGGGCGTCCATTTAATTGGACTGCCCTCTTTTTTGTTACCACATATTTTATTAAGCTTTCTTTCTATTGAGCCCTATCTTTCTCTTCGTTACTCGTATCCTTTTTACGATAATTGTTTTTAAGATTACCAAATTTATACGAGTAGGTCAATCGTACTACCCTGCGATCTTGACGCTGCCTGATCTTAGAATCAAATTCGCCAAAAGTAGTGAGTAAATTCTGATTACCTGTATTGAACAAATCACTAACAGCTAGTTTTAATGAGCTTCGTTGATCCTTAAATGTTTTGGTCGCACCGACTTCCATATCCCATCGTCCTTCTAGATCATATACACTATATTTGAAAGGTGAGAAATAACGTAAATTAACATTGGCAGAAAGGCTCTTACTTAATTTTAGGTTATGCATAGAATTCGCTTGAAGCAGAAATGATTTCCGTTTGACCTGGATACCCGAAATCATACCATCGAAATCAAAATAGATTCCAGTGATGTTGTTGTTCATACTCCAGATCTTCGACACAGTCACAGGAATATTGAGGTTTAAATAGGAATTCAGGTTCCGCCCTAAATTCTCTCGAATGACCCAGGTTTCACCTTTGACCGAATCCTGTCCCATGCTTTCGACAATTGCATCTTTCACATCATTAACTCCCAGTGTCACATTATAACGTTGCAATAGCGTATAGTTTAATGTGAACTCATTGGAAAATTGAGGATTTAAATAAGGATTTCCACGCTCAAAGGTCAACTTGTCAATATAATAGTCAAATGGGTTCAATTGTCGATAATTAGGGCGCGTCACTTTTCTGGTGTACCCTAATGAGAGTATATGGTTTTCATTTAGCGAATAGGTCAAATTAGCATTGGGGAAAAGTTGAAAATAATCACGTTTCACACGTTTACTTGTCGTAAGAGAATTACCGTCCGAAATCGTATATTCTCCCCTCACACCTGCCTTAAGGCTCCACTTTCCGATACTGGTATTATAATCCAGATAACCAGCCACGATTTGCTCTTTGTATACAAAATGGTTTGTCCGTGTCGTATCATTTACCCAAGAATCATTCTGCAGCTTTTCGAAAAGGAGGTCATTATCAGACTTTACATTTGAATATTTAGCCCCCATCTCGAGCTTTGATTTTTTTGATAAGGGATGTTCATAGTCGAATTTTGCAACATAGATGTCAATACCAATTGGCATTCCACTACGTTCATTTTCTGCAGGACCAATTGGTTTACTATTGAGATCAGCATATTGATTGAGATAAGTAACACGTTTACTGCTCCTAAATTTACTCCAGTCCAAGTCAACAGTCAGTTTCCGTCCATTGGAATCTATCTTAAACTCATTATTGAGATTAGCCGAATAACGATCAAACAATTCTTTGAAAGAAGACGAAGAGCTTAATATTGTATCATAAACGGAAACAGCTGTACCAATGTTAGTTTTACTATTATTGTCATTGCATTCGGTATTGTTAGATCCATTGAATTGCAGGGTCAACGTATTTCTTGAAGATGTCTTTTGTTCAACACCGAAACGATAAGAATGATTACGTTCGTCTTCATCCAATGTTGATTTTTGATTGAAATATTTCTTCTGACCACCATTCTGTATGACACGATCGATATACAACTTACGATGAGATTTCTCATCAGAATAAGCATATGATCCAAATAGCGTGGTATTATTCCTTTTATAATTCAATGAAAGGGAACTATTTCCGCGGAACTTTTCACCATGCCCCGCTGTCAGATTAAAGGCTCCGTTAAACCCCTCCATCCGATTCTTTTTAAGGACAATGTTAATCGTTCCCACAGCTCCCTCGGCATCATCTTTTGCGGCTCTGGTCGTAATCACTTCCACAGATTTAATTTGATTGCCATCTGTACTTTTCAGAAAATTAAGCAACTGTTCGCCAGACATGTAAGTCTGTCTTCCATCAATGGTAACCGCTACCCCCGATTGCCCCATCAACTGCAAATTATTATTGTTATCGAGGCTCACACCAGGTGCACGTTGCACAATATCCAAAGCATTGTTGCCCGCTGCTAATGGAGAATTCTCTACGTTTAGGATCAACTTGCCAGGCTTACTCTCGACCATTGGGCGTTTTCCTTCCACCATGACTTCCTGCAATTTTCGGTTATCAGTATTAAGATGGATCACTGCAAGTGAATGATCGGACTTATTGATAGCAAAGGTGGCACTTCGATTTGAAGCATACCCCACCATCTTTGCTTCGACGAGATAGCTACCCGGCCCCACATCTGTAAATTGGTATTCTCCTGATTCATTCGTCCCGACAGCTTTTAGGACAACAGCAGAATTGACTTTCATCAGGTAGGCCGTTGCTAAAGGCAGCGGCACACTATCTGCAGATTGCACTTTTCCCGTAACCTTCACCTGCGCTTGGACAAAGGAGACAATCAACAAATTTAACAGTAAGCAGTAAAAACACTTTTTCATTAGGTTAATCATTTTTTAAGGCAATGAAGTTCCTACGAGGCAAATATTTATCTGGCTTTGCAGATTCAATAAGCTCATGAAGGCCTCATAATGGTATTGGCTTGTATATTTTGTCTTCCGCCCCATAGGAGCGGAAGACTTCTAAAGATTTATTTCTTTTTTATCTGAACAGACACACCGTCTTTTTTCGCATTGATGATCGTATCCCTTCGAATTACAATGGATGTATCAGCAATAACAATATGATTACTATCTGAATCATCATTTTCTTCTTCTGCAGATTCCTTTTCTGGCAAGGCACATTTTACGCCGAGCGAAGTCACCACAAATTCGACATCTCTTACATTCCTTAAATCTTTATTGTATCGGTCGCGGCAATCATAAAATGAGATGTCACGTAACTTATCCTCCAGGTTATCATTGATCACCAGTTTGGTACCTACAGGCAAAAACAATGTAACATTTACCTCTTGATCCCGATAACGCTCACCCTCACTCAACTGGAATGCATTATCAAAAATCAGTGCAGTTGAATCTTGTTTAAGGGCATAATTGATTTTGGCAGCCCTATCGGTAGCCACTTTATAGGTATTTCCTTTAGCGGAATATTCATAGCGCACATAGGGAGCCTGCAATGAATCAATACGTTCGATCCGGATCCGGATATCACGTTTCAGATAGGACGAAAAGTTATCACTTTTTATGCCGACACCACTTTTAACCCCATTTTTTAAACGGATTACCCGAATATCATTTTCACTCAAAAAGTATACAGATTGTTTTTGTAGAGGCTTCTCTTCGACAATGGTACTCGATTCTCTAAATTCTTTTGCTACTGAAGTAGAATAGTAAATAATCGCTCCTATAGAAGCCAACCACACCAAGAAGAGCGTTGTTGTCAAATAATTATTCATCGGCTTCTTTTCAAAAAGAACACGTAGAAGCAAGTAAAATAACCCTGCAAGAGGAATGAATATAGACAAAAAGCCAGCTATCAAAGCAAAAGGCACATCATTAGGCTCCATTAAATAGAATGGTCCAGAGTCGTCCATTACATCAGGAATCACGTTTACAATAGCTAATGCAAAGAATATTAATCCGATAATCAATCCAATGAGTGTAGCCCCAACAAGGATAACAAAAAAGACACCAATGGCTTTTACAATGATTTGCAACAGTTTTGTCACGCCATCTCCGGTTCGATCTAGTCCGCGTGAAAACGTATCACGTACACCGCTCATTTCCTCATCAAAAGAGCGCTTAAAATTCTGGATATTCGGCGCTTCGCCCCGCATCTCCATTTTATCCGCCCTGGTCATAGCGGGTGGCATGACAATCCAAAGAATGACATAGACCAACAGCCCCGATCCTCCGATGATGACAAACAGTGCAAAAAGTAGTCTAACCCATTTGGCCTCAATACCAAAAAAGTGACCTAGCCCGCTACAGACACCACTGAAAACGCGATCATCGGGATCACGCATCAACTTTTTCCCAACCTTAAAACCATCGGAATTTGTCTCGCGGCGAAAAGAAGCATAGTCGTCCTGATCCTCTGATTCGAAATCACTCACCCTGCCCATCTGATCAATAACAGCGTTTACATCTTCCATATTGAGAACCTCTTTACTTCCTGCCTGGATCTTCTCTGTAAACATCTCAGAAATACGGTTCTCAATATCTTCCAAAATCTCGCGGCTATCCTCCGATTGACCAAAATGCTTCTGTATATCAATCATGTACGACCGCAGTACCTCATAGGCATCTTCCTCAATATGGAAGACGATGCTATTTATATTGATAATTATTGTCTTATTCATCGCTATTGTCTTTAACTGGTTTAGTTGAATCATTGTTTCTACCTACCAATGATGTGTTTACAGCAAACACTAATTCATTCCAGGTAACATCCAATCTTGAAAGGACATCGAGCCCTTCTTGGGTAATTTCATAATATTTTCTAGGCGGACCTGAAGTCGATTCCTTCCATATATAACTCAACAAGCCATTATTTTTAAGACGTGTTAAAAGCGGATATAAGGTTCCTTCCACAACCAACAATTGGGCTTTCTTCAGTTCGCTGATAATATCGGAGGCATAAATTTCTCCTCGAGAAATTATGGATAGGATACAATATTCAAGTATCCCCTTCCTCATTTGGATTTGTGTATTTTCAGCTATCATAACAATACAAAGATATATGTATTTTATGGTACCATGCAATACATAGTACCATATAAAACAAAATAAACACAATAATCAACTGATTATCAGTGCAATAATTTTTTAAAATTATTTAAATTTCATTTCTATCAGGAAATTTTTGGATATTTATCCCCATGATTAAAATCCTACTGGACTATAAATGGTGTTTTATTTGGGCCATCATAGTTATTGTTTTGTGTACGCTTCCCGGAAATAATTTTGACACAGTGCCTAGCTACCCTGGCATGGATAAACTCGTTCATGCAGGTATGTTTTTCGTTTTCTGCACCCTCTTGTATAACGGTGTTATTCAGCAATTTAGAGGAAAACCAACACGTTGGATCCCTATTTTCATTGTATCATTCCTAGGCTTTTCATTTGCCGGATTGACCGAATTACTTCAGCTTTATATTTTTACTTACCGTAGTGGTGATTGGTGGGATTTATTTGCTGACTCTGTAGGTATTGGTATGGCGGGGTTTGCCTATCTATTGAATTACGTAAACAGAAGAGTGTAGAAGATCTTCTTCATGTACTCAGAACTATTTAATACTTTAGAGCGCTTGGATCAACGATAGCTTCATCATGGGCTGTCAAAGGCAATTATTGGGCACGAGCCAAAGTCGCCACCGAGACCTTACATCCCCACGATTCCTGCAGCGTAAGTGTAGCCGAAACGATTGTCGCACCGGTTGTTAGAACATCATCAACAAGTAAAACATGTTCTCCCAACGGTTGTGAAAGCTGTCTACAGACAAATACATCTTCTACATTTTCATAACGTGATAGACGGTCTTTACCTGTTTGTGTCATTGTCGCCCGTTGACGTTTCAGTACATCATCCCGCAAAGGAATATTCATTGCCCGAGATAGGCCTTGCCCAAAATATGTGGATTGGTTATATCCTCTTTTCCTGAGTTTACTCGTGTGCAAAGGAATTGGAACAATCGCAGATAAACCCCGATATAGCTCCGATTCAAGCAGTTTGAGACCATACTGATAACCAAAATATTCGGCCAAAAAGGGTTGATTATTGTATTTAATCTGGTAAATTAAACGCTCCACACGACTCCCCTTTTGTAGGAGTATAAAAGAGCAAGCTTCTTCGATAGGGACTTTCCCCCAAAGCTGCCTGGCAGTATCGTTATCCGAGTAAGTATGAAAATTGGTATACGGCAAATGGAAATCGCAGGCAATACAGATATATTTTTCCTGATATTTAAGCGCACAACCGCAGCACGCACATTCCTTGGGAAAGAATATGGCGACAAAATCACCCAGAATATTTCGTAGATCAAATTGCATACAGGTAACTCCCTCAGTTAAAGATACCAACAATCTTGTAAACTACGCCTCTGAAGTCTCCTTATCCTTGTCTTTTATTGCCAATTGTCCACAAGCAGCATCAATATCTTTTCCTCGGCTTCTTCTTACATTGGTAATGATGCCTTGGCTTTTGAGGTAGTTGGCAAATACATCGATCTTATCAGCTTCCGCATTCAGGAAGTCAGCAAGAGCAATTGGGTTGTACTCAATCAAATTTACTTTACAAGGCACATGCTTACAGAATCTAGCAAGTTCCTTTGCGTCCTCCAATTCGTCATTGAAATTATTGAAAACAATATATTCAAATGTTATTGGGCTCTTCGTCTTCGCATAAAAGTATTTCAGTGCTTCCGCCAATGCAGCTAAGGAATTCTGCTCATTGATCGGCATAATCTCATTCCGTTTTTTATCATTGGCTGCATGTAACGAAAGAGCCAAGTTAAAACGCACCTGATCATCACCCAATTTTTTGATCATTTTCGCAATACCGGCGGTAGATACGGTGATTCGCTTGGCAGCCATATTAAGACCATCTGGAGCTGTGATACGCTCAACAGACTTCATCATATTGGCATAGTTCAACAGCGGTTCGCCCATACCCATATAGACAATATTCGTCAGCGGCTGATTGTAATTTTCCTCAGCTTGTTTACTGATGAGCACCACTTGATCATAAATTTCATCCGCATTAAGATTACGTTTTCGATCCATATAACCCGTCGCACAGAATTTACAGGTCAAACTACAGCCGACTTGCGAACTAACACAGGCGGTCATACGTTCGGGGGCAGGAATAAGTACACCTTCTATGATATTACCATCATAAAGCCTAAAACTGCTTTTTATCGTCTTGTCTGAACTGATTTGCGACTCCTTAACTTTGACAGCATTAATCGTAAAATTTTCTTTCAGCTTTTCGCGTAGGGGCTTGCTCAAATTACTCATTTGATCAAAATCTACACAGGATTTTTCCCATAGCCACTCGTAAATCTGCTTTGCACGAAAGCCTTGCTCACCCAGCGCGGTCAGTTGATCTTTGATCTGACTCAAAGACAAACTCCTGATATCTATTATTTTACTTTTTTCAATCACGGTACAAAGATAAGAATAATTAAGTGACAAAAAATCCCGTTCTAAAGAAAATAGAACGGGACAACTGTTATGTATGTGTTTTAAAATAGGTAGATTTGCTATCCTTTAGCCATGTATGGCCTCTTTATTTCCGTAAGACTGGATCAGTTTACCCTCAAAATCCAACCATTCTTTCCAACGTTTGTCCACATCGACATCCACGGAATATTTCCTTGCAAAATTCAGAAATGTGGTATAATGGTTTGCTTCAGACACCATCAGATCATAATAAAATTGCGCTAGATCTTTATCTTGAATATTTTGCGATAAAACCCTAAACCGCTCACAGCTACGCGCTTCGATCATGGCAGCAAATAGTAGTCTGTCTATAAAAGCCATATTCCGGCTGCCATCTTTTTTGGAGAATTTCATCAGCTGACCGACATAGTCATCTTTCCGTTCACGCCCCAATGTGTAGCCCCGTTCTTTGATAATGTCAACAACCATTTTGAAATGCTCCATTTCTTCAATGGCTATAGCTGTCAATTCATGAACCAAATCCTCATGCTCTGAGTTGTTTGTGATCAAGGATATTGCATTTGAAGCGGCTTTCTGTTCACACCAAGCATGATCTGTCAGAATCTCCTCCAAATTTCCTTCAGCGATATTTGCCCATCGCGGATCTGTCAACAACTTAAGTCCAAGCATTCTACTATCTAAAATAATTTACTGACAAAGGTAGGTAATATCTCTGCTTAAAAAAAATGATAATGCGCTCTTTTAGCTATCTTTATTAAGTATCGACCTAATTTTAGGTGCTATTTTTTCGCCATAGATCTCAATAGACCGCAACATTTCTTTATGTCCGGGTGCGCCAACGTCCATGTGTGCCGAGAAACGGGTCAATCCAAATTTCTCATGGATCTCCAAAATTTTGTCCACGGCATATTCTGCATCACCAACGATAAGATGCCCCCGAGACGATCTGCCAAAGTCATATTGTGTCTTTTGATAGGGTGGCCATCCGCGACTTGCTCCGATCCGATTCATCTGTGCCGAGTAGATCGGATAATAATAGTCGGCAATCTGCGCACTGTTATCACCAAAAAAAGCATGCATGTGAACACCAACTTGAAATTTTGACATATCGTGTCCATTATCTTCATAAGCGTGGCGATACATTTCAAACAAATGGTCGAAACTTTCATACATCCCCCCAATAATTGCGAACATGACAGGTAAACCCAGTTTTCCGGCACGGATAACAGATGAAGTGGTCCCCCCTACTGCAACCCAGATTGGCAAAGATCCATTCTTTGGTCGTGGGAAAATTTCTTGATTGATCAAAGGAGCTCTAAAATTTCCACGCCAAGTCACTGGATTCTGTTTATTCAACCGAAGTAATAGTTCCAGTTTCTCCTCAAACAAATCCGCATAATCCTTCAAATCATATCCAAATAGTGGAAATGACTCAATAAACGAGCCCCTACCTGCCATAAGCTCTGCCCGACCGTCGGACAACAGATCGACTGTTGCAAAATCTTGAAACAATTTGACAGGGTCAGCCGAGCTCAATACCGAAACAGCACTACCCAACTTGATTTTTTGGGTCACTGTAGAAGCCGCCGCCAGTATAATTTCGGGAGCAGCGACAGCATAATCTTCCCGATGGTGCTCACCGATACCAAAGAAATCCAACCCGACCTGATCCATCAGTTTGATTTCTTCAATAATTTCTTTCATTCTATCCTGTGCAGCCTGGATCTGACCTGTAGCGGGATCTATCCTGGAGTCACCAAACATTCCTATTCCTAATTCCATGTGTCTTCTCTATTTAAAAACTAATTCAAAAATAGTGGGTCTTTTTATCAATTTATTTGATCTAGGATAAGAAATACTAAAAAAGAGACAGGGTTGTCTTAACCACTTTATCTGCATTGCCACTAAAATGGTGTCCACCTGAAAGATATTTCTTGTTAAAGTTTTTCAATCGAATCTTTTCTACCGGAAATTCGGTCTCATCATCTCCCAAAACAATGCTCGTTTTAATCCCCTCTATCCGATTAATCTCGGCAACAACGTCAAGGCTACGTTTAGTATTACTCCGTCCTAAGATGTCGGCGATATGAATCTCTAAATCTGTGGACACTGAGGGCTCCAACAGTACGATGCTTCGCACATTTTTCTTTACTAAGGGATCAATACGGTTTATGATAAAAGGTACTGCATCTGCTCCAAAAGAATAGCCCACAATAAAAAGCTGCTGGTTCTGTCTTGCCAAAATAAGGTTTTTGAGTGTATTCGAAATATCCGCGGCGATATCCTTGGCGGTCTTTTTCTTCCAAAAATAGTTCTTGGAGTCAATAGCAGCCACAGCGTAACCCGCATCAGCAATCAACTGACATATCTTATTTGAAAAAGAATTGAATCCACCATCTCCACTCAAGTAAAGCACCAGAGGTAATACTGCTTTATTATTCCAATATTTCATTTCGATCAAACGTTGTTGGGCGAGGGCATGAAATGCCATGCAACCAATGATAAATAAAACGGTCAACTTCTTCATAGGATCAGTAATACTTGCTAAATAAGGCTCCAAAGTATATTAATCATTAGGTTTCATCACCTTAACTAATGCAACAGGGAGCTGTATCAGATCAAAATCATTATCAAAGATAAGGTATTTGTTTTCCCAAAAGGTCGCATATTTCTCTTTAAAATCGCGCAAACTATGATAATGTTTGAAGTTTCCTAACCGTGTGGAAGCAAATTTCATAATCTTTTCTGCCGGACTATCTGTTGTTTCCAACCCAGTCATGGGAACCATTCCCATATTCAAATAACTATAATTTTGGGCTTTTGCATAGCTGATCATCTCAACTATTAGTGCATCCATACTGCCTCCTGGTGCTTCCAGCGACTTTCGGATCATATCATAAGTACATTCATCCTTGGCATAATCAGGAATAATATTCAGGAAGGCCACGATTTTGTCACTATCATTTTTAAGGACAATAATATCCTGCTCGACGAGCGTTTCGGCATTGAACATCCCCTGTGAAAAGACCATTTCTTTTTTATCAAATTCTCTCAGCCATTCGTCAGAAATGGCCTTAAGCTCTTCCAACATCGCTAGTTGCTGCGGCGCTTTCAATACTGCCGTGGTAAACCCTTTTTTCTGAATTGCATTAAGTCCATTACGAAGTGATTTACGGTCTTTTCCTTCCAGTGTAAATGTCTCTAATTCCAAAACAGCCTCTTGGCCGATTGTTATCTTTTGTTTTCGAAGCGATGAGAAATGAACCAGACTATTTTCATCAACCCGATAATAAATAGCCTTTAATCCATTTGCATAACAATACCGGTCAAACTCTTCAACCAGTTCTTCTTTATCGCCTTGTTCACAGACTGGCTCATCCAATACAATTGCAAACTCATTTGCTAGTCGATAAGCTGTAAAACCCTCAGAAATCTCGGAGAAAAAAAGATACTTGTCCTTCCCCAATTTGAAAAAATCCATCGCTGATTGCCCAAATTCGTCCAACAGCTGTTGTGCCCGTTCTAGTTCAGACTTACTCGAATCCTCGTCGGTGATCAAGCGTGGGCGAGCGAGCGCATAGATGAGTAGAAACCAGCAAAAAATCCCCAAAACTTGCGTAATCCGCATGAATTCCTGTCCAAAATTGGTATGTGGCATCAAATCATCATCAGCGAATAACAGAAAACTTCTTACGGTATGATAAATAGACTGTCGCCAAGTAAACTCAATACCAAAATGCTGTTTATCAATAAAGTAAAAGCTTAATATCTCAAATAAACAGACCCCAATCAATCCGACCGCAAATGTTACGAATCCAATCCTTATCCAGCGAATATTACTTTTAATTGGATACTGTTTATAGCTAATCCCCAAAAAGATAAGGGTCAACAGGGCTACTGATGCTTCCTCATAGTCCAATGCTTTAAACACATGTCCAAATAAAGAAAGCGCGCTGAACACAACAGCTATCCAGAATGCCACGCGAAAGCCCTTGATCAAATAGGCTGAGGTAACCAATAAACCTACTCCCAGAACAAATACCATAAACTTAGATGCGTGGATAGCTTCGAGAGGTAAATAAAACCGGTCTAGCTTCATGCGATCCGCCAACGGAGGCGTCAGTACCGAAACAATGTTGACCATACCCAAAAAGAAGATCAACAAGGCTGGTCCTACACGCGCTAAAAGCTGCCTACCGCGCCAAGCGAAAGCGATTAATCCTAACAATAGCGGCAGCCAGAATTCGAATACCCGATAAAGAATGGTTATACCCAAACCTTCGGCCTGACCGTAGCCGTATGCTTTGAAGATATATAGCATAGTTAGTTCCACCGCCCCCAATCCTCTCAAAAAAGGGGATACAATCATCAAAACCACTGATACCGTATAGGCGATAGCTGCCGCCTCAAAGGAATGATCCAAGCCCAAAGCATACATACTGACAAAAGCATGCGCTATCCCACAGCACTCCACGACGATTGAAGCCAATACCGTCCCCAAGAGATATTTCATCTTCACTTCTCCAGAAAATATCTCGTCTATATTGGAGGCAACTGCCGGAAATTTTAATTCCACCCATCGATAGATTCCTTTATGCGTACGAAAGGACCATACCAACCAAAACACAACGGCCAAAAGCACTCCCAAAATCAGTAATGAAATCCAAGCATCTCCAAAATTTTTATTGTCCCAAATGGTATATAATATCACGGGGACACCGATCAGAAAAACGGTTAGTAGTCCCACATAACCATAAAGGGCACCAGCCTGATGAATCTGTGTCGTATTTAGATTCCTCTTTCGCAACTGCGTGGTGGTATAGGCAAGTGAGCTAATACCACCTGCTGGGAGGAATACACTGAGCAGGTTTCTTTTTAAGAATAGATCTATGGCAATTTTCAAACTGATTGAAAGACCAATGGCTTTGAAACTCTGCACATACATCAGGCCTTGCAATAGGACATAGAGCAGGGTTATACCAATGCCGACCGAAACCCAAGTCAGATCTGCCGCCTTTAACTGTGGAATAATGGCAGCTAGCTCTTTTCTTTCATTTCTAAAAAAAACAAAGGCTAACAAAATGACCAAAACAGCTATTAGCTCCTTCCAATAGGTCTTTGGCGAAAAATGTCGAATGCGTTGAACAATAGTCTTGCCCATATTATCGTTTATTGTATAATAACCAACCGTATTATAAACACGAAATAAAGCTAATCGTTTGAAAATGATAAATTGTTAAGTTTTCGTCAATTCTTTTGACATTAATCTGTAATTTTCGCCCATGAAAGAGAAAAGGGTTTTGTTTATCGGACTGGTGTGGCCAGAGCCAACATCATCAGCTGCCGGCTTTCGGATGATGCAACTGATCGAGACATTCCTGGATCGTTCCTATCAAATTACATTTGCTTCCGCCGCCGCGAAGTCTCCCTATAGTGCCGCATTAAAACCATTAGGTGTTGATGAACAATCCATTGTATTGAACAGTGATAGTTTTGACGGATTTATTGCAGCACTACAACCTGACATTGTCGTCTTTGACCGCTTTATGGTAGAGGAACAATACGGTTGGCGGGTGGCTCAGCAATGTCCTGATGCTCTACGGATACTTGACACCGAGGATCTGCATTTCTTAAGACAAGCACGACAAACTTGTATTAAAAACAAAGACGATTTTTCCTTCGAGGAATTATTTACCGACACAGCAAAAAGAGAAATTGCTTCGATATTACGATGCGATTTATCATTAATCATTTCGGAGTCCGAAATGAAAATTCTAACAGAAGTATTCCGCATTTCACCCGATATTCTATATTATCTCCCTTTTCTTGAAAATGAGATTACTGCTACCGATATTAATGCCTGGAAACCATTTGAAGAGCGAAAAGACCTGCTATTTATTGGCAACTTCATCCATGAGCCGAATTGGCATACCGTGCAATATCTAAAGACAACAGTTTGGCCAATTCTTCGGAAAATGCTTCCGAAAGTAGAATTACACATTTATGGAGCTTATCCCACCCAAAAAGTACTTCAGCTGCATAACCCCCGAGAGAATTTTCATATCAAGGGAAGAGCTGATTCTGCAAAGCTCACTATGTCCAATTACAGACTACTGGTTGCCCCAATCCAATTTGGCGCTGGTGTAAAGGGCAAATTTATCGATGCAATGCAAACAGGGACTCCCTCCATCACCACGTCCATTGGTGCTGAGGCGATGAGAGGTAACCTAAGCTGGAATGGCTTTATTGAAGATGATCCTGAGAAATTCTGTCAAAAAACAGTGGAACTTTATAACGATAAGATCACCTGGAAAACAGCACAGACCAATGGCATTCATATCATCAACGAGCGTTATGAAAAACGAAAATATCAAGCAGATTTCATGACCAATCTATCTTTACTTAAAGTACAATTGGATAAACATCGGCAGCAGAATTTTATTAGCCAGATACTCCTGCATCACACGGTACAGAGCACAAAATATATGTCGTTGTGGATTGCTGAAAAGAACAAGCAATAATTAATTAACCTCCCGCCACCAAGGGGAATATACGGTATCTAATTTATTCAGATGAACCAGTTCTCCTATCTTCGGGGT
This sequence comes from Sphingobacterium ginsenosidimutans, assembly GCF_039536865.1. Classification (NCBI taxonomy): domain Bacteria; kingdom Pseudomonadati; phylum Bacteroidota; class Sphingobacteriia; order Sphingobacteriales; family Sphingobacteriaceae; genus Sphingobacterium; species Sphingobacterium ginsenosidimutans. The sequence continues at coordinate 633,752 of NZ_BAAAZK010000008.1, forward strand.
AATAAGTTTACTATGTTCCTTTTGAGCGGTTTCATAAAACTTTTCCATTGGCTCTTTCCATCCGTGCATGGCCAAAGCAAATTTTGAAGAGTGGACAGGCAGTGTAACTTTGGCTTGTAGATCTTTGGTTTCAAGGCCCCATTCTTCGGGTAAAGAGTGAATATAATGCCAAGCATCATTGTACTGCCCATTTTCCAAAATAGCCAGGTCAAATGGACCAAACCGTTCACCGATTGTCTTAAAATGTTTTCCATAACCACTATCGCCTCCTAAAAATAAATTATATTTTGAAGTCTTCAGGACGAAGGAAGTCCAAAGGGTATTGTTTCTCGTGACTCTACGTCCGGAAAAATGTCTAGCGGGCGTAAAAGTTACCTGAAAATCAGGCACAAGATTTATCTGATCATACCAATCGCCTTCGACAATTTGTTCTGCTTTATAACCCCAGGATTCGAAATGCGCTCCTACCCCCAAACCACAGATGACTTTACCTACCTTCTCACGCAGTTTGATTATGGTCTCATAATCAAGATGATCATAATGATCATGGGAAATAAATAGGTAATCTATTTTGGGGAGATCTGCTGCTGTATAATTCACTGCGATTTTAAACGCTTTGTTACTCCCCGGAACGGGCGAGGCATTTTCGCTGAATACAGGGTCGACAAGCAATAATTTACCATCAATCTTCAGGAGATAAGATGAGTGGCCAAACCACACCAGAATATCTTGTAACGGCAGTTTTTTTAGATCACATTTCATGGCCGGTAATGCATCCAATGGCTTCAGTCCCGTTTTTTTGTTGAAAAGAAAATCCCACATTAAAGAGACGATGTTTACATCACTCTTCAAGGATGGTGTCACCTCAAGATTATGAAATACACCATTTCTGAAATTAGGCGATTGCTTCATCCGCTCCAATCGCGCACCTTTAAAGCTTCCGCCAAACATCGGATGGACAAAATAATAGAGCAACCCACTGACTAAGACAATCAATAGCATCCCTAAAATAACCCATCCGACGTTTTTCATTTTAGAAACTATTCTTCCACATCATGGATTCGACAGGACGGATAGTCTTGCCATTATATTTTGCATTACCCTTTGTATTGTAAAAAGTCTCTATCTCGCCTTCTACAGCAAAATAAATCAATTGACCGATTGGCATACCTGCATAGACTCTCACGGGTTGTGCAACAGATATCTCCAATGTCCATGTATTGCAAAAGCCCACATCTCCTTTACCAGCTGTCGCATGGATGTCAATTCCCAAACGACCAGTACTCGATTTTCCTTCCAAAAAAGGAACATGTTTGTGCGTTTCTGTATATTCCTGAGTGACACCTAAATAAAGGGTATTAGGTTCCAATACAAAACCCTCCTCTGGAATTTCAAAATGATTAATTTCATTGTGTTTTTTGGCATCCAAAACGCGATCTGCGTAAGTTGCTAAATATTTACCCAAATGCACATCGTAGGAATTTGTTCCTAAGCACTTACGATCAAATGGTTGAATGACAATGCTGCCATTTTCAATCTCTTCAAGAATTCTTTTATCCGATAAAATCATGTGTATCAAGATAGCAAGAGCATCAGGCCATGCTATATAAATTCAAAAATACGGTTCTCACACAAATTTTTACGCTATTTTTTATTTAAAGTGCTCGTTTTTATTGATAATTCGCTCCGTCGGGTTCGGATCAGCCTCATTTGATCATTTCAAAGACGAGCGGCAGCCCGTTTTTCAAATGCTATTAACGCTAATCTCAGCAATCCGCTCAAATTGATTTTGTCCTCTTCTTTTCAGACATGCTAATCAACTTTTCAAATCGCTTGGCATTGAGTGTGCGATAATTTGCGATTTGTTTTTTAAATTTGGGTATGAGTCTAGTGTATTTACGTGAAATAGATAGCCAAACCAAATTTGCCATTTGGCGGATTGAAGAATCGGATGATGATTTATTGTCCAAACTTCAGTTGGATGAGCGTGAGAAGGCCAAATTAGCTTCTTTTAATAAGGGGAAGCGGCGCTTACATTGGCTTGCTACGCGTGTGTTGTTGCGGACCTTACTAAATACTTCACGTTATATTGACTGCCCTTCTGATGCTAACGGTAAACCTTACCTTGCCAATTTCCCGCAGAAAATATCACTTTCGCACTCTTTTGACTATGCCGCAGCAATGATAAGTACCGAAGGAGAAGTAGGGATAGATATGGAAATTATCAAGACGAAAGTTGAACGGATCCAGCATAAGTTTCTCAAACCCGTTGAACTTGCTTTTATTTCACAGGGGGATACACGATACGAGCAGTTGTATGCCTGTTGGTGTGCCAAAGAGGCAATCTATAAACTTCAGGGGAATTCAGGTGTCTCTTTCTTAAACAACATGACCATACAACCCTTCGAATACCAAAAACAAGGTGTCTTGAAACTTGATCTGGACAGCAACCAGACCCACCAGACTTTTGAGGTACATTATGAAAAATTCAATGAATATATGCTTGCATATGCTGTTGGCTAAGGTCGCTTAAAAAAATAATTTTTCTCAATTTCAGCGAATTAGCGATGTAAGCGCACTTTTTTTTTGTGCTTATTGAAAAAGCTTCTATATTTGCAGCATCACAAAGGAAATGGCCCGTTCGTCTAGGGGTTAGGACGCAAGATTTTCATTCTTGAAACAGGGGTTCGATTCCCCTACGGGCTACCAAAAAAAAATCCTGCAAATTTTGTTTGCAGGATTTTTTTTTGGTCCCATCTGAATAGATACCAATACGCAGATATCTCATTATTTTTTATCTCCTCGACAAATTTTGAACAAGACCCATAAAAATCAATAAGAACACCGTGACCATTTTTTCGATGTAACCATATGACATTGCAAAAATAAAATTTTGGTCAGCGAAATGCGAAATTTATTTATCACACACATGAAAGTAACCACGAAAACTGATTCAAGATTTTTATAGGGGGTCAAATCGGGCCAAAATTATTGGAAGAATACCTGATTTTTGGCTCAATTTGATCCCCACCTCTTTAAAAATAGGCTATTTTATGCATTTACAGCCGATAAACGCAGATTCCATTTGCTTTACAAATCTTCCTTTTCTCTTGACAAAAAGTCTTTATTAAGTAACAAAAGCCTCTTATTGTTAAACAACTAACATATTCCTCTTAAAGAAAAATAGGGCCATTCGATTTTTTTCGAACAGCCCTATACTAACAATCTACCTGCAGATAATACGATAAATATCAAATATCGCTACAGCCCCTTTACATATACTTCGGCGATAGCAGATGAAGGTGGACGGTTACTCTCAGTAACAATACATTTCAAATAACGTGCTTTCGTCGTCGGAATATTGGTCATAAGTGTATGTTTTGGATTATTTGTACCAAAGTCAACTTTACCTACCGGAATATAGGTTTTATTATCGGTGCTAACCTCAAATAATACGGTTTTCAGATCATTGTTTGCTCGTCTTATGAGCTCAATTGCCATCATTTCGTGCTCTTTACCCAAATCAATGATCAAGAAATGAGGTAATGGCGGTTCTCCCCCCACCCATACGTTATGCCAAAAGGTCTCCGTTTTACCATCCAGAATGTTCTCCTTTTCACCGCCACCGATCCATTCGGATGAAGCCTGAATAACCTTCCATCCTGTACGGGCGATATCTGGCGGTTGAAATGAAACGGGTATTAATATGGTTGACGCTTCTGGATTAATACTATTTTTTGAAACAGATTTAATCCGTAAAGGCAAGGCATATTCTCCAAATAAATTTGTGGCTCCACTAACAAGCCCCTTTTTGATGATCGTAAAATCAAAGGTCGCCTTATTTTTCTTCTCTCCAACCTTATAGGGCATCTGCGGTAACTGATACGCTGCCTTTGGAAGCAATTTCAATCGTTTATCCTTGTCTTCCTCCTTTATGGTTGCATTATATGCATCTAAAGCAGCTGGATACTCCTCGATTTCATAATCAAGACTCCACTGATTAGGATAGTTTGTTGCGACCCCTGCTTCCCCTTTTATCTGTTCGGCACTTGTTGGCGTCAATTTGACCAGATCAAGTTGCAATCCAGGCGAGATAAACTCCAAAAAAGGATCCTTGACAATAGGTATTAGTAAGACGACTCCCATCTCTGGCTTAAGCGGCTGCAACAAGCCACCCTCAGATTCAATACGGCAGGGAAGCACATATTGCTCTTTGTATTTACCTTGTAGCGCTTTTATTTTCTCAGTATCGAAGATAAATGGAACATCTCGCTGCGTTTCTTTATCCCCAAATGTTAAAACAGAATTACCCATTGTATAACAATCTGCTGGAAGCAGTCTATAATTTGTCCCTTCTCGAGCGTTATAATCAGCCAGATATGCTTCATCAATCTTAAAGTTCACCTTCGCTTCCTTCTGCCCAATTCCAGCTTTAACGACTGTCACATTGTAATCAAACTTCCCCCAGTCAAATACAGTTATTTTATTTTCTTTAAAGTCTCTGAAATAAATGGTATCATCGACCATATTATTCATTCGATCATCCTTCTGACATCCAAGAATCAGGGCAAATGCCAACAGGAAGACACAATAGGAAATACAATTTTTCATCTTCTTCAGTATTAGTAAATTTGCACTACCATCCATAGTTCTGTGTAATGTTGACCATCTCGCTCAATTGCTTTTGATGTATCGGAAAGAAATAATGCTTTGACTGAAAAACTCTTCTTCCAGGAAAAACATCCTTCGTTCTTTCCCATGAGGCTTCATACGTTTTGGCGGCAACATTGCGCGTGTAATAAGGTTCGTTCATTTCCTGCTCTGCGATCATCCAAGTCCTTAGATCCGGATAGCGATGCCCCTCAAAAGCCATTTCTACCATCCGTTCTTTGCGGAGCAATACCCGAAGCAACTCCTTATTTCCTAAAACTTCAGGATAAGCGACCTCCATTTTATTCAATCCACTACGTTCACGCACCAGATTGACATAGCGCAATGCTTCCGCTTCATCCCGGTTTGGTTTTTCATTACATGCTTCTGCATAATTGAGGTATATCTCAGCAAGGCGATAATAGGGCCAAGCAAACTGCCCCCAGTTTCCCGACTCGATATCATTTGTCGGGTCACTCATTCTTCGCCAAAGGTACCCAGATTTTACACAGTCACCTGTTGTGGTATAGGTTGATGTTCCGCCATCAAAAAACGTAACCTTCTTCATGCCATGTAATGTATTGATCCAGTACATTCCATTAGCCAAAATAGAGGCATAGAAGCGGGCATCACGTCCCACACAACTGTTATGAGCTTTGAAGTTCCCAAAATTGTCCAACGGGTGAACATAGTTATCTGTAAATCCTGTTTCTTGATAGCCCGATTTTTCATCGATAATCGGTTGGCCATTGGTACTATACCCTGTTACCGGATATCGTCCAGAACTTGCCATGGGATAACCATCTACCAATTTCAATGATGGCGCATATCCACCCCAGCCCGTTGTCACTACCCGGGGCGGAGCTGTACGGACATTATAATTAAAACCATCGTCTGACCAGCGGCCCCAAATAATTTCTGAATTCCATTTTTCGAAATAAATACCCATATAAGACTTTATAGCTCGACGAAAGGAATTTGTCTCTTTATTGTCCTGATACAGTGCATACAGATTTAAATCAATCACATCTTTGGCCGCTTTGGCGGCCAGCTCCCATTTAGTGAGATCGGTAGTCTGAGGAAACAAGAATTCTCCACTTTTATTCTTCATTCCAACATATAATTTTGCGCCATTGAATAAGGGACGTGCCATATACATTAACAGTTCCGATTTTGCAGCCATGACGGCACCTTTTGTCAAGCGACCATACCATGCCTGATCTGTAATCTCCCGCGGCAACACCGCTGTTGACTTATCAAATTCGGAGAGAATAAAATCTACATTCGCTTGCAAAGACATCCGATCCACTGACCTAGCGTCGATCTTATCATCAGCAGCTCGATCACCCCAAATAAATACTGGCCCATAGCGTCTTAACAGCAAGTAATAAAAATACGCGCGTAAGAATCTCGCTTCTGCCTTCATAATGCTTTTGGTTGATTCATCTAATTCCACGTTTTTATCAATATTATTGATAAAAACGGTCGCCTGGTTGATCCCTTGATAATTATGTACCCAAGTCGCATATTCATCTGTGGTAACACCCCATCCTCCATTAGCGAAGTTGAGCCAAGGCACCCAAGCCACCCAAGAAAATAGCGCTTCATCACTCAGCGGGACATTCCCCCCTTCACTATTAAACAGATCATGCTCAACAGGTAGATAACCATATACCTGAGCTAGATATCTCTCGGTTGTAATACGCTTCATAAACGTCTCATCGAGGGTTTTTTGATTGGCCAGATCGACATCTAAATACTTGCTGCATGCCCCAAAGAAAAATGGCACCAAAAGACAAGACAGGAGGTAAATATATTTTTTCATCATTTTTTCAGTTAAAATATCACACTTAGACCAATATTAAACACACGCATTTGCGGGTAGCTGCTTCCAGACACTGTTTCCAGTTCAGGATCCCATAACTTGAATTTACTGAATGTAAAGACATTCACTCCTTGTGCATACAAACGCAGGGAGGATAACTTCCATTTTTCAATCCATTGTTTGGGTAATGTATAGCCAAACTCCAAATTCTTTAAGCGGATAAAACTCATGTCCCGCTGCCACCATGTTGATGCTTGGGAATTATTTGCAATGTTAAGCGACAGGCGTGGGTAGAGCGCATTTGGATTGGGATTATCAGCACTCCAGCGGTTATCCGCGACATCTGCATAAATTTGTCCCGAATTCCAGATATTGCCCGTCTGTCCGTACAAAGGTCCTCCCGCAATAATCCGGGTGATATCCCCCACACCGTGAAAAAATGCTGCAATATCGAAACCTCTCCAAGATACACTTGTTCCAAAACCATACGTCAACTGCGGCATATCGGTATCACCGATAGCGACCATATCTTCAGAAGATATCTGCCCATCGCCGTTGATATCTCGGTACTTCAAATCTCCTGGACGTGGGGGGCTAAATTTTTGTACTGGACTATGTGCGATTTCCTCCTCCGACTGAAACAAACCCATCGCGATTAGACCACGTTGCTGCCCCCAACGTTGTCCTATATCCGATTGGTAGGCCCATATCGGGGTGGGTTTGTCATCAAAGATTTTTTTGTTGCGATTATAAGTGATATTACCCCGAACCTGAAGGCCGAAATCTCCTTGATGATGGTTAAATTCCAAAGAACCTTCTATCCCTTTATTCTCCATTTTACCGATATTTACTAACGGCTTTATATTAACTCCGACGATAGATGGAACACTTTCTTGTGGAATATAAATCCCTTCACGTTTCTCGGCAAAATAATCCGCCTGAATCGTCAACTTATTGAACATGGTTAATTCCACGCCAATATTGCGCTTCAAAGCGCTTTCCCAGGCGACCAATGGATTTCCTGGATAACCCGTCGCAATTCCGGTCAGTATTTTCTTCCCTGCTAAGCCAAATGTATATCCACCACGATCTTCCATCTCCGAGTTATAGGCAAATCGGCGGCGCCCATCAATCTTATCACTACCGATCTTACCAATGGATCCTCGTATCTTTAGGAAATTTATCACAGGCAATAACGGTTTAAAGAACGATTCATTACTCAACACGTAGCCCATTGCCAAGGACGGAAAGAATCCGAAACGCTTTTTGGGTGCAAAATTTTCCGATCCATTATAGCCAAAGTTTCCTTCAATAAAATAGCGGTCCTGATATGAATAAGTTAGGCGGGAGGCAATCCCAGTATTACGATAAGGAAGCGCTGCAATGTAATTTTTACTTGGAAAATTATTCGTTCGCTCGCGCATAGAAAATAAGAATAGCCCACCTAAACGATGTTTGTCAGCGAACAGCCGATCATACATCAGAGAACTTTCAAAGTTAATCGCCCGTTCGCCAGAATGAAAGTCTTCCAGTTCGAAATAGTCGCTTCCCGCACCATTATCTATCAAAATAAGATTTCCATCGCTGTCCCGTGCATTCTTCTTGTCTACATAATAGGTGACTGGATTCTTCCGCCTATCCAAAGATGTAGAGTTCTTCGCATCCCAAGAAAATTTGACATTGGCTCTTAATCCGGGCGTGATTAATTCAGAGAAATCCTGCGTTATTCCAACCAAAGACTGTGCATTATTCCAAAAATCTTTCGAATACCCTGTTGTATTTAGAAAATAATAGGGACTCATTGCATAGGCTCCTGTCGAAAATTGCGTTGGAGTGGCCACGGGGGTGGTATGCAGGATGATATCATACATGGTTCCCAAATCCACTCCTAAACGATTCTTTGTTTCAAACTGATTGGAAAGATTTAAATTGACTTCGGTCGAAGGTGAAAGCCTAATGTCCACATTTGACCGGAAATTGATTCGGTCGAAATTCACAGAAGGATCATAGTTGGATGTCTTTCGAGGTTGAAAAATCCCATTTTCTTTCATATAGGAACCCGACACATAATACTTAATAAAATCTCCACCTCCAGTTACATTCATGTTGAGCCTGCCATTGGACGTTCTTTTCTTAAATATTTCCTGCATCCAATCCACATTAGGGTATACATCCGGATCTAACTTATTTATATGCTTGTTGATCTCCTCTGGCGATAGTGGTGCCACACCAGATTGTTCATAATTAAGATCGTGATAGTAGTCCAACCATTGTGCGGCATTGGCCAGTTTTGGTAGTCGTATGGGTTCCAGCATACCACGTTCTACACGTGCATTGATTGTCGGTTTGGCACTTTTCTTTCCACGCTTTGTTGTGATGATCACAATGCCATTGGCACCTCTTACCCCATAGACAGCGGTGGCTGTCGCATCTTTTAAAACGGAAAATGATTCCACATCCTCAGGGTCAACTAAATCCATGGGACGTTCGATTCCATCGACCAAGATCAATGGACTGTTACTTCCAGCGAAACTACTGACTCCCCGTATCCAAAATGATGTCGCCGATCCAGGTTCACCGGAGCCTTGTACAGTAACGACTCCCGCCATTTGTCCAGCCAATGAACTACTGATTTTCGCAACGGGGCTTTTTAACTGTTGTGGTGAGACACTACTAATAGCACCTATTACACTGATTTTACGCTGTTTTCCGTAAGCAACAACAACAGCTTCCTCTAGATCACTGACCGCAGCTTCCAATGTTACGTTTACTTGGGTTGAGTTTCCGATAGGCTGTTCGATAGGTTGATAGCCCACCAAGGAAAACACAAGTGTCTTGTGCTGATCTTCTATTTCCAAGGTATATCGTCCCTGTGCATCGGTCTTTGTTGCTACACTTGTCCCTTTAACCGCAACGGTGACGCTCTCCAATGCATTCCCCTTTGCATCTGAAACGACCCCAGCAATCTTTTTTTTCTGTACTCGAGCGACACTTTGTGGCAGGTTAGACGATGCAGGTTTTGCAACGATCAATACCGTATTCAGATTTAGCTCATAAGCGAGATTTCTTTCGGTCAAAAACTCTTGCAGGACCTCCTTAAAGTTTCTATTTTTTGCTTTAATGGTCACCCGCTTCTGTTTATCGATTAATTTATTATTGTACAAAAATTCGTACCCCGTTTGTTTTTGAATCTCATCCAGGACATCCACCAAATGTCCGTTTTTTATATCCAAGGTTACTTGTTGACCAAAGCTAGCTGCATGGACATGCACCATGGAGATGACGAGGATTAGTATACATACTTTCATCCTGATAAATGCTTTTACAAAGAATTTCTGTTTAAAAAAGCAACTTTTGCTATTCCTTTTATACATTTGTATAAGTTTGGTGTTAAATGGTTTATAACTCAATTAGGTCTATTTAATTGCTAAGCATCGATCGGGAGTGTTACGAGCACTTCCGATTACTTTTAGCTTCATCTCGTATTGTCACATAACAAGGACCCTCCCATCCTGAATTTTAAATTTATAATTGGATGTCTTTTCGAGCTGCTTGAGTAAATCTGAAAGCTTCTTGGTTCTTTTCATCATAGCAGTAAATGTATCTGTTGAAGTCGATTGTATCGTGATCTCCTTGATATCATACCATTCTTTTACTTTTTGAAGCACTGTTTCTATATCATCTTCTGTAAAGCGGAAAAAGCCATCGCGCCAAGCCAAGATCTCTTTTAGATCGGCCTGCTTCAATACGATCTGCTGTTGTTGTGGATCTGACTCCGCTTGCATACCCGGGGCTAGAATTTTATGCGTGCCGCCCAAGCTAACCTCTACTTTACCTTTGATCAAAGTCGTCAGAGTTTTGGTTTTGGTTAAATCGGATGACACATTAAACTGTGTTCCCAAAACTTTAATCCGTGTTTGCTTTGTTTCTACGATAAAGGGCTTCGCGGGATCATGGGCGACATCAAAATAGGCCTCACCATCTAAGAAAACTAATCTATTGGCGGTCTCAAAATGTACGGGGTAAGTTAAACTGGATCCTGAATTCAAATATACCTTTGTCCCATCAATCAGTTGTAGTGTCAAAGCACTCCCTTTGGGGCTATGAAATGTCCGTTTTTCAGAACCACGCTCACCATGTTTCAGTTGATATAGCAACGTTCCATCGCTGTCTCTAACAATAGTCAGATTACCCTTGTCCAACGACTTGGGATTATCGGCAGAAATCGAATATTGCTCACCTGTAGACAGTGTAAGTATGGGGGCATTCCCATCAGGGAGAGCGATCTCATTCGTTAAAACCTGTTTGGGATGTGTTATTGGCGCCGCTTCACGCTTTACAAAGTATACGATCGAAAAACAAAAAAGAACAACCGCAGCGGCTAAACTCCCCCACTTGACATAGTTTATTCTATTTCTTCCACTGTCTGCTGATTCTTCTTTATTTTCTTGAATACGATGGGAGAGCTGCCTGGCCACACTATCCCTGTCAAATAGTTCTGAACGAACTGGGATCTCCTCCTCCATACGCTCAAAGAGAAATGAAAACTGGGATTCATCCAGATCATCCAATTTATCCAACATCTCTTTTAACTCAGTCCGCGAGATTGTATTTCGGAAATAATTGGTCAGCAAATAGCGTAGTCTTTCTTCTTGCATGGTCAAATTGGTTCGTACTTTCTAAGTTTATTTTAGACAGTACACCACAAGAGCAAAAAAGGACTACATGAAATATTCTTTTTTTAAAAAAAATAAAAAAATAGGGATAATAACAGGTTTCTTCCAGATCGGGCCTGTTTCAGTGATTTTGATGCTCTGGCAAGATGATTTTTTACCGTGTTTTTAGAGAGGTTTAGTTCTTCAGCTATTTGTTGGCAGGGAACTCCATCGACCCTGCTCAAGGTAAATATAAGTTTTTGTTGAGCCGGTAACTGGGAAAGGTAACCCTCAATTTCTTCGGACAGCTCTTTTCGTTCGACCATTCGATCAGCGGTCTCCGATTGGCTTTCGATGTGATATGCTAATAGTTCAAAAGCAGCATGTGAACGCTTAATACTCCTTAGTTTGTTAAAGCACTCTCTTTTGGCCAAAACATATAGAAATGGCCAAAGATCTACATCCTGTTTTATGCTCATACGATTGGTCCACAGCTTAACAAACACCTCCTGCACAATATCTTCGCTCCATCCCGTATCTTTCAACAAATGAAAGGAAACATCAAAGATTCGATCTGCATACAGCTGGTAAAACTGTAGCAAAGCGGCCTCACTTCCCATAGCGAGATCCTGAACCAAATTAGCTTCATAAAATTCTTTTCTCATAACCCAAGTCCCAACGCTTCAGTATATTGGTCGTTTTTCTTTTCCGGTAAAATCAGTTTATTGAGACAATTTAGCAATTATTTCAACAGCACCGCCTTTTTTTATTTAAAGTTTCATTTTCTCATAAAAATAAATTACTTGCGCATCAGCTTATATTATATATATATTATTTTTTTGTTTCGCCCAAGTCCTGCAACTCCGTTTTTCTTACCAAAATTATTGATATACAAATTTTAACCTGAATATATCAAACTAATAAATAGCACCGGGAGCAGCCTTTTCCTGCAATTCTTTATATTGTAAAATCTTCTGCAATACCTCAGGATTTTCGATAACTTTTGGCCCAAACTTAGAACTTTTCATGTAGGTGAGTATGGATTGCAACATCTGTTTTGCAACAGGTCGCTGATCCAAATCAGTCGCGAGGTCAAATGAGGCGACCATCAGTTTACCATTCCCCACTGCCCCCTCAAATAGTGAGGCTAATTTTCTATTGTTTGCAAAATTATCTATCATCTCTACAAGGGTTTCGCCACCTTTGATCTGATCCATCAACATTGTTGTCGATTTGATCTGTAGGTCCCACCACTGCCAGTCGGTATGTCCCTCTGTCGGAAAATCAGCGAATACAGGGTGTTTTGGATCACAGAGCAATCCCATTGTCCCAGCCTGCTTCGGAAAATGTACCGGGCTCCAAAATACCGGAACAAACTTGCCTTCAATACCTGTAATTTTTTTCCAATCAGGATTTAAAAGGACCTTTTTACCTGCCTGCAACAGCCGTAAAGCTTCGTCCAGCTCCCTTGTATAGCTTACATCAGCAAAATCAATTTGATTTTCTTTAGGATACACCCATATATTCCAATGATTTTCATAGCTCGTGCCTTTGAGATTAATATGAACTGTCAACTTTTTAGCTTGTTGTATAGCCTGCAGTGGCACTTCAAAACGGCCCGCATTCCCGTTGTACCCCTGACCTACGACTGTTTGAAAGTGACCTTTTGCAACAGTTTTCGTACCATCTTTCATAGACCACTCGACCAACTGATCGCTCAATGCTGCAACTCCATAATTGCTGATGTCTAAAATCCCCTCAAATACTTCATCATTGGTATATATGGCTTTGGAAAACTGGAGCAGGGGAACTACTGGTGCACAAAACTGCCTAAATTCAGCTGCTGAAAGAATGTTCTTACTATCCCAAAAGGCATCCAATAGCCCCACCAAAGCCGTGCCTTGGCCCGGGAAATCATGGAGATCCAATAATTGATAACCGCTGATGCCTGGTGTTTTTAAGGCCCGTTCCAGCTCTTCTTTATAGAGAATTGCTGCCAACTTGCCTGACGACATGGTATATGCCTTCGCTTTATGCAATAAACCCTTGCGTTTAAGATCTTCGGCTACAGCAATAAAGTTTAACGGCTTTAAAACGCCAGTATACTTTTTGATCTCCGCCAAATTGGGATAAACAGCATATTGTCCGATCTCATGAGTAACCACAGGAATCGAAACGCCATCCAATGAAGCGCTGTAATTTTTATTAAAGACAGGAGGTTCACTATTAAAAACCCCCTGTCCTCTCACCCAACCTTTTGCCGTCCACTGCGTAATCAGAAAATCGTCAAAAGGTTCGCCGACAATTCCATGTCCTTGTTGAAAAGTAAATGATGTCGCCGTATATAGATGTCTCCTATCTTTCTCTTTTAGATTTTTTACCAGTGCGTTAAGGGCATCGAAGTCGCCACTCAGCTCATTTCCCATACTCCAAAAGCAAAACGATGGATGATTGCCATATTGCCTGATCATCTTATCGGCTTCCTCATATAAAAAACGTAGCACTGCATCATCCTTACCAGCATTATTTTCCCAGATAGGCAATTCGACCTGAAGATAGAACCCCATTTCATCAGCTACAGCAAAAGCAGCTTCCGGAGGGCACCAAGAATGGAACCGTAAATGATTGAGTCCCCATTCCTTTGCAGTCAAAAAGACCTTCTTCCATCCTGCTTTGTCCATTGGGGGATGCCCTGTCAACGGAAAAATACTGCATTCCAATGTCCCCCGAAGAAACAGAGGCAGCCCATTGATTTTCATGACCGTTCCCTCCCTTGACAATTCACGCATACCAAATGATGTACTCATCACATTGACTCCCTCACCCGATTGGCACACCACTTCGACATCATAGAGATTTGGTGAAAATTCGCTCCATGACCGGATTTTCGCGCCCAGATCATAGCTTAATTGTATGGTGGAATCACCTGGGGCTAATAAAACCTCCTTTTCTATTGTCGGAAGATACTTGCTATCACCCTTAAATTTGGCTCTTACCCGGAGTGTACTACCAGTATTTCCTTGTGTTTTATTCGAAAGAACTACCCGCAGGTCTACACGTTTTGCTGTCAAAATCGGAAAAGTACTTACTTGCTTGATATGAACTCGATCCATTGCTTCAATGTACATCGAACCGATCATTCCGTTCCACATAATCTGGGTATGATCCGTATAGGCATGCGCCATATCATCGACACTGATCGCCAGCTTCTTGCGGTTATCAATTCGGATAGTCAGACGGTGCTTTTTTCCAACCTTTAAAAAAGAACTTAAATCAAATTCATGTGAACCTACCAGACTGCGCTGTTTTTGCGGAATTTCTACACCGTCAACCCAGACATTGGACTCCCATATAATCCGCTCCAGCTTCAGGATCATTTCTTTACCCGCCCAGCCTTTTGGAATAAATAGCTCCTTGCTGTACCAAGCCGCCCCCACATACCGGTGTTTCCTTGTCAGATGTGAAAGTTGGGGTTTTGTAAGCGCCGGGGTTAAGCTATTCGCAGCTCCCAGTCCTGCATCGTCAGTTGTCCCAGGTAATTTAATGGGTGTTGTGAAAGACCTATTAGTCCAACCGTTCTTCACACCCATATCCTCTGGATCAAGTTGTACACTCCATTGTCCGGCAAGATTGAGCTGATGCCCTCCAACTGCCAAAACACAGTAGCTCTGTAGAAGAGCAAGCAATAAAATGAGATAACGATGCATGTCTGAATTTAATTATTTAGGGTGACTTCCGCTATAAAAGAGCGTAGTATTGATAAACAACCCTGATGATTGGGCTCTAATTGCCTCACCTGTGCAAGATATTTCTTAGCCAGATCGGAATCTCCTTTACCTAAGTAACCCAAGCCCATTACATAAAAACAATGAATCCTATTTTTATGGTCAAGATCATCCTCCCAGATATCCATATCAGGCAATGAAACTGCAAAATAATCGATTTTAAAAGGTTTGTCTAGATAAGTTTTACCATGATCAATTAGACTTTGGAAACATTGTTCAGCTTTTTCTTCTTGTTTAAGCTCAAGCCATGCCAGCCCTTGGAAAAAGATCTTGTCTGGTTGTGGATCATTATAAAAAAGAGCCTGTTGGGGTTCCTGAGCCCCCTGTGTAGCTTTGATGAGATAGGCTGTTGCCTCCTCCTCATTACCCAACGAACCGTATGCAACACCTTTGTAATAATAAATATCGTTCTCCTCCATTGTAATCAGTTTGCCCTCACCAAGATTATGCGGATAGCTGTCAATAGCTGTCAACAAGGCTAAGGCTCCCTTTGGATCATTGGCTTTTAATCTTTCTTTTGCCAGTTCCAGATGACAGATTGTATATTGACGGGACACCTTCCCTTCCCCACCTTCCCAAGGTTTAAACTGTCGGGAAGCCAGCAATTGTCGAGCCTCTTGGTACCGTCCCAGAAGATTGAAAAGTGTAATCCGTTCCAAGAAAAGATCATCTCGACTAACGACAAGATCTGCATAGCGATCCAATAGCATCAATCTTTCCGCGTAATTGTATCCTTGTTTCTTATAGAGCTGGTGGAGTTCCATCAGCAACCGCGCATCTGTCTCATCCAATGCAAATGCTTTTTCAAGCAAAGCAACAGCCTCCTCTTTTCGTCCCATTCGATTATAATAGGCCAGAGCCAGATTCCGGAAAACGGTAGGGAATTGTTGATCCAATTGTATTGCTTGCTCCCAACAGTCTACCGCATCTTGATGTTGTCTCTTGCCGTACCATAGATTCCCCAGGTAGTAATATGCTTTTGCATCGTCATTATTGTGCAGGATTGCATCCTGAAGTATAACGATCTCTTCCAACCGATTTGGGAAGCAATAAGTCGGGTCCATAATACGAGCTTTGTCATAATAGGCTTTTGCTTGATTATTTTGTCCGATACAGGCGTTAAAATAACCCAGTGCATAATATATCATTGGATATACCATTTGCGGATCATCGATTGTTTTTTCCAATAACTGGATGGCTTCTTCATACAGACCAGCTTGAACAAAATCCAATGCATATTCCACCACACTCTGTACATTGACTTTACATAAGTCTAGAATAGGCAATAATATAGTCTCGTCCTTTGTCAGCAAGTACCATTCAAATTGACAGCCTATATTGAATGGATCTATTTCCAGAGAATCTTTAATGTAACTCAACGCTTCGTCTACCCGCCCCAGTTTTCTTAAAATCGAAGTTTTTAATTGCCGGGCTTTATGATGTTTCCAATTTCGGTTTATTGAACGTTCTATTTTTTCCAGAGCAACGTCCCACTGTCCACGCGTTGCATCTATCTGTGCAAGCCCAAAATAACCTGCATCCTGCCAGGCAGCATTCCAGGTTGCCTTGTAAAAAGCGACATAGGCAACTTCCAGTTCCCCGGATAATTGTAAAGCTAAGCCTAGATTATAATAGGCCTCGCCATCGTAAGGATTTGGATTACGTTCGGTAAGTCGCGTAATTGCGGTACGGAAGTAAGGGATGGATTCGGCGATCTTTCCATTTCTCAATAAAAGAGCACCCATTGCATTGTTACATCGTGCATCATGCGGATCCCGTCGCAATGCCTCAAGATAGTAATCCACAGGGTTATAGGTTGCGTGCCGATATTGTTCAAGGTGTTGTCCTGTTAGGAACAATTCCTCCACAGATTGAATGTCCTCTGGTATTGACGCAGCTTGAGCCGGTTCTGGAATATCTGTAATATCTTTTTGTTTTTCCAATTGATAATGCAACATTTCATTTTGATCACTATCATAAACCGATAGAATCAAATCAAATGGATCACTCTGCAAACCAGAAACAGTTTGTTTATAAATATCACGGGGGGAACAATGGATCTTTTCTTCGAGATATATTCTCCGTTGCTTATCCCTCAGAACAATATTAAGTCCTTCAAATGCAGCTGTTGCATATAGAATAATGTCGGCACGCTGCTGATGGACCTCCATATTGAGGACAAGCTCTTTCGTTGCATTCTTCACATGACCAACAGCCGCATAGGGCATAAAATATTGTGACCATGATTTCACCTCATAAGGCTGTAACCAAGCAAAATCGGGCTGATTGTCGGTGTAAACACCTGCCATTAATTCGATATAAGGACCATTTTCGTCCGTCAGATTCCGGTCCCAAGCTAAACCGAAATCCCCGTTACCCCATGTCCATTGCTTCTTTCCCGGAGAAATGTGGTGATCCGCAACGTGCAACATACCCGCATTGGTGTCTCCTGCCTCGTAACCTCCCACAAAATTATATTTTGATTGGATGGCCATATAGGATGTCGGAACAGGAATATTCTTATATTGTGCTATATCAACTCCAGCTGAATAATCGTATTTATAATAGGTTCCTGTCGCGATCGGAAATGTTGAAACTTCTCTTTTGCCATGATCAAAAACTGCATTTACATCAGGTGGAAAAACAGAGTAATAGTCATCATTGACGACAACAGCTGGATTGGCCCACCAGAGGAAAGTTTGCGGTAAGGCCGTGCGGTTATAGACCTGCACCTTTATTTCAATAAAGGCTTTGTCGGGATAAAGTGTAAATCCCTGCATGGCCTTCATGCGAAACATGCGTTCGATTTCATTGCACCATACGGTCACACTGCCATCTGCATTATGCTCAACTAAATATTCTGTTGGCATAAAGGTCGTCGGACGGTGATGCTGAGGCCAGTTGAACTCGATTCCACCCGAAATCCAAGGGCCTGTAAGCCCTACCAGAGCCGGCTTTATCACCTCATTATAATAAACAAAATGCCGTTCTCTGACTTTATCATAGGCCATGTGGATCCTTCCGCCGAGTTCAGGCAGAATCATCACTTTGATATATTCATTTTCAATAAATAGTGCCTGATAGATCTTATCCTGTTTCTCATCACTAATTTTTTCAATAATGGGATAAGGATATACCACACCCGAGCTACCTTGGTATACACGTTTTTCAGCAAAAATCGGATTTTTTTCCATCGTACCAACCTCGTAGGTTGGTATCGCCACAGGTTCCTCCCAAACTTTTACTATGCCGCACTGATCGACTGTAGATTTAATCAGGTAACGTGTCAATTCTGTCATGTTCTAAAGAGCTATTAGGTTATATACTGTAAGTTGATTTAATTATAAAATGGATTCCCATATGCAAAAATCAGGGTGTTATGGCTTCATCAGACCATTCCTGTTCAATTTCCTCGAGACTTTTACCTTTGGTCTCTTTCAATTGCCCCCACAAAAAGACGTAGCCAATCAAGCAGACTATTCCATAGAGCCAAAATGTGCCCGCCGCTCCCAAGCTTTGATTCAATATCGGAAAGGTATAGGTAAGTACGAAACATGCTATCCATAATAGCGAGGTAGCTATAGCCATCGCTTGAGCTCTAACTGCCGTAGGGAAAATTTCAGCAATGATAACCCAGGTCACCGGCGCTAATGTCATCGCATAAACCGCAATTCCAGCTAATACCAGAAGAAGTACAAAGATGCCGCTGCAATTAAAATAGTAGCAAGCACCTAAAGCCGCATAAATACCAAAAAGTCCCGCAGCACCAAACAACATTAATGCGCGACGCCCGACCCTATCGACCATATACATTCCTACGACGGTAAAGATGACATTGATCACACCGGTTATAATAATATTGAAGAGCATCCCCGAAACCGTGTATCCTGCAGCTGTAAAAATCTCTTGCGCATAGTTAAAGATCACATTGATGCCACACCATTGTTGAAAGACTGCGATAAAACTTCCGAGCAGCAACAACTGCAATAATTTCCCCCTAAATAGATTTCTTTTCTTTAGTTTATTATGGTTTTTATTGGCAGCGTCAATGGTGGCCATGTTTTCGTTAGCATAATAATCACCACCCATCCGCAAAAAGATACGTCTGGCCTCTTCATGTTTTCCTTTGTTGTATAGCCATCTTGGACTTTCCGGGATCAGGAAAAGCAGTAATAAAAAAATAACTGCTGGAATCGCTCCTGCCCAAAACATCCACCGCCAGCCCTGCTGTCCATTCCATGTTGTCGCGATAATCTCGTCAGGTAACACAGGTTTTGCAATTAGCCAATTGACAATTTGCGCAGCGAGTATTCCCAATACGATCGTCAGTTGGTTGATCGAAACAAATTTTCCACGACTCTCCGCAGGTGCTATCTCGGCAATATACATTGGTGCCAAATTGGAAGCTACGCCTATACCTATTCCGCCGAGCACCCGATAGATAATAAAGATGTTAAGGTCAGCAGCCATACCCGTCCCCACCGAAGAAATAATAAATAGAATTGCGGCGGTATAGATCAATGGTTTTCTTCCATAACGATCTGCCAAGCCTCCTGAAAGTAATACGCCGATAAAACTGCCTACAATCGCTGACGACATCGCCCAACCTTGAAGTGCTGGGTCAGATTCCAAATGAAAATATGCCTCATAGAAAGGCTTCGCCCCTCCAATAACAACCCAATCGTAGCCAAAAAGAAACCCACCAATAGCGGCCACAAAAGTGATTAACAGCAAATACGTCGTCGCGGTCTTTTGCATAAGAATTTACATATTTAGATTTATTGACGTAAAATTACAGGAATACTGCGTGAGAATCATGTAAGTGAGCACGATAAACATGTAAAATATTATTATTTTTACAGCATATACCAAATTTCCTAACTTATGATTCGAGATACGGATGTAATTGCAGAAGGATTTAAAGGAGAGAAGGCTATTGTGCTTCCCTATTCCGTGTGCAACTATCAAGCACTGAATAATATCACTTCAAAATTGCACATCACACATATCGGCTACTATCCGACAGCAAAAAAGCATTACCGCGATCGACAGGAAGGCTGTACAGAATATATTTTGATCTATTGTGAGAAAGGACGCGGTTGGATCAAACAGGATGAAATGCTATATAATCTTTCTAGGAACGACCTTTATATCATTCCAAAAAATACAACACATTCCTATGGATCCAAAGCCAATGATCCCTGGAGTATTTATTGGATCCACTTTCAGGGCACGGAGGCTTCCCTTTTTGAGAACATAATCGGGCAGATCATTCATATCAATGATACTGACTCAAACAAACATACTGATCGTTTTCAGCTGTTCGAAAGTATTTACAAAAATTTGGAAATGGGGTATAGTCCGGAAAATTTAGAATACACGAGCTTCTGCCTTCAATATTTTTTGGCATCTATCAAATATTCAGCGCAATACGAGGAGAGTAATCGAATTAAACATGATAATATCATTCAGGATATCATCATGTTTATGAAGGACAATCTGGAGAGCAACATTAGTTTAGATGAAATTTCAGCTCATTTCAATTATTCAAAATCCCACTTGATTAACCTCTTCAAGCAAAAAACATCCTATCCTCCCATGGTATACTACAATCAGTTACGCATGCAAAGGGCCTGCTCCTATTTACAATTTACGCTACTGAAAATTAAAGAGATCGCTTTCAAATTGAATTTCTATGATCCATTTCATTTTTCCAAAGCTTTTACCAAAGAAATGAAGATGTCCCCCCAAGATTACCGGAAAAAGTATCAGAAATAGTGTTGATTTCTGATAGCCCCATTTAGCATGGGTCTATTTCAGATAGGTTCCTATCTATAGTCTACCTTAGGTGAAAGAAGATCAGCCTAACAATTTATAGCGTTGCTACGTCGCGTTACCCCACAGGTAGGGCTACTTTTACAGAGGAAATTTGGGGGATCTTTTTTCAAGAAAAGCGGAAACTCCTTCTTTGAAGTCGTCTGTGCCGAACAAATGACCAAATGCATCCATCTCCACCTTACTACCATCCCGTTTTTTATCTCCGGCGGCATTGATAGCATCAATGGCATTGGCAACCGCAACACGTGACCGTGTAAATATTTTTTGAAGGATTTCTTCTGCTCTAGCGATTAGCTTTTCTTGCGGGACCACTTCGTTAACCATGCCCATTTCATAAGCTTTTTGCGCATCAATCATATCGCCGATCAGGATCATCTGCATCGCTCGTCCCTTTCCTATTAACGCGGGCAGGCGCTGTGTACCTCCGTAACCCGGTATTAATCCCAGTGAAACCTCCGGAAGTCCCATTTTTGCATTTTCAGAAGCGATACGTATATGACAGGCTAATGCCATCTCAAGTCCGCCCCCTAACGCATAACCATTGATAGCGGCTATAACAGGTTTCGGAGCTGCCTCGATAAGATCTGTAAATATAATATGGCCGCGCTCGCTCAACCAACGGGCCTGAACGACAGACAGGTCGGTAAACTCTTTGATATCTGCACCGGCCACGAAAGCTTTGTGTCCAGCTCCTGTCAAAATAATACCACGCACATGATTATCCGCATTAAAGTGCCTAAAAATCTCCTGTAACTCATCGAGTGTCTCCTGATTCAGGGCATTCATTTGAGGTTCGCGATCGATTATAATATAGCCAATGCTATCTTTAACCTCATATTTTAAGTTCGAATATTGGATCATAAAGCTAAAAATTAAAATGTATGGATGCGGTGAAGGTATCTGAAGGAACCCCATCTCCACCTTTGTAGCTCAATCTTTTTTTATACTCTAATCTAAGCAATTTAAATATATTATCCACGCCTACCAAACCTTCAACATAGGGTCTATCGCGGTCTGCTTTAGTTTGAATGATACCATCTTTATCCGCCTCAAACTGAATATTTTCAGGGGTAACAAAAGGATTATTCACGTCGCTTAATTTTCCATAGAAAGCCTTAAAGCCAGTAACTTCACGCCATTTCAGTCTTTTAAACAAAGGGATTCTATTGAAGAAAAAACCGTTCCAATTGTGATAATAGGTCAATTTTAAAAACTGATCCGATGCAAATTCCGAAGTGGCCATCAAATCAAAATTTACCAAAGGCCCAGATTTATCTCTAGTGACTTCGGGAAGCTCTAATAGGGTATATGGCAAATGTTTCCCCCAGATCCTTCCACCTGAAAACTGAAGATCGGCCTGACCTGCCGGAGATAGAAATAATCTTTTGAACACACTAAATCGCAAAGCATCATAACTATAATCTGCCCCCCAAAAGCCTTTTAAACCCTTGTTATATTGAAGAGTAAAAATTGGATATTTGTTTTCTACCGTTCCACGATCCAGATTATGATAAGTAAAATCTTCATTTGGAGCCCAGCGCAAAATGACTTGTAGATCGTTGGTATTTACGCGACGGATAGTGTCTGGATTAGGTAAACTATTCACATAAAATAAATCGCCCCTAGGCTGTCTACGGGTATGTGTAAATGCAGTTCCAATACTAACATGGTTACCGAATTCGATCAGATGATCAAGGCGATAGATATCATTGAATTGCCACTTATTCGGTCTGTTCTTTCCAAAGGACCTGAAAAATCCGTCCCCTTTTAGGAAGCCTAAATTGCGCCCCGGCTCCATGACATCGTGCTGGACGGTAAAGCGCAGGTAGTTCGCGGGGAATTGAACAATACGTTCGCCATTTAATGTAAATGCTGTACTCAGATAATACTTTATTTCCTTGTCTTTATCTCCATAGGCGGTATAACCCTCTATAAATGCTTTCTCGGAAAATAAACGCGTTGTCCGACCACTCAATCGAATACGATTGCCTTCATAGTTATTCCGACTATAGAGATACTCTAATGGTCCGAACTCAACCTTCCCTGCATTATAATATCCCTTGGCCAATAGATAGCCTAATGCTACTAACTGATTGAAAGAACGCATGTTTTGAACGGAGTCGACTTTCTGATAGGCTCCCAATTCTGCCTTGCTTAGTGGTGTAGGTCTGACTTGAACTATTGGGACTTTTGTTGCAGACTGCAGCAGGTACCTTTTTTCAACAGGGACACCAACAAAATTCTCATTTGAGATTGAATCTGTCCGATGCCCCAGATATTGCGTTTCGCGCCGGCCATATAAAACGTCGGATTTACTTCCTCCAATCAACATTTTCAAATCGGTATGTACCGGAAGCATACTACCATTTTTAAATTCGCTGTACCCCAGATCAATCTGTACATCATTAATCCAGTTGATATTTGCAGTCTTTCCAATATTCAGTGTCGCCTGATGAACAGCATAACGTGTATCATCTGATATCAAAAGTACACCGTAGAACAATAAATCAATCTTTGACTTACCCTCAAAATGAAGTTCGATATAGTCTTTACCAGCTATTTGAATGGTATCCTGTATACGATATTTGTAAAAGGCTGTTGCGCCGCTGGCTATTGGACTCAATATACCCTTATTCGTAACCTGTATGGTATTGTCATAGAGATCGACATCTCGAAGTATTGTTTGAAAACGGGTCTGCCAATTGTCGTTATTAAAAAAACGGGGATTTAGTTCGGTTTGATTATGGCTGATAACGATCTTCTTGCTTCGGTTAGGATCATATGAAGAATAAACATTCGCATAATTTTCCTCCAAATAGAATGGTGCTATTGTTACCCCCCTAAATACAGCTGAATCTATATTCTCAAAAAGAAACCGAAACGGCTTTGGAAATTTCTTGGCTTTATCTTCAGGGTTTACAAAGCCAAATTGCGTCTTCTCATATTCGTCAAAACGAATTTCAGGGATACGACTATAATGATTTTGTGAGCGATGGGCAATTACCTGCTCTATTAAAGCAATCGCAGGATCTTTCGGCTTCTTATTTTTTCTATTAATAACAACCATATCCAAGGTATTATCTTTCGCCGTTAACCGGACAGTCATCAAAGAATCACGCCCACGACGGACATCAACTGTCCTTCGTTCATAAGCCACAGCCCCAAATACCAATTGCTTGTATTGTTTTTTATCCAGAATCTTAAAATAACCAAGCGTATCGCTGACGCCACCGCCATCCTCCCCAACCCAGTTGATGGAGACGCGACTAATCCCCTTTCCTGTCTGTGCGTCAACAACCTTTCCACGGATAAATTCTTGTGCAATTGCTTCTCCTCCCATCAGTAGGAACAGCAACACACTCAAAAAGCTTATTGAAAAATATTTAACACACACTTTAAACACCATCTGCAAACTGATAGGATTTCTTTTTTACAATATACAATTTGTATTCAAGAGTTATATCAATAAATATAAAAAAAGCATAGCGAAATCGCTATGCTTTATTAAACAACAAGTATTTTAACAGAAACTTTATATTAATTTTAAAAGACAGTCCGGATATACTCCGATAAGAATTGTCAATCCCACTGCAAGTAGTAGAACAAATGAATAATTCCACTGCACATTTACACAGGATTCTTCACTATCTCGAAAGTACATTGCAACCACCACTTTCAAATAATAGTAAACTGCGATAGCAGCATTAATCACGGCCAAAATCAGCAATACAATGTGGTAATCCTCCATAACCGAAGAGAACATCATAAACTTACCAATAAATCCGGCGGTTAAAGGAATACCTGCTAGTGAAAGCATAGCCACTGTCATAGCAAATGCTAACATTGGATTTCGTTTTCCTAGTCCATTGAACGCCTCAAAATGTTCGGATCCCGTTGTCTTCTTTACAAGGATCAGCCCTGTAAATGCTACAATTGTTGCGAGTGAATAGGCCAGCCCATAAGCAAAGATACTGTTTGCTGAACTCGCTCCGACGGCGATAATTGCAAACAACATATAACCCGCATGAGAGATACTGGAATAAGCCAACATACGCTTGAAAGAAGATTGCATGACAGCCGAAATATTTCCGATAAACAATGTGATAATCGCTATAATCAAGAATACAGGCTCCCAAAAATCTTGTAAAGGAAGTAGACTGTAACTAAATAAGCGTAATAAACCTGCAAAAGAAGCCACTTTGACCACAGTACTCATATAACTTGTTATCAAAATAGGCGCTCCATCATACACATCTGGCGTCCAAAAGTGAAATGGTGCTGCCCCAACTTTGAATGTCAGGCCAACGATAAGCAATAGGATACCACCATAAAATAAGGGTGAGATCGCATGTGGATTATTCACAACATAGGCTTTTATCTCATCCAAATCGAATGAACCTGTGGCTCCATATAATAACGCAATACCAAACAATAAAAATCCGGTCGAAAATGCGCCCATTAAAAAGTATTTCAGTGCAGCCTCATTTGACGCTTTATCCCGTTTACGGATACCGACTAAAATATAAAGCGCCACGGACATGATTTCTATACCCAAAAAGAGCATGGAGAAATTATGATAGCTATTTACCAAAACAGCCCCGGTCAAAGAAAATATCAGTAATGAATAATACTCTGCAACCTGTCCCCCTTCATCAAAATACCCTTTTGAAATAATAAATATGCACAAAGTAACGACGATACATAAGACCGAAAAAGCAATCGCGTAATGATCGAAATGAACCATCCCACTGAAAAGAGGTCCCTTGTCAGCTGTCCAATCGTTCAATAGAAAACCAATCGCTACCAAGAATCCAAGGATGGAAACCGGCAAAAGCAAGGCTTTCGCTTTGAACAAGCCAAGATAAAGAACAACTAATGCTAATATTGAAAGTGTAATTATAGCTCCCATACAAATTGATATATCTATTTATCTGCCTAAAAATGTGCTTAAAACTTCCACTGAACCCGCAGAAAGATTCAATAGGAAATTCGGGAATATACCGATATAAAGAATCAAGAAGGAGATCAAACTCAATACAACGAGTTCTCCCCCTTTTACATCTTCAAACTGCATCGTCTTGTCCGTTGCTTCTCCCAACATTGTCTGCTGATAAAGGCGCAGCGTATATACAGCCCCTAATATCAGCGTTAGTCCGCCGAAAACCGCAAACCAGAATCCATATTGAAATACACCTTTCAATAACAGAAACTCACCAATAAAACCGTTCGTTAGGGGCAGTCCAACTGCTCCCATACAGATAATCATAAAAAAGATCGCTAATTTCGGAGCCTTGCTCGCGATTCCGCCAAGTTCTGAAAGACTGCGTGTTTGTGTACGTTGCTGCACGATATCCAGTACATAAAAAAGTCCAATGACCGAAATACCGTGATTTAACATTTGTATCGTTGCACCGCTTAGACCATTTGTATTCCAAGTGAAGACCCCCGCACTGATCAATCCAACGTGCGCAATAGAGGAGTACGCGATCAATCGTTTAGCATCGTCCTGTTTAATAGCGATGATAGAGGCATAAACAATTCCAATGACACATAAGATCATGGCAAATTGCCCATACAAAGCTACGCCCGTAGGAACCACAGGCAATAACCAACGCATTAAACCATATACCCCCATTTTCAACATAATACCAGCTAACAACATCGTTCCGGCCGCCGGGGCATTTGTATATGTATTCGGCTGCCAAGTGTGAAACGGAAAGATGGGAATCTTAATCGCAAAGGCGATAAAAAATGCCCAGAATAACCAACGTTGTGTGTTATCCCCCAGCTCCAAAGCGATAAAAGAAGTCCATTCAAAATCGTGGTTTGGTACCTGTTGATAGAGATAAAGAATTCCAATCAACATCAAAAGGCTTCCCAAAAAAGTATAAATGAAAAACTTTAGATTAACCCGAATACGGTCACCTTCGCCCCATAGTGCGCAGATAAAATAAATTGGAATCAAAGCGATTTCCCAACCCACATAGAATGTAAAAGCATCCAATGCCATAAACACAAGCAGTAATCCAGCTTGCATAAAAGCCATCAATGCATAAAAATTGCCCTTATAGTCTTTAGAAAAAGTCGTCGCAATAATGAAAGGCATCAATCCATTGGTCAATAGTATCAGCGGCAAGCTAATCCCGTCTACCCCAAGATGAAAATGAATATGCAAGGCAGAAATCCACTCCCAATTTTTTTCGAATTGCATTCCGCCATTTGGATCAAATTGACAAAGGAATGGGATAGTCAATGCGAGCGATACGATTGATAAAATCAATGCTATTGACTTGGCAGCATTGGTCTTTAATAAAGCTAAAATCAATGCGCTGATTAACGGCAATAAAATAAGTAAGAAAAGGTTATCCATCGATTATACTAAATATTAAAGACTCAAAAATCCATAAACGAAAATAGCAATCACTCCAATTACCATCATCAATAAATAAAACCCAACATTTCCATTTTGAAGCAAGCGAAGTACTTTTCCGGTATCAAATGTTGCTTTACCAGCTCCATTAACAATACCATCAATACCCCGTTGATCCACGACCTGACCAAAGAAAGTCGATAGCCAGTTGATCGGGCGTACAACGACTGCATCATAAAGTTCATCCACATAAAATTTATGGTAGGAAAGATTTGCCAGAAAGCCCCGTGGAGCTTCATCTCCAGCAGGTATCTGCTGACGCTTCACATAAACGTTGTAAGCAAGGCCAACCATAATTAATACACCGACTATAGAAACAGCCATTAACATATATTCGGTGCTATGCTCCAAATGATGTGCCGCAGGAATCAATGCTTTCCCCTCAGCAAATACCGGTGCAAGAAAATTCTCCAACCAATGGTTTCCACCTAGCGCCGCAGGCAAATTAATTGCTCCACCAACAGCAGAAAGCACGGCTAATACCATTAAAGGAATTGTCATGCTTTTTGGTGATTCATGCAGGTGATGTTTTTGCTCGTCAGTACCTCTAAATGAGCCGGAAAATGTCATGAATAACATTCTGAACATATAGAAAGCTGTCATTAACGCTCCCAAAAATCCGAGCCCCCATAAGAGCGGGTTGGCAGCAAATGCATTGGCCAATATTTCATCTTTAGAGAAAAATCCGGAAAACGGAGGGATACCTGCAATTGCTATTGTTCCAATTAGCATGGTGATATAAGTAATCGGCATCGCTTTCCTTAATCCACCCATTTTTCGCATATCTTGCTCATCACTCATACCATGAATAACTGATCCTGCACCAAGAAATAATAAGGCTTTGAAGAATGCATGAGTCAATACGTGAAAAAATGCACCCGTAAATGCTCCCACGCCTAGACCGAGAAACATATAACCTAGTTGTGAAACTGTAGAATAAGCCAGTACTTTCTTAATATCATTTTGCGTTATTGCAATTGCAGCAGCCAACAAAGCAGTACAAATCGCTATAATGGAAATCAGCTGTAATGTAATCGGTGAGAGTACAAACAATACATTGGATCGAGCGATCATATAGATCCCCGCTGTAACCATAGTCGCTGCGTGTATCAAGGCCGATACGGGTGTAGGACCAGCCATGGCATCTGGCAACCAAGTAAATAGTGGAATTTGTGCGGATTTACCTGTTGCAGCGATAAATAGCAGTATGGTGATACTCACCACAGCGATGTCACCAACAGCAAAATTCTTTGCCCCTGCAAATACCGTAGAAAATTCAAGTGACCCGAAAGTTCCCAGGATCAAAAATACCGCCAACAAGAATCCTAAATCACCAATTCTATTCATCACAAATGCCTTTTTCGCAGCATTTGCATAGGAAGTGTTTTTATACCAAAATCCGATGAGTAGGTAAGAACAAAGTCCGACACCTTCCCAACCAATAAACATGACTAGATAATTAGAGCCCAACACCAAGAGCAGCATGAAAAAGATAAATAGATTCAAATAGGCGAAAAACTTACCGAATCCGTTATCATGATGCATATACCCAATAGAATAAATATGGATCAAAAAGCCGATACCTGTCACAATCAACAACATAATCGCACTCAATGGATCCACTAAAAAGGAAAGACTTATTTTTAGATGCCCCACTGAGATCCAGTCAAATAGATGTTGTTCGATAACTCCTGCTTGTCCAGCCTGTCTTGATTGATATACTTCAGAAAAAAGGATACAACTGCAGATAAAAGAAATAAAAACCACGGCACTGCCCAAAGTACCAATCATACCTTTGGAAAATGCATTTCTGCCCAATCCATTTACTATAAACCCGATCAAGGGCAAAAGGGGAATCAACCAAATTAATTCACTCATCGTATTTATTTCTTAAGTTCTACCAACGAAGTTTATTTAAGGAATCGATATCCACAGACTTCGTATTCCGATATACCATAATAATAATAGCCAGACCGACGGCTACTTCCGCGGCTGCAAGTGCCATAATAAAGAAGACAAACACCTGTCCTGATGAATCGCCATGCTGCACCGAAAAAGCTGCTAATAGCAGGTTGACGGCGTTAAGCATCAATTCGATGGACATCATAATAATAATTACATTACGACGGATCAATACGCCGATCACACCAATAGCAAAAATAATAGTGCAAAAAATCAAATAATGATTTATCGGTACGCCTTGCAACTGTTGAACAACTGTTTCCATTAGATTTGTTTAGGTTCTTTCTTAGCTAATAAAATCGCTCCTATCATGGCTGTCAATAATAATAAAGAGGACAACTCAAAAGGAAGCAAAAATTCGTTAAACAATACCTTGCCCAGATTTTTCACCAATCCAATTTCAGGATTAACGACAGTCAAGGGGTTGGAGATCTCAAACACACGATATACTCCAAAAAAGGTCACCAAAAGACAACAACCGGCAATTACCCCCATAAATTTAACCAGATTGGATTTCATCGGTTCGGTATCCTTATTTAAATTGAGCAACATGAGCACAAATAAAAAGAGTACCATGATCGCCCCCATATAGACAATAAAATTGACCACAGCCAAAAACTGGGCATTCAATAAAATGTAATGCACTGTAAATGTGAAAAAAGTAATGACCAGGTACAAAACACTATGTACAGGGTTCTTTGTAAAGATGGTCATCAGCGCAAAGAAAATAGACAAGAAGGCTACTAAATAAAATACTGTCATAATTTCTTGAATTAGCTCTTTAATTTGGTAATATCAAAGGTCGGCTCGACCAACTTATCCTTCCCATATATAAAATCCTTACGTAGGTAATCTGCTGTGACATGTGGACCATCCAAATAAATAGCTTCTTTTGGACAGGCTTCTTCACAAAGACCGCAGAAAATACAACGCAACATATTAATTTCATAAACTGATGCGTACTTTTCTTCGCGATAAAGGTGTTCTTCACCTTTTTTACGCTCGGCAGCAGTCATAGTAATGGCCTCCGCAGGACATGACAACGCACATAATCCACATGCGGTACAGCGCTCACGTCCCTCCTCATCTCGCTTCAGCGAATGTTGCCCTCTAAAATTCTTCGAATAAGGTCTTATTTCCTCAGGATACTTGACAGTAGGGATTTTCTTGAAAAAATGTCTCAATGTAATCCGTAACCCTCTAACAATTGCCGGAAAATAGATTCTTTCCGAAAAGGTCATTGGTTTTTGTTCGATTACTTTCTTACGATTGCTTAGTTGCATAAAAATCCTTTTTTATGATGAGAAATAAGTATCTTTTATCAATGTAAATACACCTGTAAGTACAATATTGGCAATAGCCAACGGAATCAGCATCTTCCAGCCCAGATTCATCAATTGATCATAACGGAACCGTGGTAATGTCCAGCGGACCCACATAAAGAAAAAGATAAATCCAAATATTTTAAGGAAGAATACGATGACACCAATAATTGTGATCCAATTTGCTGACAGCCCTAGGTCATTCATAAAAGGGAAATTATACCCTCCAAAGTAAAGAGATGCCATCAATGCCGAAGAAACAAACATATTAATGTATTCAGAGAACATATAGAGCCCCAATTTCATGGAAGAATACTCTGTATGATAACCGCCAACCAATTCAGTCTCACATTCTGGTAAATCAAAGGGAACACGGTTACACTCCGCAAATGCACAAACCATGAAAATAATAAATCCAAGTGGTTGTGCCCAGATATTCCAATTGACGAAACCAGATTGTTGGGCTACAATCTCTTTAAGGGAGAGACTTTGTGTCACCATCAATAACGCGATAATGGAAAGGCCCATAGCTATCTCATAGCTAATACTTTGTGATGCCGCACGAATTGCTCCCATTAAAGAAAATTTATTATTGGATGCCCATCCGCCCAACATGATACCATATACCCCTAAAGCGATCACACCAAACATGTACAATATACCGACATTGACATCTGCAACCTGTAGAGAGACCACACGATCTCCAATCTGCAATTCCTGCCCCCAAGGGATAACAGCCGAACTGATACAGGCGGTAATGATTGCGATGGTCGGTCCGACAATAAAAAGCACCTTATGTGCACCCGCAGGGATAATCTCCTCCTTAAAAAAGAACTTTCCTCCATCACATAATGGTTGCAAGATCCCAAATATACCAGCCCGATCTGGACCATATCGATCCTGCATAAAACCTGCTATTTTACGTTCCGCTAGCGTTGAATACATCGCAATCACCAAGGTAATCACGAAGATCACAGACACCAATATTAATTTTTCTATAACAAAAGACCACTCCATGATTCCTGTTTATTTCAATTTTTCTGTTCTAGCCAACTGTTCGCGATTTTGCTGTTGAAGTATAGGATTTTCCTTCACGACTTTTGGCGGGTTAAATAGTTCATAATGATTGGCCGAGATAACAGATTGCGGATCAATTTCCGTCGGTTCATCCAGGATCCAATCACTTGTTTTTTTCTGATCAAAGCGACAGGTATTACAGATAAATTCTTCTACCTCACCAAATTCATCTTTCCGTGCAGTTACACGGATAACTTCTTCCCCTTTATACCATAAAGTCACTTTACCAGAACATGTCGGACAGTCACGATGCGCATCTACCGGTTTTGTAAACCAGACCCGATTTTTGAAACGGAACGTTTTATCTGTAAGTGCTCCAACTGGACATACATCAATAACATTTCCAGAAAAATCATTGTCAATGATATTTTCGATATAAGTAGATATTTCAGAGTGATCCCCACGGCCCAAAATACCATGCACGCGTTGATCTGTCAATTGGTTAGCCACATAAACACAACGATAGCATAGGATACAGCGATTCATGTGCAATTGGATTTTGTCACCTAGATCAATTTGTTCAAACGTTCTTCGATCAAATTCATATCTTGTATCAGCGCTGCCATGTTCATACCCTAGATCTTGTAATTTACATTCCCCGGCCTGGTCGCATATCGGACAATCCAGTGGATGGTTGATCAAAAGGATCTCAACAACACCCTTTCTCGCCTCTACTACTTCTGGTGAAGTGATATTTTGGACCTCCATGCCATCCATAACAGTAGTCCGGCAGGATGCCACTAATTTTGGCATTGGCCGAGGATCCTTCTCAGACCCTTTCGAAACCTTCACTAAACAAGTCCGACACTTTCCGCCACTCCCTTCCAATTTTGAGTAATAGCACATTGCTGGCGGAACGATGTCGCCACCAATTTGCCTTGCTGCATTCAATATGGTTGTCCCCGGTGATACCTCCACTGGTATACCATCGATTGTGACCTTAAACTTTACATCTTCCGCTTCTGCCATGATATTTATAATTTATCGTTACAGCTTTTATTATGATACAATTGGTTGCAATGGATCTGCGTAATGTGCCAATCCATAATTTCTTGTTTGTGATTCTTCAGGATGTAGTATATGCCATTCAAACTCATCCCGGAAGTGCCTGATAGCCGCTGCTACTGGCCAAGCGGCAGCATCGCCCAATGGACAGATTGTATTTCCCTCGATCTTGCGCTGTACATCCCAAAGCAAGTCAATATCGGACATCGATCCATGCCCACTTTCAATTTTATGTAACACTTTTTCCATCCATCCGGTTCCCTCACGACATGGCGAACATTGCCCACAACTTTCATGATGATAGAACCGAGCAAAATTCCAAGTGTTGCGGACCACGCATTGATCCTCATCAAATACGATAAAACCACCCGAGCCAAGCATGGTTCCCGTTTGAAAGCCCCCATCAGACAACGACTCATAAGTCATCAAGCGACTGTTTCCAGCAGCTGTTTTGAGGATAAGGTTTGCTGGAAGAATCGGTACGGATGAACCTCCAGCCACAACAGCTTTCATCCGTTTTCCGTTAGCTATACCGCCACAGTATTCGTCCGAATAAATAAATTCTTCTACAGGTAGTCCTAATTCAATTTCATATACCCCAGGTTTAACGATATTACCACTGGCCGAAATCAATTTAGTTCCTGTACTACGCTCGACACCGATTTTTGCATACTCATCCCCACCCAAATTAATAATGGGAACGGTTGCCGCAATAGACTCCACATTATTCACGACTGTAGGACAGTTATATAATCCTGCTATAGCTGGGAAAGGTGGTTTAATACGTGGATTTCCGCGCTTTCCTTCCAAAGATTCCAACAAAGCGGTCTCTTCCCCACAGATATATGCACCACCACCTGGTTGGACATAAATCTCCAGATCATAGCCTGAACCCAATATATTTTTACCTAAAAATCCTTTCTCCTTTGCTTCAGCAATAGCACGTTCCAAGATCCTGATCTGTGGCATCATTTCCCCTCTCACATAGATATATGAAGTATGTGCACCCAACGCAAAACTGGCAACAATCATCCCTTCAATCAACGCATGTGGGATATAAGTCATTAAATAGCGATCCTTAAATGTCCCCGGTTCAGACTCATCAGCATTACAAACCAAATAACGTGGTACCCCTTCCGGCTTGGCCAAAAAAGACCATTTCATTCCCGTAGGGAATCCCGCGCCACCTCTTCCACGTAATCCAGATTTTTTCACTTCCTCGACCACATCCTCAGGAGACATCGTTTTTATTGCCTTCTCAATAGCAGCGTACCCTCCTTTTTGACGATACACTTCAAAGGTATTAATGCCAGGAACATCGATATGTGTCAGCAAAAGTTTACGTGCCATATTATTCCGTTTTAGCTTTTAAATTATCAATCAATTCATCCACCTTGTCTTCATTCAAATTCTCATAGAATGTATACTCAGGACCAATTTGTAGCACCGGACCAAAACCACAGGCGGCCAAACATTCAACACCACGCCAGGAGAAAAGCCCATCTGCTGTAACCTGTCCCTCTTTTACCCCAAGTTTCTGTTCCAAATGTGTCATAATTCGTTCCGCCCCAACTAAGCAACAAGGCCCAGTACGACAGATCTCTAGAACATACTTACCTTTAGGCTCCAACAAAAACATGGTATAGAAAGTTGCAACCTCATAAACCTCTATCGGTAAAATATGGAGATAAACCGCTACCTGATCCATTGCATCGGCGCTAACCCAACCAAATTCTGCTTGGACCAAATGCAAAATAGGCAATAGACCAGATTTTTGCTTCCCTTCCGGATAACGGCTCACGACCTCTCCAAACTTGGCCAATAGTTCTGGGGAAAACGTTACATTTTCATTATGTTGTTTTACACTAAGCATCTAATTCTCCTGCTATAACGTTAAGACTACTCATATTTAAAATTGCATCTGATATTAGCATTCCCGCACTCATCGGTGCAAACATCTGATAATTGACGAAAGAAGGTCGTCTAAAATGAAGACGGTAAGGTGAACGGCCACCATCATGAATCAAATAAAATCCCAATTCGCCATTTGCTCCCTCTACGGAATGATACACTTCAGCTTTAGGTGTATCAACTTCACCCATAACGATTTTAAAGTGATATATAAGTGCTTCCATATTGGTATAAACCTGCTCCTTTGGGGGCAAATAAAAATCGGGCACTTCCGCATGAAACACACCTTTAGGCTCCTTTTCGATTTTTTCCAAAGCTTGCTCAATGATGCGGAGCGATTGCCACATTTCCTCATTTCTGACCATAAATCGATCATATACATCTCCCGTTGCTCCAACAGGCACATCAAAATCAAACTCCTCATACGAACAGTAGGGATTTTGTACCCGAACATCATAATCTACACCTGTTGCTCTTAAAATAGGTCCAGACCAACCATAATCTAATGCCTCCTCTGGAGTAACAGCGGCAACACCTGAAGTTCGCTCGATAAAGATTCTGTTTCGCACAAACATCTCCTCAAATTCTTTCAATACGGGCGGATACCGTTTTATAAATTCACGAATTTTCTCAAAAGCAACTGCATTAAAATCGCGCTCAAATCCACCGATACGCCCAATATTTGTTGTCAGGCGTGCACCACAGATTTCTTCGAAGATCTCATAGATAAATTCGCGTTCTTGCATTACGTATAAGAATCCAGAAAAGGCTCCAGTATCAACACCCAAAATTCCATTACAAATGATATGATCAGCTATACGCGCAAGCTCCATCACAATGACACGCATATATTGTACACGCTTCGGGATTTCGATTTTTAACAGCTTTTCAACTGTCATATGCCAGCCCATATTATTGATAGGCGCCGAACAATAATTTAAGCGGTCCGTCAGCGGAGTGATCTGATAAAAAGGCCTATGTTCAGCAATTTTCTCAAAAGCACGATGAATATAGCCAATAGTGGAGACACCACTTACAATACGCTCCCCATCTATCTGCACTACATTCTGGAATACACCATGTGTAGCTGGGTGAGTCGGGCCAATATTCAGGGTGATTAGCTCATCCTGTGGATCGTTATCATCGAAAACGGGCTGATTAGGTGTTATCTTGCTTATAAACTCGCTCATATCATATAAATTAACGGCCGAAATACAAATCTTTTTTATCTACTCGGTTTGGATCCTCCAAAGGATATTCTTTTCGCATTGGAAATACGTCCATATCGTCAACGTTTAGAATTCTTCTTAAATCTGGATGACCTATAAAGTTCACTCCAAAAAAATCAAATGTTTCACGTTCCATCCAATTTGCGCCCTTCCAAACAACTGTTGCCGTCGGAATTTCGGGATTTGGACCATACAAATACACTTTTACGCGTATACGGATATTGTGAATCAAACTATGAATATGATACACAACGGCAAATTCTTTCTCCAGATGAGGATAGTGTACAGCAGTAATATCAGTTAAATGAATAAACTGTAACTCCCTATCTGTCTTTAGAAAACTCAGCACATCGATTATATCATCCACATTTACAAGGATAGTTAGTAAATCATGCGCATCTGGAATTTCTACAATCTTGGCAGGAAAATTTCCCTGGAGTTTCTCCAATAAAAAACTGTTCTCCATCCTCTACTTATTAGTATGTATACCGTATTTTTCTAATAGTGCTTTATACTCCGGTGTGTTTCGCCTATTTAACGATTCATTTTTGACAATATCCTGCAAACGCAATACACCATCCAAAATTGCTTCTGGACGCGGAGGGCAACCTGGCACATAAACGTCCACGGGAATCACCTCATCTATACCCTGCAATACAGAATAGGTATCGAAGATCCCGCCGCTGGAGGCACAGGCCCCTACAGCAATCACCCAACGCGGTTCGGCCATTTGCACATAGACCTGTCTCAAGACAGGAGCCATTTTCTTTGCAATAGTTCCCATGACCAATAACATATCCGCCTGACGCGGAGAAAAACTTGGTCGTTCTGCACCGAATCTAGCCAAATCGTAGGTAGAACCCATCGTAGCCATAAATTCAATACCACAACAGGATGTCGCAAAAGGCAAGGGCCACAATGAATTTGCACGCGCCAACCCGATCGCTTTATCCAAGCTTGTCGCAAAGAAACCTGCGCCTTCTACTCCCGGAGGAGCTTCTGCCAATTTTATATCACTCATGAAAAGACGATTTATAAGGTTTAAGTACAATCGGCCATTACAGCCAATGTTACAGGACAATTTAGTCCCAGTTTAATGCTTTTTTCTTAATGACATAGATAAAGCCCAACAAGAGCATTCCCATGAAAATAAACATCTCGATCAAGCCTTGAAAGCCCATTTCCCTAAAGTTGACAGCCCATGGATACATGAAAATAACCTCAACATCAAAAATGACAAACAAGATTGCTACCAGAAAATATTTAATTGAAAAAGGTTGCCTAGCATTCCCTATGACTTCAACACCGGATTCAAATGCTCCAAGTTTATTTTCCGTCCTGACTTTCGGTCCGATAAGGTGTGTAATAATTATGGTACCTACTCCGAATCCTACTGCTACGATAAGCTGTATGAATATAGGGAAGTAGTCTATCGGCATACTATTGGCGTGCTCCATCTGAATCAAAATTTATATTGGTAACTGTCTTTAAATATAGAGATTCCAAGACTAAAATCAAAACAAAAAAGGAGCAGATCGTACGATCTGCGCCTAATTTAGAATCATTTTACTTAAGCTTATTTGATAGCATCCAAATATGCTTTCGCTCCTTCATTCGTCGGATCGATTTCCAATACTTTCTGCAAATTTTGCTTCGCTTTTGGCATATCTTGCTTCATATAATGGAAAAGACCAATATAGGTATAGGCATCAACTAAATAGCTTTTGTTTTTTTCTTGCGTACCACGTTGGTTGATCGTATCAATCAATTTTTGGAACATTGGCACGAAATCACCTTTTGGACTTTCCAAATTATCAGCAGTTAATGCGGAGAAAGCTTTATAATAAAGGGCATTGACTAAATATTTATCTTGTGCTTCTTTATTATCTGTTGTCTCAATTACCGTTAAGAACCCAATCGCCTTATTCAATGTTGCAATTGCTTTATCTTTTTGTGCTTGATCAACAATTGCGCCTTCTTCATTTTTACTAGCCGCTTCCTCTTTAGATCCTATTTGGAAATAAGCCTCACCAGCATAGTAGTTAGCATCGTATAAGTAAGTTGGATTGTCTTTATATTGACCAACTAACTCAAATAGAGAAGCTGCAGTTTGTAATTCTTGCTCTTGGTATTTCGCAAATGCCAATTCAGCAACCTCACCCAACAACTCCTTATCACCATCAATTGCTTTTTTGATATCCGCAATTCCTTTTTGGATATTAGCCGTATTTTCAGGAGTCAAAACAGGCGCAGCAACTGTCGCAGTGCTATCCGCACCAGCGGCTGGTGCTGCAGGTTTCGGACTATTAGCAGCAATCTGAGCCATACCCAAATACATATAATCCAAAGGAATCACACGGTCTTTTTCCATCTTGCTGAACATTTGATTCAAATACTCCAGTGCTTTCGAATAATCCTTCGTTTTTTGGAAAGCGATATATCCCAAATAACGATAGATCTTAGGATCAACTGATGGATTCTTTGCTAATTCCTCTGAAACAGTCTTTAGTTCATCATATTGACGTGAATAAACCAAGAAATCCGCATAACGAATTTTTGCTTCCAATGTATTATCACCAGCTGCCTCCAAATATTTCTTATATTGAGCAACACCTTTCTTGTTTAACTCAAGGTATTTCTCATCCGTAGTTCCGGGCATTCTTGACCATTGGTAGTATGTTTCAGCTAACTCACGGTAAGTCGGTGCGTAAGCTGGAGTTTCGGCCGCAATAGCTTCCAATTGTGTTACAGCTTCGTCATAAGCTTGCGCTCCACGAACGATAATTGCCTGACCAACTTTCGCTTTAACCGAGTTTTGATCAATATCCATCGCATCACCATAGCTGGTATACGCCAATGAACCTTCTCTCAAGCCACGGTATGCATCACCTAAAGCTAAAGGAATCGCAATATCTTTTGTATTTTTCGCTTTCGCTTGTGTCAGATATTCTAGAGCTTTCGCATAATCTGGCTCCGGCGTTTCAATATATGCACGACCGATTTCCAATAATGGCTCATAATCTTTTTTACCTAATTTTGCTGTTGCCAAAGCAAACTTGGATTCAGCGCTAGCTTTATCTTTTTTCAATAAGTCAACATAACCCAAACCTACATTGTTGATAGTGGCTTTTGGATCAGCAGTCAAACCTTGGTTGAAAATCGCAGCGGCAGAGTCCGCTCTGTCGTTTACCAAATAAACTTGACCCAAATAGAAATAATTATCTCCATTCTTAGGTTGCTTAGTCACTAATTGTTGAAGAATAGTTTTCGCTTTACCATAGTTTTCAGCCTCGATAGCTGCTCTAGCATCTTTCAAACTTTGCGCACTTACTGTGCCCACAGATCCAGCCAATAAAAGACTAAATAATAATTTACTGTTTGTCATAATCTATTTTTGTACTATTTATTATCTATTTAATATAACTCTCATCTCTAATAATGATCTCGCGCCCAGGCATTGTCACAGGGACTAACCCTGCTTTTAATACGATCCGTTGCCCGCGATCTCCTGTCAAAAACGCACTAAAGCCCAAGCCTAGTCCCATGTTCGGCTGGTAATTCATGATGTAAACCGGTCTGATGAACGGATACACTCCGTCGGCTATGGTTGACTGTGATGGCTTATAAAAATGTGCCTTGTCTGCCCCCGCACTAACATTTTCGATGCTCAATGTACGAATTTTATCCAATAATTGCGAATTTTTTTCAACCGCTTTCAAGTACCAATTATAACCGATAACTCCCACTGCATTAGCATTTTCACTAATATACTTCATCACATCCTCACTATCTCTCATTGCTGAAACAGCCTTCGGATCAATTTTATCTATTTTGAAGTAGTCCTTCAAAAAGCGTAAGGTACTTGAATTAGCATTGTCAAAAATCAATCGCTGACCTCCTAAATTACCCTCCAACAAAGACTTAACGTTATTTTGGGACATTATAGTATCAGTACTGTTACGATTATTAATTAGTACTACGGCATCGGAAGCCATCTGGAATATTTTAGGCTGAATCCCCCGCTTCTTAAAATAGTCTTCTTCTTGGCTATTTAATTTCCTAGTTAATACAATCACATAGGCTGAGTCTGACAATAAAGCATTAACAGCTTTGATCTCTGGTCTCGCCATAATTTCAAGACTGGAATTCGGATAGGAACTTTCAAACACATCAGCAGATTCCTTAATGATCGGCAGTAATGTCTGATCAACCAACACGGGTAATTTACCGGTTAGAATATCCTCGCTCCCCTTATTACTTTTTGCTCGATCTTTGCAGGACAGCAACAGTCCAACACAAAGGCTAAACATCACAAGAATTACACTATATTTTCTCATACGATACATCATATAATAAGACAATTAAAATAAAAGAATAGTTTAATTTTTGAAGAGAGTTTAATGAAATTTAAAAAGACCGCTAGCAGCTAATTAAAATTGTTTTGCCAAAGTCGGACAAACCGCATAAAAGAATAAAGGATCAGCACGACACCGAAGACTGTTTTGTAAGCTGAATTAATTTCAATGGGAAAATTGTCCCAAAAAATAATCAGCAGGCCCAAAACAAAATAAAAACCAAACATAAATAGTCCTAAAATAGACAGAAACCGCTTTAAAGGCGATTTCTGTCTATAATTAGAATTATTATTCGAATTAAAATCTGTCATTCTATTGTGACTGAAGATTCAAACGAATTGGTAAGGTGTAAGCCACACGAACTGGACGACCATTTTGAATACCCGGTTTCCATTTCTTAGCTTTCTTCAACAACTTAACAGCTGCATCCCCTGTACCATATTTCAAATCGCGTTTTACACTGATATCTGTCAGACTACCATCTCTTTCCACGACAAAGGAAACTTCCACCACACCATTAACTCCACTTTCCTGTGCCGCTTGGGGATAATCATAGTTAGAGGATACCCATGACATAAATGCTTTCATACCGCCTATTGGCTCAGGATTAACCTCTACCGCAGTAAAGATTTTATCTCCATTCGGATCTCCATTTGGATCTCCTTTTGAAACACCAGTGATTCCACCATCTTGTTTCTTGGAACCAAACTCACCACGCGCTACTGAAGTACCTGTTGGACTACCTTTCAAAGTAATACGTGCAGGAGTTTTATTTGGATCCTTCAATTCTTCCTGCGAAGCCACTTCTTCTACAACTTTATTTGCAGGAGCCACTTTCGGCTCAGGAAAACGAATCAAATCCTCTTTCGGCACATCCATTGCCACTTGTTGAGGTTTTTCTTCCGGTTCTTGTGGAAGAGGCTCCTCTTCTGGTGGTTCTGGTGGTTTGATCTCTTCAAGGTCTTCCAAGGTAACTTCTGTTACCTCTGGAGGTGCTTCAACAGGTTTCTTTGGAAAAAGCTTATTTCCATAAACACTAAGGAGACTGGCTATGACTACGATGCCGATAACGACAACAAGCCCTCTATTGGTCGCTTTAGGGGCAAGTTTACGTAGCTCATACGCTCCGTATTCCTTGTTACGTCCCTGAAAAACGACCTCAAGCCATTCTTTCTTAAAAATATCTAATTTTGACCCTATCATATTTTTATACTTTATCGTGCTATCTAATAATGATTAATCATTGTAGATATTATCACGTTTTAAAACCTCCACTTCTTCTGGACTGATTTTAGCAATCATGTAACGTTTGATATCCACGATTTTCATTTCGTCAAGAATGTCAACTAAGTTACGTTGCGTGCTTTTATCACTCGGTCTAATGATAACGATCAAATCCTTGCCGCCAGCAACGCGAGGTACATAGGCTTTTTTCTCCATCAATACCTTACGAATACCATCAGCTCCGAAACCAACTGTAGTTGGTCCTTCGATAGGATTTTTTACTTGTCCGTAAATCACAGAGACTTTGTTATCAGATCCCAATAAAACTGTCAATGAACGGTTATCAGCTGTCAATAAATCTGGCTGAGGCTCATCCTTAACTTTATTTTTATCTGGCATCGCCACGTCCATCGCTTGTGGTTTATTTAAAGATGTGGTCAACATGAAAAAGGTAATCAATAGGAAGGCCAAATCCACCATGGCTGTAAGGTCAACCTTACCACCATTCTTCTTGGACCGTACTTTCCCGCCTTTGCCTTTTTTACCACTATCCTGATTTAATTCTGCCATTTTTTGTTCTTATTAAATCGTCAATTATTTTTCCTCAGCACGCATGCCAGTGATGAAACTAAATTTGTTTTGCTTTTGATTACGCAATGTTTCAATCACCTGGTTTACAGAAGGATATTTTTCGTTTGCATCAGCTTTGATTGCAATCTTCAAAGGTCCTGGGTGAACAAAGTTCTTATCCGAAGACTCTTTTTCTTTATTTACTTCCTCAGCAGCTAAACGTGTATTTTGAACCCAGTAGTACAACTCATTCGATGTGTTCTCTGTACTGTCAATTGGAATACCAGTCTGTACACCTTTTTCAGTACGCTTGCTACCATCCAAAGCCAACAATCCTTTCAACTTAGACATTGGTACACCGAAGTTTTCCATCAGTTTGAAATGATCATAGTCTTCTTGTGAAAAGCCAATGCCATATTTTGCTGACATTCTTTCTAATGCTTTTACGCGAACTTGCTGATCTGTCGTTCCGAAGAAAACTTTTCCACCATCACCGATCGTAATCATACCCACATTAGAGTCAGGTAATTTATCTTTCGTAGTTGATGCTGGGGTATCCACCGTCAATGCTTCCGGTTGGCGCGCTGTCGCCGTTAATACGAAGAACGTAAGCAGCAAGAACGATACGTCACACATCGCTGTCATGTCGATTGACGTACTGGCTCTTTTTACTTTTGCTTTACCCATTTTAAATTCTTCTTTTTAAATTAAAAACTCAATCTTCTATCCTATGATGCTTTAGTTTTTTGATTTCCATAAAATAAAATCAAAAATTTTCATCATAGTTCTTATTTGTGGTTTGCAGCGTATGTTTGTACGATTGAGAAACCAGCTTCGTCGATAGAGTAAGTTAATTTATCGATTTTTGCAGTAAAGATGTTATACAATACGATAGCGAATGTAGAGGTCGCGATACCTGTTGCTGTATTGATCAAGGCCTCAGAGATACCGTTCGCTAATTTAGCTGAATCTGGAGCGCCACCGGTTGCCAATGCCGAGAAGGCTTTGATCATACCTGTTACTGTACCTAATAGACCACATAATGT
Organism: Sphingobacterium ginsenosidimutans; assembly: GCF_039536865.1. Lineage (NCBI taxonomy): Bacteria > Pseudomonadati > Bacteroidota > Sphingobacteriia > Sphingobacteriales > Sphingobacteriaceae > Sphingobacterium > Sphingobacterium ginsenosidimutans. The sequence goes on from NZ_BAAAZK010000008.1 coordinate 676,636, forward strand.
ACCGATAGAAACTAATGTTGCGATTACGTTTAAGTTTTTCTCTAACATTGGCATTTCTAATGCTGTAGTTTCTTCGATTTCTTTTTGAATTGCAATAGCCGCTTTTTCAGTATTCACTTCAGGGTCTGCTGATACTGCTTTGTATTTCAATAAACCAGCTTTTACTACGTTTGCAACTGAACCTTTTTGTTTGTCACACTCAGCGATAGCTGAATCGATGTTTCCACCATTAATCAAAGATTGGATTTTTCTAACAAAGTTTCCAACGTTTCCTGTACCAGAAGCTTTGTTAATAACGATAAAACGTTCTACGGAGAAAACCCATACCATCAAGAATAAACCAAGCAAAACAGGTACGATAGCCCCAGCGTGGTAAACCATTCCTAAATAGTTACCAGGATTAGGAGCATTTTCAGGATTGTTATCAACGAAGTTAGTTGGATTACCCATTACAAATTTCCATAAACAGAAACCAACGATGAAACAGATGATGATTGCAGCTTGAGCGAAGAAAGATCCTCCGTTGTTGCTTTCTTGTTTTGCAGCAGTTTTAGGTGCGTTTGCCATTTTTCTAATTTTTAGTTTTTTACTGTTGTTTAAATATATAATGTTGTTTAAATTATATGCACTCTTATTCGCTTTCGAAATCAATTTTGCAAAGCAAATTTAATATTTAATGTCAAATTTAAAATATTCATCTCAAATATATAAAAAAAATCAAATTTGTTTTTTCAAACTGAACACACCATTCATAGTGTTATTTTTCTCAGCAGTTCCCGTTATATAATCCTTATTACAATGAGCTAAATCGCTTATTAGCAATAATTATTTTACAATGAAAACCATTTTTTTTTTGATATGCAAGAAAAACGAGGATTTTCAGCGACAAAAAGTAAGTGATTACTCATGTTTTTCATTCCATTCTCATCTCTTTTTTACATCATATTTATCTAATAAACAATTCATTAGATTTACTACAATTAGTACAGATATAGTTGTTTAACCACCAACCAATTTCACACGATACCCTTCTTTAAGTAACAACTCATAGATCTTTTGCTTAAATTCACCTTGGATCACAATCTCCCCATCTTTAACTGTCCCCCCTACTCCACACTTCTGTTTCAATAATTTCCCTAAGGCTTCCAAATCTTCTATTTGTCCCACAAATCCAGTGATTAAGGTAACAACTTTACCCTTCCTCATTTTGCGATCGAGTTGTACTTTAAGGTTTTGCTGATTCACTGGCAATGTCTCCAATTCCTGAAAAGAATCAGCAAGCTGATAGTTATAACTGTCATCCGTTGAATATACAACGCCTTCGTAAGACTGTTTCTTATTTTTACTCATGATTTTTAACAAATAATTTTTATCGCCTTTGGCATGATCGAAATATTAAGCTTATCACCGAGCTCGATCGGTTCACCATCCACATGTACTGGTGAAATAGAATCCATTTCAATTTCGATATTCCTTCCCGGTATAATCTCCACATAACTTGACTGGTCAGCAGATTTATTAAACAAATGAAAAATCATCTTAGGCAAGATATATAAAGGGAATTTATGTACAATACAAACATCTAGTATACCATCATTAACCGAAGCCTGAGGTGCGATATACGCATTATTTCCATACTGGGGTGAATTGGCTACGCTAATCATAAAGGCTTGCCTTTCATAAACCTGGCCATCTATCGTTAATTTATAATTCGCTGGTTGATATTTGCTTAGCACATTAAAAACAGATTTCATATAACCCAAAGGTCCACGGATATTTTCGTTGGCAAAATTCTCACTTACTGATGCGTCGAACCCCAGTCCTGCGATATTAAAAAAACGACGATCATTAATGACACCACAATCGACCTCAATGGATTCAAAACGATTTATACGGCGGATAGCCGCAGCCTCATTCATCGGAATACCTAAATAAAGTGCCAGACCATTACCTGAGCCCTCAGGAATAATACCCAAAGGTATGCCTGAGCCAACCAAAGCAGATCCTAATTCATTGATTGTCCCATCTCCCCCAACGGCAATTACCGCATCATAGCCCTCCTGAATAGCCTTTAAGCCAATTTCGTAGGCATGATTGGGTCTCGCTGTTTGCTGAAATGTAGGATCAAATTTCTGCAAATCCAGCACATCCAATACCTGCTTTTTAAAGGACGTTTTACGCTTTCCTCCTGAAATAGGGTTAATAACAAACAATATTTGTTTACGTTCTGACATATCCAAAGATAGCGGAAATTACCAATTTCTTAAAATAATGTAATCTTTATACCGTTTTAGCATCGCTTTCTACGCTTTTTAAAATTAAAAGACAAATTTGATTTTAAATATCCCACAAAGTATCGTAGCTTTGTCGCAACAAAAAATAGAATGTGGACTGATTTGCGTGCTGTTGCATACACAAAGCAACGACAAGGAGATTGCAACCACAGTAAAAAAGTGCTAAAAACCCTTCGCTATCACGGCTCTTATCACTTTGCTGTAATTTCATTTCTAGCGCGAATCCAATATTAAAATTACGTAAAAGCATGGCTTATTTATTTACGTCAGAATCTGTTTCTGAAGGACATCCAGACAAAGTTGCGGATCAAATTTCAGATGCACTAATAGACAATTTTCTAGCATGGGATGAAGACTCTCGTGTTGCTATTGAGACTTTAGTAACGACTGGTCAGGTCGTTCTTGCAGGTGAGGTTAAATCAAACATATATTTGGATGTCCAGAAAATAGCCCGCTCTGTTATCCAAAAAATCGGCTATACCAAGTCTGAATATATGTTTGAAGCAAATTCCTGTGGTGTGTTATCTGCAATCCATGAGCAATCTGCGGATATTAATCAAGGTGTAGACCGCAAGACAAGACAAGAGCAGGGAGCTGGAGACCAAGGTATCATGTTTGGATACGCAAATAATGAAACCGAAAACTTCATGCCTTTAGCATTAGACCTTTCCCATCGTCTTTTATATGAACTAGCGGAATTGCGTAGAGAAAACAATGAAATAAAGTACCTACGACCAGATGCAAAGTCACAAGTAACATTGGAATATGGCGATGACCATAAACCAAAAAGGATTGATACCATCGTAATTTCGACACAACATGATGATTTCGACAGTGAGCCTGTCATGTTAGATAAAATCACACAGGATATAAAAACAATTTTAATTCCGCGTGTTAAAGCACAATTGAAACCAGAACTTCAGTTGTTATTTAATGATGAAATTAAATTCCATATCAACCCCACGGGAAAATTTGTTATCGGCGGCCCACACGGGGATACTGGGCTTACTGGCCGTAAGATCATCGTAGATACTTATGGAGGTAAGGGTGCACATGGCGGCGGGGCTTTCTCTGGAAAAGATCCATCAAAAGTAGATCGTTCAGCGGCTTACGCAACCCGTCACATAGCCAAAAACTTGGTTGCTGCGGGTGTGGCAGACGAACTACTCGTTCAGATATCCTATGCAATTGGAGTGAAAGATCCGATGGGAATTTATGTAAATACCTATGGTACGAGTAAAGTAAACCTGACAGATGGCCAGATTGCTGATAAAATAGCGCAATTGTTTGATATGACTCCTTATGGCATTGAAACCCGTCTTGGTCTTAGAAACCCAATCTATTCTGAGACCGCCGCTTATGGTCACATGGGAAGAACACCAAGAAAAGTAACCAAAGAATTCGAAAGTTCCACTGGAGAAAAGAAACAAATCGAGGTGGAGTTATTCACTTGGGAAAAGTTAGATTACATCGAGAAGGTGAAAGAAGAATTCGGTCTGTAAAGGACTCACCTATCAAAATATAAAAGGGATATAGCAAATGTATCCCTTTTTTTGTACCTTACTATCTCTAAACCGCATCATAAATGAAAAGACGCAATTTTTTGCTTGCACCTATGGTGCTCGCCTCCGCACCAGCATGGGCAAATTCGGCGCAGTCAGATAACGACATGCACCCTAACACAATTATCCACGTTGTCAATTTTTGGCTGAAGGAAGATATCAGTGAAGAACGTAAAAAGGATTTTGTCGGATTTTTTGAAGAACTCAGAAAAATTGAAACAATTAAAACACTCAATTATGGAGTTCCTGCACAAACAACCGCGAGGCCCGTTGTTGATAATAGCTTCGATTATACATTAATTGTAACATTTAAAGACCTTAAAGATATTGGTATTTATGAAACCCACCCAATTCATCTAAAAGCCATTGAGAAATACCAACACTTTTGGACAAAAGTCATGGTGAAAGACACAACCATTATTAAATAAGTCCACGTGCCTTTATTTCTAAATATTTATTGATGGAATTTATAGTCAAATTTTCCGGAGCAGTGTAAATGGTCTGAAACCCATTACGGATCAGTTCCTGTACAATAAGTTGTTTCTCATAGATAAATTTTTCAGCAATAATTTGATTATAGATCTCAATCGTTTTTTTAGGTGAACTTTTAGCCAAATCTTCAACTTCAACATTTTTGAAGACCACCACAACAATGATATGACTCCTGTTTAACATCGACAGATAATTCATCTGTCTTCTTAGCGAGTCTAGCGTTTCAAAATTTGTATAGAGAAAGACCAACGAACGTTTATTAATATGTGCATTTGCATAACTATAAAGTTTCCCATATTCAGGCTCGTCAAATTTTGTAGTCACCTGATATAAAGCTTCCGAAATCTTGAGCATCTGATTATTCCTTTTTTCAGCCGGAATAAAAACGTTCACATCTTTTGAAAAGGTCAATAATCCAGCGCGATCTTGCTTTAGTATTGTTGCATTTGAAAGAACCAGGGAGGCATTGATTGCATAGTCCAATAGTGTCAACCCATCAAAGGGCATTCGCATGGCTCGCCCCAAGTCAATAAATGAATAGATCGGCTGTGACTTTTCCTCTTCATACTGATTGACCATTAGCTTTTTGGTTTTTGCTGTTGCCTTCCAATTCATACGACGATAATCATCGCCTTGAACATACTCACGAACATGGTCAAACTCCATTGCAGAACCGATACGGCGGATTCGCTTTATCCCCAATTCATTTAACCGATTGCTCGTTGCTAAGAGCTGATACTTTCTCAACTGAATATACGATGGATAACAAGGAATTTCTTGAACCTGGTTGGTCACAAATCTCCGTTTGAAAAACCCAAAACGTTTCACGAGTGCCATACATCGCCCAAACTGATATATCCCCCTTTGTGTTGGCCGCATCAAATAAGAGATTTCCGAACTTTGATACGCAGACAAACGGGTAGAAAATTCATTGTTACGAATTTGAAGTTGTATTGGAAATTCCTCTAGGATCTCTATAATAGTTGGAAATGGATAGAAGGAATTGACGATTAACTTCATCGGATTTTCATCCCCATTGGACAACTTCTCGGGGTATGCCCTTGTGATTTCAATACGGCCCTTGCCTGCAAATAATACAACGAAATCAAAAATCAACACAGCTAACCATAGCCAAAAGACAATCCATGCAACAATAAACAATCCCTTAATAAAAAAGGAAATTGCAAAAAGTGTTGCTATCCCCAATAGAGAATAGAAAAACTGATTGGTCAGAAAAAGCTGCTTTAATCTTCTCATTATCTTGGAATTTCTACCGTATTAATGATTTGGTCAATAACATAAGAAGTTGTAAAACCCTCCATTTCCCGTTCAGGAGTCAGCATAACACGATGTCCCAAGACCGCGGATGCAACCCTTCTAATATCTTCAGGTGTAACAAAATCTCTTCCACTTAATGCTGCAGACGCTTTGGCAGATTCCAATAAGGCAATAGAAGCCCGCGGTGAGGCTCCTAAAGTTAAGCTTGGATTGGTACGCGTCTTTATGATCACCTGAGCAATGTAGCTTAACAATTCTTCGTGTACGAAAATTGATTTGATAAGTCGTTGAAATGAAAAAATTTCTTCCGCTGAAACCACACTATTTACTTGATCCTCTTTATTGGATGCTTTCTGCGCATGATGCTCTTTCAAGATCTCCAGCTCCTGCTCAAGTTCTGGATAATTCACATTGATCTTAAAAAGAAAACGATCTAGTTGTGCTTCAGGCAATCGATAGGTTCCTTCGTGTTCGATCGGATTTTGCGTAGCAAATACAATAAATGGAACTGGCAAAATATAGGTATTTCCATCAACAGAAACTTGATGCTCAGCCATACTTTCGAAAAGTGCAGCTTGTGTTTTTGCTGGAGCACGATTGATCTCGTCAATCAAAACAATATTGGCAAAAATAGGACCTTTGCGAAATTCAAATTCGTTGCTTTTTAGATCCAAGATAGATGATCCCGTCACATCTGAAGGCATCAAATCTGGGGTGAACTGAATACGTTTAAAGTCACTGCTGATTGTCTTAGCTATTAATTTTGCTGATAAAGTCTTCGCTACACCAGGTAACCCTTCTATTAGCGAGTGCCCAGAAGCCAAAATCGAAATCAGTAACATATCAATCAGTTGATCCTGTCCGACAATAACCTTTTTTACCTCCAACTTTACTTGAGCCATTTTATCATACAAAACCGAAATATCAATTCGGTTTTCGAAAGATATATATTTATCGAAGTCACTCATATCATTTTTGCTTTATGTTTAAAATCTTCTATAATTTCATTAATCTGCCTTAATCCTGCCACATCATTCTGCTGTATTCCTTGCATGTGAATGATTAATCTGATTAGCTGTTGTGTTTCAGCTAGAGAGACTCCCGATCTCTCTGCCAATTCTTCACAGAAGCCCTCTTCTCTTAACGCTAAGGTATCCATATGAAAACGGGTTCGTATATCGTGTAAGAAATAATCTATTTTCTTATCAACCATATTGGCTGGTGTGCCGTTTTCGTAATATAATGTTGCAATTGTCTCACAAAACTCTTTGGAAAGATTGGGTTCCGGCTTAGCAATTTCCACTGCACGCTGCTCCCTTTTGCTCTTAAACGCAAGCAAAAGAACAAGTCCCCCCAAAAGCACATACCATGCTTGCCTTAATCCCGGATTGGTCAACAGAACCCGCAATGGAGTACGGTACTGAGCCGTATTCGCCTTAAAATCATACCATACAATAGGTTTATCATTTAAGTAAGATAATGATTTTGCGGCATACGCATATTGAGAGGCTGAATTCAGTAGATAATAATTTCCAAATAAATCTGGGGTCAGGTGCAAATAAAGTCTGCCCTTGCCAATCTGTACCTCAACAAAATTAGGTAGTAAATATTCCTGATAAGTGACCCCGCCCAGAATGGTTACATTCTTGGGTAGCTTACTAAAGACAGTACTTAAATCCGATTTTGCATAATGAATTTTACTATTATCGTTAGTCAGCTTGACTCTTAAATGGCTTTTAATATCAACGCCTTTTTTATAACCATAAAAATCAAATACCTTAATGGCCAAGGAATCCAAAAGATAATAATCAATCGTTTCAGCAATAATCATCGCCTTTCCTCCTCGAGACACATAGTCAAGTAATTTATTTTCCGCTGCTTCACCCAAGGAAAAATATGAAGTATAAAATAGAAGGTTCTTATCCGTTCCTTTCGTACTATCTAGATATTGATATAATGGACGCTTGAGATCCTCATTATGCTCATCAATAATATGTTTTAATTCATTTCTGAGCACGTATCCTCCAAAAGGATTTTTATCTTTCGCATCGAAAGTCCGATCCCAAATAATCGGTTTCTTGCTCGTCATGTCGATGATACCAATCAGTAACAGGACGATTCCCAATAATATCAATCCAAATTTTACTGATCCCTTCATGTAATTTGATTTTGATATTGGTTAAACAATTGTTCATACTGACTGAAATCTGAGGCATTTAATTCAAATTGCCCAAACCAGACATAGTCAAATATTCTGGTACATTCCTCGAATCCCTCACGTAAGGTATTATTCTGTATCTCATTAGCAAATTCAGCATTTGTTTTACTATGCTTCCACTTAATGTAACCTGTTTGCGCCAGTTTTTGAATATTCAATAATTGTAGATAGCGAATGCCCAGAGCATAATTTTTCTGTTCAACAGCATCATTAATATATTGTCTGAGATCGCTGTTCATCAAGTTCCTCTCCACATAAGCCAATGTATCCAAGACATCTTCTTCCCGCTCATGTTTAATGAAATATTGATTTTTATTATATAGCACTTTATAGAGAACAAAAGCCAATGCGATTAACGCAAAAAAAGCAAAAACATAACCAAATTCTTTATCAAATTTATACGGATTATCAGGCATTATATCTCCCAGCCATTCCGAAATGCGGGATAAAATACGTTGCAATACGCTTATCTTATCTTTGATATTCTCGGAATACACAAAATCATCACGTTCATATCGTTTGATAATTTCTGGATAGGGATCCATCTTAAATACCCTCTCCTGACTATATTTAGGAATAGAATCAAATAAATGGGGATCCCAAAGTGCATTGTCACTATTGTCAGCTTTTGTCATTGCAACAGAATCCATTGCTGCAGAGTCTAGGGTGATACCCACAGAATCCAACAGGGAGGCAATAGAATCAACTGCCACCGAGTCCACGGTATAAGTTTCCGATTTCTCAGTTGTCGGTTTCGGATCGCAGCCGCCTAGTGACAGCATAAATACAAAAGAAACAACGAATAATATTCTATTCATTCTTGCCTCCAATCTGATCAATTATACCATAAATACGTTCACCAAATTTGAGATCCTTTGCCGTTTCATAAATTATACCATTGGCCAATACACCTGCCATATATAAGAAAAGGGTAAACAATGTAATAAACATCCCTCCCAAAGTCATTAACAGTTTTCCCCAGGACGAATCAAAGAAAGCTGCGTCCAATCCCAAAAAATTGTAAGATATAAGGGAAATAATTATCATGGGAATTATAGAAATCATCATGATGGCCATCTGGAAGATAAAATTGACGATATAGGTCGCAACCCCATATTGGATCAGCTTTTTACTCAGCATAACATAGGAATCAGTAAAACAGCTTCCCAATTCAGAATACCCCTCACGGTAGAACAAAAATGAGCTAAACAACCAGATTCCTACGATTGACATCAATATACCAATCGCAAAACTCCCAATAAACGGAATAAAAGCGGAGAGGATCGCAACAATTGCGAGTGGTATCGAAACAACGATCAACGCCAAAACCATCGCAAATAAAAACATAAAATACCGACCTATATTTGCTCTAAAATTTTGTAGGACCTCTTTTCCTGTAAATAATGTGTTTTTACGTTCTTTCAGAAGAATAAAATATTCAATAGAAATACCATAAACATATAAACCAAGCCCAATTAATGCTAGAATCAGTAATCCGGCCCAAGTGAATCCATCAATATCTTCGAATGAGCTACTGCTTGCAGAAAAGGTGATTTTTGTAGAAAGAAAATAATATACCAATGCTATTCCAGCTAACGGCAATGCAGACAGGCCAAATATTGTCGTCACAAAATGTTTATAGATCAATTTAAAAAGGTCTATAAAGTTCTGGACAAAATCGCCTATCTTTCGTTCTTTCTGAAACTCAAATTCTACTTCCATTGAAACCGTTTTGCTAATCGATAGGGGTTAATAACATAAAAGAATAAGATAGCGATCAATGATAGGAGTATGATGAATAGACTAAGCCATATCGACACATCATAGTATCTAGTTACAAAGCCCTCCAATGTGCCCGCGACAATAAAAAAGGGTATTGTACTAACCAGTACTTTCATAGCAATCTTTGCTGTCTGAACAAAAGAAGCCATCCGAGTATAAGATCGTGGGAACAAGATACTATTTCCAATCGCCAGTCCACAGCCTCCTGCAACGATGATCACCGAGATTTCGATAGTTCCATGAATCCAAATAGCTGACATTGCTTTTCCCATTACACCATATTGGAAGAACATCTGATGAAAAGCACCCAGCATAATACCATTGCTAAACAATATATAACCCGTGCCAATACTCAGAAACAACCCCAATGCAAAAGCCATAAAAGCGACACGCACATTATTGATCGTAATCCAGATCGCCGAACCGAAATTACTTCCTTTACCATAAACTGCGGCAGGATCACCGGCTTTAATGCTCTCGATCGTTGAATCAACATAAAAATCGCCTAAGATCAGCCGAATAAAATCTATATCATACATCGCTGAAAGAAAGCCAATCGCCGATGCGAGTATAAAAATCAATAAGGAGTAACAAAGCTGCCGACGTATAGACCAAATTGCCTGAGGAATCTCTTCGTTAATAAAAGATTTAAATTTATTGTTAGAGGCCTTGCGATCTTTATAGATTTTTTGATGAGCTGTTACAGCAAGTTCATTTAAGTAACTTCGAACCTTACTATCGGGATAAAATGTTTGTGCGTAAGCCAGATCATTTGTCAGCTCAATATAATTTGAAGCCAGTTCGTCTGGATCAACCTGCATATTAATTGACAAATTATTTTCAATTAACGTCCATTTTTCTTTATTTCGTTCTACAAATGATGCTTCTCTCATTAATTTTTTTAACTGGCTAAACCAAATATATGAATAAGCTTGAGATAAACACAGCACAAAATGTAAAAATCCAGTATAATCTTGCTAGCCTAGGTTCGAGGATGATCGCATTTGCAATAGATTACTTTATTATCGTGTGTTACTTTTTCTTTTGCATGTTTCTGTTGGATGCATTAGATATCACGAGTAGAGACCCTTATCTTTTCTACGGTATTATTATGGGGATGACGCTACCTGCATTTTTTTACACCTTGATTACTGAAACGGCATTTGGCGGTCAAACCATTGGTAAAAAGATCATGAAAATAAAAGTAGTGAAGCTCGATGGCTCTCGTGCTGACTTTTATCAGTATCTATCACGATGGACATTATCAATAGTAGATATATGGATGACAATGGGTGGTATTGCGATTACTGCTATTGTCCTATCCAAAAATGGTCAACGCATTGGAGATATCGCCGGAGAAACATCTGTCATTAGTTTGAAGCCTAGTTTGAAGCTCAGTGATACGATTTATGAAGAGACATTTGAAAATCATCCTATTTTATTCCCTCAAGTCATTAAGTTGAGCGACAAAGATGCGAACGCGATCAAAGAGGTTTATCAAACAGCATTTGAAAGAAGAGATGTAGGAATACTGACAGCCTTGGTGCAGCGTCTCGAAACGGTTATGGAAGTTAAACATCCTGAAAAAATGACACCTAATGATTTCGTTTTACAGGTTATGAAAGATCATTACAGCATGTTTAAGGACAAATAGACTTAATAATTTGCTATATAAACTTTGCTTTTAATTAAGCAATTGGTATTAACCAGAAGTACTACGACTTTTATACCCTAGCAACCGAAGAAGCACCTTAGAAGGCAAAGTTTATGCGCCCTCAATTCATGTTTTGTAAAGAAGAAACGGTGAGATTTTAAGTATAAGAAAAGGGCCGAATAATCGGCCCTTGATATCCTTTTAGCTAGGACAACTCTTAAGCTGTTACCGAAGCAGCAGAAGTTTGTACCTGACGATCTACTTTCTTAACTAAACCTTGCAAGACATTTCCCGGTCCGACCTCTACAAATGCAGTAGCACCGTCCGCAAGTATATTTTGTACAGTCTGTGTCCAACGGACGGCCCCGGTCAACTGTGCAATCAGATTTTGCTTAATAATAGCGGGTTCCGTTTGTGGCTTTGCGTCAATATTTTGATAAATAGGGCATCTTGGCGATAAAATATCAGTCGCTTCAATGGCAGCCTGTAATTCTACTTTTGCAGATTCCATCAATGGCGAGTGGAATGCACCACCTACATTTAATTTTAAAGCTCTTTTCGCTCCTGCTTCAGTCAATAAGGCACAAGCTTTATCTACACCCTCAATTGATCCTGAAATAACCAATTGTCCTGGACAATTGTAATTTGCAGCTACAACCACTTCATCCACTTTAGCGCAAATTTCTTCCACAACAGCATCTTCTAAACCCAAAATAGCCGCCATTGTTGAAGGTTGCAATTCACATGCTTTTTGCATAGCATTCGCACGTTGTGACACCAATTTCAATCCATCTTCGAAACTCAAAGCTCCTGCTGCAACCAATGCCGAAAACTCACCTAAGGAGTGTCCTGCCACCATATCTGGCTGAAATGAGTCTCCCAAAGCTTTGGCTAAAATAACAGAATGCAGAAAAATTGCAGGTTGTGTTACATTGGTTTGTTTCAACTCTTCGTCCGTACCGGAAAACATAATATCCGTGATACGAAATCCTAAAATATCATTAGCCTTTTCGAACAAAGCTTTTGTTTCTTCATTTAAGTTATACAGGTCTTGTCCCATCCCAACAAATTGGGCTCCTTGACCGGGAAATACATATGCTGTTTTCATCTGTTATATTTTTTTCTTTAATGGCTGATGAGAGCTCGCAAGCTCGGTTTCATATTTAAGAATTACTGCAACCGCAAATATATAGAATTCTATCAAATATTAATCTTCGGGAACAAAACTCAATGACAGCATCTTCCTGGGATCAAAGACATCCTGGGCAATGGCTAAAAGACTAGTGTTATCTAAATGCTGGATTTTTTCGATCACTTCATCCAATAATATAACACGATTATAATCCATCACATTTTTAGCCGCCGAAATAATCATACTCATCCGATTTTCTTCTGTTAAAGCAATTTGACCGATAAACTTCTGTTTTGCTTTCTTCAGTTTAACATCGGATAGGGATTGATCGCACATTTTAAATAGCTCTTTAAACACCAACTTTTTTGCTTTTTCAACCTTTTCTTCATCGGTTCCAAGATAAATACTAAATAACCCTGTATCCGAAAAGATCGTGTAATTAGATTCGATGGTGTAGGCAATTCCATATTTTTCCCGAATGGAGAGATTAAGGATAGATCCCATCCCCATTCCTCCCAACATATTATTCAGAAGTAACAATCCTGTTTTGCGTTCGTCACGATAGTCATAGGCCAATGAGCCCAGCATATAGTGCACTTGATTAATTGGTTTGGGAATTTCAATATGCTGTTCTATAATTGGACTAACATCATTTCTCGTACGCGAAATAGTATTTTGCGTTATTCCTCCAAAGACTTTATGCAATAACTTTTCGACCTCTTTAAGCCTGTAATTACCAGTAATACCGATAACCATTTCATGAGTATCGTAATTAGATTTCATAAAATCTGTAATATCATTCTTTTGTAATGCTAGAAGTTGATCTTCAAGCCCCAGGATGTTATGTCCCAAACCCGATCCTCGAAATACAAGATCTTCAAAATCATCGACGATAGATTCTTCCGGACTATCCAGATAAGATGCCATTTCATCGACAATAACCGATTTTTCCTTGTCCATCTCCACCTCAGGAAAAGTAGAATGAAAGAAAATATCCTCAAATAGATCCAGCGCTCTATTGAGATAAGGCTGTAGTATAGATGCATGAACACAAGTATATTCTTTTGTTGTATAAGCGTTCAGATCTCCTCCGACAGACTCCAAATAATCAATAATCTGTTGCGTTGAACGTTTCTCGGTTCGTTTAAATAAAAGATGTTCAATAAAATGAGCTACACCAAACTTACCCTCGGATTCGTCCCGTGACCCTGCATTAATAACCATACACACATGGGTTATTGGCAAATTTTGATATTGGAACACCACACGGATTCCATTTGAAAGTCTAATGATTTCGTACTCCATTCAGTTTATGAAATTTCTTTAATTGATCTATTCTCACTTCTCTAATGCATTTCCCCCTCACAAACCGGCCAAGCTTTCCTTATTTATGATAATTGGCGAAAAGATCGTCCATCTATATTTACAGTCAGCCCGTTATTGCAACAATAGCGCAAACATATTGTATGCCATAGGTCAAACTTAACCATTTTGGTGAATTTTCAGCAAAACTAGGGATTTTTAAACGCAAAACGGTCATAGCGAAATCACTATAACCGTTTTTTAGCTAGCTTTTTTGTTCGGCTTACATACGGGGTCTTCTCATACCTCCATGAAAGTCATCTCCTTGTGGTGTCCCCATTGCAAACTTCTGGAATTTATAGGTGAATAACAGCATGAAATAACGTCCGAGGCGATTCGTGCGACTATCCATGATCATGGATTCGTTCACTGTTCTAGATACATTGGTCTGTTCGTTCAGCAAATCAAATGCCTGCAGACGTATAGTACCGCGTTGTTCCTTTAAGAACTTTTGCTCAACATAAGTATTGATAACAAATGGATTTGCATTGATTCCCGCACCATAACCACTATTAAACTGTTTTGATAGATCTGCCCCAAAAATTGTTGTCGGTGTAATATTTATTGAACCAATCAAAGTCGGTGTCCAAGAAGAAACATTGGTTGTTCGATTTGTCAATGAATTTTCCGTATGATTGTATTGATAACGAACACCAGGATTTATTTCTAGATTTTCGGAAGGATTATACCGAAACATCAAACCCTGATTAAATACAATATTGCGGGCAATATTTTTTTGACCAATATTATCATCCTTCTCCGTAGAAATATAACCTATGTTTTTGTTATAAGAAACTCCTCCCATCAACATAATATTGTAGGTTTTTTCTTTCAGTGATTTCCCATAGTGATAAAAAGAACTAACATTAAATGGTTTGTCATTAGTTTCATTCAAATACCGTGTTTCGGAAATTAAGGTGGAATTTGTTTGTCCCGTCTGATAATCTATTAAATCATCAAAATAACTCTTGCTAAGGCTCACAATTTTATTATTTGTCAGGCCAGCATTGACAAAAGCGAAGAAGTTATTCCCTTTCTGAAAATCATTTTTGCGAAAACGCATATTCAATTGGTGGCTAAACTCGGGATTTAGATTTGCATTACCGATTACTATACTCGTACGATTTGTACTCATATCAAAGGGTAGAATCTGGGTAACTGACGGTTCATTTGGCGTGCCGGAATAGTTCACAGAAATATTGGATTGACGAGAGAACTTATACTCAAATCGCGCAATTGGCATCCAATTCATATTGTTGCGATGTATTGGAACAATTAATCCCGAACTGATTGCATCCCCCCGCAATTGAGACGGTTGTGCAGCTGCCCCAATGGAATAGGTGATTTTATCGCCATTGTATAAATAATTCGCACCTACTTTATGTGTTGAGAAAGAATAATCATAATTATAGTCAAAATTCAATTTAGGATCATCAGCAATTAGCTCCCCAGCCATATTACGACCTTCCTGTCTATTGGAATTATCATATTTATTCTTGTTGAAATCATAGGTAAACTCTAATCTTCCTTTTTCTGAAAGTGGCTCTGTATAGTTCAATGAAGCCCCTGCGTTCCAGCTTTTATTGCTGGCCTCTAAAATCGTTTTCTCATAAATCGAACTTAAAGGAGCATCTGCATTATTGGGATCTGCCAATAACCTATCCAAGATTGCGTTTTGATCTTTTTCTGTTTTTGCGTTATTGAAGTTCATATTTACAAAAACATTTCTTCCTTTATCATTCAGTTTACGATTGTATAATCCGCTGACACCAAATCGAGGAGCCGTCGAATTAGCGATAATATCCTGTTTTTGTGAATTGTTAAATGCGTTATTGCGATAGGTAGTTGATTCAGAAAATGTTGTTACATCACTTTTATCATAACCAAACTGTGGTGAGATTTTAATATAGTCATTGGCTGAGGGCTTCCACTCCACATTTGCCTCGAAGCGATGACTACCACCAATCGTATTGCTATTAGAAGTAACACTATCTGTTTGCATGATATTGGGAAGCGTATTTTCCTGAAATCGCTGTGACAATGTTGTATTATTGCTGTGGCTATAGCTATAGCTACCATAAGCAGTCAGCTTATCAGAAAAATCTTTGCGAAAATTAAGGCCAATGGAACCTATCTTAGTCAGGCCATCTGAACCACCAAACATACCACCACCACGGCGTCCACCGCCACCTTGACCCCGTCGAGCACCACCACCTGTTGTGTTGAAATCAAACAAGGGTGCATTGGTATTGTTTAAGTTTCCTAGTACAGAAATCTGCTCTCCTTCGCGCATCCCCATCCACATTCCTGTTGCCTGATAACGATCCTCTGTACCATAACCGGCACGGAGCGTTGTCATATGACCTTGGTTATATTTGGGATCGATCTGAATGTTTAGTACTTTTTCGGAATCGCCGTTCTTGTTCCCTGTAATATTGGCCATATCACCATAATCATCGATGATCTGCATTTTCTGGATAATATTTGCGGGAAGATTTTGCGTAGCCGTTTTTACATCGCCACCGAAGAAGTCCTTTCCATTGATACGAACACGCTTCACCGATTCGCCCTGTGCGGTAACATTCCCATCTTTATCTACCTCCACGCCCTGCAATTTTTTTAATGCGTCTTCCGCAACGGATCCCTCGCGCAACTTCAGATCCTTCATCGTGTACTCCAGCGTATCACTTTTCACAACAACGGTAGGCACCCCATCCACAACAACCTCCTCAAGCATCTGCGAATTCTGCTGCAAGGTCAAACTTGGGATAATGTATTTTACCTCTCCCTTAGGAAAATCAAACTCCTTTTCAAAACGTTCAAATCCTAAATTAGAAACGGTAATCTTAAACGTATCCGCCTTGATCTTATCAAAGATAAAAATACCGGCCATATTTGAACCTGCTACCATAGAATCCAATTTTGAAGTCAACTTAACTGTTGCTCCAGCGACAACTCGGTTCTTGTCGTCTTTCAACATTCCTTGTACGCTTCTCGTCTGGCCATATACAGTCCATCCAGTTAACATACTCAACAAAAAAAGCATAAAGCCTCTCATAACATCTATTTTTATATTTCTATAGTTGACAAATTATTTGACCGAATGCCCCAGTTTAAGTTTAACCAAGCCCTCTTCATTTCTATTCACAACAGCGCATTCTAAATCTTTACAAAAGAAGATATTATTAGTGTTAATTAATGTAAAAGGGCATTATTCACACAGAAGTTACAATGCATAACTCTAAATTTATTTGTACTTTCGTTCATTTACAGAACTAGAAAGATGCTATTATCATATTATCAAGATCAACAGGTTGAAGCTGGATGTGACGAGGCTGGCAGAGGCTGTTTGGCAGGCCCAGTCTTCGCTGCAGCAGTAATTTTCCCAGCTGATTATCATCATGAGTTGCTCAACGATTCGAAAAAATTAAGCGAAAAAAAACGGATGGCATTGCGTCCGATTATTGAACGGGAAGCACTGGCCTATGCTGTAGCGAGTGTTTCAGCGGAAGAAATTGACCGCATCAATATTCACAATGCCAGTTATCTTGCCATGCACAAAGCTTTAGATATGCTACAGATAAAAGCGGAATATATTATTGTGGACGGGAACAGATTTATTCCTTACCAAGAAACACCCCATGCGTGCATCGTAAAGGGCGATGGAAAATATCTTTCTATTGCAGCAGCCTCCATCTTGGCCAAAACCTACCGCGACGAATACATGGACAATATTGCTTCGGATTATCCCGCTTATGATTGGCTTAATAACAAAGGCTATCCGACCATAAAGCATCGGACTGCAGTGCTCGAATATGGTTCGACACCACATCATAGAAAAAGCTTTAGAATAACTGACCCACAGCTCAAATTATTCTAAAGCTTCAACTTTTGAAAAAGAAACAGCTTCCTATGCGGCTGTTTCTTTTTTTGTCTCCCGTAGTGAGAAGTATGCTGCAGCAGCTATTCCTAATCCGAGGATAATCGATGATATTAAAGTCAAAAGATTACCCATCTTATGTGATTCTGGATCAAAGACAAATTCGACTTTATGTGTTCCTGATGGCAACTGTAAGGCTCTCAACAAATAATCTGCACGGATAATTGGTATTTCCTTTCCATCGACATAAGCCTTCCATCCTTTATCATAAAACACTTCAGAGAATACCGCAAATGCGTCATTGGTAGCCGTATATTCATACTGCATTTTATCAGGATGATACGATGTCAGTTTAATTTCCCCTGTTGTAGCCGCGCTCGAAGTTTTTGCTTTGATTTCATTCTGGTATTGCTGATTCACAAAAGCTTCTTTACGTGGATCAAAAGAGCTGATCGCTTGCATTTCCTCCGCATTTCCTTTTACAAAAGTCACCTTGTCTACAAACCAAGCATTTCCAGCCGCAGTGCTCCGTCGCACAATACGCTGCGATTGATTCTGAGGATCTGTTGTGATCAAATAACGCACATTGAACATATCCAGCACGTCTTCATTAAGCGCCCCATTGAATTGGTTCTCTAAAATCTCCTGAAAACGCATTAATTTAGCAGCATGATAGCCTCCTAACGATTTATGGAAATACGAAGGGCGGGCATCAGAGAATGGATCAGTCGTCAAGTCAAGGACGCGATAACTTGGATCCTTATCCATCAAAATTAATTGATCAACTTCGCGTTGCTGAAATACCTGCTGGGCAGTCGCGCCTTTCTCCATAAACGACTTATCATTCAAAAAGCGTTTATCTACGCTCCACAAATCGAATAAGAATAAGATAAGCAAGGTCCCCAATAAAACGCCTTCATTAAGCTTTTTCTTAAGGTAAAACCAAATAAGTCCGAATGTAAGCAAAATAATCACAAAGGAACGGTAAGCATCTTTACTCGCGATATCCTTACGATCCAAAACCAATTGATTCACCAACTCTGTTGCTATAGATTTATCGCCAATTTGCTGGGGTTGAGCATAGTACTCTATTAAATTATTATGACCTGCATTTCTGAAGTTCAAGAACAAATCCGGCATCAAACCAATCAGCAGACAAACACCCCCCACACCTGCAAAAGTATATAGTACTTTCTTATCCAGATTTGGAATTTCTTTGGCTCGTGTCAGCAGTTCATTCACTGTCATAATGGCCATCAATGGTACCGTGATTGAAACAAGAACCAAGATGGATTCAACAGCCCTAAACTTGTTGTACATCGGGAAATAATCAAAGAATAAATCAGAGACCAATGTAAAATTCTTTCCAAATGACAAAAGTAATGCTAATACCGTGGTCGTTAATATCCACCATTTGAAACGGTCTTTAACAATGACAAGGCCCAATATGAACAGGAAGAAAACACCAGCTCCAAAATACCAAGGCCCCGAAGTAAAACGTTTGTCACCCCAATATGTTGGCATACTTTGCGCTATCTGTCCAGCTTGCACAGTTGACATCCCCTTGTCCGTAAAAAATTTGGCAACATGTGATTTTTCGTCCAATTGACCACCACTAGCTCCGCCATAAGCATTAGGAATCATAAAAGTCATGGTCTCGCCAACACCTTGGCTCCATTCATAAGCATATTCTTTATCAAGTCCTTTTGCTTTTGCATTATTATTGTCAACCTTCGTAATATTCGCATGGCCACGTGTACTTAGCTTACTGTACTCCCAAGTAGGCAATAAAATGGAAGCGTTGACCATTAAAGCAATGATAACCGCAATCACCTGTCTGCCGGAGGCAATAGAGAACTCCTTTATTTGTTTTTGTTTGATTGCATCTACTAAGGCAAAAATAACGTAGACCATCAGCGCCATTAACAAGTAATAAGTCGTCTGTAAGTGATTGACACGTATTTCCAAGGAAAGAAATAACGCCAACAGTACTGGTCCCCATAACTTACTCCCGCGATAACACATAATCACCGCTGCAATAACAGGCGGTATAAAGGCGATTGCATTTGCCCTGGTAATATGTCCAGCTTCAATATAAATAAAGTTGTAGGAAGTAAAGGCTATTGCAACTGCGCCCACCGCAGCAAGCCAGGGTTTGATGCGTAATACGCTAAAAAGAAAGTAGGCCCCCAATAGATAAAACAACACCGTGTCCATCGGACTTGGAAAGGCAAACTTCACCGCTTTCAACAAGTAGGTACCAATATTATTTTCATTTGCCTGCCAGATTTGATAGGTAGGCATTCCTCCAAACATAGAATTCGTCCATAAAGGCGCCTTTCCATCTTTGGCTTTATAATCAAATAATTCTTTTTGTCCAGCTTGCGCCTGTACTACATCTGATTGGGCAAGTGTCTTTCCCTGCCAAACGGGTGTGAAATAAAAAAATACGAGCGCAATAAATACCGCAATAACGATCAAATGTGCTGAATTCGCCTTAAACCAATTTTTCATTTATCCTCTTAGGTTGTTTAAAAGTCTTAAAAGCCAAACTTAGATAAATTTGTTTTTATATACAATTATAATTACGCGCAATCTATTAAATACAGTTCTCTGAGATGATGAAAAGAAAATAAACCTCAAATTGCTATGATTTATCAAAGACAGTCTAGCCTAAAAACGCATGGAAATTGAATAACGATGGATTCGCTCCTGCCTTTTTATAAAAAAAATGCCCTAATTATATTAGGGCTATCTTGAGTTTATTTCATTTTAACGGCTGTCCCCGTGGCGCCTACCATCATCATTCCCCCTGTTCCAACAGTTTGGAAATCCAATCGTACGCCAACGACCGCGTCAGCTCCCAATGCTTTCGCGCGATCTTCTAGTTCACGCAATGCAGCCTCACGAGTCTCCTGAAACGCCCGCTCATAGGAATTGGATCGACCGCCAAAAAAATCTCTAAATCCAGCCATCATATCCTTAATGGCATTTGCTCCCAAAACAACCTCTGAAGAAACAATCCCCAAATAACGCTCGATTTGGTGTCCCTCGATAACACTTGTTGTTGTTAATAACATAATTTTATTCTCCTTTTTGAATTAACTTATTGATGTTGGATAATTCACCAAAAACAACTAAGATATCCCCTTCCGCCATGACTGTTTCAGAAGTGGCAATACCAGATGCTTCCTTTTGTTCTTTGGTGATTCCGTCTTTTTTCGTTTCTGTAATTTTTACTGTCGTCAGTACAATAATTTTATAAAGATTCGTCAGATTAGCCTCACGTAGCGTCATGCCAACATAACGTTGTGGAACCTTTGTTTCAACAATAGAATACCGATCTGAAACCTTAAAGGAATCAACAATATCGATATTGTCCAACCGCATCGCCAAACGCTCTGCAGCCTCTTCTTCTGGCATAATATACTCATTGATCTCCATCGCTTCCAGAACTGTTTTCTGCAAATCGGATACAATACGGCCGATTATACGCTTGACTTTTAATTGTTTTAGGAGCGCTACAGTCATAAGAGATGCTCCCTCATCTTCCCCAATAGCGACAATGACAGCATGCGCATCTTTCAAAGGCAATGAAGATACAGCCTCCCGATCTGTTGTATCCAAACATACGGTATGTGTGATCTTATCTTTGAGCTGCTCCACTATATTTAAACTTTTATCTGCTCCAATCACTTCATGACCGAGTTCAGTAAGATGAACACCCAATGAACGCCCAAAATGCCCTAATCCTAAAACAATATACTTCATAACTCAAACTAAGATAAATTTATTGTATTTACAAGCACAATCACATCCCAGACTATTAAATCAACCTCTTCTCCTCAGCTCCAAATTTATGCTTCAAAAAAATGCTTTTAAAACAGAATCTTTTCTTCTGGAAATATGATATTCCGACGTGTCGTATTTTTGATAAAGGCAACCAATAATGTTAACATACCTACACGACCGACAAGCATGGTCACCACAATGATCAGTTTTCCTCCCATACTTAAAGAAGGTGTAATACCCAAACTCAAGCCACAGGTCGTATATGCCGATAACGACTCAAACAACAAATCTTTCATACTTTTATCTGGATCAGTAAATATAAGGACAAAAAAACTGAGCCCAACGACTATAAACGATAATAAAATGATTGCAAAAGCCTTATTGACGGATTCGCCTGCTATTCTTCGTTTAAAAATTTCAATATATTCCTTACCCTTTGCTAAAGAAATAATATTTATAAAAGAAAGCGCTACTGTTGTCACTTTAACTCCACCCCCAGTAGACCCCGGAGAGGCTCCTATCCACATCAGTAACATGATCAGAAAAATAGTAGGAGCTCCGACAAAACTCAAATCAATACTATTGTAACCAGCGGAACGAGCGGCATTTGCCATAAAAAAAGACGTAGCCCATTCGCCATCTAAGCCCTTTTCTAAGGAAAGCGTATTCTTCCGTTCTAAAAAGTAAAAGAATAGTGTTGCCACAACAATAATAATCGCATTACAGAGTAGAACTAACTTGGAGTTGAAGCTAAAACTCCAGGCTTTATGTTTGTATTTTTTCTTCGTGATCAAACGGTGGTACCACAGGAATATCGATTCCTTTATATAGGTATAAAAGTTGAGCACGATTCCAAAACCTAATCCTCCAAGAATAAACAACGAGGAAAGAGCCAATTGAAATGGATAGTTGAACTTATACGCATCATTGGTAATTCCCCCAGACAAAATAGAAAATCCGGCATTACAGAAAGAAGAAATGGAATGAAAAATTGAAAAGAAAATCATACTACCCATATTCGGGAAGTTAACCCTTTCCAAGGTACTGAAAATTAATAACGCACCAAGAAATTCAAACAACAGTGTTATAAATATCATGGTCAACAATGTCTTAATGACTGATGCCACTTTATTTTCACCCAATATCTCACCAAACATCAGTTGGTTTTTGAATGAAAATCCACCAGAAAAAAAATAACCAAAAAATCCTGTAAACGTCATAATTCCCAATCCTCCAACCTGTATCAATACAATAATAACTGTCTGACCAAACATGCTAAAGTTGGTGGAAATATCTGCTACGGACAATCCCGTTATACAAACAGCACTAGTGGCCATAAATAAGGCATCGACAAAACTGAGCGGAGCTTCAATCGTTGTTCGCGGAAGCATCAATAGGACTGTCCCTATTAGGATAAGCACAAGAAAGCTAATAACAAATAGGATGGTAGGATTAAAATAAAAATTATCGAAAAAAAGTGTGCTTTTCGATAATTCCGCAATAAAAATAATATAGATCCCTAAATAAATCCACTGTTCGCGTGAAAAGACCGATAGTGCATCAATCCTGGCGAAACGAGCAATCAAAATAAAAATAAAATAAATCAGGATAAACAAGCCTGAATAATGTTCAACAGCAATTTTCTTCAGTGCATAGATGGATGAAGATTCCCGCAATGCAATCATAAAGAAAAGCACAAAAAATAGGTAGTGAATGGTTTTACCGAGCAGAGTCCCCAACGTTGGATCTGTTACATAACCAACATTGAAAATAACTATTGCAGCACAAATCATGCTCACATAGAACATGATCTTATCTACAAGACCGTTTTTATATTTGAAAACAAATCGAACAAAACTTAATATAGAATCTACCATTATAAAACGCAAACTAAGATAAATTTGCCTTTATTCAAAAATCTACCAACATCTTATCCCCTAAAAGCACTTTATTTTCACGTGAAACGGAATCTACCAGCGTCTTTCACTACATCTCCTCTTCTTAATCTCCAGGCTTTTCTTTCTCTAATTCCTTTTCAGCCTTCTCTCGATCCCGCTTTCGCTTTTCCTCTATTTTGGCCGCCGCTTTTGCTTCTTCCTCCTTCTCCTCTTTTAGCAACTCTTCAGCGGTTTTATGCTTTTTAAATATCCCTGAAAATAATTTCTTCGCTTTCTCCACACCACTCACGACCTTCTCAACACGATCCGCTGTGTTCATCAATTTCGCCTCCCGCTCTGGCCCTAAACCGACACATTGTTTAATTCCCATCAGCAAACTTTGCCACATCGCCTTAAAGAAAGGATGGGAGGGATCACGATGTTTGTTAATATGCCCAACAGTATATTTACCATAAAGGTCTGGGTTCCCAGGATTAAATAAAACCTGATTGACCATAAATGAAAGGAAGCCCTTCTTTTCTCGACGTCCGTCTTCACCTGTTTCAGAGAGTATGTTGACTTTCAAATCGTTATAATCCATTTTAAAAGTCCCTTTACTCCTGTAGTCATTAGCCCAGACATCAAATACGATTTGTTTTAGATGACCAGATTTAACCTCAACATTCAGCAATGGTCGAATCATTTTATTGACAGCGGTTAAATCCATCTCCCCAAGACTACCTTTATATGTATATGCTCCAACCTTGGAGGTCATATCAAAGACAAAATTGGTCAATAGCTTTCCTGAATTCATAAAATTGGTGCTCAGATTAGCACGCATAAGCTTCTGCTTCAACAGCTTTGTCGAATCATTTGTCACATTCAAAATGGTACCATAGGTATGATCAAAAGTAATAGTTCCAATTTGGCTATATTGATCACTCATCTCAGAATAGGAAATACCAATATTATCCAGAATCAGCGAATCAATTCCCATTCTAGTTGACATTTGCATCAATTTCATGTGCGGTGCATTTCCAATCTGACGGGTAGCAGGACTCTTATAGTGCTTATCGCTATAGATGGAAAGTTGTCCATTTTTTAAGAATGCTTTTTGTGCATAAACCTTTTTATCTCTGGAAAGTTGCCCAAAATTGAACCCGGCCAGTTGTAAGGTGTCCATTTTAAAGACGATATAACTTCCTCCTTCCCCTTTCTTCTTATAATAGGCCGCCTTGTTTAATGTCGGCTGATAAGCGACCTTGGTCAGGAGAACATTCCTGTCTCTACTATTGATATTAAGTTTATCAAAATTGATTTTATAAAAACCATCCGGAGTTTTATAAGTAAAGCCAGGCACTTCGATATCGATCATCTTCGTATGATAAAAACGTTGCCTGTCTTGTTCCGAAGTTGAATCAATAAGGACATCATCAATCCGCACTTTCACTTTTTTTATCTCAAAATCCTGATGTACACCCTTTTGTACCTGCGTATATTTAAAATCAATATTATTCAAATTGACCGCCTCAACATGAATCTTCTTTAAATTATCTTTTATTTTTTCGTACAAAGGTTTCTTAGGCCCCTGGCTTACAGTATCGTTATAACTATGCACCTCATTGATAATATGTATCATTGGCGTATCTACAGTGACATCGTGTAGGAAAAGCTCTTTATCCATTAATACCTTACGGATGCCAAAGCTTTTAATCTTAAGCTTGTTAATGATTATTGCATATCGATTATCAGGAGCCTTTTTCATAAGCTCTAATTTTTTATACACGACACTATCCGGAATTAAATGAAGGTTATCTATGGTTAGATTTCCAAGTGCAAGATTAACATGAATATCGTCATAGTGAACTGTATACAGACTATCTGTAGCTTGCAAAACCAGCTGTTTTATTTTGGTATCCAACAGCGGTTTCCATTTATTGCTAAAATACATAATGCTCCCAGTCAGAGCCAGGAGGATAAACACAACAATTCCAATGATCCACTTAAAAATAGGCTTCATAAAGTCACAATCTCTTTGTAATTTAGTCTTTATTTATTGAATAGCAAACAAGATCAATTCCCCTTTTGTTTCAAATACTACTAAATAAAGCAAATATGCAGCTCCGAATACGACTTTTCTTATTTCTTGTACCGTTTTGGCTACTTATATTCAATTCCTGTTCAAATTCCAAACCCGAAACAGGCTTCTATTTTTGGAAAACAGTCTTTCAACTTGATACTGTCGAAAACCGTGCGCTAAAAGAAGTCGATGCGAAGTCCATATATACTCGAATTATGGATATAGACTTCGATCCTTCCGGTATTCAGGCTGTTCCCATTAGCCCCATTACCTTCTCCCAGCCTGTGCCTAAAGAACAAGCTTTAATACCAGTGGTATTTATCAATCAGCGCATTTTTTCAGAAATGGACAGCCTACAGATAAGGGCCTTAGCCAATAAGATTGTCCCATTTGTCTCTGCAAAAATTAAGCAGGCCGGCAAAGAAAAATTCAACGAATTGCAATTGGACTGTGACTGGACACAATCCTCTCGAGACAAATTCTTCTACCTACTCAATTACCTTCAAGAATTACCTGATTTAAAAGATATTATTATCAGCTCAACCTTAAGATTACATCAAGTTAAGAATACTGTGACAAGCGGTATTCCTCCAGTAAAGAAAGTGACTTTAATGTGCTACAATATGGGCAATTTACGCCAGTTTGGAAACCAAAACTCCATTCTGAATCAACATGATCTAAAGACATATTTAAGTGGTACATTACGCAATTATCCAATGCAAATGGATATTGCACTCCCTCTATTTCAATGGTTTGTGGTTTTTAGAAACAATAGTTACATTGGTATTTCAAAATATATCAGTGAACAGGATATCAATAATAAAGCCCTATTTACACGCAACCCAAAAACTAATTTATATATTTTAATTAACGACCTTCCAAAAGCAAACCTCAAAAAAGGAGATGTTGTCCGATTTGAACAGGTAACTCAAGATGATCTTTTGCAAACGGCAAAATTTTTGAGGGGAGAACTGAAAGGAAAAAAACATCAGATTATTTTTTATCATTTAGATCAAGCTACATTAGCAAATCATGGCAATGCCGAGTTACAAGAAATTATTCGTGCTTTCTAGCACCACGCTTGCTTTCTTTTTTGGAGAGATTGCAACAAATATCGCTTGCGGGCCCGAAGTGGATCCCTATGACAACCAAACAACTTACTATCTTCCGAATCTTGAAGACAATGGATTTTCTGCATTTCAATACATCCCCTATCAATTTCTTTATACCGAAGAAGCTCCAGTCAAGGAAAGCATCGTCAACAGTGAAGCTTGGGCGAAATACCTCGGGTCAGCTGTCAATGTAAAAGATATCGAACAATTGATGTACTACAGCGACTCAGCTACCGCTGATTTGGTCAGTAATCAAAAAAGATCATCCTGGAGCAATCTTCCGGATTCTATCAAAGGAAATACATTTTTACAAACTTTAGTTGATGGTAAACATGAATCTGAGCGAGCTTACTTTGTTTTCACAAAAAAGCAAGAGCCCATTACAAATGTTCAACACAGTTATTGGGATCCCGATACACGGAATTTTAAAGAGATCGTGCAATATGCTGAATTCGCCGAAGCACAGATCAACAAACATAAGAAAAACAGCTTCCTTTTTGTGCGTTACGCTTATCAAGCCGCACGTTTATATCTATTCGGCCAGGAATATGCCAAAAGTATTGCTGTCTATGAAAAGTATTTAAAGCCTATAAAAGGGAACGAAGCTATCTTAAATTGGGCACTTTCCAACTACGCTGGTGCTGTCCGTAAAAATGGTGATGGGGCTAAAGCCGCCTATCTTTTCTCCAAGCTATTTACAGCAAGCCCCGAAAGACGGGTTTTGGCGTACGCTAATTTTCATTATATCACAGCTTCTGACACCGAGATTTTTCAATACGCCAACACGGATGCAGACAACTTTAACATTAATGCCATTATTGGTTTCGGTACAGGAGATCGTACCATGAAATATCTGAATGCCTGTTACAAGCTTGACCCGGCCAATAATGTAAATGCGGTTCTGCTGGGAAGGGAAGTCAACAAAATAGAAGGCGATATGAACGAGTCTTTTTATATCGGTTATGGCGAAAACTACAACTATTATGCTAGGAATGAAGACAAAAGCACCGTTAAACAACATTTGGATTCACTTCGCGATTTCGCATTAAACCTCTATCAAGACAAAAAATACGTTCAGCCACAGCTTGGCCTGATTACAGCAGCCTATTTAAGCTGGATGAATAGAGAAAATGATCTAGCAAAAAAATATCTTGCTCAGGTAAAGGAAAATGAATTGAATCCTAGGTTGGGCGATCAGTATCAGATTACAGTGCTGCTTACGCAATTAGCCGATTGGCAAACCAGTAAACAGATTGACCAGCCAAAGCTGGTCAAAACATTAGCGTGGCTGGAGCAGAAAGCCAAACAGGATGGCAAAAATTCAAGTAACAAAAAAGAATGGAGCTATAGTGCTTTCGAATACAGCAATTACAGTTTGATTGCTAGAAATATCCTCCAGAACCTTGTCGTCAAACATTATCTCAACACTCAAGATACGGCGATGGCAAGTTTAGCTGCTGTTAAAGCCGACATCTTCTATAATTATGGTGTCGCCAAAGATTCTCTTGAAGACAACATGCAGTGGTCTACCATGCATTTTTGGGAAAATAGCCTCACGCCTAAAACATT
The DNA here is from genome assembly GCF_039536865.1 of Sphingobacterium ginsenosidimutans. Lineage (NCBI taxonomy): Bacteria > Pseudomonadati > Bacteroidota > Sphingobacteriia > Sphingobacteriales > Sphingobacteriaceae > Sphingobacterium > Sphingobacterium ginsenosidimutans. Next base: position 704,720 of record NZ_BAAAZK010000008.1, read on the forward strand.
ATTAAAAATAAGGGCACTCCTGTCAAACAACACACAACAAAATACATTATCCCGCTTTTTATTGGAAGATATCAAGCATTTTAATAGAGATTATTTGACAGAATTACTAGGCACTGCATACCTACGGGAGCTTGATTTTCAAAAAGCAGCTACAACATTACAGGCACTTCCTAAAGATCACAAAGTAAAGGAAATAAGGAATTCGTACAATGAAGATGAAACGGATGTTATCCCCAGTCCATTTATTGTCACCATCAATGACTATCCAAAGAAATATGGAAAAGAGAATACAACTAAATTAAAATATGCTGAGCGTATGGCCCGATTGGAGAATGCCATAAAAAGCGAAAAAAACAATCAGAAAAAAGCCGACTATTACTTTCAGATGGCCACAGGCATTTATCAGACCAGCACCTACGGAAACGCCTGGTCGCTAGTGGCGTACGATTGGTCATCCTCAGACAACCATGCTGCCACAACAATTCACTGGCAACGGAATTACTTACAGACAAAATCAGCAAAAGATTGGTATAACAAAGCCCGTTCACTAAGCTCCGACAAAGAGTTTAAGGCCAAATGTACCTTCATGCTCGCAAAATGTGAACAGAAAGATTTTGTTTATACGGATGAAACACGCTGGCAATATTATGACTCCCCATTGAAAAATCCGTTTTACCGCTTTTCACTACAGAATAAATACTTTAAAGAATTAAATACACAATATAAGGATACGCCTTTTTTCAAGATGGCTTCAAAGGAATGTACCTACTTGAGAGACTACATAAATCTGACCCAGGCTATAAAATAAAGACGCTCTTGCTTAATACAAACAGGGCTTCCATATGGAAGCCCTGTTTGTATTAAGCTCTGCTATCTTCATTGTGATATATACTGAGATAACTATCATAACGTGAAGATTCAATCTCTCCCTCCTCGACGGCTTGCATAATCACACAGCCGGGCTCATTGATGTGCCGACAGTTATTGAACCGGCATTGGTTCATCAACGCACGCATCTCAGGAAAAAAATGGGACAGTTCCTGTTTTTCAATATCCACAATTCCCAGCTCGCGAATACCGGGTGTATCAATCAGTTTACCCTCAAAAGGTAAGTCAAACATCTCTGCAAACGTAGTGGTGTGCTTCCCCTTATCTGACCAATCCGAAATTTCTCCTGTTTTCAAACCATATTCAGGTACAATAGCATTAATCAAAGTGGACTTACCAACACCTGAGTGACCGGACACTAATGTAATTTTATTCTGAAGTAGCCCCTTGACAACATCAATATTCTTTCCCGTCAAAGCCGAGATCTCATAGCATGGATAACCGATTCGTTCATAAATCGCCTTATAGTCGGCCAATATTTCCAAACCTTCATCACTGAAAAGATCAAGTTTATTAAAAATAAGTACTGCAGGTATCCCATAGGCTTCGGTCGTTACCAAAAAGCGGTCAATAAAACCCAAAGATGTTGGCGGGGAAGCCAACGTAACAACCAAAAAAGCCTGATCTAGATTCGCACCGATAATCTGCGTTTGCTTGGAAAGGTTCACCGATTTTCGGATAATATAGTTGCGACGGGGTTCAAGTTCTCGAATAACAGCACTTTCAAGATCTGGCTCCACATCAAAATGCACCCAGTCTCCTACAGCCACCGGATTGGTCGTTTTAATTCCTTTGGTACGAAATTTCCCTTTGATCCGGCAATCATATCTCTTGCCATCTTCGCCCAAAACCTGATACCAACTACCTGTGGACTTTGTTACCAATCCTCTCATAGAACCTGTTGCATTAAATGTGTCATAGCACAAAAATCGGAAAAATTTATTAAACTTACGGTTTGATGAATTTCTTACCTTTGTAAGGAGACTAAAATTCAATTTTGTGAAAAAACTATTTCTTTTAGATGGCATGGCTCTTATATATAGAGCATATTTTGCTTTGAGCAAGACCCCACGCATCACCTCGACAGGGTTGAATACTGGGGCGATCATGGGTTTTACCAATACACTGTTGGAGGTATTGAAAAATCAGCAACCTTCTCATATAGCAGTAGTGTTCGACACGGCGGCTCCTACAGCACGCCATATTGAATTTGAAGCCTATAAAGCGCATCGTGAAAAAATGCCCGAAGACCTTTCAGCTTCTATTCCTTATATCTACCGCCTGATTGAGGGATTCAATATCCCCATTATCACAATGGACGGTTATGAAGCGGATGATATCATCGGAACATTAGCGAAAAAAGCAGAACAAGAAAACTTCCAAGTCTATTGTATGACACCGGATAAAGATTTTGGTCAGCTTGTCTCAGACAATATTTTTATTTACAAACCAGCCCGTATGGGGAATGGGGCTGAAGTACAAGGTGTCAAAGAAATCCTCGAAAAATGGGAAGTCACAGATGTGAACCAAGTTATTGATATCTTAGGATTATGGGGTGATGCTGTAGATAATATCCCAGGAATTCCAGGTATTGGTGAGAAAACCGCAAAAAAACTTGTTCAGGAATTTGGGTCAGTCGAAGGAATTATTGCCAATGCGGATCAGCTAAAAGGAAAAATGCGCGAAAACGTTGAAAATTTCGCAGAACAGGGGTTAATTTCAAAAAAATTAGCAACAATTTTGTTGGATGTGCCCGTTGAGTTTAACGAAAAAGCGCTAGAACTTGAGGATCCAAATAAAGACATGCTCGAACCCCTCTTTGCTGAATTGGAATTTAGAACATTGGGAAAAAGAGTTTTTGGAGATGATTTCTCTATACTTGAAAAGAATTCACCTGTAAATGGACAGATGGATTTATTTGCTACAGAGATAACAGCAAATACAACAAGTACAGTAATAGAAGTTTCAAATGAAAATATTGTTCTAAAAAATATTCATAATACAACACACGAATACACACTGGTAGATACAACCGAAGAACAAGAAAAACTCGCCAAGGAACTCAACTCAAAACGCAGCTTTTGTTTCGACACAGAAACAACAGGGTTAGACGCGAATCTTGCTGATATTGTCGGACTTTCATTTTCGTTTGAAACTGGGAAAGCATACTATATCCCTACACCAGCAAATCGGGAAGAAGCCCAACGCATCGTCGATATCTTTAAGTCTGTACTGGAAAATCCAGCAATTGAAAAGATAGGTCAAAATATCAAATACGATATCCTCTTATTGGCAAGATATGGTGTTAAGGTGCAGGGAGCCTTATTCGATACCATGTTAGCGCATTACCTCATTGACCCTGATACGCGACATGGCATGGATGTCCTTGCGGAGAACTATCTGAATTACACGCCAGTCTCCATTACAGAACTCATTGGAGAAAAAGGGAAAAAACAAGGAAATATGCGGGATGTTGATTTCGAAAAAATCAAAGAATACGCTGCTGAAGATGCTGATATTACATTACAGCTAAAAAATATATTCCACCCCCTTTTGGTAGAAACGGATACATTACAATTGGCCCAGGAGGTCGAATTTCCACTTGTGTATGTACTTGCTGAAATAGAACGCAATGGCGTAAAAGTGGATGTCCCCGCTCTTGGCGAATTTTCCAAAACATTGGAACAGGACATCAAGGATCTAGAGAATGCCATATTTGAAAAAGCTGGAGTGAACTTTAATATTGCCTCGCCAAAACAGTTAGGCGAAGTCTTATTCGACAAGCTCCAACTGGATCCGAAAGCAAAGAAAACAAAAACAGGGCAGTACAAAACCGGTGAAGATGTTTTATTGGCGCTGGCGCACAAATCAGATATTGTCCAGGACATCTTGAATTTTAGGCAGTTACAGAAATTAAAGTCAACTTACGTAGATTCATTACCTGAATTGATCAATCCAGAAACCGGTCTGATCCATACTTCCTATAATCAAGCTGTCGCCGCAACAGGTCGTTTGAGCTCTACCAATCCTAATCTGCAGAATATTCCGATCCGTACGGAAAGAGGTCGGGAAGTGCGGAAAGCATTTATCCCGCGTTCGGAAGATCATGTGATCTTATCCGCCGATTATTCACAGATCGAATTACGCTTAATAGCAGAGTTGAGCAAAGATCAAAATATGTTAGAAGCCTTTACTCAAGGACATGATATTCATCGTGCCACCGCTGCCAAAGTGTATAATATGGCTTTTGAGGAGGTTACATCAGAACAGCGTCGCAACGCGAAAGCAGTAAATTTTGGTATTATATACGGTCAATCCGCCTTTGGTTTATCTCAAAATCTAGGTATCTCGCGTAAAGAAGCTGCTGACATCATCAACGAATATTTCAACCAATATACCGGTATAAAGAAGTATATGAGCGACGCCGTTGAATCTGCTAAAGAGAAAGGCTACGTTGAAACAATTTTAAAGCGTAGACGTTATTTGAGAGACATTAATTCAGCAAACATGACTGTTCGGGGATTTGCTGAACGAAATGCGATCAATGCCCCTATTCAAGGTTCGGCAGCTGATTTAATCAAGATTGCCATGATTGCAATACAAAAGGAAATCGAGCATCAGGGATTGGTAGGGAAAATGATTATGCAAGTACACGATGAGCTGGTGTTTGATGTTCCGAAACAAGAGGTCGAAGCATTCAAAACCATTATTCTGGACAAAATGACAAATGCTATAAAAACAAACGTTCCGTTGATTGTTGAAATCGGAGAAGGTAAAAACTGGCTTGAAGCACATTAATTTTTGTTATGACTAAAAAGATCATTTATATATTGTTATTGTTTTCCTCGTTTTGCTGCCAATCTATTCAGGCGCAAGACGGTAAACCTGTATTTTACGAGAAATTAGATCAAGGCTTAATTCGTTTCTATTTTGATAAGTATTATTATCTGGCGGCAAAAGATTGCGAATTCAAATCAATTGAACGTGTAAGCAAATTTGATTTCACAAAGCAAATTTTCGAAGGCGAGTTTCGTGATTTCGCGCCCAATGGCAACCGTATACTGGTTGGCAATTATAAGGATGGTAAAAAAGAAGGTCTATTTCAAGCTTTTCATCCGAATGGTGTGTTAAAATGGGAAATAAATTTTAAGGATAACTATCCTGTCGGTGATTGCAAATATTATTATCCCGATGGTAAACCGTTATTAACGGTGGCCTATGGTGATTACGGTTATTTCATTAAAGATTATTGGGATAATCGAGGAAAACAGGAAATCGTTGGCGGTGAAGGAAACTATGAATTCGCTATTCCATTCGAAGGGTTCACAGAATTCGGGTATGATTTTTATCTACGTAAAGGCAAAGTAAAAAGTGGTAAACCACAGGGAAACTGGAACACCTACTTTTACAATGTTGGACAGCAACCCATTTACGCGATGACACAACGCTTTGTTGATGGAAAAATCGTTGCTACTTATGATGATAATGGAGAGCTTCCAAGTGAAGATTTTCAGGCTTTAAGTGTTTTGCCCTACGATTATTTTATCCGAGCTGAACTATTAAACAGCAAATCCTGTAGTTTTGATGACTTTTCAAACTTCTATGCGTTCCTTGCTAAACGGTTTACCGATAGGATCAATAAAAGCGGATTCGAAGTCGCAACTCAACTAAATTTCTCCTATGAAGTTGAAGTCAAAAAAACGGGCTTAGCCAATTTGCGAAGTCTTAAATTGAATGTAGACTCCAATAATGAAAATGATCTCACCGTTTTGAATCGAATTGCTAAAAGTGTAGATTTTTATTTTCCAACCTACAAACAAGATCAACCTCAAGACGATACGATTAAAGTTTCTGGGAGTATTGCCACAGGAAGTGATGGAAAAGTCTATACCCATTCAATTAAAATCGAAAGACAAATAGACAATTCGAGTAAATAATTATCTTTGCAGAAATAAATAGATATGAAATTCCATAAAGAAGGATATACCACATTAGCGATTGCTGTACTTTTTATCTTTATCATCAATGCCGTTGCGGACTATTATGATGCACCGCAGTTTGTAAAATGGTTTATTTATGCCCTTTCAGCATTCCTATTCATTACAGTTGTTCAGTTTTTTAGAAGTCCTAAGAAAGTAGTGATTCCACAAGATGGCACAATCTTATGTCCTGCTGACGGAAAAGTTGTAGTCATTGAAGAAACCGAAGAAAATGAATATTTTCATGACAGAAGGATACAGGTCTCTATTTTCATGTCACCCATCAATGTGCATGTGAACCGAAATCCAATCAGTGGTTTGGTGACTTTCTTCAAATATCATCCTGGGAAATTCTTGGTTGCTTGGCATCCAAAATCATCGACAGACAATGAAAGAACCACTGTTGTCGTAAAAGACAAAACAGGCAGGGAAGTTCTTTTCCGTCAAATTGCTGGCGCGTTGGCCCGTCGTATTGTTTGGTATGTAAAGGAAAATGATCAGGTTGTTCAGGGCAACGAGTTCGGCTTTATCAAATTTGGCTCACGTGTGGATCTATTCCTGCCTCTGGGAACAGAGATCAATGTGAATATTGGTGATAAAGTTACCGGAGCCAAAACCGTTATCGGAAAATTTTAACAATTTATTAATATCATTATAAGTAACTTAGGCTCCAATTAGGGGCCTTTTTTATTCAACAAATGAATTTTAGACAATTATTATTAGCAAACTCCGCTGGTGTTGGCATTGCAATATCCACTATCAGCTTTTATTATAAACATGACCTTCAGACTGCACTGATTATTTTTTTTGTAGCCTTGGTCATTTGTTTTCTTCTATTCAACTACCTGTTCGAGAAATACATCTACCGCCGTCTTAATACCATGTATAAATTGATTCACAATCTAAAACTCGGTAAGGATCTTAAAGATGCGATTGGTGAACATGTCAGTGAAGATCCCATTACAGATGCAGAAAACGACGTAAAGGCTTGGGCAAAAGATAAAAAAAATGAAATTGAACAGCTGAAATCGCAGGAAAAATTTAGGCGTGAATTCCTCTCCAATATATCCCATGAGTTCAAAACACCCCTCTTTGCTACCCAAGGGTACATCGAGACATTACAAGATGGACTAATGGAAGAAGACATGGAAATGGCAAAGAATTTCTTAGACAAAGCTGCTCGAAACCTTGACAGATTGAATTACCTCATTCAAGATTTAGATGAAATATCCAAACTGGAATCAGGTAAAATGGTATTGAACATTGAAAAATTCGACATTGTAGATCTTATCAAAGACACCTCGTACTCATTGGAGGACAAAGCCAAACAACATAATATTAAGATTGAGTTCAAACCCAAAACTGGCACGCCACATTGGGTTAAAGCAGATCGCAATAAAATACATCAAGTATTGTATAACCTTATCGATAACTCACTCAAATACGGAAAAGAGGGAGGTACCACCAAAATCAAAATTTTTCCACTTTTTGAACAGGTCTTAATAGAAATCACGGATAATGGTTATGGTATCGAAGAAAAAAATCTGAGCCGGGTATTCGAAAGGTTCTTCCGTACGGATAAAAGTCGCTCAAGAGATATCGGCGGATCGGGCTTAGGGCTTGCGATTGTCAAACATATTGTTGAAGCCCATCAACAGAATGTTAACGTACGTAGTACAGAGGGCATTGGAACCACTTTTGGCTTTACTTTGCAAAAAGTTCAGACCGGAGATTAAACAATTGATGACATTTTTGTGTTTAAACAAAACCAATGTTAACATTAACTTAACATTAGGGTATTATTTTTGCAAAAATAAATTTAAGATATGTCTTTAAATAGCATTTTTCAATACTTCGTTCCAAAGGACAAAAAATTCTTCCCTTTGTTTGAACAAGCCGGCAACAATTTGATCGAAATGTCTCAATTGTTAAAAGATATTGTTAACTCAAACAATCCGGAGAAGAAGAAAGAGTTCACTCGTAAGATGGAAGACTTGGAGCACAAAGGCGACAACATCACACATCAAATTCACTTGGAACTAGGTAAAAATTTCATTACACCTTTCGACCGCGAAGATATACACTCGTTAGCAAGCTCATTGGATGATGTAGCCGATTTTATACACGGCGCGGCTAATAGAATGGACTTATACAAGGTAGAAAAAGCTACAGAACCGATGATCGAAATCGCGGATCTATTGGTAGAAGCTACTGAGCACGTTTCAAAAGCAATCCATGAACTTCGGGATTTAAAAAACATTCGCAATATCACAGATTCTTGTGTGCGTATCAATAGTGTAGAAAATAAAGCAGACTATATTTTTGATAAGGCAGTAGCTGATCTTTTCGAATTTGAAAAAGACGCTATTTCATTGATCAAACACAAAGAAGTGTTATCCGCAATGGAAGATGCAACAGACAAATGCGAGGACGTTGCTAACGTATTAGAAAGTATTCTAGTTAAAAACGCATAATCATTCGATCATAAGTGCATAAAAATTCTACGAGATTATGATGTCAACATTACTCGTTGTTGTGATTGTCTTAGCAATTGCATTTGACTACATCAATGGATTCCATGATGCAGCCAACTCTATTGCGACAGTCGTATCAACAAAAGTTCTAACACCAGCAATGGCCGTATTATGGGCTGCCATATTCAACTTTGCTGCTTATTTCTACTTTACAGACCACAAAGTAGCCAACACCATTGCCAAAACGGTATTGGAAGAATATATTACCCTAGAGGTTATCTTTGCGGGCTTGCTCGCAGCAATAGGGTGGAACTTGTTCACTTGGTACTACGGAGTACCGTCAAGTTCCTCACACACCCTAATTGGTGGTTTTGCGGGGTCAGGAATGGCTTATGCCTTTATTCTCGGCGCAGATCCTATTCACGCTATCAATATCGATGCAACATTAAAAATTATTGCTTTCATCGTGCTGGCGCCAATCATCGGTATGACCATATCTATTATTATTACTTTAATAGTAATTAACCTCGCCAAAAACTCCCGACCTAGTGTCGCTGAAAAATGGTTTAAAGTATTACAATTGGTTTCATCAGCAGCCTTGAGTTTTGCGCATGGTGGTAACGATGCACAAAAGGTAATGGGTATTATCCTTGTAGCTATGGTTGCTGGTGGATATATGCAAAACACAGAACACATGCCAGAATGGATTCCTCTAACTTGTTACGCGGCTATCGCTGCTGGGACAATGAGTGGTGGTTGGAAAATTGTGAAGACAATGGGAACTAAAATCACGAAAGTAACACCATTAGAAGGAGTTTGTGCTGAATCTGCAGGAGCAGTAACATTAGGTATTACAGAGCATTTCGGTATCCCTGCATCAACCACACACACGATTACAGGAGCTATTATTGGTGTCGGAGTTGTTAAACGTGTTTCAGCAGTACGCTGGGGGGTAACTATTAGTTTGTTATGGGCTTGGATATTGACAATTCCAGTATCAGCTTTGCTTGGAGGGCTCTCTTTAGTCATTGTACATTATTTACTTTAGAAAGAATTTCTTAATTTTTTTCTAAAAGCTATTGAAACAAAACAAAAATTTGGTACTTTCGTACCGGATTTTTGTTTTGTTGTTTCACATTAAATACTTAATTTAGTACGAAATATCAGGAATTTAAAAATTTAACATAATTTTAAGACTTTGGCACGGCAATTGTACTGTTCCAGATATTAAATAAGATAACAAAGTTTGAAAACAATTAAAATTAATAATAACCTTAAAAACAAGAGTATGAACTATTCTACAATTAAAAAAACAGCTGTTGCTGCTACATTAGTTGCCGCTTTAGGTTTCGCTGATACAGCACAAGCTCAACAAGTATTCGGTGGTAGATCACAATACAGAACTTGGTCTATCGGAGTTCAAGGTGGTATCACTACGCCTAATGCTTTAATTGGTGGTAACAATAACTTTGGTCAAAAAGTTGGTTACTTCCAAAACAAAGTTGGTGAGTACTATGGTTTAACAGTACGTAAACAATTCTCTCACCTATTCGGTTTAGAAGTTGAAGCTAACCGTGGTAAGATCAAAACTTACAACCACAATGAGTCTGGTCCTGCTTTCGAAAACAATTCTGGTTCAAATTTAGGTCGCGCTCAATCAGCTGAAACAAAAGTAAACTGGGCTGCTAGCTTAAATGGTGTGTTCCAATTAGGTACAATTGATTTCTTAAGAAGAGAAAATGCCGTTAACTTCTACGCTAAAGTAGGTATCGGTGCTTTCGCTTACAACCCAACTCAATTCTCTAACAATGACTTCGGTGGAACTGTTGTTTATGATCAAAAATGGGGTGAAGATATTCTTGGAGACCGCTCTCCTTCAAATCCTCGTGATAAAGACTACCGTCTAGGTATGATCGTTCCTGTAGGTGTTGGTGCTAAATTCAAATTATCTGAAGTTGTTGCATTGAACTTAGGTTACACAATGAACTTCACTGATGAGGCATTATTGTACGGACCTGGTAGAAACACTACTACTAAACAACGTTTCTCTAACGTATACGGTGGTTTAGAGTTCACTTTAGGTTCGAAAGACAAACAAAACTTGACTTTTGCTAACCCAGTAGCTACAATGTATGATGAGTTGAAAGACCCTTCATTGAGAAACGAAGTTGAAGCATTAAAACAACGCGTAAGCACATTAGAAGGTACTGTTAACACATTAAGCGCTGACGCTGATGGTGACGGTGTATCTGACAAATTTGATAAATGCCCTGGTACTCCTGCTGGTACTCCAGTAGATGGTTCAGGATGTCCAATCAAATTCCCAGAGCCAGTTGTTGACAACGTTACTTCTAACGGTTACTATGCTCCAATTCAATTCGAATTTGATAGCTCAGTATTGAAAACTTCTTCTTACTCAACTTTAGATAAATTGGCTAAAGAAGTACGTGACAACAATTCATCTGTAACTTTAGACGGTTATGCATCTGCAGAAGGTTCTGAAGCTTACAATATGACTTTGTCTAAAGACCGTGCTAACTCTGTAAAACAATACTTAGTAAATGCTGGTGTTTCTTCATCAAGCATCACTGCTAACGGTTACGGAGAGAAAAACCCAATCGCATCTAATTCAACTGAAGAAGGTCGTGTTCAAAACCGTCGTGTTGAGATCAAAAAATAATCGTATATAATTTATACCATTATATTAAAAGCCGGCTCTAGAGCCGGCTTTTTTATTTTGACAGTATTTATCCTTAACTTTGTGGATGATATCCAATTTGTGGAAAATTTATTCAAGCAAATTAGATAAGAAATTAGTATTTTGATTTAAGGAACAGAATACTGGTTTTAAACTTTTGAGAATGGAAGAGGATTTTGAATTTGAAAACCCCGAAGAAAGAAAAATCTCGGTGGACAGATATGAGGAAATGCTTCGAAACGAGGATCAGTATTTTTTTGACTCCAAGGCTTTCGAAGGAATAATAGACTACTATGCTGAAAAAAATGACCCTGTAAAGGCACTACAAGTAACCGAATTTGCAATCAGCCAACATCCCTTTGATATTACATTTTTGTTGAAGCAAGCTCAATTGTTTTCAACAATTCAACAGTATCAGAATGCATTAGCGGCCTTGGACAAAGCGGAACTGCTGGAAGCTTCGGAAGGAGACATATTTCTAATTAGGGGTGGTATTTTGGGGAGCATAGGGCAATTTGATGAAGCATTAGATCAATTATTCAAAGCATTACCCTTATTAGACAATAAAGATGAGGTTTATTTTCATATTGCCATGATTTTTCAAGCGCAAATGAACTACGACAAAGCTATTGTCTATTTAAAGAAGGCGCTTGAGCTCAATATGGACTATCAAGAAGCCCTCTATGAGCTTGCTTATTGTTATGATGTACTTGATAGGCAAGAAGAAAGTATATCTTTCTATAAAAAATATATTGACTCAGACCCTTATTCGTACTATGCTTGGTATAATCTAGGCAACTCCTATCATAAAATAAGCAAGTTTGAAGAAGCATTAGATGCATATGACTATGCCATATTAATCAAAGAAGACTTCTCATCTGCTTATTTCAATAAAGGAAATGCACTAGTCAACTTAGATCGTTATCAAGAGGCATTGGACGTATACAAACAAACTTTTGAATACGAACAACCTAGCGCGGATACCTATTGTGCTATAGGAGAGTGTTACGAGAAACTGGAACAAATGGAAGAAGCTCGAAACTACTATAAAAAAGCCGTAAAGTTAGACGCCGAGCTTGCAGATGCATGGTTTGGTATTGGTGTCACGCTCGATTTTGAAGAACGATATTTTGAGTCGCTTCATTTCTACAAAAAGGCTTTGGAACTAGAAGACACAAATCCAGATTACTGGTTTGCAATCGCAGATGCTCGGTATAAGCTACAGCAAATTGATCAGGCTGAAGATGCGTATAAAAAAGTAGTTGCATTAAATCCATCAGATATAGATGCTTGGCTCGATTATTCTTCGATCTTATTTGAACAGAGTAAAATTGATGAAGCCATCAATGTCATGTCGGATGCGATTACGCAAAATCCCGAAGCGGCGGAATTATATTATCGTGTTGTGGCCTATCTATTTGCAAATGGACAATACAATGAAGCTTTAAACTTTTTGGAACTAGGCTTAGCAACGAATCCGGAAAAACATCATATTCTCTTTGATTACCTTCCTCAATTGCAAGGAAATCAAATTATCACTGAAATTGTAAAAAAATATACCAAACCAAAAAATTAAAGTTGAAAATACATAATACCCCAGGCACTCTTTCGGACTTGCCTGGGGTATAAAATGCAATTAGATTAAGCTTACCTTTTCACCCAAAGAAGTACTAAACCATTTAATGAAAAAATTAGGTCTGATAGGATATCCACTAGGACACTCCTTTTCCAAGAAATATTATTTAGAGAAGTTTCAGAAAGAAAATATTCAACATATAGATTATGACTTATATCCAATTGAACGTATATCAGATTTTCCATCTATATTTAAGAATAAGGACTTTTATGGGGTAAATGTGACCATTCCATACAAGATAGAGGTCCTGGACTATTTAAACGAACTATCAGAAGAAGCTAAAGCTATACAAGCTGTAAACTGTATCCGCATTACACATCTAGCAAATGGTGCTCCATACTTGAAAGGTTATAACACTGATGCATTTGGATTTGAAGAATCATTGAAACCACTTTTAACCCATAATGACAAGAAAGCTTTAATTCTTGGAAACGGAGGAGCGGCAAAAGCAGTGATCTATACCTTAGATAAATTAGGGATCAAATACAAGCTTGTTAGCAGAACCAAACAAACGGACAACTACACCTATGATGAATTAGATGCCCCGATTTTAGCTGAATATACATTAATTATTAACTGTTCACCCGTTGGAACATTCCCCAACATAGCAGAGTCTCCGGCCCTACCATATGAACATATCAGTGCTAAGCACCTATTCTATGACCTTATTTATAATCCAGAAGAGACAGTATTCCTAAAGAAAGGTAAAGAAAAAGGTGCTCGAACTAAAAATGGCTATGAAATGTTGCTACTTCAGGCGGAGAAAAATTGGGAAATTTGGAATAGCTAGTCTTTCTCTATATACAGAACAATAAAAAATGTAATTTTACCTTATGCTAACGATCAGAACATTCACTTTCAATCCATACCAAGAAAACACCTACTTGTTGTATAACGAAGAGGGAAACGCCCTAATTATTGACCCAGGTATGTATGGAGAAAAAGAGCAGGAGGAGTTTTTAACCTTTGTCGATCTTCATAATCTCACTCCACAATTACTACTGAATACACATTGTCACATTGATCATGTCTTAGGCAATTATTTTATTCATGAGAAGTTTGATTTACTTCCTCAATTTCACGAAGGAGAACTATCTATATTGGTTGCAGTTCAGAACTATGCTCCGCAAATGGGTTTCCGTTATGACATCTCTCCTATTGGCGAAGTATTTCTAAAAGATGGAGACAAAATACAAATAGACAATGACGAATTGGAAGTGATATTGGCGCCCGGCCACTCACCGGCGCATATCTGTTTTTACTCCGCTTCTCAAAAATTCTTAATTGGTGGAGATGTCTTGTTCCGCAATAGTATTGGTCGTACGGATCTACCCGGAGGAAATCATCAGCAGCTTTTAGACAATATTAAGCAAAGACTTTATACTTTACCCGATGACACCGTTGTCTACCCAGGTCATGGCCCATCCACGACAATAGGTTTTGAAAAGAACTCCAATCCATTTATACAAGGATAAGATATGAACTTACCTTTTCTATTTGCCAAGAGATACCTATTTTCAAAAAAATCGGTCAATGCTATCAATATCATCTCCTCAATTAGTGTGATAGGTGTTACGGTAAGTAGTGCCGCATTAATCATACTCCTTTCCTCTTTCAATGGGATGGAGGAGCTTATTATATCTATGTATAGCAAATTTGCTCCCGAACTAAAGATAGAGCCAAAAAAAGGTAAGCTCTTTACAACAAATAAATCAGTCTTTAATGAGTTGCGAAAGAATCCTGATGTTATCCATTATACAGAAGTATTAGAAGAGAAGGTATTACTTCAATATGCAAATCGACAGTATATTTCAACTATCAAAGGAATCGAGCCCAAATCGCTTAATAAGAGTATTGGTGATAGTATTCTTGTGGATGGCGTATATCAGCTCTCCCGTGATTCAACTAATTTGGCTATACTTGGAGCAAGTGTCCAAGCTAATCTTGGCATTTCTATGCAAAATACCCCCGATTTAATCCAAGTCTATTCACCAAGAAAAGGCGTCAAAAATACATCTAATCCTGCCGAAGAATTTAATATTAGAGCTATCAGTCCAGGAGGTGTCCTCAGATACCAACAGGACTTTGACAATTTCGTTATTACACCCATTTCGTTTGCCAAAGAAGTACTCGGTGAATATGACAGAGTTTCCGCTATTGAATTTTATCTAAAGGAGGGTACTAACATCAAGCTATTTGAACAAGACCTTCAAAAAAAATTAGGTGAAGAGTATCTCGTCAAAAATCGGGAAGAGCAAAACCCAACCTTATATAGAAATGTACGTGTAGAGAGATGGGTTGTGTTTTTTATCTTAACATTGATTAGTATCATCGCAATTTTTAATATTGTAGGTTCATTGACGATGTTAGTGTTGGATAAACAAAAGGATATGACAGTCTTAAAAAGCTTAGGTGGTAACAATAGCTTAATTCAACGCATCTTCTTTTACGAGGGGTTGATGATTGCAATTATTGGTTGCATTTTAGGTTTATTAATTGGAGCAATATTCAATTATATTCAGTCAACCTATGGTATAATACGGGTCGAAGATGGTGCTAACGCGATCTTGGATAGCTACCCTATGCTTAGCCGCTGGAGCGACTATGTGTTAGTATTCATCACGGTAACCAGTATTTCGGGATTAGTTTCTTATTTCTCAGCAAAGATAAGTGTAAAGGAGCTGAACAAGCTCAAAGCAACAGATTAATAGCGGGAGTTTTTGGAACGGCTTTGACTTCCCTTCGTTATTTGCTGTATTAAACTTCCCCATGCAAAAGGATTTAATAGCGGGTTTGCGTAACGTTGGTTAATAACTTTATTATTCATTGTATTAAAACTTTGTGCATTATTGATTGAACGCATCTCGTTGCCATCGCGAGGTACTACAGCAGCCATAGCTGATAAAGATTCGTTGGAAAGTGTTCTTTTTGCCCGTACAATATGATCCTCAGATACATCTAAGTTCATAAATGCAATATTAAATTCCTCAATACTCGCCCAGGGATATGGAGTCACCATTGGCAATTCAGTTACTAAATTTTGCATTACGATACTCGCTGTATATTTGTCGCCGGCAACTTCAGGTACAGTTACTATGAGCGGATCGAATCCTACAGAGGAAAAACGAAGTGTGTCTCCTACATGAGCTACGAAAGAAAAATAGCCTTCATTATTGGCCGCAATGGCCTCGTTACGGAAAGATAAATTGGTTACTGTAGCATATCCAACAGGAAGCCCAGACCCCACAGTAGTTACAATACCGGAATATTGGACGATCTTCCTTTCTTGCGCCTTTAAAGTCGAAGACTCAAAAAATACAGATAAAACTAATAATATAGGGATCAGCAACTTCATAGAACAAATTTACACAAAAGCAGCTGAGCTAGCCGTTAAATTGTGTTAATAGATAAACTAATTGGCCGACGGCAAGGTAGCATCAGGAGAATCCGGATCAGTTAGATTAATTGCTTCAACCGCTGTTACCTCTGGCACAGCTTTTTTAATAGCTTGTTCCAATCCTGCTTTAAAAGTCATAATGCTCATTGAACATGAAGCGCAAGCGCCCAATAGTTTTAATCGCACGACATTATCTGCAGTAATCTCTTCAACACTCACATTTCCGCCATCAGTTTCCAAATAAGGTCTCAAGGTATCCAATGCTTGCTCCACTTTTTCTTTTAAAGTCATACTCTTTATTAAATTCAATGATTGTACATGTAAAGATAATCAAATATTTTAAAATCTATATTTTTCCTCTCCTTGCGCAATGGAAAAACAACAAGTTCATGACAATACTGCCACCAAATTGCATCCAACGAGTTAAAGAATGTTAATAAAAAATGTTGTTTTTGGGATCAAATAATTATTAAACTATATTGCGCAGTAAAATTTAATTGATTAGTATAACAAATTCACTTATCTTTGTAAAATGTTTTTAAATAGGCGTATAGCGGCTATCTGTGCCGGCATGATGTTTCTATTGGTGTTTACTGGTTGCAAGAGTAAATTTGAGAAATTGCGCGCAAGCAATAATATCGCTCAAAAGTACGAAGAAGCCGTAAAACTTTATGAGAAAAAGAAATATACAAAGGCGTTAGTTTTGTTTGATGACTTGCGGACAAAATTCCGCGGACAAGCTGAGGCAGAAAATATCTACTATTATTTGGCATTTGCCAATTACCGTTTGAAAGATTATACTTCAGCAGCATACCACTTTAAGGACTTTGCAGATGTTTATCCCAACAGTCCACGGG
Organism: Sphingobacterium ginsenosidimutans; assembly: GCF_039536865.1. Taxonomy (NCBI): domain Bacteria; kingdom Pseudomonadati; phylum Bacteroidota; class Sphingobacteriia; order Sphingobacteriales; family Sphingobacteriaceae; genus Sphingobacterium; species Sphingobacterium ginsenosidimutans. Next base: position 721,649 of record NZ_BAAAZK010000008.1, read on the forward strand.
CAGAAGAATGTCGTTTTATGCATGCTTACTGTTACTATTTGGATTCCCCTCGGTCAACTTTGGATCAGGCAAATACGAAGAAAGCAATCGATGCCCTACAGCTTTTTGTCAACCTCTATCCAGAATCAGAACGTTCTAAAGAGGCAGCAGATCTCATTCAAAAGCTACGGGACAAACTCGAGCTTAAAGCTTTTGCCAATGCTAGACTCTATTATGATATGGGGTTGAATGATGATTATAGAGCTGCTGTAATTGCGTTACAAAATGTTCTGAAAGAATATCCAGACACCAAATACGCTGAAGAAATTGAATTTTTGACGCTAAAGGCGCAATATATATTTGCATCAAAAAGTATTTTGCAAAAGCAAGAAAGCAGATATGACGAAACATTGGATTACTACCGTAGCTTTGCGAGTAACTACCCCAATAGCAAACATATAAAAGAAGCGGAATCTATTCGTCAAGATTCTGAAAAAGGAATTAAGACGGCCGTTTCGCACATGAAAGAATATAATAAAGCTCTTGCTGAGCAAGAAGCATATATCAAAGAACAAAAGGCGAAAAAAGAAAAAGAAAATACCCAAAAAGATGAGTCAAAAAAATAATAATTCAATTCCAAATTCTACAGTTACACGTGACTTAAGACAATTGGACAAAGGAACTGACAATCTCTATGAATCCATTGTAGTTATTTCTAAACGCGCGAATCAAATTGCAGTAGATATTAAGGAAGAACTAAACGGAAAACTTGCTGAGTTTGCAAGTAATAACGATAACTTGGAAGAGGTATTCGAAAACCGCGAACAAATAGAGATTTCTAAACATTACGAACGTATGCCAAAACCTACTTTGGTAGCAATCGATGAATTTCTACACGATAAAGTGTATTACAGAAATCCTTCTAAAGAGCAAGACTAATCGCAGAATCAACGATGGCTTTAGCTGGGAAAAATATTGTAATTGCTGTATGCGGCAGTATTGCCGCATACAAGATTGCAACTTTGATTCGTTTGCTCGTAAAAGCGGATGCTCAGGTTAAAGTAATTATGTCAGAGGATGCCACAGCGTTCATTACCCCGCTTACACTATCTACGCTTTCCAAAAATCCTGTTTTGGTTGACTATTATCAGCCGGATACTGGAGAATGGAATAATCATGTGGAAATTGCGCTAAATGCAGATTATATACTTGTAGCCCCAGCAACAGCAAACACCATCGCAAAGATGGCGAACGGTCTCTGTGATAACTTACTGATGGCTGTATATTTATCCGCAAAATGCCCGGTCTTCTTTGCTCCTGCAATGGATTTAGATATGTGGAAGCACCCGTCCACGCAATCGAATATCGCTAAACTAGGAGCTTATAGCAACATTATTATCCCGCCTGAAAAAGGTGAATTAGCTAGTGGATTAGTAGGAGAGGGACGTCTCGCCGAACCAGAAGAAATTTTTCATTTCCTAGAAAATTACTCCAACCAGAATCTCCCATTACTTGGTAAAAAAGCGCTTGTATCAGCAGGCCCCACTTATGAGGCAATAGACCCTGTACGCTTTATTGGAAATCATTCTAGTGGAAAAATGGGCTATGCTATTGCCCAACAATTAAAAGACCTTGGGGCTGATGTAACCTTAGTTTCCGGACCAACCGCGCTACCAAAACCTGATCAAATAACGGTTGTTCCTGTCACTTCTGCTGCAGAGATGCTTCAAGCCTGTGAAAAGTACTTTGATCATGCTGCTATAATTGTCATGAGTGCTGCAGTTGCTGACTACACTCCTATTGAAGTAGCATCTCAGAAGATAAAGAAGAAAGAGGATGAATTTTCTATTGCTTTAAAGAAAACAACAGATATTCTCGCCACTTTAGGAGGTAAAAAGAAGAAAGATCAATTACTAATCGGATTTGCTTTAGAAACCAACAATGAGTTCGAAAATGCAAAAGACAAATTGGTCCGAAAGAATCTCGATTTTATCGTTCTCAATTCCATGCAAGATCAGGGAGCTGGATTTGCTACCGATACAAATAAAGTCACAATTATCAACCGTTCAGGCGAAAGCAGCGTATTCCCATTGAAATCGAAGGAAGATGTTGCAAAAGATATCTGTTCGATTATCTTACAGTATATTCCTTCGACAATATAAATTCTCCCTAAATTTAGAGGAATATATGATTTCTATTATCTGTTATAGATTCACAATTCGTAATTCTTTAGGATAATAATTATTGATCCTATTTGGTAATAGTTTCATCCACCCAAGTGACATTCCTTTATATTTAGCAAGCGTCCAGCCTTTCATACCAAAAGATACAGTATCTAGTGTCACGTTTTCCTTTCTAAGGTAGTTTTGAGCCTCCTCAAGCGAAAGTTCAAGACTTTGGAAGCCAGGGTTTAATACATTACTTAACGCCAGTGCGTGGCTTGGAATCAATTCCTTTCGATTAAGTTTTCCAATATTGATTCCAGCATTTTTGAGATAGAGTACGTTCTGGAGATATTTCAAATCATTTTCATATTTTTTGGGGAATATATACAGGTCATCATGATGGATAAATGGAAAGAACTCATCAACGTTAACTATCCAAGTGTCCAGAATTCCCTTCGGCACATCTGATTTTTCTGGTTTTATCCGTTTTCTATTAAATGTACCTTGCTCTGCAACTTTCTTCAAAACTGTAATAAAAAAACCTTCCCCACTCAATTTATGTGGATAGAAACGATAGCCATGTGCCCCATGCCCAATCGACTTTGTATGCTCGATCCCCCAATTATCATCAATGACAATTTCGATAGATTCAAAATCTCCAGTTTCTATTAGCCAATCGGCAATATCCTCATTTTCCTCTTCTGAATAGGAGCAGGTTGAATAAAGGAGGTAACCACCAGTTTTCAATGCAGCAATACTTTCTGCCAATATTCTTTGTTGTCTTTCGCTACAAAGTTTGACATTAGCTTCTGACCATTCATCTATTGCATCCGAATCCTTTCTAAACATTCCTGATCCAGAGCAAGGTGCATCTACGACCATGATATCAAAATATCCTGGCAATCGGTCAAAAGCTGAAGGATCATTATTGGTAACCACCGTATTTGCATTTCCCCATTTTGTTAGATTATCCTGTAAGATATTTACACGAGTCTTAATTATCTCATTGGCGACAAGTAGACTATTGGGATGTAAGCTACTGTTTAGCAAGGTAGACTTTCCTCCAGGAGCTGCACAGAGATCCAATGCATAAACTGGTTTAGATCCTATTTCGAGCTCATGGATAATATAGTCTATAAACATAGAAGAAGCGTCTTGGGGGTAATACCCTCCAGCATGAAATAAAGGATCAAGTGTGAATACGGGGCGTTCGTTTAGATAAAAGGCGTTTTCGCACCAAGGCACCCTTCCTCCACTGAAAAATGGACATTCCTTCAATTTTAGTGGGTTTAACCGTATCGCTGTTGCTCGCTTGCCCTCCTCATGTACTTTAATAAATTCAGCAGTATCGAATAATGGGTTTACACCTAATTTTTTCACTAATGAATTTGGCAGAAAATTACTCATGTCGTCCTAATAGTTTATGCTAAAAATAATATAAATAAAAATGAACTCAAAATAACTAGTAAATTACGGGAAAGAGTAAATTTGCATTATGAAAGATCTTAAGAAATACGCTATTATCCCGGCGACACCAGAAGAACTGTATCTCGCCTTAACAACCGAAATTACGGCCCGTCTGTGGACTGGCGATCTTGTATCAATAGATGCAACAGTAAATGGTGAATTTTCCTTGTGGGATGGTGCAATTACTGGTCGATTCTTGGAATTAGAACCTTCTACCAAAATTGTGCAGGAATGGTATTTCGGAGAAACTGACAGTCCTTCTATTGTTACATTAAAGCTACATGAACACAAAAAAGGAACTTCATTAGAGATTAGACAGACCAATATACCAGATGAAGATTATGAAAATATTGCTGAAGGTTGGGAAGATCCCTATATCTCTTCTCTAATTGATTTTTATACTGAAGAAGATTAATTTTTAAATAAGATCAACAGAGAGCCTGGTTTTTTAAAGCTAGGCTCTTTTAATCATTATGCCATTTAACAAAGAATTCTTAAATTCTCCCTGAATTAACCATTCAATATCTTAAATTCAATAGTTTCCTTCCTTCATAATAGATTTTTGAACCACTTTAAATCTTTTCCATATATAGCAGCTATTTAGAAAAGCTGTTCTTCATCTATCTATTGCCAAAGAATCCTCACACCATATGATAATGTAGTACATTTCTATTGTTTAAGTGGTACATTTTTTTCAACCTGGTTCAATCTCGAAGTATTTATTTGTAACAATAAATCTTATCGGCTCTTATCAATTCCCTATTTTAACCCTCATATCTTTAGTCCTCAAACAATATATCCTTTAACCCTATCCTCCCATAGCTTATAACTGGAAATATATATTCGAAGCTGTGCTCGAGAAATCTTCCAGCCTATAACAGGCTTAGTTATTATAGCGAATAAGATACCTTCTAAATTTACTTTTATTCATGAACGATTCACATAAAAGCAACTTCACTCGGTTAAGATCATTACAGCAAAAGCCGCAATAACATCGGCTAAGATATAGCCTTAGACGACAAGCAAGATATACACCGGCTTGATAAGGTTTGTCCTACGCCGAATTACCGTTGTGGGGGCATTGATCTGCGTGAAATATATTAAGAGGTAATAATGCAGTACCTCAGATCAGTACCTGGCAAAACCGTATTTAATGGCACCATTTCGGAATCGGATCCTTGGGCATTTGTGGCGGAACCATTGTTTTTTTGGAATCTTTTAGATAGTACCTAAACAGAGTCATAGTGCAGCACCTTAGAGCGGTGCCATACAGGCTTGCACCTGACAGTGCTATTCCTGAGCGGAGTCTTTTGTGTGGCCT
>NZ_BAAAZK010000009.1:0-367023 GCF_039536865.1 Sphingobacterium ginsenosidimutans
AGGCCACACAAAAGACTCCGCTCAGGAATAGCACTGTCAGGTGCAAGCCTGTATGGCACCGCTCTAAGGTGCTGCACTATGACTCTGTTTAGGTACTATCCAAAAAGATTATAGAAGAACGATGCCCCTGCTCCCCAATGTCACAGAAGAATAGGGCTCCGTAACCGTACTATCCGGTAGAAATCTGCATGGCCATGATCGAAGGTGCTGCGCTATATTTTTGGTAATATATTTCCCAGCGATTACTGGTCCCGCCAAGACAAAAATGACAGAAGAATGGACGATGTTATAACGCTTTGTTCCTGAGTAGTAATCTATTTATGGTTTTTATTGAGTAACTTTGCGGCGCAATGGGTACATTATTGGATAACGGAATTAAGCCGTATAATCATTACGGCGCTTATTTAAAGCAGAAATATAACGGACAGAAAGTATTTAAAGTGATTGTCGATGGCAATTTCACTTGTCCCAATAGAGATGGCAGCAAAGGCTATGGTGGGTGTACTTACTGTAATGTGGACTCTTTTACGCCCGATACTGCGCGAAAAATTCCTTCTATACGTGAGCAGGTGGAGTCAGGGATTGAACGCGCACGTAACAGCTATGGTGCAGAAAAATTTATTATTTATTTCCAACCCAATACCAATACATATGCGCCAACACATTTGCTGAAGATGATGTACGACGAAGCGTTAAGCATCGATCCTGAAAATACACTAGGTCTTTCTGTGGGTACACGTCCAGATTGTTTGGACTTTGAAAAAATTGCCCTGTTGGAATCTTATACCGATCGTTATGACGTGGATTTGGAAATGGGAATGGAGTCGATTTATAATGATACCTTGGAAAGGATCAATAGAGGTTGCTCACACGATGAATTCATTAAGGCGATGGATATGTTAAAGGATACACCTTTAGAGCTTTGTGTGCATACTATTTTTGGATTTCCATGGGAGACTGAAGAGATGATGTTAAAATATGCTGACGAGATTAATCGGTTCCCACAGATTAAGTTCGTTAAATTGCACCATTTGCATATTGTAGAAGGCTCTATTATGGGCGTAAAATATAAGCGTGAACCTTTTGACTTATTCTCTATGGAAGGCTATACGGACTTCCTGTCGAAATTTATACCCCGTCTACGCCCAGATTTGATTATCCAACGTATTTTTGGTATCGCAGACAAAGAACTATTGATAGCGCCAAATTGGGGATTGCCTAAGTCAGGGATTCAAACCTATATCGACAAAGGTCTGGAAGCACGGAAAGTCGTGCAAGGTAGTCTCTTTTAATTTTATTATAGACAACCGATTGCAAAAGAGATAATTCATTTCTACGATTCTATAAGACTACTGGAATTGATATAGTATAAATAAATACGGCTTCCCAAAGGAAGCCGTATTTATTTTATGTTGTACTGGAAGTCAAATTATCCTTCGACAATGGATTTCAGATCTGCTGGAGAATAATTGATAGATTTTAGTGTTTTATTGTCGGCCGTTCTAAAAACCAAAAATTTTCCATCAACTTCTTTATAGTAAGATTCCACTCCTTTAAGTTTGTAATGCTCTTGAGTAGCGACTGCCTCTGCTTCGTCATTGCAGGCCTTACTCATATTAGAGCGTTGCACTTCATCAAAAAGTGCTGAGAATTTATCTTTTAAACCAAATTCAAGAACCGCTCCAGCGAGGACGTATTGAATGTCACATAGGGCATCTGCAATTTCCACAAGATCTTTATCTTGGATAGCTTCTTCTAATTCTTTTAATTCCTCAGCTATCAACGAAACCCGTAATGCGCATCTTTGCTCAGAAGGAATTGTGGGTGTATCCAGGATCGGATGCTGGAATGTTTTATGGAATTCCGCTACAGATGAAAGTGTTTTTGGATCAGTCATATTCTTTTATTTTTTATACTCTTCTTATCTCAGGTGCAAATATAAAAAATAAAGGACGGTTAACTGAATGACCGTCCTTTATTTTATTTATCAAATGAGATTTGATTAGATCAAATGTTTCAATTGAACAATTTCTCTTTCTTCTAAATATCTCCAACGTCCACGTGGTAAATCCTTTTTCGTCAAGTTAGCATATACGACACGATCTAACTTTACAACGTCATAACCAAGAGATTCGAAAATACGACGTACGATACGATTTTTGCCAGAGTGGATCTGTATTCCGATCTCTCTTTTAGAACCGCCTTGTACATAGCTTAAATCATCCGGTTTGATTACGCCATCTTCTAGTTCAATACCAAAATTAATCTTGTTGAAATCTCCTTGCGTAAGACTTTTGTTAAGTTCTACATTATATATTTTACTGATGCTATTACGTGGGTGGGAAAGTTTTTCCGCAAGGTTGCCATCGTTTGTCATCAAAAGTAATCCGGTTGTGTTTCTATCAAGACGTCCTACGGGATAGATTCGTTCTTTGGTTGCTTTGGATACAAGTTCCATTACGGTATGACGTTCCTGAGGATCATCTGTCGTTGTAATGTAGTCTTTTGGCTTATTAAGTAAAACATAAACCATCTTCTCACGCTTTAAACGCTCGTTGTTGTAACGGATTTCGTCTGTAGCTGGATCAACTTTGGTACCTAATTCAGTAACAGCCTCACCATTTACCCATATTACACCTGCAGCAATTAATTCGTCTGCTTTACGTCTCGAGCAAATACCTGCATTGGCAATATAACGGTTTAAACGAATTAAGCCGTCATCTTCTGCTGAGGTTTCGGTTTTCTTCTTAGGACGTTTGCTGTATTGTTTATCGTCAAAACTCTTGTTTTCATCAAAGTTTCTGCTTCTATCTCCATCGAATTTTCTATTAGATGGTTTATCAAAGCTTCTACTGCGATTGTTTGAGGAACGGTCATCCTTATCGAAACGCTTGAATGAATCTCTTTTATCAAAAGAACCTTCTTTTCTGTCGAACGATCTTGATGAATCATTTCTGTCAGAGCGTTTGAAGCTATCTCTTTTATCAAAAGAACCTTCTTTTCTGTCGAACGATCTTGATGAATCATTTCTGTCAGGGCGTTTGAAGCTATCTCTTTTATCAAAAGAACCTTCTTTTCTGTCGAATGATCTTGATGAATCATTTCTGTCAGAGCGTTTGAAGCTATCTCTTTTATCAAAAGAACCTTCTTTTCTGTCGAATGATCTTGATGAATCATTTCTATCAGAACGTTTGAAGCTATCTCTTTTATCAAATGAACCTTCTCTTTTGTCGAAAGACCGAGAAGAATCGTTTCTGTCAGAACGTTTGAAATTATCTTTTTTATCAAAAGAACGCTCAGATTTATCAAATTTGTTGAATGAATCTCTTTTGTCAAAAGATCTCGAAGAATCATTTTTATCAAATGAACGGCCACCTCTGTTGAAAGGCTTGTCTGAATTATCTTTTGAACGGAAGGAGTTGCTTTCTCCTCTAAAGGATGGTTTGTCTGCGTATTTATTAGATCCAAATGATCTATTCTCGCGGTTGTCATCTTTTCTGAAAGAACCTCTTTCAGATTGATCCTTTGAACCAAAGGACGATTTTTTACCGAAACTATTATTCTTGTCGCCTCTAGATTTGAAGCTATCTGAGTTGCCCCGTGACTTTCTGGAGTTGTCATCACGACTGTTCCTTTTATTGCTGAATGGCATTGTGTTTTGCTAAAATGTGAACTGCAAAGTTAGGCATAATTTTGGGTTTTGCGAAAAAATCCTTATCTTTTTGTCTTTTCTTGGATTTGCACAATTTGAACGTTAAAAAATGCCCTTTAAAACAGCTGTAACGTAACTATTTGTTTTTTAAATAAATACTGTTTATCTTTGTCCCCTCGAATTTGAACCAAGCTATTTTTTGATCGATTTGACTCGTGGATAGGATAGCATTAAGGGAGTGAATGATAAGAAAAAAAGTATTATGTAGTAGTTTGATTTTGTTTGCTTTATTGCTTTCAAAATTATACTCAACCCCACACAACAACACTTCTGGCAGCGATAAGATCGTAGCAGCGAAGTTAGTCGAAATTCCAACTCATCATGGAGGCGACGAAGAGAAAAAAGAAAAAAGCAATTCTTTTGAATCTTACCTGAGTTCATTGACATTTGCTGAAGATTCATTGCCGATGGATCGTCCATTAGTGGAAAGCAAATTGCGCAAGTTCTTCAGTAGATTTTCATTTAAAAAAACAGGATCGTATGATATGCATAAAAAGGCAGAGACCTATTTGCCTATGATCGCCAAGATCCTGAAATCACATGGTATTCCCGAAGATTTTAAGTACATCCCATTGGTTGAAAGTGGCCTAAGCAAGGCTGTTGTTTCATCAAAAGGGGCGGGAGGTTATTGGCAATTTATGCCAGCAACAGCTCGTTTGTATGGCTTAAGGGTCAATGGCACTGTAGATGATCGAAAAGATCTCGTGAAATCCACTCATGCAGCAGCACGCTATTTAAAATATCTTTATGCTCAATTTGGTAATTGGACTTTAGTGGCGGCGGCATACAATGTCGGCGATGGCAGTTTAAAAGGTTCAATAAGAAGGCAGAAGAAGGATGATTATTTTGCTTTGAAGCTGAACAATGAGACTGGATCTTACGTGTATAAATTAGTTTCAATGAAGGAGATTATCGAACATCCACAGAAGCACGGTTATTCGCGTTATGCGGACAAAGACACTGAGGCGCTGGATAGAGAGCCGAATATGCTCTAGATAGAAAGCAACTACTAACAAAAAAAGGATTTCCCATTGAGAAATCCTTTTTTTGTTAGCCTTATTTGGCCTGGGAGTTGATCCATCCGAACGGTAGATCTTATCTTAAGTCGACAATGTCAAATCCGCTGTAGTTACTTTTATTAAAGGTAAAATAGCTGGATGCAATGGCCTTGTTTCCTTCCTGTGCATTCAAGGTGTAAGTATAGCGATTACCACTCTTATCAAAGATAGTCGTGTCGTAGATCAAATTATTCACTTTGTTGACCCGTAATTTGATTTTAGAATAGTTCTTTTTGCTGTCAACCGGTGTTAATTCCACAACACTCAAACTCATTCCTTTTACTTTTTCTGTACCCACTAGCGCATACTTAAATCCCGAGGTATAGAATGAGAAAATATTTGTCGGGTTGATCTCATTCGTTGAGTTACTCGCCTCGGATATCTCGACTTCTTTTTCTGCTTTCATAATATTCCATTGTGTTTTGGAATCTGAAATTAGAATTTGATTTTTGGTATTGACATGGTATTTATTATTTGCCTTGTCAAGATACAAGGTGCCCGCATCTGAATGTGAACTTCCATTTGCTTGTTTTATGTCCAAGGTAAAACCGGCTTGTATTGTCTTATATCCGTTATATTTTTGACTTACTTTGTTGAGTAACGCTTTTGCGGCGTCATTTTGCGCATAACTGTGTTGACTCATTGTGAGAAGCAACAAGCTTAGCACTAACCATAGTTGTTTTTTCATGTTAATTGTTTCTTAATGTCTCCAAATACTGTTCTAATGAATATTCATCTGGATAAAGAACTTCACGTGCTTTACTTCCTTCAAATGGGCCGACAATTCCGGCGGCTTCCAATTGATCGATGATTCGTCCAGCTCTATTATAACCCAGTTTCAATTTACGTTGGATTAAAGATGTAGAACCTTGTTGATGCATAACAATCAAACGAGCAGCGTCTTCAAACAATTGGTCGCGATCTTTTGGATCAAAATCTACGCTACCTGAACCTTCTCCGTTTTCATCTACGTATTCTGGGAGCATAAATGCCGATGGATAGCCACGTTGTGCTCCGATATAATCAGAGATCTGTTCAACTTCTGGTGTATCGACAAATGCACACTGAATACGTATCAAATCACTTCCGGTTGCCAGCAGCATATCCCCACGACCAATTAACTGATCTGCTCCGCCGGTATCTAAGATAGTTCGCGAGTCTACTTTTGATAACACACGGAAAGCAAGACGTGCTGGGAAGTTGGCTTTGATTGTACCTGTAATGATATTGACTGAAGGACGTTGGGTCGCAATGACCAAGTGAATTCCTACAGCACGGGCCAACTGGGCCAGTCGTGCAATAGGGGTTTCTACTTCTTTTCCGGCAGTCATCATCAAATCGGCAAACTCATCAACAATAAGAACGATATATGGTAAGAATCGATGACCCTCCTCAGGGTTTAATCTGCGATTGATAAATTTTGCATTATATTCCTTTAAATTACGAACCTGTGCATTTTTTAACAGGTCATAACGCTGATCCATCTCGATACAAAGTGAGTTTAAGGTATTGATAACCTTTTTTGTATCGGTAATGATCGCTTCCTCCTCATCGGGTAGTTTGGCCAAGAAATGACGTTCAACTTTTTTGAATAGGGAAAGTTCAACTTTTTTAGGATCGACAAGCACAAATTTGAGCTCAGCAGGATGCTTTTTATACAATAAAGACGTTAAAATCGCATTGATACCAACGGATTTACCCTGACCTGTGGCACCTGCAACCAGAAGGTGGGGCATCTTTGCTAAATCGGCAATATAGACCTCATTAGAAATTGTTTTTCCCAATGCAATTGGTAGATCCATATCTGTTTTTTGGAACTTTTCAGTAGCCAAAACAGATCGCATGGATACCATTTCTGGATTCGAATTTGGAACTTCAATACCGATTGTTCCTTTACCCGGCATTGGTGCAATAATCCGGATTCCAAGTGCCGCAAGGCTTAAGGCAATGTCATCTTCCAGATTTTTGATTTTTGAAATCCGTACACCGGGTTTCGGTATAATCTCATATAAGGTAACTGTAGGGCCGATTGTTGCTTTTATGCTTTCAATCTCAATGCTATAGTTTCTAAGTGTATCAACAATTTTGTTTTTGTTTGCTTCAAGTTCATGCTGATTGATGGTAATTTTACCACTTCCATAATCTCGTAATAGGTCAAGTGTGGGATGTTGATAGCCTGATAAGTCCAATTTGGGGTCATATTGACCAAATTGTGCAACCAGGTCGCTCGCTGTAATTTCTTTTTCTTCTTTGATGTCTTCGACAACCAAACCAGGTACTAGGGTAACGTCAGCAGGGAACTCTGGCTCGGGTTGAGGGGTAATGGTTATAGCTGGACTGTAGTTTTCCTGAATACTTGGGCTATTTAATTCTTCCGTATCTTCTTCCTCTGGCTGATCAATGGTAAAACTAATGGAAGGCGTACTCTCTGTACGTTCCAAAGGACTATCATCAAAGGTAAGCACAACTTTGTCCTTTGGATCTATTTGTACTTCTGGTATTGGATGATGTGTAAATGCAGGACGCTCAAGCTCTTCTTTTAGATCTTTCTCCCGGCTGGATTGAAATCTTTCATTTATTGAAGTTGGTCGTTGGAAAGATTCTCTGACGGATTGTATAGAATCATCCTCTACATGCACTTTGGTTCTTAGGTTATTAGCAGTATAGGAATCTTCGTCGTCTTCATCCTCTAGATCTTCGGATAAAGATTTAGATTTTCGATTGCTGAATAATACAAATTTAAAATCCAAGTTGTACAATAGTATCAAAGTTGTCAGATAAGCAAATGCTAAAATACAACCCACACCGACAATCCCAACTTGTGCTTCCAGTAGCTTATTGGTCCAAAAGCCAAACTTGCCTTCCAACATGTGGGGCGTATTCGCCATAAATCCATGTAAGAATCCCAATGTTACAGAGATAAAGACAATCGCTACAAAGGAATAAACTACAGTACGGTATAATGGAAGCAGGGATTTTTTGAATAATAGACGATAGCCTAAAATGAATAATACCGGAATAAAAAGGAAAGCGGCAACACCAAACCATTCATACATAAATTGGTTGGCCAGTAATGCGCCGAATTTCCCTAATTTATTATCAACGACCGGTAATTCGACAGCCTCATCATGAATTTCTTCGGAAGAACTAAAAAGGGTTCCCCAACCGCCATTTGTTTTGGCGATATAACTTTGGTCATCTTCCCATGTAAAAAGATAAGAGACAAAAGCAGTGGCAAAAGCCAACGAGAGTACAATCAATAAAATCCCTAGAATTTTGACAGTCTTCTGTTGTGCATCTGAATAATCCCTAGGGACACTGGTTGTTTGACTTTTTTCTTTTTTAAATGTTGCCGATTCTTTTGACGGGGCACGCTTGCCAGAAACTGAATTTCCTGCCTGCCTAAATGTATTTCCTTTATTTGACATTGAAAAGCTCACAATTATACTGCTTACAAACTTAGTTATTTTGATAGTATTTTGAAGATCATGAACACTATTATTTTAAGTTTGTAATTTTTTCATAAACGAATAATTTCAGATAGGCTATTAAATGAATAATAGCAATTATAACTAGCAAATACTATGCCCTGAGAATAGATTTTTGGAAAGATTGAGCTAAGCGGATTAGAATATGGTGGTTTTGTCTGTCTTTTACAGTTAAAGTAAATTATGTAGTTTTACTGATCAAATTAAGGCATTATGAATAAGTTTCAGATACGAAAAGCGGAACAGGCAGATAAAGGACGGATTTGGGAAATTATACAACAGGCAATCGCATTACGAAAGGAGCAAGGCAGTCGGCAGTGGCAAGATGGTTATCCAAATGAAGATGTAGTACAGTCAGATATAGACAAAGGCTATGGGCATGTCGTGGAGGTTGATGATAAAATCATCGGTTATGTTGCTATTATTTTTGATATCGAACCTGCTTATAATGATATTGATGGCAAATGGCTTAGTGATGGTGAATATGTGGGCATTCATCGTTTGGCCTCAGCTCAGGATCCACATGTAAAAGGCGTTGGCACAGCCATCATGCAAGGAGTGGAGGAAATAGCGGTAAATAATGGAATATATAGCATCAAAGTGGATACGAATTTTGATAATGGTGGGATGTTACATGTATTTGATAAGCTAGGGTATCAATATTGTGGGGAAGTACATTTTCGAGGCGCTGCCCGTCGCGCTTTTGAAAAACTATTAAAATAAGTGACTATAGCACCAGGATCGAGCGAACAGGAGTTAAAATGAGATTGGTATTGTTACTGACTTTAATGACTATCAATAAAAAATCCCTTTTTACATCGTAAAAAGGGATTTTTTGTTGCCTAAAATGACGTTTATGCAATAATCAAATAGTAGTTTTTCTTACCTCTTTGTGCAATAATATATTTATTGTTTACCAAATTATTTTCGGTGATCACTTGTTCAATATCTGTTGCTTTTTCACGGTTGATAGACACACCACCACCTTGGAGCATTTTACGTGCTTCGCCTTTTGAAGGGAAAACTTGCGTATTGACAGCCAACAGATCGAGGACATTGATTCCTGCTTTTATATCTTCTCTTGTTACCTGAAATTGTGGAATCCCTTCAAATACTTCAAGTACAGCTTCGTGATCTAAATCGTTTAGAAATTCCAATGAGCCGTTGCCAAAAAGAAACTCAGAGGTTTTAATAGCAGTCTCATAAGCTTCTTCAGAATGCGTGCGAATGGTGATGTCTTTTGCTAACGCTTTTTGGACAATGCGCAAATGTGGTGCAGCATCGTGCTCCGCAATGATCGTCTCTATTTCTGCCTGTGGTTTAAGTGTAAAGATCTTAATCCAGCTTTTGGCATCGTCATCCGAGGTGTTTAACCAAAATTGATAATATTTATAGGGCGAAGTTTTCTTTGGATCTAACCAGACCGCTCCAGATTCTGTTTTTCCGAATTTTTGGCCGTCTGCTTTTTTAATCAATTGTGTCGTAATGGCATAAGCTGTTCCCTGATCTTGACGACGGATCATTTCACTTCCTGTGACAATATTACCCCATTGATCAGATCCACCCATTTGTATTTTACAATTGTGGTGTTTCCACAGGTAGTAGAAGTCGTAACCTTGAATCAATTGATAGGTGAATTCTGTAAATGATAGACCATTGTCTCCTTCTAAACGTTTTTTTACAGAATCCTTTGCCATCATATAGTTAACGGTAATCATTTTACCGATATCACGGATAAAGTCCAAAAAACTGAAATCTTTGAACCAATCGTAATTATTAACCATTTGGGCATCATTTTCGCCTTCTCCAAATTCAAGAAATTTGCCTAACTGTTTTTTCAGACATGCAACATTATGTTGTAAGGTTGCTTCGTCAAGTAAGTTACGCTCTGCAGATTTGAAAGAAGGGTCTCCAATCATTCCTGTTGCACCACCTACCAATGCGACTGGTTTATGCCCAGCATTTTGGAAATGGATTAAGGTCATGATTTGAGTTAAGTGTCCTACGTGTAGAGAGTCTCCTGTGGGATCAAAGCCGATATAGCCAGCGACTTTTTCTTTATTCAGTAAGTCTTCAGTTCCAGGCATAATATCTTGCAGCATGCCTCTCCAACGTAATTCTTCTACAAAGCTCATTGTTAAATGGATTTAATTTTTTAATTTACAAGATGCAAAGATAGGAGATTAAGCGTATATTGAGCGAATAATTCCATATAAAAGCACACGCTAATAAGCTAATATGAATTTTTTATCACATTTTTATTTTGAGCGGTTTGCGATCAATCCCGAGCGAATTGTCGGTGGCTTGTTACCCGATCTGTTAAAGAATGCCGATAAAACTTTTGTGCTCAAACCCAGGCAATATGAAGATGAATTGCTGGATAACCCATTGTTGGAGCAACTTTATATCGGTTGGAACCGTCATATAGAGGTTGATCGTCTCTTTCATAATTCAACTTATTTTTTTCATCACACACATCAATTAAAGTTACAGATACAGTCAAGTCTACAGGGACTGCCCATTCGACCTTCCTTTATGGCGCATATTGCTTTAGAACTGCTGCTAGATCATATCCTGACACAGCAAAAAGCGGTATCTATCGATAAGTTCTATTCGGCAATGTCCCAGGTGAACGAAGATGCTGTACGAAAATTTCTGAAAATAAACCAATTAAACGATATTCCAAAATTTGAGAAATTCTACCATCAATTTATTGAATGGAAATATATCTATGATTATGCACATATTGAAAAAATTGCAGATGCCCTTTTTAATATCTGTAAGCGCTTATGGCAATTTGACGTTCAGGAGCATCAGCGTGAATTATTGACCGAACAATTAATTTCTTATTTACAGCATCATATGGCGGATTATCAAGAGATTTATCAATATATTCATTATGAGTTGGTCGACTTTAAATAATTTGTTCAAAAAATACCAATAGTATAAGACCTTGAAAATATTTATTTTCGCATAATTTTACGTATAAAACTAATATTACATGTCACATAGACTTTTTCGGAAGAAAAGTGTTGATCAGATCCTACTGGATACCCAAAAGGAGGGTGGAACTGGCCTCGCGAAGGTTTTGGGGGTAACCGATCTGGTTTCATTGGGTATAGCCGCTATTGTTGGCGCTGGAATCTTTAGCACCATTGGATTAGCGAGTTATGAAGGTGGGCCTGCCGTTTCTCTTCTATTTATTTTTACTGCTTTTGCCTGCGTGTTTACAGCACTGGCATATGCACAGTTTGCCAGTACCGTACCTGTCTCGGGATCAGCTTATACGTATGCCTATGTGGCTTTTGGTGAGCTGTTTGCCTGGATTATCGGCTGGGCGTTGGTATTGGAATATGCGGTTTCAAATACGGTAATAGCTATTTCCTGGTCGCAATATTTTGTTTCTATGTTGGAGGGGTTTGGGCTGCATATACCTGCTTGGCTTTCGATGGCACCTGGGTATGCTTATGACGCTGTGGATAAAATGAATCAACATGGGATGTCAAGTCTTACGGCCATTGATCAGCATGGGCTTGCTGCATTTAACAGTGCGCCACGTATCGGGGGAATGCCTATTATATTTGATTTACCCGCGGGGGTAATTACCTTTTTGGTCACTTGGCTCGTTTATATAGGTATTAAGGAATCCCAAAAAGCAAGTATGATTATGGTTATGATCAAGGTAGGGATAATCCTGGCGGTAATTTTTGGTGGAATCTTTTACGTGAAGCCAGAAAATTGGACTCCTTTTGCACCAAATGGCCTGCAGGGGGTACTTGGAAGTGTGGCGGCTGTATTCTTTGCTTTTATCGGATTTGATTCGATCTCAACAACTGCCGAGGAATGTAAAAACCCACAGCGTGATCTACCTAAAGCAATGATTTATTGTTTATTGATTTGCACAGTACTGTATGTGGCTATTACATTGGTGTTGACAGGGATGGTAAATTATACCGAACTTAATGTAAAAGATCCTTTGGCTTTTGTGTTTAAGTATGTTGGATTTGACCATATGGCTGGGGTGATATCGGTAACATCTGTTATCGCGATTACCAGTGCTCTGCTGGTGTATCAATTGGCTCAACCAAGGATTTGGATGACAATGAGCAGGGACGGATTATTATGGAAGAAATTTGCGACAATTCACCCGAAATATAAAACACCCTCTTTTGCGACAATTGTAACAGGTCTTGTTGTAGCAATTCCTTCTTTATTTTTCAAGATGGACTTCTTTGTTGATTTGACGAGTGTTGGTACGTTCTTCGCCTTTATTTTAGTCTGCGCGGGTGTACTATATATGGATTATTCGGGATTATCGGCCAAATCCAAATTTAAGGTTCCCTATATCAATGGTAAATACCTGGTTGGAGCAGGGCTCATCATCGCGATTGTCTTGATAGGAATCTATGGAAAAGATACATTGAATGAATGGAAGAAGCTTTCCATTTTGGAAATAATAGAACATAAAATGTTAGTGATCATTTTTTGGCTAACATGGTTGGGTTTGGGCATTTATAGCTTTAAAATGAATTTCTCGCTTTTACCTGTTATCGGCATATTGATTAATCTTTATCTGATGACCGAGCTTGGTGCAAGTAACTGGATTATTTTCGTGATTTGGTTGGTTCTTGGTTTAGGAGTGTATTTTATGTACGGCTATAAACATTCTAAATTAAATAAATCAGCAGCTGTTTAGAGATCTGGTATCTATGATATTTAAATAAAAAAGGAGCTATTTTTTCAATAGCTCCTTTTTTATTTAAAATCTCCACAACAGGATTCGGCTTACTTTGTTACCTTGTTCCATGCGGATAACTTCGGACTCTTTTACATTGATTTTCTTTAACTTATGCTGTAGAAAACGAACGTCTTCACGATGAGCAACCAATGAGGAGAACCATTTAACCTGATCTTTATAGAATTGGCTCTCAAATATCATGCGTGTCAAGAAGGCTTTCTCGCCGCCATCACACCAAAGTTCACTTCCTTGTCCCGAGAACGTCTGGACAACGGTATTCTCATCTAATTTCGCATTTTTTATACCTGTAGCTTTACGTACGGATTGTTGTAATGCTTCTGTCTGCGAACTAAAGAAAGGTGGATTGCAGATGATCATGTCGAATTTTTCATCTGGGAGGATGATATCTTTGAAAATCGCTTTTGGATTGTTCTGTAATCGTATTTGGATATTCTTTTTTAAGCTCACATTGGTACGCGTAATTTCAATTGCGTTTTTATATGCTTTTTTTATGATTTCTGAACCAACAAAACTCCATCCATATTCTTGGTGACCTATAATGGGATAGATACAACTGGCACCCACACCAATATCTAGCAGTCGGACCTTTCCTCCTTTTGGAATTTCACCGTTATTATCTCTGGCAAGAACATCCGCAACATAATGAATATAATCTGCTCTACCTGGAATAGGAGGACATAGATTTTCCTTTGGGATATCCCAATGTTGGATGTGGTAGTATTTTTTAAGAAGTGCTTGATTTAAAACCTTAACAGCATCGGGGTTGTTAAAATCAATTGTTTTGAGCTTATAAGCATTTACTGTAACAAAATCTTTTAAGGAAGGTTCGATTTTGCTAAGTTCGTCAAAATTGTAATTATCGAGATGTCTATTTCGAGGGTGTAATTTCTTTGTTGGATTAGCGTCTGCCATGATATAATATTTGCACAAAAGTAATGCAATTCTATTGAATAAAAAAGGCGATGCTTTTGCACCACCTTTTAAGACTTAATCTTTTCGTATGAGATGAACCTCCGATGTCTGTGGGAAATTCAGTGGGACCCGCTCAATCGTGACGAAACTGGAATCTAAACCAAATCCCTTTTCTTCGGATAAACTCATTTTTTTCAAGTACCCATAGATATCCATAATCACTTTTTCGATCCATGACATCTGGTTGGTTTTGGATAATACCTTTTCCAGTACCACAAATTTGAAATCTCCTGGAATATTATGTTTACGCAGTGTGTCGTATTGACTTGTGATATCAATTTCACCTTTTTTCACCATTTCTTCAACAACTTTTCTGAAGAGTAGGCTAATACGCTGTTCTTCTCTAAAGCCCAATTTGAAGTCAATTCGTATAAGTTTTCCAGGGATCAGTTGATCAATGGAGTATTCCCTCGTGTGGGGATGATCCATAACATCCACGTGTACCAGCCAGTAAACGTCAGCGCGTTTAGGTTTTTTATTAATGATGGAGTAAATAATTTTGGCTTCAATTTCAGACTTGAAGTTTGCACTGGTCAAGTATACCAAATGTGACGCAAAGGGTGGAACGGACTTGTCTTCGCTCAATTCCGATATAATCGGATAATATTTATTGATATTGATAAAGTTGACAAAACGATTTTTAATCTTACGTGCAGTATACCAGCAGTACATTGTACCAAACAAGGCAATCGCTAATAAAAGTGTCAACCAACCGCCATGGGCAATTTTTACACCATTACCGATCAGGAATGTCAACTCTATCACAAAATACGCGACTAGGAAAATCCCAATGAGTACACGGTTGACTTTTTTCATGGCTAGGAAATAACCCATTAAAACGGTTGTCATCAGTACCGTTAGGTTGATGGCAAGACCATAGGCCGCATCCATTTTGCTTGATTCTTCGAAAACCCAGATAACAATCATACAACCGATCCAAAGAATAAGGTTGATTGAAGGAACATATAATTGACCTTTATGCTCACTAGGATAGCGGATCGCAACTTTAGGCCAGATGTTTAAACGTACAGCTTCCGAAATTAAGGTATATGAACCAGAGATCATGGCCTGACTGGCAATTACGGCAGCAATAGTTGCGATAGCGATACCATAACCGATAAACCAATCTGGCATGATGGAGTAAAATGGATTTGCTCCGCCTAACACACGACCTTCCTGTGTTAATAACCAAGCTCCTTGACCAAAATAGTTTAATATCAGTGTGATCTTAACATAAATCCAGCTAATGCGAATATTTGCCTTACCACAGTGTCCCATATCTGAATATAGAGCTTCTGCACCTGTTGTACAAAGAAATACAGCACCGATCAAGAGGAGAGAGTGTGGGTAGGTTATTAAGATATGAAAGGCATAATACGGATTAATTGCTTTCATTACTTCTGGAGCCAAATGGATATGGGACAGACCAAGAACTCCAATAATGGTAAACCATATTGTCATTAATGGGCCGAATACTTTTCCGACAACAGAAGTGCCAAATCGTTGAATAATAAAAAGTAAAGAAATAATCGTTACCACAATCGGTACTGTTGGAAGACCTGGAAATTTGATATCCAAACCTTCTATAGCAGAGGATATTGTGATAGCGGGTGTAATCATCCCATCAGCTAGCAATGTGGCTGCACCTATCATTGCTGGGAAAATCAACCACGGTGCCCGTTTGCGAACTAAAGAGTAAAGTGAAAGAATTCCACCTTCGCCTTTATTGTCAGCACGTAAGGTGATCCAGACATATTTGATGGTTGTTTGTAGGGTGAGTGTCCAAAAGACGCAGGAGAGACCTCCCAAAACAAGATCTTTTTGAATGGCACCTTGACCCATGATTGCTTTGAAGACATATAGCGGCGAGGTACCGATATCTCCAAACACGATTCCTAAACTGATCAATAATCCGGCGACACTCACCTTATTGATACTGTTGTGATGACTGTTATCTGTCATTTAATTATTATTTTATTTCAAAATATAATGCAAAAATAGACTTTTTGTCTGTACTTTAAGCAGGTACATTTGCTGCGCCAAATTTTAGCATTTCATTTGACATGCGCAAGAGCTGTTAAAATTTGTTAAAAGAATCTATCGATCCCTACTTTACCTCAAAAAATTTTAAACAAAATACTAACTTTGTTGTTGATAATTCAAATAGTTAGCGTTATATTTGATTAAACCGTAACCAATATTTGAAGTCTAATTTAACACTATGGGGAGAAATCTACTTAAAGCAGCTTATTTAACACTTATTACCACACTGACCTTGTGCAGCGGGGTAGGTCGGGTGTATGCGAAGTCTCCTGATGACCATACTTTTTTGCAAGCTACTTGGAACGGTAATGAGGGATTTGGAGATAACAATATTAAGGATACTGAGAAACTGATCAATAACGTTAAAGTATTTTATAATCCAATTGCCGAACAAGTCAATCTTTCCTTTAAATTGGCAAAGTCATCTAGTGTGTCTATTAAAGTCATGGATGCTTTAGGTAATGAAATTCTACAACTGATGAATGGAAATCTTGACGCTGGTGTTCAGAATCTTTCTTTTGAACATGGTGGCAAATTGACAACTGGATTTTATTTTGTGCGCGTTGTTGCTGGATCGGAGACTGTGGTAAAAAGATTTTCTGTCCGCTAAGGAAGACGAGAATACTCAATTGATAAAATTGAATTTACAATATAATATAATAAGTAAGGGGATCATTTGATCCCCTTACTTATTATATTATCGCTTATTCTTGTACTTCATCAATCCATAGTCCATCATCTTGGATGATCTTGATCAATTCGTCCAATGCCTGGGCTGAACTTACATTCTTTTTGACGACCTCTTGGCCTCTATATAAGGTTACCTTATCAGGACCAGCTCCCACATATCCGTAATCTGCATCAGCCATCTCACCTGGGCCATTCACAATACAACCCATAATGCCAATTTTCAAGCCTTTGAGGTGATTGGTGCGACTCCGAATCATTTGAGTGGTTTCCTGAAGATCAAACAATGTTCTTCCACAGCTTGGGCAAGAGATATATTCTGTTTTTGATATTCTTGAGCGGGTTGCTTGCAGTATTCCGAAGGAAAGAGATGCAATGTTCTCTAACGGGGTCGCCGGAGAATCAATCCATATGCCCGAACCTAAACCATCAATTAACAATGCACCCATGTCTGTGGAAGCATATAGCTGTATTTTCGATATAGGCTCCTCGGGGTTCATAAACTCGCCCATAGGACCTGAAAAATCCTCTTTACGATAGGATCTTTTGATAATGACAGGATTATCAATGCCGATTTCTTGCAGATTTCGGAAAAATTGCCGTTGATCGGCCATTCCATGCGTATGATCGGTTTCTAATATAAATACAACAGTCTTGTCTAACGGCAATGATTCAAATAGCGGACTTGTTAAATCCGTATTACGGATTTTTACCATATTCAACACACTATCCTTACTGTCTGCATGTACAAACTCTTCCAGCGTATAGAGTGGATGGATATTTGTTTTGTCCTTAAGATTGGACCATGTCCCAAAATTATATACCTGTTTTAAATTTGCGGGCATATTAAATGAAGGCAAATGATCCCCTAGATAAACAAAATCTACGGATTGCTCACCCATATGATATTTATCCAAAAGGATATCATAGCGGTAGCCAACTTTTGTAAGAATTTGGGCGTCTTTCAGATTTTCATTCGAGATATCTGTCACAATTCTGGGAACCAGCGAACCACCGATGAAGGTATTGACCTCCTGACTCTGATAGGGAACAACTGGACTATCTGATGCGAGCTGTATGATTTCTTCTTTTGGTTGATTGGCCAAAACCGTTTTTCGCTGACTATATCTATTGACCAACGCAATTGCTACTGGAGCTTCGCGTTCAGGTTCTTCGGTCAGGGAAACCCTTACAGTATCTCCAAGCCCGTCTTCTAGAAGTGTACCTATTCCTACCGCAGATTTCACACGACCATCCTCTCCATCACCGGCCTCCGTCACGCCAAGATGTAGCGGATAATTCATATTTTCAGAAACCATCTTTTCAACCAGCAAACGGTAGGCCTTGACCATTACTTGCGGGTTGGAGGATTTCATTGAAATACATAGATTATAGAAATTTAGATCTTCACACATCCGGATGAACTCCATGGCGGATTCGACCATTCCCTCAGGGGTGTCCCCATAGTGGCTCATGATCCGATCTGAAAGAGAACCATGATTTGTACCAATCCGCATGGCAGTGCCATATTCTTTACAAATGTTTACCAGCGGAGTAAACTTGGTGTAGATACGCTCTAGTTCTAATTTATATTCTGCTTCAGTATATGATAACAGGTCAAATTTCTTCTTATCGGCATAATTACCTGGGTTTACCCGAACTTTCTCGACTATCCGGGCGGCAACTTCAGCGGCATTTGGTGTAAAGTGGATATCTGCTACTAAGGGTACGTTATACCCTCTTTTTCGAAGCTCACTTTTTATATTTGCTAGATTCTGAGCTTCTTTTATACTTGGTGCAGTGATACGAACATATTCACAACCCGCTTCTACCATTCGAATAGTCTGTTCTACCGAGCCCAGTGTATCCATTGTATCCACAGTAGTCATACTTTGAATGCGGATCGGGTTGTCTCCACCCATAGGGATATCTCCAATCTGAATTTCCCTTGTTTTCCATCTCGAATATTCTACCTTGGAATTGCAATAGATTCCTGGTAAAGTCAACATATTACTTGTGTTCATATATAACACAAAGTTAGCTTTTCTTGGCTAAAAAATCGCTGTCAATTAATATCTTCTAATTTTTATTGAAGCAATTCCGCCATTGATGTCAAAATCAAATTTTTCAGTCGCTGCATCATAATTTGTTGATTTTACCAT
The DNA here is from genome assembly GCF_039536865.1 of Sphingobacterium ginsenosidimutans. Lineage (NCBI taxonomy): Bacteria > Pseudomonadati > Bacteroidota > Sphingobacteriia > Sphingobacteriales > Sphingobacteriaceae > Sphingobacterium > Sphingobacterium ginsenosidimutans. The sequence continues at coordinate 18,882 of NZ_BAAAZK010000009.1, forward strand.
ACCATCCATTTTTAGGAAATCGCCTTCATAGGAAGTTGATGACAGGGCATTATCGCTGGTGATACGACATGCTGCATTTTTAGGGATTGCAATTTCGATCGAAGATGCACCAGCGTCCATGGATATCTTTGTTGTTGCTAAAGGTTGTCCAAGTTTTAATTTTAGACTGGTCGCTCCTGCATCAATATCCAATACCTCAATTTTATATGGTGAAAGATCCAATTTGGCATCAATTGCACCGATATCAAAGTTCAGCTTCCATACGATATTTGGATTGAGTGAGATGTAGGTATTGTTATTTTTGCTATTAAAATCCTTGTCTTTGAATTTACCTTTTAAGTTAATATCAATCTTATCTGAAGATTCACCATGTGTAGTCATACCCAAGAGATATTCACTAGAAGTATTATATGCGGTGAAAATTGAAGATGTAGTTGTACTATCGTTTTTTAAGGATGTAGCTCCCAAATCGATGTTTAAATTTGCGCTTTTGATTTTATCGTCTAGAGGGACTTGTAGTTTCTGTGCTGTATAGTTGGTCTTGTCATTTGGATCGTCCATATCGATCTGTACCCCTTTGTTTTTTAATAATTGCGTCAAAAGAGGTTCTTTTGGAGTAGATAATCCGATATATGTAAGAAAACCCAGGATAACTACAGTAGCACCGATAGCAATAAACTGTCCGATTTGTTGATCCTTAGGGACCAGCATACGGATTCCAGCGAGGACAATAAATAATGGCCAATATCTGAAAATTCCTACCCAATTAAAGGAAATACTGTTAAGTTGGGATAATAATAAGACAATCCCTATAAAAAGAATTGTAATTCCAGTTGTTATACGTTGTGTGTTCATGACTAATTCCGTTTGTTATATATCCCAAAAGTAAATCGCTTTGTTAGACACTGTACGAAAGATTAGGCTATTATACATAAAAATTCGGTAAATGTGACTAATTGATCGGTAAGTAATTTTGTTTTTCTCCTACTTTTTAGGTTTTCGCTTGTTTATATATTTGTTGGAATTAAGTACCTTTAATGGATACATGGACCAAACATCGTGCTTGGTTTGTATAATACATAGAATTTAAATTGATAATATGATTTTTCATCACATTGGTGCGTATCTAATACTACTGAAGTCAGTCTTTAAAAGGCCGGAGAAAGGGCGTATCTATTGGAAAGAAACCATGCTGACAATGACCGATATCGGCATAGGATCTTTAGGACTTATTGTGATCATTTCCACGTTTATTGGAGCGGTAATGACCATGCAGATTGCTTTTCAGATGGTCTCTGATCTAATTCCAAATTCGATTATTGGTTCCATCAATAGGGATTCAAATATTTTGGAGCTGGGGCCTACGATTTCGGGATTGGTACTGATGGGGAAAATTGGCTCTTCGATTTCTTCCCAGATTGGGTCAATGCGTGTGACCGAGCAGATTGATGCTTTGGAGATTATGGGGATAAACGCTCCGGGCTATCTCATATTGCCTAAAATATTGGCGGGAGTGACTATGATTCCGATGCTGGTTATTATCGCCATAGTCTGTGCACTAGTAGGTGGTCTATTGGGTGGCTCTCTTTCTGGAGCTGTAACTCCGGCGGATTATATTTTAGGTATTCAAGATAATTTCAATGGATTTACAGTGACCGTAGCACTTGTAAAAGCTGTTGTATTTGGCTTTATTATTACTTCTGTATCTGCATATAAAGGGTATAAAGTGAAGGGAGGGGCCTTAGAAGTAGGACAAGCGAGCACTGAAGCTGTTGTCGTTGGATGTATTACCATTCTGGCAGCAGACTATGTGATTACAGCATTAATGCTTTAAAAAGATCATATGATTCAAATTGAAAATATTAATAAGTCTTTCGGTGATAACCATGTTTTAAAGGGGATCAGTGCAAATTTTGAACCTGGAAAAGTGAGTTTAATTATTGGTGGATCTGGTTCGGGAAAAAGTACCTTACTAAAATGTATTGTCGGATTACATCATCCGGAAAAAGGAAAGGTGTTGTTTGACCAGACGGACTTCACGCGGATGAATTTTGAGGAACGCGTGCCCATCCGGAAAGAAATAGGTATGCTGTTCCAAAATTCAGCCTTATTCGATTCAATGACAGTCGAGCAGAATATTATGTTCTCGCTGGATATGTTCACAGATATGTCTAAATCTGAGAAATTGGACCGTGCGAACCATTGCTTGGAACAGGTTAATTTGGAGGGGCGCAACAAGTTGTTCCCCGCGGAGCTATCCGGTGGGATGAAAAAACGGGTAGGCATTGCACGTGCAATCAGTATGAATCCCAAATATCTTTTTTGTGATGAACCCAACTCAGGTTTGGATCCTGAAACCTCTATTGTAATCGACGAGCTGGTTCTTAAAATTACGCAAGAATTAAAGTGTACAACGGTCGTTGTGACCCATGATATGAATTCGGTTATGGGAATTGGTGAATATATTCTGTTTTTATATAAGGGGCAGAAATTTTGGGAGGGATCCAATAAAGATATGATGCGGTCTGATGTCGAAGAGTTAAATAATTTTGTATTTGCAAGCCCGTTGATGAAAAGTGCAAAGGCCTCTATGGGGTAATAAATGCTGAAAAGGAAGCGTATGATTGAAATCTGTAATCAATAGCTGTTTTTTGAACAGATTGTGTCTTTATTGATTTACATGAAATTTTTATATGTTTTAATCTTACGAATGTTATTTTTAAGTAAGATGGACGAACGCTAAATTTCAATATGAAAGAAATTTAGCTTAGTTTTGTCGGAAAATTTTGATTTTGGCAACAACGAATATACAACTATTGACCCCACAACACTGGAAGGACTATGAGCTCATTGACTGTGGTGATTTTGAAAAATTAGAACGTTTTGGAGATCTTGTATTAATCAGACCCGAACCACAAGCTGTATGGCCTAAGGCTTTGAGCGATGCAGAATGGAACAAACGTTATCATATCAAGTTCAAGGGGCGTTCAGCTACTTCTGGAGAATGGTTGAAAAAAAATCCGAAGATTCAAGATCGTTGGCATATTCAATATAAAAACGATGATGTAGCGATCAAGTTTAGGTTGGGCCTTACCTCGTTTAAACATGTTGGTATATTTCCTGAACAGGCTGTCAATTGGGATTATATTTCGGAATCTGTTCGTTCTTTCAAGACCGAAAAACCTAAAGTTTTAAATCTTTTTGCCTATACAGGAGGTGCTTCATTAATAGCTAAAGCTGCGGGAGCAGATACAACACACGTCGATTCCATTAAGCAGGTTGTTACATGGGCCAATGAAAATATGGAGATTTCCAATCTCGACAATATTCGTTGGATGGTTGAGGACGCATTGAAATTTGTCAAGCGTGAGCTAAAACGCGGAAATACTTACAATGGTATTATATTGGATCCACCAGCATATGGACATGGGCCAAAAGGGGAGAAATGGAAGCTTGAAGATCATATCATGGAGATGATGACTGAGGTTGTTCAATTACTGGATCCTAAGGAGCATTTTTTGATCTTAAATACCTATTCATTAGGTTTCTCTTCGGTTATTGTTGAGAATCTAATAAAAACTGCATTTCCGAAAGTGGAGAATTTAGAAATTGGCGAACTGTTTCTACAGGCTACAGCAGGACCAAAATTGCCATTAGGCGTTTTTGGAAAATTTCGTAAAATTGCAAAGTAGATCTTGCCGTTGAATAAAGGCAAGTATTTAATAACATAAAACGCGGCAGGTCTTGTGGATCTGCCGCGTTTATTTTTAGCATGAAATAGATATCGTACTTAAATATGAACATTATTTAAACGGATCATAGCGAGTTCCAATTGTAATGGTATGGCTGCCTGGGTGCTTTTAGGAATATAAAGGAGTTTATTTTGTAACCGATGATAGTAATCTATCCCTAGCTGTAATTGCGCCTTGAACTTCGTGATATATTTTATTTTTTTGTCATTGAGGATGTCTTTATTGTCCTCGACGTACTTTTGGATATGATCGATGTAAAGGTTTAATTCATTGATTAGCACAAATGGTCTATCTGAATGCTTTAGGATAGAGCCACGGCCATAAATATGATCAACCATCTGTTTTAAAGAATATTGCCTTTTGAACCAGACCAGATTAGGTCCAGGGCAAATAGAAACAGCTGTCTGTTCTTTATTTCGTTGGATGCCATATTTGAGGTAGGCGGGAGCTGCGAGACCTTCACAAAGACAGGTTTTTTCGGTGATGGTATCAAATGACCTGTTATATTCTTCATCGGTAAGTCCTTGCCCCTGTAGTTCCCGGATCTTTTGATGCTGATAAGTGCGTGAAGCGGTGCAAACCGGTTTTTCTCCGAACTCACGATTAGTAACAAGATATTCCTTTTTACAGGGACTACCCGGTCTTCCTTTTTTGATGCGTTCCAATCGTAATTTTTCGGCATTACTTGGTCTAAAATTATTAAATGGTACTCCTAAAGGTGATGCTCCACTGCAATAGAAATCTGTTTTCTCCGCTTCCTCCAGTGCTTTCAATGTTTCATTGTCTACCGTTGTTGCCTCTGGGACCATTAGAAAAGGGGAACCCCAGCCTACAGCGTCAAATTCATAATAATCCAGTAGAAACTGATGCTCCATGGCTGTCCCTACTCCGCCTTGTACAGTGTACTTCATTGGAGGAAAATCCGTTAATCGTACACCTTGGGATGCCCAATAATCCTGATAAATTGTAAAGAGCTCAATTTTTAAATTTTCTTTTTTTTCTTTGAACTCCTCAAGGATGGGTCCCAATAAGAAACCATCTGTAGCGAAAGCGTGCCCACCACAATTCAATCCGGATTCTACCCGGAATTCGGATACCCAAACACCTCTTTTTGCAAGATATTTTGCCTGGATGAGTGATGATCTAAAGTCGCTGACTTTCAAAACTACCTTTTTATCAAATGTGCTGTCAGGTTTTGGAAAGAATGCTGGTAATTCGGCCAGATAGGCGTATAAATGAGGATTCATTCCCGCTGATAGGATAACAGCGGAATGTAAAGTGGAATTGACGAATCCGCGTAGCGCAGCTGAAGCGTCTGAATACTTTTGATCCAAAGCAACATCATTTTTAAAATTCAGTTTATCCACTTTGGACATAATATTGACATCGATTTCGCCAGGTTTTACATAGCCAATCAATAATTCTTGTAACTGCTGCTTGATACTGGTATTGGTCTCAATCTCCATGGCATGATAGATTGGTCTAGCAGGATGAGATTCCGGCAATAACTGAAAATACTTTGTTAGATCAGAATCCGCTGTAAAAGGTTGTTGCTTTAGTGTTTCCATTTGTTGTTCTACTAAAGTCTTGACCAAATCAAGATAAGCGGTGATTCGACTGGCTCTATAATCTTCTTCTTGCTTATGAATGGGGTGAAAGGCCAGCTGGTTAAGTTTGCAGTAATATGCCCGGATACGCTCTATGAGCTCATCGTCTACAATAGACATGACCGTTGAGATGCCATAGCGGGCAACTTTGATTGCTGAGTCTATCGAAAAAGCAAGTCCTAATACAGGGATATGGAAAGTGTGCGTCATTCTTAAATAGTTCTTTTACGAAATAATCAAGAATAACGCGATTAAAAAATAATGACTATACGTTTAAAGTGGTGATTGTGATCACTATTCAAATACAATCGTTTTGTAATCGTTGAGCATTACACGGTCTTCACTCAATAAGCGGATCGCTCTACTTAAAACGGCTTTTTCAATCTCCTTCCCGGCAGTAACCATATCTTTGACGGTGTAGGTATGATTGACATGACGAATATCTTGAACAATGATAGGACCTTCATCGAGCTGGTCGGTAACAAAGTGTGCTGTCGCACCAATGATTTTTACACCTCGGGAATGTGCCTGCTTGTAAGGATTTGCGCCGATAAATGCAGGTAGAAAAGAATGATGAATATTGACCAACCTATTTTCGAATGTTGCAACAAATAGGGGGGAGAGAATCCGCATAAATTTTGCTAGAATAATATAATCAAAATCGTATTGTTTGATTTGGGCAATCAATTGTGTCTCAAAATCTTCTTTCGATATACCTTCATGCGAAATATAATGGAATGGGATCTCAAATTTATCCGTAAACGAGCGTAAAGTATCGTAATTACCAATGACAGCCTGTACTTCTGCACCCCAGGTTTCAAAATGTTGTCGGACAAGAATATCGGCTAAACAATGGTGCTCTTTGGTTACGAGAACAACAATTTTCTTTCGATTACTGGGGTTGACCTGAATCTGAGCGGAGGGAGGAAGCACATTGGCCAGGGAATCGGTGAGCTGTGTCTGATCAGGGAAAAGACCATTGCAGACAACACGGACAAAAAACTTGTTCGCCTCCTCATCAACATATTCCCGCATGGTAATGATGTTAAGCTGATATTGGGCCAGTGTATTGGAAATATTGGCTACTAATCCAACGGCATCTTGACATTGGATCAGAATTAAGGTTTGGTTGTACATGAAATATTGGTCGTAGGTCGCAAAAAAGCGGGTTAATTTAACCCGCTTTTTTTGTTAGTTCTTCTTCAAGGTCTACTTCTACACGTAGATTTTCGACAATATGTTTTTGTCGATCTGGTGTATTTTTGCCCATGTAGTATTCTAATAATTGTTGAATTTTATTGTCTTTTGATAAAATAACAGGATCCAGACGGATATCTTTTCCGATAAAGAGACCAAATTCAGAGGGTGATATTTCACCTAAACCTTTAAATCGTGTGATTTCAGGTTTTGCTCCAAGTTTCGCAATTGCTTTTTGTCTTTCTTCATCCGAATAACAATAGATCGTCTCCTTTTTATTCCGCACCCTGAATAATGGTGTTTGGAGGATAGATACATGTCCTGCTTTGACCAAATCAGGGAAAAACTGTAAGAAAAAGGTCAATAATAGCAGACGGATGTGCATTCCATCAACATCGGCATCGGTAGCGATAACGATATTATTATAACGTAGTCCATCCAATCCATCTTCAATATTGAGGGCGTGCTGCAAGAGATTGAACTCTTCGTTTTCATAAACGATCTTTTTGGACATGCCATAAGAGTTCAGCGGTTTTCCTTTTAAGCTGAAAACGGCTTGAGTCTGTACGTCACGTGATTTGGTGATCGAACCTGATGCGGAGTCACCCTCTGTTATGAAAAGTGTCGTTTCTTGGTTGCGCTCGTTTTTATCGCTGAAATGGACTTTACAGTCACGCAATTTGCGGTTGTGCAAAGAGGCTTTTTTAGCTCTTTCATTCGCTAGTTTTTTGATCCCTGCAATATCCTTCCGTTCTCTTTCAGATTGGAGAATACGTTTTTGAAGCGCATCCGCTGTCGTTGGATTTTTATGCAAGTAATCATCCAATGCTTTTTTGACAAAATCATTAATAAACCCTCTTACAGTAGGGCCTTCTGGGCCTACACTCTGAGAGCCTAATTTTGTTTTTGTTTGGGATTCGAAAACCGGTTCCTGAACTTTTATGGCGATGGCACCAATAATCGAGGATCGAATATCTGACGCATCAAATTCTTTTTTGTAGAACTCGCGAATGGTTTTTACAAGTGCTTCTCGGAATGCCGCCTGATGTGTTCCCCCTTGTGTGGTATGCTGACCATTCACAAAGGAATAATATTCTTCTCCATACTGTTGACCATGGGTCATTGCAATCTCGATATCCTCCCCACGTAGGTGAATGATTGGATAGCGCATGGATTCGGCGTCAATATTCCTTTCTAATAGATCTTTTAATCCATTTTCAGAAATAAATCGCTGTCCATTGAAGTTGATCGTAAGACCTGAATTCAGAAAAACATAATTCCAGATCATATTCTCTACAAATTCTGAACGGTATTTGTAGTTTCTGAAAATAGAATCGTCTGGATAGAATGTTACCGATGTACCATTACGTTGGGTAGTGTCTTTCTGCTCGTCATTTACCAATTCCCCTTTGGAAAACTGCGCAATACGCGTTATATTTTGGCGGTAGGATTGTACTGTAAACTGGCTGGATAATGCATTGACGGCTTTTGTACCTACACCATTTAAGCCAACGGATTTTTGGAAGGCCTTGCTGTCATATTTACCACCTGTATTGATCTTGGAAACTACATCTACGACGGAGCCAATTGGAATTCCACGGCCATAATCGCGTACTGAAACTTTGTTTTCGTTTACAGTGATATCAATGGTTTTACCGGCACCCATTACAAATTCGTCGATCGAGTTGTCGACGACTTCTTTCAATAAAACATAGATGCCATCATCGTAGGCTGAACCGTCCCCCAACTTTCCTATGTACATTCCCGGACGAAGGCGGATATGCTCTTTCCAATCCAGGGACCTAATACTGTCTTCGTTATATGTACTCATAAATTTATGTAGAACTTAGCTAACAAAAGTATAAAAAATAAAAACGATATATGGTATGAAAGACTAAATTTTTTAGATATCTATGGTTTCTGATATGATTGTTAAAATTGGCGGTTTCCCAAGAAATGTTTACATTTAGTGTAAGTAATTGTAAAGAGAAAAATTTATGGGGTTATTTGATAAAATCAGGAATGAATTTATTGATATTATCGAGTGGGTCGATAATAGTACTGATACGATCGTATGGAAATTTCCTAGGTATCAGAATGAAATAAAAATGGGTGCACAACTTACTGTACGTGAGGGGCAGGCAGCGGTGTTCTTAAATGAGGGTGTGGTTGCTGATGTATTTCAACCCGGAAGATATGAATTGACGACACAAAATATGCCGATTATGACAACCATTAGAGGTTGGAAGTATGGCTTTAATAGCCCATTTAAGGCTGATGTCTATTTTATTAACCTGCGTCAGTTTGTTAATCAGCGTTGGGGAACAAAAAATCCGATTATGTTGCGTGATCCGGAATTTGGGCCAATACGTCTTCGTGCCTTTGGAAATTTTTCCTTTCAAGTGAAAGACGTTCCTGTTTTTATGAAACAGTTGGTTGCGACGACCCCGGTATTTACTGTAGATGATATTACTGAGCAATTGCGCAATATTGCTGTGTCAAGAGGTATGGATGCTATTGCGGAGTCTAAAATTCCGGCCTTGGATTTAGCGTCTAACTACGATGAAGTTTCCGCATTGATTCAACAAAAGATAACCGGAGATTTTGAGGAGATCGGATTGAGCTTGACCAAATTTTTGATTGAGAATATCTCATTTCCAGAAGAAGTGGAAAAAGCACTGGATAAAAGAAGTAGTATGGGCGTGGTCGGGAACCTTGGTGCTTATGCGCAATTTCAAGCGGCCAATTCGATGGAGAAAGCAGCGGAAAATCCAAGCAGTGGTGGTATTGTTGGTGCAGGCTTTGGTGCAGGTTTGGGTGCTGGGATGGTTGGACAAATGGGCAATGTATTCCAACAGAATAATTTTGACGGGAATAACCCTAATGGTGTTGCTGGTGCGGGAGCTGTTGCAGCAGGATCAGCTGGGCCACCGCCATTACCCAAGGCCGTTGCTTATTACCTGGCTATAAAAGGCAAGCAGGAGGGACCTTTCGATCAGGAACAGTTGCGTGGATTAGTGGGTGAAGGTACGCTTACCACGTCAACGTTAGTATGGAAGGAAGGGCTCGATAACTGGACTGAGGCTGATAAAGTTGTAGAATTGAAGGATTTGTTTTCACAAACTCCACCGCCAATTCCTGGAGTTTAGAGGTATAAGTGCTATCACGAGTATGAGTTTTGAAGAGAAAACCTCCGAAATAGATCGGGGGTTAAAATGCCAAGGTTGCGGTGCCGTTTTGACTTATCAGCCCGGAACTTCCTATCTGGAATGTTCTTACTGTGGGACTAAAAATGAAATTGCGGATGAAATGCCCGTAAGTGGTGAGATTGAAGCAACGGATTATAAGGTTTTTGGTAAAGCGATGGAGGGTGTGGCAGATGAACGTTATAGTTATCTGGGTGAGATTGTTCATTGCAACAACTGTGGCGCTAATTCAAGGTTGAATCCGCATGTTACTGCGGATGTCTGTGCCTTCTGTGCATCGCCATTGGTTATTGATCATCAGCAAAGACGTATTGTCAGACCTCATGGACTTGTACCTTTCACAGTGGATTACAAACAGGCGTTTGGATTATTGACCCAATGGGCAGGAAAGGTCTGGTTTGCCCCCAATGATTTCAAAAAAATCTTTAATACGCGAAATGATCGTTTGAAGGGTGTATATATACCATTTTGGTCATATGATTCGGATGTGCATTCTTCTTATGAAGGATCCCGTGGGGAATATTATTATGTAACGCGGACACGACGTAATTCAGACGGTGAAACGGAGGAATATGAAGAGCGCCGCACGAACTGGTATCCTGCTTCAGGGAGGATCTATAGTCGATTTAGAGATATTGTTATTTCCGGATCGACTTCACTGCCTGAAAAATTTTCGGACAAAATAGGTCCTTGGAACCTAGATTACCTGAAACCGTTTAATGAACAGTATTTAAGTGGTTTTATCGCGGAGACTTTCAGTGTTGATCATGTGGTGGCTGCCGGAACTGCCCGTGCTATTATGGATCGTGAAATTGTGCGGCAGGTAGAGGATGATATTGGTGGGGATACACAGGACATTGATTCCATCGATAGCGATTTTAAGTCGATCAGATTGAAATATATTTTGTTGCCGATCTGGCTCTCAGCCTATCAGTATAAAGGTAAGAGTTATCAAATTATGGTGAATGCTTTCAATGGCAAGGTTTATGGACAAAGACCGTACAGCGTCTGGAAAATTGTATCCCTGATCCTTTTGATTCTTTTAGTATTATATCTTTTGAGCTTTATGGGCTAAGGCTTGTAATGGTGATACAAAAAGAGCTGTACTTTGAAAAAAGTACAGCTCTTTTTGTTGCTGTAAAATGTAATTATTTATTCAATGAAAGCAAAAAGCCGATCGTGAAGTTTGCGTCCCAGTCAAATACAAAGGTATCGCAATTGGTCGCATCTTTAAGTGCTTTGTAGATGTTTACTCCGCTTTTGGTTTTTATTTTTTCTGCTTTATAAGAGGAAGGGTCATTCAATACTGTAAACCGTTCGTCTCCTTGACGTGTCTGAGATGCTAGTTCAAAGGGAACACCACCAATGATAAAACATACTTCTCTTTTTGCAGCGGGTATTTTCTCACCTAATTTTTTCACTTCCGCATAAACGGCATCGTCTTTTAGATCTTTTTCATAATATTTTGCGCCAGGCGCTTCCTCAGATTTGGTATTACCATCAATCCAGGAGATTTTGGTGTTGCCCGAACCGATATCCACAACAAAAGAATTTTCTTCATAAGCCTTAGGAAGAACAGATTTAAGCGCCAGCTTTCCTTCTTGTTCGGCAGTCACTAAATTAACAACAAAACCCATTTTTCTGAGCTCGGAACTAATCACAGTCGTCTTAGGTTCTTTTTGTGCGCCAGAGCTGATAACAAAGTGGATGTTTTTAGATTTCACACCTTTATCGAGCATCATGCCGATATAGTCTTTTAATCCTTTACGGATATCTTCGGTATTGGCTAAGCCTTCATAAGCAAAGGATTTACCAAAATCTTTGGAAATAATCTCCCAACGATTTTCTTTATCCATATTGACGACAAAGGAATTGAATCCCGAGGCGCCCACTTCTACAACACCCTTATACTCTCCATCGATCGGTTTTTCAGGTTGATAATTGAATGAACGTGTGCTGCCAGAGGTTGGGGTAGCTGCGCCTGGTGTGTTGGAACTGGATGTATCTGCTTTATTAACAGTTGGGATTGTGTCGAATTTGCCTGATTGCATCGCCCAATAGCCAATAGCAAGAATAGGTACCGCGATAATAAGCGCTTTGATAGGCCATCTTAATCTAGCCCATGTCGATTTCTCTTCCATAATTTTGAATAATATGATATTGTTTTGTTAATTAATCTAGTAATGTAAAGCCTTTGTCGATTTTCTCCTCTGGCTTGAGTTCGTAGCTCGCATCGGACATCTGAGTGACATTAAGTACTTTCAAATTACGTTCGTCGACCTTACGTATAAATTCTTCCAGTTCTCCTTGTGAAGGGGCGCCCCCGACTGTGATGTTGTTGTTTTGATCCAAGAAATCCAAGTTGGATCTAATCGAAGCAATGTTTTGGCTGATAGCACCTGTAGCTGCATTCATTGCTTCCTGAAAAGCCCATCCATCTTTGATATTAAATACATCGGCAAGTCCATCCGTTGCATTTTTCATTTTTTGCGTTGCTTCTAACTTCTTGGAAATAATAGAAATACTGCTATCCAATGTACTTACATAGATACGTGCTGCGCTTTCGTTGTCTTTGAGGACCTCCAGTACTTTGGCAAACTGATTGGCGTATTGCACATAGCTACGGGCATTTTGTTCTTCGGATTCCCCTTCTTTACCTAGCAAAAAAGCTTTGGTACGTGTTTCCTTGGCATCTCTTGCATAGGCATTGGCTTTCTCAGCATTATTTTTGCTGGCTTCTTCCTTTGATTTTTCATCAAGATTAGCAGCTTCAGCCGTAAACCTTTTCGCATAAGTGTACTTTTCTTCCGCAGTTTTTTGAGCTGTTTCACCGCTTTGAATCATATCAATGCGAACCCCGTCCACATTACTGATCTTTTCCTTTACACGTTTTAACGTGTCTTTGGCATCACGGGACAGCAATTGTAAAGTCTCGATGGGATTGTTTCTAATAATGGATTTCTCCCCTTTGAACAACAGTACAGTGCCCAAGCGATGCAGTAGGGCGATGATCTTAGGAGCTAAAAGCAATAGAGTGATCAGGATAATACTGAAAATAACAAATAAAATGCTCTTTCCTGCGTATTCAAGCATAATGGGAAGGAATTTGAAAAAAGCAAATGCGCCGCCCAAAAGTAATGCCCAAAAGAAAACAGTCGAAGCAGTTTTTTTTGCTTCTGGAGATTTTAATTGTGCAGGTAAATGATCTCCCAAAACTTGAAATATGGGGAGTTGTGTCTTTATTTCAGCAGGAATATTGATGTATTGATCTTTTTTTTCCATTGATTTATAGTTATGTAATTGATTGATTAATCATATGCAATGCGTTGTTTATTTCGGTAATAACCTCACCAACAGCAGCGTTGCCTATTGCTATTTTTTGTTCGATTTCTTTGATCTTTGGTTCGTACTTTTCATTAATCTGTCCCAGGGCGACCTGCTTTTTCTGTAGGTCATCTTGTAATTTGGTAATATTTTCAGTTAATGCTTTGATTTCACTGTTCAAATTCGCTATCTCCATTGTTCGGTCCTGTTCGGTCCTTTTCTTTTCCTCCTGTTTCTGGTCCGACTCTTTGGCTATGGTTTCTTTAAGCTTATTAGCATAATTTGTGCCAGTTGCCACAAGTTTTTCCTTCGATAGTGAACTATCCACAAACTTAAGTGAGGTATAGGCCGCTTTTAAGGTGTTTTCTTCTACTTTTCCCATTGCTGCAGCGGCATTCCAGACTTCAAAAAAATCGACACCCGGTTCATTAAGTTTTTCAAGGATGGCATAAACCTTTAGTTTCATTTCTTTGAGATCCGTAGATCCATCGTTGGCTGTAATAGGAATAGGCGGCGGAGTCTTGCCAGTTGCTACAGGCTGTGTTACCGACGTATATGTTGGTGTGGGAGTATTTAATTTTTCTTGTGTCGGAGCAGCAGGTGCTGGAGCCGGAGATTGAGGGGCAGAGCTTGTCTGATCATCTTCGAAAATTAACTTTTTAAGACTGTTTAATATCCCAGAACTTCTTTGGTTTTCGTTGTTGCTCATCATGTGACATTTTATTATACGTATACTAAAATAGTAAAAATTAGGATTGTGACAGCTAATTTATTGGAATGAAATCATCATGAGGTTAATTAATGGTCAGAATGAGGCGAATAGACCTAGCTGATCATTTTCATAGGGATAAAATATGGATGCAATAAATGAGACTTCAATATCTGAAAAATAACATTGGAGAAATTTGTCCGGTGATAGGATTGTGATTGGTCTTACGTGTTGAGGGAGCTATGTTAAATGCGCCAAAGCGAATCGGTATGCAAAATATGGAGCGTAATTAATTGCGGGTTAATAGGGTATTTGGTGAAATGAAGAAGTGTCAAATGGTTTGGATAGGTATTGTCTTTTAAAATCAAAGAAGATGTCTGCAAAGTAGTGGTAGGGCTCTAAATATTGACTATTTTAGGAAAGTCTGGCGCGGAATAGTGATGAAAATGAAAAAGGGCTGTCATCTGGACAGCCCTTTTATGAGAAATAAGTATTAAATACTTCTATCTTCCAAAATCGTCTTGAACACGAATAATGTCGTCTTCATCTGAAGGGTTGTTCGCATCAGTATGTTGCCAAATTTCTGCCAAAATACCAAAGCCATCCAAGCCAATTAGACGGTGACGTTGTCCCTGACGTAATCTGATTGTTTCACCTTCTTTCAAAGTAGATACCACTGACTCCTCATCGGTATCCGAAACCATAACACCTACATTGCCTTGAATAACACGCCAGATTTCAGCGCGGCGGTGGTGGTATTGCCAAGAAAGTCTCTTGTCTGGAGCAACGATCAGAATTTTTGGACTTAATTTTCCTGAAATTCTTAACTCCTGAACATCCAATCCACCAAAATACTCATTTGCGAACTCTTGTGCCTGGGATTCGTCGATGACAAAAAAGCCACCCCAAGGGCGTGCTGCATCCGACTTCTCAATGTTGAATCCTTTGGATGTCAACATCTCTTGCACTTTTTCAAATAATGCGGTTTTATCTATAGCCATCTTATAAAATTTCTAAAAATTTATTGATCATTAATTCAGCAGCTAAATATAGAAAAAAATCATTAATATTTTTAGTTAACCGTTTTAGCTTTGCTGAAATCATTAATAAAATGTGGTTTTATATAAAATATACAATCTATCGATAGGATATGTTTTCAAAATGAAATACTTAGTTTTGTGGTCAATCTAATTTCAGGATATGTCAAATTTTCAAGTCGATCGAGAAAACACAGCATTTATGCAGGCTGTTGCATTTGTTAACCAAACCAATCAGAATGTATTTATTACAGGAAAAGCAGGTACGGGAAAGACGACTTTCTTGAAGTATATTCGGGAGCATAGCTATAAGAAAATGGCGATTACTGCGCCAACAGGAGTAGCTGCTATGAATGCTGGTGGGACGACTCTTCACTCCTTATTTTGGCTTCCTTTCGGAACATTTGTTGAAGATTATGAGTTGCGCTGGGATGAGCAGGATAGTCATATTTATAATAAATCCCGTTTGTTCAGTACGATAAAGCTAACGAAACAACGTCGGGCGATTCTACAGGAACTGGAATTATTGATTATCGATGAGGTTTCGATGGTACGGGCAGATACCTTGGATGCGATCAATGTGATATTACAATCTGTTCGTCGCGATATGCGTCCTTTCGGAGGATTACAGGTCTTGTTTATAGGCGATTTATATCAATTGCCCCCTGTGGTCAAAGATGCGGAATGGAATATTCTCCGTGATCATTATTCGTCTGTATTTTTCTTCAATGCGAAGATTCTAAGGGATAGCCCTTTGGTCATGCTGGAGCTTAATAAGATTTATCGTCAGCAGGATGAAGGGTTTATTTCGATCTTGAATGCAATACGGAATAATCAATGTACCAGTGAAATGCTAACTACTCTAAATGGTTATTACCAACAGGATTTTGTGCCAAAAGAGGAGGAGCAATATATTACATTGACATCCCATAATCGGAATGCCGATGAGATCAACAGTGCAAAACTGGCTTCGTTGTCTGGAAAGATGCTTAACTTAAAAGCTGTTGTAAAGGATGACTTTGCACAAGGGTCTTATCCTGCCGAGGAAACGCTGTCCTTAAAAATAGGGGCGCAGGTGATGTTCATCCGGAATGATTCCGGTGATGAGCGGAAGTATTACAATGGTAAGATCGGTACGGTCAAGAATATTGATACAGTACAAGGAACGGTATCAGTCACTTTTCCTGACGGCTCTGAAGAGGTAACAGTCAAAAGAGAGACCTGGGAAAATATCCGTTACAATTATGATAAGGGGCAGGATCAAATCAAAGAGGAGATTCTGGGTACATTTTCTCAATTTCCGTTGCGACTAGCCTGGGCTATTACAATCCATAAGAGTCAGGGTTTGACTTTTCAGAAAGCAATTATTGATGCGGGTACCTCATTTGCGGCCGGACAGGTTTATGTTGCGTTAAGCCGTTTGACGAGTTTGGACGGACTTGTACTTAAATCCATTATTCCATCTTATGCCATCCGTACGGATTATCAGGTGGTCGAGTTCGCACAACGTGCACATTCCCAATCCAGTATTAACGAAATATTGGAACAGTGCCAACGAAATTATCTAGGGCAGATTTTGATGAATGGTTTTCGATGGGATGGTCTCTTGGTGGAAACTTCGGAGCTGCTGAAATCAATGGATGAACGTAATATCGATGGGAAAGAGCAGGCTGTTCAATTTTTTCAGGAGATCGTTAAACAGCTTCAGACACAGGAGAAAGTGGCCCACAAATTTATTGTTGTCCTTTATGATCTCCTTAGGGATAAGGATGCGATTGATTATGACCTGATTTGCGAGCGTTCGACTGCCGCTGTAAATTGGTTTTTGCCAAGGATGGATAAGGATCTTATTGCGGCTCTGACAAAGCATATTGAGGAATATCAGATCCGCAAGCGAACAAAGAAATATGTTGATGAATTGAAAGCAATATTGTTGGATTATAAGAGAAAACGGGAGCAGTTGCAGCATTGTCTAATTATTGCCGAAACGCTATCCAAAAGAGAAGATTTTCAAACAGCCATGCTAGATGTAGCTGCACAGGTTAAGACAAAGGAAAGAGATGAATTGGCGGCACAAAGCGCTGACGAAGAAGGGACAAAAAAACTAGATACAAAGGATATTTCGTTAGAAATGTTTAAAGAGGGGATGACTATCGCGGATATTGCGGGCAAGCGAGGGATGGTCGCCGGTACAATTTATGGGCATTTAATTAATTTTGTGGGCACGGAGGTCGAAGCGACCGAATTAATTGATCAAGCGAAGCTGGATCGTATCCTTGATGTTATTCGTGCGAATCCAGACAAATCATCTTCCGAACTGAAGATGCTTTTGGGGGCGGATATCGATTATCCCGATATTAAAATTGGACAAAAAGTTTTAGGATTGTAGTGGGTAAGGATTTATGATGTATATTTGTCAACCTTTTATTATAAGCTAATTGAAAGAGGAGAAAACCAATAAGAAAATTAACAAGTGGATTGTATTTACTTCCATGCCGATTCAGATGGGTGTGACAATATATTTGTTTTATTGGGTGGGGAGTTGGTTAGATAATAAATATGCCATTGCGGGTGATTGGGGAATGAAAGGGTTGACGTTGTTGGGTGTGGTTGTATCCCTGTATCAGTTCATCAGGCAGGCAAATCAAATTAATAAGAATGAATAGTTATTTGAAAAGCATACTTATACTGCTGATCGTCTTTGTGGCAAGTTTTGCTGCGCATTATTTAGTGATATCCGGAATGAACGTGGAACAATACTGGAGCAAAACCTCCTACAGTCTGGTGGGAATGTATACTTTTGGATTCTGTTCTTCGTTGCTGGTTGCGGTCTTGATATTTTTTGCAAATTGGTCTATGCCGGAGAAACTAGGGGTTATATTTCTGGGGCTGGTGCTCTTGAAAGGTGTTGCAGGATATATTTATATTAAAGACGGGTTAAAGACCTTTGAAAATAACTTTATCGAATATAACTTTTTGGTTGTATTTTTTATCTCTCTGTTTGTGGATGTCTACGTCGCTTTTAGCGCTTTAAATCAAGCAGATAAAAAGGTTTAAACTATTTTTGGAAAAAGTTTAAACAAATGGTGATTTATGCCAAATAAAATTGTATTTTTGCGCAAAATTTTTTATTATTCAATAGTAATCTGAAATGGTGAATCTTAAGAGAGCACTTTTATTATTTGCAGTAATTTTTCTTGCTGTCAATCCTTTTACCTTAAAAGCAGCTGAAGAAGCGCATGGGGATGCGCCTAAAACCCAGGCTGAGGAAATCAAAGAGTATAGTCAACATCACTTACAAGATGATCATTATTTTTCTTTGTTCTCCGATCAAAAAGCAGGAAAACATTATGGTTTTCCATTGCCAGTAATTCTTATTGATAATGGATTGGTTGTTTTTTCTTCTGGCGAGTTTCATCATGGCGAATCCGTTGTAGAGAAAAATGGTCAATACTATACACTTTACCATGGCAAGATCTATAAAACAGATGCTTCAGGTACCTTAAACTTTGATGAAGCACATCACCCTACGAATTCAAAACCTTTAGATTTCTCGATTACAAAGAACGTGGTGGGCCTATTATTGGCAGCATTCTTATTGTTCTGGGGTTTCATATGCCTGGCTAAAACATACAAGAAAGGTGTTAATAACCTTCCTAAAGGTGTTGGTCGCGTTTTAGAACCATTGGTTTTATATGTACGTGATGAGATGGCTGTTCCAAATATTGGTCATCGTTATAAAGAATTTATGCCTTACCTGTTATCTGTGTTTTTCTTGATCTTTGTTTTAAACTTGTTAGGTATGACTCCACTAGGTTTTAACGTAACAGGAAATATTACAGTCACTTTATGTTTGGCTTTATTCACTTTCTTTATTACCAACTTTAAGGCTAATAAAGATTATTGGAAACACATTTTTTGGATGCCAGGTGTTCCAGTTCCTTTCAAATTTATTTTGGCGCCAATTGAGGTGTTGGGTATGTTTACTAAGCCTTTCTCCTTGATGTTGCGTTTGTTTGCGAATATTACTGCTGGTCACTCCGTTGTAATGGGTTTGATCGCAATCGTATATTTATTTCAACAACAGTTGACAGTCGGTGGTAGTATCGGGGTGTCCATGTTGTTAACATTAGTGTTGTTTTTCTTGGAGCTACTGGTTGCGTTTTTGCAGGCCTTTATCTTTACCATGTTGTCATCCTTGTTTATCGGAATGGCTGTTGAAGAACACGCGCATCATTAATCGAATTTTTTTGTTAAATTTTATAAAATAATTATTATGTACAACTTAATTGGAGCAGGTTTAATCGTAATCGGTGCAGGTTTAGGTTTAGGTAAAATCGGTGGTTCAGCTATGGAAGCTATCGCTCGTCAACCAGAAGCAGCATCTAAAATTCAAACTGCGATGATCATCATTGGTGCCTTAGTTGAAGGTTTAGCATTCGGTGCTTTAATCTTAGGTAAATAATCCAAGCTGATTAAAAGTTTACTAAATACAGTTTGCAACGGTTGGTTGCAGACTGTATTTAAACAAAAAAATACAAACAAAAGAAAATTATAATTTACAATTGTATATAAATGGAAGCATTAATTAATCAGTTCTCGTACGGTTTGTTCTTTTGGCAACTAATCATCTTATTGGTTGTGATCTTTTTATTGGGCAAGTTTGCTTGGAAACCTATCGTCAATGCTTTGGATGAACGTGAGCAAGGAATTGCGAATGCATTGGAAGCTGCTGAGAAAGCTAAATTAGAAATGGCTCGTTTGACAAATGAGAACGAACAATTGCTTAAAGAGGCTCGTGCGGAACGTGATGTTATCCTTAAAGAAGCAAAAGAGCTAAAAGAGAAAATCGTTACTGAGGCAAAAACACAGGCACAAACTGAAGGTGCTAAAATGATTGCTCAAGCGAAAGAAGAGATCGAAGAACAAAAGAATAAAGCTTTGGCTGAGGTAAAATCACAAGTTTCTTCTTTGTCTTTGGATATCGCTCGTAAAGTGTTAACAAAAGAATTTGAGGACCAAGGTAAGCAAGAAGCTTTAGTGGCAGATTTGCTGAATGATGTTAAATTGAACTAATCTGGTCACTTAAATTACGAAATAGAATTATGTCAGTATTTAAAGTAGCATCGAGATATGCAAAGTCATTAATTGACTTGGCTAGCGAGCAAGGCTCACTGGAGACCATCAAGACAGATATGGATTCGTTCATTGCTGTTTTAAAATCCAGTTCGGAATTGCAGGCTGTTTTGGCCAATCCTATTGTTCCTTTGGACAAGAAGAAAAACATATTGGATGCTTTATTTAAAGATAAGATCAATCCGAATATCTTGGCATTCTTTAAGATCATGATCAACAAAGGTCGTGGTACAATAGTATATGCTACAGCTCAGGAATTTGTCCGTGAGTATAACGAGGTAAAAGGTATTGTGAAAGCTACAGTTACATCTGCAGCACCACTTTCTGAAGCTAATTTGGCAGCGATGAAAGATGTACTTGCAAAAGAAACCAACGCTCAGGTGATATTGAACAATAAAGTCGATAGCAGTTTGATCGGTGGATTTGTAGTCAATGTTGGTGACCGCCAGATTGATGCAAGTATTGCTGGTAAGTTGAATAAATTAGAAAGATATTTGAATCAGGGTAACTAAGTTATTCTGATACTTGAAGTAAAATAAATCAAAAAACCCCTTATAATAATTAAAATGATAGAGGTAAGACCAGATGAAGTTTCGGCAATTCTAAGAGAACAATTGTCGGGCTTTAAATCAGAAGCCGAACTAGAGGAAGTGGGTACCGTACTTGCTGTAGGTGACGGTATTGCTCGTATTTACGGCTTAACTAAAGTTCAGTCCGGTGAGTTGGTTGAATTTGATAACGGATTACAAGGTATTGTATTAAACTTAGAAGAAGACAACGTCGGTGTTGTACTTTTAGGTCCTTCTGACGAAATTAAAGAAGGAGATACTATTAAACGTACCAACCGTATTGCATCCATCAAAGTTGGAGAAGGTTTGTTGGGACGTGTTGTGAATACATTGGGTCAACCAATTGATGGTAAAGGACTTATCCAAGGTGAATTGTATGAAATGCCTATCGAGCGGAAAGCTCCGGGTGTTATCTACCGTCAACCGGTAACTGAGCCATTACAAACGGGTATCAAAGCGATTGATGCGATGATTCCAGTAGGTCGTGGTCAGCGTGAGTTGGTCATCGGTGACCGTCAAACAGGTAAAACTGCGGTTTGTATCGATACGATCTTAAACCAAAAAGAGTTCTATGATGCAGGTCAACCTGTATTCTGTATCTACGTTGCTGTAGGTCAAAAGAATTCTACAGTAGCGAATATCGTTCGTACCTTGGAGGAAAGAGGTGCAATGGCTTATACAGTTGTTGTCGCTGCTTCTGCGGCGGATCCGGCTCCACTTCAATTCTACGCGCCAATGGCGGGTGCTGCTATCGGTGAGTTCTTCCGTGATACAGGCCGTCCAGCGTTGATCGTTTATGATGATTTGTCTAAACAAGCTGTGGCTTACCGTGAGGTTTCTTTGTTGTTGCGTCGTCCTCCAGGCCGCGAGGCATATCCAGGTGACGTTTTCTACTTACACAGCCGTTTATTGGAGCGTGCAGCGAAAATCAACTCTTCTGATGATATCGCTCGTAACATGAATGACCTTCCTGAGTCTATCAAGCATTTGGTTAAAGGTGGTGGTTCATTGACAGCTCTTCCAATCATCGAAACACAAGCAGGTGACGTTTCGGCATATATCCCTACCAACGTAATCTCTATTACAGATGGTCAGATCTTCTTGGAATCTAACTTATTTAATGCTGGTATTCGTCCGGCGATCAACGTAGGTATTTCGGTATCTCGTGTGGGGGGTAACGCTCAGATCAAACCGATGAAAAAGGTATCAGGTACATTAAAGTTGGATCAAGCGCAGTACCGTGAATTGGAAGCTTTCGCGAAATTCGGTTCTGATCTAGATGCTGCTACTAAGGCTGTATTGGATAAAGGTGTTCGTAACGTTGAGATCTTGAAACAAGGTCAATACTCTCCAGTTTCGGTAGAGAAACAAGTTGCGATCATTTACATTGGAACGAAAGGTTTATTACGTAATGTTCCAGTAAATAAAGTAAGAGCGTTTGAAGACGAATTCTTGACGCAATTGGAACAACGCCATCCAGAAGTTTTGTCAGCGTTCAAAGCTGGTAAATTCTCTGATGAGTTGACTGCAGTATTAGAAACAGTAGCTAAGGATTTAGCATCAAAATATTAATTAGTAATGAGTATTTGGTATTGAGTCCATTGACTAGACTCAATACTCAATACTAGGTACTTGATACTTAAAACAAATATGGCAAATTTAAAAGAAGTAAGAAACCGGATTACCTCGGTATCATCAACACAGCAGATCACTAAAGCCATGAAAATGGTTTCGGCTGCTAAATTGAAGCGCGCTACTAACGCTATCTTACAATTGCGCCCATATGCGAATAAACTAAGAGATATTTTGGCTGATGTTTCTGCAAGTGTGGAGGGAAGTAATTCTCCTTTCACAGTAGATCGTGAGCCAAATAAGGTGTTGATCGTTGTTGTTTCTTCTAATAGAGGTTTGGCTGGGGCATTCAACGCGAATGCTATCAAGATGACTAATAACTTGATCGCTAACAAATATGCCGAGCAGCATGCGAAAGGCAATTTGAGTATCATCGCTATTGGTAAAAAGGGTTACGATTTCTATTCGAAGCGTAATTTCGATGTGATAGCTAATCACTCAGACTTGTTTTCTGATTTAAATTTTGGATCTGTTTCTGTAGTGACAGAATTTATCATGGAACAATTTAAGGAAGGTAATTTTGATCGTGTTGAAGTGGTTTATAACCAATTCAAAAACGCTGCAGTTCAAGAGTTGACAGCAGAGCAAATTTTGCCTTTATTACCACCTGCAGAGCAAAACACACAACATACGCATAAAGCAAAAATTGAAGCTGAAGTGGATTATATCATCGAACCTTCTAAAGAGAAGATTATTGAAGAATTAATTCCTAAAGCCATCAAGATTCAATTATACAAAGCTGTTTTAGATTCCAATGCTTCTGAGCATGGCGCACGTATGACAGCAATGGATAAAGCAACTGAAAATGCTGGTGACTTATTGAAATCACTTAAGTTATCGTATAACCAAGCACGTCAAGCGGCAATTACAACAGAATTGACCGAGATCGTCTCTGGAGCGGCAGCGTTATCAAACGGATAATCCTTAATCAGGACAATATAAAAAAGGCGATAATCTTATGATTATCGCCTTTTTATGTTTAGTAATCCTTTTTTACCACCTGATTAAAGCGGATCCCCAGGTAAAGCCTGCGCCAAAGGCGGCTAAACAAATAAGATCGCCCTCTTTTATTTTTCCGGCTTCCCAAGCCTCACATAACGCGATCGGTATGGACGCTGCTGTGGTATTGCCGTATTTTTGGATATTGTTGAACACCTGATCCTCATTTAATCCCAAGGTTTTCTGAACAAACTGTGAAATACGAAGATTGGCCTGATGGGGAATCAATAAGTCGATGTCAGAAGTTTTCAGGTTGTTCTTTGTCAAAGCCTCATGAATAACTTCGGGGAACTTTACAACGGCCTTTTTGAAAACGGCCTGTCCGTCCATATTTGGGAACGCAGTTCCATCTTCAAGCATTTCTTTGGTCATCAATAATCCCCCCAATTCCTGTTCCGGCCAATCGGGCATTTTGTCCAGCCAGATTCCGCTTGATGCTCCTGGATAATACATCGCGAGCTTTTCTGCTTCCGCGCCATCGGAATGCAAATGCGTGCTCAAAATGCCTTTTCCAGCTTCGGTTGTCGGCTGCACAATTACTGCTCCGGCACCATCACCGAAAATTACAGAAACAGCACGTCCTCTGGTTGAAAAATCGAGTGCAAATGAATGTTTTTCTGAACCCACTACAAGTACATTTTTGTACATCCCCGTTTTGACAAATTGATCTGCTATGGATAGGGCATAGATGAAACCAGAACATTGATTTCTGATATCCAATGCGCCGACCTCGTTCATGCCCATTTCCCGCTGTAGTAAAACAGCGCAGCCTGGGAAATAATAGTCAGGCGACAAGGTTGCAAAGATGATGAAATCGACATCTTCCTTGCTGATATTGGCGCGTTCAATTGCTATTTTCGCGGCTTCAACACCCATTGTGGTTGTCGTTTCTCCAATACGGTCAGCATAGCGACGCTCTTTGATACCTGTTCTTTCTTGAATCCATTCGTCACTGGTATCCATAAAACGTGTTAAGTCATTGTTGGTATATACGTTTTTTGGAACGTAATAGCCAATTCCTGCGATTTTTGACTGAAACATAATAAATTCCTCTAATTGATTGTATTCTTCCCTTTTATATTGTCGTTAATTTAGAAAAAAATATTCTATTTTTGCAGGATGGGTACCCAAACTGCTGAAGAAACCTTTACGTTAGAAGAGATATTAGCGTCTGTTAAGGACTCTAATCGCCTGATTTTATGGAATGACGAAACGAATACGTTCGACCATGTGATTCATTGTCTGATGTATCACCTTCAATATACCGAAAAACAAGCTGAGAAAATTGCATGGAAAGTGCATACTGAAGGAAAGTGCGCCGTTTTGGAGGGTACTTTTACAGAGATGGAAATCTACCGCAAGATTTTGAAAGCGGAGGGATTGACGGTCTCTGTGGAATAAATTTACTATCTTTTTTGTTACCGTAATAATATGGTTACGCTTCAAGTTTGTCTCTAAGTTTTAGTTTTATTTGCACTAAACTATAAACTAAGCTGAAGCTCTCATGTCATTTAACGCTAAATCGTTTAAATTTTTATTATTATTTTTATTTTTTCTACCGGTTATTGTTCTTGCACAAACTGGTCAAATCAAAGCTATCCTGGTCGATGGCAAAACTTCCAAACCTATTTCGTCTGCCAGTGCTGCGCTTTTAGATGCGAGCAATAATAGTTATGTCAAAGGTGCACAGTCAGTAGATCAAGGATTTCTTTTATTCTCAGATATTAAACCTGGTAAATATAAGGTCCGTATCAGTTATGTCGGCTATGAAACACATACCATTGAAGGTGTGGATGTGGCGGCATCGAAAAGCAATGACCTTGGACGGATTGGTTTAAATTCAACAGGTGAGTTATTGGATGAGGTAGTAGTCGAGGGGAGAGTTCCTGCGATGCAGATTGGCATTGACCGCAAAACCTTTAACGTGGGCGAGAGTTTGGTCAGTGCGGGTGGAACAGCAACAGATGTGTTAGCCAATGTCCCCACGCTTCAGGTGGATCAAGACGGATCGGTGAGTCTACGTGGATCCAGTAGTGTCAAGATTCTAATAGACGGCCGCGAGTCAGCACTCGCAGGAAACGATGTCACATCTTTGCTTCAGAGTCTTCCGGCTAATTCCATAGAAAAGGTTGAGGTCATCACCAACCCCTCATCTAAATATGATGCGGAAGGGCAGACGGGGATTATCAATATCGTCTTAAAGAAAAATATTCGAACAGGGCTGAACGGATCGGTAAATACATCCGCTGGTTCCTATGACAATTATATGGCTGGTATAACATTGAATTATCGTGATCGAAAATTCAACTACTTCGGATCCTATAACTTCAATAAACGTAACATGGTGGGAAGTGGAGCCGTAGATAACGTTTTTAAAGATAACAACAGCCAAATTTCCAATAATTCTGAGTCTTCGAGAAAAGGAAATAGTCATACGATGAAGGCCGGCGTAGATTATTATCTCTCTGATCGGAATTCATTGAGTTTTTCCGGAAATTTAAGTGTACGGGATAATAATCGTGTTGAAAACCTGTGGTACCGTTACATTAATCATCCGAAATTATCTGGTGAGAGCACCAGAACCTCTTCGCAACTTGAGGATGATTTGGGCTATGAGTTTAATTTGGACTTTAAACACCAATTTAAAAGATCAGGAGAAGAACTGACGGCAAACGCCAGCTATGGTCGAGATAAAGAAGATGGGACCAATGATTTTATTCAGGAGTTTACATCAAAGGCTCCTAGTTCTGGACGTAAAAATATAACCTCTGAAGATGGGAAGAATATAAATCTACAAGCAGATTATGTACTGCCGTTCTCCGAAGATAGTAAGTTTGAAGCAGGCTATCGTTCACAGATCAGAAAGTCATTTGATACGCAGGATTCCGATACATTGAGTGTCGCAAATCAGGTTTATCTACCAGATTATGGGATAAGTAACGATTTTGATTTTACCTCCACCGTACATGCGCTTTATGCCAATTATCAAGGTAGATTGTCCAATAAAATCGGTTATCAATTGGGGCTTCGTGCTGAGCAGTTTAATTTAAATTCAACTTATCTTTCTAAAGATCCTGACGTAATAGAAAAAGAAACAAAAGCTAAGCAAGATTTTTTTAGATTATATCCAACCTTATTTTTAACCTATAAGGTGGGGGATGACGGTGATAAAATTCAATTTAGTTATTCAAGAAGGGTTCAACGTGCCCGAGGCTGGCAGGTCAATCCATTCTTGAATGTATCAGATGATATGAACAGACGTCAAGGTAACCCAAACTTGAAACCGGAAGATGTACATGGATTTGAGCTGAGCTTTGCTAAGACTTTTGGAAAAGTTAACTTGATTTCCTCGGCGTATTTTAACCACACCAGTGAGGTGATGCAGCCATTCGTTTATTTTGTAGATACAATAAGTAGTGTCACTTACAGTCGCTGGGAGAATTTGACAAGCCGAAACCTTTCTGGATTTGAATTTATTTCTAAGGTCAATGCGACGAAGGATTTTGATTTTACATTTAATCTTAATTTGATCAATATTAATTACAAAGCGAATGAGGCCTATAACGTAAAAGCTTCCAATGGTTTTGCCTACAATTCTAATCTAACTGCAAATTATCGTTTTACCCCTACATTCTCTGGCCAGATTAGAGGCGAATACAATTCTTCCCGGGTCATGGCACAGGGAAAAATGAATGCAATGAAAGGGGTGGATATCGCCCTGAAAAAAGAGGTGTTCAATAAAAAGGCTTCAATCATGTTTAATGTCAGAGATGTCTTTAACAGTAGGAAAATGCAGGGTTTTACAGAAACCCCGCAATTGAATTCTAATTTTGAACACCGTTGGATGAAGAGAATGTTTACTTTATCGCTCTCATACCGCTTTGGCAGTCAGGATCTAAATAAGTTGAAAAAGAAGGAAACAAATACAAATGAAATAAATGGTGGAGGAGAGGAATATTAAAAAATATTCCTCTTTTTAACCCCAAATGCTTAATTTTAATTTTGAAACAAACCTAAAACTATAAAGAATGAAGTTATTAAAAACAGTTCTTGCGGTATCGGTGATGGCATTTTCTGCACATCTTAATACTGCCGTAGCGCAAGCAAAAAAAGAAGTACCGGCTTACAAAATTTTGGATTTGCCACGCGTGGATATCAAAAAATTCAAAAAGAATAAGGCTGGAGCATATGTTATCTTTGATGGTACTTCGATGGAAGGCTGGAGAGGATATGATAAAACTGTAGTTCCCAAAAAATGGGTTATCAATGAAGGCGCAATTAAATTTGATAGTGGAGCGAATGTAGGTAAGGACGAAGGTGGTGATTTGATTTTCGCACATGACTTCAAAAATTTCGAGTTGGAATTGGAATGGAAAGTAGCAAAAGGAGCAAATTCCGGAATTTTCTTTTTGGCCAAAGAAGTCGAAGGTCAGCCAATTTATATCTCATCACCCGAGTGTCAGGTTCTTGACAACGAAAACCATCCAGATGCTAAGATGGGTGTCGATGGGAATCGCAAGTCTACATCATTGTATGATATGATTCCTGCGAAACCACAAAATGGCAAACCTTATGGCGAATGGAACAAAGTGAAGATCCGCGTGAACAATGGTAAAGTTGAACACTTTCAAAATGGTGTGAAGGTCGTTGAATATACCCTATGGGATAAATCTTGGGTTGACCTATTGCAAAAAAGTAAATTCAGTCAAGAAAAATGGCCTCTGGCTTTTGAGTTGCTGAGCCATGTAGGTGGAGAAAGCAAATCAGGCTTGATTGGTCTCCAAGATCATGGAAACGATGTTTGGTTTAAGAACATAACCGTAAAAGTTTTAAAATAACAAAAAAGCAGCTTTTAAAGCTGCTTTTTTGTTATAATATAAATTGTAATTCTTTCAGATCGACAATCATATGTGGTACATCTTCAGGTTGCTCCGTACTGTTCGGATTAAAGAAGATCGCATCCATTCCTACATTCATAGCCCCACGTACATCCGCATCCAGATTATCTCCAATCATCAATGACTGTTGTACGTGTGCTCCTGTGGTTTCCAGTGCAAATTGAAAGATCCTTGGATCAGGTTTGTTCACTCCGACGACCTCAGAAATAAAGATGTTGTTGAAATATTTGTTCAAATTGCTTTTTTCCAATTTGGTCTCACAAGCCTCCTTAAAACCGTTGGAAATCAAATGCAGGTTGTATTTTTCGTCCAGGTAGGCCAAGGTTTCATGTGCATGCGGAAATAAATTCGTCTTTTGAGGACAGATCGCAAGGTATTCCAGTTCAAATTCTTCAGGAAACAATTCGGGGTCTACGCCCAATTCGATAAATGTATCAGCGAACCGAGCCTTTCTTAACTCGGGTTTTGAAATCTTTCCATGATGATATAATCCCCAAAGGCGATGATTGTTGATTGTATAAGTTTCTATGAAACGGGAGGGGGATTCCTTGTTAAACAAGCTGTCAAACTTGTATTTAAAATATAGTTCGTGGAGACTTTCTTCGGCATTTTTGTCAAAATCCCAGATGGTATGATCCAAATCAAAGAAAATATCCTTTTTCTCACGATTAAACATATACAAATATACCACCTCTGGGGAGATTTTATCTTATTGTGAATCGGCTAATTTTCTTCTTTGTGTCATAATCTTTAGGATATTTCCGAATGCCTTGGTGAATAGCTATTTTTGCTACATGAAGAAAGCGCTTTTACTCTTTTATTTCCTTTTGTTTTACGCGATCATGCAGTTGATATGGTGGGGGGTGATGTTCATCCGCTTTGATCCAAGCAAAAAGAACATGATTATAGGTGAAGGTATTTTCTTCTTGATCATTTTTTTATGGGGTGCGTGGCGGTTAAAGCGCTTGGTAGAACGGGAACAGAAATTGTTGCAACAGCAGCAAAATTTCCTTTTGGCTATTACACATGAGTTGAAATCTCCTCTGGCATCCGTCAAGCTGTATATTCAGACCATTTTGCGACGAGATCTGGATAAAGAGCAACAACAGACTTTTTTAAGAAATTCCCTAAAAGATATTGAGCGATTGGATGATTTGGTAGAGAATGTCTTGATGACAACCAAATTAGACAGCCGCAATTACAGTATGCCCAAGGAGGATTTTAACTTTACTTCTTTGGTGGAGCAAATCGTCGATCGACTTCAAAAGAATTCATGCAGCTCACAGGTATTGAAACCTTACCTGGAGTCGGATATTATTATCCATGGTGATAAATTTGCGATAAGTAATGTCGTGACAAATCTCATTGAGAATGCTATTAAATATTCACCGGCCTGCGCCATGGTGGATGTCAAACTATATACGGAGAGCAGTAAAATAATTTTTTCTGTTGCTGACCATGGTATCGGTATCAGTGATGAAGAGAAAAAACTTATCTTTAATAAGTTTTATCGCGTGGGAAGTGAAGCGACACGGAAAACCAAAGGTACTGGTTTGGGGTTATATATCGTGAAAACCGTGTTGCAGAAGCACGATGCGACCATTAAAGTTAAAGATAACACTCCTAAAGGGAGTATTTTTGAAGTAACATTTGAAAGAAATGCAAAGTAAACAAAGAATATTACTTGTCGAAGATGAAGAACACTTGTTAGAAGCAATCAAGTTGAATCTCGAAATGGAAGGTTACCGTGTCACTACGGCTACTGACGGAAAAAAAGCATTGAAAGTTTTTAAAGAGGAACGTTTCAATCTCGTGATATTGGACGTTATGATCCCTGAAATTGATGGATTTCAGGTTGCTGAAACAATCCGACTACAGAATACAGAGGTTCCTATCATGTTTTTGACTGCCAAAAACAGTAGTGAAGACCGTATCACTGGACTAAAAAAAGGTGCCGATGATTATTTGGTAAAGCCTTTCAATTTAGAAGAATTGATTCTCCGTGTAGGAAATTTGGTTCGTCGCGGTATGAAACCAGATGATCTTAAAGAATTGAATTCTTATCAAATCGGTGATAAAACCATCTATTTTAATTCTTACGAATTGCATCATGCAGATGGAACGATTACCTCATTGACGAAAAAAGAAACCATGCTATTGAAGCTGTTGATCGAACGTCGTAATGAAGCCGTTTCCCGTGAGCAGATTTTAGAAACTGTATGGAATTATGACGTCTATCCTTCGACGCGTACCATTGACAATTTCATTTTGACATTCCGGAAATATTTTGAGCCTGATCAAAAGCACCCAATCTATTTCCACTCTATCCGAGGTGTTGGTTATAAATTTACCGACAATAACGCATAGCAAATAAAAGATGATGACAATTAAGGCTAGAATAGCCGTTATTTTTATTGCTGCGTTACTTTTGGGCTATGGTTTATACCAAGGGCATTATCAGACAGCTGTATTGTTGGCTGGTGGAATTGGTTATCTAATTTGGAGCCATTTTCGAGAAGGTTCAGTTTTCTTGGCAACACAAGCTTTTCATCGGCAAGACTATGAAAAGACAAAAAATTTGCTGTCCGAAATAAAAAATCCAGATACACTTCGCAAGGGGCGTCGTAATTTCTATGAATTTATGATGGGAAATATCGCCTTGAAAGAGGATCGTATTGATGAAGCTGAATACCATTTTCAGCTGGCTTCTCGTTTGCCTTGGAAAAAAGATAATGAAAAAGGTATGGTAATGATCAATCTGGCGAATATTGCGCTGCGAAAGACAGATTATGAACGAGCAAGGGCGTATACAGATGTGGCCAACAAATTACATTTAACTGCAAGACAGGCCAGTATTATTACAAAAATAGAAAACGAAATTTCAAAACATTTATAGTGAGTACTACTTTACAAAACGACTTATTGATTAGAGCTGCATTCTCGCAGCAAACGGAGAGACCTCCTGTGTGGATGATGCGTCAGGCTGGACGCTTTATGAAAGAATACTGGGATATCAAAAACAAGTATTCTTTTCTCGAAATGTGCAAAACACCAGAGATTGCAGCAGACGTAACGATGCTGCCCGTGGATTTGTTGGGTATAGATGCGGCGATCTTGTTTTCGGATATTTTGGTTACAGCTGAGGCAATGGGTGGAGACCTGTCATTTGAACAAGGAGTAGGTCCTCGTTTTTCTAATCCAATTCGTTCTGTCAAAGATGCGGAGGCATTATCGGTTGACTGTCTGGATAAATTGCAATATGTTGCGGATGCCATAAAAGTAATCCAACAACGTCTTGATAATCGTATTCCATTGATCGGTTTTGCAGGAGCACCTTTTACCATTTTAAGTTATTTGGTTGAAGGCGGTTCGTCAAAAGATTTCAAGTTGACGAAGTTGATGTTAAACAATCAACCTGAATTGGCGCATACAATCCTTCAAAAGATTGCTGATGTAACTGTAGAATATCTTAATATGCAGATTGCGGCAGGCGTAAATGCGATCCAATTATTTGATAGCTGGGCTTTGGCTTTGTCTTGGAATGATTACCGTGATTTTTCACATTATTATAACAAACAGATCATCTCCAAATTGAACCGCAAGGATATTCCTGTAATATCTTTCTGTAAAGGATCATCTGTCTTTGCTCCAATGATGGTAGAGGCGCAGCCAGATGTGGTTTCGATCGACTGGAATGCAGATCTTAAAAATATGAAGCAATCCTTGCCACAGGGAATAGCTGTTCAAGGGAATTTAGATCCGTTTGTACTATATGCTGAAAAGCCTGTTATCAGAAAGAAAATTATAGAATTATTTGAGCGCATGCGCGGAGAGAATGGTTTTATATTCAATTTAGGACACGGTATTATGCCTGATATTCCTTTTGACAATGTAAAATACGCAATCGAGGTTGTGAAAGAATTTCGCTATTAAACTTTTGATTGGAAAGAGTTCTAAAAAAACGAAACAAGATTTTGCATAAACATCTGATCGAGAAGAAAGAAGACTTGCTATAACCAGCAGGTCTTTTTTTTGAGCAAGAGATGGCAGTTGGAATAGTTAAAAAGTTTTTTTATTGTTTTATAATGTATTAAAATGCGGGTTATCATGGGCATGGTGAAAATTCGTGCAAAATATGTTAAAATGAGCACAGTTACTTTTTTTGTAAATCTTGTTTTATTTTATAGCTTAGTCGCAAAACCTAATAAATGAGTAAAAATACCTTGATGGATGGACTGCTGATTAATGAAGAAGCGCTGGAAGAAGTGTTTCATCATTATTTTGATGAGCTATGCCGTTTCTTAGGGTATTATACGCGCGATGTACAGTTGGTGGAGGACTGTTTGCAGGATGTGTTTGTTAAACTATGGGAAGATCGGGATCAAATCCATATTTTCCATGTCAAGACCTATCTTTATCGGGCAGCCCGTAACCGTGTGCTCAATGCTTTACGCAATGAAAGTACACGTACTGCTCATTTGGAACGTTGGTTTAAGGAGGAAATGACCCGTCAGGAGGCAGAAGAGTGTATCAATATGGAGGAGTTTTCCCTTGTTTATCAGGAAGCTATTGGCAAATTGCCTGAAAAATGTAAAATCGTCTATCAATACTGTAAGGAAGATCAGAAGACCTATCAGCAGGCCGCCCAAGAACTGCAAATATCCATCAAGACAGTCGAAAATCAGATGTCCATTGCAGCTAAAAAAATACGGGCACATATACTTGAACGCTATCAAATACTGTATCCAGATTCGATTTTATTGGTTTTAACGATGTGTGGTGCAGGCCTTTCCACACTCGTTTAAATATTTTTGAAAAAAACACAAAATCTTTTAGGGGTTTTCTCTGCTCTGGGTGTCTATTTGTCGTAAACCCAAAATAATGAATAACAGTTATAAGCCGTCACTGGAGCAATTAGTTCGATATCTAAAAAAAGAGAGTGATGTAAAGGAGAATGAAGCGATTGTAGCTTGGCTCGATTCAAGTGAACAAAATCGTCATTATCTTTTGCAGCTGGAAAACGAATGGATACATCTCAAAGAACCGCCACTGATCATCGATCGGGCAGATCGTCCACGGATATGGGACAAAATCCAAGATCGTATCCAACCTGTCGTAAAAACTATTGTTTTTGACCGTAGCCGTTTTTGGTGGTTGGTCAGTGCTGCTGCGATTCTTATTTTTCTATCAGGGACATTGGGAACGTATTTTATTCAGCGTAATATTTTAATGAACACATCTTCGCAGGAGCAGACAACTGTTTATACGGCTTTAGGGCAGAAGTCACAGGTCATATTACCGGATGGATCAAAAGCTTGGTTAAATGCGGGTACAAAGATGAGCTATTCACATGCATTCAATCAACATGATCGCAAGGTTACACTCGAAGGCGAGGCATTTTTTGATGTTGTGAAAAAAGAAAATATGCCTTTCACCGTGCAGACTTCTCATTTGGATGTTGTGGTGAAAGGGACTGCTTTCGATGTGTCAGCCTATGCGGATGATGCGAAGATAGAGGTATCGCTGCTGCGTGGAAAAGTTGCGATAAAAGATAAAAAAGGACAATTAATCGGAGAATTAAAACCTAATGATTGGATCCAACTGAATAAAAGGACTGGTCGGTATACGCAGATACAGCAATTTGACGCGATACAATATAGCACCTGGAAATCTGAGGAACTTGTTTTTGAGAACGAATCTTTGGAAAGTGTTCTTAAGAAATTGGAACGCTGGTATGGTGTCGATATTGCTTGGAAGGGGGCAGAGTCCGATAGACATTATACATTCAAAGTGAAAACTGAAAGTCTACGAGAAATTTTGGAATTGATCAATGTCATTACACCAATCCAATATACAATAGCCGGCAAATCTGTAGCTATAGTTTCAAAAAAACGATAACCAAAAATTAATGATGTAAACTACTTAAAACAAAATATACCAAAAATTATGAAAAAGAAACCTATTCTGATGAGTCTTTTACTCCTCAGCCAGACCTTCTTTGCTGTAAACGCGCAGCAGGTATCGGGCAAAAAGGAGGCTTCAAATCTTAAGTCACTTATCGAGATTGTTGAAAAAAAGTATGGCTATTCATTTATGTTCAGTAATTCGGATGTAGATGTCAAGACACCACTTTTCTATAATAGTCAGGCAAGCAGCTTGGAAGCACTGTTGAAAGATGCGTTACAAGAGAGCTCGATTACATACGACATTACGGGGAAACGGATTTTATTAAAACGTAAGGTTGCAAATAAACAACAAACGGGGCAAGTAAAAGGAACTGTTGTAAATGAAAAAGGTGAACCACTACCCGGTGTGAGTATACATGCTTCGGGTAGTGGAAAGACCGTCGCTACAGATCTTTCAGGCACTTTTTCTCTAGAAGTGAATGCGAAAGACTTACTTCAGGTTAGCTATGTAGGTTACCAAAACCAACAAATTAATGTACAGGCAGGGAAAGATGTTGATATCACCCTAACTAGCGGAAATAGAGAACTTGACGAAGTCGTTGTGATCGGATATGGTACTTTAAAGAAGTCTGATGTCACGGGTGCAATAGCAAGTATTAGCACAAAAGATCTAGCAAAACGCGCAACAACAAACCCTGCTGAGGCATTACAAGGAGTTGCAGCTGGTGTGAATGTGCAAAAAAATAGTGGTATTGCCGGAGCAGGAGTGCAGGTCAAGATCCGTGGGGTCAATACCTTTGGCAGTAATGAACCCCTGTATATCATAGATGGTTTCCCGGGTACAATCAGTAATGTCAACCCCAATGATATTGAGAGCATGGAGGTACTCAAAGATGGTGCCGCTGCCGCAATATATGGTTCTGTGGCTGCCAATGGTGTTGTTATCGTCACAACGAAAGCTGGTAAAGCCGGAAAAATTCTTGTAGACATTAACAGCTTTACGAATGTAACAGAAACGTCTAATCGACTAAAAGTACTTGACGCCGACGGTTATGTAAAAGTGCACCGCCAAATGTATGACGAATACAATAAGTACGCTACGACGCCAGTCAAACTTCCTGATTATATCAACAAGCCAGGTACCAATAATACCGATTGGCAAGAGGAGGTATTCCGTACAGGGCTTTCCACGGCGAATAGTGTTGCCATCAGGGGTGGACAAGACAATACCCGCTATTCCCTGTCAGCGAACTTAAGTAATGACAAAGGTGTCGTTATCGCGAACGATTTCAAAAAGGAAAATGTCCGTATGAAATTGGGGACCAAGAAGAATATCTTCACCGTGGAAGGGAATATGGCCTATACAAATTCCAAATACCATGGACCCAATTTTAGTCTAAAAGAAGCCTATATGATTTCACCTTTGGTACCGGTATATGACTCCGCGGAAAAAGGTGGTTTTGGTTTGACAAATTGGGGTGGTATTCCCAATAATGTCAATGTGATTGCCGACGAACACTATAAAACAAGCTGGACAAAAAAGCAGGATTTCGCCGGAAATGCTTTTGTTAGCGTAGATATCATGAAAGGCTTAACCTTTAAAACAAGTTATGCCTTTAACGCGATCAATACACAAAATTATTACCATTATCCTCCATTCGCCTCGGATGAAAAGAACCCGTATGAATTTCCTTTTTATTGGGAGGGACGCAGCTATTGGCAGGAACAGGTCTTTGATAATCTCCTGAACTATAAAACAGAATTTGGAAAACATAGTTTAAATGCGCTTTTGGGTAGTTCGTTGAATATGCAGGAATCCAATTGGAATAATGTAGGCGTTGAAGGAAAGAAGATTGTATACTCGGTTGAGAATGGTAAACTGATGAGCAAGGAAAGTGCCGAGGGATTTTTGGATCCCAATTTCATGACGATCAGTTCGGGACAAGGAGGAACATTCTCCGCGGATGGTTCTAAATATGACTATAACCGCATGTCTATCTTTGGTCGTGTCAATTACTCTTATGCCGACCGTTACCTTGTACAGTTAACCTTACGTCGTGATGGTTCATCCAAATTTGGAAAGGATAGCCGATATGGAAGTTTTCCTTCAATAGCATTGGGTTGGAAGATCGATGAGGAATCATTCTTCCCGAAAGAATCCTTCGTATCTAATCTGAAATTAAGGGGAAGCTGGGGAAAACTCGGAAATGAGGTCGCTTTGGGGTACTACGACCACCAGGCACTGATCAGTACCTACAATAATTTGTACATGGGATATGTGCGCGGAAGTGGCAATCCTTGGCCAGGTAGTATTGCAATGGGGCTTGAGAATCGACTGTTGAGCTGGGAGACCACAGAGTCTAAAAACATAGGAGCAGACTTTGGTCTATTCAATAATGTATTAAAAGGTTCGGTAAATTACTTTATCAAGACCACCAATGATCTTTTGATCACTAAGAAAGTTGCTCCATCTGCAGGTTTGGAAGATCCGACATTAAATGTTGGGAAGATCCGAAACTCGGGTTTTGAGCTTGAACTCAAGTATGCAAATCGGAAAAATGAGTTTCAATACGATATTGGATTAAATCTTTCAACCCTCAAAAATAAGGTCGTCAGCCTCGCTAATGAAGACCAGATTCTTTTGGGAAATGGTCTAAAATTCGATACTGAACATTTTCCGAATCAGACTCGTGTAGGATATCCGATTGGAGGATTCTTCCTTTACCAAACCGATGGTATCTTTCAGAGCATGGAGGAGGTGAACAAACATGTCAACAAGGAGGGGAAATTACTACAAGATAATGCCAAGCCGGGCGATATCCGTTTTGTCGATGTCGATGGTAATGGTGTGATTGATGATGAAGACAAGAAATACAGTGGTACGGGGATTCCTAAATTGGAAGTAGGTTTGAATCTCGGTGCTTCTTACAAAGGCTTTGATTTTTCGGCTTTGATCGGAAGTGGCTGGGGACATAAACTCTATAATGGGAATCGCTACTTTTTTGAAGCCATGAGTTCTGGATCCAACTTTTTGAGCAGTACGTTAAATGCATGGACCGAAAACAACCGGAATACCGATGTTCCGCGTGCTGTATTACAAGATCCAAATGGAAACAGCCGTGAGTCCACACGCTTTTTGGAATCGGGTAACTTTATTAGACTACGTCAGCTACAGATCGGTTATACTTTGCCTAAAAATCTATTGCATGCGATCCGTTCAGAAAATCTACGGTTTTATATCAGTGGACAGAATATATATACCTGGACAAAATACAAGGGAATTGATCCTGAGTTTGCACCATCTGGAGTTAACAATAAATCCAGCGTGTTGAATACAGGGGTAGACCGTTATATTTTTCCATTTACCAAGTCCTATTCCTTTGGAGTTCAATTTACATTTTAAGACTTGGGTATTTATTGTATCATAATTAAAGAAACTAGAAGATGAAAAAGAATAGAACAAATTATAAATGGATTCTTTGTATCGCTTGCGCGCTAAGCACGACATTGTCCTGCAGCGATAAATTGGATTTAACATCGCCGGACAAACTTACTTCAGATAACTTCTGGCGTAATGCCGAGGATGCTGAGTCTGGACTTTCTGCTGCCTATTCGCAGTTGGAAGCAGCAACTGATGTATGGGAATTTGCGGAGGTAAAATTTCCGGTCGAGGCTTATCGTGAAGATGCTTGTGAAATCGGTAGCGATGCCTTGAACTATCAAACCTGGGTGGAACTCTATAATTTTACCTATACCAATGGTAATAGTCAATTTACGGCCTATTGGAGTAAAGCATATCGCGGTATTTCTTATGCAAATCAAGTGATAGAGAAGACCGCACCGATTGAAATGGATGCAAATAAGAAAAATCAGATTATTGCCGAAGCAAAGTTCTTACGCGCCTATTACCATTTGAAACTATTGCTTAACTGGGAGAAGATCGTTATACGCGATCAATATATCACCAACGAAGGAAAGATTAACAAGGCCTTATCTACACGTGATGAAGCTTGGGCTTTTATTATCGGGGATCTGGAGGCTGCGGTTGGCAATTTACCTGTGAAACAGGAGGCGGCCAATGTTGGTCGAGCTACAAGAGGGGCGGCGAATGCTTACCTTGGCTACAGCTACTTAACATCAGCATATGAAAATACGGCCAAAAAAGAGGAACTGCTCGGAAAAGCTGAACAGGCCTTTAAAGCCGTATCAGGGTATAATCTGGAAAAAGATTTCCTGTCTATGTTTGACGGAACCAATAAAAATAGCGCAGAATCTATTTTTGAACTTCAATTTACTGATAATACCGCTAATGGTGCGAGTTACCGCACAGCACTGCATAAGTGGATCGCTGTAGGAGAGTTGGGCGGTTGGGATGAAATCTTACCAAGCAAGATGCTCTTAAACGAATTTAAAAAGGAGGGTAAGATCGCTACAACAGGACGTTATGACTCACGTATGTATCAGACCGTATTCTGCAATGATCCTTATTTTAATGATTTGAAGAATGGGGGAGTTTATGGCTTTACCTACGATGAAATATTTGGGGCTGGATCTGACCGGGCAAGTTTCAGAAAGTATTTACCACGAACAGCAGCCGATTTAGATAAGTCCCGCACAGCAGTCAATCTTCCATTGATGCGTTATGCTGATGTGTTGCTGTTATTGGCTGAAACCTTAAATGAACGTAATCGTCCTGCCGATGCCATCCCTTTGATCAATCAGGTACGCCAGCGGGCAGATATGCCGGCACTTCCTTTGAATTTGTCTGTTACCGAAGTCAAAAAACGTATCGAACATGAGCGTATCGTGGAGTTTGCCTTGGAAAATACCCGATTCTACGATATGAGAAGATGGGGGAAAGCGAAAGAAGCATTGCAAGCTATTGGTCGGAATAGTTTTGATCCGGCTAAACACAACTTTTATCCTGTTCCAGTATTGGAGATCAAGTCAAATGATAAAATTAATTAAGGAGCATGTTTACCGTTTTTTTTGTCATGCTTTTAGGTGTAGGAATAGGGATAGGACTTCGGTCCTTTCCTATTCTTAAACATACAGGTATTCTTGTCCGATTGGTCATATTTGCCTTACTGTTTCTTCTGGGACGAGAGGTCGGACAAAATCCAAAAATAGTAGACAATCTTGATACATTGGGGTTGCAAGCTATACTGATCACATTGGCCGGAGTCGCTGGAAGTGTTCTTTGCTCATGGTTCGTTTACCGTTTATTCTTTAGCAAACATGAAAGGTAGTTTGATCATTCTCGCATTTTTTGTCGTGGGTGTTTTTGTCGGTTTCAAGGGAATTATTCCAGCCGAATTGTTGAAAGAAGAATGGAATACTTATGTCCTCTATGCATTGATGTTGTTGGTTGGGGTTACCATTGGTTATGATAGGGAACTCTTGATATCTCTACGAAAAGTTAATTTAAGCATCGTGCTCGTTCCCCTGGCAACTATCGTTGGAACATTGATAGGTACGTTTATCATCAGTTTCTTTATCCGCGACTGGAATGCCGCTGAAAGTATGGCTGTAGGATCTGGATTTGGTTACTACTCTTTATCAAGTATTTTTATTACACAATATAAGGGTGTCACATTGGGAACTATAGCATTGATGTCGAATTTGATACGTGAAATAATGGCGCTATTGATGGCCCCATTAGCTCGAAAATGGTTTGGCCCGCTGGCGCCGATTTCTGTTGCAGGCGCCACAAGTATGGATACTGCATTACCCATTATCACACAATACTCCGGCAAACAATATGTTCTCGTTGCGATCATCCATGGTATATTGATTGACCTCAGTGTACCCTTTTTAGTTACTTTTTTTTGTTATTTATGAGAAATAAGATCGAAACCTTATGGGTTACAATTAGTTTTTGTTTGATTTTGATAGGATGCAATACGGTCAAGTCCCCTAAAATGGATGGCTATGGTGGATTGTTAAGGGTGGAGCAACAACCAGAAGGTTCCACTCGGCGAACAAATCCCTTTTATACCGACCGCGGCGCCTGGGTCGGATTTGGCATTCATGAAAATAAGACAGTAACAGGTTTTTGTGGACCCTATGATCTGGATGGGCGTGCCTGGTTAAGTAGTGCATTGCTGCAGATTGGAACAGCTCCGGCTGGAGAAAAAAATCTATTGAGCCGTGATAGCAGTTGTTATTATCCGGATCGCCTGTGGATGCGTTTGCGAGGGGAGGATATGGAGGTTGAGCAAACTCTTAAACAGGTCTCATCAACAACAGCCATATTACATATTAAAAACAAATCATCAAAAGAACTATGGACCTATGGCAATCTCAATCAAGGGCAATGGACATTGGCAGGTAATACCCTGTGGTCTAAACTTCCAAATGGAGAACTTCTTTTACTATCTTTTGAAGCTGGTGTGAAAGTAACTTTTGATCAGGGGAAATATCAAGCCCATTTAGAAAAAGCTGATACGGAGATTGTGCTGATCCATTATGCCAACCCGATCACCTTAGAAAAGGCACTCGTAACGGCAAAAACAGCTGTTGAGCAAAGCAAGACTTTGAGCATGCAACATACAGCACGGTGGGTGAATTATATCAGCTCAAATACTCGTCCGGAACTCTCCATGGAGGAACATCGCATTATGGTGAAAAGTATGATGACCCTGATGAGCAATTGGCGGAGTGCAAAAAAGGAATTAAAACATGATGGTGTTGTCCCTTCACATGTAGCTGACTATTTTGTTGGATTTTGGGCATGGGATTCATGGAAGCATGCCGTTGCATTGGCGCAGATAGATCCCGCTTTGGCGAAAGATCAGGTTCGCGCTATGTTTGACTTTCAAGATAGCGTCGGGATGATTGCCGATTGTATCTATACGGACCATCGCGAGAATAATTACCGTGATTCCAAACCGCCATTAGCTGCCTGGGCGGTAAATGCGATCTATGAAGCCGATCATGACCTATCGTTTGTACGGGAAATGTACGATAAACTAGTCTTGTACCATGAATGGTGGTTTCGCTACCGGGATCACAATAAAAATGGTATCTGTGAGTATGGTGCTACGGATGGAACATTAGAAGCTGCCAAGTGGGAGAGCGGTATGGACAACGCTATTCGGTACGATAGTACCCAGATGTTATTGAATGAAAAAGGTGCCTGGAGCATGGATCAGGAATCTGTGGAGCTCAGTGCTTATCTTGAGCTGGAACGAAAATATCTGATGCATTTTGCGGAATTGCTCGGAGTACCATTTCGGGGGAAAAAAGAATCGTACCTTGCCATGGATTACTTCTTTGACCAGGAGCGCGGTTATTATTTTGATCGCAAACTGAATGGAGCGCTTATTCCATGTTTTGGTCCTGAAGGCTGGTCGCCATTGTGGACAGGTTTAGCTACTGTGCCACAAGCTGAAGCTGTGGTTCGTGTGATGCAGGATACGGCTAAATTTGCCTCCTTTGTACCTTTTCCTACTGCGGCTCTAGACAACGCCAAATTCATGGATAGAGGATACTGGCGC
The DNA here is from genome assembly GCF_039536865.1 of Sphingobacterium ginsenosidimutans. NCBI lineage: Bacteria > Pseudomonadati > Bacteroidota > Sphingobacteriia > Sphingobacteriales > Sphingobacteriaceae > Sphingobacterium > Sphingobacterium ginsenosidimutans. The sequence goes on from NZ_BAAAZK010000009.1 coordinate 60,353, forward strand.
GGGCCTATTTGGTTGGATCAAGTCTATTTCGCAATTGCTGGTTTAAGGAAATACGGTTATCAAAAGGAAGCCGATATGTATACCAAACAAGTCTTTGAGCGATTGGAGGGCTTATCTGGTAATGGACCAATTCATGAAAACTATGAAGCGCGCACAGGCAAAAGGCTCAAAGCACCACATTTTAGCTGGTCTGCAGCCCATTTATTTCTGTTATATAAGGAACTGAAAACTTCTCCACAGAAGAAATAGATCAGTTGAAATACCAACGCTTCCAATCCGATAAGTTGTACTATCTATATCGGATTGGAAGCGTTGTTTATTTAACATGCATTATTGAAAACTAAAACTAAGTAGTCGGGATGGACTTTCGTCTTTTGTATACTTCATGTAAGATTTTTCTAATTAAAGCCTAGCTTTATTGATTGCCCCTAACTTTTCTTATTTTTGTACCCATGGTCTATTTATACGCAAAAGCAGTTCATATTATCTTTGTGGTTTGTTGGATGGCTGGTTTATTTTATATCGTTCGCTTATTCATTTACCATACAGAAGCTAAATCCAAATCTGCGGAAGAGTATGGGGTTTTGCATAAACAGTTTATACTGATGGAGAGTAAATTGTGGTGGATCATCACAACACCAGCCATGTACCTCACTATTCTGGCAGCTCTCGTCATGTTATATATTAATCCGGGATTGTTGACCATGGGCTGGATGCATGTCAAGCTCACCTTTGTATTGGGACTGATCCTTTATCATTTTGCCTGCCAACGTATTATGTTTCAGTTAAAAGGGGAATCATCGACTTGGTCCTCGACCAAATTGCGTCTTTGGAATGAGCTGGCGACCGTTTTATTATTTGCAATTGTATTTACAGTCGTATTAAAGTCTGCTCTCAATTGGATATTCGGTGTTCTGGGACTTTTAATACTGTCCGTCTCCCTGATGATGGCTGTGAAACTCTACAAAAAAATCAGAAATAAAAACAACGCGGATAAAACGTTAAATTCTTAATTTTCTTAATCCTTTTCTATTCTCGTTAGTCGAACGATTATAAATTGAAAAGGAATATGTACAAGAGACTTTTGACTGTGATCATGTTGCTTGCTATCGCAACTGGAGGATTTGCCCAACGTTATAGAACTTATGGCGGAACATTAAATATCTATTCGGCCGATGTTCCCTTCTTTCTTTATATCAATAATGTTTTGTACAATAATAGACCGTTGATTGACCTTCATGTACCAAATTTGCAAAACCCGAGGTATAATCTCCGTATCGTATTCGCAAATAGGCGGCAGAGAACTTTAAATGGGAGGGGTGTGCAGCTCGTCGACCAAAATGGTCAATATATGAATGTTGTGTTTTCCGTAAGCAGCCGTGGCGGAAATAGAGGTATTGTTCTGGAATCGATGAATCCTGTTGGTCGCTATAATGATAATTATCGCAATGGCGACAACTATAATAATGGTGATTATAATGAAGACAGGTACGATCGGGGTCAACAACAAGACGAGCGATATGGCCGGTCTGAGAATGATAGAAGTAATAATCAACAAAATCAGGACGATCCGATCGACAATACTGGTTATCAGGATAAAAATGAAGCTAACCAATTGAATGATCTGCTCAATCAAAAAGAAAATGATCAGGACCGCTTGCAAGTGGCGGCTCAAGAGCTGAAAAATAGGCGATTGCGCAGTTCCGAAATCATAGATCTCATGGAGCTATTTATCAGGGACGATAATAAATTGGCTTTTGCTAAATATGCCTATCCAAGCTGTATAGACAAAGAGAATTATGATAAAGTAGTCGATGCACTATCTTTTAGTTCCACTCGGGAAAAATTGACAGCATTTATTAAGACGCAGCGTTAGTTACAGTTGAAATTTATCTTTTGGTTTCATTGCCAAGAAAGAGTGATTAAGAATAAGAATTACCTGTATAAATAGGCTATTTGTGTCATACCAACGATGGTTGTATAGTGCAAATAGCCTATTTCAGTAAAATGTAACCTCAGCTATATCGTATCTATTCCGCGAAACAGATATACTTCAATTCCATGTATTCATCGAGTCCATGTTTTGATCCTTCACGACCGACGCCAGATTGTTTTACCCCACCAAAAGGAGCTGTAGCATTCGATATTAATCCTGTGTTAACACCTACCATACCTGCCTCAAGTTGTTCCGCCACACGAAAGCAGCGATTGATATTGGTACTGTAGAAATAGGAGGCAAGGCCAAATTCGGTGTGATTGGCCATGGCTATACCATCTTCTTCTGTTTTGAAACTAAACAATGCGCAAACTGGGCCAAAAGTTTCTTCGTGAAATATCAGTGCCTCTTTAGGGATATTGGTAAGGACTGTAGGTTGGAAAAACAGACCTTTGATCACATGTCCACCAGCGGCCAATTCTGCCCCGTGATTCAAAGCATCTTGAACATGATGCTGTACTTTTTCTAAACCTTTGGCATTGATCAATGGCCCTACCTGAACACCTTTGTCGAGTCCATTGCCCACCTTTAATTGACCCACAGCACGGGCTAATTTTGTAGCGAATTCGTCGTAGACGTCTTCTTGGACTAAGAAGCGGTTGATAGAAACGCAAGTTTGTCCGGAGTTTCGGAACTTACCAGCAATAGCACCTTCCACTGCGGCGTCAATATCTGCGTCACTAAATACAAGGAATGGAGCATTTCCGCCGAGTTCCATGGAGACTTTCTTAATGTTTGAGGCTGATTGTTCGATCAACGTCCTACCGACCTCAGTAGAGCCTGTAAAAGAAATTTTACGGACAAGATCATTTGTGGCAAGTTCCTTTCCGATACCAGCACTATCCTTTCCGGTAATGACATTAAAGACTCCTTTTGGCAGACCTGCTTCTTCGGCGAGTTTGACCAATGCGATTGCGGATAAAGGTGTTTGGGATGCGGGTTTGAGGACTACCGTACAGCCCGCTACAAGCGCCGGAGCGACCTTTCGGGTGATCATGGCCAAAGGGAAATTCCAGGGCGTAATTGCCGCAACGACCCCGACACCTTGTCGGATTGTCATCATTCTTACCCCTTTTTTCTGAGCGGGAATCGTTTCCCCATAGGCTCTCTTACCCTCCTCGGCAAACCATTCAACAAATGAATTCCCGTAATCTACTTCTACTTTCGACTCATTGAGCGGTTTTCCACTCTCAAGTGTCATAATTTCAGCAAGTAGGTCTTTATTTTGTTGAATGAGATTGTACCAATTGCGAACAATAAGACATCGTTCCGAAATTGTTGTATTTTTCCAGCTTTTCCAGGCTTTGTCAGCCGCTTGTATGGCTTTTGTACAATCTGTAACTTTCAGATCGGGTAAAGCTGCAATTGTTTTTCCAGTGGCGGGGTTGACAACATCAAATGTGTTTTTTGATGTGATAAATTTTCCGTTTATATAGGCTCTGTCAATTAAAAGTGGATTTTTCATTGGAATTATTATTTTTTGTTTTTTACAAGCCATTGCTGCTGTTTGTGACCTGTATTTATTTATACTTGCTGATATATTACCTTGGATTATTTGGTACATCAGCTGCTTTTGGAACAATATTCTATCGCCTATTGTTTCGCAAACAAGCAATTTTACGGGAAACTTTGCTTAGACGAATTTTTTCCGTTGCTGTTCGTTGGGAACTGCGCAATACTTATTTGTTCCAAACCATTTGTAGCGATTTTTTGCAAAATAGTCGTAGCCCAAGTCCCGCCACTTTTTTGGTAGTATTTTGAGAAAATAGACGATTGAATAGGGAAGACCCAATGTTTTGCAGATATTCAATATGGCTTCACTCTTTATATAAGTACCGCTAGGAGATATATAAACAATAGAATCTATATTTTTTGGAATAGAGTGTAAATTATTTTTAGCGAAGTCAGACTGTAAGGAACTAAATAGAAGCCTATTATTTGAGTCTATTTTCAATAGGATTTGAACAAAACGATTACAAACTAAGCAATCACCGTCAAAAAAGATGATATGTTTCCCTTGCGTATTCATTAATATAAAGTTACTTCTATTTACTGAAAGAACTGCCATGATAACATCACATCTTTTATAAAACCTTCATGCTTTCACGAGCATCGACAGCAATGAAAATCTATTGAAGTTTTTTTCTGGCCAATAAACCGAGCATAGTGAGTTCATTGATACCCTTAGCGAAAAATACGAATCAATAAAAAATAGAAACTTTCATAAAAAAAGCGGTGTTTCTATGAAAAACACCGCTTCTGAAATATTCTTTTTGATCTTTATTACAAGTTCTTCATAATGGTATGTCCCATACGATCCCTTTTTGTTCGTAAATATTCCTCGTTGTAGGGGTTCGCGGTGATTTCAATAGGAACGTTTTCTACGATTTCCAGCCCATAGCCGACCAATCCTGCACGTTTTGTTGGGTTATTGGACATCAAACGCATTTTTGTTACCCCTAGATTTCTAAGGATTTGTGCACCAACACCATAGTCTCTCAAATCAGCTTTAAATCCAAGTTGGGCATTGGCATCAACGGTATCCAAACCATTCTCTTGTAATTTGTAAGCGTGCAATTTATTGATCAGTCCAATACCACGGCCTTCCTGATTCATATAGACAATCACACCTTTTCCTTCGTTTTGGATCATCTCCATCGCTTTATGAAGCTGAGGTCCACAATCACAACGGCAAGATCCAAAAATATCACCGGTCACACAGGAGCTATGTACACGAACAAGAATAGGTTCATCTTCATTCCACTCACCTTTATAAAGGGCAAGATGTTGTTCACCAGTATCTTTTTGAGTAAAGGCTTTCATTTGAAAATCACCATATTGTGTAGGCATATTGACAGTCACCTCTTCATTAATCAATGAATCGTGTTTTAAACGGTATTCAATAAGGTCCTCAATACTGATGATTTTTAAATCAAATTTTTTGGCTACTTCCATTAATTCTGGTAGTCTAGCCATTTCACCATCTTCTTTTAAGATCTCGACCAATACACCTGCTGGTTCAAAACCTGCCAGACGAGCAAGGTCAACAGTTGCTTCGGTATGTCCTGTACGACGTAGTACACCACCATCTTTAGCAATCAATGGAAAGATATGACCAGGTCTACCCAACTCTTCGTAGTGAATATTTGGGTCTATCATTGCCTTGATCGTCTTTGAACGATCAGAAGCAGAGATCCCTGTTGTACAACCGTATCCTTGTAAGTCAATAGAAACGGTAAAATTAGTTTCATAGACCGCTGTATTTTGCCCCACCATCAGGTCAAGATGCAAAGCATCTGCTCTTTCCTTGGTGATAGGAGCACATACCAAACCCCGGCCATGAGTTGCCATAAAGTTGATAATTTCGGGAGTTGCGTTGCGGGCTGCGGTGATAAAATCACCTTCATTTTCACGATCTTCGTCATCTACGACGATAACTACTTTTCCTGCTTGTATATCAGCGATCGCTTCTTCGATCGTGTTTAATTTGAATTCCATTTAATTGTTATATTGTATTGATACAAAGTTAGTGTAGAATCTAATTTTATTTATAATGGCGTTGTCACAAATCTAATGTGACTCCTTTAATTTATTCTTTTTACCAAATTTCTCTTTGATCCATTTCCAGGCCGCTTCTGCTTTTAATTTGTACTGATCAATATCAAACAAAGCCGAATCTGTAGTCGATTTATAGGTTAAAAATGCAGCAAGGGGAGCTAATATGATAATAGCCATCCACATACCTACAGCCGAAGATATAGCACCATCTTTAGCCGTTTTTTCCGACACTGTAGAGATGATATGATAGATTAAGAAAAAGATAATGGCCATAACGACCGGGAGTCCGAGACCTCCCTTTCTAATAATGGCACCTAAAGGCGCTCCAATGGCAAATAGCAGTAGACAAGATACGGCCAATGTGAACTTTCTATGCCATTCAATGCGATAACGTATATCTTTTGTTTTGTAATCTTTAAATTCAAGGGTGCGGCTGTTGAGATCCTCTTTTAAATAGTTTAGCTGGCTCAGGGCATTCATGGTGATCTGTGTCCGTTGTTCAGGAGGTACAAGATCCGCTACTAAATCTTTATAAGGTTTGATCTTCGCTTCTTTTACCTTTGGCAGGCCAGGTTGATTTGCACTGAAATACTTCGAATAGATATTATAGCGCGTATCAAGAGTTCTTGTAATTGCTTTACCCATACTGTCGATTTTAATATGGTTGGAGTCAATGTACATATCCAGTTGCCTAAGATTTAACATCGCATGATGGCTCTTGAAAAGACTTTCATCTGTTTTACCTTGTTGAAAGCTACCCATGTCGAACTTCTGTTCTGTTTCCTTAAACTTAAATCGTGTAAATTGCTGACGTGGATCGTAAGTTTTCGAGTTCTTTGTGCGCGACTCTTCATAGCGTATACCGTCCTTCAATTTGAGGATCATATAACTATTGTCCGGTGAGTTATAAATGTACCCTTCTTTTGCCATTAGCACATTGTTGGCTGTATTACCACCTCGATGATCATAGATCATTAAGTCATAGAGAATCGTTCCTTCCTTATTTTTGCCTCTTGCACGAATGGAGTATCCTGGAATCGTATTGTTGAAAATGCCGGGTTTGATCAGAAAGTCAGCCTTTTTATTCCGTACATCTGTCAGCAAGGTGCCCATTTTTAGGTTGACCACTGGTAAAATGTAATCGGAAAATAGAAAGGAACTCGTAGCAAAAATTGCCACAAGTATAAATAGAGGAGTCATGGCTTTGCGTAAAGATACGCCTGCTGCTTTGATGGCCACAAGCTCATAGCTTTCCCCCAAGTTTCCAAAGGTCATAATGGAAGACAATAACATGGATAAGGGCATCGCCATTTGAATTTGAACAATGCATTGATACCCAATAAGCTCCATAATGGTGTACCATTCAAATCCTTTTCCGATCAAATCATCGATGTATTTAAATAGGAAAAGCATCAATAACACAAACATCACAATAAAAAATGTGACAATGAATGGTTTAATGAAAGCTTGAAGAATAAGTAAATGAACCTTTTTCATCCGTGACGCTAAGCAAATTGATGCCTTTACATTAAAGCATCTTCCAGCCAAGGAGCTCTTTTAGAGCCCTTGGTGAAAATATATTGCAAAGATAGGTTTTTTTATGCACCTATAACACTTTGAAGATAGACGATTGAATTTTTCCAGATTAATTTTCTGTTTTCCAAGTCCTCTTCTTTAGCAAAATCTATAATTTTAAGTGCGACGTCGTTTGTCAGCTCATCTTGATCGATCTCTAGATCAAAGAAATAAGGATCATCATCGAGCCACTTAAAACGCACTGATTTGTTTTCTTTTGATGCAACGATTTTTGCGCGATGCGGTTCATCGTCCCAAATGAAGGTGTAAACAGTGTCTTTGTAGTTTACATCGTCTGCAAACCATTGTGCCAGTTCGTTTGGTTCTTGCAAATACGGAAATAAAATTCTAGGTGAAGAGTTGATGATATATTCTAGTTGGAATTTTATTTTATCTGCCATAAAAATGTTTTTTTAAATTTTAGTTTGTTTAAATCAAAAATAAGCTATATTTGCATTCCCAAAATGGCGGGGTAGCTCAGATGGTTAGAGCGTTGGATTCATAACCCAAAGGTCGGCAGTTCGATTCTGCTCCCCGCTACAAATCTCTTCCCATTTTGCTTTTTATTGCATAAACTTATTATTTGTAATAATACATATTTATTTTGTTATTGCAAGTTTTTTTGTGAAAAGTTGGAGGCTTTTTCGCAAATATTTGAAATTAAAATCGTCCAAATCTTATCCCGAATTTTTTCTTAACGGAAACGCTATTTTACTTCGTTAAGAATGAGTTTGTTGTGTGTTATAATGATTTTTGAATAGGATAAATCGCTAAAAAAAATAAAAAAATCTTTTGAATTGACAGGCGAAGTGGTATATTTGCATACCGAAACGGCGGGGTGGCTCAGATGGTTAGAGCGCAGGATTCATAACCCTGAGGTCGGCAGTTCGATCCTGCTCCCCGCTACTATAAAAAGGAAAGTCTAATACAGATTTTCCTTTTTTTTGAACCATTTTTGAAATAACCTTAGATTAGCACAGCATTTTTTGGGAATTTTCTTTAAGAGTGTCTCTTGTTTAGGCTCTAACACTTGGGTACTAAAGGATCCGCTGGATTACGTGTTAGTGATCTGATGTTATACAATGCGATTTCACCCTAAAGGTTGCCTAGCAATGACCATATGTTGGCGATCAAGCTTTGTTTTGTAACACAATTCCCACGTATATCACGCCTGATGCATCCTGATGATAGGTTGTGACATTAAATTCATGTATATTTATGCGGTTTCTTACCTATTATTTTTTACTATAATGAATTTCAGACCTATTCTTATTCTAGTGTGGCTTATCATCGGTTATCATGCTATTGCGCAAAAGAAAGCAATAAGCCATGTTGTCACGCACAACCGTACTACTATTATTTGTGATGCTGCTAAGGGTGAAAATCCTTATCCAGCATGGGGGGTATTTCCCAAGGCCGAATACCCCGTAAGAAAAATAACCATGCATGTCACTTTGGGAAGTCCTGATAGCTTAAACACTGCACATTGGGATTATCTGGATCATATCGTGTTGAGACGCAAAGGAGGAGCGAAAGGAAAGGCGCTGAATTATGAATTGGGCCGGATGCTTACCCCTTATGGGAGTATTTACAACAAAGGGTGGAACTGGAAATGGCAGGTGGATGTGACTGACTTTGCTCCTTTTTTGCGAGATAGCGTTGAGATTGTATATGTACACTCGGGTTTTGAGGATAAAACAGTCGGTTGGGCACTTAGCATAGATTTCGAAATTCTATCAGGACCTCCAGTTGTTACACCTCTTGGTATAACACCTTTGTGGAATAAGGGCTATAAATATGGCGATCCCAACGAGAAGATAGAGGAGAATTTATTGCCGGTAACTTACGAATCGCTTGGGCAAGCAGCCTTAAGCCGTATACGTATTCAGCATACAGGACATGGTATGGACAAACCTCGTGGTTGCAGTGAGTTTTGTACACGATGGCGTGAACTCATGCTCGACGGAAAGGTCGTTGACCTGCGGGATATGTGGAAAAAGTGTGGCGATAACCCTTTATACCCGCAAGGCGGGACATGGATCTTTGACCGGGCGTATTGGTGTCCCGGTGATCTGCAGCAACCTGATGTAATCGATATATTCACAAAGCCGGGCCAGCATACTGCAGCACTGCGAATGGAACCCTATACTGCTTCAAGCAATATACAGGCGGTTGAAAATATCTCAGCTTACTTGTTTCATTATTCGAAACCCAAGCAAAAAATAGATGCAGCCGTTGAATCTATTATGGTACCAAACGACGAGCAACGTTTTTCGAGATTAAACCCAGCCAGTTCTGGCCCACGGATATCTTTCAGAAACCTCGGGGCAGATCCGTTGCATTCGCTTACAATTGTGTATGGAACTAAGGGATTTCCTGCTAAAACATTTCATTGGAAGGGAAATCTTTCTTTTAATCAAGTGGCAGATGTATTGCTACCAGGGGAAATTCAGGAAAAAGATGGTGAAAATGTCTTTCATGTGGCGCTTATCAAACCGAATGGTAAGAAAGATGCATGGTCAGAAGACAATGAAATGGACGTTGTTTTTACAGCACCAGAGAAATTTCCCAATGAATTTGTTGTGAAATTTCTTACAAATAAAGCACCTCAAGACAATAGTATTTCTTTAATAAATGCTCAGCAGGATACCGTTTTCCAAAAGAAGGCAGCACAGTTGACTGCGCTCACGCTTTATACTGATACGATACGCCTTGCTGCAGGCAATTACTCCTTTCGCCTAATAGATACCGCTGGAAATGGACTACAGTTTTGGGCACAACCCGAAAACGGAGATGGTTATCTTCGCATCTTCGACCTGAAAGGAAACCTTATTCATGCATTTGAAAGTGATTGTGGAGTGGGTGAAATGTTTAGTTTTAAGGCTGTTCCGGGATTTGAAATGGATACAACAAAGGCTCAATATGCATTCTCCCTGTATCCAAGATCGGTGGTTGACCAAACGCAGTTAAATGTGGTATCCAATAAGCAGAGCGATATGACCGTGCGGATAAAGGTTGACGGTGTGCTATGGCAAAAGCATGAATATAAAGCTGTTAAGAATGCAATATTCAACTATGATCTTAATCATCTTCCTAAAGGAAGGATAATTGTAGAAGCTTTTATGGATGGTATCAGTCAGTTTAAAGGACGGATCAATAAAAAGTAGTCGTGAAATACACAGGCCCCATTTTCTGGAGCCTGTGTATTCATGGTAATTTCTTAATTATCATCAAAGGCCAGGCTTTTCCAATCCTCTTTTTGTAAATATTTGAGCATGATAAAAAACAATATCCAGCCGAGTACTGCCAGCCCCCAAATCAATAGTTCATACTGAAAGATAACTTTATGAAGATAGCCCAAAAGTCCGAGTAAACCTAAGATCAATAAGTTGACCAGTGCTTTGGAACTGGATTGACTCGCTTTGGAAAAAGGGTAGTTTTTTACGAGAAAGAGCATGATCAAGATACTTTCTATTCCGCCAACAGCCGACGAAAGCAATAAGTCATTTATGGAGCTGATACCGAATAGAGGAACACAAATGCAAAGAAATAGAACATTAAATGGTAGTACGTATTTAATAAGACATGCTTTAAGTACACCGGTCATAAATTGTCCCGGACGATCTATTGGCGTGACATAATAGATCCAAGCGGCCTTATATTTATTGCTCTGTGTGATCAGCTGAAATACAGTCAATATGGTTAGTAGTGAGAGGTAAAACATAACAATATATAAGCCAGATTCCCCTAACTTAACCAGTTTTTCTCTTGTCGGCAAGCCTTCACCAGTCCGTAAAAATAGAAATACAAAATAGATGGGTAAATAGGCCAAAGAGGGGTAAAGCTGCTGCTTAAATTCCCTTGTTTTTGAACTTATAAGCCATACAATACTAAACCCAGCCTCTTCAAGAGGAGATGAGCACAGCTTTGTTCCTAATTTTTTATATAAAGGGCGTTTTGTGAGGTTTTGCGAAATCACTTTTGTTGATTCAGGTAAAGGTGCATCTGCACTGGCTAGAGCGGCTATTTTTGCGTTAAAACCCCTAGAAAACAACTGTGTACAAGCATAGATCCCAAAGAGCGGAACAGCTATACCCAAAACAGAAAATAGGATGATCTGTAGACTATGGTCACCCAAAAGCAGAGATTGAAAAGAAGCAATCCAGGTACTGGGAAATAACCAAAGGAATTTGAGCTGTTCAATGGTCAATTGAGACTCAACGATTGTTTGAATCAGATTGGGGCCAAGGTAATAGGCTAAAAAAATGATCATTGAAAGCCCAATTTGTAGATAGGTAATAATGTCTTTAAATTTTTGGATGGGTAGATATTTGATGCTTATTAGATAGAAGCCGTTGACGAATACCAATGCTACAAGTGTGCTTAATAGCAGTTGTACAACCAGTAGAAAAATGGCGATAATATCCCAGTTGAAGAACACATAGATTAAAAGTGGCAAGCATAATGCAATGACCTGATTGAAAAGTTTAATGGCAATAAATGTTATTCGCGATAATGCTATCGTTCGATCGTTGACCGGCTTGGGCATAATGATGTATTGATCCCTGGTATCCAAAAGTATGGGCGAAAAGTCCGACACTAATGTAATGCTCAGCATGCTGATAAAACAAAGTAGCATAATTGAAAGAGCTAAGTAGCGATCCGGAATTAGAATTAGAATAACCATGAACATCAAACCAATGATCATATACAAGATAAACTGTATAATAGAGGACGAAGAGGAAGACTTTCCTGTATTCCGTTTCTTAAATGTGATTGGCTTTCTGTTATCTAGGGTAACTTTAGTCTCTAAAATAATTTTAAACTGTGCAAAGTTTACTCCCAAATTTTCCCATACTCCCCTAAATAGAAGAATAAATCGTAAGATATATCTTTCCATATTATTGAATAGCGGTGATGATGTCAGATGCATCCAATGCATCGTTGTCGGTATTGGTTAATTTTGCAAATATGTGCTCAAGTGATTCGTTGGGATTTGACTTCAATTCGTCAATCGTTCCATCCGCAATAATACTCCCCTGACTGATCAGGAGGATTCGATCGGATACTTTTTCAACGACATCCATCATGTGTGAGCAGTAAAAAATAGTCTTACCTTCTTTGGCGAGTAATGATATGAGTTCCTTCACGAAGATTACCGCATTGGCATCTAGCCCAGACAGGGGCTCATCCAGGATGATGATCTGCGGATTATGGATAATACCGGATATAAGGAGCACCTTCTGACGCATACCTTTGGAAAAGGTATCCATTCTATTATTTGCATTTACGGCTAGACCGAATGCGCTTAATAATTTGAGGGAACGTTCCTGGATCGTATGATCCTCCATACCATATAATTTTCCGACAAAATCGAGATATTCCATTGGGGTCAATACTTCGTAAAGTTCCGCATTTTCAGGAACATACCCGAGTTGAGATTTTATGGAAAGGGGATCCTTTTGAATATCGATACCATTGATCTCAACTTTACCGGTGAAATCTTCAATCAATCCGGTCAATATTTTGACCGTGGTAGACTTTCCTGCACCATTGGGACCTATATAGCCAATGACCTGACCTGGAAATATATCCAGATTGATTCCCTTTAAAATTTCTTTTGTTCCGTATGATTTTCTTAGGTCAATGATACGAATGAGCGGCAACAAACCTTCCATATATTTAAATCTTCTAACGTAAACTTACATAAAAATATAGAGTTGCGGGCTTTATTTATTCAGAAAAAAGGAGTCCTAAGACTCCTTTCAAAACTATTTTATAATTGGAAAACTACCTGTCATTTTTTGGATATCCTTCTTCATCAAGATCATCTCTGAGATCTTCTTCATTTTGGGCCAGCTTTTTATCTAAAGGGGATAGTCGATTGTGCTTGAAACTTTCGATTCGCATATGTGCATCCTCTAACTCATCTTCCTCTAAATTTTCACGATCAGCGTATTCATCTCCGACAAAAGGATTTGAATTATCATAAGTAGAGTCATCATCTATTGCACCTTCGGATAGTGTGTCATAATTTGCCGGATGATCGTAATCGGGATCATTATCGTCCACATCCAGCTCATAACTGTCCATATCTTTGTTATAAGCTAGATTTTGCTCCGAATCAGAGTAGTCAGCTTCGACTTTTCCCTTCGTCTTTTTGTCTTCCGTGCTAGCCATAATCCTATGATTTATCTTCAATAATACAACAGGCAGCAGCGTGAAAAGTTTTAAAAAATATCAGAAGACTCCGGATGTAGTATATTTTTTTTAGCAATTGATAAATTCGCTAAAATAGTGATCATAAAGGCATAAAATTCTATCTGATAATGCAAACAAATTGAAAACATCATTGTTACTAATAGTAACAGTAAATCTTGGCCATTATGATTTTCAAGCGTTTAAATTATCAGACATTACAGAGTTTGCGCCTACAGGGGTATAATATCTTATTGACCATCGGGCGTTCAGAAGATGAGAACCCAATTTATTTCCCTATGAAATTGGAATCATTCAATTCGACACAGACAAATACCAGTAGCGGACAAGAACGTACACTCCAGGGTCAGAAGATATTGATTCTCGACGAAGCGATCCAACGTTCGCTAAATAATGACCTCAATGGTGTCATTCAACTTGACAACTAGCTGACTGTTTTTCTAGATTTTTTATAAGCACTTGGGGTTATATTTCTCTTTTTCTTATAAAAGTTGGTCAGGTGACTTTCATCGTTAAAACCTAGTTCATCCACAATCTGTTTCATGCTGTATTGGCTCGATGCCAACCTTTCTTCGATAAGTTGGGTACGAATATCGTCTATATACAGTTTATAACTTTTCTGGTATTTTTTCTTAAAAAAGGCGCCGAAGTAATTGGCCGAAATCTGAAAATGATCAGCTATATTTTTTATTTGTAGCTTGTCTGGGAAATAGATGTTTTGTTGGATATAAGCTTCTATTTCTTGAGACATGTCACGGGACTCATTGATCGGAAGATCCAGATCTTTTAATATATTTTCAATTAATGCAAAGAGTGACATCACTTGATGAAAGACAAAGGTAGAGGTCGCTGCATTTTCAGATTCTCCCTGTTGATAGATTAAGGAGATTACTTTTTCTATTAATTTTCTATTCTCCTTTTTAAGGGACAGGCTTTTATTGCGTAGTGTTTCTGAATTGAAAATATCCTGAGGATTGTAAGATAAGCAAAAATTTTGTTGTATATGATGCAGATCTTTAAAGTAATGGCTTGAAAAATATAAAATAAATACACTTGAATCTTTCTTACTTTCAAGTATTTCTGAAGCGGTATTCAGGAAGAGCAGATTTTCTTTGAGAAATTTTGCACCATTGTTTTTTGATACCAACGTGCCTTCCGAAATATAAGCCAATGCAAAATCAAAACCTAGTTCGCTTAGATCAATCTTTTGCTTATGTTTGATTTTTTCGGGGAGAAAGGATAAATTCATTGTGTACTTGTAAATTTTGTTTTATCGAATGATAATCGATATGACAGCCAAATATCGTTATTTTGATTATATCTTTTGACTTCTTAAAGAAAACAATGTGCTGTTGTAGGTTCCAGAAATAGGACTAAGTACTTTTTGCACTTCGCGTCATTTTTTCGATATTATCCCATTGTTCTTCAGGAATAATATCCAGACCATTAAATTCTCCTGCGCCTTTTAACCATTCTCCACCATCTATTGTTATGACATCGCCATTAATGTAGCTGGAATAATCCGATACAAGATACGCCGCAAGATCAGCCAGCTCGTCTAATTGACCCAAACGTCCTAAGGGAATCCGTTTCGTAGGAGATAGTAGTTCTCCTAATTCACCTGGTAGTAGGCGTTCCATGGCACCTGAGGTCTGAAACGGACCGGGGGCAATTGCATTTAAACGTATTCCTTTTTTTCCCCATTCAACAGCAAGGGATCTTGTCATAGCCAATACACCAGCCTTGGCTGTCGCGGAAGGAACAACATAACCAGATCCTGTCCATGCGTAAGTCGTTACAATGCTAAGCACCGTTTTATTTTGGTCCTTATTTTCAATCCAACGTTTGCCCAATGCTAATGTGTAATTTATACTACCCTGAAGTACAATTCCGATGACAGACTCAAAAGCACGATGACTAAGCCGCTCGGTAGGGGATATAAAATTTCCTGCAGCATTGTTGATTAGGATGTCGATCCCCCCCAATTGTTCGTAGCCATAAGCTACTACACGCTCGACATCTTCATAATTACGTACATCTCCAGCTATGGCCAGGCATGTGCCTTGGTGTTTTTGGGATAGTTCTTTTGCTGTATGTTGAATCACATCATCCTTTCGGCTGCTGATCAAGCACGAAGCACCCAGCTCTAGGAAATAATCAGTCATCGCTTTTCCTAGCCCAGTACCACCACCTGTAATTAGAATGCGTTTGCCTTTTAGTGCACCTTCTTTTAACATGCCCATATCTTGTTTCGTTTTTATGTATGATTAAGTTACATAAATTTGAATGAAAATAAAAGTGATGGATGAAAGACAGGGGAGGTGATTGTGGTAAATGATAGGAGAGGGCTAATAGGATGATAAGGGAACCTGAGGGTCGTAACAAATGCTAGGCAAACATAAGGAAGATGAAGATAAATTATTGGGAAAGCGGGAATGATGGGGAACGGAGAGATAGTAACAAATAATAGGAGAATGGGACTGTACGAGGTTGACCGCCTATAAAAATAAAAACAGGGACTATTTTGTCAATAGTCCCTGTTTTTATTTTTTTTCGATCTATTGCTAGAAAGGAAATATGCTTATGCGCCTAATTGTACGCGTTTGAAAGCAGTTACTGTCAATCCTTTAGAAACTGAATCTAAGAATTGAGCGATATTTTTAGAAGAATCTTTTACAAATTCTTGGTTCAACAACGTAGTGTCTTTGAAGAATTTGTTCAATTTACCTTGAGCGATTTTCTCAGCCATCTCTGCTGGTTTACCTTCTGCAATGATTTGCTCTTTTGCGATAGCGATTTCACGCTCAATTGTGTTTTGATCAACACCGTCTTTATCGATTGCGATAGGGTTCATCGCTGCGATTTGCATAGCAACATCTTTACCAGCTTCTTCAGCACCAGCTGCGTCAGCAGAAAGACCTACTAATACACCTAAACGGTAGTTACCGTGGATATAAGCGATTACTTTCTCTGCAGTGATAGTTTCGTATTTAGAAACGTCAATTTTCTCACCGATTACACCAGTTTGCTCGATCAAAGCATCAGCGATTTTCTTGCCATCAATTTCCAAACCTTTCAATTCTTCCAAAGAAGCAGGTTTGTTGTTCAACGCTAGGTCTGCGATTTTTTCTGCGAAAGCTACGAAATCTGAGTTTTTAGCTACGAAGTCAGTTTCACAGTTTACTTCAACTACGATACCTGATTTACCATCTGCAGTTGCTTTAGCGATGATAACACCTTCGTTAGAGTCGCGATCTTGACGGCTAGCAGCTACTTTAGCGCCTTTTTTGCGCAAGTAATCTACAGCAGCTTCAAAGTCACCATTAGACTCAACCAAAGCTTTTTTACAATCCATCATACCAGCGCCAGTTTGTTGACGCAATTTGTTTACATCTGATGCAGAAATTTGTACTGACATGTTTATTTCTTTTTATTATTGTTTACTACTGAAAATTTTGTACAATATTAACTTAAAACATGTTAAGCTAATATGAAGTTTAACATTCCTTGATAATCGGGAGCTGTTAAACCAAAAAACCGGACAGATAGGCTAGTTCAAGAAAAGTAATCTTTTCCAGAAACTAACGCTACGCTATCCGGTTTGGAATAAAAATATTATTCTCCGTCTTTCGCTTTGCGAGGACGTTTAGCTTCTGAAGCTTCACTATTGTCAACTTTTGCTTTTGCAGCAGCAGCATCTTTTTCAGCTTCTTCTTCTTTGTCGCGTTTGCGCTCGTCCAAACCTTCTTGGATTGCTTGACCAATGATGCTTGCGATTAAGCTAATAGATTTACTAGCGTCATCATTTGCAGGGATTGGGAAATCAATGTTTGAAGGGTCAGAGTTTGTATCTACCATCGCGAAAGTAGGGATGTTCAATTTCATTGCTTCAGAAACAGCGATGTGTTCTTTTTTCACATCGATGATGAATAAAGCAGCTGGCAAACGATTCAAATCAGCGATACCTCCTAAAAGGTTTTCTAATTTGATACGCTCACGTTGAATCATCAACTTTTCTTTCTTAGACAATACATCATAAGTACCGTCTTTTTGCATTTTGTCGATGTTAGACATTTTTTTGATAGACTTACGAACTGTAGCGAAGTTTGTAAGCATACCACCTAACCAACGCTCAGTCACAAAAGGCATGTTAACCTCTTTAGCTTGTTGTGCGATGATTTCTTTTGCTTGTTTTTTCGTTGCAACGAATAAAACTTTGCGACCTGATTTTACGATTTGTTTGATAGCTGAAGCAGCTTCTTCTAATTTCGTAAGAGTTTTGTTCAAGTCAATGATGTGGATACCGTTGCGCTCCATGAAAATGTACTTAGCCATTTTCGGATCCCATTTACGTGTAAGGTGACCAAAGTGCACACCTGCATCCAATAAATCTTGATAAGTAGTTCTTGCCATTTTTTGATCCTCCTTTGATTAACGTTTACTGAATTGGAATCTTCTACGAGCTTTACGACGTCCTGGTTTCTTACGTTCAACCATACGGTCATCACGTGTTACTAAACCTTTAGCGCGTAATGCAGGTTTAACTTCTGGGTTAAGCTCAACCAAAGCTTTTGCGATCGCTAGGCGAACAGCTTCTGCTTGACCTTTAACACCACCTCCGTTAACGTTTACTTTTACATCAAAGTTTGCTAATTCACCCGCTACGCTCAATGATTGAGTAGCGATGTATTGCAAAGGTAATGTCGGGAAATACTCTTTGTAGTCTTTACCGTTTATGATAATGTTTCCGCTACCAGCAGTTAAGTAAATGCGGGCAACAGCAGTTTTTCTTCTTCCTGAAGTGTTAGTTGTTGACATGTCGATGTTCCTTAAAATTTAACTGGTTTTGGACTTTGTGCTTCATGTTTGTGCTCAGTACCAGCATAAACGTAAAGGTTTTTAAACAATTGACGACCTAAACGGTTTTTAGGAAGCATACCGCGAACAGCTTTCTCAATGATGCGCTCAGGGAATTTTGCCATTAACTCTTTAGGAGAAACGAAACGTTGACCACCTGGGTATCCAGTGTAGCGTACGTAAACTTTGTCGCCTAATTTGTTTCCTGTCAATCTAATTTTGTCTGCATTGATAACAATAACGTTATCTCCACAGTCTACGTGTGGGGTGAATGTAGGCTTGTGCTTACCACGAATTACTTTCGCGATGTTGCTCGCCAAACGCCCCAAAATCTCTCCTTCAGCGTCAACAACGATCCACTCTTTGTTAACGGTGTTCTTGTTGGCAGAGACAGTTTTGTAACTTAACGTATTCACTTGCTTTTGTTTAAATAATTTGTAAATTTTTATTTATCTTCCCCTTATCACAAGGGTCTGCAAAGGTACATCTATTATTCTATATTTTAAAATCTATTTCACTTATTTTATTGAAAACGAGCTAAGTTTCTAACTGGATGGGCCAATCTCAATATTTTTACAACTTCCTCGAAGGAATATTGTTACATTAGTTAGTATATTGCAGGAAGAATTTTTAATTATTTAGTGGAAGTAGATGAGATTGAATTTTTTAGATAAACGAGTTGTTTTGGGTTTTGTCGGATTTCTTTTTGGTACAGTCGGCCTAGTGCAGGCCCAGTCATTGGAGAAGAAGAGCAAACCCTACGATGCGCGGCTCAAAAATGTACAGGAAATATTAAAGCAAGGGAAAATCGGCCCTGGTGTAGATTCTTTAGATGCCATATTAGCGGATTACCCAAAAGCAGATGAAATCTATTTCACAAAGGCTATCCTTTTTGCCCAAATGCGAAATCAAGATGCTGCGATAGATGCCATAAAGGCAGCCCTAGGAATTCAACAGAAACCTGAGTATCTAAGCTTCGCAGTCGATGCCTTTAAAAGCAAAAATGATGCGGATAGCGCGCTGATCTATCTGGATAAATTGATCAACATAGATGAAAATAACACAGCTTCATTGAAGCGTGAACGTATCATGCTCCTTTTTAATGGCGGATATAAAGACGTAGCGCTCGAATATTTTCTTAAAACAAAAGAAATCGAAACCCCTTCCGATACGCTTGATATGGTGGGGAGTGTACTGTTGAATGATGCTGGAGACTACAATGCTGTAATCGGTCTCCTGAAACCTTGGGCTGATAAAGGTACCAAATTAGCTCAGGTATACGGACAATTGGCTCAGGCTTATAATCTTTCTAAAAACTCAAAACTTGCATTGGAATATATCAATAAGGGTATTCAAACTTCGCAGGAGGACTTCCTTTATTTTGATTTGGCCGACCTGTACCGGTTAGATAAGAAAAACAAATTATCATTTGATGCATTAAGAAAAGGATTTCAATCCAAAAAGATTGATTTCGGAGACAAAAATAGAATTATCATGACCTTGATGGGACCTAAGAGTCCCTATTCCAATGCGCAGCTTTTGGAATTAGCCAATATTTTAGTAGAGGTGCACCCGCGGATTGCAGAGAGCCATATGGCCAAAGGGCAGGTGTTGTGGCTGAACGAAGATAAAACAGCTGCACAAAGCTCGTTGGCAGTGGCTGTAAGTATGAATCCTTATCAGATCGATGCGTGGCGGATGTTGATGAGTCTGGATATGGATAAAGGAGAATTTGATCAAGCTATAGCCCATGGGGGGGAAGCCCTACATTATGTGGCCAATAATTCTACCATACTCTATTTCACAAGTATGGCCTACCTGATGAAAAAGGATACAGAGAATAGCCGTAAGTTTATGGAGGCGGCATTGAATAATGCGCAGGATGAAACTCCTTTTTTACAAGCGAATATCTATGGGGGACTGGGTGATATCTACAATACATTAAAGATGTATAAAGAATCGGATGCTGCCTATATGGAGGCGATTCGATTGGACAGCACAAATGTGACTGCCATGAACAATTTAGCGTACTATTTATCGTTAAGAAAAGAGCGACTGGACGAAGCGACAAAATATGCAGCAATGGCTACTAAATTGCAACCCAACAACGGAACATTTGAAGATACCTATGCTTGGGTTTTATTTGCTGACGGTAAATATGAGGATGCACTGGTTTGGATTCAAAAAGCCATGAAAAATACAAATCCACCAACAGCAGTTTTACTTGAGCATTATGGTGATATTTTGGTCAAATTGGGTAAGACCGGCGAAGCGCTCAAACAATGGAATCTAGCACTGGAAAAAGGTCTGGATTCTGATGAAAGTAAACAAAAAGTAAAAAGGAAGATTGAGACAAAAAGCTATGTGGAATAAAATTGTTTGGGTAGGTATTCTGGTGACTTTGCTTTCTTCTTGTAGCTCCAAAAAGAAACTGTTGAAAGGAGCAGATCTCAAATCAGAGAATGAACTGGTTATTAAAGACAATACACGTGAAGCAAAGAAAGCGACACTGCGTAATCTTTTTTTGACCAATTTAAGCTATTCGACGTTTTCCGGAAAGGCAAAAATGCGTCTCGATCTGGGTAAGGATAAGTTTGATGTTACCTCCAATATCCGGATCGAAAAGGATAAAAGGATCTGGATTTCGATTTCAGCAACCCTTGGAATTGAAGTTGCCCGGGTTTTAATTACGCCGGATAGTGTGCAGATTCTGAATAAGTTTCAGAATGAGTATATGGTCAAACCATTCGACTATCTCTATCGTTTCGCAAGCCCTGATCTTACTTTTTCTAACCTACAGGATTTACTTTTGGCGAATATATCCGTTAATCTACTGTCAGATATCGATGCGGTGAATTTTAAACAAGATCCAAATTCTGTGCAGTTGGATGGAAAACTGAATGAACTTGATTTCTTATATAAACTGAACAACAATAATCGCCCCTACCAGTTCAGGCTGTCACAGTTGTCCAAAAAACAACTGTTGGAAGCAAATTATGGGGAATATGCAATGGCTTCCGGTCAGGAATTTCCGATGCTGCTAAAAATGATTATTTCAGATGGACGTCAGGAGATAAAAACAGAGATTAATTTTAACAAAGTGACATTTAATGAACCTGTTGAAATGCCTTTTTCAGTGTCATCGCGATATAAAGTAATCCGATAAGAAGTTATCTATTTCCATTAGATTTATTACTTTCGCATTTAGTTTGCTATTGTAAATGAAAAAAATGGGGTTAGGAAAGGAGCAAACACTAAATAAATAGTACTGTAAATGAACTTTAAAAAGACGATATTTGGTATAGTAGCATTCATTTTGATGATTGGTATTTCTGCTGCTCAGACGAGAGCCGAGCTGGAAAAGCAACGGGAGAAACTTACTCGCGAAATTGCTGAATTGCAGAATACTGTGAAAGAAATAGCCAAGGAAAAATCGTTGACACAGCAACAGGTGACAGCCTTGAGTAAGCAGATCAATTTACGTGAACAAAAGATAAATACAATCACTTCTGAGGTAGCAGTCATCAATAAACATATTAATGCGAATACAGCAGCAGTAAATAAATTGAAGGCCGAACTGGAAAAAATGAAACGTGATTATGAAAAGATGGTCATGTTTGCTTTTCGTAATCGTAACGCCTACAATAAACTGATGTTTATTTTTGCTTCGAAGGATTTTAATCAAGGATTTAGACGCGTAAAATATTTACAGCAATTTAATGATTCAAGAAAATTAAAGGCTGCAGATATCGAGAATACGAAGAAACAGATCGAACAAAAAATTGCACAATTGCAAGCCGACCGAAATAAGCAGGTTGCATTGATGAAAGAGCAGGAAACGGAAAAGAGAACGATCTCTCAACAACGCTCTGTTTACTCTGGGCAATTGAGTGACCTCATTGTTACAGAACGTGGTGTGAAGAAAGATATCACGCAAAAACAAAAAGAAGAACGTCGGATCAATGCTGCTATCAAAGAAATCATTAGAAGAGAGATTGAAGCTGAAAGAAGACGTGCAGAAGCTGCTCGTCGTGCTGCCGAAGCAGCCGCAGAACGTAATCGGAAAGCAAATGAATCTGCAAATGCTTCGAAAGGTAAAAACAGTACGAGTACAAAAAGTAGTAATACCGCACGGAAAACAGATTCTGAGGTCTTACGCAGCACACCGGAAGCGATCAAGCTTTCAAATGATTTTAGATCTAATCGAGGTAGCTTGCCTTGGCCGGTTTCGAATGCGAAAGTTATGCAAGGTTTTGGTGGTGAAAGCGTAGGTAGAAATGTGAACTGGGATCATGAGTCGGTGAAAATACAAACGTCCAGCGGGGCTGCAGTTAAAGCGGTTTTTGCAGGCGAGGTAAGTAGTGTGCTGACGATGTATGGACAACGCATTGTGATGATTAAACACGGTGAGTACTTTACAGTATATAATAACTTAGGTAGTGTCAGTGTTTCTAAGGGACAGAAGGTAAGTACAGGTCAAACAATCGGTACGGCAGATGTGGATTCAGATACAGGTGTACCAATGGTCGACTTCTCTGTTTATCAGGGATCAACACCATTGAATCCGATGTCGTGGTTGGCGAGATAAGAAATAATTACTATATTTAATAATTATCACTACATTTGTAAAGAGGGAGAATAGATTTAGTTTAAAAGAATTGAAAAACAAGAAATTATAGATATGTCAACATCATTTTTAATCATGGGTTTGGGAGCGAATGAGATTATCCTCATTGTAATAGCATTGTTACTGTTATTCGGAGGTAAGAAGATTCCTGAGTTGATGCGCGGATTGGGTAAGGGGGTGAAAGAATTCAAAGAAGGTCAAAAAGAAGATTCTTCGGCTGAAAAGAAATCTGAAGTAGAAGATAACAAGTAAGGGTAATTTTATCCCATATAGCATAAATACGATTTTGTTACTCACAAAATCGTATTTTGTTTTATCCTGGACCTATAGCTGAATAGGCCAGAACCATTTTTATACTAAAATCCGTTTCTAAGCGTTTAGATTATTGTTGATTTTTTAAGAAGAAAAATCAGACCTGGATTTAACAGTAAATTTATGATCGGAAAACAGACGTTAATTTCAATACTAGGAGGGCTGTGCTATGTGCTGCCTATCATGGCTCAAGAAAGCGCTGTAGAAGGCATGAGAGAAGCCACACATCAGGTTATCCAAGGAAGGATTGATAGGGAAAAACAGGAGATTTATCAATACCTGGACAGTGTCAAATCTTCGGGAAATAGTCGACAGGATGATTCCACCATTACCGAAGAAGAAATACAGCTCGTTCGCAAACTCAAAGCAATCGAACGAGAAGTACCCTTAAATTACTCTCCACAGGTGAAAAACCTGATCTCCAAATACACCTCCAACAATTACAATCCTTATATGTGTAGAATGATGGGACTTGGACAGTATTACTTTCCAATGTTTGATCGCATCATGGATGAGGTTGGTGTGCCTAGAGATCTGAAATATCTGAGTGTGGTTGAATCGTCTTTGAATCCACGAGATATTTCAAGTGCTGGCGCTACTGGATTATGGCAGTTGATGTATTATGAGGCAAAGACTTATAACCTGACCGTAGATAGTTATACTGACCAGCGTATGGATCCCATCGCTTCCAGTTACGCGATCGCGAAAATCTTGAAAGAAGCTTATGACGAATATGGTGACTGGCTTTTGGCAATCGCATCATACAATGGTGGAAAAGGTGCTGTTGGACGAGCGATTCAACGTTCGGGTAAAGACAAGCCTACTTTTTGGGACATCGCTCCCTATCTGACACAACAAACACAAAACTATATTCCCAAATTCATTGCTATGACTTATGCGATGAAGTATGCCGAGGAAAACAATATAAATGCAGCTGATACAGAGCTCTCTCTGAGAACCCAAGCATTAGACATCAACAAAAGGATCTCGTTAAATCAGATAGCAGCAGCTTTAGATGTATCCAAAGAAACCCTCCGCGCACTAAATCCTAGCTTTAAGAAGAATATTTTAAACGGTACCGAAGAAGCACCATTAAGATTAGTTTTGCCTGTATTGGATAAGAAAATAGCTACAGAGGAGCTATATGCTGCCCTCAATACACCTATACCCACTTCAGTGATGGCTAGTTCGGGCACTAACGAACCTACGGAACTTTTAAAAGATGGAAAATATAAGGTGAAAGTCGGGGAAACATTTGCTTCAGTAGCTGAAAAATTTGAGGTTACTGTTCAGGATATAAAGTCCTGGAACAACCTACGCGGAAATAAAATCGTACCGGGGCAAAATTTATTGATCAAGAAGGAAGATAATTTTGTTAATGCTAAATTAGCGCATAATGCTGAAAAATCGGTTAAGAAGAGTCAACAACGAGCTGCTAGCCGTACAGCATATTATGTGGTTAAAAAGGGTGATACCTTATCCCAAATTGCTGACAAAAACGGTGTATCTGTTAGCCGGCTAAAAAGCGATAATGATCTGAATGGAAGCCGGATTAAACCGGGAATGAAATTGAAAGTGTCAAAGAAATAGCAACATGGTTATACTAACCATGCTGCATCTTCTTCGTTATCAAATTCCTCTAGGGTAACAGTGACATGTTCTTTTAGGATGGTAGACAATTTGGTGCCATAGTAGTCACTAAAGATTGGGAACTTGTGATGGCTCCGATCGATCAAGACCGCTGTTCTCATCTTCCTTAATGGAACATTGAGAAACACACCCAAACCATAGGCCAGTGCTCTACCACTATTTAATACATCATCAACCAAGATGATTGTTTTGTCTTTTGCAATATCAACAGGTAAGTCTGTACCAGCACTCAAAGAGCGGCTTGTTTTCTTCATGGTAACTTTAATCAAAAGAATTTCCTTGTCTGAGATATCCTTTAATATCGCCTGCAGGCGTTGCGCAAATACATAACCCCGATCGGCAATCCCAACCAAAACAAGTGTTTCGTCTTCAAAATTGTCTTCTAAAATCTGATAGGCAATACGGATAGACTTCTGTTTTATTTGTTCTTTATTTAAGATGAGCGTTTTCTTTGAAGACATAATAGTATTTCAATGATTATAGGGTAAAAATAGGATATTAAATTGTATAAAAAAAGCCCAAAGCCGTTTAAAGCTTTGGACTTTTTTATGTCGATAACTGAACCTCTAGTTCAGTTTATTATCTTTTTCTGCTTTCAATATTTCGGCAGTAAGCGATTTATTGTCTTCTGGTAAACGTCCACCGTTATAATAGTAGCGTCTCCAGTATGGTTCGTCCAAATTGCTGATCATAACACCCTTGCTGGAAGAAGCATGAGCAAATTTATTGTCACCAATATAAACACCCACATGCGTAATGCTTCTACTTCTGATTTTAAAGAATACCAAATCCCCTGCTTTCAACTCATTCTTCTCTACAGTCTTTACTTGCGAATACTGGTTACGACTATTGTAACCCAATGACGTGTTAAATACTTTGTCATATAATTCGTAAGAAAATTTAGAACAATCAATGCCTCGTTTTGAATCTCCGCCCAAACGGTATGGAGTACCTAGCCATTCGTAAACAAATTGATAAAGTTTTGTGTTTGTTGTTGCTGAGACTGCAACACCCATAATTTGTGAGAAGTATTCTTTAGCAAGGTTATCAGGATCTGATTCAGGTTTGGAGTTTCTGTTGGTTTGTGCCTGCGACACTAGACATAAGCCGATAAATAGCATTGACGCTATAAATTTCTTTGTTTTCATTAAATCGCTTTTTTGTACAACATTTAACTTTTAAAATTCAATACTGTCATCTATTTTGGACAGCACTGTTGCGAATATAATACAATATCAGTTTAAGGTCAAATTTTTTTAAAGCTATTTAACGAAATTTTAACAATTTTAACATCTTTCTTAACGCTTTTTGGAGATATTGAAATTTAATCGGTCTGTCGAACTTCTACTACAAGTAGGTGGTGGTTTCAGACTCCCAAGAATAGGGGTGTTCTGCTAGAATACCATTCTTTAAGGCTTGTTTTTGTGAAACTGAAAAAAAATATTAATTTTCTTTAGGAATGTGATAATATTTGTTCTATATTTACAATACATAAGCAAAAACAATGAACACAAACACAATTATTACAACGATTATTATTACCACCGGGATAAAACTCAGGAGGAAGTAGTTTCATTGTATATAATTGTAGACACAATATTTCGAAGCGCTTTCCTCAAAAGGGAAAGCGCTTTTTTTTGTCGCATAAATCAAACTAAACAAACAGTATAGATCAGTATGAAAGTTTTAAAATTTGGAGGAACTTCAGTCGGAACAGTAGAAAGTCTCAAAGCAGTCTTAAGTATTGTCAAGAAATCCTACGATGCTAAGGAAAAGCCCCTTGTGGTATTATCCGCGATGTCGGGTGTAACAAATTTACTAACCCAATTGGCAGAAGACGCAGCTGAAGGGAAGTCCTTTTCGGATGGACTTAAATCTTTGGAAGATAAACATTTTGCAGTTGTGAAAGAACTTCTCGCAGTAAAGTTCCAAAATCCTGTTTTCACGAAACTTAAGTTATTTTTCAATGAGATCGAGGATCTTCTCCAGGGGATTTTTGCACTGAGAGAATTGAGCAATCAAAGTAAAGACTTGATTCTCAGTTATGGCGAGCGCTGTTCCAATTATATGGTTTCTAAAGTCATGGAACAATACATACCGGAGGCTTTATTTATAGATGCCTCACACTATGTAAAGACTGATTCGAATTTCGGGAATGCCCATTTAAATGAGGCATTGACCGAGCAGCTTGTGAAATCGATGTATATCACTCATGGTGACAAGCTGCTGTTTGTGACTGGCTTTATTGGGAGCAACGAGAATGGTCGCATTACCACCTTAGGACGTGGCGGATCGGACTATACAGCCGCTATCTTTGGGTCAATATTGGATGCTACGGCGATCGAAATATGGACTGACGTTAACGGAATGCTGACCGCTGATCCCCGGATCGTGAAAAAAGCCTTCTCACTCCCCGTACTTTCCTATACTGAGGCAATGGAACTATCTTATTTTGGTGCTAAGGTCATCTACCCACCCACCATGATCCCGGCATTTTTGAGAAAAATCCCAATTGTTATTCGCAATACTTTTGAACCTGATTTCTCAGGTACAGTGATCCAATTTGATAGTGGAAAAACGGCACTACCGATCAAAGGGATTTCTTCTATTTCGGATATTTCTGTGATCAATCTAAGTGGATCAGGAATGATCGGCAAGTCAGGGTTTAGCGGACGCCTTTTTACACTGTTGGCTAGGGAACAAATCAATGTTGTATTGATTACACAATCTTCTTCCGAACACAGTATCACCTTTGCGGTCAACCCATCGGATGCAAAGCGTGCGATCCAGTTGATCGAAATAGAATTCGAATTGGAAATTCAGGCGAATAAATTGGTCATCCCCGCTATCGAGGAAAATCTTTCTGTATTGGCCATTGTCGGTGAAAATATGAAACGGACTCCGGGAATGTCTGGTAGGTTATTTTCTGCACTTGGAAGGAACGGTATCAATGTCCGGGCAATAGCACAAGGCTCATCCGAATACAATATTTCGGTCATCATCGGTAAAGAAGATTTGGCCAAAGCGCTCAACGCTGTTCATGATGCTTTTTTTGCGGAACTGAAAAAAACATTGCATGTGTTTAATATCGGTACAGGTAATATCGGTGCGACGCTATTTAAACAATTAGAGGATCAGCACGATTTTCTGCTCGATAAAAATGATATTGAGATCAAAGTTGTTGGAATTTCCAATAGTCGTAAAATGTTGTTCAATACCGAAGGTGTGGAACTAAATAATTGGTCAGCTGAACTCGAGAAAAATGGTTCCGAGGCAGATCTTGCTTTGTTTATCGAGAAAATGAAAGCCCTGAACTTGCCGAACTGTGTTTTCATTGATAATACAGCGAGTAAATTGCCGGCAACATATTATGAAGATATCTTTAAGTCCAATATCTCCATCGTAACCTGTAACAAAATCGCGAATTCTGGAAAATATGCACAATATAAGACGCTTCGCGATACGGCACATAAACATGGCGTGGACTTCTTCTATGAAACCAATGTTGGGGCCGGATTGCCTATTGTAAGGGTTCTTAAAGACTTGATGTTCAGTGGTGACCGTATCTTAAAGATCGAGGCTATTCTTTCAGGTACTATATCTTACATCTTTAACAATTTCAAAGACGATGCTACGTTTTTTAATGTTGTAAAGCAAGCACAAGAATTAGGCTATACCGAACCGGATCCAAGAGATGATCTGGGGGGAATAGACTTTATGCGTAAAATGTTGATTTTAGCTAGGGACGCAGGTTATCCTGTCGAAGCGGAAGACGTAGACCTTGGACCAATTCTTCCCGCAGCTTGCCTGAAAGCTGAGACAGTAGATTCCTTCTATGCGGAATTACAAAATGAGAATGCCTATTTTGAAGATATGAAAGCGCGCGCTGCCCGCGAGAACAAAGTAATCCGTTATATCGGAAAACTGGAGCATGGAAAGGTTTCCATTGCGATCCAATTTGTAGATGAAAATCATCCTTTTTATGCGCTGTCGGGTAGTGATAATATTATTTCATTTACGACAGAACGGTATAAAGAGCGTCCTTTGGTTGTCAAAGGGCCGGGGGCTGGAGCAGAAGTGACTGCTGCGGGTGTCTTTGCAGATTTAGTTAACGTAGGTGCATAAAACTATTTTAGAGGAAATAACGACTGAAGTAATGGCCAATAATTTAAATGTAGAATATCTAAAAGGTAAAGTAATCGATTTAGACAAGATGTTACCCGAAGTTCGGGTATTTGCTCCCGCAACTGTAGCGAATATGATCTGTGGTTTTGATATACTGGGCTTTGCTGTAGAGCAGCCTGGAGATGAGGTGATCATGCGACGTAAGGAGCAACCCGGAGTGACTATCAAGCAAATTACAGGAGATGACGGTAGACTCCCGCTCGACCCGAGCAAAAATACCGTTTCGGCTTGCGTTCAGTACCTGTTGCAGGCGCTAAATATTGCTTCGAAAGTAGGTGTTGAAATTGAGTTGCACAAGCACATGCCAATCGGCTCAGGCTTGGGATCCAGTGCCGCGAGTACGGTGGCTGGGCTCTTTGCGATTAATGTTATGCTTGGCAGTCCATTGACAAAAGAAGAACTTTTACCATTTTGTGTTGAGGGTGAACGGTTGGCCTGTGGCACCGGACATGCTGATAATGTTGCACCGGCGCTTTATGGAGGTATCACGTTGATTAGAGGGAACGAACCTTTAGATGTTATTTCAATTCCTTCACCAAAGGAGTTAGTCGCAGCCGTGGTATTTCCACAAGTAGATGTCCCTACACGTGATGCCCGACAATTAATTAAAGATAAAGTCCTATTAAAAGATGCAGTAACACAATGGGGCAATATTGCCGGCTTGGTTGCGGCTTTATTTATGGAAGATTATGATCTGATTGCACGCAGTATGAAGGATATTCTGATTGAACCCACACGCGCGATTCTGATTCCACAATTTTATGAAATGAAGGAAATCGCTCTACAGCATGGTGCCTTGAGTTTCGGGATATCCGGTTCAGGCCCCTCCGTAGTCGCGATTACACGGGATGAGCAAATCGCAAAAAATATTGCAGACAGAATTCAGGCGCATCTCAAAGAAAATGAAATTGAGAGCTTTGGTTATGTGTCAAAGGTAAATGTCGAAGGACCAAGGGTGTTAAATTAGAAATTTTACTGTACCATGCGCGTAAAAACTAAGCAAGGTGCAAAGTATCTTACTGATTGCATAAAAATCGTATAATGTACTCTTTTTGATTAATCAGAATAGATGTACATCAAATAAGTATTAAAAGATGAAATTTTACAGTACAAATAATAAGACATTAGCTGTTTCTTTTAAAGACGCAGTGTTTAATTCGCTGCCAGCGGATAAAGGCTTGTATATGCCTGAGCAAATTCCGCAATTGGATCCATTGTTTATCAAAAATATACAACAATATTCTTTACAGGAAATTGCTCTGGAGGTTGCTTCAACTCTTTTGGGCAATGATATTCCTAAACCAGATCTAAAGAAGATTGTTGATGATGCGATTAATTTTGAGGCACCCGTAAAATTCCTAAACAACAGTACAGCTGTTTTAGAGCTATTTCACGGGCCTTCTTATGCCTTCAAGGATTTTGGAGCCCGGTTTATGAGCCGTATCATGGCGTATTTTTCTAAATCCGATGATAAGTTGCTGGACGTACTTGTCGCAACTTCTGGAGATACAGGAGGAGCGGTAGCCTTAGGCTTCCTAGGAGTAGAGGGAACCCGTGTTACAATATTATACCCCAAGGGCAAAGTTTCCGAGGTGCAGGAACTCCAGCTGACTACAAATGGACAAAATATACGCGCATTAGAGGTAGATGGCACGTTTGACGACTGTCAGGCACTTGTGAAGCAGGCTTTTAATGATGCCGAACTCAATCAAACTTTGCGGTTGACATCGGCCAATTCAATTAATATTGCCCGATTGATCCCACAGACCTTTTATTACTTTTATGCCTATGCGCA
Organism: Sphingobacterium ginsenosidimutans; assembly: GCF_039536865.1. Taxonomy (NCBI): domain Bacteria; kingdom Pseudomonadati; phylum Bacteroidota; class Sphingobacteriia; order Sphingobacteriales; family Sphingobacteriaceae; genus Sphingobacterium; species Sphingobacterium ginsenosidimutans. Next base: position 91,127 of record NZ_BAAAZK010000009.1, read on the forward strand.
ACTAAGATCCCAAGGGATCAATGAAGTGGTATTTACTGTGCCAAGTGGTAATTTTGGGAATATTGGGGCAGGTTTATTAGCTTATAAAATGGGACTTCCTGTCAAACATTTTGTGGCAGCGACAAATGTCAACGATACAGTGTCACGATTCCTTTCTTCGGGACAATATGCGCCTAAACCTTCCATTCAGACATTGAGTAATGCTATGGATGTTGGAGACCCAAGCAATTGGGTGCGTATTCAGGATCTTTTTGCAGGTAATCTGGCGGAGTTAAAAGCTATGCTCTCTTCTTATACCTTTACTGACGAGGAAACAAAAGCTGGGATGGACAGACTTGTTCAAGATGCAAATTATATTGCCTGTCCCCATACCGCTATCGCTTGGTTAGGTGCACAGGCTTATGCGAATGATCATCCAGGTACTTATGCTTCGGTATTCTTATCGACTGCACATCCTTGTAAATTCCCAGATGCAATAGATGCCGATGTGTTCGCAAAAATTGTATTGCCAGCCGGTGCGGAAGCGTTGCAGGGAAAAGAAAAATTAGCGGAACCTTTGGCGGTAAACTTCGAAGCGTTCAAAAGATATCTAATCAACCATAACTAAACGCGAAGGGGGCGATCTTTTTGAGCGTCCCCCTTTTTCTCTATTCGTAGTTTCTCCTATAATCTCTTTTTAAATCTTTAATTCTTGGGAGGCTTTCACTTTTTGGATAGTGTTTTTATAAACTAGCTTTTATCGATTATGGCTTAGGTATTCACTGTTTTTGTTGCTTATGCTATTTATATCGTATGTTTCATTTGGATGTCGAAATAATAAGTTAATTTTGCAGTAATGAAATCAGTTTATTTGAATAAGGGTAAGGATAAAGCTGCCTGGCAATTGCATCCTTGGGTATTTTCCGGAGCAATTAAATCATTGTCCGATAAGATTGAAGATGGCGAAATTGTAGGGGTTTACAATGCCGAGCGTGAGTTTATTGCATACGGATTGTTTCACAATAGTTCGCGGGTGGCTATCCGCTTACTGGAATGGAATCCGCAAGCTCAGATTGATGCGGATTGGTGGCGCACCCGTATTCAAAAGGCGGTGGCAGCTAGACAACATTTGCTGCAGGAAGGCATTACCAATACCGTTCGTTTGATTTTTGCCGAGGCAGACTTTCTTCCGGGATTAATCGTGGATAAGTATGCTGATTTTATTTCTATTCAGGTCCATTCTGTAGGAGTAGAAAAGGTTAAAGATATCATTATTGCAGAGTTAAATACGCTGTTAAATCCTACTGGAATCTATGAACGTAGTGATCTGAAATCTCGTGAGCATGAGGGCCTACCAGACACAAATGGTCTTTTGTCTGGCGAGGTACCACCTGAATTTGTGGACGTCATCGAAAATGGCCTTCATTATAAGGTAAATATCATCGATGGGCAAAAGTCAGGTTTCTATTGTGACCAGCGTGAGAATAGGTTATTGACAGCGCAGTATGTTGCTGATAAAAGGGTATTGGATTGTTTCTGTTATTCTGGTGGATTTACACTGAATAGCTTAAAAGCAGGTGCAAGTGAAGTTGTGTCCGTAGATAGCTCTGCGCTGGCGATTGAAACTCTTGAAAAAAATGTAGCCGAAAACGGGTTTGAGCCAAGTCGGCATAAAGCAATTTTGTCTGACGTCAATAAGCAATTGCGTAAGTTTGTAGATGAGGGTGAAAAATTCGATTTGATCGTCTTAGATCCTCCAAAGTATGCACCTTCCCGTTCAGCTTTGGAAAGAGCGTCGCGGGCTTATAAAGATTTAAATCGTCGGGGTTTAATGCTGTTGAATAGTGGTGGGTTATTGGCGACATTTTCATGCTCCGGAGCAATGGATATGGACACTTTTAAACAGGTGCTTGCCTGGGCCGCATTGGACGCTGGTAAAGAGATACAGTTTATTCGACAATTCCATCAACCCGAAGATCATCCTGTTAGGGCTTCCTTTCCAGAAGGAGAATACCTCAAAGGACTGTTGGTACGTGTATTATAAATAAATGCAGATATATAGGTTGATTTGAATAAATCGACCTTTTTAATTTAAAGCGAAATCATGATCAAAGAAAAAGAAACTAGACCTATTTTTTCTATTTTGTTTGCCGTGAGTATGGTGCACTTGCTGAATGATCTTATTCAGGCTGTAATTCCTGCCACATACCCTTTATTAAAAGAAGAGCATCACCTGAGTTTTTCTCAAGTGGGGATGATTACATTAGTATATCAGATTGCCGCTTCAATTTTTCAACCTGTTGTCGGCTCATTTACGGACAAACATCCTGTTCCGTATTCACAGATTATCGGTATGTCCTTTTCGCTTGTGGGCATGTTGTTGTTTTCCCAGGCACATAGCTATGCATGGATATTGTTCTCCGTTTTTCTCGTTGGGATTGGCTCCTCAATTTTCCATCCGGAGTCTTCACGTGTGGCTTACATGGCTTCAGGTGGTAGAAGGAGTATGGCACAGTCCATTTTTCAGATCGGTGGGAATGCAGGGACAGCTCTAGCACCTATTATAGTTGCTTTTCTGGTCTTACCTCGAGGACAGCAAGCTGTTGCCTGGATGTGCTTATTTACACTTGTTGGCCAGTTTATTTCCTATTATATCGGCACCTGGTATAAGCGTCGACTTGCAAATGTTTCGAGATCAACAAAAAGGAATATTCGTGTTCCAGATCTTCCCAATTCACGTATTGTCGCAACTGTCATTATCCTATTGTTGTTGATCGTTTCCAAATATTTCTATATCGCAAGTATTACTAATTATTTTCAGTTTTACACGATGAAAAAGTTTGGGATCAATGAGGTGGAAGCACAGGTGTACCTGTTTTATTTTCTGATTGCCGTTGCGGTGGGGACCTTGCTAGGTGGAGCATTCGGAGATCGTTTTGGACGGAAATATGTGATTTGGTTTTCCGTTTTAGGGGTGGCCCCCTTTGCATTGGCCTTACCCTATGTTGGCCTCACAATGACGGGGATACTTATTGTGATCATCGGATTAATATTGTCATCTGCGTTTCCTGCAATTATCGTATATGCACAGGAGTTATTGCCTAAGAAGCTGGGTATGGTTTCTGGTTTGTTTTATGGATTTGCATTTGGCATGGGGGGAATCGGGTCTGCGGTACTCGGATGGCAGGCGGATCATACGTCCATCGAATTTATTTACCATCTGTGTTCGTATTTACCCTTAATCGGTGTCGTCGCCTATTTTCTTCCTAATCTACAGAAAACACCCTATAAAGAGATTTAGAATATGATATATTAAAAAGCGGGAGTATCCAATCTTTTTGGACACTCCCGCTTTTCTTTAGTTTTATTTGTATCCCTTTAAAACCTCTTTTGATTAATCAATTCTCAGGGACTTTTACTTTTTGTATAGTTTTCTCTTTATACTATTTGATACAGTCCATCCAGGCTGCTGCCATCAGTTGCGCTCCAGCAAGGGTGGGGTGCACACCATCCGCTGCCCAATAGGCTCCTGGGGCAGTCTTTTGGGCATTGTCAAAGATTTTTTGATAAGGAAGGAGTATCGCGTTGAACTCTTTTGCAACATTACGTGCGGTCTCTTGATAAGCTAAAAATTTGGGGTACCAAGCATCCGTGATATGGCCTACCCCTTTTACAGCAAAAGGTTCTCCAATAATCAGTTTAACATTCGGAAGATTTTGTAATGTCTCCTGCAACAATTGCTGGTACTGCGATTTATATTCTTCAACAGTCGTTTTGGCTCCGCGGTCTATCGTTCGCCAAAAATCATTTACGCCGATCAAGATACTTAATACAGTTGGTTTGAATGCCAATGTATCCTCCGCCCAACGTTTTTGAAGGTCGGGAACACGATTGCCACTAATTCCAGTATTATGAACCTTCAGTTTCTTTGCGGCATATTTATTCAATAATTCGCTTGCAGCCAACAAGGCATAACCTTGACCTAGGGCCTTGGTGTCATTGGGATTTCTGTTATTCCTATCGCGGCCTACATCCGTAATAGAATCCCCCTGAAATAGGATGATATCTTCGTCATTCAAACTTATTTTTGAAGATTTGAAACTATCCTCATAGGCATAAGCTTCGTTGCCCAATAAATTGGCTCCAGTCAAAAGACCAGCTCCAATGATACTTTTTTTGATAAATGATCTGCGGTTTGTGCTCATTATTAGGTTTTTGTTATGCTTAAAGTTACATACTTTAAGCATACTTTTCCAAACCTTTTATAATGATGTTACAGGCTTTTTCAATTTCAGCATCCGTAATGGTCAATGGTGGAGCCACACGAAGTGCTGTTTCACAGTGAAGATACCAGTCAATCATGACACCCTGCTCCGCACAGTATTTACTGACATTATAAACCTGATCAAAGTTGTCCAATTGTAAGCACATCATAAGGCCTTGACCTCGGATTTCTTTAATTGTTGGATGGCTGAGCTTTTCTCTAAATAAGTTGGCCTTATGGGCAACCTGTTCAACCAGTTTTTCCGATTTGATCACTGCGAGTGATGCACGTGCAGCGGCACAGCTCACGGGATGTCCTCCGAATGTGGTGATATGACCCAACATCGGATTGTCTTTAATGACATCCATTACTTCTTTAGCGGCAACGAAGGCGCCCAATGGCATACCGCCACCAATGCCTTTGGCCAACATCAGGATATCAGGTACAATACCGAAATGTTCGAAGGCAAACAATTTTCCTGTACGACCAAAACCGGTCTGGATTTCATCGAAAATCAACAGGGTGCCAGTCTCGTCACAACGTTTTCTTACCGCTTGCATATAGGCCACATCGGGGACTCTGACACCAGCCTCTCCTTGAATAGCCTCTAGGATCACAGCGGCTGTTTCAGTTGTAATTTTCGTTAAGTCTTGCGGATCATTAAACGTAATAAAGTCTATTTCTGGAAGGAGTGGGGCATAAGCCTGACGGTATTCATCGTTCCCGATAAGGCTAAGTGCACCTTGTGTACTTCCATGGTAGGCCTTTTTTGCAGCGATAATCTGTCTCCGCCCAGTATATTTCTTGGCTATTTTCATAGACCCTTCGACAGCTTCTGCACCACTGTTGGTCAGATATACCGATTGAAAATTTGAAGGTAATTCCGCCAGTAATTCTGTCGCAAACTGGACTTGGGGAGCTTGTACAAATTCACCATAAACGGTGACATGCAAATATTGATCGAGCTGAGCCTTTATTGCTTCGAGTACTTTGGGGTGACGATGCCCGATATTACTCACATTAAAACCGGAGACAAGATCCATATATTCTTCCCCATTTGGCCCATAAAGGTAGACACCCTCGGCCTTAACCACTTCAACCAACCTAGGTGAGCTAGAGGTTTGAGCAGTGTTCATCAAAAATAATTCTCTATTGCTTAGCATGATTATACAAATGTCCGAAAATAAAAAAGAAGTCTTGAAGACTTCTTTTTTATTTTTGAGATTATCTCCCTCTATTTTGTAAAGATTTATAGAGATGTTCCCTAAATTCCTGTTCTACTTCAAAGAATTGTGAAGCCCGGGCGTTGCCTATCACCTTGGCAAATTTTGCGCGGTACTCCTTTTTTATTTGTACTTCTTTGGCATCATATTGCAATACATCCCTCGATCCACCTCTAAAACTGTTTTTAGGGGCTCCATTTAGTTTTTCTTTCCGGATATCCCATAATGTTTGGCTATATTCATTATAGAGTGGAAAGAATTGCTGTGCTTCTTTGGGTGTTAAATCTAGTTCCTTAGTAATATAAGCTATCTTTTCATTTTCAATAGCTTGAAATCGATTTTTGTCTTGCGCAAAGCCCAAGGCAATAGAAAATATACTAAAGAACAATGTTATCCATATGTTTTTTTTGTTGAACATCATTATAAGGTATAGTTTAGATAATCTTCTATCTCTTGTTTAGATATGTTAGTGCCAAATCCTTTCGTTGGAAGATTTGTTTCATCCGTATATTGGGACATATATATTATGTCATCACCTGAAGCCGAAGCCGAAAGGTAATTAATAATTTCCTGCTTGGGTATTTCAGATAAATGTTGACTGAGCTGTTCCTCGGCTACATTATCTTGTGCGATCGTATTTTGCTGCTGGAATTGATAACCCCAATACCCACCTAGACCTAACATGGCTGTAAACGAAGCCGCTACAGCATATCGAGTATACCATTTTTTTGGCTTTCCTAAGCGACGGATCGGAGTTGAATCTCTTTCTTCTTTTATATCCTGAATAGCACCGATAATTTTGCCTGAAAGCGTATCAAAATAATGTGGTGGCAGGTCAAAACCTGTAACAGGAACCGTATCTTTTAATTTTTCTTCTGCAACACGAGCGAAAACAGTTTCTTCAAGATCCGCATGATAATCTACAGGAAGGTCGAAACCATCCGTTGAAATAACTTCCTTCAATTCTGCTTCCGCAATACGAGCGAAAATAGTTTCTTCAAGATCCGCATGATAATTTACTGGAAGATCGAAACCATCTGTTGAGATAACTTCCTTCAATTCTGCTTCCGCAACACGAGCGAAAATAGTTTCTTCAAGATCTGAATGATATTCTACAGGAAGGTCGAAACCATCCGTTGAGATAACTTCCTTCAATTCGGCTTCTGCAACACGAGCGAAAATAGTATCTTCAAGATCTGCATGATAATCCACAGGAAGATCGAAACCATCCGATTGGATTTTTTCTTTTAAGTTTTCTTCCGAAATTCGATGAAAGATATTTTCTGTTAGTTTATCTGAATACTGTTCAGGCATAGCGAAGCCATCTCCAGCGACTTGAGCTTTGAGGGAGTCAGCTGCTATTTTGCTCAGCACAACATCAGGGAGCGAATCAAAGTACCCATCAGGAACCTCAAATACAGAATCATCTTTGCATGCTATCCATTTGACTTGCGCTATTATTTTAGATTCTAAATCACTGAAATAATTTTCAGGCACGCCAAAAGGATTTTCACGCAATGATTCTGGAAGATGATTAGATTCCAGCCCATCATGATATGTGCTATTTTCCTTCATAGTATTTGTTAGAACCGAATTTCGCTAAAAGGTTTAATCGTGGTTGTTAAAAAAAGCCTCTATTTTTTTTACTGCCAAATGGTAAGATGCTTTTAATGCACCAACACTTGTACCGAGTACATCAGAAATCTCTTCATATTTCATGTCTTCAAAATATTTCATATTGAAAACTAATTTCTGTTTCTCTGGCAATGTTAATAAAGCTTGTTGCAATTTCATTTGAGCTTTGTCACCATTAAAATAATTGCCATCAGCAAGTGTTTCTGCTAAGTAAGCAGTCGTGTCGTCATCCAACGACACGTTCTGCTTTTGCTTTTTTTTATTTAAGAATGTAATACATTCGTTTGTTGCAATGCGATATAGCCAGGTATACAATTGTGAGTCTTCACGGAAGTTCCCAAGGTTCTTCCATACTTTGACAAAAATATCCTGAACGACATCATCTGCATCATCGTGATCGATTACCATTCTCCGCACATGCCAATAAATCTTTTGCTGATATTTTTTCAACAATAAACGGAAAGCTTCTTCTCGCGTACTTTCTTCGGCGAATTTTGCTATAATTAAAGCGTCATCCATATATTGACCTGTGTAGTTTTGTTATTTTCTTTTAATTACTTTCTGAGCCGCAGCAACGATAGCGTCAGCGTTCAAACCGTATTTTTCCATGAGTTGAGCTGGAGTACCTGATTCACCAAAACTATCGTTGACCGCTACATATTCTTGCGGGCTCGGTAATTCTTTGGCTAGTACTTGCGCAACGCTGTCGCCCAATCCACCAAGACGGTTGTGCTCCTCAGCTGTCACGACACATTTCGTTTTAGCAACTGATTTCAAGATCGCTTCTTCGTCCAACGGTTTGATCGTATGGATATTGATGATTTCGGCGTTGATACCCAATTCTGCCAATTTTTCACCCGCTTGGATGGCTTCCCATACCAAGTGACCTGTAGCGATGATGGTCACATCTGTACCTTCATTCAATAAGATGGCCTTTCCGATGACAAATTCTTGATCAGCCGGAGTAAAGTTAGGAACTACCGGACGACCAAAACGTAAATAAACCGGACCTTCAAATTTCGCTGCCGCAATAGTTGCTGCTTTTGTTTGGTTGAAGTCACAAGGGTTGATTACAGTCATTCCAGGTAACATTTTCATCAATCCAATGTCTTCCAAAATTTGGTGTGTAGCACCATCTTCACCCAAGGTTAATCCTGCATGAGAAGCAGCAATTTTTACATTTTTACCTGAGTATGCGATAGATTGACGGATTTGGTCATAAACACGACCTGTAGAGAAGTTGGCGAAAGTACCTGTGAAAGGAACTTTACCACCAATAGTAAGTCCAGCCGCGATGCCCATCATGTTTGCTTCAGCAATACCGATTTGGAAAAAGCGTTCTGGGAATTCTTTGATAAAATCGTTCATTTTCAATGAACCGATCAAATCAGCACATAATGCTACCACATTTTCATTTTGTTTTCCAGCTTCCAATAAGCCAGCACCAAAACCTGAACGTGTATCTTTTGACTCTGTGTAAGTATATTTTTTCATTTCTAGTAATCTCCTAAAGTTTCAGTAAGTTGATTCAATGCCGACGCCAATTGTTCGTCATTTGGAGCAACACCGTGCCATTTATGAGAACCCATCATGAAATCAACACCTTTTCCCATCTCTGTGTGCAATAAGATAACCACTGGTTTACCTTTTCCGGTACGTGATTTTGCTTCTTCTAAGCCTGCAACTACTGAAGCCATATCATTTCCTTTAGTCACTTCCATCACATCCCAGCCAAAAGCTTCCCATTTTGCGCGAAGATCACCTAATGATAGTACCTGATCTGTCGATCCGTCTATCTGTGCATTATTGTAATCAACAGTCGCAATCAAGTTGTCAATCTTGTTGTGTGGTGCATACATTGCAGCTTCCCAAACCTGGCCTTCCTGCAATTCACCATCACCCATTAATACATAAACTAGATTATTGTCTTTATTCAATCTTTTTGCCTGTGCGGCACCGATAGCAACGGATAATCCCTGACCCAAAGATCCTGACGCAATGCGGATGCCTGGAAGACCTTCGTGTGTCGTTGGGTGCCCCTGTAGTCTGGAGTTGATTTTTCTGAATGTTGCCAATTCGCTTGCTTCAAAATAACCCGCATGTGCCAATGTACTGTAAAATACAGGTGAAATGTGTCCGTTTGACAAGAAGAATAAATCCTCTCCTTTTCCGTCCATATCAAAGGAAGGATTACGTTTCATTGCATTGAAATAAAGCGCCACAAAGTAATCTGTACAACCTAAAGAACCACCTGGGTGTCCTGATTGACAAGCGTGTACCATACGTACGATATCACGTCTTACTTGTGATGCAATTTGTTCTAGTTTGTTAATATCTGCACTCATTTTTTTTGTTGGTTTCACAATTGGTCGTAAAGTTAACTATTTTTAAGCTAGATGCTTGTTAAAAAGTGAATTTCTTTATTTAGTATGGGCTTTATGGTGATACGCATAGCTATTTGGTTAAATAGGTCCTTAGCTTGCGAACGGATACCATTTCAATTTTAGACCTTTTCATGTTAACTTTTTTTGTACCTTGCTTTTAATTATAAAACCCACAATTTTCAAGATGATGCCTAATCAATCTAAACGTTTTCTGTTTGTTGCGACATTTTCCGTACTACACTTCTATTCTTTTGCTCAGGATAAACCCGTTTACCATAAAGATTGGATTGACTTCAACAAAAATGGTAAAAAGGATATCTATGAAGATCCCAAACAATCCGTAGTAAGTCGAGTGGAGGACCTGTTGAGCCAGATGACGACACAGGAAAAGGCCAATCAAACCGTTACACTCTATGGTTATGGAAGAGTATTGAAGGATGAACAACCTACGGCTGCCTGGGACAATGAGATTTGGAAACATGGATTAGCCAACATAGACGAGATGTTAAATAGTCTTGCCTATAATAAGTCGGCAAAAAGCTCTTTTTCTTATCCCTTCAGCCGCCATGCTGTTGCATTGAATAATGTACAAAAGTGGTTTATCGAACATACCCGGCTAGGTATTCCAGTTGATTTTACTAATGAGGGAATACACGGTCTCAACCATGATCGGGCGACGCCACTACCAGCTCCGATTAATATTGGAAGCACCTGGAATACCAAATTGGTGCGGGGTGCAGGTGAAATAGTGGGGCGAGAAGCGAAATATTTAGGATATACCAATGTCTATGCCCCGATTCTAGATGTCTCCCGAGATCCAAGATGGGGGCGTGTTGTGGAAACTTATGGTGAAAATCCTTTTCATATCGCAGAAATGGGTAAACAGGCTGTCTTGGGTATTCAACAAAATGGTGTTGCGTCAACATTGAAACATTATGCCGTCTATTCAGTACCTAAGGGAGGGCGAGATGGAAATGCAAGGACAGATCCACATGTTGGTTTTCGTGAAATGCATGAACTTCATTTATATCCATTTAAACGGGTTGTCAAAGAGGCTAAACCAATGGGTATTATGAGTAGTTACAATGACTATGATGGTGTACCGGTCTCGTCAAGTAAATATTTTCTGCAAGATTTGCTACGGAAGGATTATGGATTTGAAGGATATATCGTTTCGGATAGTGAGGCGCTGGAGTTTATCAGCAGTAAACATCATGTTGCTGTAGATTATAAAGATGCAATACGGCAAGCCTTAGCGGGAGGACTCAATGTCCGGACGAATTTCGATCCACCGAGTACATACCTGACACCATTGATGGAACTTATCAACGAAGGCGGGCTTGATATGAACATATTGGATCAACGTGTTCGGGAAGTATTGACTGTCAAGTTTAAGTTAGGATTATTTGATCATCCGCTTGTCGACAACACAACATTGGCGGACAAGAAAATCCATACACAGGCAGATGAGGATATTTCCCTGCAAGTGAATAGAGAATCCATTGTTTTGCTTAAGAATGAGCAGCAGCTATTACCGATAGATGTCAATAAGTATAAGCGGATTTTGGTGACGGGCCCTATGGCCGAAGCAACAAATTATACAACAAGTCGTTATGGGCCATCCAATAATCCGATTACAACTATTAAAGATGGCATTATCGAATATGCTAAAGGGAAAGCAGTCCAAGTAAACTACTCGAAAGGGGTGGATGTTGTCGATAAGAACTGGCCCGAAAGTGAAATTATCCCAACAGATCTGTCTAAAGAGGAAATCGAAAGCATGTCCGAAGGTGTACGCCTAGGGAAGGAGTCTGATTTGATTATTGCTGTCATGGGAGAATCGGAACGTGAAGTTGGAGAAAGCCGGTCTCGCTCAGATCTCAATCTACCAGGTAAACAACGTGATTACCTAATGAAGTTAAAAGAAACAGGAAAACCTATCGTTCTGGTACTCGTTAATGGACGTCCATTGTCTGTCAATTGGGAAAATAAATACTTGCCTGCTATTGTCGAAACTTGGTTTCTAAGTGGTCAATCTGGACACGTTGTAGCAGATATGTTATTTGGTGAGTATAATCCGAGCGGAAAGCTTCCGATTTCATTTCCTAAATCTGTTGGACAGATCGAAATGAATTTCCCGACCAAGCCTGGGGCACAAGCGGGACAACCCGGTGTTGGTCCCAATGGCTGGGGAAATAGTCGGGTTGTTGGATTTCTTTATCCTTTTGGCTATGGCTTAAGTTATACTGATTTTCAATTTTCAAATTTGCGTCTGAATAAAAAGCAGATTCGACCGACAGACTCGCTGACAGTTACAGTGGATGTACAGAATATCGGAAAAAGAAAAGGAGCAGAGGTCGTTCAACTTTATGTCAAGGATGTTGTTTCTTCTGTAACAACTTACGAGATGGATTTGCGTGGTTTCGAAAAAATCGAATTAAATCCCGGTGAGAAAAAGTCTGTCCAGTTTTCAATTTTACCGGCGCACCTTGAGTTGTTGGATCAATACAATAAATGGACTGTAGAGCCTGGGAAATTTGAAATCTTTATTGGAAATTCATCTGCTAATCTACCATTGAAAGATTCATTCGATGTGACTAAAGAGTGATGTTCACAGCGCCTGTTTGTGCAAAAAATATATCCCTTATTAGGGCATACTAGATACAATTAGATATAAAAAAAGGATTCAGCAAAATTTCATATTGCTGAATCCTTTTAAAAATTCTTATGTTATTTATGATTACATTGCTTCAGCAACAACTTCTGTCACACCTGGGACCATACGCTTCAATAAACCTTCGATACCAGCTTTTAAGGTGATCGTTGATGAAGGGCAGCCACTACAAGAGCCTTTTAGCTCAACAGTTACAATACCTTCGTTGAAAGATTTGTAATGAATAGCACCACCATCTTGTTCAACAGCAGGTCTTACATAATCATGTAATACTTGTTGTATTTTCACTTCTGTTTCTGTTCCTTCAAAGTTTACTTCCGTATCATGATGCACAGCTTTCACCGCAAGCTCAGATTCTACAGCACCTTTTACGAAGTCTTTCAATAAGGCTTCGATATCTTCCCATTCCGCATCTTCTGTTTTGGTAATGGTAACAAAATTGCTTGCAAAAAATACACCGTTTACGAAATTGAATTTGAATAATTCCAGCGCGAAAGGTGAATCTTGTGCAGCTTCTTTATTTGGGAAATCCACACTACCATTGATCAATAACTTATTGACCAAAAACTTCATAGTTGAAGGATTGGGAGTAGATTCTGTATATACGTTGATAGTAGCCATTTAAATTTTATTTTTATTCCAAACAAAGATAGATCAAAACAAGCGTTGTTAAGGTCATCTATAAGTCAAAGCTTATAAAGTGACACCTGTGTAATTAGAAGGGCTGATTGCCTTTAATTCCGCTTTTACCTCTTCAGATACGTTGAGATTATCTACAAACGTTGCAATGGTCTCTTTGGTCACATGCGTATTGGTACGTGTTAGATCTTTTAATGCTTCGTAAGGTTTTGGATAGCCTTCTCTGCGCAAGATCGTTTGTAACGCTTCAGCAACAACTGCCCAGTTATTTTCAAGATCATTCGCAAGCGCCTGTTCATTTAAGATCAACTTACGTAAACCTCGCAATGTCGATTTGAAAGCAATTAGGGTATGTGCAAATGGAACGCCGATATTACGTAATACAGTCGAATCTGTAAGATCCCTTTGAAGACGTGAAATAGGTAATTTAGCGGCTAAATGTTCGAATATCGCATTGGCAATTCCTAAATTTCCTTCTGCGTTTTCAAAATCAATAGGATTGACTTTGTGTGGCATTGCAGAAGATCCGATCTGACCAGCAGTGATTTTCTGCTTAAAGTATTCCATGGAGATGTAAGTCCATACATCACGGCATAAGTCAATGATGATGTTATTGATTCGTTTTAATGCATCACAACTTGCCGCAAAGTTGTCATAATGTTCAATTTGGGTCGTGGTTTGTGAACGATCCAATCCTAGAATATTATTAACGAAATTATTACCGAAGGCAATCCAGTTGGTCTGTGGATACGCCACGTGATGAGCATTGAAATTACCTGTTGCCCCACCAAACTTAGCTGAATAAGGTACGGTATGTAAAAGTTGTAACTGACGTTCGATACGCTCGATAAAGACATAGAGTTCTTTACCTAGACGAGTTGGAGATGCTGGTTGTCCGTGTGTACGGGCAAGCATTGGAATAGCCGACCAAGAGGTTGCCAAAGACTTTAGCTCATGCAGCAATTCTTCAATGATCGGTGTATAACTTTCTTTGATTGCCTCTTTCCATGAAAGAGGGATAGCGGTGTTGTTGATGTCCTGAGAAGTCAGACCAAAGTGAATAAATTCAAGATGATCCTGTAGTCCTAGTTTTTCAAATTGATCTTTTAAAAAATATTCAACGGCTTTAACATCATGATTGGTAACTTTTTCAGTGTTTTTGATCCAGATTGCATCTTCTTCGGAAAAGTTACGGTAGATATCTCGCAATTTTTCGTTCAATGTGTTGTCAAAATGCTGCAATTGAGCGATACCCGATTCACTTAATGCGATAAAATATTCAACTTCAACACGAACTCGATATTTTATTAAAGCAAATTCGGAGAAAAAAGCCGAAAGTTCATTGGTGTTATTGTAATAGCGTCCGTCAATAGGCGTGACTGCTGTTAAGGATGATAAAGCCATAGATTGAATGATTTTTGGCAAAGGTAAAAAAATGCTTGGAGCTTAGCAATTTAATTGGGTGAGATATAAAAAAATGCCTCCCTATTAAGGAGGCATTTCTATACTGGTTGAAATTCTGTTTCGAAGAATTATTTTTTAGCAGCAGTATCAACTTTAGAAGCAGCTGAATCAACTTTTTGAGCAGCTGAATCAATTTTGTTAGCAGCTGAATCCAACGTGTTAGCAGCAGAATCAACTAAAGCAGATGCTGAATCAACTGCATCAGTTGATTTTTTACCAGTTTCACCACATGAAGCGAAGGCTACAGTTAAAGCCAATCCTAAGAAACCTAATTTGAATGCGTTTTTCATTTTATTAAAATTAAAAGTAATTTCTAAATCTTGTTATTTAAGACTTAATACAGGTAAATTGAAAAGGTAACCCTGCTGCCCAATATTTTTTAAAAAAAGAGAGGCTTCTCTTGCGAAAAGCCTCTCCAAATGCGTTATTCAGCTTCTAAAATTATTTTTTAGCAGCAGTATCAACTTTTGAAGCAGCTGAATCAACTTTTTGAGCAGCTGAATCAATTTTATTAGCAGCTGAATCCAAAGTGTTAGCAGCAGAATCAACTAAAGCAGATGCTGAATCAGTAGCACCTTCAGCTTTTTTCTCAGTGTTGTTACAAGATGCGAAAGCTACAGTTAAAGCTAAACCTAAGAAACCGAATTTTAATGCGTTTTTCATTTTCTAATTTTCTAATTTAAATTGAAATATTTTCTTTTTCATCTCTTAATACACGGAACCCAAAAAGGTAACCCAAAAAAAATACATTTTTTTTAATTGTATGTAAGGTGTTTAAAATCAGTTATTTATTTTTTTTATTTGCTTCCATTTTATTGAGGGAGATGGTCCATTTAATAGAAGAAATTAAAAATAGGCACAAACGATTTGATAGATAAAACTGTTTAGATAGCTATAGTAAGGAGGAAACAGGCTTGAATTGATTGGTGTATCGTGGGCTACACAAACAATTTTTAAATATTTTTATTATTTTAAGAGGAAACCCTGTAAAAAAGAAATTGCGATTATGTTTGATAAAGTTAAGAATATAATGGATTTGGCAAAATCAATTGACTTTGGCAAATTAGAGGAAATCTCGAAAAAAGTAGACCTAGGTGCTGTTATGGATGCGGTCTCGAAAATGGATGATAAACAGCTTCATGGTTTAATGAAAATGCTAAATCCCGGGAAAGAAAAAAAGGAATTACCACCTATCAATGGGGATTTCTATGATATGGACAGCAAATTGAATGGGTCAGATCGCGAACTCCAGTTGAAGGTACGTGAGTTTATGGAAGTCGAAGTGAAGCCTATCGTCAATAAATATTGGTTAAGAGATGAATTCCCTTTTGAAATAGTACCCAAGTTAGCCGCTTTAAATATATGTGGATATACTTACGAGGGTTACGGATGTATGGGGGGAAGTTCGTTGATGGAAGGTATCATTGCTGCAGAGATTGCTCGGGTAGATGCATCCGTTGCTACTTTCTTTGGTGTACAGAGTGGTTTAGCCATGGGGTCGATTTATATCTGTGGGTCGGAAGAACAAAAACAGGAATGGTTGCCAAGGATGCAAAAGATGGAGGTGATCGGTGCTTTTGGTCTAACCGAACCGGAAGTTGGTTCGGGAGCAGCAGGCGGATTGACAACCACCTGTAAGAAGACTGCTGAAGGCTGGGTTTTAAATGGTCAGAAGAAATGGATCGGAAACTCCACCTTTTCTGATATTACAATAGTTTGGGCCAGGGATCTTGATGATGGAGAAGTAAAAGGTTTTATTGTGCGTAAAGATAATCCTGGGTTCTCGGTTGAAAAGATCAAAGATAAAATGGCCTTGCGGATTGTGCAAAATGGATTGATTACATTAGACAACTGTATCATCCCCGAAACAGATCGTTTGCAAAATGCGAATTCTTTCAAAGATACAGGTAAAGTCCTTCAAATGACGAGAGCGGGGGTTGCATGGATGGCTGTGGGCTGCGCACGAGGAGCCTATGAAAATGCCTTGGATTATACACGCAAAAGAAAACAGTTCGGCAAGCCTATTGCATCTTTTCAGTTGATTCAAAATCATTTGGTTGAAATGCTATCGAATCTAACGGCAATGCAAACGCTAGTCTTTCGATTATCTGAATTGCAAGATGCTGGACAACTAAGGGATGAACATGCTTCACTGGCAAAAGTGTTTTGTTCTTTACGGACAAGAGATATTGTGTCCAAGGCGAGGGAAGTCATGGGCGGAAATGGTATCTTGCTGGAGTATAATGTTGCCAGATTCCTCGCCGATGCCGAGGCGATTTATTCTTATGAAGGCACCAAGGAAATCAATTCTTTGATTGTTGGAAGAAGTATCACAGGATTTAGTGCTTTTGTCTAAAGCTTGTGCCGTAAATTAATTTAGTACGGACAATAATTGATATAAAAAGGATAGGGTTTTGGTGATCACCAAAACCCTATCCTTTTTTATGTTTTACTTGCGCTGAAATCTCATCATGGCAATATCGCCCATGATAAAGGTCAGTGTATTTTCATTGACATCATAGCTGTTCACTTTTTCTAATGTGGAAAAGAAGGTTGCTTCACCATTGCCTTCGCAAGCCATTTTCGTAGACATGATAGGACCGAAGCTAATTTGGTGATCGTTCGTCTTAAATGTAGCATTGTAATTGTTGCAACTGCTGTTACCATTTATCTTTCCATCCTGTATGTTAAATGTTATCGTTGGTTTGCGATTGGGATACAGGCCCTCAAAAGCGATACGTGGTCCAGAGATGTAATCAAGCTCCCAAGTTCCGCTTAAATTTTGCTTTTCCTCCATTAACTTAAATTTTGCCAAAGGAGCCATCTTTGCTTTATTTAAACTTAGAATACCATTACTTAGGCTATAGTTGTCCGCTGTGATTAATGCCTTAGATAAAGCTTGTTCAATCGACATGTCAGGGCAGGCCATCATCGTTGACATCCCTTGTGCAAACTTAATTTTTCCATTGGTTGAAAAGGTCAGTTCGCCACCTATTCCGTTGCAACCACCATTGGCGCTATAACTTTTTTCTTCCAGTTTGAGAAAAGGAACCCGACCGTTGACCTGTCCGGAAACAGCCTTTCCACCGATTTCAATTAATTGCCATTTTTTTCCAATAATGGTAGCGGATGCATTATCCGAATCCGGTTTGCCTGAATTCTTTTTTAATGCTGAACAGCTCGCCAAAGCAAGAACAGCCATCATCAATACCACAATGTTTCTAAATCTCATCTTTTAAATTTTTATATAAAACATCATTTCTAACGTTTGGTTTTACAAATTGCTACAAAAGGCTATTAACAAAAGAAGGCTTCCTCTTGGGAAGCCTTCTTTATCAGTTATATAAATAATACTATTTATTTTTGTTTTGTTGAGCTTGTTGTTGAGCACGCATCATTTCTTCCATTTTAGACTGGAAGCTTGATTTTTTCTCAACTTTTGGATTCTTTTTATTTTCTTCCAGTTTAGCTAAGATTTTATCATCATTTACCATTGTACGAATAACCAATTGCGTCAAGAATGTAAACAACGCACTTAGGAAATAGTAATAGTTCAGACCTGCAGGGAAACTGTTTAGGACAAAGAAGAAAATCAAAGGCATAATATAACCCATGTATTTCATTTGACCAGTTGCGCCCGAAGTCGCATTGTTGTACCAAGTGGTCAACAATGTTGTCAGGGTCATCAAGATACACATCAAAGAGATGTGGTTGAATGATCCAAAAATAGGTGCAAATGTAAACAAGGTATCATAGGTTGACATATCTTTCATAAACAAGAAGCTCTGTCCTCTCAATTCAAATAAATTTGGAAAGAAATAGAAGAAAGCAATTGTAAATGGCATTTGCAGCACAAGAGGTAGACAGCCTCCGAGTGGATTCACTCCGACCTGTTTATACAGCTTCATCTGCTCCTGTTGCATCAACATCTGATTGTCTTCACCGACTTTCGCTTTGATCTCATCCAACTGCGGTTTCAATACCCGCATTTTAGCCATAGATACATATGACTTGTAAGTCATTGGCGAAAGAACCAGTTTTAACAATAATGTAAGTAACAAGATGACAATACCATAGCTCATATGGAAACCATCCAAGAAGTTAAATGCAGGCACGGTAATCCATTGATTGATCCAGCGCATAGGCCCCCAGCCCATATTGATGATGGATTGGTAATCATTGCCTTCTGCTTTCAATACATTGTATTGGTTTGGCCCGAAAAAGAAATTCAACGAATAATTGTTGTCTTTATGGTTATCAAAAGCCAATTCAGCATTGGTGTTGTAAAATTTCACCACATCACCTTCCGTTGCATGCTTTACATCGATTTTCGCATTAACGAATCCATTTTTAGCATTTAGGATATTTGAAAAATAATGTTGTTTAAAAGCAATCCATTGCACTTTCTTTTCCAGTGCTTCATCATCGTCCTTCGATTCAGATAAATGGTCTACTTTATTATCTTCTTGGTAATATAGGGTAGATTTTTGTCTTTCAGATTCAATATTCTGCTCTTTTTGTCTCAGAACAGTATTCCAGTTCAATGTCAATGTTTTTTGACTCTGTGGGATCAGGTTTTGAATACCTTTTGTATTGACATCCAGGGCTACGTTGTAACCTTTTCCAGCAATAGAATATACATATTCAATATATTGATCAGCACTGTAGTTCAATTTGAATTTTACCGATTGTTTACCTTCACCCGAAACTTGGATATCAGAAGATTCTGTGTTAAAGAATAAATCGTTGGTGGAGATGTTTTGTCCCGCAGCATTGAACTGGAAACCAAACTTATTGTCCTCACCTTCGAAAAGCATCAAAGGTTTTCCATTGAAATTCTTTTCGCCTTTTAATTCGACCGATTTCACTTTACCACCTTTTGTGCTGATTTTGGCAATGATAGCATCATTTTCAAGGGTAATGATTTTTTCAGTTCCAAATTTTGACGCACCAAAAGGTTTTTTCAGTTCAGCTGAATCTGCAATCACTGCTGTTTGCGCTGTTTTTGCTTTCGCGATAGAGTCACTTGTTACAGGCAGTCCTTTTGCAGCCTGAGCTTTCGCCTCTTGTCGCGCTTGTTCTTGTTTGATTTCTGATTCTGAAGGCTTCATCAGGTAAAATGAACCAGTGATGATGGCAAACATCAGGACCAAACCAATTAGGGTATTTCTATCCATCTTTAATAATTAAACTTAATTAATTTTATCCTTCTAATACTACTTTGATTTCTTGTTGGCCAAAGCAGCGGCTACAAAGCTAACAAAAAGTGGGTGAGGATTTGCAACAGTTGACTTTAATTCTGGATGAAATTGTCCGGCAACGAAAAAAGGATGGTTTTTCAATTCGACAATTTCAACTAATCCAGTCTCCGGATTGAATCCCGAAGCGATCATTCCTGCTGCTTCATATTGTTTTAAATAGTCATTGTTAAATTCATAACGGTGACGGTGTCTTTCGGAAATTTTTGTTTTTCCATAAATTGCAAAGGCTTTAGTACCTTTTTTAATTTCACAATCGTAAGCCCCTAAACGCATGGTACCACCCATATTCGTGATATTTTTTTGTTCTTCCATCAGATTGATGACCGGATTGCTGGTGTTCGCATCCATTTCGAAACTATTGGCATCTTTCAATCCCAATACATTTCTTCCGAATTCAATGACGGAGCACTGCATACCCAAACAGATACCAAAGAAAGGAATATTGTTTTCGCGCACATATTTGATTGCATTTAATTTTCCATCCAGACCACGTTCGCCGAATCCAGGGGCAACCAACACACCATCCATGCCTTTTAGTTTTTCAGCAACATTCTCTTTTGTAACACTTTCAGCAGCAATATAGCTTACCTTCACTTTGCATTCGTTTGTTGCTCCAGCATGTATAAAACCTTCGATAATGGACTTATATGCGTCTGGAAGTTCAACATATTTTCCGACTAAAGCGATGCAAACCTCACTTGTTGGGTTTTTGAGCTTGCCGAGGAAGTTTTTCCAGTTTTCTAGATCCGGTTCGTTTTTGTTGGAAAGTTTTAGTTTCGTTAACGCCGTTTTATCCAGATTCTCTTTCAACATAAGTAAAGGAACATCATAGATTGTCGAGGCATCGATAGATTCAACAACAGCATTGATGTTAACGTTACAAAACTGTGCTAATTTTTTACGGATTTCCTGTGATAATTTGTGCTCTGTACGGCATACTAAGATATCCGGCTGTACACCATATTCCAGCAACGTTTTGACAGAGTGCTGTGTAGGTTTGGTTTTAAGTTCACCGGCTGCGGCCAAATAAGGAACTAAAGTTAAGTGGATAACCAATGAGTTATTTGCTCCCAGTTCCCAACGCAATTGCCTTACAGCCTCAACGAATGGAAGGGATTCGATATCGCCTACAGTTCCGCCAAGTTCGGTGATGATAATATCATATTCATTTGATTCACCCAAAAGCTGCATACGGCGTTTGATCTCATCGGTGATATGTGGAATTACCTGAACTGTTTTTCCTAAATATGCACCTTCACGCTCTTGTTGGATAACGTGTTGGTAGATACGACCAGTTGTTACATTATTCGCTTGTGAGGTAGGGACGTTCAAGAAACGCTCGTAGTGGCCCAGATCAAGGTCCGTTTCCGCTCCATCTTCAGTAACATAACATTCACCATGCTCATACGGATTCAATGTTCCTGGGTCAATGTTAATGTAAGGATCGAATTTTTGAATGGTCACTTTGTAGCCACGTGCCTGGAGAAGTTTAGCAAGGGAGGCTGCAATAATACCTTTCCCTAACGACGAAGTAACGCCGCCCGTAACAAAAATATATTTAGTCATAACAATTAAAGGATTTTCAATTTTATGTGGTCAAAACGACCAATAATAGTTGCTCTATGTACGGGATACAAAGATAGCAATTTTTTATTCAATATTATAATTGAAGATCGACTGAATGAATAAATTAAAAATAGATGTTGCCCTGATTATCGATTGTAGCCTTTAAATTGGGCTGCGATTTTGACTTAATCTCAATGCGATAGAACTTATTTGCATTGGAAAAGACAAGTTGATAATGCTTGCTAATAGTAATGATTTCAGGATATAATTTGCTCAATTCATCAAGAGATGTTGCATAGCGCTTATTCGTGTTCCCGTAAATCTGTTGCAGGTAAAAGATATTCCAAGCTGTTTTTTCTAAGGCCAAAAATTGATCATCCATGGAATGTTTACTATCCTGATCTACAAATTTGATATGTCCCCATCGTTCGGGATAATGCATGTTGATCAGACCGATGGGCGACCATACCCAGTTTTCTTCCGCAAGTGGCTTACCTGTATTATCCTTTCTTTTGATATAACCTTTTCCATTGACATCATAGTGCCATTGTACGCGGGAGAAATTTATCTTCCACACTTCATTTGCCTTGATTTGATTTCCTTCACCAAAGTATTTTAGACTTTTGACGGGAATCTTCATTTCGACGGTCCAAAAATTGTCTTTATCGGTTGGATTATTTATTGTTCCAGCATGGTATACAGCACTCTGGATATCCTTGGTATCCCAGTTTAAATTAGCTTTTCCACCAAAACGATAAGGTTTGGTCATCAGAAGGTCCATGATGGTATTCAGTGCATTGACTTCAATTTCAATATATTCCGGAGATTGGAGATTGGGTTTTAAAAATACTTCAAAATCATTGTCATGATAAATAATGGTGTCTTTCTGTCTGAGATAGCCATTGATATGAGGTTCTTCCAATTTAGCAAAGAGGTAGAGGTTTTCATTGTCCCAAAGCATTTTAACACGAGTGTCAAATGATGGGGTAGGTTTACTCGTACCTTCGATATCTTTGAATGCGTTTGTCCATGGTGCTTTTTCCCAGGATATTTCGTCATCTTTACCATCAATTTTGATGGGAGTTTGAGCTTTTTGGACATAGTAAGTCTCGGGCTTAGACTGTAGTTGGAGAAAATCACCTACATTTCGCTGCGCAAAAATGGTTGTCGTCTGTAAAGTAAGAGCAAGTATAAAAAAAACAGTTTTCATCAAAATATTGTATGTCTATTAGCCGCCAAGAGATTTCTATGAGTGCAATGGCAATCCTTGCACTGTTTATATAAAGTTTTAGACTCCCGCTGATCTTTACACAGGAGAGATTGGCAGCGCTAAAAGTAAGTAAAATGTTTTAGCTAGACAAAGAGGTGCGATTCTTTTTGAGAAATGAGGTTCAATTGTCTTAATTTTATTACACGGGTTCTGGTATTCCTATTCAAGTGAAGGGGGCGAGAACGTATTTGTGCTGGGGAAAGGAAGTGGCGGAAGGGATATAAAATAAAAAAAGGCTTTGAATTTCATCAAAGCCTTTTTTTATGCCGAGGTAGTCGTAATTAGATTCTTTTCGATTTAATACGAGCAGCTTTACCAGTAAGGCCACGTAAATAGAATAATTTAGCGCGACGAACTTTACCGTAGCTGTTTACTACAATTTTTTCAATGTTTGGTGAGTTTACAGGGAAAATACGTTCAACACCTACACCGTTAGAGATTTTACGAACGGTAAAAGTAGCGTTAGCACCTTCGCTGTTTAATTGGATTACTACACCTTGGTACACCTGCACACGCTCTTTATTTCCTTCGCGAATTTTATAATGAACGCTGATGGTATCTCCGGCTTTGAAAGCGGGAATTTCATTTCTTACTACCGCTTGTTCTTCTACAAATTTTACTAAATCCATGATTTCGAGTAATTATTAACGATTTATATCCTGTAAAAATCGGAATGCAATATTACGACTTATTTTTTGAATATGAAAATACTTTTTGAAAAAACTATCTACCGACAGTCAAATCGGATGCAAAGATATGAAAATGAAATGGATAATCTAAAGTTATTTTAAATATTCCTATATAGTACCAATTGACCGCGTTTTTGACCCTGATAATGGGGATTTAAAATGTAACTGATAAAAATATTGTACAATTAATCAGTGGTTTAGTGTGAAAAATGAGTTTAGGTCTTGATAAATTGAAAAATTGATTCGATATTTGTGCCACACAAAACAAAGGTGATACCTTTTCGGGGTGTAGCGTAGCCCGGTATCGCGCCACATTTGGGATGTGGAGGTCGTAGGTTCGAATCCTGCCACCCCGACTAAAAAGCTCTAACGAAAGTTAGGGCTTTTTTTGTTTCTAGGCGGGACGAGACCTACGACCTCTTAAGGAGCTGCGATATTCGATCCGGAGGAGGCTCAGGGTCGTGTTTGGGCATTGTGTGGCTGAGCCAATCCTGCCACCCCGACTAAAAAGCTCTAACGAAAGTTAGGGCTTTTTTTTGTTTCTAGGCGGGACGAGACCTACGACCTCTTAAGGAGCTGCGAGGTTCGATCCGGAGGAGGCTCAGCCTCACAATGTTAAAGAGATTTCCGAATGATAACTTGAGTAGGATTGCGTTGGTTTAAAGTTTTCTTTTGAAGTACAGCCTTAGCTGCTGCTTTTCCCATCGCCCGAAAATCAGTAGATATTACCGTAATTCCCCCCTCAAGGATCTCTTTGACGTCAGTATCATTATAGGAAATAAGGCCTATATCCTCGCCCAATGTAAATTCATGTTTTTTTGCCAATTTAATTATGGATACGTCATCCGAATCGTAGCGACTAAAGGTGATAAAGGCTGTATGCTTCTTAAACTTTGTCTCATCTACGTCTGGAATAATGTCATAATTGATGCTTGACTCTTCGCAGTATCGGACGAAACCATTGATGACATGTTCGGCATGTAAAGCTTCAGGATGTGCGATCAATATGATTCTTTGGTACTTTTGAATATTATTCTGCAATAAGGAAAGGCTGTTGTAAATATCGTATTCATAATCCTGATAGATAGCCGTATAATTTCCGGAGAGTCCCAATTGATTGTAGTCGATAATAATCCTTTTGTTCGGAGGTATGAGATTGATGATCGAAGATGGATCATCTTTCAGGAATGTAACAATAACAAAATGCGTATAGTTGTTGATGTTTTCGGTGATAATATTGCGAAAGACATTAAAGTTGTGATGATGAAAATAGACGTCGATCGCTGCGGTCCCCTTGGTCTCAACTAACAAAGATTGATAAATCTGTTCACGCATGGTATTCATTTTATCCAGAAGTAACAGGATGCGATAAGAATGCTCCACCTGTTTTTTCTTTACATAATAACCTTTACGATAGACAGACTCAATTATCCCTTTTTCGAGTAGATAATTAAGACCTTTCAAAACCGTCTCTTTGCTCATGCCGAGTTGGTCCTGCAATTGATTTAAAGAGGGAATACGGTCTCCAATATGTAGGTCGTTCTTTTCGATCAATGCATGAATGTGATCTACTAGTTGAAGATACTTCATGCGAGACCCCTTGCCTGTTTCGTTTGTAGTGGACATGTGATGAATAGTCATTTACGATAATAGAGTCAAACTTAGATAAACTTGTTTTTATATGCAAGTCTTGATATTATTCAGATAACGGAATAAGTTTGATGATTTTCTCCCCCCTTGAAGATATTCTCAAGAAGAAACTACATCTTTTTTTAATTTTTTTTTGCAGGGGCAAATATAATTTATACTTTTATAAAAGCAAACCAGTCTAGACCAGACTAGATTGCAACGAATAACTAATTATAAATACTATTATGACTCTATTTCATCTAAAGGCGGCTCTGCTTTTATTGGGGATTTTTTTTCTAACGTTGTCCTCCTTTGGACAACAGCCCACTTCTGTCAAAGGAAGAGTGATGGATGTCGAAGGGCTTCCTTTGGTCGGAGTTACAGTATCTAATCAGTATAAAACTGTAACAACTTCCACAGACTCATTGGGTAATTTTTCGATATCGCCCATCTCTCAAGGTGAATTATTACTTTTTTCAATGGTTGGCTATGTTACTGTAAAACATGCGGCCAAATTGGATCGTCCTCAGAATATCCAGCTTTCACGAAGCGAACAGATACTCGATGATGTTGTTGTCATCGGCTATGGGACAACAACCAAACGCGATTTGACTGGAGCTGTAGGTCAAGCTAATTTGACAGATATGCGTAAAGCCCCTGTTGCCAATTTCGAGGAAGCCCTAGCCGGTCGGGTGGCTGGGGTTAAGGTAAGTTCAAATGATGGACAGCCGGGGGCGGAACTCAATATCGTTATTCGGGGTAATAACTCGGTGACACAAGATAACTCTCCACTCTATGTCGTTGATGGATTTCCGGTTGAAACATCTGTTGGGAATACCATTAATCCCGAAGAGATTGAATCCTTGGAGGTGTTGAAGGATGCTTCTGCGACAGCGATTTATGGTGCTAGAGGAGCCAACGGGGTGATTCTTATTACTACCAAAAAAGGTAAAGTTGGAACCCCGGTCATTAACTACAACGGTTGGGTAGGACTCAATCAGATCCTAAAAACGCAAGAACTGCTAAATCCATACGAATTTGTGAAATATCAATTGGAACAGAATCCCACCCTGTATACAAATATATACCTAAAGGATGGTAAAACCCTTGAAGATTATCGCAATATGGAGGGAATCAATTGGCAGGACAAAGTTTTTAGAAAAGCTGTTACCCACAACCATTCTATAGCGATACGTGGGGGGGGCGATCGTACACGATATGCAATCTCTGGATCATTATTGGATCAGGATGGGATAATCCTAAACAGTGGATTTAATAAATATCAAGGAAGAGTAGTGTTGGATCAGACTATAAATAACAAATTGAAAGTAGGCTTGAATCTAAACTATACGGCCTTCAAACGATATGGTACCGTGGTGTCAGAATCTCAACCTAGCCCGACTGCGAGCCTGATGTATGGGCTCTGGGGGTTTCGACCGATCACTGGAAATGCGCTGACGGATGCTTCTTTGATAGACGATCTGTTTGATCCGGATATGGACCCAAGCTTAGGTACCGATTTACGGATCAATCCTTATCTCGCTGTGCAGAATGAGTATAATCCCCTGTTCAGTACAAATCTTGTTGCTAATGGTTATCTGGAATATAAATTGGGATCGGAGTTGACGTTTAGGGCTACTGGTGGCTATACGCGTATAAACCAACGACGGGAAGTATTCTTTAACTCAAAATCCAGAGCAGGACATCCCTTTTCAAACAATAAAGTAAATGGTTCTATTTGGAATAACGAAGTCACTAATCTATTAAATGAGAATACCCTGTCTTATGACAAGAAATTTAATGGGGGGCATCGGCTAAAGGCGGTCGTCGGGTTCACTGTGCAAGATGTCCGAAATTATACCAACGGATTTACGTCCATTTTGGTACCCAATGAATCATTAGGTATTAAAGGCCTGGACGAAGGACAGATTACGATGGCGCCAGTGACTGACGCATCCAATGGACTGATATCTTATTTGGGGCGGGTTGATTATAATTATCGATCAAAGTATTTGCTGACACTGTCTTTCAGAAGTGACGGCTCCTCTAAATTTCCGAAATCCAACAGATGGGCTTATTTCCCTTCGGGATCTTTTGCGTGGCGATTGAAAGAGGAAAACTTTTTGAAACCGATCAAGATTATCAGTGATGCAAAATTGCGCGTAGGCATAGGTTCTACCGGAAATAATCGTGTATCAGAGTATGCATCACTAACGGCCTTACAGATGAATCCCGCTTCAGGCTACAGTGTAGGTAACAGTGCCGGTCAGGGAATGGTGCCGACGAATCTTGGAAATCCAAACTTAAAATGGGAGACCACCGTTCAAACCAATGTTGGTCTCGACCTCTCCCTACTCAAGAATAGAGTGTTCCTTACAACAGATTATTATCACAAGGAGACACGTGACCTATTATTGAATGCAACGTTGGCTCCCAGTATGGGATTCCTGACAGGTTTCAAAAATATTGGACGGGTATCTAACAGCGGTATCGAATTTACATTGGAGACCAAAAACATACAGGCTCCAAATTTCTCATGGAGTTCAAGTTTTAATATTGCATTTAATAAAAACAAAGTTCTTGAACTCAATGAAGGAGAGCCGAGTTTGGCAACACGTGTCACTTGGGGAAATTTCAATAATGCATATCCTTATATCGCAATACCAGGACAGCCAATAGCCTTGTTTTATGGGTATCTTTTTGATGGTGTCTATCAGTACGCAGATTTTGACCTCGTCAACGGAAACTATCTACTGAAAGCGGGGCAACCCAATAATGGAGTCCCCAGAGCAAGCATTAAACCAGGTGATATTCGCTTTAAGGATATCAATGGCGATGGACAGGTTGACAATTATGACCTGACAATAATAGGCAATCCAAATCCAAAACATATCGGCGGATTTAACAATAACTTCAATTATAAAAACTTCGATCTGAATGTTTTTTTACAATGGAGCTATGGTGGGGATATCTTAAATGCCAATCGCATTGAGTTTGAAGGCGGAGATCCTGTCGCTCGCGGTTTTCTGAATATGTTTGCTTCTTTTGCTGATCGTTGGACCCCGGAAAACCAGACCAATGCGCTATATCGTGTCGGCGGTCAGGGGCCAGCAGTGTATTCTTCCAGAACGATTGAGGATGGATCCTATTTACGACTCAAGACCCTGTCTTTAGGATATACTTTCAATGCTGATCAGCTCCGAAGATTACGAATGAAATCCATACGACTTTATGTCGCTGCACAAAATCTAGTTACATGGACAAAATATTCAGGGCTCGATCCCGAAGTGAGCACCCGTCCTGGAGCATTGACACCTTCGTTTGATTGGTCCGCTTATCCGCGCCCTCGTACGATGACAGTCGGAATTGACCTTAATTTTTAAACTAACCTTTGATCAAGATGAAACGCATTTTTATTTTTTCTATATGTATCGCTTGTTTAACCAGTTCATGTTCCAAATTGCTGGATAAAGAACCTGACTTTGTGACCACTGAAAAATATTTTCGAAATGAAAGCGAATTGATGAATAGTCTCAATGGAGTCTATAACAGGCTGATTGACACCTATGGGCGGATGTATAGCCGTGGGCTTTTTAGCTATCTTGTCGTTAGTGATGAGGCCTATTTCAAGAATATATCAATCAACAATATTCGAGTGATGGTCATGGACGCAGCTGATTTGGACATTACTAGATTATGGGAAACCTTATACGAAGGGATAAATAGAGCAAATCTATTATTGGAAAATGTTGATCGTGTAGAGATGGATATCACCAAAAGAAACGCCATCAAGGGCGAAGCACTCTTTATGCGCGGATATTACTATTATATCCTAACCGATTTCTTTGGAAAAGTTCCTTTAAAACTATCTTCTACCCAGTCTCCCAACGACCCTTACCCAGCTCAGGCGACCCTGGCGGCTTTGTATACGCAAATTGTAAAAGATATGCAGGAAGCGGAAAACCTGGTTTACGAAAGTGGAGTAGTGGCTAATGAAAGAGTGTGCAAAACGGCTGTTCAGGCCGTACTAGCCCGTGTGTTTCTAAAAATGGCGGGACAGCCCCTCAATGATCACGCTCGCTATCAAAATGTTATCGAATATACGGATAAAGTGATTGCTTCAGGAAAGCATCAGCTCAATCCCAATTATAAGCAAATATTTATCAATCATTCACAAGATATCAATGAGCCGAAAGAATGCCTTTGGGAAGTTGGCATGTTTGGAAATAAGATCGGAAACATCGATCAGGCTGGTATGGTTGGTATTGAGAACGGTATCGAATGTCCCGATGAACGTATTGGGTATTCAGGCGGAGCAATGCGGATTACAGCCAAATTATACGATTTGTTTGGTCAGAAAGATACAATGCGGCGCGATTGGAGTATCAGCCCTTACCGATTTGTGACCACGGCGGGAGTTACGCAAAAACAATATTATAGTGCAGCTCAACTTTATGATCGAAACCCTGGAAAATGGAGACGGGAGTATGAGACTGGTACCAAAGTAAGAAGTGCCAATTCAACCAATTTTCCAATTATAAGGTATAGCGATGTATTACTAATGAAAGCTGAGGCAGAAAATGAGGTCAACGAATCCCCGACTGCAGCCGCCTATGAAGCAATCAATCAAGTGCGTAGGAGAGCTTTTGGTAAGGCGTTAAATGAGGTTAATGGAGATAGTGATGCGCCTAGCGGAATGGATAAAATAGCCTTTCTAGACTATATAAAAGACGAACGCCTGCGTGAATTTTGTTTCGAGGGTATCCGGAGACATGATCTAATTCGTTGGGGAATTTATATGCCCACTATGAATGCCTTGGGACGCGATATTTCAGTCAATGCACCTGCGGCACATCGATATGGTGGTAATGCTGGCCTGAACACGACGGAGAGAAATGTGCTGTTTCCCATACCAAATACAGAGATAACCATTAATAAACAGATTGTCCAAAATCCAGGTTGGTAAATCTGGTGGATCACAAAATAAATAGACACAGATGAAAATATCGATGATGTATCTCATGCTGGCCGTATTGTGTGCCAGTTGTATGAAAGAGGATATCGCTAGTGCCGATATGGAGGTCAGGACGAATGCCTCAAGTTACAAGGTAGGTGATACCGTTGTATTCCGATTTGAGGGAACCCCTGACAATATTGTATTCTATTCTGGAGAGAGCGGACACAACTATGACTTGAAAGATCGCCTTTATGCAGATAACGATTTACAGGTAGATTTCAAAACACTCGTACAATGGGGTGTTATCTATGACAATCTAAAATTATTGGTTTCCAATAATTTCAGCGGAATATACACGAAAGAAGAGGTTGATAAAGCCGCCTGGACAGATATTTCAGACAAAGCCGTTTTCTCCACCGGGCAAGATAATACGCCCTCTGGAACTGTAAGTTTAAAATCGTATCTCAGTCCAGTGGATACAGGATCAATATATCTGGCATTCCGATATACCGACTTTCAAAAGCCGCAACAGAACAGATGGGTCATTCGCAGTTTTAATGCAGTAAAAATATCGCCAGAAGGTGTGCAGACGAATGTTGCTACGATATCCAATGCAGGCTGGAATGCTGTAAGTTTTCTAAATGACAGTAAGGGATGGACAATTTCGACAACACAACTATTGATGTATGGCGGTGTTGCATCCGATACCGATAATGATGATTGGGTGATTAGCAAAGGTTTTAAAGTAAAGGAATCCATCGCGGACAAAGGAATAGCACTTAAAAATATTGGTTCAAATCTGCGGGAATACAGCTATGTGTACAAGACCTCAGGTGTCTATAAAGCTGTGTTTGAAACCTCCTCCGACTGGTATAGTGGTCGCAAAGCAGGGTACGCCGAAGTGACAATAACCATTACACCATGATCGATATGCAACGGTTAAATAGAGGATACAGTCATTGCGCAGGGGTATGGAAGACGATGATGATACTGCCATTTTTATGCTTGGCAAATGTTTTCGCACAAAGTGGGGCTGATGTCCACCTAGAAAATAGTGTGCTGCAATTGATCTGGCGTGGGGGTAAAAATGGCTATCAGCTTCAATCCCTCGCCTTGAAAGATGGAGCGGGAGGAAAAAAACAGCTTACGATGGCGACACAGCAGCGAACGATCCTTTACGCTAAACATAAGCCACTAGATAAATCTGCGACTGTTTATGATTATGATGGGAAGCTCATTCATTTTCCAGACTCTCAATATCGTTATGTAATTCCAATCTGGTCGCAAAGTTTATCACCTGTAAGCCTAAATACAGCTGGTGAAGTATTACACTATCAGCCTACTATAGTGGCTTCAGCTTCACCCTCGGGGTTGAGATTTCAATACGAAAACAAAAAAATTGCCCTGTCAGAAGAATGGAACCTTGATCCAGATCATACGCATGATATCCGTGTACAGATGACTTTAAAAGCGAAACAAAGCGGATATTATTCCCTGTCGTCGCCATCACTAGCGATTGGTGATCGCAAGCAGTTTCAGTGGGCGGTGATTCCGGGATTATTCCAAGGAGCAGCGCTCAATCCTGACTTTGTGGATGCCTATGCTTACGGACATGGTATCCCTGATCGTCCGGTCATTGTCCGTGAACGTACAGCCTCTACATTAGCGGCGCTGTTAACGACACAATCTGGAGTGACCTTAGCGACCGTAGCTGAACCCGGAACTGCAAGGGATCCCTGGTTGCATGATACAAAGACTCATGCGGACTGGAAACTTGGATTGTCATTGATGAATCGAAATAACGAGCTTACACCGACACTCTATCATCCAGTACTGGGTGAGGCTGGGTCCTACTTGAACGAAGGACAAGAGATCACATTTTCTTTTCGATATACAATTCAGCAAACTTCGTGGTACAATGTCCTAGGGCATGTGATAAAAGATGTTTATAAGTTTAGTAATTTTTTAAAATTGAAAGAGACGAATCGTTCCTTAACGGATCGCCTTTACGCGATGTATGATTATGTCTTAGCAGATAGCACTTCCAAATGGCGGACCGTAAATGACAGGAATACGGTGATTGGTGCTCAGGATTATCTGGGTGGCGTGTATGGATCTGCAAAAGATGCCATGAAAAACTCTGATTATGGTGCGATGTGGATGCTGGCTAGACTTACTGGAGATACCACACTCAAACAGCAACGACTCCCTGCAGCCTTAAACTTCAAGTTGCAGCAACAACAGCGAGAGCCCGGGTTCTTTTATGGATCAGCTGCCGGCCAGTATTACCTATATCGCAGTCAACAGTTTACCGAAGAATGGGGTCCGTATAGCGAACCCATTGGTACCAGCTATTACATGTTGATGGATATCGGCAATATATTGCTTTTTGAACCAGATCGATCTGATCTTAAACAAGCCTTGCGTAAAGCCGCAGATTGGCTGTTGTCAACAATGCATCCCGATGGACATTGGGAGGTTGCATATGATAATAAATCAGGCCGTCCCATGTTTGAGGACCTATCTGATCTCCGACCAACATTTTATGGACTCTTGGTTGCGCATCAGTTGCTAAAGGACGAAAAATATAGAGATGGAGCAATTAAGGCCGCAAACTGGTTTGTCGAACATGCAGCAAAAAAAGGATGGTTCCTGGGTGTCTGTGGTGATACGCGATTTGCACCTGATTTTGCAACAGCACAGTCTATACAAGCCCTCCTCGATATGTATACATTGACCAAGGATCCACGCTATCAAGCAGCAGCTTATCAGGTCACCAAATACTATACAACATCGATCTATACGCATCCGATCCCCTCTCGCGAGATCAAACGTGTGAATGGGACCGCTCGTCAAGATTGGGAAATCAGTCAAGCGGGGCTGGGATTTGAACATGGAGGTATTATGGGCTCTGCAAATCATCATGGCCCTATTCTGTTATCGAGTCATGCGGGGCTGTTTGTAAGACTGTATGCAAAGACGAAAGATAGTCTATTGCTGGATATGGCAAGAGCTGCAGCCTGGGGACGGGATGCTTTTGTGGATGCCAATACCGGAGTCGCTTCCTATTACTGGGATGCAATGAATAAAGGAGCTGGGCCATTTCCGCATCATGCCTGGTGGCAATTGGGATGGATTACCGATTATCTGCTCTCCGAAGCAACGGTTCGTTCCAATGGTAAAATCTCCTTTCCGAGTGGATTTATAACACCTAAAGTTGGGCCACACCGCAGTTACGGCTTTGATAAAGGGAGAATATTTGGCAGATCTGTCGATTTGAAAATGAAAAAGGGACTTATCAGCCTCGATAATGCACAGATAGATTATATCCTGGCAACGAACAGTGATGCTAAGGAACTCTATATTGTTTTGCTAAACAATAGTGTGGATCAGCAGGAGATTCGACTCAGGGTGGATAAAGGTCAATCCCGGCGTCTATTTGGATCAGAGCAGCGGGAGGCTTTTCTTATCAATGCCAATGGGGAGAATGAAATCGGAATGTCAGCATCTTCAGGGTGGAAAATCACCCTGCCAGCAACGGGACTAAAAGTAATGAAAATCAACTATCAATAACCATTTAAATCAACTAATAGTATGAATAGCAACATTAAACATTTAAAAAACTGTTGGATTTTACCAGGATTCTTTGGACTAATGTTTACGGTTTTAAGTTGTACAGGGATCGAAAAGAGCTTACAGCAAAATGAACAGCAAAATCAACAACAAGTAGAGCATAAACTTGCACGAATGGCGTCTGTTGCCGGGCAATTGGATTCACCTATGGTGAAAAGTCTGGCTTATCAGGTTATCGTCAACAATGATACCTTGGACGTATGGCAAGAAACCTGTTATGATCTGGCCCAAAATGGCGGACAAACGGATGTACATACCGCATTGTTTAATTATGTGCCCGGTACTCAGGTCAAGATTATTTGTAGCAGTGCATTCTCAAATTTTACGCTTTCGCCTCAAAGATTGAATATACCGGTTGTGAAGAATGGAAATGAATTGACCTTTACCCTCCCGGAATATTACAATTATGCGTTAGCTATCCCTGGTCGAGCACCCTTGCTATTATTTGGATCTCCCGATTACAGTGCTTATAAACCTGGGGCTGTTGTTTTTGCCAAGGGAATACATCATGGCGTAAACGGAGTTTTTAAACTTGAGTCCAATAAAACCTATTATTTAGAAGAGGGAGCGATTTTAAGAGGAAAGGTATTGATAGAAAACGTGTCTAATGTCAAATTGATCGGTCGAGGTTATATTGATGATCGTACCGCTCCTGTCGCTGGAAACTTTGTCAAAGTCTACCGTAGTCAAAATGTGGAACTTAGGGGATTTGGCGTCCGGCATGCCGCTTTAGGTTGGCAAGTGGATATGGTCAATTCGTCGAATGTCAACGTGTCCCATCTTAACCTACTAAGCTTTGGGCAGAACAATGATGGTTTGGATTTAGGTTCAGGATGTCAAGATGTGCATTTCTCCCACTGTTTTATTGGATCGGGGGATGATGGTTTTGGTTGGCACGCAACAAATGCGGCTGCAGATGGTGAAACACCACTTCTAAATTGTAGCGCTCACGACTGTATGATCTGGAAAAACCAGGTGGGTGTAGGTATTCGTATAGGTTCTTCATTGGAAACCAGTAGTGTCGAACAGCTCACATTCAAGGATATTGATATAGCCAAAATGACTTGGGGAGGTCATTCTGTGGCGATACCACATTCGGATTGGGCCGATGTGAGGAATATCACCTTCGAAGGTATCCGTGATGAGACCATTGGAAATACACGATTCGTGTTGATGTATATTAAGCAGAACTCGAATTCAAATCCAGTCTATAGACCCGGAACCATTTCTAATATTCGATTTATTGATTGTGTCAGCAGTGCCACAGCGGCTACTTTCGAGGGCTATGATGCGGAGCATATGATTAAAGACGTGACCTTCAAAAATGTAAAAGTGGGGGGCAGGAATATGTTGCAATCTGATATCGTCGCGAATTCCTTTACTTCGAATATCACGGTTGTAGATTGATGTTAAAAATATTTTACGAGGACTTGTATTCAAATGGTATGCGTAGCTATCAATTAATCATAACGATCCTATTGCTTTTTTTTACAATGACTGATTTGAGTGCGCAGAATACCCGGGAGCTCGATAAGATTGCAGCTTCGCAAGGTGCCGCCTCGCAGCTATTATTTTCTGTGGATCTCCATAAAGAGGAACTTATTCATCCAAGCGATTTTGAGCGAGATGACGAGTGTATAGTGCGCGGTGGTATCCCTAATTTTCTTGCTAAAATTACCGATGGTCAAGATGTAACCGTCGCATTTATTGGTGGAAGTCTGACACAGGCAAATTATTGTTACAGAATGCAGATTTCCACCTATTTGCAGGCACGTTATCCATCCACCAAATTTAAGTGGGTCAATGCCGGCGTATCTGGTACAGGTACAGATCTGGGAGCCTTTAGAATTCAGGAGCAGGTATTGACACAGCATCCCGATCTGGTTATCATAGACTTTGCAGTCAATGGCGCTTATGCCGCGGGCATGGAGGGAATGATCAGACAGATTATCCAGCATGACCATCATACCGATATCTGTTTAATTTATGCCATTTTGGGAGGGCAAACCAAACTATATCGCAACGGAAAAATACCGTTACATATTGAAGCCCTGGAAGCATTAGCCGATCATTACCGTATTCCTACAGTACATCTGGGAATGGAGATTTCCCATCTGGAATTTCAGGATAAGTTGTTATGGAAGGGAGATGCGCAAGCTGCTGGAGAACGCATTTTATTTTCAACTGATGGTATCCATCCGCTTAAAGCCGGAGGCAATCTATATGCAGCGGCCATTGCTCGTGGAATTGACAAAATGAAAGGATTGTCAAGGCCGGCGTCTCATCCATTGCCCAAACCGCTAGTTTCTTCCGAATGGGATATCGCGGGGATGTACAGACCCGATGATATTGCTGATTTTGATGTTAAATGGGGGGCGATTTCAACAAAAGAATCCAAGCTAAAGGCGTTCAATGGATGGTTTGATACGGTGATGGTAGCTGGGGAAGAGGGAGCGCAGTGTTCATTCGCTTTTGAAGGCGATATATTTGGCCTATTTGATATCGGTGGACCTGAGGTGGGACAGCTTGAAGTCTGGGTAGATGGCCATCGAGTAAACCTACATAAATTGCAATCAGATAGTTTTCAGCCCTATGAAATAATAACAGGGGATAACGGTAATACCCCATTGAATCGTTTTAATGCCTACTGTAATAATCGATATAGAGGTCAATATGATTTGATCAAATTGCCACAAGGGAAGCATGAAATCAGTTTTCGTATATCATCATTGAAAGCAGATAAGCGGCTGATTTTGGGGCCATCTCAACAAGAGGATATTGTTCAACATCCTGCAAAATATGACTCCTCTGTAATTTATTTAGGACGGATACTCCTACGTGGGAAACCAATTTTAAAGACGACTAGAAAACAAGAAATAGGAGACATGAGACCACAGATATATCGCCAAGGGTAGTGTGAACCGGGCGAACCGAACGATTGAGCCTACGAATACCTTAGAATACCAATATAATGAGTAAACGAGCTCATGAATAGCATTGGAAATAAATACTTATGAATAATGTCTTAAAGGGGGAAATCGATTAATGAATAAAAAAATAATTAGATGAAAGCAACTCAATTAATAAAGCTATTTAGCTGTCTGTCCCTCTGTTTGGGCATATCGTTTACCAATGCCCAAACTGTATTGACACAGCAGCAGAAATGGGAGGAGAAGATACAGCGCTATGAACGTCTGGATAAGCAAAATCCACCACCCGACAATGTCATCTTATTTGTAGGTAGTTCGACCATTGAAAATTGGAAAACACTAAAGGACGATTTCGTCGGTCGGGCTGTGCTGAATAGAGGGGTCTCTGGAACCAAGACAATCGATCTGTATACCTATAGAGACCGATTGATTACACCATACAATGCAAAGCAAATTTTTATTTATGAAGGCGACAACGACATTGGGCTGCATTGGCCTACAGATCGTATTGTAGCGCAGTTTGCTGCCCTGTTTAGTGAAATACGAAAAACCAAACCGCATGCTGAAATAATTTATATCTCCATCAAACCTTCACCGCGCCGATTGAAAGATAAAATACAGATCGAAGAGGTTAATGTGCGCATTAAACAGTTTTTAGAACAACAGTCTGGAACTGCCTACGCGGATGTATATTCTAAAATGCTGGATGTCAATGGTGATTTAGTATCAACATACTATCGGGAAGATGGTCTCCATCTGACAGCTGAAGGATACACTATCTGGAAAGATGTGATTTCCAAATTTATAAAATAGACGAATTTGCCCCAGTATAAGGGGTATTGAATAAGGTGATAACGAGATAAAAAAGAAAGTATATATGATTTATAGCAAGGGGGGAATCTCCAGAACATTAAAGAATGAAGTTGTTACCGCCGATTTAGCGGTTGTGGGTGGTGGTATGTCTGGCGTGTGCGCTGCGATTACAGCAGCTAGGCAAGGTTTGCGTGTCGTGTTGGTACAGGATCGGTCTGTACTTGGAGGGAATGCCTCCAGTGAGGTTAGATTGTGGATACTGGGGGCCACTTCCCATATGGGTAACAACAATCGTTGGAGTCGAGAAGGTGGAGTTATTGACGAAATATTGGTTGAAAATGTGTATCGCAATCCGGAGGGTAATGCCGTGATATTGGATATGATTTTACTTGACAAGGTAAAACAAGAACCCAACATCCGATTGTTGCTTAATACCAGTGTCTATGAAGTCCATAAAGAAGCTGACGAACGGATCAAGTCATTAACTGCTTTTTGCAGCCAGAACTCCACGCAATATACCCTTGAATCATCTTTATTTTGCGACGCTTCTGGAGATGGTATAATTGGTTTTCTCTCCGGAGCTGCTTTTCGCATGGGGGCTGAAACACGAGAAGAATTTGATGAGGCTATGGCACCAGATACTTCCTATGGTGAGCTTTTGGGCCATACTCTTTATTTCTATACCAAAGATGTCGGAAAATCTGTGTCTTATACTGCCCCAGCTTTTGCCATGGATGTTACCAAAGAAATACCACGGTTCAAAAATTTCAATGCCAAAGAACATGGCTGCAAGTTGTGGTGGGTGGAATATGGGGGGCGTCTAGATACTGTACATGATACCGAAGAGATCAAATGGGAACTTTGGAAAATCATCTATGGTGTGTGGGATTATATCAAAAATTCAGGACAATTTCCTGAAGCCGACACGCTGACATTGGAGTGGGTTGGAATGGTTCCCGGAAAACGAGAAAGTCGTCGGTTTGAAGGCGATTATATCCTGACACAAAAGGATGTGGTCGAGCAGCGTCAACATCCAGATGCCGTAGCCTATGGAGGCTGGTCCATCGATCTGCATCCTGCGGATGGTGTCTTTAGCGACCGTCAGCCCTGCAACCAATGGCATAGTAAAGGTATTTTCCATATCCCTTATCGTTGTTTATATAGTCGTAATATTCAAAACCTCTTTTTGGCGGGGCGTCTGATCAGTGTATCCCATGTCGCATTTGGTGCGACTCGGGTAATGGCGACATGTGCTTATGTTGCGCAGGCTGTGGCGGTAGCGGCAAAACTATGTATTCAGCACCAACTTGCACCACGAGAAGTTGGACAATCCTATTATATGACGGAATTGCAAAAAGAGCTGCAACGAGTCGGTCAGTATATCCCTGGTTTTCATTTGTCCGATAACAGCGATCTTGTACAGCAGGCAGAACTCACTTCTTCGAGCAATTTGGACTTTAAAGGATTCTTCAAAGAAAATATTTTGTGGAAAAATCTGGACATTTCCGCAGCACAACTTCTTCCTGTAGTTGCAGGCGCGTTGCCTATCTTTCTTTTGGAGATTGAAGCGATGCAGCCAACAATATTGGAAGTCGAGTTGAGAAGTAGTGAAAGGAAAGGTGGTTTTACGCCAGATCAGGAGCTAGGGAAAATTAAAATTAGTTTAAAACGTGGTATTCAGACAGTAACATTAGATTTTGGATTGAAGATATATGAGGATCAATATGTTTTCCTTACGTTTCTCCAAAACAAACATGTGCGATTGGCCTATACTCCGCAGCGAATATCTGGATTGCTTTCTGTTTTTAATGGAGTGAATAAAGCCGTTTCAAATAATGGTAAACAAGTAGCCCTGTCGGGATCTGGAGTAGATTCATTTGAATTTTGGACCCCACAACGTCGGCCCGAAGGACATAATCTCGCCATTCAACTATCATCAGGACTGTCCGTCTTTGGGATCGAAAATGTGCGGAATGGTATTGATCGGCCGGCAATCCGTCCGAATGCCTGGGTCGCAGCAACGGACGATCAGCAGCCAATAATTTCGATTAAATGGAAGCAGAAGCAGTGCATAAGAAGGATCGAAATTAGTTTTGATACCGATTGGGATCACGCGATGGAATCGGTATTAATGACTCATCCTGAGACCGTGATGCCATTTTGTATTCGGAATTATAGCATTGAAGATGGAAATGGAAAGATTATTTACACGCAGCGGGCAAATTTTCAGACTAGAAATGTGATAGAACTTCCGGAACCTTGTGTTACAGATGAGCTGACTATATCTCTTGAGCACCCTTCTCCAGATGTACCAGCAGCCGTTTTCGCTATCCGGTGTTATGCATAGTTTATGAAATGATAATATTCAGTAATTTAATAGTCGATACAAGATGATAGATACAGTAGTCATAATCGTTTTTTCAGTATTCATCATGCTGGTTGGGATAAGCTTTTCACGAACTGGAAGAAATTTGAAGTCCTTTTTTGCTGGAGGTGAATCCGTGCCTTGGTTTATAGGCGGAATGTCCCTATTTATGAGTTTTTTTTCAGCAGGTACCTTTGTCGCTTGGGGTTCAATAGCGTATAGTCATGGTTGGGTAGCGATTACCATTCAGTGGACCATGTGTATAGGTGGGCTGATTACAGGTCTCTATCTTGCACCCAAATGGAAGGCCACAGGAAATCTTACTGCGGCTGAGTTTATTAAGGAGCGCCTAGGAAGCGCTGTACAGAAGTGTTACATCTATGTCTTCATGATCGTTTCGGTATTTCTCAAGGGCTCCGTATTATATTCTGTGGCCAAACTTGTTTCCGAATCGCTGGACTATCCCCTGATCCCAGTTACCATTGTGCTGGGCATCTTAATGATCGCCTATACCGCCATCGGCGGTTTGTGGGCCGTAATGGTGACGGATATTCTACAGTTTGTCGTCCTGACAGCAGCTATTGTGATTGTCATTCCATTGGTTTTTCGGGAAGTGGGTGGTGTAGAGTCCTTCTTGGACAAAGTGCCAGATGATTTCTTCAATGTTGTAAACGGTGAATATACCTGGGGTTTTATTTTAGCTTTTGCGTTGTATCATATTTTTTATATTGGGGGCAACTGGACATTTGTACAGCGGTATACCAGTGTTGATACGCCACGATCAGCTTCCAAGGTCGCTTATTTATTTGCTGCATTGTATATTGCTAGCCCGATTTTGTGGATGATTCCGCCAATGGTTTACAAAGCCATCAATCCGGATTTGACCGGCTTGGCGACAGAAACGGCTTACATCATGGTTTGTAAGCAGGTGCTCCCAGCAGGATTACTTGGATTGATGCTGACGGGAATGTATTTCTCGACTTCGGCATCCGCAAATACGGCCTTAAATGTTGTATCGGCTGTTTTTACAAACGATATCTATAAAGGAACTTTAAATCCACAAGCCTCAGAAAAAAAGCTGATGTTTATTGCTCGCGCATCATCTTGGTTTTTTGGGTTTTTTATGATTATTGTTGCGCTGATCGTGCCATTGATTGGCGGAATAGTCGAGTTCACCCTAAGTATAGGTGCCATTACTGGTGGACCATTATTGGCACCACCGATATGGGCGTTGTTTTCAAAGCGATTGACAGGAAAGGCTACTGTGTATATAACCGCTGTTAGCTTAAGCGTCAATCTGCTGTTTAAGATTATTTTTCCTTTGTTGATAAACTCTAAACTTAGCCGAGCAAACGAGATGCTGCTTGGAGTTGTACTGCCCTTCGTTTTGTTGGTTTGTGTCGAACTGTATGCGAAATCACGTGGGAAGATAAGTGCAGAGTACCTCGCGCTCAAACAAACTAAAGCGGCACGCAAGGAAGCTGTACAGCAGATTGATATAGAAGAACAGATGGCACTGAAAAATCAGAATAAATTTGGATTGAAGATGATTGCATTTTCGCTCACCTTTATTGCGTTGTTGCTTTATGTACTGTGCTTTTTCTTTGCCGACCGTTCTCCATTAGTTGGTGGAATTGCCACAGTAATACTTATCAGTTCATTGATTCCATGGCGAGCATCTAATCGTGTTATTATCCATTAGGTTTAGCGGTACTGATGGTATATATATTCGTCCTGAAATGGTAACTTGAGAATCAGTTATTGAAAAATGACTAGATTTTTGGTTTTTTTTTAAGGACAAGTGAGGATTTTAATCGCTGTTTTAATGATTTTAATTATT
Source organism: Sphingobacterium ginsenosidimutans (assembly GCF_039536865.1). Taxonomy (NCBI): domain Bacteria; kingdom Pseudomonadati; phylum Bacteroidota; class Sphingobacteriia; order Sphingobacteriales; family Sphingobacteriaceae; genus Sphingobacterium; species Sphingobacterium ginsenosidimutans. The sequence continues at coordinate 132,342 of NZ_BAAAZK010000009.1, forward strand.
TTGGCTAGGGTTTTATGTCTAATTTGGGATTAATATATCGATGCTTGGATTAAAGTTAAATTCCTAATTTTTTACTTTTAGATTCAAGTGCATAAATGCAAGCGCGTTGTTTAAAGCCAGCTATTATGAAATAGCTGGCTTTATGTTTTAATCTGAAAATGGTGAATCTATTTAATCTTAGAAATAAAAATAGATAAAGAAGATCCATCTCTTAATACCAACTTATCTCTTTTAACCGCTTTGTGCCGCTTAAATTAAGGGTGTTGATATGAGAGCCATGACAGCTGAAATCTTCTAGAAATTCCAGACCAACGATATTTACTGACTGAATAGGGTTTTTAAACGCTATAAAAAACTTGAGATTTGGGAATTTTGTTAAATCCAGGTGGTGACTGATCCTGTTTTCATTGATCCATATTTCCTCTAATTGCGGACTACTGTCAAATTTGAATTCCTGAATTTGATTTAGATAAGCATGTACTTTTTTTAAGTCTTTAAGACCACTGATATCGAGACGTGTCAGTTGGTTGAATCCAAGACTGAGTTCAATTAGCTTTTTCTGGTCTGAAACATCAAGTTCTCGTAAATTATTTTTATGGCAGCTAATGTTAAGTACATTGATACAACCTTTAATATTCATGGATTCCATATGAGTGTCAAATCCATAAATAAATTTTAGGTTTGTCATCCCCGAAAGATCTACATCTTTGATATCGTTTTCATAGAAGCCAAGGTCTTCCACATTGCTGAAACTTTTGATCCCCTCCAACGAAGTGATACCGGCTTTATTTACATATAGTACTTTTACATTTTTTGCTTCCGAAAGCTGGATTTTTCCGTCGCCATTGGTGTCAATTCCTTGAGCGATAAGACTTTTTTTGAAATTGGCATCGGGGATCCTGACCTCTTGGGCAATTGCCGCTGAAAATACGTTAATCAATAAAAGGCAACTGACAAATAATTTGAGAGACATGGCAATGATTTTAAAGTGATACATTAAGAATCTGACCTTCCGCCGAGATTTCGATAAAGGACTCCAGTCGTTCTACCGTATTATATAAGTACTGGTATTTTTCCATGATAGGCCTGTCATAAGAAGATAATTGATGTCCATAAACATTAAAACTTCTAATGGTTTCAGTTCCGACCTGTCGCTCCGCTATTCCAGATTTTGTTTCATAGACCAACGTATTGATATAATATTTTCCCGGATTTAGGCCTGTGAACCCAAATGAACCATCCGTGTCAATCCGCGTTAGTATTCGATAGCTATAGGCCTCATCTGACATATAGATCTGCTTTTTACCCTTTTTATCTTTTTTCTTCAGTTCATACCATTCATAAAAATAGTTGGTGCAAGGATAAAGTTCTACGACATTGCTCAGGTACTTGGTCTTTCCGGCAATCATACCTTTTAGTGTAGCAGTTCCATTACTTCCGATCATACGCTTGGCCAGTTCCACGTCAAAAGAAGACTTCGGGAAAACCACTTTCGGATCTTTCTGCGCCATGAGATAACCCGGCAAAGAAAGTAATACGAGTAGAATAATTAAGGGAGTTTTCATATGCATTAATGCTGATTGTCGTGTAATAATTTGTTTGAAATTACATTTTCTTTTTGTGCCAAACGTTCCATCTTATAAGGTGGTCCTTTTTTGTTGGATGAAATTCTTTGTGGTAAACCAGTTGATAATCATTGTTTTTAGTAGGTCTGGATAGGATGTCAGCTGATATAGCTAAGAAGAATCCGATTTATCTGGATTAGATGATGGAATAAAAAGTACCGTCTTATAAGACGGGGCGACCTAAGTAAAAGGTTTACGCAGTTTTGTCTATAGCAAAGCGCTACTATAAAATCACATAAATCAAAATAGAATGAAAATAGCAAATTTGAAAACTACATTTCTAGGTCTGTTAATGATCCTTTTTACATCTACCCTTTTTACCGGTTGTGGTAAAGATGATAATGGGGGCGGAGATGATCCGCGTAAAGGCTTTCCCAAAAATGTAACGATCAGGTATGAAGTGAGCTCCACAACAAACAATAAAGCTCGTGTGAGCTACACGAATGAAACCGGTGAAGATACAAGTTTAGAAAATGCGGCACTACCCTTTTCCAAAGAGGTGAAGAAAAAAGTAGAGTTCGCAGAAATTGTTGCTCTGGTAGGTTCAATTTCCGTTGTGAATAATCAGAATACAAATGTGACAACAAAGATCTTTATTGATAATAAGCTAGTTGAAGATAAGACTTCAAGCTCCAATAGTGTGAGTGTTATCGGGCAAGCGAGATATCAATTCCTTAAATAGCATAAAGTATTTTCTAATAAACATTGACTTAAAGCGAAATCATCCGCAATGAAAATTGGGGATGATTGGCTTTAATTTATTTTTGTCGTCTTGATGTGGATCATAGCGACTAAATTTTTTTGAGAATCTTCCGAACCAGAATATTGACACTTTCTCTCTAATGGGTATCTGGTCAGGTCGAATTTTTTACAATGTAAAAATCAGAAGGTTCCAATTAGAAAAGGCGTATTTCAGACCCGTAAAATAAGAATACCCTTTACGCTAAATCCGCTATTGGTTCGATGCGCCTGAAGGTCTATTTCAATTTGGTAAACAATAGAAAAGAAAGTATATTGCTTATCGCTAATATTTGTCAAACAATAATATCTACGAATGTAGCTGTAGAGCAAAAACAGCTGCATCATCTTAATTTTATCCTAACTAGCTTGCTATGACCTCGATTTGGCATATTATTTATATCGGCGGAATTTTTATGACGGCCTTTCTTTTTATTCTGCTGATCAGTAAATCAAAAAAAAATACTGCGGATAAAATTTTAAGCGTTTGGCTTTTCTTTGCTTTTTTTGACTTGATTTTAATTGGTTTGTATGGTTCGCGGCAAATCCAAAAAATGCCCGCATTGTTTGGATGGGAGATGCCATTTCCCTTTTTGCACGGCCCTTTTTTGTATTTGTATATTTTGTTTGTAAGTGGTCAACAGCGGCATAAATGGCTTTATCTTTTGCATTTTGTTCCAGCTGTGACCGTCACAATGATATTGGCTTTTGTATTGCCTGTTGCGATTGTGGAATATAAAGAAAAATATTACTTCGCCCGTGAATATGATACTTTAATCATGGTTCTTGTCGCAGGTTTTATGATTTCAGGAGTGACCTATATCATCTTATCCTTTCTTCTTTTGCGCAAGCATAGACAAAATATTATAGGTCAGTTTTCCAATACTGAGAAAATTACCCTGAACTGGATGCGTTATCTGATTTCCGGTATGGGAGCGATCTGGATTGTCGTTATATTTGACCCTAACCCAGCTGTATTTTTTGTGGTGATCACATTATTTATTTTCTTCTTCGGGTATTTTGGCATTCAGCAAGTCGGTATTTTTTCTCATACACGACCAACGCATGAGGTACTCCCTTTGAATGAATTGGAAACTGCCGGAAAAATACTGCAGGGCGATGTTACTCCAGAACTTGTCGAAAAGGTGAAATACGAAAAAACGAGACTGGAAGAATCCGAGGCTTCACACATCCATACGAAACTGAATACCATCATGAATGAACAGAAATGTTATCAGGATCCTCAACTAACTTTGGGAGATTTAGCCAAAATACTGGATGTACACCCTGTTATCCTGTCACAGGTTATCAATTCTAAAGAGGAAAAATCGTTTTATGACTTTGTCAATAACTATCGGGTGGAAGCCTTCAAGGAGCTATTGGTCCGACCCGAGAGTAGGCAGTACACGATCCTATCGTTGGCCTTTGAGTGCGGTTTCAACTCGAAAACAAGTTTTAACCGGAATTTTAAGAAAATTACACAAATGTCCCCAAGTGCCTATGCAAAAAAACAACAGATTACTTTAAAGGCTGAGGGATAAGTTTGAAACTTAATGGTAACCTGGACCGGTCTGTATCAATTGGAAGATGATTGTTGCTCGTAATAATTCAAATCGTACATATTTTGTCATTGATATGGTCAAATGGACGCGAACTCTTAGCGTTTTTTAACACGATATCCCTTGGATACCAGAGCCGAAACAGTTAAATTGCTGGAAATTTATTGTCAATTAGAATATAAACATAAACAATATGAAAAGAAAAGCGGCATTTCTTTTAGGGCTTTTGGCATCCGCTGCGCTACCGCAAGCAACTTTCGCTAAAGATTCTATAAAGGAGTCAATTGTTCAAGACCAAGAAGTTGAAGGAAAAGAGCTGATCGGGCGATGGGATATCGAGGTTGATGTCAATGGCACCCCTGCGCCTTCCTGGCTTGAAGTGAAATTGTCAGGTTACAAGACGTTAGTAGGCCACTATGTGAGTACTTCGGGGAGTGCAAGACCTGTTTCACAGGTTTTTTATGAAAATGGAAAATTTAAATTTGCGATACCACCACAATGGGAGGGCGGAAAGATGAATTTGAGTGTAGAGGGAGAGATCCAAAATGGAACATTGCAGGGCACGATAACAGAGCCTGATGGAAAAACACATCGCTTTAAAGGTGTACGTGCGCCTGAGTTAAAAAGAACGGCTGTCGTTAAATGGGGGAAACCAATTCAGCTTTTTAATGGAAAGGATCTTTCGGGTTGGAAAGCTACGGGTAAAACAAACCAATGGGTTGTGAAAAATGGGATCCTGACGAGTCCGCAATCGGGTTCTAATCTTGTTTCGGAACAAAAATTTGAAGATTTTAAATTGCATGTTGAGTTTAAGATCCCTGCGGGAAGCAATAGCGGGGTCTATCTGAGAGGACGCTATGAGGTACAGATTGAGGATAGCCCGAAAGATGCGCATCCGAATGCCGTGCTTTTTGCTGGTGTATACGGTTTCCTCGCAGCAAATGAGATGATGAATAAAGGGGCAGGCGAATGGCAGACATTTGATATCACACTAGTCGGACGTCTGGTGACGGTTGTAGCCAATGGCAAAACAGTGATCAGCAACCAAGAGATTCCGGGGATTACCGGTGGTGCGTTGGATAGTAGGGAAGCCGAACCAGGACCTTTGTATTTCCAAGGAGACCACGGACCTGTTGAGTTCCGTAAGGTCGTGGTTACACCCGCAATTAAGTAATCATAAGATTTATTAAAGAGACTGCCGTTGAGGTGGTCTCTTTTTAAACTCCAATGATGACAACGACAATGTCCTCATTCTGGTAAGAAGTATAATACCGGTCTATTGAACCACTTTCTTTATATTCCTGCAATTCCTTAAAGATCATTTTCTTTAAGGTGCCTTTTCCCTTTCCGTGGATAAACTTGATTTCGTTCATTTCCCAATAAATGGCTGCGTCTAAGTTGGATCTTAAGAAATCAATGGATTCTATCATAAGTTCGTCAGCTGAATAGTCTTCCCAATCTTCAAGGAAAGCATCGGCATGTAGATCAACTATAGCGGGTGGTTTGCGCATGATTCAATATATTTTACAGTGCCGCAAATGTAAAACAAAACAATGACTTAATAGCTGAAGTCAGGGGTGAAATAGACGGCATGTGCAAATTTTTCATGCCATTTTTTTATAATGGCCGCAATTTCATATTCTTCCTCTTCGGCGTGATTAAGCATCAATAGTTCGATGCTGTGAAGTAACTGTTGGTGATCCAGAAAGAGCCCATCATAATCGCGGTAGGCTGAGACAGTTTCCTGGATAAGTTGCAGGCTGTCGTGTCGGATCATAATCATTGCATGACGGGAGGAAATACGATCCAATAACCATTCTTTTTTGAAATCAGATGCGATATGCCGATTACATGCTTGGTTAAACAACATTTCGAATTCAACAATCTGGCTTTTTAGACCATCTATAGCGGGCTGGAGCTCCTCAAAAGTACTGATGATCCGTTCCTGTGTCTCCATATTTCTTGATATAATAGCCATGATATTTTACTTAAAGTTTATATAGTGCTGGTTATTAATGTTTTAAATAAAAGCATGTAAGGTATATACAAATAGTTTGGAGAAATGTTTTCCTAATGATGAATAATAATGCGCTGGCGATCTGTGGAATGCTTCACAATCTAAGTTAGAGGACAACTGTTTTTGTGAAAATTTGATGCCATTTAAAGCTTATTCAAGAAAGAATAGCTTTACTTTCTCAATGGTGGAAAAATAGGTAATTTGCTTTTTTTTTGCGTTATTCGCAAAGGATAAAAACAGATTAAAAATTGAATTGAATGAAGGAGAAAGCAATCGGAAATTATCAATTAGAAATATGTTCCAATTCAGTCGCTTCGGCGATTGAAGCTGAAAAAGGAGGAGCAACACGTATTGAATTTTGTCAAAACTTGGAGAATGGGGGAACTACACCTTCATATGGTCAATTGAAGTTGGTGCGTGAACTTGTGCATATTGGTATTCACGTACTGATTCGGCCACGTGGAGGAGACTTTCTATATACAGAAGAAGAAGTCTTGGAAATGATCGCCGATATCGAACTGTGTAAGGAACTGGGCATGGATGGCGTTGTCATAGGTGTATTGAATGCAGATGGTACCGTGGATAAGATCAATACGAAGCGTTTGGTTGATGCTGCGCGTCCGATGCATGTGACATTTCACCGTGCTTTTGATCGTGTGGAAGATCCTTTTGTTGCATTGGAAGATGTTATTGCTTTGGGTATCGATCGTATACTGACTTCGGGTTTGAGAGATTCAGCTTTATCGGGAGCGCCTTTACTACAACAATTGATCGAGCAGGCAAATGGGCGTATTGTCATTATGCCAGGCGCTGGGGTGGATGCTTCGAATATTCGGACGATATTGGCGGAGACTGGGGCTGTTGCTATACACAGTTCAGCAAAAGAAAGCCAACCTTCAAAGATGCAGTTTTCGCAGGATCAGGTCAAGGGAATGGATGAGGCGCAGTGGATGAGCTCAAAAGAAAAAGTCCACCAAATGGTAGACTTATTAAAAAGCCTTTAAAGTATAACTTTAAAGGCTGCTAATTTCTTTTTGCTTACTTAGCTAATTGATTTAAGATAGCATCGTTTTTAACGATTTGGTTGTCAGCTTTCATTTTTGATCTAGAACCTAACTCAACGTTAGTTCCTAATTTCAAGAACTGAACTTCAACACGTGAAACAGTTTTATTTCTTCTATCTTTTCTTTTTAAACGTGTAACTCCCATTTTGATAATATTTTTATTGTTTAAATAAAACGAGGTCGGAAGCGGATTCGAACCGCTGTAGGAGGTTTTGCAGACCTCAGCCTAGCCACTCGGCCATCCGACCCTATTTTTTTTCCTTTGAAGGTCTGCAAAAATAAAACTTATAATTGGAATTAAGAAATCTTTGTGATAAAACTTTTCTGTTTTTGAGCATTATTCTGAAAACCAAGCTGGTAGTTTTTAATACAGGTGTCATTTTAGATTTATGATCAACTTGTCTATCGTAAGTGGGGAAGTTGAAAAAGTTGAAGTTTATTCGACCTACTGTATCTTTTAGAGGACATTCAAAAAAAATCTGGCGTGAGTTTTTTCTTTTGTTTTGAAGTGGATATGAATAGTTTATGGATTTTGGAATAGATATTGCAAATGAGACTGTCAGAAATCTCATACAAGAAATATATGGGAGGAAATGATAAAAAGAACAAAGTAAATTAAATTAGGAAACATGAAAAAACTATTATTATCTGCGGCAATTTTATTTGGTTCATTAGGAGCTTTTGCACAAGGTGGATTGGGATACGGACTACGTGCGGGTGTAAATATTCCTAAATATTCAATGGAAAATGGAAGTTCTGAATCGAATACAGGTTTTTTTGTAACAGGTTATTTAGACGCACCTGTGTCACCATATTTCTCTATTCAACCGGGATTGTCTTTGCAAAATAAAGGAGGTAAATGGTCTGAAACTAACAATAACAATAGTATTGCTGTAAAACAGAGTATTATGTCTTTGGATATTCCCGTGAATTTAGTTGCTAAGTTGCCTACAGGCGGCTCAGGTAATTTCTTTATTGGTGCAGGTCCTTATGTAGGGTTCGCTCTTAGTGGAAAAAACAAGTTTGAAGGTAATTTAGGTGATTCTGGTCTTAAGACTGAGGAAGATGTAAAATTTGGTAGCGGAGATGGAGATGAATTAAAACGTACTGATTTTGGTGTAAACTTCCTGGCAGGTTATCAATTAACCAATGGTTTTCAGATTAATGCTGGTTATGGTTTAGGATTGACAAATCTTGCTCCGAATTCTAATTTTACAACCAAAAACCGAGTTTGGTCGATCGGTATCGGTTTCGGACTATAAGAAATATAAGTACTTAAACTTATTATGAGGAGAAAGTCCCTGCATTTGTAGGGACTTTTTTATTGGGTTAAAATTATGTGCGCCAAATTTGTTATTTTTATTCAAAAGTATACTGCATGAAAAGATTTCTCTCTTTACCATTCTATGTTAAATTAGCCTGCGTATTAATTAGTATCCTTCTTTTAGGCTATTTGGCGAAGATCGGTGATACGATACTTATCCCTATGATCTTAGGGCTCCTATTTGCTTTGCTATTGATTCCGTTGAGCAATTTTATGGAGAAGAAGTTGCGTTTTCCCCGAACATTGGCCGGAATACTGAGCGTGATTCTGTTTTTTGGTGTTCTGGGTTATGGCCTGTTTTTGCTGGCCTCGCAGCTGACGCTGCTCAAAGAGGACTTTCCTGCTTTTAAACATCAGATTATGGATGGCGTGGATAAGTTGCAGACTTGGGTTAGCCAGCAGTTTGGTATACAGCACAAAGATCAGATCGACTTTATCAATAAAACAGCTTCCAAATCTGTTGATTCAGGAACACTGTTTCTCGGTACATTTATCATGTCCTTGTCTTCTATTTTTATCCTGTTTGTCTTCACATTCCTGTATACATTCTTTTTGTTGATCTATAGAGGGCATATTGTTAAATTCCTGCTGTTTGCCAACCGTGTCGACGATCGTCCGATTGTGTTGGATGTGGTTAATCAGATTCAATATGTAGTCAAAAAATACCTAATTGGCCTGTTAATCCAGATGAGTTTGGTTTCCCTTTTGGTCTTTGTTACATTATCCCTGATCGGTGTCAAGTATAGCCTCTTGCTGGCTTTAATTACGGGGGTGTTCAACGTACTACCTTATGTGGGTATTTTCTCGTCAATGCTTATTATCGCTATTCTTACCTTCGCTACATCATCATTTACCCATGTTGTACTGGTGATCTTAGCTTTGATTATTGTACATATGATTGATAGTAACTTTATCGTCCCCAAAATTGTGGGATCAAAGGTCAAGGTCAATTCACTATTTGCCATGCTATCTATTATTATCGGTGAGATGGTTTGGGGTATTTCGGGTATGTTTTTAGCTATTCCTATTTTGGCAATTGTTAAGATCGTCATGGACCGTATCAAAGAGCTTAAGCCTTGGGGATTTTTATTAGGGGAGGAGAACAGTAAAGATGAGGTCTACAAAGATCTATTCGATTCTTTAAATCCTATCGAGAAGAAGTTTATTGAAAATGAAGCGAAGGAATGATCTTCCAAGATAGTATTTCTATTTGAAAGAGAGAGCGCTATGATTATGTTCAGGTGTGAGGTGTTTTGTATTTAAGTTCCCCCTTAAATTTTTGCCAAAGGGATCATATGCGAGTCCCATCGTGATGATGAATTCATTAAAGGCCCATTATCTATTCGAATGTTAAATTTTTGTTTACAATGTATTGATTTTTTGTTATTTTACAAGAATTAATGTATTTTGTGTGAATAATTAATTCTTTTTGTGAAAATTATGATGATATGATGAATAGATCTCTACTTGTATTTTCTGTTTTTTTCTTGTTTCTTGTCGCTGGTTGTAAAAAGTCGGAAGAAAGTGGTGCTGATTCCAAAGCGAGTATTTTGTTTTCGGACAACAATCATGCTGTTAGAGGAAAGGTGACTTACGATTACAATTTGGATAATTGTGGACAGATTAATCTAATTACCGCAGTAAAGGAAGACAACGGTGATTACGCTGAGTTGAGGTTGACTTTACTTCAGAATGGTGCACTGGCCAAGGTGCAGTATTTGAAACAAAACTCGCCGGATGATGGTAATTATTTTGCGCCGCATCTCCAAACGGAGAAATCTTTTAAGATCTCAGATTTTAAATATGATAAAAAGGGAGGCCGTTTGTCCTTTTCCTTTGATGGGAAAGTTTTCAAAAATAATAAACCCGATAGTGAACGTATATTGGCTGGTAAAGTAGAACTTAACTCAATTCAATACGTCCCATGTGAGGCATTGATATTTGATGTGATGACAGTTAACCCGGCTTTCAACTTTTTCGCTATTCCCGGAACGTCCAATAATTCTGTGAATACTACTGGGGGACCAGATAAGTATAAAGAGTTTGCATACAATGTTTATTCCAACGCTGGTCAGTTTCTGAGCTTGAGACTAGATCGCGATATATCAAAATTGGTGGGCCAAGAGATTGCATTTGATGAAGAAAATAAAATGTTTAATGTACGATATTGGGAATATATTGGACCTTATATGCTCTCAGAATCCTATGGGCCGATTGACAGAAATTGGAAGCGTTTTCAGACAAGAGGAAAGTTAGTTAATATCCAAAAAATGTCTGATAATCGGTATGGTAAGCCTTATTATAGTGGGTTGATCATCATGGATATATTCGATGAGGACCGCATGGTAAAACAGGCTGTTGAATTACCTTTCCATTTATCATCTTGGGTTGATTAATAACAAGAAGGGTACTGTATGGATGACAGGTAATGGATTTTGTTGACGATTTATTGCAATTAGATCGATATCAAAAAATATTAATTATAAAAGCCACAAGATAAGATGTGGCTTTTACTGTTTTAGTGATCAGTTATACGAATTGAACAACTTCCTTATGTTGAATTATAGATACATCAATTTTTGTAATTCTAAAAAAATGTTATAGAAATATATCAGCTTTTTTAGTTGTATTTCAGTAAATTATATGCTATTTTCGTTCTATATTTAATTTGTTTTTTTATGAAAAGAAAATTACTATCAATCGCTGCAGCATTGTGTTTTATTGCTGGAGCCAAAGCACAGACTTCTTATGGTTTAAAAGCTGGGGCTAACTTCGCTAAATTTCAAGTAAGCGGAGGGAATACAAGTTATACGTCAGATGCTGCAACTTTTTTTTATGTGACAGGATATGCAGATGTTCCCGTAGCAATGAACTTTAGTGTACAACCCGGTATTTCCTTACAGGGAAAAGGGGGAAAAGCACCTGCAGGTGATTTTACAGAGGTGAGTACAAAAGATAATTTGATGTATATTGAAGTTCCTGTAAATTTTGTTTATTATGTTCCTACGGGAGAGGCTGGGAAGGTATTCTTCGGAGCAGGTCCATATGCAGCAATAGGTATTCATGCTAAATCTACTCAGGGAAATTTAAGTGAAAGCGGCAGTTTTAGCGACGCGGGTTTGAAGGCTTTTGATGCTGGACTGAATTTTCTTGCGGGATTTAAGTTGACAAATGGATTTCTGATCAATGGTGGTTATGGATTAGGTTTAACAAATATGCTGAAAGATATTGATGGAGTAACTTCAAAAAACCGCGTATTCTCAGTAGGTGTTGGTTACCAGTTCTAAGCAAAGGTATAATAAACGAAAAAAGGGCTTTTCTTACGAAAGGCCCTTTTTGTTTTCAGTGACTGAAATCTATCACACTTTGATTTCTACTTCAACACCTGAAGGTAATTCAAGTTTCATCAATGCGTCAACAGTTTTAGCGTTTGATGAATAGATATCCAACAATCTTTTGTAAGCACACAATTGGAATTGCTCACGTGCTTTTTTGTTAACGTGTGGTGAACGTAATACCGTGTAGATTTTTTTCTCAGTAGGCAATGGAATAGGACCACTAACAACTGCACCTGTAGGTTTTACTGTTTTTACGATTTTTTCAGCTGACTTGTCAACCAAATTGTAATCGTAAGATTTCAATTTAATTCTGATTCTTTGGCTCATTTTTATTTATTTAAAATGATTGCTAATTAGAGCTATTCACAACTAGCAATCGGTGTGTATTTTTGATTTAAGGAACAAAGATAAAAGATAATATCCTTCAACCTTTGTTCCTTTATTTTTGGGTTCTATTATTCAACAGAACCTTTGATTTTACCTTTTGATTTTGCGATTACTTCTTCAGCAACGTTACGAGGAGCTTCTTCGAAGTGATCAAATTCCATTGTAGATGTTGCACGACCTGAAGTGATTGTACGTAATTGAGTTACGTAACCGAACATTTCAGAAAGTGGAACCAATGCTTTGATTACTTGTGCACCGTTACGTGAATCCAAACCTTGCATTTGACCACGACGACGGTTTAAGTCACCCATTACATCACCCATGTTTTCTTCTGGTGTTAAAACCTCTATTTTCATAATTGGTTCCATTAACACTGGAGAACATTTAGGCAATCCTTCACGGTATGCTTGACGAGCAGCTAATTCGAAAGACAATGAATCTGAATCGACAGCGTGGAATGAACCATCAATCAAACGAACTTTCATTCCTGATAATGGGAATCCTGCTAATACACCATTTTTCATTGAAGTTTCAAATCCTTTTTGAACAGAAGGGATAAATTCTTTAGGGATTTTACCACCAACGATTTCATTTACGAATTGAAGAGGTGATTTAGTTAAATCGAAATCTTCGTCCGCTGGAGAGATAACAACTTTGATATCCGCGAATTTACCACGACCACCTGATTGTTTTTTGAATACCTCACGGTGCTCAGTAGTACCGTTGATAGACTCTTTGTATGATACTTGAGGAGCACCTTGGTTAACCTCAACTTTGAATTCACGTTTCAAACGGTCGATCAAGATCTCTAAGTGAAGCTCACCCATACCAGAGATAACTGTTTGACCAGTTTCTTCATCAGTTTTAACAACGAATGTAGGATCTTCTTCAGCTAATTTACCAAGACCAATACCTAATCTATCTACGTCAGCTTGAGTTTTAGGCTCAATCGCTAAACCGATTACCGGTTCAGGGAAAGTCATAGACTCTAATACGATAGGGGCTTTTTCGTCACAAAGTGTATCACCAGTTTTGATGTCTTTGAAACCTACCACCGCACCGATATCACCAGCTTCGATGAAAGGGATAGGGTTTTGTTTGTTCGCGTGCATTTGGAAGATACGAGAGATACGCTCTTTGTTACCTGAACGCGTGTTCAATACATAAGAACCAGCATCTAACTTACCAGAGTAAGCACGGATGAAACACAAACGACCTACGAATGGGTCAGTCGCAATTTTGAAACCTAAAGCTGCGAAAGGCTCGTTAACAGATGGTTTACGCTCGATTTCTTCGCCAGTGTCAGGGTTAGTACCTTTTACAGCCTCTACATCAAGAGGTGAAGGCAATAATTCCATTACTAGATCCAACATGGTTTGAACACCTTTGTTTTTGAAAGATGAACCACATACCATAGGAACGATCGCATTATCTAATACTGCTTTACGTAAAGCATCTAAGATTTCGCGCTCAGTCAATGAATTTGGATCTTCGAAGAATTTCTCCATCAAAGTCTCATCATAACCAGCTACTGCTTCTAATAATTTCTCACGGTATTCAGCAACCTCGTCCAACATATCGTCAGGAATAGGAACTTCTGTAAAAGTCATCCCTTTATCATGCTCATTCCATACGATACCACGGTTGTTAATTAAATCAACAACACCTTTGAAAGTATCTTCAGCGCCGATAGGTAATTGTAAAGCGACAGCGTCAGAACCTAACATTGATTTTACTTGACCAACAACTTTCAAGAAGTCAGCTCCTGAACGGTCCATTTTATTAACGAAACCGATACGTGGAACTTTATAGTTATCTGCCAATCTCCAGTTCGTCTCAGATTGAGGCTCAACACCATCAACCGCAGAGAATAAGAATACTAATCCGTCTAATACACGTAATGAACGGTTTACCTCAACCGTGAAATCCACGTGTCCAGGAGTATCGATTACGTTTACTTGGTATTTACTACCACGGTATTGCCAGAAAACTGTAGTAGCAGCAGAAGTAATTGTAATACCACGCTCAGCCTCTTGCTCCATCCAGTCCATTGTTGAAGCACCTTCGTGAACTTCACCAATTTTATGGTTTACACCTGAGTAGTAAAGGATACGCTCAGTTGTTGTAGTTTTACCAGCATCGATGTGAGCAGCGATACCGATATTTCTAGTGAATTTTAAATCTCTTGCCATAATATTTTTAAGCAGCTGGCCTTATCGGCCTTATGTGTTTAAATGTAATGTTAAATAAGTACACCGACCTTGATAAAAGATTGTTCGTTTATCGGAGGTCGGTGTAATCATATTTTTTTGAATGTCTTCAAAATTAGAATCTGAAGTGTGAGAACGCTTTGTTAGCTTCCGCCATTTTGTGCGTATCTTCTTTCTTCTTAACAGCAGCACCTTCACCTTTAGAAGCTGAAATGATTTCTCCTGCTAATTTTTCAAACATTGTTTTTTCACCACGTTTGCGAGCGTATGAAATTAACCATTTCATACCCAAAGCGATTTTACGGTCTGGACGAACTTCCATAGGAACTTGGAAGTTAGCACCACCTACACGACGTGATTTAACTTCAACAGCAGGCATAACGTTGTTCAAAGCTTTTTTCCAAGCTTCTAAACCGCTTTCTTGTGTTTTTTGTTCTACTAATTCTACTGCATCGTAAAAAATAGAATAAGCGATAGATTTTTTACCATCTACCATCATATTGTTTACGAAACGTGTTACCTGAACGTCGTTAAACTTTGGATCAGGTAAAATGATTCTCTTTTTCGGTTTTGATTTTCTCATTTTTCTTTCCTCCGTTTAATTATTTCTTTTTACCTTTTGTTGGAGCTGCAGCTGCTTGTCCTGGTTTAGGACGCTTAGTTCCGTATTTAGAACGACGTTGGTTACGACCTGCTACACCTGAAGTATCTAATGCACCACGGATGATGTGGTAACGCACACCTGGTAAATCCTTAACACGACCACCACGGATCAATACGATCGAGTGCTCTTGTAAGTTGTGACCTTCTCCAGGGATGTAAGCGTTGACCTCTTTACCGTTTGTTAAACGTACACGAGCTACTTTACGCATTGCTGAGTTTGGTTTTTTAGGGGTAGTAGTATATACACGTGTACATACACCTCTTCGCTGTGGACATGAGTCCAACGCTGGTGACTTACTCTTATCAACCAGAGCTACTCTACCTTTTCTAACTAATTGTTGAATAGTAGGCATTTACCTGTTTTTGTTTATAAATTTGATACCTAAATTATTTTAAGTTCGCAAAGATACTGATTTCGTTTTGAATATTAAATAGTTAGTATATAAAATTTAGATTATTTTTTTGAAATAGAAGCTCTCTTTTCCCTGAAGCGAAGCCATGTCGTCGCGTGGGTTGACAAGTTCGCGCTCCTGCTGCTGTATATTCTCCTTGGTCTAGTTGATTTAGTCGGGTGGAATGTTCATGTACCCACCTGTCATAATTGAATCGACCCCCGTCTTAGTTCTTTTCAGCAACAACTGGATGAACTTGTCGGCTGTCGGAAGGATTTAGTCACCTGTTTATCTGTTTTGTCCAGGGTTTAGATGACATAGCCGGGTGTGTTTTTCATTTACTCACCTGTCGAACGCGCTTCGCCACCCCACTAAGCCTCTTAGGCAGGTGAGAGAAGCGATATTTTGCTCCGGTAATTGACTGACACAGCGGGAGCGCTGACCACATCGACCTGCTGATCTCCCAATAGGGGCTTTGTTGCTATTCTGTATGAAGATTAATTCAACAGCAAGCTTATTTATTTTTTTTGCTTCGTCCTTAACCAGATTTGCCCGCGGATTTTTTTTAATTGGTGCGCAATAAAAAAGGAACATAACGAGAAATTCAGTTAAGTCGCTCTATTATTGTTCGGTAGCTATGGGTAGGATGCGAATTCTTGAAATGGACTATCTACTGGTTTCTGAGTATATTGTCTATTCTGCATGTTGTTGCGTTCTTTTGGCAAGACATTTGTTAAAAACGAAGAGATAATTTTTTAGTAAAAACAAATTAAAGTATTCAAATTATGAAAATGAAATTAATGTATGCAGTGGTATTGGCGCTGGTAGCGTTCGCTTTCGTGGGATGTTCAAAGGATAAAGATGAGCCTATCCAAACAGGTGGAAGCATTGATGCAGCTGTAGGAACTTATAAGGGTAGTATAGATCTATCAAATACCAATGGACCAATGTTTGATAAAACTTTGACTGTTACAAAAGTATCTGACAATACATTGAAAGTTGAGATTGGGGACAAAGCACTTAAAATACCTACAAAAGAGTTCAAGGTTATCAATAATATGGACGTATCAATTCAGACATCTGGTGTTTCTCCAGAAGGATCATTTTTATTTGATGTGAAAAATAAAACACTTCTTTGTCAGGGGAAAGAAACAAAAGTCGGTGATGTATTTTTTACTTTCGAAGGAACCAAACAATAAGTTTCTTCAGTACAACACATAAAAAAACCGTATCAGTAACGCTAATACGGTTTTTTTATGTCTAACTAGATTGTATTACGACAACAACGTAAAATCAATCTGCCGTTTATCTAGATCTACTTTCTTCACACGGATCTGAACCTCATCACCCAGTTGGAATTTCTTTTTCTTCCGTTGGCCAATAATCGCATAGTTCTTCTCATCCAGTACGTAGAAATCATCCGTGATATCACGTAAGCGTACCATACCCTCACACTTGTTCTCCTCAATCTCCACATACATACCCCATTCGGTCACACCCGATACGATACCCGTATATTCTGTACCGATCTGATCTTGCAGGTATTCCGCTTGTTTGTATTTGATGGATGCGCGTTCCGCTTCAGCTGCCTTTTTCTCCATTTGTGAAGAGTGCTCCGACATTTTCTCGTAGTGCTCGGCATTGACCTTTGTACCACCATCCAGGTAGAACTGCAAAAGACGGTGCACCATCACATCCGGATATCGACGGATAGGGGAGGTGAAATGGGTATAATAGTCAAATGCCAATCCATAATGGCTTGTTTTCTTCGTTGTATAGATTGCCTTGGCCATTGAACGCACCGCCAGGGAGGTCAGCATATTTTGTTCCTTGCTACCTTCGATCTTCGTCATTATCGCATTGAGGGATTTCGCTGTTTCCTTGTCTGTTTTAATGGTTAACTTGTGGCCAAAACGTGCCGCAAATTGCGAAAATGTAGTCAACGTCTCTGGGTTCGGAACATCGTGGTATCGGTATACAAACGTTAATTTGTTTTTACCACGGCCTTGTTTACCGATATACTCAGCCACTTTACGGTTGGCCAACAACATAAAGTCTTCGATCAATTTGTGGGCATCTTTACGTACTTTGGTATATACACCTGTAGGTTTGCCATTCTCATCCAAAGTGAATTTAACCTCCTCACTTTCAAAGGAAATTGCTCCATTTTTAAACTTACGTTCACGAAGGATATAAGCGAGCTCGTTCAATTTTAAGATCTCATGGCTGAAATCACCGGATTTCGTCTCGATAACTTCCTGTGCCTCCTCATAACTAAACCGCCTGTCCGAATGGATAATCGTGCGGCCAAACCATTGCTCATGAATAGTAGCTTTTTCGTCCATTTCGAATACTGCCGAAAAACAAAGTTTGTCTTCATGTGGGCGTAATGAACATACGCCATTGGACAAACGTTCCGGAAGCATTGGAATAACACGGTCAACCAAGTAGACCGATGTCGCACGGTTAAAAGCTTCTTTATCCAACTCGGTATCCGGAATCACAAAATGCGATACATCGGCAATATGTACACCGATCTCGTAATTGCCATTCTCCAGCTTTTGGAAAGATATGGCATCGTCAAAATCTTTGGCATCTGCAGGGTCAATTGTAAATGTGGTGACCCCTCTGAAATCACGTCTTTTGGCAATCTCTTCCTTGCTGATCTTATCCGTGATTTTATTGGCTTCGTCTTCTACCTTCTTCGGGAATTCCAATGGGAAGCCGTAGTCTGCCAAGATCGCATTCATCTCGGTGTTGTTTTCGCCTTTGACACCCAGAACATGTTTGACCGTTCCTACCGGATTCTTACTGCCACTTGGCCAGTCAATAATCGAAACCACAACTTTCTCTTTGTCCTTGGCACCATTCAAGTTGTCCAAAGGAATAAAGATATCGTGCAACATCTTGCGATCATCGGCGATAAAAAATGCGAAATTGTTTGAAATGCTGATTGTTCCCGTAAAGTCGGTTTTGGCCCGCTGTAGGATTTCAATAACTTCACCTTCTTTTTTGCGGCCACCTTTTCTTTTCTCAAAAGTGTGTACTTTGACAATGTCGCCATGCAGGGCTTGTCTTAGTTTACGCGGCGCAATATAAATATCGTTTTCAAATTCATCCTCAGGGATAATATAGGCGGAACCATCGGCTGTCATATCCACTTTCCCGGTGACATATACTTTAATTTGTTTCAGGTTAAATTTTCCGCGCTCTACTTCCACAAAAAGTCCGCTTCGTACATTTTCCTGCAAAATATCAGCAATAGCAACTTTGGAATCGTTGTCCGTCAGATTCAATTTGGAAGAAACTTGCTTATAGTTGAGGGGCTTGTTTCCTGATTTTTCGAAAATATCGATGATCAGTTGGGTTAATACCTCTTTATAGGGATTATCTTTTCTTGTCTTCATTCGTTTTATTATTTACTCATTTGTATTAGCAACCAAGTCATTTGTATGATCGCTAGTGTGTCGAATAGCGGTTATTATCCCGTAGGTACAATAAACCAACGCTATGCGCAATCATTCATCTGTATGATGATTACGGTGTTGATACAAGGTACAAAAAAATCAGCATTCACCCGTACAATAGCCGAGCCAATCGGAGTGAATCCGATTTCCAAATTATAGACAGATCAAGCGGAAAATTGTTTTGAAGCTGTAGGTTGTGATTTATTTTTTACAATGATTACATACGCCAAGCGCGTTAATGGCAATCGCCTCCAAGCTAAATCCATCGGGGATAGACACTTTTGGCAATGTAATTTCGTCCAGACAATAGACCGAGTTGCATACCCGACAGATGAAATGCACATGTTGGTCATGATGGTCATGTTCGGAACAGTTGGTGGAACACATGGCATAGGTAGCGGTTCCGTGTAGATCAAAGATCTTATGGATAATACCCTTTTCCTCAAAACTGGCCAATACACGATACAATGTCACACGGTCGATATCCTTACCCAACAATTTCTCCAGTTCCGGTTGCGAAATAGCCGAATCTTTCGTTGAAATAATTTCAAGAACCTTTAACCTGGGTTGGGTGATTTTTAAACTATTTCGTTTCAGAATTTCTGGATATACAGTGTTGGATTGTTCCATGGATTTATTCGTTATAACCTTAGATCAATTACAAAAATACGGAATTTATCCACATAAGAAAACCGATAAGGTTAAGATTATTGTCATCTTCCCCTTATCGGTTCAAAACCTATACCGAGGTATAGGCTATTTTATTTACCCGCAGCTTTAGCGTGGTCAGCCAAGAATGTTGCTAAACCGCTATCTGTCAATGGGTGTTTCAACAATGCTAACATTGCTGATAATGGGCCTGTCATTACATCTGCACCGATTTTAGCACAACCTAAGATGTGTGCGCTATGGCGTACAGAAGCTGCTAAGATCTGTGTTGGGTATTGGTAGTTGTCGTAGATCAAACGGATATCTTCGATCAATGCCAATCCGTCTGTAGAGATATCATCCAAACGGCCAATAAAAGGAGATACATATGTAGCGCCTGCTTTTGCAGCCAATAAAGCTTGACCAGCAGTGAATACTAATGTACAGTTTGTTTTAATACCTTTTTTGCTGAAATATTTGATTGCTTTCACGCCATCTTTGATCATAGGAACTTTTACAACGATCTTGCTGTCAAGAGCTGCTAATGCTTCGCCTTCTTTGATCATTTCTTCGTAAGTTGTAGAAATAACCTCAGCACTCACGTCGCCGTCAACAATTGCACAGATTGCTTTGTAGTGGTTGATTACGTTCTCATCACCGCTGATACCTTCTTTAGCCATTAAACTTGGATTGGTCGTTACACCGTCTAATACGCCTAAGTCTTGGGCTTCCTTGATTTGCTCTAGGTTCGCTGTGTCAATAAAAAATTTCATTGTGTATGTTATTGAATGATAATTATTTGATTATTTTAATGTTCAAAATAATAGGTGCAAAGTTATTGATTATATTCCAGTATTACACATCTATTTCGATGAATTACATCATTATTTTTGCAAAATAGAATCTCTTCCCGTTCTTTTTTGTTATACTTTTATAGTATTATCTTTATATATGCAGATTTTTAGATCGCTCCATTATAGAAACTTCCGTTTACATGTAATAGGACAAGCAATTTCCCTCATGGGGACTTGGATGCAGCGAATAGCAATCAGCTGGCTGGTCTATGAACTGACCAGTTCGGTCTTCTGGTTGGGTTTCGTTCAGTTTATTTCCTTATTACCCTCCTTGGTCTTGTCCCCTTTTATCGGAAGTTTTGTTGATAAACATAAGAAATATAAACTGGTGTTATTGACGCAGATCGGCCTGATGATACAAGCAGGTATGCTGACATTGCTGGTTTACCTTAAATTGGAGACTGTGTTGTGGCTCTCGGTTCTTGGGCTGATACAAGGGGTCATCAACTCCTTTGACGTGCTCGGTCGACAATCTTTGATGATGTATCTGGTCGGTGACCGCAAGGATCTGCCCAACGCCATTGCGCTCAATTCAACCATCTTTAACGCTGCCCGGATGCTGGGACCCGCCATCGGTGGAATCTTACTCAGTACCTATGGTGAATTGGTCTGTTTTGCATTGAATTTTATCAGCTTTGTACCCGTTATCATTACATTGTTGATGATGAAGGTGGATGAAACCAAGGTGCAACTAAGTAAAGGTAGCAACTGGGAGGGACTGGTCGAGGGATTTCGCTACCTCAAACGTTCACCGCATATTTCCTCCTTGATTATTATCATGACTTTTTCCAGTTTGATCGTCATTCCTTATACCTCACTTTTGCCCGCGATAGCGAAAGAGATGTTTCATGGGGATGAGCGTATATTTTCCTGGTTTGAAAGTGCTGCCGGATTGGGGGCCATGATCGGTGCATTTAACATGGCCCGACTAAAATCGGGAACGAATCTCCGCTATCAGGTGATGGGAGCGGCTGCACTGATGGGGCTAGCATTACTGTTCCTAGCGCATTCCACTATGTTACAGATGGCTTTAGTCTATGTGATGCTGGTTTCCTTTGCTATGATGATGCAGAATTCCAGTATCAATACCTATATTCAGACACATGCCATACCGATCTACCGGGCGCGGGCTATTTCGTATTATGTCATGGCCTTTCAAGGGATATTTCCAATAGGTACACTTATGATCGGTTCCCTGGCGAGTTATTATGGTTTACGAACGACCTTATACCTGATGGGTGGACTGGGGATCGTTATTGCGCTACTGTATTATACTTACCTGCGGATGCATATCCATAAGCGGCTTTTTAAACTGTAGTATTGAGTAGTTGGTATTGCGTATTGAGATTCTGGTATAGCAAGCCGGAGGCTTACCAGTCTAGTACGGGATATTTTACGGGCTTACTTACTCTTGATTTTTCGGTCCCGCAAGCGTAATGTCTTTTTCGCATAATCAATAACGGCACCATAATCAGCGAAAATATCACCACCTAGTACCCCGATCACAGGCTCCAGATCCATTTGCTGATAGGCATAATTGATCGAACTTAGGTCCAGTACGGCGGTCTTCAATTTGTTGATGTGCCAGGTGCCGATTGCCAAACTGGGAATTTCCATGTTGAAGCTTTCCATCGAGTTGGTGCCCAAACCTGTTGATAAGGTTTCCGATGGTTCCAACAGCAATTGATCCTCCAAAAGATGTCCCATTTGGGTTTTATCAAATACGGTTTTAGATGCTCCCGTATCGATGACCATTTTAAAACTGCGTTCATAAAGCGTTACATCAACAAGAATATGTGTTCCTTGTCCCTGAAGATCTAAGATTTGAAAAGGTACTGTTGTCATATTCCCAAACATAGCTAAAAATTTAATTAAAAAAAAAGTTTGAAGCGCACCGATGTTCCTATGAAAGTAAAATCTTTTTTGCAACATGAAAAAAGGCCGTTATTTAGAATAACAGCCTTTTTTCTCACTAATTTATGTTGATTACAATACCTTTATCTCTTTCAATACATTATTCATGGTGCGTACGGCGTCAGCACTTTTGCTGAATTTTTCCTTATCTTCCTCATCCAGTTGTAATGGAATAATGCGATCCCAGCCTTTTTTGTTAATAACAACCGGAACACCAAGATTAATATCCTCCTGGCCAAATTCACCTTCGAGGTAAACAGAAGCGGTAAATAATTTACCTTGGTCACGTACAATGCTTTCGACCACTGCAGCAGTAGCAGCACCTGGAGCATACCAGGCTGACGTACCAATCAGGCTCGTTAAAGTTGCTCCGCCCACCATGGTCTTATGGACAATCTCCGCCTGTTCTTCAGCAGTAAGAAAGTTACTGACCGGAATGCTGTTCCACGTGGAGTGCTTTATCAGAGGAATCATGGTCGTATCACCGTGGCCACCAATGACAATGGCATTGAGGTCTGCGGCCGACGCATTTAATTTTTCACTCAATTGATATTTGAAGCGAGCTGAATCCAAAGTACCCCCCATTCCGATAATCCTATTTTTAGGCAAACCGCTTGACTTGAGCGCGAGGTAGGTCATCGTATCCATTGGATTGGAGACAATGACAATAATGATATCCGGAGAGTGTTTTACCAAATTCTCTACAACTGATTTGACAATATTTGCATTTGTCCCGATCAATTCCTCACGGGTCATTCCCGGTTTACGGGGAATACCTGAGGTGATGACAGCAACAGTAGAACCCGCAGTAGACAGATAGTCATTGGTAACTCCTTTGATTTTGGATTCAAAACCCAGTAGGGCAGCCGTTTGGGCCATATCTTGCGCTTTTCCCTCTGCAAATCCTTCCTTGATATCCAATAACACAATCTCCTCGGCGACATTTCGACGGATTAAATTGTCCGCTGTAGTTGCTCCTACAGCTCCAGCACCAACAATAGTTACTTTCATATGTAAATTATTTGTTTTTTAATGGCCATATGGAATATCCAGTCTATTTTCGCGAATGCTTGTACTGTTTTTTGACATGGATATTTCATGAGCATTTATGTGGATTAGTAAATAATGCTTGAATTTAACGAATTATTGTCAGTAAATCAATCAATTTCACCGGAATAACTTGTTTTTAAAAAGATAATAGAAGCGCTCATCCGGATTATGCTAATCGTGATACCCTTGTGGCACTATCATGGTATAATCTCTTATTTGCTTACGAATGGATGCGGATGCTTATAGAACCAAAAGACAAAAAAAGACTGTCCTAAAAGACAGTCTTTTTTTGTTTGAGGTGAATTTTCGAATGAGAATTTACTGATTTCAAATTTCATCCAAATCGTATGACTCAGTTCTAGAACGGATAGCCAATGGCCAGATTGAACATCAGGTTATCTTTGCGCCATTGCGAACTGCCAAAATCTATATCCTTAAATACCCAACGTTCCCCTTTAGGTAAGTAGGGGATACGGAATGGAATGGAAAAATCTGTTCGGATAATTAGGAAGGTAAAGTCGAAACGCAAGCCGGCTCCGCCACCTACAGCAAGTTCATTTAAAAAGTTTTTGCTAAACTTAGCTCCTGGTTTGTTCACATCTTCTCGTTGTAACCAGACGTTACCTGCATCAATAAACGCCGCCCAATGGACAAAACCAGCCAGTTTAGAACGATATTCAGTATTCATTTCCAATTTGATATCGCCGGTTTGATCAGCATAAAATAACCCATTGCTCAATTTCTCTGGAGCAACGGTTCCCGGACCTATCGCACGGGCACCAAAGGCACGGATACTGTTTGGCCCACCGACATAATATTGTTTTAAATAGGGAAGGGATCGCGAGTTTCCATAGGAATAACTCAAGCCGAGACTCACCCGGGAAGCTAATTGGGAATTCTCAGACAGTTTCATATAATGCCTTCCGTCGCCGCTTAATTTAATATACTGGGAGAAGTAGGCATCGAATAGTTTGAATGTCTTGCCCTTATTGAAGTCTGCCCCTTTGATTAAACCAAGGATATTACCCGAAAGATCCAAATTTCCTTTGAAATAGAACGTATTCTTCAAGTGCTGCTTCATCGTATTCTGGAACGTGAAGTTGTAGTTTGGTCCGATCGTAAACTGTGGATCAATGGCATGTCGCAGAGCGGGAATGGTATCCATCTGCCTTTGGTAATTCTCCGAAATACCTTTAGGCTGTACATAGGTAATTTCCATCAAGGCAAGGTCATGCTGCTTTTCCTCCGATTCTTGCCAGATATAACCATAATCTAGGGCGATTGAATTGAGTGTATAAGCCTTACGGCGATTTAAGAATTCATAACGTCCTTTGACATAGGTTTTGGGGATAAATCGACGTGAGGGGTTAATACTGCCAAAAGGAGACAGGATCCGAGGAAATGTCAGGGTAGCTTCCATTCCGTAACGGTAATAGCTGGAATTCAGATCGGCATTTCCTCCGGTTTGGGTTTCATATCCTCCAAAGACATTAAAGCTCAATTGCTCGGCACCCTTAAATGCATTGCGCAGGGTCCAATTGACGTTGACTTCAGTACCATTATAGACCGATGCCATTTTGCCAAGTAGTTCTACCCGCAAGGATTTTTTTGGTAGTGGTGTGAGATAGTAATAGACATCTAGTGCATTGGGTACCTCCTTACTATCCACAAAGTTGTTCTTAACAAATTTCCAGCTGTTCAGGTTGACCAAATGGCTGATCGTCTGGTTGTGCGCCGTACGGTTGTATGTATCTCCAGGATGGAAGAAGATATGTTTTGCGATAACGGGTTTGCGAAAGGTATTTCTCCGGTCTATAAAATAGTAACTACTGTCAAACAACTCGGCATTTCGGGTCGACCGTTGGTAGCCTGAACTGGTCTCCGTGTAATTCGGAAAAATATAGATCTTATTGATTTTCGAAGGAACCTTTGCTTGTGCTGGTGTTTCCTTTTTTACCGTTACATACATGTCAACCCTGTTGTTCCGATGCGAACTGTCGACTTCAACCAAAATATAATCTGGGCTAAAATAGTAATAACCTTTGTTTTTAAGGTCATTGTCAATGCGGTCACGTTCATTCAGCACGACATCAAGACTGTAATGTTTACCCACCTGCAAAAGGCTCTTGTCCGAAGATGATCGGATATCCCGACCCAATTGGCTGTTGCTATCGATATCAAATTTGACCGACTGGATTTTGTAGATGATATTTGGCTTGGCTGTATAATTTACGGTGGCTTTTTTTTCCTCTACCAGTGTGTCGGATTTTACCTCAGCATTGAAAAAACCAATATTCTCCATACGGTTCCGCAGCAGGTTCTCATTGTATTCACGGTTGACATCACTCAACAAAACAGGTTCTTCACCAATTTTCTTGAAGAATCTCTTGATCATGTTTTTATTGGCTGAATCACCAGCCATATTATTAAAATAAAGCTTAAACGGAACACCTGCCAGACGTTTATTGGGTTTGGGCATCAATGCCGACTGAAGATAGGTTGCAAGCTTTTCCTTATTCTCCTTTGAAATGGTATCCGAATCTATAATCACATTGCCTTTGACATACAGGCTTTCTCCTTCTTTCAAGTTCTTGGTGGAAGAACAGGAGGCTATTATTGTGCCCAGTGTCAATATTCCGATAGCAAATTTCAGTTTAGCTCGCATGATAACTCCTTTCCTCATCTTCATTTTTAATCGCTGTCGTTCTGATCGTATCTAAATTTGTTTTTGGACTTGGATTTTTTGGCGCATTTTTACTTGAGTCCAATTGTTGTTTACGTTTTTCTTTTTCACGCTCTTCAATACGTTTTCTATACTCCGGACTATGGAGCATCAAACTGTCTCTAATGACTGTACGGACGCTGTCCCGATAGACGGAATCCGTTTCCATCCGTTCCACATTAAAGCGTTTTCTAAACCCTTTGCTGTCGGTATCATAGTATTCCTTAAGTTTTTTGGAACTCATCCAGATCTCTTTAAACTTATTATAGTCCATATTGATAATAAACCCGATACCTGTTTCAACATATTGCCCCTGAAGTGTCACTTGATATTGGTTTTTGCGATAAACACGTGCAAAATAGCGACCGTCTTGAGACAGTTGATAATCCAATTGGATATCACCCGCAATATTATTGGCGGTTTCACCGGGTCTTGTATTGCCTTCGACCTCAAAATTGGAGCCTACAGTAATTTTCAGGCGGTCATTCAGGAGCATTTTTGATACACCGATATTTAAGTCGGTTCGAGTTTGTCCAGCTCCGGTTGCATAGTCCTGCTCGGAGGTTAAGTTGAAATCCAGTTCTACACCGGTGATCAACTCTGAAGCCAAACGGTTTAACTGTCCGCTCAGGAACGAACTGATACTATTCCGAACGATAGCTTCTGTACCACCGCCACCGGATAAACTTTCAAACGGATTGGTCGACATAAATCGCCCCAATACAATGAGGGAGAACACCTGCTTGTTGAGTTCAGACGGATTTTCACGGAGTGTAGTCAAGGCATTGTTTACCTTACTGACGACATCCTGGGATACGATGGAGTTATTCTCGTCCAGATCAATATCAAAACCCAACTGTGGCTGGAAGAGCTTGTCTGTAATTTTTAGTAAAACATTGAACGGAACACGTTGTTTGTACAGATTGGCATTTTCTGATCCCAGTTGCGTTGCCACCAGTTCTAAGGTAGGCGCCTTGATCATATATGCAGCCGTGATATTAAGACGTGCGTCCAACGGGTCCCCATTCCAGGTGATGGTACTTCCTTTTTGGAAGGTAAAATCTTTTTTCACTGGGCCAAAACTAAAGGAATAACTTCCTTTGTCCACGGTAAATGTCCCAGACAGGGTAACCTTACTGCTGGCGTCTATACCTGCATTTAATTCCGCCTGCCCCTGGATATTTAGGGCATCCTGTGAACCAGCATCCAAAAGAATCTTAAATTTAGCCTCTTTATCGGTTTGTAGATTCAGATCCACATCTATTCCGGTCAATTTGGTAACAGTCATGGAATCCAGCTTGGCAAATACGTTCGTATGGGTTGTATCGCTCTTATCAACAAACTCTACCACACCTTTACGGTCAGCCATTCCCGGATTCTCATTTGGCATAACGAAAGTAAAATCGGTGTCGTCAAGAACTTTGATGGTTCCATCGACAACAGGTTTGTCCAGATTTCCTCTGATCCTTAGGTTGGATGTCAGGTACATCTTACCATAGAACATGTCGTTGTCCGTCTGGGTTGAATTTAGCACCTCAAAATTGTCCGTATTCACGTTCAGATTAAAATCAAAATCAGTATAGGTTTTTGTATCGATCGAACCTGTAACTTTGGCAATATTTCCTTTTTTGTCTTCCAGTGCAAATTTTGGAAAGCTGATGCCACTATTGTCAAAATGCACAGTTTCATCTTTTGCTTTAAAGAGGGCATTTAACATGGCGATATTGAATTGAGCGTCTTTAAATTTGACGTCGCCATCTATACGAGGTTTCGAAGGGGAACCGGTTATTTTCAATTGACCTTCAAGGTTTCCTTTTGAATCTTTCAGGTAGCCTAAACTAAATGCTTGTACAGTTTGCATGCTCAACGGTTGGATATCCAATGTGAAATCCAGACTGGATTCTCCTTTCGGTGGGCTAATAAAATCACCGTTTAATACAACATTATTGCCGTTTTCACTGATACTGACATTTGCACTGTAGGTATTTTCTTTTTCGTTGTTGACTTTGATATTCACATTTCCGACAGTATCTTTTCCGACATAGAATTTGTCGATGAGCAAATCCGAAACAAATACAGGGTTGCTTTCCAAACGTGATATTGTTGCCTGGCCATTGATGCCACCACCTAGATCCATAATATCGCTCTCCAGCATTTTACTTATGGTTTCGATGCGGAAATTCTTAAAGGAAATATTTACGGGTGAATTTAATACGCTGTCTTGTGACGATATACTCAATTCTTGCCCCTTACTACTCAGAACAAAATCTTTTGCCTGAATACCTGTGTTACCAAATTTAAGTACGTTGGCCGGATTTACGTTCCATTTGTCGTAGTTCAGCATTAAGCCGTCCTGATGTAGGCTGAAAACAAATGCTCCGTTGTCCACGCGCATATCCCCACCTAAATGATACTGTTCTTTCTCTTTTTTATCTTTTATCCATAGTCCAAAATCCAGGTTATTCTGAATGACGGAACCACTAAATACCGTATTGATAAGCTCGATATTGTTGACCTTGATCTTATTGATCAAAGCCGAATAGTAAAGGGTGCTGTCCAGGGTGTTTATATCCAGGGTAACGTTGTTTATTTCCGTTCCGTTGTAGACTATTTTCGGAGCATCTAATTTGGCCAATATTGTTTTCGTGGCACTGTTGAACATTCCATCCAGCGTGATATCTTTCATTTGGGTTAATTCTGGAACAAAATCCTGCACAAATTTGGTACGGGTCAACTGTGCCGAAAATTCGATATTCTGCGGTTCATAGGGAGGAACCTTAACAGGCTTTCCGGGCTGGTAATAAACCTGCAAAATATCCCGAACGGCATTCTGTAGTTCTAGTATCTTATATTTTCCGACTAGGTGGGCATTGAAAAAAGCCGATTTTAGAAGTAGCAAATTTCTCGATGTATCTGATTTTGCAATCAACGAGATGCTATCCAGGGAATAATAAGCATCATTGTAGGCGATGGACGAGCCGGTGATATGTGCCTCCCCATTCAGAAAGTTTGGATCAGCTGAAGTAAAATGCCCGACCATCTTACCGTGGTATTTGAAATCATCCGCCATCAGCTTCAGATTTTTGAGGTTGATGGTGTCCACCATCAGTTCAAAATCCACTTGCGGATATTTAGATTTCATATTGGCTGTGGCATCCAGCTTTAATTTAATATTGGGGTCAGGACTCACTACGGAAGCTTTAATATCTCCTTTGTCTGCAGTGAGGTTCATATCGATATTCTGATAACGATAACCCATGGCATCCATACGGTTTACTTTACCGTCGAAATTGGCGACAAGTTTCTTGGGATCTGTTCCATGTCCTTTTATTTTTCCTTCAAAGGAAAGAATGCCCAGGGTGCTATCCATTTTCATGATCTGGCCAATATCAAAATCACGGATGCTAACAAAAGCATCGTAGGTCGTATCTCTGCCCGCCATGCTCACTTTCCCATCAACTTTGGCCGTTCCCTTTTCAGTAACCAACGAAAGATTGGTGTCAAAAGCGGTCATCCCGCCTTTAAATGTCCCCGTGAGTCCGATCGTATTGGGCAGTTGAAGACCTGTTGGCAACATGGTTTTGGCGACAAGTTTTTCAATATCCGAGCGACCAGTTGTTAATTTTTTCAGATTAAGGTCCATGGACATCTTATCTACATCCGGCAGCCCCTTTAGGCGCAGACTTGCAATAACCCGTGTATTGGAGAGCGTCTGAAAATCAATACTTGGAATATTCAGATCATTAAGTTTGCCCACTACGCGACCGTCGATATTGAATTTTTTGTCCATCAACGGTTTCATGACCTGCATTGTGTCAAGGAACGGTGCAAAGAAATAAATGTCGCGCATATCGACATGGCTCTTTTTGACTGTTGCATTCACGTAGATCAATTCCGGCTTTTTGGTAATGATATCCAGTGAAGGGTAGCTTACTTTGAGGTAGTCCCGAATGAGCGTACGTGGCGTTTCCGCATAGAGGTTCTTAATCTCTGCTCCTGTATTGGTATATTTAAAGTCCCCTTTAAGCTGTTTGATAACAAGGCCTGAGTGATCTGATGCGGTCAGTTCATTTAATGATCCACTGATCGAATCCGCGCTATAATATAAATCCGTCAGATTTGTTTTTATTCCCGGAATCTTGATGTTGAAATAATCGAAGCCTTTCATACGGGCTTGATTGTCATCCCGGTAAGCTAGACTTGTATTGTTGATATTGATGTCTTTGGCTGAGACAACCCATTTGATTTTTGTGGTATCAGCGGTGGCATTGCCTGTAGGCTGCGTTTTCTTGGCTACTTTTCCAAAGAGTACTTCATTGTCGGAGCCATCCAAGTGGATGGTTTGGATATCAACAAGCTCCTTGTTTAAATCAATCTTGTTGATATCTGCACGGAGATTTTTAATGTTGAACTTTGTTTTAAGCGAGCTGGATTGATCTTCATAGCGGATAAGGATATTGGCCAAGTCGGCAATCTGTATCCCCACATCCGGAAGTAGGGTTGTGGTTTGTGCGGTTTTGTCTGTGATACCAAAGTCTTTGACGGATGGAGCTGTGCCATCTACGACAGGTTTCCATTGTTTGACCGTTGCGCTTAAGCCGTCTATTTTTACCTTTGGCAGATTGAAGGCCATGTTTTTGGTCAGGTCAAATTTCTTGATATTGGTGTTTAGTGTACCTAAATAGACGTCAGCACTTGTTCCGATAACGTCATCAGCGTAAACAATATGAAATTTATCAAGCTTTATTTTATCGAGATTGAACAGCAGGGCAGAAGTGGTATCGGCTGTAGGTTTGCTTTCCTTTTCGGATGCAAATGCTTTGACGATATAATCAAAATTAAAGGAACTGTCCGGTAGTGTTCTGCGAATTTTTGCTGTGATCCCTTCCGCTTCGATACTTTGGATCTCGACCGTGTTTTTCAATAGTTTGAGCATATTGATGTCCACAGCGATGCTTTTTCCCGCAACAAGGGTGTCCTTACTCTGATCTTCCAGATAGATGTCCTGTAACACTAGTTTTTTGGGAAAATCAATATTAATATAACCGATTTTTACCGGTGTACCTATTTTTCCTTCGACATAATGAGTTACTTTTCCTGCAATATAGTTCTGAACCGAGGGTATTCGGATTAAAAATACAACTAGAATAACCAGCGCAATTATTACTCCAATAATCCACAATATTGTTTTGAAAGCAATTCGGGTAAATCTGTTCAACGTATAATTTGATTTAAGTATCTACTAATAAAAATTAAAACGGAAAAAAGTTTGCAAAGTTTTTCAGATATTAACTTATATCACCGCCATTTAAGCAAACTAAGATAAATTTGCTTGTATATGCAAGTTTAATTTGTGCAACATATGTATGCAAATTTTAGACAATTCCCCATTTATCCCTAAAAGCTTTGTGATTGAAGGGATAGCATATAAAACACATCAAATAATTGACCAAACCATTTTTGGAGTATAAAGTTTTTTATTTTTTAATTTTATGCTAACAAAAGCACGTAATATCGATCAATTTGTCAAGGAAATTACTCCATTAGCTTTTTATATTTACCCCAATTTTCAAAAATCACCCATAACCAAATGATAAAAAGTACAGCCCAGATAATTAATCCCATTTGGCTATAAAAAATCATGTTATGTGTGAAAATGCCGATGAGTATGGGAAAGATAACCAATGCGCCTAAGGTTCTCGTCTTTGGGAGGAGAAATAATAAGCCGCCCAGGATTTCGATGATTGCAACGAGCGGCATTAGCCATTTTATCGTGATGAATGCCTGAAATACCTTTTGCATATCCATGTCCATAGGTGGAACAGGCATATAATGAAAGATTTTATCTAAGCCCGCATTGACAAAAAGAAGGCCAAACAAAACACAAAGGATATTCTTTATGATGTTCATGATCGTAAAATTTAAGGGTCAATTATTTAACGGTGATTGTTGTTGGAGGCTCAGCAGAATCGTCCGGCTTTTCCTCTTCTTTCTTTTCGCTGTTTCGCTCCACAGTAATTGTACACTCGGTGAGCAGGGCCGCTACTGCACCAATAGCCGCAAATACAGGTGCTAAAATCAACCCTATTGCGCCAACAGTAATTGGAAAACTCATGATTTCTTTGCCATGTTTGTCCGAAATGCTGATTTTATTTACATTGCCCTCTGCAATGATTTCTTTGATCTTTTGTAAAAGGTTTTCACCGTTGATTTGAAATGTTTCCTTGAATCCCATAATGCTATAATTTAAGTTCGCTCTTATAAAGTTATTCATTTTTTTACAGGAATTCTTATAAAGTTAAAAATCAACAGATAGACAATAGCGTAAAGTTTTTATCGTCCGATCGCATCAGATGTGGGTATGAAAGTGAAAAAGGAGAAGCCCCCAAAGTAAAAACGAACTCTGAGCTGTTTGGATAGGAATAGGATGAGAAATACGATTAGGCGTAAAGAAAATAGGGGCCATCCGATTTTCTTTTTGGACGGCCCCTATAGGGAAATATTGTCTATATGTTTTAAGCTAAAGTGGCCAAGCTATCTTGAAGAATCTTGATTTTAGCTTCTGCATCAGCTTTCTTGCTTTTTTCGTTTTCAACGATTTCCGGTTTTGCATTTTGTACAAAACGTTCGTTCGAAAGTTTTTTGTCTACAGACACCAAGAATCCTTTCAGGTAGTCCAGTTCTTTTTCAATACGTTCGCGTTCTGCATCTACATCAATATTGTTTTCCAAGAGTACATAACATTCATCCTTACCCGCCAAGAAACTTGTTGCACCAGCTACTTTTTCTGTCACAAATGTCACGGCTTCTAGGTTGGCAATTTTCGTGATGATCGCAATATACTGTGCCAGATCAATGTCAGACTGTTGGTTGATTGCCAAAGGTAATGCTACTTTTGGTGAGATACCTTTCGAATTGCGGATATTACGAACTTCGGAAATGATCTGTTGTGCTACAGCAAAATCTTTGATAATATGCTCATCAAATGCACTAACTTTTGGAAATTCAGCGACAATGATACAGTCTTTTTCCTCTTTTGTGCCGAACAACTCATCATGCCACAGTTCTTCCGTTAGGAAAGGCATAAAAGGGTGTACCAAAGTCAATATACGTTGGAAGAAGGATTTTACCATTTCCAAAGTTTCCGAAGCAATAGGTGAGCCATAAGCTGGTTTCACCAGTTCAAGGTACCAGGCACAGAAGTCATCCCATACCAATTTATAAGTTGTCATCAAGGCATCTGATAAACGGTAATGCTTGAAGTTTTCTTCAATTTCAGTTAATGCTTGATTGAATCGAGAATCAAACCATGCAGCGGAGATTTTGTCTGCTGCTGAAGCTGGAGCATCGATAACCTCTAAGCCTTTTACCAGACGGAAGGCATTCCAGATTTTATTGGCAAAATTACGGCCCTGTACACAAAGCTCAACGTCAAAAGGTAAGTCATTTCCTGCAGGAGCTGTCAATAACATGCCCATGCGCGTTGCATCAGCACCATATTCGTTCATCAAATCAATAGGATCAGGTGAATTACCCAGAGATTTTGACATCTTGCGCCCTAATTTATCGCGTACAATACCTGTAAAATAAACATTTTCAAAAGGTAGCTGTCCACGGAATTCATAACCCGATACAATCATGCGTGCTACCCAGAAGAAAATAATATCGGGTGCAGTGACTAGATCCTGCGTTGGGTAATAATACTTGATCTCTTCATTTTCAGGCTCATTGATACCGTTGAATACAGAAATTGGCCATAACCAAGCTGAAAACCAAGTGTCAAGCACATCTTCGTCCTGACGCAAATCCGCAAGCGTTAGACCCGCATTGCCCGATTTTTGCTGTGCCAGTGAAAGTGCTTCTTCGGCAGTCTGTGCAACGACAAAATCATCGTTACCATCACCATAGAAGTAAGCAGGTATTTGATGCCCCCACCACAATTGTCTTGAAATGTTCCAATCTGTTACATTTTCCATCCAGTTGCGGTAGATATTTTTGAACTTTGTCGGATGGAATTTAATGGTGTCATCCATGACATTATCCAGTGCAGGTTTTCCGAGGTCTTCCATTTTCAGG
Organism: Sphingobacterium ginsenosidimutans; assembly: GCF_039536865.1. Taxonomy (NCBI): domain Bacteria; kingdom Pseudomonadati; phylum Bacteroidota; class Sphingobacteriia; order Sphingobacteriales; family Sphingobacteriaceae; genus Sphingobacterium; species Sphingobacterium ginsenosidimutans. The sequence goes on from NZ_BAAAZK010000009.1 coordinate 166,390, forward strand.
AACCATTGGTTAGAGATCTTAGGCTCAATAACAGCACCAGTTCTTTCAGATGTTCCGACATTATTGGTGTAGTTTTCTACTTTTTCCAATAATCCTTTTTCTTCCAGTTCTTTTTCGATCTCTTTACGTACTTTGAAGCGATCCATACCAGCATAATGTAAGCCGTTGTCGTTTAATTTCGCTTCATCGGTAAAGATGTCCACAAACTCCAGATCATGCTTTTTACCTAGTTCGTAGTCATTGATATCGTGCGCTGGAGTTACTTTAAGACAGCCGGTACCAAACTCAAGATCCACATATTCATCTTCAATGATATTCACTTTACGTCCGACGATTGGTACAATCACTTGTTTTCCTTTTAACCAGGTGTAGCGTTCGTCGTTTGGATTGATACATACTGCTGTATCACCAAAGATCGTTTCAGGACGGGTTGTGGCAACGACAATATATTTGTCCGTTCCTTCAACCTGATATTTCAGATGGTATAATTTACCGTTCTTTTCCTTGTAGACCACTTCTTCGTCAGAGATATTGGTTTTGGCTTCTGGATCCCAGTTAACCATGCGGTAACCACGATAGATTAACCCTTTATTGTAAAGGTCAACAAATACGCGAATCACCGATTGATACAATTCAGGATCCATGGTAAAACGGGTACGATCCCAATCACAGGAAGCGCCTAGTTTTTCCAGTTGCTTTAAGATAATACCACCGTACTTTTCTTTCCATTCCCAAGCATGCTTTAAAAAATCCTCACGGGATAAGGATCTTTTGTCAATGCCTTGCTCCTTTAACATAGCGACGACCTTAGCTTCAGTGGCAATGGAGGCGTGATCTGTCCCCGGTACCCAACAAGCGTTTTTACCTTGCATACGTGCGCGGCGAATCAAAACGTCTTGAATCGTATTGTTCAGCATATGACCCATGTGCAATACGCCAGTGACATTCGGTGGCGGCATTACAATCGTATAAGGTTCACGTTCGTCAGGAGTAGACCGGAAAAATCCGTTCGCTTTCCAATAGCTGTACCATTTTTCTTCAGCTTCTTTTGGATTGTAAGTTTTCGCTATGCTCATTTTAAATTCTATATTCAATTTTTTAAGGAATACAAAAGTAAGGAATTCTATGTTATTTTCCTTGTTATCATTGATCTTGTTATTGATTGTAGATCAAGGACGAGGAACTAAAGATGAAAAGGGCAAGCATTAGAGATGAAAGATCGAAGACAATGTCTAAAGAGGCAAAAATTAAAAAGTCGGAACCATCCGAATAAGCCGAAGGCTTGTACAAGCAGAATCTCACTACTCACTACTCAATACTCAACCCTTAACACTTTTTTAATCTTTTCTTCATATTACTAGTCGATTAGCCTAGTTTTAATGTAAATTAATGTAAATTTGCCTGTTTTATTTTTACACGAAGGGATGCAACGATTTGCGAACGAACTTAGAGCGTTAACACAATATTTTTTGTTTTGGCTAATTATCTGTTTTATAGATAGATTTATTTTTATTTCAGCTTTTTTTGAGAAAATAGGAACAGCCAATTTTACGGAGATTTTTAGAATCTATTTTCATGGATTAAGCCTCGATTTTTCAGCCGTATCCTATATATGTGCTATTCCATTTGTTGTTTATTGCATACTAAGCTTTTTCCCAAAGGTTCAGCCAAAACGCATCATCCTTGATATTTACACAATTGTTGTACTGGTTTTATTTTTTGTGACGAGTTTTATCAATGTTAATATCTATCGAGAATGGGGGGATAAAATATCAAAACGAGCTATAGATGCTTTCCTGGCATCACCATCCGGTGCGGTAGCTTCTGCAGAGTCTACACCTGTTTTTCTTCCGATCCTCGGGATGTTGGTGGGGATATTTTGTGGGTATTTTCTCTACCGTTGGATGTTCAAAAAAGTGTATTTTTTTAATGTTAAATCACCGATTGGCAACTTTTTAAAATTGGCCGTCGGCGTTTTTGTTCTCTTTACCTTTATCCGTGGGGGCTATGGCCGCGCAACACTAAACCCTAGTAAAGCTTATTATTCTGAGGTTACCTTTTATAATCATGCGGCTGTGAATACACAATGGTCGCTTTTGCGCGACTTTTTTACCAAGAGCACAAAACTGAAAAGCCCTTATGATTTCTACGGCTCAGACCAACAAGTTATTCAGGAGCAGTTGAAGCCTGCCTTCCAAAGTCAACCTGATTCTGCGGTCGAAGTTTTATCTACGACACGCCCCAATGTCGTTATCATCATGCTGGAAAGTTTTGTCGGTGACCTCATCCAGTCTTTGGGAGGAGAGAAGGGCATAACGCCACATATGGAAGAATTGATCAAAGGTGGAATTTTATTTGATCACATCTATTCTGCCGCCGATCGTTCGGATAAGGGGATGGTTGCTATACTCAGTGGATTTCCGGCACAGGGACCAGAAAGTATTATTAAATATATCGACAAGCACGAAAATATGCCTGCTATTGGGCAGGAATTTGACCATGCAGGTTATGAAACTTCTTTTTATCATGGTGGACAAAGTGAGTTTTATAATTTCAAGTCCTATATGTTGACACATGGTATTTCCAGAGTGGTTGATAACGCTAATTTTGGTTTGGATGCCGAGCGGGCTTCCTGGGGAGTCTACGATCATGTGGTGTTCAACCAGATGATTCATGATTTTAACAAGGAGAAACAGCCTTTTTTCTCAACGATATTTACATTGATCAATCACGAACCATTTGAATTAAAGCACGGTTATAAATTTGGTAGTACCAACAATGCCGATAAGTTCAGAAGCACAGCGAATTATACGGACTCGGCTGTTTTCGATTTTATTGGTAAAGCCAAGAAAGAAGCCTGGTACAAAAATACCCTTTTTGTGATAGTTGCGGATCATGGCCATCGCTTGCCATCGGAAAAATGGGAGCTTTTCCATCCAAATAGATTCCATATCCCATTGATCTTTTTCGGTGATGTTATCAAACCGGAATACCGGGGTAAGATCTTCAATCGGATCGGAAACCAAACGGATTTAGCCACGACGCTGTTGACGCAGTTGAAACTTCCGACCAATAGATATCACTGGAGTCGGGATTTATTTAATCCGACGACACCACAGATCGCTTTCTATAATTCCAAAGATGCCTTTGGAGCAGTTACACCTGAACAGTCGGTATCTTTTGATAATGTTGGCCGTATCATCAATTATAGATCCAATAAAGAATATCCTGCTGCCAAAACCGATAGTATATTGAATATTGCCAAAGCGTATTATCAGCAGGTTTATCGTGAATTTCTAAAATATTAACCGGATGAAGTTAAGAGGAATATTAGCACCCTATTTTGCAGTCGCCATTCGCTTTGCCTTTCTTTTAATCGTTTACGCCCTGCTTAGATGGGGGTTTTACCTACTTAATGCCTCATTATTTCCTAATGTAAATGCAGGGAAACTGTTTGTGATGTTTGGTGGAGGTGTGCGTTTTGATACTGTTGCTTTGCTCTATCTAAATATTCTTTACATTGTTATGCAGACGGTCCCCGGATCATTCATAACTAATCCAATCTATCAACGGATTTCCAAATGGATCTTTGTCGTAGTCAATTCACTAGGGATCGCCTTGAATCTGATTGACTATGCCTATTACCCGTTTACACTAAAACGGACCACCGGTACGGTATTGAGCCAGTTTTCAAATGAGTCCAACTTGTTTAAATTGGCATTTGACTTTTGTCTTGATTACTGGTATCTCCTGCTGGTATTTGCACTGCTCGTTTATGGCTTATCGAAATCGTATCAATTGATCCAACTGGAAAGACCAAAACGTTATTCCTGGAAATCTTTCCTTGTTCAGGTTCCTTTCTTTTTATTGACGGCTTTTCTTTTTATAGGTGGCGTTCGTGGCGGCTGGGCACACAGTACCCGTCCGATTACATTGAGCAATGCCGGTGACTATGTGGACACCCCCGAAGAAATGAATATTGTACTGAATACGCCATTTAGTATATTGAAAACCTTAAAAGCTGTTAGTCTCAAGCCGGTGAACTATTATCCAGAGCAAGAGTTGAGCAAGTTGTATGATCCAATCCATTTTCCACAAACGGACAAACCCTTCAATAAAAAGAATGTTGTTGTCTTGATTTTGGAAAGCTTCGCGAAGGAACATTTTGGTGAACTGAATAAAGATATTCAAGGTGGGAAATATAAAGGTTATACTCCTTTTTTAGATTCTTTGATTCGCAACGGCTATACCTTTACAGATACCTATGCGAATGGTCGCAAATCCATCGACGCTTTGCCTTCGGTGATTACAGGTATCCCTTCCATTGGCGAACCCTTTGTGCTTTCGGTGTATTCGGGTAATGAAACCACTAGCTTGGCTAAACTCCTGGGGAAAAAAGGGTATGAAACAGCATTTTTCCACGGAGCGCCGAATGGAAGTATGGGTTTTTCCGCCTATATGAAGTTAGCCGGAATTCAACATTATTTTGGTAAAAACGAATATAACAATGATCGGGATTTTGATGGTATCTGGGGGATCTGGGATGAACCTTTTCTACAGTTTACTGCGAATAAAATCAATACGTTAAAACAACCGTTTTTTGCGAGCTTCTTTTCGCTGTCCTCACACCATCCCTTTAAGGTGCCAGAGAAGTATCAAGGAAAATTTCCGAAAGGACCGCTACCGGTACAGGAACCTATTGGTTATACTGACAATGCACTTCGCGAGTTTTTTGCCACAGCATCTAAAATGCCCTGGTTCAACAATACCTTATTTGTGATCTGTGCTGATCATGCAACTGTAAGTTACCTTCCCGAGTACCAGACCACAGCCGGGGGCTTCCAGATCCCGATTATATTTTATGCGCCGGGCGATGGCTTGGTCGGCAAGGCCGATAAACTGGTCCAACAGATCGATATTATGCCAACGGTATTAAATTACCTTCATTATGACGAACCTTATTTTGCCTTTGGATCGGATGCATTTAAGCCGGGAAGGGACAATTTTGTGCTGAACAATAATGCAGGAAGCTATAATTTTTACTACAAAGACTATATGATGTCTTACGATGGTCTTAAACCATTATCTCTTTATAATATGAAGCAAGATCGCTTGATGAAACAGGACTTGATAAAACAACATCCAGCTGTCCTGGATACGATGGAAACCAAGATGAAAGCTTTTATTCAACAATATAACAATCGGATGATTGAAAATAAGCTGACCTATAAAAAATAGGTCAGCTTATTTCGGTTGCTGTTTTTGAAATTTGATCCGGATGCTTCTATCGATGACAAAAAGAACCAGATCATAAATGATATAGATAAATGGCAAGGTAACAATGACCAATAGAATAAACCCCCGACTGTTATCTGCAAAAATACCATTGACCAGGTAATTTGCCAAACTGCTCCAAAACCAGCAAAAACTATAGAATGAAGCCGGTACGATCAGATTTCCAATGAGCAATGCATAACGGTACCGGCCGATTTTGTACTTTTTATAGATATACCTGATGTGTAAATAAAATAGCACTAGGGAGCTGATGAATGCGAGGAGCCCCGGACTGATCCAGAGGATGGTACTTGCTAAAAATGAGGTCTTTTCCCCAACTTCGATTTTGAAACTGTCCTGTTTTCCGACGGATTCAATGACCCAATGTACGAGTGTGTCCGTTTGCTGTTTAGGAACGCCCAAATTCTGTGCGTAAGCCTTCATCTTATCTCCCGTATGCAGGTACAGATCAATTGGGCCAAAGGAAGACCAATACTTGGAGGGGAATAAAAGGTATTCAATTTCATATTTTGTGAGGATATCCCGCCGGTCATACTTCATTAAAGCACGGTACTGAACTTTGATGCTGTTTTCACCCTTGTGAAGTTTGGCGGTAAAATAAAATCCATCATTCAGGTTAATTCGTTCCCATTCCGCTTTTCCATAGCTGATCTCATAATAACCATCTTTGAGCCGTAGGAAAGGGAATTTTGTGTTTGATGGATCCAAGGGGAGGGATTTAATCTCATTTTGGTTAACAGTCACCTTTTCTAATCCATCTAAATTGAAGGCAAGGAATACCAAAGGGAAGTCCATATTTTCCTCCGCATGGATAATATACTCGATATTGAATTGGCTCTGATAATCATAATCCAGTGTGTCTTGCACAAGCTGGATATCTATTCGCTCGCGAAGTACTTTCGCTTTACCCGAAGGAACCAGTTGTGCTGTGATGCTATGAGGACCAAAAGGATTGGCCATATTGGCTGAGAGTGCCAATGCAGCGAGCAAAAGAATAATCGTCAGACCTATTATCTTACTGTTCATAATTGTTTATTTAATGCATCTTCCATTCCGCTGGTCAAAAAAATGAACCTCGTTAGCTTATTTAATTCGCTGATAATCTATTAGCGAACAAATAACTGTAAGTGAAAGTATAAAATAAAAAGATGAAAAAAAATCTGGATTTATATTCGCAGGCAGAAATCTCACAAAAGCCATAGGAAATGGGGTAGCGGGAGGATAGCGGTTATGTCCAATTCATATTCGTCAAATTCCGAAGGAAAGGAAGTTTGGAGAAGGGGAGATAAGGTACAATAAAAAAGACCTGTACGGCAATCGTACAGGTCTTTTTTAATATTATAATTTTGGTAACAATTATACGCCCAACAATAAACGAGCTGGATCTTCTAATAATTGTTTTACACGAACCAAGAAGCTTACTGACTCACGACCGTCAATAATACGGTGATCGTAAGAAAGTGCAATGTACATCATTGGACGGATCACAACCTGACCATTCTCAGCGATAGGACGTTGGATGATGTTGTGCATACCCAAGATTGCTGATTGCGGTGCATTGATGATAGGCGTTGACATCATTGATCCAAATACACCACCGTTAGTGATTGTAAATGTACCACCTGTCATCTCGTCGATCGTTAATTTGTTATCACGAGCTTTACCCGCCAATGTAGCAATCGCTTTCTCGATTTGCTCCAATGACATCGCATCTGCGTTACGGATAATAGGAACAACCAGCCCTTTAGGTGCAGAAACTGCAATTGAAATATCTGCAAAATCAGAATACACGATTTCATTTTCTTCGATACGAGCATTCACTGCTGGCCATTCTGCCAATGCTGTAGTTACTGCTTTTGTAAAGAAAGACATGAAACCAAGACCGATACCAAATTTCTCTTTGAACGTATCTTTATATTTAGCACGTAGATCCATGATCGGCTGCATATTGACTTCGTTGAAAGTTGTCAACATGGCTGTTTCGTTTTTAACAGCTACCAAACGTTTTGCGATAGTTTTACGTAAAGAAGATAATTTCTCACGACGCTCATTTCTGGAACCAGCAACTGGTGCAGCTGTAGTTGTAGCGGCAGGAGCAGCAGGTTTCGCAGCCGGAGCTGCAGCTTTTGCAACAGGTTGAGCTTTGTCAGCATCTTCTTTTGTGATGCGGCCATCTTTACCTGTTCCTTTTATAGTTGAAGGATCAATTCCTTTTTCTCTCAAAATTTTTGCGGCAGCAGGAGAAGCTGTACCAGCAGCGTAGCTATCTGGATCTTCGTCTTTTGCAGCAGCAGCAACTGGAGCTGCATTAGATGATGCCTCAGCCGCAGGTGCAGCAGCCGGAGCTGAACCACCAGCAGGAGCTTGACCTTCTTCAATTGTACAAACGACAGCACCGATTTCTAAAGTATCACCTTCTTGTGCAATGATTCTTAAGATACCTGCTTTTTCAGCTGGTAATTCAAACGTCGCTTTGTCTGACTCCAGTTCGGCGATGTTTTCATCCATCTCCACATAATCGCCATCTTGTTTCAACCATTGTGATAAGGTTACCTCCGTGATAGATTCACCTACGGTTGGTACTTTAATTTCTAAGCTCATATATAATGTTCTTTATTGACAATTGCGTCCTATACATAAGACGCAATTGATTTTAAATTGTTTTTATTCGAATGATTTATTTAAGATCTCTGCTTGTTGAGCAACGTGTTGTTTCATATAACCTGTTGCTGTACTTCCGCTTTCTTTACGTGCTACGAAACCTGTAAATGCAATTTCAGTGCCCATCAGTTTGCGGCAGTAGTAAGACCATGCACCCATGTTCTCATTTTCCTCTTGCACCCATACAAACTCTTTGGCTTTGTTGTATTTTTTACGGATCGCTTTCAACTGCTCAGCCGGGATTGGGAACAACTGCTCGATGCGAACGATTGCTACATCCTTACGCTTGTCCGTTTCTTGTTTTTCCAATAAGTCATAATAAACTTTACCCGAACAGAACAATACACGTTTTACATCTTTTGCAGCTACATTTGCATCATCAATGACCTCTTGGAATACACCTTCTGTGAAGTCTTTCAATGGAGAAACAACTTTCGGGTGACGCAACAATGATTTCGGTGTAAAGATCACCAATGGTTTACGGAATTCGCGTACCAATTGACGACGTAACAAGTGGAAATAGTTGGCTGGTAAGGTACAGTTTGCCAAGATCATGTTCTCATCTGCACATAATTCCAAGAATCTTTCGATACGTGCCGAAGAGTGCTCAGGACCTTGCCCTTCCATACCATGTGGCAACATCATCACTAAGCCGTTTGAACGTCTCCATTTTGTTTCCGCACTCGATAGATATTGATCTACGATGATTTGAGCACCATTGTAGAAATCACCGAATTGTGCTTCCCAAATTGTTAACGAGTTTGGATTTGAAGAGGCATAACCATATTCAAAACCTAAAACAGCATATTCTGAAAGTAAGGAGTTGTAGATCGAGAATTTGTCGCCACCTTTGATATTTGCCAATGGAATATATTTCTCTTCAGAATCTTCCAATGTTAATACCGCATGACGGTGTGAGAATGTACCACGTTGTACATCTTGACCTGAGATACGAACACGGTTGCCTTGATCCAATAACGTCGCATAAGCCATTAACTCACCCATTGCCCAATCGTATGCATCATTGCTGATCATTTTTGCACGATCTTCAAACAGACGAGTAATCTTACGGAAGAATTTTTTGTCCGAAGGTAAAGTTGTGATCTCTTTCGCCAATTTCAAGAAAAGATCTTTTGCAACTTTAGTTTTATCCGTAGTTGTCGATACTTCTCCTTTTTTCGCCGGACGTAATCCTTCCCAGGCACCTTTAAACATCGGAAGATCTTCAGTCAATACTTCAATAGTTTTCGCTTCTTCAAGTTTCGTCTGCAATTCCGCCTTAAATTCTTTTTCTATATTTTTTGAATAGGCTTCATCAATACTTCCTTCGGAGATTAATTTTTTAGCGTATACTTCTTTTGGATTCGGATGTTTTTCAATGATTTTGTACAACAAAGGTTGTGTGAACTTAGGTTCATCAGCCTCATTGTGACCAAATCTTCTGTAACATAATAAGTCGATAAATACGTCTGTTTTGTATTTTTGACGGTATTCAACAGCCAAATTAATCGCATAAACTACTGCTTCTGCATCATCTCCATTGACATGGAATACAGGTGAAGAAGTAATTTTTGCAACATCTGTACAATATGTTCCAGAACGTGCATCTTTATAGTTTGTTGTAAATCCGATTTGGTTATTGATAACGATATGTACTGTACCGCCAGTTTTGTAACCATCTAGTTTGGACATTTGAGTTACCTCGTATACCACGCCCTGACCAGCAATTGCAGCATCACCATGGATAATGATCGGTGCAATTTTCGATGAATCACCATCGTATTTGAAGTCGATTTTAGAACGTACCATACCTTCTACAATTGGATCTACTGTTTCCAAATGGGAAGGGTTTGGCGCTAAACTCAAGTGAACCGATTTGCCATCGTTAGTTTTTACTTCTGAAGAGAAACCCAAATGGTATTTTACGTCACCACCGAAGTTTACCTCAGGATCGTCTGCATAGGTTTTACCCTCAAATTCCGAGAAGATGGATTTGTAAGATTTACCCATGATATTGGTCAATACGTTCAAACGACCACGGTGAGCCATACCGATTACAAACTCTTGGATGCCAATTTCTGAACCTTTTTCGATAACCGAGTCCAATGCAGGGATTAAGCTTTCTGCACCTTCCAAAGAGAAACGTTTTTGACCTAAAAATTTAGTGCCCAAAAAGTTTTCAAATACAACAGCATCGTTCAGTTTGTTCAGGATTCTCTTTTTTGTATCCAAAGAGAATTTTGGCATATTGCGGTCCGCTTCCATGCGGTCCTGCAACCACTTTATCTTTTCTGGATTACGGATATATTTGAATTCTGCACCAATAGAACGGCAATAGGTATCTTCAACCAGTTGACGGATATCTTTTAATGTTGCTGGACCTAAGCCAACTTCAACACCAGCATTGAAAACGGTGTTCATGTCTGCCTCAGCAAGACCAAACGTTTCCAATTCCTTTCCAGGGTAGTACTTACGTCTTTCGCGAACAGGGTTAGTGTGCGTGAAGAGGTGGCCACGGTCACGGTAACCGTTGATCATGTTCAGCACATTGATTTCTTTCAATACGTGCTCAGGAGTTGCCTCGCCTACTGAACTTGTTGTTCCACCAGCATTTTGACCGAAATCAAAACCTTCAAAGAATTTTTGCCATCCGAAATCTACCGATTGGGGATCTTGCTTGTACGATTGATATAAGCCATCGACATAAGCCGAATCAGCATTACTCAAATATGTCAGATTGTCCATTTACAATTAAAACTATGAAATTTGTCAAAGTTATGAATAAAAAAAGAGTTTCTAATACTGAAATTGAATAATTTAATCAATAAATCTATCCAATTCTTAACATTTTTAGCATGATTTAAAAGTGCCCCACAGGGCCCTACAAATTTCTTTTGTTTTGAAATTATCTATTTCTGCCGAAGATTTATTTAGCAAATAATTCATCCAATTTTGGAAGACCGTTTGGGAAGTTGGTTTTGATCAATTTCTGCCAATCCAAAGCCTTGTTATCTTTTTCACTCGTGCCTACACCAGCGACATGGGACCATTGTCCGTATACGGTGGCTGGAGAATAATCCAAAAGCTGTTCTTCAAACCAAGATGCTCCCTTTAACCAATTGACCTGATATTCATGGACCAAGTAACTGGCGGCGATCAATCCCGCCTGATAGGGGATATAACCCGTCTTTTTCAATTGTATCATGGTACTATTGATAAAATCATGCGCTGTCTGACCGGATTTCCATTTTTCGAATAGCTCCTCATTCATCGTTAACGCCGGAATATCTGCTGTAGTACTGTTTTTTGTACCCAGCGATTTGAAAAATACATTAGGATATTTTTTGAGCATAAAACGGAAATAATCCCGCCAAAGTAAGATATCTATTATTTTTTCAAATCGTTTGTCTTTTTTTCCTTCCCCTAATTTTTTTATGTTGTTGTAAAGAAGGATCGGGGATAAAGCTCCAGCAGCGATAAAAGGACCCAATATGACAGGATCCTGCTCCGTTTCCGGATAAGTGGACAAGACCGAATGCATAATACTCAATGCCGTATCCTCTCCGCCCAATATATAGATGTCATCAACAGATTTTATCTCCTCGTCTGAATAACCTAAGTCCTTCAATGTGGGGATCTTGGTGTCCTCAAGATGTGGGGGAGTCAGGAAATTTGAGGGAAAAGGAATCGGTTGGCGCACTGAACTCTCACGTTCTACCTTTTTCTTGAAAACGGAAAATCCATTTGGAATATCTTTGATCGGAAAAGGGAGATCTTCTTTATGGTAAAGTGTATGTCCAATAAAATGACGGAGGTTGATTTTGCTGTTCCAGAGTTCACTCTCTACTTTTTCGGAAATAGAGGTCTCGCGCAGTGCAACTTCCCGATGATGATAGACTTCATTAACCTGATATTTTTGGGCAATACGCGGGATAATATCCTCAGGCTTGCCAATATAGGTCAGTAGGTCACTTCCATGGCTTTTTAATTTTTCTTTTAAGGCAGTGACAGCTTCGATCACAAATGCTGCGCGCAGCACACCTGTATTTAAATTGCCAAACTGATTGCGGTCAAAATAACGGGGATCAAAACAATAGACAGGAATGATGAAGGAACTCTTCTCAGAGGCTTGATAAAATACCTCATTGTCATGAAGTCTTAAATCATTTCTAAACCAGATCATTGTAGCCCTTTTGTCCATAGAGGTGAAGATAAATACTTTTTAGTGCAGCCTATTTTCAGAAGATTTACAAATATATAAGGATATTGTGTTTGTGAAAATATTTAGGCGTGAATTGACATAAAAAGGACAAAGAATAGGTTTTAGACCACCCCCTATCTTATGCTCCAACATATAGACCACTGTCTTGTTGATCGACTTGACGGCAGGTGCTCAAATAGAAAAATAAAAATAGTGTTAAACTTATTTGATGTTTCTCTGTTCTAAAATTAGAGAATTATGATATTAGTTAGTCAACGTATTTGAGGAGAAAAACTAGCATGGGCTTTTGCAATCTATAGGACAGTTAAAATGAGATCCAGCCGATCGTTTGGTTACTCATTAAAACCAAAGGTAGTCTCATGCTTACCATAAAAATAATAATAAAAAAGGCTGCAACTAGCACATTTATACCATTGAAAGCGAGTGCTCAGAAATAATTATAAGAATGAAAAAGGTGTTAATTAGTGGGCTAAATACCTATTTGGGACGACGGGCGTCATGCTATTTACAAACGAAGGATTTTGATGTTACAGGTTTGGTGCGCAACTTGTCCATTTTTAATAAAATTGTGAAGGAGAAAGTAACCGCAAGACTTTTTGAACTTGATTTGTTGCGGAAGGGACCAGCTTATGATAATTTTCAGATCAGTAACGTGAACTTCGGAATTTATTTTACGCAGGTTCCGACCTTGGATAACGATATACAGCTTCAGCTGGAACTGCTAGGTCTTCGTAATTTTGTTGAAATCTGTAGGCGGGCGGGCAATAACCGGGTGATCTATGTGGCCCGGCTGATGGATGAGCATTTTTTAGAACCTGTTCGGAATCTATTGGAAGCTTTGCGCGTACAGTACACCATTGTGGTTAAAAGTAGCGTTATCGGTAAGGAAAGTGTGCTGAACCGAATTTTTAGCAAACTTGCTAAACGGCAGACGATATTCTATTGGAACTGGGTCGCTTCACTGAAATTTCATCCCTTGCCCTTATTGGATGTCTACCGTTGGCTTCGGGAAATGCCCTGGGAAGGTAACTTTATATCTGAGGTGATTTACCTTGGCGGACATGAAGAGGTGACCTTTAGGAATTTATTTTATCAATTTCTCAATTATACTTCCGATACACAAAAGCGCGAGATCGGCGTGAATAAATTTTTTGCGAAACTATTGCTGAGCAGGTTCAACGATATCAATAAGGAAGATATCGATGAATTTAGACGAGTGCTCTATTATGAAAAAAATGTGGACAATTCAACTTGGCAGAAGGTCCAGTCCTTTGAATTCACGCCACTGAAAGCCTATGTCAGTATGGATACCTGAGTTTTTCTGAATGGTCTAACGACGAACGAAAACCTGCTGCATGCTTGCTTTTGATGCTTGTCGCTATAAGGTTTTTTGGTTTGTGAGTTTATGCTTTTTATATAAAGCATTTGTAGTTCCCATGGAGATAAACAGGGGTGAATAATTATTTACTTCTAAATTATTCTGTTAAATTTGTGGATTAACGCGTTGATACAGATTTAATATATGGGATACAACAGTCTAGCAGCATGTGTTGCGGATCTTGAAAAACATGGTCATTTAATCCGGATTAAAGAGGAAGTCGATCCTTACCTCGAAATGGCTGCAATTCATATGCGGGTATTTGATGTTGAGGGACCAGCATTGTATTTTGAAAATATCAAAGGTTCGGAATTTCCGGCTGTATCCAATCTCTTTGGTACATTGGACCGTTCGAAGTTTATGTTTCGTGATTCGTTGGATCATCTTAAAAAGTTGGTGGATGTCAAGATGAACCCGGGTGCTGTGTTAAAAAATCCATTTCAATATATAGGCTCATCCATGACTGCGCTAGGCGCCTTGCCTTGGAAAAAGAAGTCGGGCGCTCCAATCCTGCACGGTAAAACAAGCATCAGTAAGCTTCCTCAAATTGTTAACTGGCCAATGGATGGCGGTGCTTTTGTCACCATGCCGCAGGTCTATACGGAAGATGTAAATAAGCCGGGGATCATGCATGCCAACCTGGGGATGTATCGGATTCAGCTTTCAGGCAACGATTATATTCCGGACCGGGAAATAGGATTGCACTACCAACTGCACCGCGGAATCGGTATTCATCAGACAAAGGCCAATGAACTTGGTGTGCCGCTTAAGGTAAGTATTTTTGTGGGTGGCCCACCGGCGCATCCTCTGTCTGCAGTCATGCCGCTGCCAGAAGGTCTTTCTGAAATGATCTTCGCTGGTGCTTTAGGCAATAGACGGTTCCGTTATTTTTACGACGACGAAGGTTTTTGTATTTCAGCGGATGCGGATTTTGTGATTACAGGTACCGTTTATCCCAATGAGAATAAATCGGAGGGGCCTTTTGGGGATCATATAGGCTATTATAGTCTTACCCATCCTTTCCCCTTGATGAAGGTGCATAATGTATACCATAAGAAGGATCCGATCTGGTCATTTACAGTGGTAGGGCGACCACCGCAGGAAGATACTAGCTTTGGAGCGCTTATTCACGAAATCACAGGGGCAGCAATTCCTCAGGAAATCTCCGGCCTGCATGCCGTCAATGCGGTGGACGCGGCAGGAGTGCATCCCTTATTGTTTGCGATAGGATCAGAGCGTTATACTCCTTATCAACGTGTGGACCGTCCACAGGAGATTTTAACCATTGCCAATCAGATTCTTGGAAAAAACCAACTGAGCTTGGCCAAATATCTTTTTATTTCGGCATATGAGGATAATCCCAAATTGGATATCTATGATATTCCAGCTTTTTTTGGACATATTCTGGAACGGATTGATCCTGCGCGGGATCTTCATTTTCAAACAAATACGACCATAGATACCTTGGATTATTCGGGCGATGGATTAAATGCGGGTTCGAAGGTCGTATTTGCAGCTGCGGGAACAAAGAAAAGGGAACTTGCACGGGAGCTACCTGCAAATTTTGATCTGCCAAGGCCTTTCAACCAAGCGAAGCTGGTGATGCCGGGTGTATTGGCAATTGATGGACAAGCCTTCACAACCTATGCAGATGGGGCTGCGGTGATTCAGGAATGGTGCCGCACAGCCGAAGGATTGGCATGGGAAGGTTTTCCGCTGCTGGTATTGTGCGACGATGCCAGTTTTACAGCAGAGACAGTGAATAACTTTGTCTGGACAACCTTTACACGGAGTAACCCAGCATTTGATATCTATGGAATCAAGAGCTTTACTGCCTTCAAACATTGGGGCTGTGAAGGACCCATTATTATTGATGCCCGAACGAAGCCGCATCATGCACCGGCATTGATTAAAGATGAAGCGGTTGAAAAACGGGTTGATCTACTGGGGGCAAAAGGTGGCTCCCTCCATGGAATTATTTAGAAATTCGACAGGAAGGGCTATATACAAAGAACTTTAATAAACAACTAGCATAAAGCATATACAATTTAATCTGATGAAAACAGAAGAATTATTAGCGAAGTCAAAGGGAAGCCAGCTTCAGTTTCAGGAAGTTTTGGATCATATCGCAGAACAGTATACCTATAGTCCGGCGTCATTTCAAAATGGAAACCTTAAAAACTCCACAACGGAAAATCAGGGAAGTGCGAAAGTATTGTATTTCGCTAAACTGAATAATCTTTCAGCGGCAGATACCCTGCTTTTGTTTGCTGAGCATTATCAGAATGTATTGGATAACCCCGCAGGTGAGGGGCATCAAAATATCCGCCAGTTTATGGCAAATGGCTGGGATGGGGTTGTTTTTGAGGCGGATGTACTGACTGACAAATAAGTCGGGGATGTGATCTTTCATTTGAGTCAAATATAAGCCAACTGCCATTGCAGGATCTGTACACGATCCGATCAATATATAGGGGCCTCGAAAGAAGCCCCTATTTTTGTAAACTAATTTATAGTACAGCGCACCTGTCTATATTAACCTTTGCTTTCGCAATCTTCGTCTTTACTGCCACCAAAATAGACCATCCAGCAGATGCCAAACTGATCCTGGAATGAGCTGTAGAGTTCGGCAAAAAATGTTTCTCCCAAGGGCATTTCCACTACTTTTGCATTGGCACTTAACGCCGTATGTAAGGTTTTTGCTTCCTCAGCATTGTCACACATTAACATCACATAAGTATTATTGCCCTGTACGTACTGCTGACCGAAAGCTGGGACGACATCTGCGCCCATAAGCATGCTCTCGCCATTGATGGAAATGGCTGTATGACAGATTTTGTTTTTGGCCTCATCTGGAATTGCTGGCATTTGTGGATCTGCGGGGATGTCACCATAACGCATGTATCCCGGATTTTTGGTTTGAAAAACCTTCTCATAAAATGTGAAAGCCTCTTCACAGTTACCATCGAAATTTAAATAAGCGTGTAATTTTGCCATGATTTCTAATTTTTGAATATATTGATTATCTCTTGATGCGTATCTTTTTGCGTTGATACTGCTAAAGATCCGCGTTATACCTTATCTTCTCAAATTTTCTTCCAATGAGCAGTAACCAGGAGGACTGTCTTTGGACCTGAAGATAAAATTAGGCTGAAGTTTTGATAAAAATCTTGCCCTAAGGCAAGATTTGAAAAATGGACCTTCGCTGACAAGAAAAATCTTTAATTGCCGTGAACAATTTCCTTTCGGATACGGCTCAGTGAGGTATCTGTGATGCCGAGATAAGAGGCGATATGTTTTAAAGGAGCCTGCTGGATCAGGATTGGTTTTTCTTTGATCAGACGCAGGTATCGGCTGGTCGCGGGTTCGGTGATCATGGCAATAGCTCTGTTTTTGCTGTGTACCAGTTCTGCTGCCATCCATGAACGTCCCCATTCCCGAAATTCAGGAATACGATGGAATAGTTCCTGATGATCTTCAAATCGTATTTTCCAAAGCTTGGTATCTGTAAGCGCCTGAATATTTTCCACTGTGGGCGTACGCTGGAAAAAAGATGCAACTTCGATAACCACATCGTTGTCACTGCAAAAGCCGATCGTGACCTCGTTGCCTTCGTAGTCGTGCAAAAAAGATCGTGTAAGGCCATATTCTATTAAATAGTAGGCATTTGAAACCTGTCCCTTGTGTAGTATAAAATCACCTTTTTTTATCGTAATGGCTTGGTGTTTCTCTTTTATGGAATTCAGCTCATCAGGCGTAATTGCGAGATCACTGTAAAAAGTTCCTATTAGATCCATGTCTTTGGTTTATTTGATTACTAAGTGAATTTAATGATAAATCTTGAAAGCTGTTGTTAATCTATTGTGTGATTATTGTAAATAAATAGTTGTTTTGTTGCTAATTTTATTTGTTTAAAAGGTGTTTTTTAGTAAAAGTGTAATAAAAATTAAAAATTATTATGAATTTAGTTTTTAATTGTTTTACTTTGTGTCAAGAACATAATGTAAAAACGAAATATTTAAAATTTTCATAATATGTGTGGAATTATTGGCGCTTTTGAATTGAAGCAACCTGCAGACTCATTGAGATCCCAAGTATTGGAAATGTCAAAACGTATTCGTCACCGTGGTCCAGATTGGTCTGGCATATTTACGGGCGAGAAAGCTTTATTGGCTCATGAGCGATTAGCTATTGTTGACCCGAAATCAGGTAGTCAACCTTTGTACAGTCCGGATGGCAAAGTTGTATTGGCTGTAAATGGCGAGATCTATAACCACCATGAATTAAGGAATAGCCTTCCGGATTATGCGTTCGCAACACAGAGTGATTCGGAGGTAATATTGGCATTGTATTTAGCCAAGGGACCATCGTTTGTCGATGAGTTGAACGGTATCTTTGGTTTCGCATTATATGATTCGCGTGATGACTCATTTTTTGTTGCCCGTGACCATATGGGGATTATCCCATTGTATTACGGAAAGGATGCGCAAGGACAACTGTTTGTCGCTTCTGAATTAAAGTCTTTGGAAGGTTTCTGCGAGACGATCGAGCAATTTCCTCCGGGACATTATTTATATAGTAAAGAAGGTACAACACCGCAACGTTGGTACCAACGCGATTGGGAAAGCTATGACACGGTGAAAGATAAAGAGACTGATATCGCCGTATTGCGTAAAGCATTGGAAGATGCAGTACATCGCCAATTAATGTCTGATGTTCCTTATGGTGTATTGCTTTCGGGAGGTCTTGACTCTTCTGTGATTGCTGCGGTTACAAAAAAATTTGCATCTAAACGTATTGAAACTGACGATAAAGAGGACGCCTGGTATCCTCAATTGCATTCTTTTGCTGTTGGCTTGAAAGGTGCACCAGATTTAATTGCAGCACAAAAGGCTGCTGATCATATTGGAACAATCCACCATGAAATCAACTTCACCATTCAGGAAGGTTTGGATGCCATCCGCGATGTGATCTATCACCTGGAGACTTACGATGTGACGACTATCCGCGCTTCGACTCCGATGTACTTACTGGCACGTGTGATCAAATCCATGGGCATCAAAATGGTGTTGTCTGGTGAGGGGTCAGATGAGCTTTTTGGCGGCTACTTATATTTTCACAAGGCGCCTAATGCGCAGGAGTTTCACGAGGAAACTGTTCGTAAACTGAAAAAACTGTACCTCTATGACTGTCTACGTGCAAATAAATCGCTGGCAGCCTGGGGTGTCGAAGGACGTGTACCTTTCCTGGATAAAGAATTTATGGATATTGCCATGCGTATCAATCCATTCGATAAAATGATCCGTGATGGTAAAATGGAGAAATGGGTCGTGCGTAAAGCTTTTGAGGATTATCTTCCGGAAAGCATCGCCTGGCGTCAAAAAGAACAGTTCTCGGATGGTGTCGGTTATAGCTGGATAGATACCTTAAAAGAGCAGGCAGAAAGCAAGGTTTCTGATCAGGAATTTGCAGCAGCAGCCGAACGTTTCCCAATCAATACACCAAAGAACAAGGAAGAGTTTTTGTATAGAACAATCTTCGAATCGCATTTTCCTTCCGCAGCTGCTGCACAGACTGTTCCTTCAGTAAAATCTGTTGCTTGTAGCACACCGGAAGCCCTTGCTTGGGATGCTTCTTTCCAAAATCTAAATGATCCATCTGGAAGAGCAGTAGCCTCTGTGCATCAGGAGAGCTACGAAAAATCCAAAGTAGAAGCTGTTTAGATAATCAACCAACCATATACTAATGTTGTAATAGGGGTGTCCAAAGGCATCCCTATTTTTTTGGAATATGTTTTTTGAATTATCTTTAGTAATTTTCGGAAAAAACCAATTCAACAGAACCTACGGAGTGGTGAACTAATTAAATTACAAATGAAACTATATACTAAACAGAGAAATTTGAAGTCTTTTGGGTTGGCATTTATGCTATTGAGTAGCTCAGCGATTTTTGCACAAAATAAAGATGCTGTTGTTGCGGCTATTGTTCAGGAAGCTCAGGCAAATTCCCAGCTCGAAAACTATGCTTTTGAACTTGTTGATATGATCGGTCCACGTTTGGTGGGGAGTCCACAGATGCAGCAGGCACACGACTGGGTGGTCAAAAAATACACCGCACTTGGTGCGGATGCACGAAATGAACCTTATGGAGAATGGCGTTCCTGGGAAAGAGGGACCTCAGCGGTAACGATGACCTATCCACGGATCAAATCACTCGAAGGGACGCAATTAGCCTTTAGTCCGATGACGAAGGAAAAAGGTGTAGAAGCAGAAGTGGTGGCGATGCCTTTGTTTAGTTCTCAGGCTGATTTCCAATCTTGGTTAAAGACGGTAAAAGGTAAAATTGTCCTGATTGGCATGAACCCGATCTCGGGTCGTTCGGATGCCAACTGGAAGGAATCTGCCTCTGCCCAGGGTTATGAAAAATATCAGGCCTTAAAGAGTGGACAGCTCAAGCAATGGGAGCTCAGTATGACCTATACTGGGAGTACACGACGTACACTACCATTGGCATTGGAAACCGCTGGTGCTGTAGGTGTGATCGATTCTTACTGGACAGAACTGCCGGGGCTTACACGGATTTTTGATGCGAAATCGAAGCAGATTCCTGTTTTTAATATTGCTTTGGAGGATTATAGCCTCCTTCATCGTATGGCTGTGCGTGGCGTCAAACCGCGTATACTCTTGCAGGGTAAATCCAAGGAACTCGGTACAGCAAAAACTTATAATAGCATTGCCGAGATCAAAGGAAAAGAGAAGCCCAATGAGTATGTAGTTTTGTCTGCACATTTAGATTCATGGGATGGTGCTTCGGGTGCGACAGATAATGCAACGGGGGTGATTACAATGATGGAAGCAGTTCGTATCCTGCGGAAAGTATATCCCGAAAATAAAAGAACGATCTTGGTCGGTAATTGGGGGAGCGAGGAACAGGGCTTGAATGGCTCGTCGGCTTTTGTGGAGGATCATCCCGATATCGCAAAAAATATTCAGGTGGTATGGAACCAGGATAATGGAACGGGACGTATTGTGCGTATCGGCGGCAGTGGTTTTGAAAAGGCATATGAATATATCGGCCGTTGGTTACAATATCTACCCGAAGAATTTCGCAACGAGATCCAGACCAGCTTTCCGGGAATGCCGGGTACAGGCGGAAGTGACCACTCTTCTTTTGTACAAAAAGGGATTCCGGCCTTTGGTCTTTCTTCCATTTCTTGGGATTATGGAAAAGTAACCTGGCACACGAATCGGGATACCTACGATAAAATTGTCTTCGACGAAGTCAAGCAGAATGCGATTATTGTTGCGGTATTAACTTACCTTGCTTGTGAGGAGCCTGCATTGGTGTCAAGAGAGAAAATCGTATTACCTGTGGATAAAACTGGTAAACAAATGGCTTGGCCAACAAATTTACAGCCCAAAAGGACAAGCGGTAATTAATGATGAAACAGCTTGTATTTACGATCGTATTCCTTTTCTTCTTCAGTTTCGCTTTTGCCCAGATTCCCCATGGGGATCTGGATAATTATAAAAGAGAATGGATTGCCGTACAGGAAAACGCCCGACCGCTGATCGGGATACGAAGTTTTACGGTCATGGGAAGTAAATATTATCTCATAGTAGATCCAATGACACTAGAGACCCGTATTGTGGATAGTAAGTTGCTTAAAGTCCGTAGTAGAGATTCTGTACAGGTCAACAAAAGCTTAATTGGAACAGTGTATGCAAGTTGTTTTTCCATCGCGAGGAAAACCGAAAATAATCTGCAGGATGCGGGACTGAATTTTAGACTGCCCAAAGAATCTGGAATAAACTTAACGATTGATTTGTGTCCTTCCCATAAACCTTTGGACAAGGATATTTTTGAGGATGTACTATCTGCATTTAAGGGGCTGGACAGTACACTGCCATTGGCGGTGTCTGTGTCAGGGAAATGGCTGTTAAATCATCCAAGCGACTTGGCCTGGTTGAAATCTTTGGAGAAAAAGGGGATCGAGATCACTTGGATTAATCATACCTATGATCATGTTTTTAACAATAAGCCATTGAGTTCTAATTTTCTCTTGTCGCAGGGTACCAACTTAAGTTATGAAATACTGGCCAATGAAAAATTGATGCTGAAAAATGGACTTATGCCTTCTGTCTTTTTCCGCTGCCCAGGTTTGGTTTCGGATCGTGCGATTATCGAAAAGCTGCTATCTTTTGGTCTAATTGCCGTTGGCTCTGATGCTTGGCTGGCTAAAGGGCAACCGGTGCATAATGGTAGCATTGTTTTGATTCATGGGAATGGTAATGAAGAGCTGGGGGTGCGGGATTTTATCAGGTTGCTCCAGACAGAATCCGACGCTATTAAAGCAAAACATTGGACACTGTATAGTCTTTCTGAAGGATTGGAACAATATTCAAATTAGCCGTTGAATCGCCTATTTTACGAATAGGCTTTCCGTTGCGTAACCCGAAAAAATACAAAGGCGCCAATCCGAAAAGAAAGGCGCCTTTGTATGATAAGCTGTTAACTATTTATTTTTTTAGATGCTGATTAAAATAATCCGCAATTTTCTCGTACATATGGATACGATCTTTGCCCATCACATTATGTTCGTGGGTAGGGTATAAGAAATAATCGACCTGTTTCCCGGCCTTAATACAGGCTTCCAAAAACTCCATGCTGTTTTGTTGTACAACCACAGGGTCTTGCGCGCCATGGATGATCAATAAGCGCCCTTTTAACTGATCCGCTTTGTTCAACAGGGATGTCAGTTTATATCCTTCAGGGTTTTCCTGAGGTGTGTCCATATAACGCTCGCCATACATTACTTCATAAAACTTCCAGTCAATAACTGGACCTCCAGCGACTGCGGCTTTAAAAATGTCGTTATGATGTAACATAAATGAAGTCGTCATAAATCCACCGAAGCTCCAGCCGAAGATCCCCATACGTTGTTGATCGACAAAGGATTTTGATTTTAGGAATTCAATTCCTTTGAGCTGATCGGCCATTTCATTTTGGCCAAGGTTACGGTGAGTAGCCGTATAAAAATCACGGCCTCGGTAATTGGTGCCGCGATTGTCCATTGTAAAAACAATATATCCCTGTTGGGCCATATAGAGATCAAAGTAACCTGCTCCACCTAGCCATTTGTTGGAAACCAATTGCGAATGAGAACCACCATACAGATAATACATGACTGGATATTTCTTGGCAGGGTCAAAATCATTTGGATAGATAATACGGCCGGTCAGTGGATATTTGCCATCAGCCGAAGTCAGTTGGACAAATTCTATTTTTGGATTATTAATTTTTCCGCTGAATGGATTGTCAGCTTTGACCAGAACAGTTCCCTTACCCGATTTGACCTCTTTGATCTGGATCATGTTTGGGGTTTTCAGGTCACTATATTGGTCATAGATATATTTGCCATCACCACTCAACGATGCCTGGTGTATACCCGATTCATTTGTTAGCTGTACTGTTTTTCCGGATTTGAGGTCTACCTCAAATAATTGACGGTCCATCCCATTGTTGGTGACACCGATATAACTTATTTTGTTTCCATCAGCTGAGAAGTCCAAGAGATTTTCTAGCACTATGTCCTTAAAGCCTAATTTTCTGATCAGTTTTCCCTCCGTATTGTAGAGATAAAGCTGGTTGTAGCCATCTTTGTCGGATTGGTAAAGAAATTGATCCGCTGTGTTTGGCAAGAAGGTAAGTGGATTTTCTGGCTCTACCCAAGTTGTTGCGGTTTCCTCAAACAATGTTTTAACCAGCGCTCCGGTTTCAGCATTGTATTTATTGAACTTGAGGTCATTTTGACCGCGGTTGAGAACGCCTACATAAATGAATTTGCCTGAAGGATCCCAGGTTACACTGGTCAGGTATTGTTCGCTATGATCTCCGGTCTGTAAGGTTACTTTTTGTCCTGTAACACTGTTGTAGACAATCAGTGTTACCTCCTCCGATTTTTGCCCTGTCATGGGGTATTTTATCCATTTGATTTCGGCAACTTTCGGACTCCATTGGGGGAGTGGATAGTTGGCGACCATGGTTTCATTCTTGCGGTAGTAGAGTAATTTGTCATTTTGAGCATTCCACCACATGCCTTTTTTTATACCGAATTCCTGCCGGTGGGTATAATCACTTCCATTGACAATACCTTTGTCGCTGTCGTCGGTTACCGCAGATACTTTCCCATTTTTGTCAACAATGGCGATATTATTGTCCACCAGATAAGCGATTTTAGAAAGGTCTGTGCTCAATTCGCGGTTAGCACCTTGGCTATCGTTGCCGATAAAACTTTCGATACTTTTGGATTTGACATTATAGACCACCGTATATACTTTGTCCTTCCCATCTACCTGGAGTAGGAGTGAATTGCTATCACGCCATTTGTAGTCGTAAGGAAACATGCGTAAGCTGAATGTTTCGTTTGGAATTGCAGCTTTCAAAGCTGTTTCGAGCTCAGTTTTAGATAACAAGCTCGTCTCTGTCCAATTGTTTGCTGCACTTTTGGAGAGCAGATTTTGATACGATTTATCGAGGTAAGAGAGGCTGTTTGATTTTGGTATCCAGGAAGCAGCAGTAATCGATGTTGGCGCATAGGTGCGCGGTCCGAATACCGTTTCTTCCAAATTAAGGTTTCGTTGGGCATGGCTGGTTAAGGCACTTGCCAACAAGAAGAATAGCGCAATTCTTTTCATTAGAATAATTTATTTTTAATGATGCTGAGCCGACCATAAGTGTTTTTTGCTCTTATGATGGAGTTTGCTTTTAAATTTTATAGGGCTAAATTAGGGAAATAGCCCTATAAAACCTAGTACAGAATTGTTGCTTGTGTAACTGAAATTGTTGTGTCGATCTATAGTTTGCGGAGCCAGATATTTCTAAACTGGACCAGATCACCATGATCTTGCAGGATAATGGGGCCGGGACCATGGCTCACCTGTTTCGGAAGTCCAATGTACTCTGTTGTGCCATCAATCTGGGTGTTATTCTGGACAAGTACGCCATTGTGGAGCACAGTCACTGTGCCTTTGCTGATCAATAGGCTGTCTTTGTTAAACTGGGGAGCCTTGTAAATGATATCGTATACATGCCATTTGTCCGTTACAATGACTTGAGCCAACGGCGGACGTTGCTTGTAAAGGCTTCCTGCACCACCATTGACATAGGTCGGATTGTTATTGTTGTCCAATACCTGAATTTCATAGAGCCCCTGCAGGAAAATGCCGCTATTCCCTCTGCCTTGTCCTTCGCCCTTGATGAGCTCAGGACTCTTCCATTCAATATGGAGCTGAAAGTCGCCGAAATGCTCGGTTGTCTCGATATTTCCAGTTCCGGGTTTTACTTCAAGCGTATTATTGGCAATTGTCCAGTTTGCATTCCCCTTTTCGCTCTTCCATTTGCTCAGGTCCTTGCCATCAAAAAGAACAATGGCATCACTTGGGATTCCCTTGTTGAGTGTTACCGTTGGCGGAACAGGTTTGTAATATTCTGTATCGCTGGGTTTCATATTTGTTTGGGCATAGATTGCGCTGGAACCGCATAAGATCGCCAGGGTTAGTGCCGAAGATAAAGAAAAGTTCATCTGTTGGGTTTTTGGTGTATTTAAACTTAGGAAAATTTGCCTTTATATACAATTATAATTTTAGAATAGGATCTATTTAAGTGCATGAATGTATATGGATGAGATTTTTCTCTTGTCTGATGCTATTGAAATCGTCGAAACTGTCGATTTTTTGATTTCGGAACAATTTGCTTAGGTTTGTGCATGGCAACCATTTTACAGACAGTCTCATTGAAAGAAGCGCGGTTTTATGCGCCAATTGGCTATTACGAGGAGGAGCAGATTCTCGGGAATGAATTTTTTGTGTCTATTGATGTCTCTTTCCCTTTTCATAATACAGAAACCGAAGATTTGCGTAATACGCTAAATTATGAAGAACTGTATCAGATCACTGCTCGTGTGATGCAACCCAAACGGAAACTGTTGGAATCTGCAGCGGCAGAAATATTGGAACAGATTCGGCTAGGGGTACCTCATGCCGTAATGATTGAGGTTGTTATTCGCAAATCGAATCCACCTTTTGGCGGCGACTTATCCTATTCGCATGTCGGTTTGAAATACCTGAATGATTAATTTTCAAACTGGACCAGCAAAAGTTTGAAATACCTGCTTAAATTTGCGGATCCATTGTATAAAAGTGTCAAATTGTTAAGATGAATATTTACGATCTTGTTATAGCCGATAAGGAAAAGATAGCATTAGAAGATGTTTTTTTAGCGGAAGATAGCCGGCAGAAACTGCAGCAGCTGATTAAGGAGCATCGCTATATTCGAGAGCTCTCGCAATATGGTCTGCCTGTAAGCAACAAGATTCTATTACACGGTTATTCGGGTTGCGGAAAAACAACGACGGCAAAAGCGTTGGCGACGGCACTCGACAAACCGATCTATATCTTGAATCTGAGTAACTTGATCTCATCCCGCATTGGTGAGACTTCACAGCATATCAAGCAGGTCTTTGACAAGGCAGGACGTGAAAAGGCTGTACTGTTTCTCGATGAATTTGACCAGATCGGAAAAGCACGGATCAGTGAAGAGAAAGATGTAGGGGAGATGCGCCGCCTGGTAAATACGATTATCCAACTGATCGATTATTTTCCGGCGGAAGCTGTATTGATCGCGGCAACCAACCATCCCGAGATATTGGATACAGCAATTATCCGGCGATTTCAGCTTCGGCTGGCTTTTGAATTACCCACTCATGCACAGCTAGATGCCTATTACGCTAAATTATTTTCTCCCTTTCCGCAATATGATGCATTGGTATCACGGATTTATGATGTTTCCTATGCAGAGGCAAAAGATTATATCTACGATGCTGTTAAATTTTTGCTGATTAAGGCACTGGAACAACAAGAAAGACCAGAACCAGAAGGGTAAAGCGCTAAGGTTAATGTTTTGTAAAATTAAATCCGCCCGAAAACAGTTTGCCTACTGCTACGTTAATGCTATACCGAGTAGTGGGATCATGTCTTCCAAGCAATGACAATATCGCGCCCTTTTATGGAAGGTTTTTAAGTGTTTTGTGTCAAAATGTCGCTTTAAATTATTTGAAAATGACATTTTGTCTTTGTTTTGCAACTGGTACGTGAATTGAATATCCCCTAGAAAAGAGTTAGAAAATAAAGCTTAACAAAAAATAAAAAAATTAGGAGGACAAAAAATGGCATTAATTAAATTCCCTACAAAAAGTTTAAATACCGACGCAGTAAATCCATTTGTAAATACTGTATTTGACAATCTATTCAATGATAATTTTATTTCAGATCGTTTGGTTTCACGTGTTCCAGCGGTGAATATTTCGGAGTCCGAAAAATCATTTAAGATCGAAATGGCAGCTCCGGGATTGGATAAGTCAGATTTTAAAATCAATGTGGATAAAAATCTGATCACTATTTCTGCAGAGAAAAAAGAAGAGCAAGTAAGTGAAGAAAAACTATATAGCAAGAAGGAATTCAATTATAGTTCATTTTCAAGATCATTTACCTTGCCTGAAACGGTTGACTATAGCAATATTGAAGCAGCCTATGAAGGTGGAATATTGATTTTAACTGTTGGCAAGAAAGAAGACGCTATTATCGCAAAGCGTTTGATCGAAGTAAAATAGTTCGTACGCCCATATGATAGGCGCATCCTGACCGACGGTCAGTTGATACTCAAATAAGATAGTTTTTTAGGTTAGTTTATGTTTTGATCCCTCGGAATACAAAAATATTCCGAGGGATTTTTTTATCCAATCTCTTCATATCCTACCGCACGTGGTACTTTGGCAAGATAGGGCTCCATTTCTTCCGGTAACTTGGTTAGTTTTCGCAGCTTTAAGTCAAGCCAAGCGCCATCAACGTTTACTGTACAACATAATGTGCCATCCTGGCGATAAACCTGATGAATAAAAGAAAAACGACTATTGATTTTATTGTATTTAGTCAATTCCACTTTTACCTGAACGTATTCATCCAGATGTACCTCCTTAGCGTAGATCAATTCTTCCCGAAATAGAATCGGTCCGATCTGAAACTGGGCGAACTTGTCCAAAGAAAAACCCATTTTGTTCAACATGTTGCTTCGTGCCTGTGCACAGATATCGGCATAGGCAGAATGACGCATGTGCCGATTGGCATCTATTTGTGCCCAGATGACCTGTCCCTCATAAAATATATTTTCCATAATTATTATCGTGATTTGCCTCCTTTTTATGAACAATTTACATATTTTTAAATTAAGCTGTAACACTTTGTTTGTTTGCTATACTTATTACCTGAAAAGATCTTAAAAGAAAATTTACCATTGGCTCATTCGGAAACAGAATTTCTTCAGTTGATTGACGAAAATAAAGGAATTATCGTCAAGGTGAGCCGTATGTATATGGATGACCAGGATGGACGGCAAGATCTTTATCAGGAAATTGTGTATCAGCTCTGGAAGTCTTACGCAACGTTTAAGCAGCAAAGTAAATTTTCAACATGGATGTATCGTGTTGCATTGAATACCGCGATGGTATTTTTAAAGAAAGAAAAAAAACACCAGATTTACGATAGCCTGGAAGAACGGCATGATTTTCCGGACGAATCTTATAATCCGGATAAAGATGAACAGCTCAAAATATTCTATCAGGCGGTGCATGAATTGAATGCCGTAGAGAAAGCGTTGATCTTTTTGTTTTTGGAAGGCCAGAGCCATCGCGAAATCGCTGCGCATCTTGGTATATCCGAAGTCAATGCACGGGTAAAATTAAATCGTACAAAAGAACGGATTCAACAAATCATTAAAAAATACAATTATGAATTTTGATGAATTAAAAAAATCTTGGCAGGAACAGCCTACAGATGAGGATTTACAAAATCCAAATCTCAAACATTATAAGGAGGTCGGCAATATCATGGCCAAGCTGAGACGCAATATCAAGCGGGAATTTGTGTCCTGGGTGGTATGCATGTTTTTCCTGATTGCTGTGCCTATGTTGCCGGTTTATAAAATCTCAGGGTATGCAGCTTTTGCGTATTACTTTTTTATTGTGCAGATCTCGCTGTCGAGCCTGTTGTATTACCGCAGGTTCTATTACCTGATCAAAAGTGCCAAGCAGATTGATCTTTTGGCATCACGTGAACATCTTCTCAAGCTGTATTACGATCTCAAATATGCCGTGGAGACCTATCGTATCGTTGCCTATGTGATGATTCCGCAAGCCTTGTTTCTTTATCTCATTATGATTGGTCAAAATAGGGCGGTCGCTTGGTTTGAGAAATTATATAACTTCAGACAAACCCTTCAGCTGGATCCCAATTTTATATTATGGATGATCCTTTCGGCACTTATTTCGATCGTTATTATCGTGTTGATTACCGAGTTTATGATCCGTGCCTATTATGGGGATTATGTCAAACAGATCAAAGAAAACCTGGATCAGATGGAAGCGGAATAAGGGAATGATGCGAAAAAGGTAAGGTATTTGTGTTTTTCGGACTTGGATATTTCGTATCTTGTTATCGAAAATCCTTGTCCATGATGTACAATCCGACCAAGAAGTTACAGCGTAGTTCCCAAATCTTAAGCATATTAGCAAAATATGGTTTCAAAGATGCCATTGCCCGATTGCCATGGAAAGGGCCAAGAGCGAGTTTAGAGCGTAATATAGATGTTGATAAAATCAGTGTATATACGCGTATTCGCATGGCTTTGGAAGAGCTCGGACCAGCCTTTATCAAGTTGGGACAATCGGCTTCCACCCGTGAAGGTTTGCTCCCAAAAGATCTTGTCGAGGAACTCAAAAAGCTCGAAGATAACGTCCCGCCCTTTGAAGTCGATATTCAGGAATACCTCGCTGAAGAACTTGGATTGGACATCACCGAACAATTTGAGACCATCGCGTCGGAGCCCTTTGCTGCTGCATCTATTGCGCAGGTCTATCGGGCGACGTTGAAAGATGGCACAAATGTCGTCTTAAAAGTGCGTCGACCAGGAATAGATGAGGTCATGCGTGTTGATCTTGCGCTCATGCGTGATATCGCCAAGATTCTGACCATGTACAATGACGCACTGGAAAATCTCAACCTTTCCCTGATCGTAGAATCTTTCGCCATGACCCTGCAAGAGGAAATGTCTCTGGTCATCGAACGCCATAACATTGAGCGCTTTGCTAAAAATTTTAAAGGCAATAAACTGATCAAGGTGCCCAACGTGTACCCTGATATGTCCTCCGACCGCGTGCTCTGTATGGAGTATCTCGATGGTTTCAAAGTGACAGATGCCGTGGAAATTAAACGACGGGGAATGGATGTGGAAACCTTGGTGAAAAATGGGATCAACCTATATCTGGAACAGGTGATTATCCACGGTTTTTTTCACGGTGATCCGCACCCCGGTAATATGATGGTAATGCCCGATGGGCGTATTGCCTTTCTGGACTTTGGCAACATGGGCAAATTGCTCGGAATTGACCGACGACAGCTTGAGGAGTTTATCCAATCAGCGATTTCCGAGGATGCGGTCCGACTGGCGGATGTTATTGAGGACGTGGCTGTAGTGAGTCATATCCCTGACCGAAATCAGTTTGAACGCTCCCTATATGAAATATTTGACATGATTGATAATGTTTCCTTAGGTGATCTCAGTCTTGATCTGCTGTTCAATAAACTCTGGAAGATCATTGGTGATAATCGCTTGTATTTTCCGGAATATATCTATCAGCTCATGCGGGGTATCTCTTTGATGGAGGGAATCGGCCGCCAGCTTTATCCTGATCTCAATATCATGGAGAGCATTAAGCCTTTTGCCCGACGGATCATGATGGAACGGCTGTCGCCAGAAGCGATTTTCAAGAAGGGAAAACATAAGATAGAGTCTTTCGCACGTGATGTCGAAAAACTTCCAGAGGATATGCGGGCTTTGGTACGCTTATTCCGTACGGGAAATTTCACCTTGAATCATCGTCTGATCAGTGCCCGGTCCTTCAATGCCATACTTCGTAAAGGGGTCAACCGCATTGTGATCGGTATCATGTTTATGTCCCTCAACTTACTGGGAGGAATGGTGATTGTGGCGCGTATTGAACCGCAATGGTGGGGCATTCCCGTTTTTGCCTGGATATGTCTGGGCTCGGCCTGGGTCTTTGCGGTCTATTTATTTATTGCCATGATCCGGGCAAAAGATAATGATTAAATGACCGTCCCCAGTTCATCTATATTTTTTGAATAATACACACAACAAATTAGCTGAAGCTAATAACATACGAAATAGTTATGGAAATCAATCTAATTGGAAAAAAAGCCCTCATTGGCGCAAGTTCTGCCGGCATCGGTGCCGGGATTGCCAAAGTTTTGGCATCCTGTGGTGCCTCGGTTACCCTAGCATCACGTAGTGAGGAGAAATTGAAGCATACTTTGGAAAGCCTGGACAGCTCGAAAGGGCAGGCACACCAATATATTCTGGTCGATTACAATGACCATGAAGACTATAAAGTACAAATAGATCGTTATTTTGAATCAAACAAGGTGGATATCCTGGTCAATAACTCCAACGGACCACAAGCGGGAACGATTGATCAGAAAAATCTGGCGGACTATCAGCATGCCTTTGAACTTTTATTTCAAAATCACTGTTATACGACTTCTTGTGCCTTACCTTACATGTTGGCAAATGGTTACGGACGCATTATCAATGTATCGTCTTCCACTGTAAAAGAGCCCGTATCTAATCTGGTTTTATCAAATACCATCCGTACCGCCCTGATAAGCTGGAGCAAATCGCTTTCAGAAGATGTTGCAAAGGATGGCGTGACAGTCAATAGTATATTAACAGGGCTATTTGATACCGAAAGAATTCAGTCTTTGACCAATATGGATGCACAGCGCTTGGGTATATCCTATGAAGAAGCCTTGCAATTGCGGTTAAAACAGGTGCCGGCTGCTCGTTTGGGGGAGCCTGAAGAATATGGCTACCTGGTCGCCTTTATCTGCTCGACCTACGCCAACTACCTCACTGGAGCCAATATTCCGCTGGATGGTGGTATGTTGAAAGGTTTGTAAAGTAAAAAAGAAATTCGCCCGAGAATGAGAACGGCGAGCTTATGACTGAGTAGTCGTAAACCCTAAAAAAAAGTGGCTATCCTAAATCTTGGGTAGCCACTTTTTTTAGGGTGATTTAAAGAACTTTGCTTAGTTTAAAACCAATTCAGTATTAACAATAATGTCCACATCAGAGGCCACTGCTTCTACACCTGAAGGTAATTTATCATTGTATTTGATCCCAAAATCCTGACGGTTAATTTTTGTTTTTGCTGTAAAGCCTGCACGTGTTTTTCCCCAAGGATCGGTAATAACACCACCGTTTTGAGTAACATCAAAAGTTACTTTTTTAGTTACGTCGCGGATGGTCAGATCTGCTACCATAATATATTTACCTTTCACTTTCGCATTTTTGAAGGTGACGGATTTTAAAGTCATCTTTGGAAATTTGTCTGCAGCGAAGAAATCATCTGTTTTTAAGTGATTGTCACGTGCTTCAATACGCGTGTCAACACTATTGACATCAATGGAAAAGTTTACTTTTGCATTGTTGAAACTTGTAGCGGTTGCAGTTTCCACTGTTCCCTCCACTTTGGTAAACTGACCATCGACAAAACTGATACCAAGGTGTTTTACATCAAATCTTGCATTGGTATGTCCCGGATCAGCAGACCATTTTACCTGCGCTACAGCAACATTAACCATTAACGCTGCCACTGCCAAAAATTGGAAAAATCTATTCATGTTGTTTTCTATTTGTTTATTTATCAAACGTTTAATTGTTCAAAATGTTTGTTTGAACAAGCTTCTGCAAAGTTGGGATAAACTTGAATAGAAAAAATTGATGTAGGTCAAGAATTTCGATTAGGCTTTAAAATTTGTCTTTTTAAGCGGCTCAAAAACTCTTGTGTCACCCCAAGATAGGAGGCCAGTTGCATATTGGAGATCCTGGGATATATTTTAGGATAGCGCTTGATAAAATCCAGATAGCGTTCCTGAGCCGTAAAACCTATGCTGGAGATAATACGGTGCTGGGATGCAATCTGTGCACGTTGGGCCATAATTCTGGAAAGTTTTTCATAAATCGGATGGTCTTCGTAGAGTTTGTCTTTATCCGTTTTTGATAAGGTGAGTACAACTGAATCTTCGAGTGCCTGAATATTTTGTAAAGCCGGTTCCTGATAGTTGAAACTGGCAATATCACCCACCCACCAGTCTTCTATGGCAAATTGAAGGATATGTTCTATTCCATCAGCCGTGACATAGAATGACTTAAATAGACCACTGACTACATAAGCTTCATAATGACAGACTTCACCGGCCCTTAAAAAGTATTCCTTCTTCTTTATTTTTCTGACATGATAACGCGATACAATATCATTTAATTCTTCTTCGCTGACATTGATCCGTTGTTTTACAAATTCCTTGAACTGTTCCATTAGGGTGTAAAATACGAAAATTTGCGCTTTATAAAGTACAATCAGCAGCTAGAATGATAGAATTTTATGAAACGTATGCCTCAGGCGAATTTTTGTTTTCAGTGGTGACACAATTGCAAAACGATGAAAATCAAAAAACCAGACATCTTTTATCCATTGTATCGTTCGTTGTTCTTTGTCGGTAAATTTATTATTGAGGGTAATAGTAAAGATATGTTGTCCTAATCTGTCAATTGGACATTTTGGTGTAATATTTGAATAACAGGAAACGTAATTCAACTTAGTTTCATCAATAATTGGTATCTTTTAATGAAATTTAAAATTTTGGTAGAAGTCCAACGTTAAACATGTTCTAATGAAGTTTGTAGCACCGAATAAACTTGAAAATGATAAGGTCGTATTAAAGTTGATTGACCCAAGTGATTTTGATACGCTTTATCAAGTAGCTAAAGATCCGTTGATATGGGAGCAGCATCCCAACAAAGACCGCTGGAAAGAGGAGGTTTTTCGGTCTTTTTTTGATGCTGCATTGGAAAGCAAAGCAGCTTATCTTATTTTGGATAAAGCGACTGGGGAATGTATCGGAAGCACCCGGTATTATGGTCTGAATGAGGCCGAAAAATCTATTTTTGTTGGCTTTACCTTCTATGCAAGGGCTTATTGGGGGGCGGGTATCAATCCTTTGGTCAAAGAAATGATGTTTGACTTTGCCTTTAATTTTGTGGATAAGATCTATTTACACGTAGGTGCTGAAAATTTCCGTTCACAAAAAGCTGTCGAACGTTTGGGGGCAAGCAAAGTCGCCGAAAAAATGGTGTCTTATGTCAACGAACCCGAACGGAAGAATTTTGAATATGCACTGGAGAAATCGACCTGGCTTAGAGCCAAGAGATAAGGGACTGATCTCTTTACAGGATTATCCCTTGACTCCGCTCAATATACTGCCGATAATCACAGCCAGCACAATCAATGTGATGACGATATAGAGCTTATCTTTTTCGATAACGAAACCAAAAAGAGAGCCGACCACCCGTACAATCGGTGTACAGATCAAAAGTAAAACCCCCAGTTGTATGATCTGGGGAATATTTTTGTTGAATGCTCCTACGATAATACCGCTGATGGTCGTATTGGATTTGCCCTCACCGACGAAATCTTTATAGTTGGGTACCGTATCCTGTCCGTGGACGATCAAATACCAGATCCCACCGATCACTAACACGGAGGAGGCCAAGATAACACCTGTCCGTAAAATCTGTCCCACCAAAAGTGAGATGTCCTTATCGCTCCAATAGTTTTTTGAAAATACTTGTTTCATCTGCAAATAATTTTTTATTAAATGTCTATGGCCAAGGGCATAAACGAGCGTATTAATTTTTTATGTAATTGAACTTACACTGTTCAAAACTGATATTCGACTGTGTGATACTGGTGAATATCAAATGTGTAAAGCTTATTCGCCTAAAATTTATGTTGAAATCCATTAAAAATCATTTCCAGTGCGACCAATGTGATGGCAACGGCAAAAATAATACGCAGGGTCTTGGGATTCATTCTTTTCAAAAGCTTTGAACCGGTAATGGCACCACAAAGTACACCCAGAATGACTGGAAAGGCAATCCCTGGATCCATATAGCCCCGTTGTAGATAGACCACCGCTGAGGCAGCTGCCGTCACACCGATCATAAAATTGCTCGTGGTCGTACTGACTTTAAAGGGGATTTTCATCATGCTATCCATGGCGAGTACTTTAAGAGAACCCGAACCGATACCCAGCAAACCAGATAGAATACCTGCGACACCCATCAATGAAAAACCACCGACCACATTGGTCAGTTTGTAGGGGACAAGTTTGCCATCCAATGGATAAGTACTGTTCAATTTTAGCTTTTCGGCTAAAGCTGAACCGCCGGAAAAGGCATGCTCATTTTTCTTGCGCACCGTCATTGCGGCTGAAAAGATCAGTACCACACCAAAGATAATGGCGATCGTATTGGTCGGCATATAAATTGCAATAACAGCACCGATGACAGCACCGATTGTGGTTGCAATTTCCAAAAACATGCCGAGCCGAATATTGGTAATCCCTTCTTTGACATAGGCTGTAGCAGCCCCGGAAGAGGTGGCAATGGAAGCCAGCAGTGCGGCCCCAATAGCATAACGAATATCAACATGAAATAGAAGGGTCAGCAATGGAATGACGACGACCCCTCCCCCCAAGCCTGTCAGCGATCCTAAGAGTCCCGCAACAAAAGCACCCAAAAGGAGGATGAGTGTAAAGGTGAGAATAGTCATATATTTTGTTTATTGATCCAGCATGGAATAATACCAGCTGAACGATAATTTGTTGTAAACTTAAGGGCTTTTTGTTGTTTTTGAAACTTTATGCCCTGAATAGATACAAATGTTACACCAACATGTATCTCGAAAAGAAATACTGCCTTACACCTCACGGCGTAGGCAGTACCGATGACCATGAATGGTCTAAGTATATAGTATATAAAATGGACTTTATTGATCTGCGACTCTCCGTTGTACTTTTTCAGTCCGGTTGAAGATGTCATAGATAATCGGGAACACGAGCAAAGTCAAGATGGTGGCGGATATCAGTCCACCGATAATGACGATCGCGAGCGGTTTTTGCGATTCCGAACCTATACCTGTAGAGAGTGCGGCTGGCAACAATCCAATTGAAGCCATTAATGCCGTCATGACCACAGGCCGGGTACGTGATTTGACCCCTTTGTAAATAGACTGATCGTTGGGCAGGCCATCTTTTTTGTTCTGATGGAATTCGGAAATCAGGATAACACCATTTTGGATACATATCCCAAATAAGGCAATCATGCCCACACCCGCGGAGATTCCGAAATTCATGCCAGTCACATGCAGTGCAATAATTCCGCCGATCAATGCAAAAGGGACGTTGGCTAAAACGAGCAAAGAGTCTTTGATATTGCCGAATAAGATAAACAATAAGAAGAAGATCAACACCAAGCTGATTGGCACGACCTGCGCCAGGCGATGTGTCGCCCGTTGCTGATTCTCAAACTGACCGGTCCAGCCAATGGAATAACCATCGGGCAATTTGATCTTGCTGACTTTCTGCTGTGCTTCGGCAATGGTACTCCCTAGGTCACGATCACGGATGGAAAATTTGATACCAATATAGCGTTTGATATTATCCCGATAAATAAAGGCAGCGCCATTGTCCTTTTCTATTGTTGCGATACTTTTTAGAGGGATCAAGGTGCCATCACCACAGGGAACCATCAGCTGCGCAATATCTTTTTCTGTCTTCCGGTATTCTGGCGCATAACGCAGACGTATGTTAAACTTGCGCTCCCCATCGTATAATACGGAAGCTGTCTTTCCGCCGAAAGCCATTTCCAATACCGCCTGGGCATCAGCCGGTAACACATTAAATGCCGCCATGCGTGTTCTGTCCAGGATAACACTGACCTCCGGCTGACCGATATTCAGGATAATACCGGGCTCCTTGATCCCCTGTATATCCTTGATCTGTGCAAAGACCTCTTTCGATAGGCGGTCCAGCGTAGCGAGGTTGTCACCAAAGATCTTAATCCCGTTCTCGGCCTTAAATCCCGCGACAGCTTCCGCGACATTGTCAGAAATGGGCTGAGAATAGTTGTAGGTGATCCCCTGATACTGCTTGAGCTTATGATCCATCTCTTCGATCAGCTGATCCATGTTAATCTTTCGTGTCCATTCCTCCTTAGGTTTCAGTGCTACAGCAAATTGCACAAAACCGAAACCATTTGGATCTGTTCCGTCGTTGCTCCGTCCGGTTTGCGATAATACACCAGTCACCTCCGGAAAGGATTCCAATGTCGTTTTTAATACTTTGGTTGTTTTGATGGATTCCTTTAAGGAAGTACTCATCGGCATTTCGGCGGTTACCCAAAGTGAACCCTCATTTAATGTAGGTAGGAACTCAGTTCCTAGAAATTTAGCGGAAAATAATACCGCGCCCAGTATGACCAGTGATACAATTAAACTGAGACGTTTATTTCTAAAGGTAAATCCAAAACTTTTGGCTACGATTCTGTTCCAAAACTCCACAAAGGGATTATGCCGTTCTTTGACATTTTTGTTTAACAGAATATGGGATAGTGCCGGTACCAGGGTCAGTGTAAATAACAATGCACCCAATAGCGCAAAACCGAGGGTAAAAGCCAGCGGCGAGAACATTTTTCCTTCCACCTTTTGGAAGGAAAATATAGGGATCAATGAGGTGATGATAATCAGTTTGGAGAAGAAAATGGCTTTCCCCAATCCGGTACCGGTCTGTTTGATCCATCCTGCCTTAGCCATTTTGTTGAATTTTTCCATCCCCAGTTTATGGGCCTTATGATCCAGCATGACAAATATACCCTCGACCATGACTACAGCACCATCGATAATAATTCCGAAATCCACCGCACCCAAAGAGAGCAGATTGGCGCTCATACCTGCCAGTTTAAGACATAGAAATGCGAATAACAGAGCAAGGGGAATGACGATGGAAACGATTACTGTCGTGCGCCAGTCGGCCATGAAAAGCAATACCATCAGGGTGACCAGTACAATACCCTCGATCAAATTGTGCATGACCGTGTGGGTCGTGAAATCCATCAGGTTGTCGCGGTCATAGAAGGTTTGCATTTTGACATCCTTGGGCAATATCTTGTCGTTGAGTTCCGCAATTTTTGCTTTTACGGCAGTCAGTACCTCCCTGGGGTTTTCTCCTTTACGCATCACCACCGTACCGGCAACAACATCATCGCTTTTGCCAAAACCGGCTTGCCCTACCCGGGGCATGGAACTTTCTTTGACCTCCGCTACATTTTTGACGAATACAGGGTTTCCACGTTCGTTGATCACCGTAATGTTTTCGATATCATTGATGGAGTTGACCAAACCGATACCACGGACGACATAGGACTGTCCACTTTTTTCGATCACATCGCCCCCAACATTGAGGTTACTTTTGCTGACGGCATCGTAAACCTGTAAGGGGGTAAGATTGTATTTGTCCAATTTGATGGGATCGGTACTGATCTCATAAACGAGATCCTGCCCACCGAACACATTAATGTCAGCAACGCCCGGAACACCTCTCAATGCCCGGTCAATAACCCAGGTCTGTAAGGTCAATAGATCCCTGGAATTTCGTTGGTCGCTATGTAGGGTATACCTGAATATTTCTCCTGTCGGACCGTATGGCGGTTGCACCTCAGGGTCTATATCCTCCGGGAGACTGACCGAACGCAGCAAGTTGTTGACCTGATTGCGCGCAAAAGTATCATCCACTCCATCATCAAAGATAATTTTAACAATGGAAAGCCCAAACATGGTCGTACTGCGGATACTGGTTTTCTTCTGAACAGGACTCATGCCCAGTTCAATAGGAGTGGTCACAAAGCGTTCTACCTCTTCGGCACTACGGCCGTTCCATTGGG
The DNA here is from genome assembly GCF_039536865.1 of Sphingobacterium ginsenosidimutans. Lineage (NCBI taxonomy): Bacteria > Pseudomonadati > Bacteroidota > Sphingobacteriia > Sphingobacteriales > Sphingobacteriaceae > Sphingobacterium > Sphingobacterium ginsenosidimutans. Next base: position 204,912 of record NZ_BAAAZK010000009.1, read on the forward strand.
TGATGATGGTAATCTGTGTATTGGTGACATCTGGAAATGCCTCAATAGGCATACTTTTGAAACTTATAAAGCCAGCAATAGCCAAAATACCAACCCAAATAAAGGTGAACGCTTTATTTTTTATGGAAAAGGCAATGATATTTTTAATGAATTTGTTCATTCTCGTAAAAAGCTAACACGGGTTAATTATTCAATGCTCTATAGATCAAAAGCTTGTTGTTGACAATTACTTGCTCTCCCTCCTGCAACCCGGCACTGACGTAGGTGGTTTCTACATTCTGTTTCATGGGTTGGATCTCCTGGATCTTGATGTCGTTTTGTGATTTGTAGATTAACACAAAATACTTGTTCTGATCAAAAATGACCGCATCTGAAGGGATGGCCAGCGCCTGAGTATTGGAGTGATGAAGCAGCTTGATCGTGGCTTTACTATCCGGAATAAGAAGGCCATCTTTGTTGTCCAAAACAACGCGTGCCTGCATGGCATTGGTTTGTGGATCAATGATTTTAAAGATTTTGTCGATACTGCCCTCGAATTTTTTGTCGGGATAGCTCAATGTAGAGACAACGGCGGGCATGCCCATGCTGATCTTTTCGATATCCGTTTCATTGACATTGAGTATCGCCCAGACGTCTTTGGTGTTGGCAACATCAAAGATGTTGTCGCTGCGGTCACTACGCAATTGCATATCTTTATTGATGTTTTTTTGAACGATATACCCATCAATAGGAGATACCACGGAGTAAATATTGCCCGTACGAACATTGTAAATCTGACTGACGGCCTCTGAACGGCGCAGCTGCTCCTTGGCTTTGGTCAATTGCCCTTTAGCCTCAAGCATATCTTTATCGGTACTCAATTTACCGTTATACATATCCTCTGCGACACGGTAATTCTTTTCGGCAAGCAGCACATCCGTTTTCGCATCGGATAGATCTTTTTGTATACCCGCAACCTCTGTACTTCTGATCGTTGCGAGTACCTGACCTTTATGCACATAATCACCCAAGGATACATTGACGGATACAACATTTCCACCAACGAGTGGAAAGATGTCAATGTAATTGTTCTGATCGGCCGATATCTTACCGAAGAAATTTAGCTCCTCCGTTACATTTTCTTTTTTTACAGTCGCAAAACTTGTCGATTTGAGCATCGTTTCGCTGATTTCAAAACCTTTGACAATCGCTGAATTGTCGGTTTCTTTATGATTCTGGCAGGCGTATAAGAATACGATGGCCACAGTGCTTAGGAGAAGTTGTTTAATTGACATGGCTTGAATTGAATATAGGGGTTTGCGCCAAGTAGTTAAGCTGCTCGGCATTGAGGATAATTTCTTTTTTCATATCATAAAGTTTGAGGATGGATATCCGATAACTATCCATAAAATCGGTGAACTCAACAAGGGAGATATTTCCTTTTCTGAAATTGCTGAACACACCATCGTAGACAACAGCAATATTGTGCAGGTCGTCAGCCGTAATAGTGAAATATTGATTGTATTGATTTTCCCAAGACTGATAGTTGGAACGGATCTGCGATTCCAATAGCTGTCGTTGTACTTCGATATTCTTTTTGGCTTCTTCTTCGGCATATTTGGCCTTGATGATATTTCCCTTATTTTGTTTCCATAGTGGAAGTGGAATCGCTGCTTTGAGATTCAGTTCATTGTGAAATGTTCCTCCGTTTTGGCTGTATTCTAATCCGAGATTGATATCGGGTGTATTCAATGATTTTTGCCATTTGGTAAAAAGCTGTGAGCTTTCGGCAGTTTTTAACGCAAATTGATAGTCGGCATTATTTTCAAGTGCGAGGTCGAACATCTTGTCCAAGCTCATTGTGGGCCTGACTGCCAGTTCCCGATCTGCCTCCGTATCCGATAGATTGGGGAGTACATCTTCCTGATTGGAGAGCAGCACCCTTAATTGTTGTTGCATACCGATAATGGTATTGGTGGCACTCGTTTTTTCATTGGTGAGATCGATAGCCATGGTTTGCAGACGAACTTGGTCCCGAAGTGAAACGTTTCCCTTTTTGCCCTCTTCCTTATAGGCGGTCAATAGGCTGTTGAGGTAATCCAATTGCACATTGATGTCTGCCAGTTTATGCTGCTCGAAATAAAGAGAATAGAATGTTGTCCTTAGTTGTGCGCGTAGACTGGCCAACAACTGGCTGAATTGCAGTTTTGAAAGCTCAACATTTGATTTGGCAAACTCAACCTCATTTTTCTTTTTTCCACCCAGATAAAGCAATTGGGATACGCTGGCATCTTTTGATCCTCCCACATGGAATGCCTTTTTATTTTGTGGGTCATAAGCATTGACAGCGACTTCCAATTGCGGAAGCTCCCAGATTTTGGCCTGAATGACATCCGCTTCGGCTTGACTGATATCATATTGTTGCGCCAATAGGGAGAGGTTGTTTTTTCGGAAGGCTTCTTCGCATTCAGGAAGCGTCATTTTTCTGGCAGAAGACTGCTGTATTGTTTTGCCAGTTGTATTTTCAGAACGAGCAGTTATATTTTTCGAATGCATAGCATCGAAGGTAATTGTGGGGTTCTGTTGTGCAAATGCAACGGAATTTAAATACAGCAAAAATAGCAAGGATTTCTTTGTCATCATGATCGAATCTTATGCAACAAAGAACGCGGGCGCAGATTAAAAGCCCCTTAATAAATACTTAAAAAAAGCTTAAAATTTGATCATTCTTTACCTCAGCTGCCTATTAGAGAGGTAGGGGATCGCTGTTTTCGATGGTCGACTTGGGGAATCTAAGTGTAAATGTATGGGCCGAATGCTGTGTATTGGCTTTGTATTCGACGCTGGCCTGATGTGAATCCATAATGCGTTTGACGATCCGCAGCCCTAAACCCGATCCGGTGGTTTCTGAGGCATTCTCGCCGCGACTGAACGCATCGAAAATACGCTTTTGATCAGTAGTGCTGAGCGCAGCTCCATGATTGGTTACCCGTACTTTCAGCTGTGTCGGAGATTCATGGATAACAACGCTTACTTCAGGGTGATAAGAGTACAGCGCAGCATTTTTGAATAGATTGACAAAGGCGATTTCAATCAACTGCGCCGAACAAACGAGGGTCAATTTAGGATCTGGAATGCCTTTAATAGAAAAATCAAGCTGCAGATCAGAGAAGGCTTTTGTGACCTTTTCATATGCCGTGAAAATGATTTCGTCAATCCGTTCTTCCTGATAAGTGGTTTGGAGTGTTGCCGAATCAAATTTTGAAAGGAGCATTAGCGAGTTTGTGACTTCGGAAAGATGCTGTGTTTCTTTTGCGATATTGTCAAGTACATGACTGACATTTTCATCAAGCTGTTGTTGATGCCGGAGGTTCTCCAATTGGAATGACATTCTGGCCAGTGGTGTGCGCAGCTCATGGGAAGCACTCGCGTTAAATTCTTTTTGGGATTCAAAAGCACTGGACAGCCGTTTCAGCATGGTATTGAATGCTTGGGTTAATACCGCGATCTCATCCGTATTTCCGGTATATTTAACTGGGTTGGTCAACTTACTGGCATTGATTTGTGTAATGTCCTTTTTGAGTCTGTCCAAAGGATGTAATAAGCGGAGAATAAGATTGTAGCTAAAGATCCAGATTAGCAAGGTGCTCAGTAAGAATAGGATAGTTAATACGATCGCCAGGTGATCTAATTTCTCATTGCCAGAATAATCCTGGGCTTTGACCAAAAGGTAGTAAGTCTGTTTGTTGATTAGATAATATTTGCCCAATATTTCATATTGGTCCTGTTTGTAGAAGATTCGTTTTTCATTGTCCAGACGGTTGATAATCGCCTGATTCCAGGTAATTGTTTTGTCTTTTACCGTGCTGAAAATAAGTTTTTTATGCTTGTCCAGAATAATGACATCCTCATAAAAGAGCCCATCTTCAATATCTTGAAAATAAGTTTTATAAGATTCGCGGTCAAAAGAAGGCGTATTGGCAATATAATGTGAAATATAATCCAGTTTATCAACTAGACGCTGACGAAATTGATCATTTCTGAAATCAACGCTGGCATAATAGATGATGAGCATCGCGATTCCGAATAGGATGGAGAACGCAATACTAAAACTGATCGCTATTTTCTTTTTTAAAGTCATTTATCCGCAGCGAGGTAATAGCCAAATCCAGGTCTGGTGTGGATAAGCTTATTTTCAAAATTCTTATCAATTTTTTTACGTAAAAAATTGATGTAGACTTCGATGGTATTTTGTGTTGTCTGAAATTGATTTTGCCATACTTCTTCGGAAATATGTTGTTTGGATAAGGTGCGTCCATTGGCCTGTGCCAATAGCAACAGCAACTGAAATTCCTTCTGTGTCAGGTTGATTTCTTCATTTGACCGCAGCACCCTGGCCTCTTCAGGATAAATGATCAGATCATCGATGACCAACGTTTTGGCGCTATTGCTTTCGTTGTGTTGCTGCCGGCGAAGAAGTGAATTGATGCGCATCAACAATTCATCCAGCACAAAAGGCTTGACTAAATAATCATCTGCGGCACGGAGAAATGCTTCCTTTTTGTCGTCGATATCATCATAGGCGGAGAGAATGATAATCGGGGTCAGTGCATCATGACTGCGTATTTTCTTGCAGATTTCTAGACCGTTTATCTTGGGAACATTGATGTCCAGCAGGTAAAAGCCGTATTTTTTTTGATGCGTCTGCGCCAAAAATTCAATGCCATCAAAGGCCTGGTCGCAAGAGAAACCCTGACTTAGTAAAAAGGATTTAATTTCAGTAGAAAGAACCCTGTCATCTTCGAGTAGCAAAATGTCCACCATAAATGTATGCATTGTCGTTTTGTAAAAGTAAGCAAATTTTGCAAACCCTATCCATCGCATCCATTTACGATATTCTTCTCTTGACAAATTCTCCACCCTTTTGACATATTCTTCTCCTGTAAATAATTTAGTAACACAAGATTTACACGAAGAAATATGAAACAAAAAGAAATCTAAGTAGATTCAAATCGAAATTATAGATAAACATTATGGAAAGCAGAAGAGAATTTCTTCGAAAGACCTTGTTATTTTCCGGAGCTGCTGGTATCGCTAGTTTTATGCCGGCCTCCATTCAGAAAGCCTTTGCGATAGATCCGGTGCCGGGAAGTAGTTTTCTGGATGCGGAACATATTGTGATCCTGATGCAGGAAAACCGTTCCTTTGATCATACGTTGGGGAGTCTCTCCGGCGTACGGGGTTTCAATGATCCACGTGCAGTACGGTTACCCAACGACCTCCCGGTATGGTATCAGACAGATAAGGCTGGGAAAATATTTGCTCCTTTTCGGCTAAATCTCAAAGAGAGCAAGGTGACTTGGATGGGCTCGCTTCCCCATAGCAGGGCGAGTCAGGTGGACGCCTATAACCAGGGGAAATACGACCAATGGTTGACTGCGAAGCAATCGGGTAACAAGCAATATGCAGCAATGCCGTTGACGTTGGGTTATTTCACACGTGAAGATTTGCCTTTCCACTATGCGCTGGCGGATGCTTTTACCGTATGTGATCAGAATTTCTGTTCAGGCATGACCAGTACAACCCCCAATCGTTCTTTCTTTTGGACAGGTAAGATCACCGAAATAAAAGATGGATTGCAGAAGGTCAATATTCGTAATGATGATTTCGGCTATGGCAAAATGACCTGGGAGACCTTTCCGGAGTTGTTGGAAAAGAACAATATAGATTGGCGTTTTTATCAAAATGAAACAAGCTGTGGTGGCGGACTATCGGGTGAAGAGCGGGCCTGGTTGTCCAATTTTGGCTGTAATCTATTGGAATTTTTTCAGGCCTATCAGGTCAAATTCAAAGATACTTATGTCAGCAACCTTGCAACACAGGTACGTGATCTGCCAGGGCAAATCTCTAAGCTCGAAGAGCGGTCGCCGGAATCCGAAGAGCAGACCGAAAAAATCCGTGTTGATATCCGTAAGAAAAGTGAAGCGTTGGAGCGGGCCGAAGCCGAACTGAAAGAGTTCAATGGCGACAATTATAATAAGCTGTCTGATCTTACGAAATCTTTACATCAAAGAGCCTTTACGATCAATAAAGGGGATAATAATTACCGTAATCTGGAGACATTGCAGTTTAAGGAACAGGGTAAAAAGCGGACTTTGGAAGTGCCCAAAGGGGATGTGCTGGATCAGTTCCGAAAAGATGTCGACGGCGGTAAATTACCTGCGGTATCCTGGCTGGCTGGTCCCAAAAATTTCTCGGATCATCCCAGTGCTCCTTGGTATGGTGCCTGGTACGTGTCGGAAGTATTGGATATCCTGACCAAAAATCCGGAGGTCTGGAAAAAGACTATTTTTATCATCACTTACGATGAGAATGATGGCTATTACGACCATGTGAAACCTTTCCTCATACCGGATCTAAAGAGGAAAGATACAGGAGCCTGTTCGACGGGAATTGATAGCGAAGTGGAAATGGTACGTTTGGACAATGAGCTCAAACAGGGTATTCCAAAAAAACAGGCCCGTGAGGGAGCGGTTGGGTTGGGATTCCGTGTGCCGATGTATATCGCATCGCCTTGGTCACGGGGAGGAAAAGTCTGCTCTCAAGTGTTTGACCATACCTCGACTTTACAGTTCTTGGAATACTTCTTTAACCATAAATACAACAAAAATATTCATCTGGATCATATCAGCGCCTGGCGGCGGACGATCTGTGGTAATCTGACAGCAGCTTTCACCCCCTTTGTCCAAACGCAAGAGCAGCTCCCTTTTCTACAACGAAACCAGTATATCGAAACCATATACAACGCCCAGTTCAAGGATAATCCGGGCGGGTTTATTGAAATTACGGACCTGAATCAGGCTAAACAACAGGTTTGGACTTCGAAATTCAATCGCGTACAGGAAAAAGGAACCCGTAAATCAGCGGCCTTACCCTATGGACATGATGCTGTTGGTTATGTGCAGAACGGTCAATTTAACCTGAAGATGCAGGTGGATAAAACCATATTTGGTGAAAAAACGACTGGAGTGCCTTTCAACGTCTATAGTCCACTTGCCTATACAGACGAAGAGGGCCAAATCGAAACCTATCGAAACTGGAATTTTGCGGTCAGGGCCGGAGATAGCCTCGACTATCAATGGGATCTGCGGAAATTTGAAGGACAGCAATATGCCTTTGAGCTACATGGACCAAATGGTTTTTACCGAAAGTTTGCCGGACAAAAAGAGGCGCCAACATTGTCGGCTGCGGTGTCTCCAGAACTTAAATCACTGACCAAAGCACCGACAGGCAAACTGCAACTAACACTCAAAAATCTGGATGCAAAGCCTGTTCAGGTGGAGGTGAAAAGTTTGAATTATCAGCATTATACAGCGACAAAGGAAATCGGAGCCGGTAAAGAACTTATCCTGACCTTGGATATTGCCGCACAGGGCAATTGGTACGATCTTGCCATCAAGGGGCTGGGCAATGCTGGTTTTGAACTACAGCTTGCGGGACGATTGGAAACTGGAGTGGAAACCACGACTGATCCCTTATTGGCCTAGTGTTTTACACGCAAAGCTGTTTTCATGAGCAGTCCCGCCGTGACAGTCGGTTGGACCTTTCGTTGCAGGATTTAGGTAATACAGCAATTTGACTGGAGCAGCTTGACTAAGGTCATTTAAAACTGCGGTTAGACGTTCTTCTCATCGTAAGCGAAATAGCTGCAATGAGAAGAACGTACTAATGGACCTATTGTGACTTGAAATAAGATTGGAGATTCGATTACTGAACTTGATTTAGTGATCTACACGCAATGATTGTCGTCCTAAACAGCATTATTTGCCTAAATGCGTTTATAAGGTGATAAATTTGGTTTCGGGAAAATGCTTTTGAATGTAATTGCGGAGATAACGCTGTGTTTCTGTGCTGATGGTGCTGTCTTCAAGTACGGGAAAAGTGTTGTAGATGACGGTATGCAGATTAATCCCACGTGTGGCAACGGCTTCCAGACTTAATAAGGTATGATTGATACTGCCCAATTTGCCGGAGGTTACAAAAAGCAAAGGATAATTCATTTCCTTGATATAATCGATGATCAGGTAATCCTCGGTGAGTGGTACCATGAGGCCACCGGCACCTTCCACCAGTACAGCATCATAGCGCTGGCTTAACTGCGCTGTCGCTTGCCTGATTTTTTCGAAGTCTATTTCGCGTTTATCTATTTGCGCCGCCAGGTGCGGTGATGCGGGGTAGCTGAAAATTTCAGGCATGGTTATTTTCTCCTGGTCATCTTCGGTAAAGGCGAGGCCCATCAGTTGGCGGTGTAAGGTAATATCTTCAGAAATTGTTGTGTTTCCGGTCTGTACCATTTTTTGAGTTATTGTACGCAGACCCTCTGCATTCCATTGCTTTGCAATAAGACCAGTTGCGTAACTTTTGCCTATTCCGGTATCTATGCCAGATACAAAATAAATGTTGTTTTTCATTTCTATGTTTTTTTGCTGCTTATTCGATTGCCAATTCAGTGGGATGTGCTGTTGAGATTTCGCAAGGATCTGTCATCTGCCAGCGCATTCAGGAGCAGATTTACTACGCATCAGTTCGCTCTTTTAGGTTTGCTTTCCATACACTCCTTTGTTTAATTGTTCATTTTTTCTTTGCGATGATATAGATGGGGTGATAAGTCAGTGGAACTCGCGTGCCCACAGCATAACGATCTATATATTCGGTACAATAGGCCTGAAGCTTGCTTTTTGTCCAACGATGATTTTTTATGCCTGTCACTCCGGTTTCTTTCAGGTGGCTGAGTACTTGCAAAGGGCTTTCAAAACTGAGGTTCAGGAGTTCTTCTTCTACCAGGAGAATTTCATAGCCCAATGCCAACAATTTCGCTACCAGTGCCGATTGGGTATGGTAGGTTAAACCGACTCCTGTTGTGCTGCTGATCTCGCGCATATTTTCTTCGCCAAATGTGCTGAATGCTAGGATACCATGCGCATGAAGTGCGGTATGGCAGCGCGCAAAGAAGGCGCTAGGGTCTTCAAACCATTGAATAGTGGAACAGGAGGTAATGAGATCCAGTCCGTCGGGTAGGCTGAAGGTTTCGGCATCGGCACAGATAAAGCTGTAATGTTGCGAACTATGCTGCGACAAGACGATATTCATTACGCTTTTGATCATTTCTGGACAGATATCGTTGAAGATTGTATGCTTCGGAGAAAGGTACTGGAGCAATAGGCGGGAAAAGAGTCCGGTTCCACAGCCTATTTCGAGCACTCTGTCTGGGCTGATGAGAAAAAGGTTCCGGAGCAAGTTGATCATTTTTTCGGCAATTTGACCTTGCACAACCGCGGCCGAGTGGTAACTCTGTGCGGCTTTCGAAAAGCGGGATCTGATCCGTTGTTTGTCCATGATGTTAAGCATTTTAGATCTCCTGCAAAAGCTGTTTAAATAATTTTTCGGGATAGTGGGCCATGTCGACACATTTATGAGGAGTGTGGGCCCATGCCCGTTGTTGGTTTTCCGAACTGAAAATGCGGTCATCATTTCCGATATAGGCCTCATCCCATCGAAAAGCTGTTGCTGATGGTACTGTCGCCTGCTCTTCAATTGCGATCAGTTCTGTTCGAAGACTCGCCATGTCCCGCCTGGGGGCTTTAGCAAGAAAATGGTTTAATATCCCCCTTGAACCGCACATCCGTAGTCTGAATTTATCAAGCGTTTTTTCGCTTAACGTGTTCAAGGTGGCCCTGAATACCTGGACTGGAATTCCTCTGCTGTCATCAATCGGAAATGGCGTGCCATTGATTGCTGTGCAGGTACTGATCGGATAATGCTGCATCTGCAGTTTCGGTAATACCTGTGAAGCTGCCCATACGCCCATAGACCAAGCGAAAACCTGGATTTCTTCGTAGCCCTTTAGGAGGTTTTCGTCCAGTGTTAGGGAAGAATAGTCGTAGGCGATCATCAGATCCTGTCCAGATCGGGCGTAACCAGAAAACAGATGTTCATCCATTCCCCATCCCGCAAAGAATAAGACAAGCTTTTTGTTGGATGATAGTGGATTATTCAGTGATACCAAATTATCTGGGTTGACCGGGTGAAGTGCATGGGTAATTTTTTTGAAAATCATAGGCTTGCTGCAAGTTGATGAATCAGCGATGCCGGCATCCCTGCTGTTAATGAAATACGTATTCTTGAAGATCCTTCCGGAACGGTAGGTGGACGGATCGGAAGGACATAAAATCCTTTTCGCTGCAGTTCTTTTGCTTTCAGGACAGCCGCATTGCTATCGCCTATTATAAGAGGCAGAATATGGCTTTGTGAACCACATTCGTACCCCTTTGCGATCATCTGTTGTTTGAGCAACGCGCTGTTTTTACACAATTGCTGACGTCGATCTGAAAAACTGTCCAAGCGTTCCAGAATAAATAAACTCCAGTGGAGATTGATCGGCGGGAGGGCAGTTGTGAATAGCAATGTCCGCATTTTATTGATCAGATAATCCCGAATCGGCTGCCGACAGACGAGGTAGCCGCCTAGCGAGGCCAGTGCTTTTCCAAAGGTACCTGTCAGGAAATCAATAGCAGCAATGCATCCCTGCTCTTCAGCGCAGCCAAGTCCTCTTTCGCCACGTACGCCCACCGCATGAGCCTCATCCACATACAACATGACATTCGAATAACGGTGTTTGAGGCGAACCAGATAACCGAGGTCTGTACAATCCCCGTCCATACTGAAAATGCTTTCCGTGACGATAATGACGCGTTCGAAGCGGTAAGCATGTTTTGCTAGTAATTCTTCCAGATGGGCATAGTCGGCATGGCGATACCGGAAATGCTGTGCTGCTGAAAGCCGGATCCCATCAATGATACTGGCGTGCACCCATTTGTCTACTAGCATTAGGGTACGCCCATGACAGATGGCTGGAAGTATACCTGTATTCATGTGATAACCACTGTTAAATACCAGGGCACTTTCGGTACCGAACATAGCGCTCAACCGCTCCTCCAGTTGGGTATACAGCACATGATTTCCAGTTAATAGGCGTGAAGATGAAGCGCTGAAAAGCGCATTGTCGCTGTTGACCGATTGTAAAAATTCTTCGCGCAATGTCAGGTCCTTAGCCAGATCCAGATAATCATTTGAGGAGAGGTTATAACCGTTTTTCTCTTCGTATTGGATACGGTTTTCCTGCTGGGTAATCAGGGGGAGTGTTCGCCTATTTCCTTGTTTTTCGAGTTTGTGAAGTTCATCCACAAAACTATCGAGTAGATTGTTTTCCATTAGTCGATTTCTTTGACGACCTTGAGCAAAGCCTGTGTCAGTTTGTTTAACTCTTCAGTACCAATGATAAAAGGCGGCATGATATAAACCAATTTGCCAAAAGGTCTGATCCAGACACCTTCTTCAACAAATCGTTTTTGTATACTGGCCATGGCTACCGGATGCTTCATTTCGATAACAGCAATGGCCCCCAAAATCCGGACATCTTCTACCTGGGGAAAGTCTTTTGCTGGTGCAAGTGCTTGTGTCAGTTGTTCTTCAATAGATTTCACCTTTGCTTTCCAGTCCGTTGACAATAATAATTTGATCGACGCAAGGGCTACGGCACAGGCCAGCGGGTTTGCCATAAAAGTCGGGCCATGCATAAACATACCTGGGCTGCCATTGGAAATTGTATCTGCAACAGCCGTAGAAGTGATTACTGCGGATAGGGTCATGTATCCACCTGTCAAGGCCTTGCCAAGGCATAGAATATCTGGCGCTACAGCTGCATGTTCACAGGCAAAGAGCTTACCGGTGCGACCGAATCCGGTGGCGATTTCGTCAAAAATCAGTAAGATATTATTCTCCTTACAGAGTTGTGCTGCCTGACGGAGGTATTCGGGATGGTAGAAGCGCATTCCACCGGCACCCTGGACGATCGGTTCAAGGATCAGACCCGCCAGTTCGTCCTGATGTGTTCTGATAAGTTCGGCCAGTGGAGCAATGTCGCTGGCATCCCATGCTGCATCAAACCCAATTTGAGGGGCCGCGGCGAAGTAACGAAGGGGGAGGGTATTGCCGAAAATACGGTGCATACCGGTCACAGGGTCGCATACAGACATGGCATTCCAGGTGTCACCATGGTATCCCGAACGAACAGTAACAAATTTTGTCTTGTTGATCTTCTTTTGTGCCACCCAGTACTGTACAGCCATTTTGAGTGCCACTTCTACTGCAACGGAACCTGAATCGGCATAAAATATTTTGTTGAGTGAAGGCGGTGTGATTTCAAGGAGTATTTTGCCAAGAGCAATTGCCGGTTCATGTGTCAAACCACCAAACATCACATGCGACATCTTGTTAAGCTGGGCTGTTACCGCGGCATTTAATACGGGATGGTTATACCCATGGATGGTACACCACCAGGATGACATGCCGTCGATCAGCTGCTGCCCATTTTCCAGTTCAATCTTACAGCCATCCGCCCGCTTTACCTTGTAGGCTGGCAGTGGGTCTGTGATACTGGTATAGGGGTGCCATAGGTGCTGTCTGTCGAAATCGTCGGTCGTATGCTGCGCTGTCATGATGTTATTTTTTTCAATTCCTGATTTACTGTCCTTGATCTATTTTTACTGATGCTGTTTGTCCAGATTGCGTTGAATTTTGTGGTCAGGTCGCGACCATTGTGGTTTTTCACCCAGTGCCTGGTATTGGCTATCCTCCATCGCGATGGTTTCGGGTTGGCTTTTTTTCTCAAAAGGCTGTTGGGGAATCAGCCCTAACGTTTTGAATAGCTCCATATCCTCGTTTATAGCAGGGTTGGGGGTTGTGAGTAGCTTATCACCTGCAAAAATGGAATTTGCGCCAGCAAAAAAACATAAAGCTTGTCCCTCGCGACTCATATTGCTGCGACCCGCTGATAAACGAACCTGCGTTTGCGGTAATAAAATCCGGGCGGTGGCAACCATGCGCACCATTTCCCATATGGATACCGTTTCCATCTCTTCCATCGGTGTGCCAGCGACCGGAACCAGCGCATTGATTGGTACCGACTCAGGTTGTGGAATGAGCGAAGCGAGTGTAATCAGCATATCCGCCCGGTTGGCTATGCTTTCCCCCATACCAATAATACCGCCACTGCATACCGTGATATTTGTCTTACGTACATTTTCGATGGTCTGCAAGCGGTCATCGTAACTTCGGGTCGAGATAATTTCTTCATAGTATTCCGCTGAGGAGTCCAGGTTGTGATTATAGGCGTAGAGTCCTGCCTCCGATAACCGCAGTGCTTGATTTTCGGTCAGCATACCCAAGGTACAGCAGACTTCCATATCGAGTCTGTTCAGTGTACGGACCATATCCAATACTTGATCAAACTCTGGCCCGTCTTTGACATTGCGCCAAGCGGCACCCATGCATATCCGTGAACTGCCGCCAGCCTTGGCTGCCAAAGCCTGCGCTTTTACCTGTTCTACACTCATCAGCCGCTCGGCCTTAACATCAGTATGATAGCGTGCTGCTTGCGGGCAGTAAGCGCAATCTTCAGGACATCCACCAGTTTTTATGGAAATCAAGGTAGATACCTGTACCTTATTTGGATCATGATAGGTACGGTGAACTGTAGCAGCTTCGTACAGCAGTTCCATGATCGGTTTGTTATATAAGGCAACAACTTCGGCCTGTGTCCATTTCTTTTCTGTGCTCATATTTGTTGTGTTTGATCGTTTGGAAATCAGGTTTCTATCACAGAAAAATGCGGTAGATATCAAATTTCCATACGCCTGTTTTTTTCAGTTGAATTGCAAAGATTACAGTTTAAATCTTAACTTTGGTAGTCCGAAATAAACATAATGAGTAGTCCGGTTAGTATAGGTTTTCATTCGATTATCAAGATAGATCGCCGCAAGGAGGATGCTGTTTATATACAGATCGTCTATCAATTTATCAATGCTGTCAAGCGCAACCTGCTGGAGGATGGGGATCTTCTCCCGGGAAGCCGAAAGATAGCGACGGAATTGAAGGTGCACCGAAAAACGGTGGTCGCCGCACTAGCGGAACTACAAGAGCAAGGCTGGGTGGAAATTCTGCCAAACAGGGGGACCTTTGTGAAAAATCCCGAACGTGTGATTACTGCTGCTTCGGCAATCGAAGCTTTTCGGCAACCACCGGATCGGGCTCCGTATCATTTTAGAAAAGAATTGATCCTGGATACACCGGTATTTGAAGTTCCTGAAAAATATTACTTCACGGACGGTACTCCAGACTACCGTATTATCGAGACTGAGGAGCTGGTGCGTTTTTACGCCTCCATGGTAAAACGGAAAAAGAAGAGTGATGAATTTCCGGCTACGACTGATGGGAATCTATTTTTTAGGGATCAATTGAGCTATTATCTCAATTTGACACGTGGTTTCCATCTCTCGCGGAACTTTCTACTGCCCATTGCCAGCCGTGAGCAGATCTTTTCTATTTTATCACGCTTATTGATTCAACAGGGGGATATTGTACTGGTCGAAAATCCAAGCTATTTTTTGCCGAACATGATCTTTAGCCAAGCCGGAGCCAAACTGAAAACGGTTCCTGTAGATGCGATGGGAATGGATATTGATTATATCGCAGATCATTTTGCACCCGGTGAGATCAGGTGTGTTTACATCAATACAAAATGCCAATACCCTACTACAGTAAGTCTTTCTGAAAAAAGGAAAATACAGCTGTTACAACTGGCCGAACAATATAATTTTATTGTGATCGAAGATGATGTTGATTTTGAGTCTTCGCTGGTCAAAGACAAGGGAGAATCTCTTTTTCGCAAAAATGCAGGGAATAGGGTGATCTATACGGGAACATTTGGTCGTTTTTTGGATCCCGGTTTTCAGATGAATTTTTTGATTGCTCCTCAAGATCTCCTGGAGGAGGGAAAAAAATACCTAAATCTTTTTGGTAAGCCCAATTTTATGATCGAAAAAACATTGGGTGAAATTATCCATCAGGGCGATATCTTTCGGTATCAGCGAAAGTTTCAAAAAATAGTTGCTGAACGGAAAGACCTATTTGCGCAATTACTACAAGGTAATTTTGAAAACAAAGTTACATTTGAAGTTCCGGTTTCAGGGCTAGCGTTTTGGACCAGATTCAATGTCAGCTTTTCACTGACCTCCTTACAAGAAAAAGCAAAGGGAAAAGGACTACTGTTACCGAGTAACTGCCTGTACCAGAATAGAACTGTGACAGCCTTGCGCTTAGGTTTCGCTCATCTCGATGAGAAAGACATGTGTGATGCGGTCAGTTTGTTGCATGAAGCCTATCAAGAGACTGTCGGGGCTAGGTAGGATTTTGACAGCCTTGCCGCTTAGGTTTCGCTCATCTCGATGAGAAAGATAGCTATGATCCGTCTGCAACCTGAAAGCTATATGAAGATAGGGTCGGAATTGTAGTCAACTAATCTGGAGGATAGCTGTCAATTTTTTCTTTATTTCCTGAGCAGGAATATTAAGATCAATAAAGTATTGTCCCTGCCAATTTTTACTGTGTGTCGCCTGCTTGTTTTGGGTGATACTCCAGGCTGGATATACACGAAATCCACGTTTGCCCTCCTTTCGCGCTGTTGTTAGGATTTGTCTGTCGATCAGAACCTGTTTTGGGAAAACAAAGAAACCCGCATGTGGTTCCTGTTCTGTAGCAATAATGTAATAGTCAATAGCATCATCGGCAGTAAATGCTGTCGTTTGACCCTGTGGGGCACGTTTCCAGAGGGTGACGAATTGTCCCACCTTTGTCGGCGTTATTTTGGCTTTTCGAAACTTGATATTTCGCTCATCAAGTTGAAAATTAAAGCCGAAATAACCAGCACATTCCAGATCCTCGGTTAGATTAGTTATACTTTTGGATAGGATCTCTCCCAGTTGTTTTAATTCTTTGATCATGTATGCTGATACTACCTTCTCTTTTTTTGAATTTATGGTTGTCAAGAAATGCCTAACAAGACCATATCCTAGTTGCTATTTTGGCACTGGCGAGTAGCCTTTATTTTGTGTCAGCGTTGTAGATTAACTGTACGACACCCGATTTGAATGCCCTGCTTTCTACAAGTTTTAAATACAATCGTTCAGATAGATCTTCGAATAATGGTTTTCCTTTACCCAAAACAATTGGATGAACGGAGATACGGTATATGTCAACAAGATTCGACTGGATAAATGTTTTGATTAAACTTGCTCCGCCATAAAGCCAAATATCTTTTCCCTCTTGCTGCTTTATCGCGGAAACTCTTTGCTGAATGTCCTCACTGATAAAGATAGCACCTGGGTCTTGTCTTGGCTGATGGGAAAAAACATATTTTTTCTTTGCGTGAACATTTTTCCAAAGATTAGTTTCAGTTTCGTTGGCACTGCTGTCCGGCTGAAAATTTCCCCAGGTATCATAACTGACACGCCCATAAAAGATGGTATCGATGCCTGCTAAAAAACCATCGAAGTCCATATCATCGTCCATGATGCACCAATCTATTTCGCCGTTTGAACCTTCAATAAATCCATCTAGCGTCATGGCTAGATCCAATATGATTTTTCTCATATAGCTATTGCTTGAATATGTTTGTTCATGAATAAACCCTATCATAATCTGTCGTGCGGATGTTGGGCAGGAGTATTGAATTATGAGGGGATCCCTGTGTTTTTAAGGATGCCTAAATATAGTTAGATTAAAAAATGTAGGCAAATGCTGCCCGCATTTGAACTGAAAATTGGCGTTAAACTTGCGCTCGTATTTGTACTAAACTTTAGCTTCAGGCTGTTGCCATGCGGTAGATCTTGGCGGAAAGGCGAAAGCGCCATAAGTAGACTCCTGAGGAACGGAGCTGCTGCCGATGCGTAGATGATGACAGAATGGTGAAAATTCAAATCAAAAGAAAAAGCCCGGAGAGGAATCAACCGGGCTTAGAGATTATATAAGGGGAATAATACTTGCTTAAAAAAGTGAAGACCTAGTCTTCATCGGTGATAATGTCATCACCATCTAACTCGAAACCTTCACCAAGAAAGGTATACTCTAGTTCGAATAATTCTGAATCTTTAATCATTTTATTTCTTATTTTTTGATATTCAAATTTATCACCCTTATTTAAGTTTATCGTCAATATAACATGAAGTTTTTGTTAAGGCGACGATTATATCTTTTTGAGCGCAATATCTAGTTTTTGCGCCTGGATAATCCGGCTAAAAAACTCTTTTAGATCAAAATATTCTTCGGGCAGAAATAGCGGTTTGTTAAATTGTGTTGCGCTCTCAATAAGTAAGGTATTCGGATCCGAATTGCTGACTTTAAAAATATAACGGGCTGCCCGTTCGGGGAGTGCCATACTGATGTTTTTTAATTTTGTCTCGGGGGCGTATGTATACCCTTTGGGTAATTTGATCTCCATATAGCTTTCTTCTTGGATCATGGATCCAAAATCAATTGGGTAATTCCGTTCGGTCAGATTAAAAGGATTTTTGGTGGTTTTGCTTTCAATGTAAGGATTGAAAGCAAGCTGTTCATTTTGCAGGCTAGCAAAATTTTCAATCTCGATTTCAAACTCTTCGGCGAGTGGTTTGTCTAAGGAGTCCCTGTTGGAAACCTTAAAGCTATTGATTTTGATACGGTTGTTTTCCTCATCCCATTTTTCGTAATATTCCTCTTCTGAATTACTACCCTGTAGGCGTTCACGCATTCTTGATGCCAGGTAGCCATTGCGGGAGGTTACCCATTTTCCTTTTAACGTGCCATTTTCCATAAGTTCACCAAAGAAGAAATTACTCTGTGAAGAGGGGAGTTTTGACTCGAGTTTCACCCAGTCAGACTCACCAGTCAAGGGAATAGAACGACCTTGATAGTTGACGCATTTTAAAGGAATATTGCCGAAGGGTTCATAAGGAGAGGTTGCATCCAATAAATAGTATTCCTCACCGAGTTTTACCTGGGCGATAACATGGTTGAATTCCGATATTGCAGGTGAATACAATCCGGCATAACCATTGTCGCGGGTGGATAAAATAACGGGAATAGCCTCTAACTGAGCATAACGCAGTGCATTGACCAATCCGAGATTAATGTCGGCACTATTGCCTGTTCTTTTTTCAAGCGCTTCTTTGATATTTTTCGCGTAGATCGAGTGCTTATTGTTCCATTTGATCCGTTTCTGAAAATAAGCATAGAGGCGGGAGGCTTTTGTGATATCATTATTTGCCCCTTGTAGCACGGGTTCGATAAATTCTTTTAAGGCTCCTTTTCGTTTGACCTGACCACCGAAACTTTCATCAGCGATTAATTTTTCCCGTACGTTCTCCCAGGTTAGGGAGAAGTCTTTTGTGGGTCCCATAGGGACGCTATAACGTCCAAGTTCAAAAAATAGAATAGACCGGAAGTTTTTAGAAGAAGTCATATAGTCTTCACTATGGAAGGCCGGGATATTCTCCATGATATAGGTCGTTTTGGTGCCCAGAATATCACCGATTTCACTACGCAGACTGGTATTGTAATTTTCTGTTTTACGGTCTTTGATGGGAAACCCTCCTTTTAAATTGGATTTGTAATGACAGATTTCTGGTATACGTGTGACATACTCACTATAGATTTTGGGAATCTCCTCCTGAAACTCCCAGGTATTGAGGTTAAAAATAAAAGGCGATTCCGTTTTGTAGCGATATTCAATAATTGTTCCTTCTTGAACCTGTGGAATGGCAGCCTTGGTCAAGGAGATGTTTTCTGAAGAATTTTCGTTAAAAATATTTGCCTTTGTCATTTCAGTTTCGACGACCTTATCGCCTTGGAGGTGATAGGAAGCTCCTTTGATGTCAGTGACGACCTCACGTTCATTTCCGCTTTTGTAAAGTGGGATGGTGAAGTTTGCATGGTTGTACCCTTCCTTGTTCAATATTTTGATCCGAACATGTTTGACGAATTCGACAACCAGACCTGTGTGCGAAGTGTAGTTGACCTGTGCGGAACCATACTCCCGAATGACAAATGCATTGGCGGCAGTGTCCAATTTACCAATATCGATTGCGAAATCCTCTTTTTTTACTTTACCGAATGAAAAATCTTGGGCATGAGCCCAAAAACTGCCGAAAAGAAGCAGGCTGGTGAAAAAACCTTTCATAAAAAGTCACTATATGGTTAAGAATTATAGCACTAATGTATGAAATAATCTTAAATTTTATAAGTAAAAATTTTCTGTTTAAGTTGTTGGTGAATAGTTGCTATGGCGGTGTTTACGAAATGTAATCCCTCAGGACTATCAACGATAGAAATTGAAATTCAGGGACAGATCCTACAGGGAACTGTCCCTGCTGTTTTTGATACCAATGCCGATTTTCGGGTATACTTATTTCGCTCAAAAAGAAAGTTATTGTAGCACATTAATATCCTGTTCTGACGGATTTTAATACGTGAAATCAAAGGTCAGCGTTACATATCGGTTGTCCTCACCCTTCCATTTTGGTCCGGAAAGTAAAATCTCCTTGGCCTTGTTGTCCAGATAATCATTGGCACTTTGTAAGATATTGATATTGGAAGGGAAACCATCTTTATCGATATAGAAATTCAAGCGCACGGTACCTTCGTATCGACTGTTAGCTGTTTTCTTTCTAACGTAATTATTAAATGACTTCCATCCCCAAACAGGTTCTGCACTTTTTGTTTTCCGAGAGGACATGGTTGTAACTACTACCTCGTCAAGTGTCGCACTGGAAGGTTGCAATTTTATATTCAGGTTTTTGTTGCGACGCATATTTAATGCAACTGTGTTATAACCTACAGCCATGATATCAACCAGTGAATCTACTGTGCTCGGTTGGATGGTAGCCTTGCCCTGAGAATCTGTATTTGTTGCCAGTTTGCTATTGGGCTGCATGATGGTAACACCTGATATCGGCAAGCCAGTTTCTTTGTCACGTACAGTGACTTGTAAAGGACTACCAAAGGTTTGTGGGGTCACATTGACACCTGCTATCCTGCCAGCGAGCGCATTGCTTTGATTGACTTGTTGGCCTCGGACTACAACTGAACTTCCCGTGATACTCTTTTTCGCTTGGGGGGTATAACCAAATACCTCCACACTGTCTAACATTTTTGAATCAGCTATGGCTCGGTCTCTATGGATGCCACTATTCATTTTTTCAACTGGAGCTATGCGTACCGATGGCTCCTGATGTACTGGCACGGTCTCCTCCTTATATTGACCTAGATCGGAAGATTTACGGTTGTCCGCCAAGTGAGGACTGTCCTTCTCTTTTATACTGGGTTCAATGGCAGATGAGGCCGTTGTGTCATTCTGAGGGATCGATTTTGACAAGGGTACATCAGCCGGTACAGCAACATCTGCAGTCCGCTTAGTCTCGGTGGGATTTTTTTGCTGCTGGAAATAGAGTATACCCGCACTTAGGATAGCTACTACTGTCGCAGCGATGGCCAGTCTTTTCCAATCGAAGACTTTTATTTTAGTTTCTTTTTTATGCTCAATGCGTTGGGCAATACGCGCGTTGAGTTCGGAAGGAACAGCACTGTTTTGATCCATTTCTATACCCACAAGAATATCTGCCAACATGGGATCACGTTGGGCCTCACGTTCAATGGCGTACATCTCTTTGGGAGAAAGTTGGCCGTTGACGTATTTCTTTAAGTACGTTATGTCATAATTACTGTCGCTCATTCCAAGCCTCCATGCAATTTTTTAAATTCCGCTTCCCATTCTGGATGTAACTTTTAACTTCATTTAAGCTATATCCTGTCGAGTCGCTGATCTCTTTGTAACATTTTTCCTCCAGGAAAAAGAGTCTGACGGACTGTTGCTGTTTGTCCGGTAGTTTTTCCAGACAGCCTTCCATTGCAGTCAATTGCTCCTCCTTTTCATCCTGTTGTTCATACTGATGCAGATCTTCGGGATATTTCACAAATTCATCCAAAGAAATTTGTGATTTGTTCTTTTGCGACCTTAAATACATCAGGCAATGGTTTTTGCTCAATACATAGAGCCATCTCGGAAAGTCTTTGATTTCTTGCTTATTAACTTTGTAGATGAGCTCTTCAAAAATATTCATTACGGCATCTTTACTCAATTCTGGATCTTGGAGATACCGTAGGCAGACATAATAAACCATTTCGGTATGTCGCTGATAAAGGTTGCCCAATACCTTGAGATCAGATGCCTCCTGGTATTGTTGCAAGAGCTCCTGGTCTTGCGTTGAATCCTTTTTTGACGACTTGAATGCGAACATTTTATTTGCTAAAAATATTTTTTTTTTCTGGTTTATGGAAATTTAATATTTGCTGCATCCCTTGACAAAAAATTGAACGATATGAGAACGATACTTTTTTTAATGAGCATGCTGCTATCCATTGGTGGATATGCCGGCCAACAATACGAAGTGAAAGGGAAGGTGACGGATGCAACGAGCAAATTAGCGTTAAGCGGAGTGGTGGTAACAAATGTGCAGACCAACGAACGCAAATCCACTGACCGTGATGGAAATTACCAGATTCAGGTCACTACTGGTAAGACGACTTTGGAATTCAGCTACCTCGGTTATATTACACAGCGTGTCGAAGTAAAAGGAAAGGGTAAAGTCGACATTGCAATGGTACAGGATAACCGTACACTGGATGAGGTTGTCGTTATGAGCTATGGTAAAGTTGCGAAACGAAATACAGCAAATATGATGACTGCTTCTACGGCCTTAGCAGGCCAGACTCAGGGACTCTATATTCGAGGCGGGTATATACCGGATCAAAATCAGGAATCGTATCAAAAAATCAAGGAAAACAAGTTTATCAATCCAATGAAGGAGCCGCTGTCAACATTTGCTGCAGATGTGGATGCTGCTTCATACAGTAATGTCCGTCGGTTTATCAATGCGGGTAATTTACCCGATAAGGATGCCGTACGTGTTGAGGAGATGATCAACTATTTTCAGTATCAGGTGGAAGGCCCAAAGAATGGCGAACCGGTGAATATAGTGACCGAATTGACCAAAGCACCGTGGAACAATGCACATCAGTTGATGCGGGTGACGTTAAAAGCCAAAGATATCCCGACGGACAAACTCAAAGCCTCGAACTTGGTTTTTTTGATCGATGTATCGGGGTCGATGATGGGGCCGGGACGATTACCTTTGGTAAAATCTTCCTTGAAAATGTTGGTGGATCAGCTGCGTGATATCGACCGTGTTGCTATTGTAACCTATGCAGGTTCGGCCGGAGTGAAATTAGAGAGTACCAGCGGTAGTCAGAAAATGAAAATCAAAACGGCCATAGATGAACTTGAGGCTGGAGGAAGTACTGCCGGAGCTGCAGGGATCAAAAAAGCCTATGAGATTGCCCGCCAAAATTTGGTCAAGGGTGGAAACAATCGAATTATCCTGGCTTCCGATGGTGATTTCAATGTGGGCGAGAGTAGTGATGAATCTATGGAGGAACTGATCAGTAAAGAGAGTAAATCTGGTGTTTTTCTGACCGTGCTTGGCTATGGTATGGGAAATTTGAAAGATAGTAAGATGGAGATCTTAGCAGATAAAGGGCATGGTAATTATGCTTATATAGACAATATTTCCGAAGCTCGGAAAGCCATGGTCACCGAATTTGGAGGGACATTGTTTACGGTGGCTAAAGATGTGAAGATTCAGGTAGAGTTCAATCCGAATTATGTACAGGCTTATCGACTGGTTGGCTATGAAAACCGTTTGCTTGAAGCGGAAGATTTCAACAACGATCAAAAGATGGGCGGTGATATGGGTGTAGGTCATGTGGTTACCGCCCTGTATGAGATCGTTCCAGTCGGTGTCAACTCGACAATGGTCGGGAAAGTTGATCCGTTGAAATACCAGCAGAACTCAACCAAAAATATCGCTGTCAAGGGAAATGGGGAATTGGCAACCGTCAAATTCCGTTACAAAGAACCTGATGGTGATAAAAGCAAATTGCAACAACAGGTGGTACAGGCTAAGGTGACCGAGTTGAATAAGGCCAGTGAAGATTTACGTTTTGCAACTGCTGTGGCCGAACTGGGGATGTTACTTCGTGATTCGGACTTTAAACAACAGGCTAATTTTGATAGTTTGATCGCACGTGCGAAGACCGCAAAGGGAGCAGATGATGAGGGTTATCGTGCCGAATTTATCCGAATGGCAGAAAATGCACGTGACTTATCGAAAACGAAAATGTAGGCGGCTTAAAATACAAGCTAAGTCGCATTATTATTCGATAGAAAACTGTGTCTGACCAGTAATAGAGTTACCGGTCAGACACAATTGAATAATAAACACTCCTTTTACTTCCTGTGGCTGATTTCCGGACTTTCCTTAAAACTGGTTAATTGTTTTTTTATCGAATTTTCAAACAGCGTACCTTCTTCAAGTTTTTTTGTTTTAGCGAATAAATAAATTTGAGATAATAAAGTCGGGAAAGTGGAGTTTATTAATAAATTTGATGCATGAAGAACTTCCTATTAATATGTTTTCTTTTTTTTGGAGTGCATAGCGGGTTGGAAGCCCAAAATACAGCGCTCAACAAACAGCAGACCATAGCTTACATCAATAAGCTGTACAAGATTGCCTATCGCTATAAAGAAACCAAAATTGACACGGTTACGGTGGACGGAAAAGTCCTGACCGTTTTTCTGTCCACTGGTCAGCACTATAGAAGCGATCTGTCAAAATCCGAACCGCTTGTCATTGCACGCGTAAAATCAGGATACCAAATCCGTTATAAATCCGCTGCAAATACCGAGGAGATCTTGTGGGCCATTCAAACCGAAGATGATGCCAAACGTCTGCAGAAAGCTGTACAGCATTTGATCGGGATACTAAAGATTGAAAAGAAGACTGATCCTTTTGGAAGCTAAAGTCGCGTTGTCGTACTGTAGCTAAACTTTTTTCTTCTAGTATGTTCGGCAAGACACGAACTCGCCGAACATAAGAGAAAGTCTGGGGGCATGCACATAGAAGCTGTGTTTCGGATTGCTGAAGGGGTTAACCAAAATGCCCGCTGATATAATTACGAGTGGTTTCGTGTTGTGGATTGTTAAAAATCTGATGCGTGTCTCCCTGTTCAATAATTTCCCCAAGATACATAAAGACGGTTTTGTCGGCGACACGTTGCGCTTGCTGCATATTGTGCGTGACAATGACAATGGTGTATTTTTTTTTCAAATGGTGAATAAGTTCCTCGATCTTTAAGGTACTCACGGGGTCCAATGCCGAGCAAGGTTCATCCATTAAAATAATTTCGGGACGCAGGGCTACCGCACGGGCGATACAGAGTCTTTGTTGTTGCCCTCCGGAAAGCCGGGTAGCTGGTTTTTTCAGATCATCTTTTACCTCCTCCCAGATATACGCTTCTTCCAATGCCTTTTGTACGGTTGTCTTATCAACAATCAGATTGTTGATTTTGAGACCATAGGTGATGTTTTCGTATATACTTTTGGGAAAGGGGTTGGCTTTTTGGAATACCATACCCACACGCTTGCGTAGATCCGTCACCTCTATATCCTTTTGATAGATCTCGCGGCCATCTAATTTGATATGGCCCTCTATTTTGGCTTCCGGATAGAGATCATGCATACGGTTAAAACTCCGCAAAAGGGTACTCTTGCCACATCCTGATGGTCCGATCAGCGCCGTAACTTTATTTTCCTCAAATTCGATATTGATATTTTTCAACACCTGTTTGCTCCCAAACCATAGATTGAGATTTTCAGTGACCAATTTACTTTTCATTATTTCTAAACTTATATCGAATATAGAAAGCTGTTAAATTCATGAGGAAGACCACAATGATAAGCACCAATGCTGTTCCGTATGCAATAGGTCTGACCTCCTCAATCGACTGATGCTGCGTGGACAACATATACAGGTGATAGGGCAGGGCCATAAACTCCTGATTGAGGTTGCCAAAGGAATTGGTGATATAGAATGCGGCTCCTGTAAATAGTATCGGTGCTGTTTCACCAGCTGCGCGAGAAAGTGTCAGGACGATACCTGTGAGTATCCCCGGTAGAGAGGCGGGAAGGACCACATCTTTAATTGATTCAAATTTGGTGGCTCCTACAGCCAATGCGGCCTCCCGCATGCTTCGTGGAATACGGAGCAGGGCCTCCTCCGTTGTGGTAATGATATAGGGAAGGGACAGTAAGCCCAAGGTCAATCCGGCAGACAAAATTGAAGTACCGAAATTCAGGGCCTGAACAAAGAGTGCCAGACCAAACAGACCATAGATAATCGATGGAACACCGGATAAATTACGGATGGAAGCCCGGATCGTGCGGGTCAGCCAGGTATTCTCTGCATATTCGTTGAGGTAAATGGCACAACAGATTCCAAAGGGAATGGAAAATAATGCCGTTATCAGGGTCAGAAATACCGTACCTATAATCGGAGTAAGAATACCTCCACGTGTCATACCATCGGATGGTAGCTTGGAGACAAAATCCCAGGATAGCACATGGGAGCCTTTCGTGAAAATATCGTATAGGATCACGCACAAAAAGAAGCATACAAGTCCTGTGGACAGGAGAAGTGTACCCCATTCGACGATCGGTGCCAGTTTTTTAAATTTATGCAGCATGGTATTTTCTAAAGCGGTTGATAAAATATTCACCAATCAGATTGGCTACCAAGGTCATAAAGAACAAGACAATCGCTATGGCAAACAAGGCATAGTAATGTGTGGTCTGATAGGGGACTTCACCCATTTCGATCGCAATTGTTGCGGTAATGGTTTTGACCGAGTCAAAAAATCCTTTGGGAAATATTGCAGCATTCCCCGTGGCCATCAATACAGTCATGGTTTCACCGATGGCTCTTCCCAGTCCCAGCATGACGGCGGCAATGATTCCCGGTGCTGCTGCCGGGATCGTAATCTTGCGCAGTGTCTGCCAGCGAGATGCTCCGAGACCATAGCTCGCTTCGCGGTAAGTCTGCGGTACAGCATGGATGGCATCTTCGGAAATGGTAATGATTGTTGGGAGGGCCATAATGGCCAGTAAGATTGCTCCATTTAAAGCATTTAGCCCATTGGGTAGATTGTTTAGATCCGCTATTCCGGGACCAACCAATACGATCCCCAAAAAACCGATCACGACCGAAGGAATTGCTGCAAGCATCTCTATGGCGGGTTTTAAGATCGTCTTGAGTTTGGGGCTTGCGTATTCGGAAATAAAAGCTGCGGTACCCACACCCAGTGGAATGGCAATCAACATCGCACCCAAAGAAACAATCGAGGTACTTACGATTAATGGCAGAATGCCATAGGCTGGTTCTGCTGCCGTGGGATTCCATTGGCTTCCGGTGATAAAATCCAATGGCGAAACTTCCAGAAAGAAGGCAATTGCATTGTAAAGCAACATGAAGAAAATACCACCCAAAAGTGCAAGCACCATATACCCGGTGGACTTGAATATGATTTTGGCGATCTTATCGATGGCGACGCGTTTTTTGTACTGCATGTTATTTTATTGAATAAGGTAATAACCTGAGTTTTCGATGATCTTGGTCCCTTCTCCTTTGGTTTCAAATTGGATAAATGACAGCACTTTGGCCCATGATTTTTCGGGAATAAACTGATAGAGGGGACGTTGAAAAAAATATAATCTATTTTTTATTGCTGTAGGATCTAAGGGCGATATGGCATTGGAATCTGCATCATTTTTAATTTTCAATACTTTGATCCCCTTGTTGTCTTGAATCTTTTTGGAAATATAACCGGCACCGACATAACCGATGCCAGACTTGTCGATTTTGATGGCTTCCAGAATTTGTGCATTTCCGGTCATTTCTTTGGCCTTTTGGCTATAAGCTATTTTTAGCTTCTTGCGAATAAATGAATAGGTTCCCGAACTGCTTTGTCTACCATAGATATTGATCGGAACATCCTGTCCAGAAACAGATTTCCAGTTTTCGACCTGACCGCTCATGATTTTTGAAAGCGTTTTCACATCGATTTCTGTGATCGGATTGTCGCTGTGAACAACAAAAGCGGTGGCATCTTCGGCAAAGACTACGGTTTTGAGGAGCATGTTCTTCTTTTTGAAGAGTGCCAGTTCTTCTTCAGTCAAAGGACGCGATGAGTTGGCGATATCTGCCTGCCCATTCAATAGGGAAGTAATACCAAGTCCGGACCCACCACCGGAGATAGCCATACTGAATGTCGGATCTGTCTTATTGTACGCCTCGGCTAGATTAACAGCAAGATTCACTTCGGTATCCGAACCTTTCATTTTGATGGTATGATCGGTATTACCGCAGGACCATAACAGGATACTGAAACCAAGAAGGACAGTAGAAATAAGACGATTGAGAGCCATATCATTCATTCTTACTAAGTTAAACACAAGAGGAATGATTTTGTGTTAGGTTTGTGTTATCTTATTGTGAATTAATATTTTGTAAACACATTACCTCGTGTCGGCTTTAATCTATTTGGATAATACATTCAGCAAACAGCTAAATAGTGTTAAAGCGTTTTTATAAACTGAAATGATTTGATAGATTGTGGTAATTTTTCAGCTTCGATAATAGTCTTGTTATGAGCGTCTCCGGTAAGTTTTTATTGTTGTTATTCATTATTAGTTTATCTAGCTATTTATGGCCAGTTTATGGCCAAAAGAGAAATGAATACCGGGGGACAATTTTGTCGGCTGATACAACCTTGCTACTCCGGGGGATTAACCTTTTAAATTTGAGTTCAAAAAAACATACTGTTTCAGATGAGTATGGAAATTTTGTCTTTGACTATAAATTAGGTGATACCATTGAATTTAGACATGATCACTGGGAAACAAAGCTAGTTTATGGAGACAAGCTAAAGGATTCTGTCTTTCTAAAGAAACGCCCTATCGTCCTTGATGAAATTGTGATCACAAGGAACCGACATAACAAAGAGATCGATGATTTAAAAGAAATAGAAAAGGAGAAGAACAAGAAAGCTGGCATCTATTACGGCGGAAAGCCACCTATCGCACTACTGAATCCCTTTGGCGGAAAACCGATCACTTTCTTCTACGAACTTTTTAGCAAGAATGGAAAACGAGCGAGAGCAATGGAGAAGAATATTCAACATGTGATTAAGGAAAGCAAAATAGACAGTGTCTTTAATAGAAATGCTGTTAAAATGAGTACTTCCATAAAAGACGAGGATATTACGCCTTTTATGGAAGCCTACAGGCCATCTTTTGAGCAGGTACAATCCTGGAATACGTATGATCTGTACCTTTATATACAGAAAAGCTATGAGTCATTTACGACGAAACGAGAATAGTAATTCTGTTTATCGTCATAGGGTATTTGGCATAAAGTTCCATCATTCTTTCTCTACTGTTACGATACCCAGATAAACGCTGTTCATGCTACGATTGCTGCCATCTGCTGCAGCAAAACCCAGATAGAGATGAAAAATTGAGCTTTCACTGACCTTCGGTAGATCAATCAATTGGGATCGATATTCGATAGAGTTGCCCAATGATACTCCAGTGGCATGGTTTTTCGGATCCTCAGGCAATAGGAGTACCATGCTTCTAAAGTCACTAAGCTCATGGTGCAGCAATTCCTTGGTCAGTTTGAGCTCCCATTTGATTTCGAGCTTGCCGCTTAGTATCTCGGTAGATGTGGAAACGATAATATCTTCCAGTCCTCTACTGATCGCAAATTTTTCATAATTGATCGCAGGTCCCTGTGCAGCCATGAGGATAGCATGTTCAAGATGATAGGACATCGCCGCATTAAATGCGGTCATATTATCTTTATATCGCTGAAAACCTAAACGGAAAAATTTTGTGAACTGACCCAGAAAAGTTTGTGTAAAAGCAAATTTACCCCTGTTTTCGTTCTCTCTATCAGATAGTTTCCTTCTTTTCTTGACTTTAGGAAGCGAACGTACATAGTTGATATCCTTCCATTTGCAAAATACGACAGCGCCAACCTTTCCGGATGGAGCGCCGTTTGCTCCGTTATTTACTCGTGCCATAAATTCTTTTATAATTGGTTTGATTCTTTTAACAAACAAGTAGTGGTAAAGTTTGCCTCAAATAGTACATTTGTTGTAAATTAATAGATATAAAACAGGTATATAACAGGGAGATTATACGTTTTCATCCGAATGAGGTCCGAGTGAAGTCCGAATGAGGTCCGTATGAAGTCCCTATTAAATGAAAGTTAGATCCCTAGTTGAACCCTAGTTGAAGACCAGTTTTAGTATTGAATGGGGGAGGCCTTCGGCCTGTGATTAGTACAAAAAAAACAGGCATTTCGCCTGTTTTATGAGATATGAAATCGTAATGAATATCGTTGAGATGGATTAAAATAGGAGTAGCGCGAAGATGGGAATAAGTGCAACCATTGAATACATCACCGCGACTCTTTTTTGAAGATAAAGACTGATCGATAGTAATAGCTCACTGTTTTCAATGCTTTCTATTGTTCCGCCAGTACCCATGACAGAAGGACTTACTTCGACAATTTGTCCTTGTTCATCTTCGATTTTCCAGGCCAACATCCACATATTCAGTTTACTCCATTTGTATTTTTTGTCAATTAGACTAATGGTTGCCCCTCCTGTCCAATTGTTGTATTCGATATCACCGATCAGTTCACCCTGCTTATTGCGTATTTCAGTATATGGGTTGAAAAGACCTTTATTTTTAAAACTATATTGATCTGAGCGGATAGAGACATTGGCATCTAGTGTCCAGTCATTGGATTCCAATGAGCCGATCAGGGTAGCATTGTTATATAATTTTGATTTATTTCCCAATAAATTGTTTTTCCAATTGTAAATAGATCGCTTTTCCATAATGGTCTAGTTTAATATGTTTATTTTTCAAATTAGTATTGGCGTTGGAAATTATGTTACAGATTTTTTTAAAAATGTGATAAATATCTTGCAGTCATCCACATTCTAACGGAAAGAGCTGCAGTGATGTCCGGTAAAAAAACTGTATTTTTGTATTTAAAATCACATTACATTGACACATCAACAAAAGTCGAGTCAGATCAGAAAGGAGATAAATTTATCCTATCAACAGCTTAAAGGGGCTTATCCCATATTAAAACTTCAAAATAGTATCGGATTGGTTATATTTTTAATTGCTATTGTCGCTATCCTTGCCGTATCGATAGGCTGGTACAAAACGCTTGTTCCGACCTGGCTTATGATTGTTGCGAACGCTTTTTTTATGGGGATTCTTCATGAAATCGAGCATGATCTTATTCATTGGCTTTATTTTAAGAAGCAGAAGACTGTACACCATTTTATGCTTTTCACGGTTTGGATCTTACGTCCGCTGACAGTCAACCCTTGGATCCGACGGACCTTACACCATCATCATCACAAATTTTCGGGGACATTACACGATGTGGAGGAGCGCAGTGTGACCAATGGTGAACCTTGGACCATAAAACGGCTGTTGACAACGCCCGATGTTGTTTTGGGTGGACTGCTACGTTTACATCGTATGTTTAGTGATATGGATCGGGAAGTCAAGAATGGAAACCTGAAAGTGGAGACATCATCAAAATTGAAACAGATCATGTTTCTGAGTATTGTACCTGTGACAATTTTTGCACATGTTATCTTATATTTTTTCTTTGCGGACGCGCTATTGGATTGGTTGAATGGACGTTCTGTGGTGGATTTGAGTTTTCCACACTATGTGGATAACATGTTGATAAGTCTAAATGTGATTATTTATACGATCCTCTTACCTAATTTGCTGCGGCAGTTTTGTTTGCATTTTATCACTTCCAATATGCATTATTTCGGTGATGTGGAGGAGGGGAATGTGATTGAGCAGACACAGGTTCTCAATATCTGGTGGACATACCCGATGCAATTATTCTGTTTCTTTTTTGGCTGGACACATAGTATTCATCACTTTGTCGTCAATGAAACCTTTTATGTACGTCATATTGGTCGTAAGAAAGCACAGGAAGTCCTGAAAAAGTACGGCGTTCGATTCAATGATCTGGGCACATTCAAAAGGGCTAATCGTTTTCGGGAATTTTCGAAGTAGTATCACTTTTCTTCCAGTATTCTTTATAGTTGCCTTGTTGTTCAAATTCAAGTGCACCTTCTTCGCAATAAGCGGAAAGATATACAGAGAACTTGTTGCTTTGACTTTTGTCAATTTCCAATTCATTTAGAACCTCCGCGACGCGTTTGGGACGATGAAAGAAATTGGAGTGATAAACCAGTTGATCTAGTTTCTTATTGATCGATATTCTTTCTTGTACGTCGGGGGAGAGTGAATAAGGTGGATTAAAGGTAATATCATCCTGAAAGAAAACTTTGGGTTGGATTTCAAGGCTATGACAGAGTAGGAGAAAGTTGGTCATAGTGAGATCTCGCCCCTTCTCGATACCATTTAAGGTTCCTGTGGAAATGCCTGTCAGGTTTGATACATCTCTCAAAGAATAATAGAGTTCATTACGCTTTGTACGAAAGCGTAAACCAATCCGTTCCAGTCTGTGTTTGTTATCGTCCGTCATGTAACGAATTGAATAACAATTTGTGCAAAAAATGGATTATTATTTTGTTTAAAAATTTGCAATTATATTTTTTTTCTCTATATTCGTTATAACATGTCATTAAAAGAATATTTGATGTTGCAATTGATTTTTATGTATATTATTTAATCTTTTAGTTCTTAATATGTATTTTTATTAAATATTTATTCCTTTATTGATACTTTATTGAGGTTGTGTTTTCTTTTTATCAATGTGTTTAAAAAATTGCAAAATAGCCCTATATCCATGTTCTAGAGATAATCTAGCGCATACCAATGAAAAATAAATAAAGTAAAAGTCGACTTACCCAGCTTCGGTTTTCAAAAGAATCCGTCAAGTTCCGCCGAGGCTGCGGTAAGTTGCGTAAAGAAAAGTAAAAATTGTACTGCTTGATTGCATACGGGCTTACCAGGTCTCAAAACACAAATATCCCGTCAAATTTTTATCGGAGCCGAGGTAAGTAGCTTGAAAAAGTAAAAAAAGTAGCACGCGCAGCCGACTTACCCAGCCTTGGACCCCCATAAGAATCTGTCGAAGTTCTTCCAAGGCTGAGGTAAGTTACTTTTTTCTACTTTTGGTAATTTTTATAATCTCTCTATTTTTCGTATCCAAGTGTTCCTTTTGCGCAAGAACCATCAAGTTAGACAGTGGATTTATTGGCCAGTATGCGCTTGGCGCTATCGGAAGCAATGAGCAGCCCTGTTGCTAGCATAATAACATCTTTTAATACCAAACGGCCTGCTGCGGATAGGTAAGGGAAGCCAACGTTTGGCGAAGGTAAATCGCCATCTAGTTTTGGTACAAAGGTCTCAGGTGTGGTTATGAGAAATGTTAGTGTCACGATGGACATCCCTATCGTAAAAATGGCGCCCCATAAACCTATTTTTGGAAACCAGATTCCCAATAAAGTCATCGAACCGATGACAACAATCACAAAACCCAACAGATAAGCAAAGGTATATGTCCCATTTTGCTGATGCCAGATCATATTTTTCTTCACCATCAGACCTTCTGGATTTTTGAATAGCTGATATTCGGGAACCAGTTTTCCATTTTTATCCTCGGCATATTTTCCGGTGTTGTGGTAAAAGAAATTCATAAAGGGGCTATTGATGACAAATGGTACGATACCATCCGCTTCATATTGATACACTTTTAAACAACCTATCCAGGCCATAACGATAAATATCGCGATGCGGGCAAAATTGATAAAGCTGTTTTGGCTTGTGGCGAGCATGTTTACTATTTTTTCCATCTTACTTTGTTTGAAAGGATACAGCAAAATTAGATAGGATGAGGTAGTCAAAACATGGACAAATGAGGTTATAACATAGACTTTTTAGCAACAATGGAGAGTCCAACCTCTTCGCGAAAGACCTTAGGGGATACACCAGTCATCTTTTTGAAAAACCTACTGAAATAAAATTCATCCAGGTACTGTAGTTCGGCTGAAATTTCTTTGATGCTCTTTGGGGTCAAGTGGAGAAGCCTTTTGCTTTCGAGCACAATACGTTCTTGAATAAGTGTGGAGGGGGATTTGCCCCATTTCTGTTTCACTTTTTTTGTGAAAGCGGTTGAACTCAGATTGTAATATGCTGCATAAAAAGATACACTTTTATGTGTTTTGTACTCATTCTCCAAAAGTTGTTCAAAACCATCGATAGGGTCTTTGCGTGATGTGGTTGGCAAGGATAGTTTATTGGTCAATATTTTCTGCTTGCTTGCAATGGCAAGGATGAGCTGCAGATAAGTCTTTGTAATAGCTTGGTCAAAGGAAGCGTGTGAATATTTTAAATGATCTATTTTGTCTATGACCGCCGTAATCTCCTGGAAAGCCTCTGGTGTCAATGCGACATGTGGTTGCTGGTAGATGTTGTTGAATAATAAACCATTACAAGCTACCTCGTCCTTATGATACTCAATGCAATAGAAATCGCCATGAAATTTTAAAACCTTCGTATGGTCAGGTAATTTTTCTTGAACTGAAAACAGTTGAAAAGGAGATAGAAATAAAATGCTTTTCGCAGCAGATCGATAAGGCACCAGGTCTATCGAAAAATGAAGTTCTTGTTCCATCAAAATAATGAAGTAGAATGGTTCTGTCAATTCCAACTGTGTGGACAGTATTTCCGGGATTCCAACTTGAATAAGTGAAGACGTCATAGGAGTAAAATACAAAATTTTTAGTTATGGGCTTCATGTTATATAGTCGTCATAATATCATATCCATAAATGCAATGCCTTCATTTGTTTATAAATAGGAGACATGTTAAGGGTATCTTAGCATATCGAATGAATATTCTTTTAAAACGAATTATAAATAGGGGCTGTCGAATATAAAAATGGGGTTTATTGATACTAGGAAAAGAACTAGATTTAAAACAGATTTATGCTTTGAATACAAAAAATAAGAAATATTGATGAGTTGATATACGATTTAATAAACTATCCAATAGAAGAAAGAATGAAAAATATATGCCTATTGCTGTTCCTGGTTTTTATTGTACAGTCCTGTGAAAACAGCGTGCAAAAAATAACCGCGAACGGAGCGCAAAAAACGCTGGAAGCCGGAAACAGACAAGTTCAAAAGGATAGCGGTAATGTAAAAATAGAAACGGATGAAGAAAGAATAAAGGATGAGGAAATCGCAGGCAGCTTATCATCGAAGTTTGATGATGATACTATTCCTGATCATTTCAAAATCGTAAAAAATGAAGATGAAATCGTACAATCTTTTCTTTTAGCTAATTTATCCGCGATAAAAAGAGAAGTCAATATAAATATTCTGAATAATAGTGTTTTATATAATAGGAAGGGTGTCGATTATTGGACGTTTTTTAAATTCATAAACAATAAGATTCTTGAAATAAGAGTTGAATATCCGGATCAGAAGTCCGTCCCGAATATATCCGGAGAGAGGAAAGATTTGGTTGAAAGAATAAAATATCGATTTAATGTCGAAAACCGCAGGATTCAAATCATAGGCTATGATCTGAGTTATCGGAAAGACGCCTTCTTTATTACAAAATCTATCAATTTCATTACCGGAAAATATATCGTTATCCGGAAAGAAAAAGGGTACAAAGATGTTGTTACTGATGGCTGGTCTGCAGAATTTGAAAATACGATCTATAGCGAAGACTGGAATTTGCCATTTTTGCGGGATAAGATCTTTTGGGTAGGGAACGACATGGAACCGAGTTAAAACCAATTTATTGAATAGTAATAGGTCTCAATTTTATAGGTTCTGAAAACTATTCTCTTGTATTTTCAAAACTTGATTGGCGGTAATTTGGCTGTCTGGGATCTGTTTTTGGATAGGATCTAGACCTATTTGTATCATATTATAAATATTTATGATAATATATTTGCGCAAAAAATGTATTTAATTTAATAAATATATTTGTGTATATAATTTTAAAAAATTATATTTGTATTAACGATAGCCGATAACTAAATATGAATAACAGCGATGTTCCATTAAATAGGGACAATTGTTGTTGAGTGATTAAAATCTAATAAATGAGAAAACTAAAGCATAAAAATATCGTAAAGTCTCCAGAATAAAATTGAATTCGATTTTATAGACCTATAGCTTGTATCCTATATTGATAAATTCTATTATTGACTTGTAACTGCCGCTCAGAGCATAGGATGAATAAAAAAAGTAAATTATTTGAAAGATTGAAATGGACTCTGTTTTTGAGTTTGTTTATATTTTATTTTGCGCAAAAATAATGTATTATTTTACGGTATGGGTTTGTGTAAATAATGTGAACGTTCTTTGACTTATTGGTATTGAAATAAGGAGGATTAAAAATATAGACTGATCAGATTCTTGATGATCGGTTCGATTATGAGATGAGGCTTCTTGTTAAGCCGTAGGGTGAGCGCAAAAGGCGACTCACTAAATACCCTTTTTTAATAAAGATATTATGTATCCTAACAACTGGATTATTTGTAGTTTGGTTTATATAGTGAGATAGGGTTTGGTAGATTGTTAAGTGCTATGAAATGTAGGGTATCTACAACCGTGTAGCTCTGGCGATGCCATTTCGAAAGTTGTTAGATGCTATGAATTTGGGGTATCTGCAACCAATTAGCTCTCTACAATAACTTTGAACTTGTTGTTAGTTGCTATGAAATGTAAGGTATCTACAACGCCTTGATTAACGATGTATCTCTACTTATAGTTCATTTACAATCACCCAGAGCCGAGTGGCTAAATATCATAGTTGTAAAAGACGATAAAATTAGGGTGTAAACGACTAAAGGCACTTTTTCGTTTCTTTTGATCTGGTTGTTAAAGTTAATAAGTCTACTACGATTTGACCTGATGTATAACAACGATATTTTCCAAAATCAATGATAAAATTATATTGAGGCATCTTGTTATGCCGTAGGGGTGAACTAAGTATGACTCACTAAATATCCTTATTTAAAAAAGATATTATGTATCCTAACAACTGATTTTTTGAATAGAAGCTGATTTATATCTTGTTTTACAGAGAGATAGGGTTGGGTAGGTTGTTGGAAGCTATGAAATGTAGGGTATGAATAACGAGCTTAGAAGTTCGTCTGGCCCCTTCGTTATATCGAAGCAGAAATAAAAGACATTTTCTTCGCAATCTTCCCATTCTCAATACCAATAAGCTTTTACCATACCATGCGATAAACTTACCTCGCTCCAGTCCCCACAAAATCCGCCAGAATTACTGGGGCGTTGGTAAGTGATTTTTACTAACTATATAAACTAATTATGAAACTTCTTGTACGTAATGAGGACGCAAAAAATGCGCTCCAATGCCTTCATAATGGCAATGAAAATGGGCTGAAATTCTTCTATCAAAGATTCTACGACTACTTCCGCTTTCGTGCCCACCGTGCAACAGATGACGAATGTACCGGAGAAAGTATTGCTCAGGAAGCCTTTCTCAGACTCTGGCTATTCCGTGAAAATGTGAATTCCGAAACCGAACTGTTCGAATTCCTAAAATCTCAGGTTAAATCCGCCATAAACGCCTTCTTCCAAAAATCACGCAATAGGTTCCACCGTAGCCTCCTTCGATTGGATGGTATCGAAGATTATCAGGAGTTTCTGCTGGGCTATGAACTCGAAGAGGAGCCCGAAGTGGATATCCTCTACCTCGAACAACTGGAACTGGAGAAAAAAGAGCAACTAAAACAGCTCAACCAAATCCTGCCCAACCTCAACAACGATCAACAGCTCTTCATTCGACTCTGTCTTAAATATAGTTTTAACTATGAACGTATCGCTTACCACATGGGGGGAATATCGGATTATGAAGTCAGCCTCCGTGTAGAGAAAACCATAGAACTCCTTCGCTCCATCTTTAATAACCAAGAGAAAATGCAGTTGATAGCCAAACCCGCTGAATTTAAATTAAACAACGAAATGACAGCCGAAGAAGCGGAGATATTCCGCATGCGTTACGAACTGCAGTATTCATTTGATCAGATTTCCGAAGCGCTGCAATTGGATGGTGGACAGGTGCGGAAATTATTTATCAATGCACATGCAAAAATTAAGGTTCCAAAGAAAACAGCATAACCAAATAAACAAAAGATATGGCTACCGATACAATGGTATTGACCCGCAAAATTCAGGTATTCGTGGACTGCGATGACAAGGAAAAACGATCTGAATATTTTAAACAACTCTTTGAATGGCAGGATGTCGTTTTCCGTGGTGCCAATATGGTCATCTCGCATCAATATGTGCAGGAAAATCTGAAAGATCTGATTTACCTGAAAGAGGATGTCAAATTGAAATTGGCAGATCATGCCAAAGATGAGGCGGGGATACTCAATACTTCCCGCATGAATACCACCTATCGCCTGCTATCCGCTTACTTCAAAGGACGGATTCCAACGGATATCTTGTCGCATATAAATACGGCCTTAATAAAATATTTTCAGGCAGATCGCCTGGCTTATTGGAAGGGGGAGAAGTCTCTCCGTAACTATAAAAAAGATATGCCGATCCCTTTTTCTGGTAAACAGGTTAATTTCAGCAAAGATGAGAATAATAGAGATTTTAGATTCACACTATTCAAAATACCATTTCGGACCTACCTCGGCAAAGACCGATCGGACAAAAGGGTGCTACTGCAACGGGCACTGGTGGGCCAGATTAAAGTCTGTAGCAGCGCAATTAATATTGTCAAAGGCAAAATATTCCTGCTGCTGGCGCTCGAACTTCCAAAGAAAATCCAAGAACTGAAAGAACATGTAATTGCAGAAGCTTCACTGGCAATTGAACACCCCATCTCGGTTATCGTAGGTAAAGAGTCCTTTCAGATCGGTAACAAAGAGGAGTTCCTCTACCGACGGATGGCTATTCAGGCCGCCCGCCATAGATTGCAAAAGGCCTCAGCTTTCAATAAAGGTGGACGCGGAAGAAAACGGAAAATGAAAAGCCTGGAACATTATAACGATAAAGAGAAAAATTATGTGGACAGTAAACTCCACTTATATAGCCGGCGATTGATTGAACTATGTGTCAAAACGCAAGCCGGAACACTTTTATTAGTCAATCAATCGAATAAAGAGGAACTGGCCAAAGATGATGAATTTTTATTGCGCAACTGGAGCTATTATGGCCTCATCGAAAAGATTAAATACAAAGCTAAAATGGTGGGAATTAACGTTATTGTTGAATAATTGTTTCAGTTTTATCAGACTCCGGGCTGATAAAACTGAAATATTCTGATTGGATAGCTCTTTATTTCATGACCAATGGACTGCTCCATATTTAATGTGAACTCATAAAATAATAGATCAAATAAAATACAATCAGCACACAAACGGCAATAATTATCGTTCGTTTGATATTGCGACCAGCAGGTGCATCATCTTTTTCTTCAACGGCTATCGGAGGTAATTTTTCCTCCTGCTTCTCATTGCTATGTTCTGGGGTGTTGAATTGATTTTCCATCTTTTTAATTATTGTCTCTGCCAATAGAACAAGTTTGAGCTGCAAATCGTTTAAAATGTTCGATTTTTGAGTTGAAAGAAGCCTGCTGCTAACCTTCAAAAACCTGAGGATGTGAATAAATAAAAAACCAAAACGTTGTGTTTTTTAATGGATTTGCATACATTGCAGCTGCACTTAACACGAATAAACCTAAACAACCCGTAAACTGATGTTTACAATAGTCTTTCGTGTTGGATAGGTCTATAGAATAAATAAAACTCATGAAAAGAAGAACACTCATCGGATCTTTAATGGCTGGCTGTATGCTATTGGCCATCAATCCGACTTTTGCGCAACAAAAAGCCGCAAAAAAAGAAATTGGTCTACAGTTATACTCTGTACGTGAAGAAATCAGCAAGAACCCGAATTTCGATCAAATTCTACAAAAGATCGCGGCGCTTGGTTATACTGGAGTGGAAGCTGCTGGTTATAAAGAGGGTAAACTGTACAACCTGAGCCCACAGGAATTTAAAGCCAAAGTGGAAAAAACAGGAATGAAGGTATTGTCTTCCCATGCGACAAAAACATTGTCTGCACAGGAACTTGCATCTGGAGATTTCTCCGAATCCCTAAAATGGTGGGACGAATGTATCGCTGCCCACAAAGCTGCCGGTATGAAATACATTGTAACACCTTGGATGGATGTGCCTAAGACGCTCAAAGATCTTGAAACGCAATGCCGCTATTTGGATGCTGTGGGTGCAAAATGCCGCCAACAGGGAATATTGTATGGATACCACAACCATGCACACGAATTTAAAAAGGTAGAGGATAAAGTGATGTTCGATTACATGTTGGAGCATACCAATCCTGAAAATGTGTTTTTTGAAATGGATGTTTACTGGGCAGTAATCGGAGATGTAAGCCCTGTGGATTATTTCAACAAGTACGCAGGCAGATTTAAAGCTTTACATATCAAAGACCACCGTGAAATCGGTCAAAGTGGAATGGTTGGATTTGATGCGATCTTTAACAATGCTAAAACAGGTGGACTGAAATATCTGTTCGTTGAACTGGAAGATACACGCAATGATATTTACACAGGCCTTGAGCAAAGTATCGACTACCTGAAAAAGGCTTCTTTTGTAAAAGATAGCTATTCAAAATAGCTGGAAAATCGGGAGAAAATTGACGATGCTGAGACAATTGTCCGGTTGATAGATTTATTATTTTTCGGTAACTTGATCGTATTAATAAGGAATTGTTTAATCGTATTAAATCGGATCATATGAAACGGATTATTGTTGCTACAGACTATGCTGAAGAGGCAGAACATGCCTTGAATTTTATACTGGAAGTTTTTGCAGGTAAAGAATATGAGATTGTCTTATTTTCTCTCCAGAACCCTTCCATCCATGCGATGAATGCACGTCTTTCTCCCGATTCTATGTTCAAAATTTTTGAACATCAAAACAAGATTTTAAAACATAAAGCGGAGGCTATTACCCAGAAGAGTGGGGTGCCCGCCGTCCCTTATCTGGCTACTGGTTTGTTCTATGATCAGATTACAAAATGTATTCAGGAAACCGGTGCCGATCTACTGGTCATGGGAATGGCCAAACGGTCGTTTGACCAGGACATGTTGGGCAATACAACGACCGCAGCCATCAGTAGGCTAAAAATTCCTATTCTCTCTGTACCCTTGGGAGCACAATTCACCGGACTAAAACATATTCTCTTTGCCTGCGACATCGTTCGTGGTGTCCAAAAAGAGATCCTAGAAAAAGTTAAAGATTTTGCAACTGACTTTAATGCTGTCCTAGAGGTGCTCAATATCCGTAAAACCGTCGAACAACTAAACGAGGAAAAAGGTAGTGCTACCCGCGAAGCCATCAACGATGTGATGGGGATCGTCAGCTATTACTATAAAAATGTAACTTCAAATGAAGTGGTGAAAGCTATTCGTGATGAGGTCAAAGAAAGCCATACGGACCTATTGGTCATGATTCCTTATAAATATGGTTTCTGGAGCTCGTTGACACATCGCAGCAAAACACGGATGATGGCCTCTGGCCTCGATGTTCCATTGCTGACAATATCAATATAGCTCAATACCCGGCGGTTATTTATAGTGCCTATAAAATTTGTTGTTGAAGAGTTCCGACGGGTCGTATTTTGTTTTGGTCCTGAAAAAACTGTCTGCTTGTGGATAGACTTTCCTCATTTTGTCTTTTGTGATGTGTAAACGATAAGGAAGATAATAGGTTCCTTCATTTTTAATGGTTGCATCAACCAAAAGATCTGTGAGTGTCTGCATCTCGGCTTCTTGCTGTGCTGTTTTTTTCTGATTAAACAGCAGTACGAAACCGAAAACATCTTCCTGTGCATAATTTAGGTAAGCATCATCGTCCCGATTGACCGCACGGATCGTAATATTTAGTAGATCTAGCTTTGATTTTAATAAAATAGGTTTTATATCCTGAATGAATTTCATGAAATTTCGTTCAGGAATAAAATATTCGTGGAGCAGATCTGTCGATGCGGTATCTTTATTTTCAATCAAAGAGACTTGGCTATCCATGATCTCATTTCTGGTGAAGGTAAGATGCCTTGCCGGAATAGCGGAGGATGTCTCAAGGTCCCAGCGGAGCCGCTTTCCATATTCGTTATTGACGCTGCCCCGAAATATGAGTCTCTTGGTTTCTTCCATTTTCTTGCTCTGTTGAGCCAGCTGTATCGGTTGTTCTGCCGTCTGCTCAAAATAGTTGAGCGTAGCCTCCGCTAGAAAATTCTTGTTAGAGACGCGTAACCGACCAAAAACTAGATCGACCTTCGGATTGTCAAGAATATATTTTTTATAGTATTTCGTGTAATTTTCGGGTGCTAAATTGATGTAATGAAATTTTAGAGATTGATTATTGACGACTTTAAGTTTCACGTCGAGTATAATACCAAATAAGCCATATCCACCAATCACATGATGGAAAAGTTCGCTATTTTCTTTCCTACTGCAAAGGAGCACCTGACCTTTGGCATTCATTAATGTAAAGGAAAGTACACTGGATGCTAAAGGTGGCGAATTTTTTTGCCATCCATGTCCATTTACACTGAGCGAGCCTCCAATAGAAAAAGAACTAAATGCTTGCATCACCGCAATTGATTTGCCATAATGATCTAAATAGTGAATAGCATCTGACCAAAGTGCTCCCGAACCGACTGTCAGTACATTGTTTACCGTATCCAGCTCCATGTGGTTGTATGGGAGCATATTGAGTACAACTCCATCGGGATACATCGTATGACCACCCATACTGTGACGCGCCCCTGCGACGGAGATTTTTAAGCCCTTGGCATTTGCATACTGCAGAATTTGCCGCAATTGATTTTCGATTGCTGACCTGTCTTTTGGAATGGCAATGATGGTGTCGACTTTGGTTGGGTTTAAGGTACTGGCATCATCCACATAATGAGGCGGAAGTGTCCTGTGGATGTCTGTTTCGCCCCATTTTGTTCTAAGAATA
Source organism: Sphingobacterium ginsenosidimutans (assembly GCF_039536865.1). Lineage (NCBI taxonomy): Bacteria > Pseudomonadati > Bacteroidota > Sphingobacteriia > Sphingobacteriales > Sphingobacteriaceae > Sphingobacterium > Sphingobacterium ginsenosidimutans. The sequence goes on from NZ_BAAAZK010000009.1 coordinate 246,851, forward strand.
TGGAAAATTGGAAATGCAATAATGCCAAGAACAATAACTATAATAACGAATGAAAAAAGTTTGTTTTTTTTAGTTACACGCATTGGCTTTGATCAATTAGATATCGCGCAATATTGCAAAAAATATTTCACCACCAAAATAATACAAATTTATTGTCTTTTAGTTCTATTTTTATTCTAGGTGCATGCAATACATGCTTTATTACAGCTGTGGCAAAATTTTATCCCAGATCTGCTGATAGATTTTATCATCCTGGACAAGGCCCTTGTCATCGTAGTAATAATTTCCGGAATTACCGCTTCCGGCTTGAAGGCGTTCGAACAGAAAGATATTGAGAATGATTTTGGACCTTCGATCTGGAAGCGGGACGACTAGAAAATTGAAGATTCTTTTATCACCATCACGACCAAATATTGATTTGCTTTTAAGCGATACACTGGTTTGAATAAAACCTGAAGAACGGTCTAATTGAGCAATATAGTAGCCACTTTCTTGAAGTGCTTGTACGACTTTTGTATAGGTGGAATCTGCGGAAATTGTGATGGTCTTTATCCGTTCTGGATCTTGTGCAGTGGCAATATTGATCCAAAACAACATAGAAAGGGTGAATATTAACATTAATTGTAGTCGTTGAGTCATAATTGTAAATTAAGAGTGTAAAATAATTACTTAAAGCTAATGACTTTTTCCTTGGAAGCCAGTTGTGTTACTTAACTTAGCCTTTTTCCCAATATCTTTAAACTTCGTTCTACCCCATCTAGCGTAGCAATATTGGGCAGGTTGGCCCATTCCTGGAATCCCATTTTTTCAAATAAGGTGATGCTAGGTACATTATGCGCAAAGATGAAACCCAATAAGGTATGTACACCAAGGCTGGGGGCTTTGTCTATGCAGTATTGGAGAATTTGCTTGCCCAGTCCCCGGCCTCGCTGTTGTTCATCCAGGTAGATGCTGATCTCTACTGTGGCATCGTATGCTGGGCGACCATAAAAAGACTGGAAGCTGACCCAGCCGAGGATATTATTTTGTTCCTCTACCAACCATAATGGTCTCGTTGACGGGCTGTGTTCATCAAACCATTTCTGTCTGCTTTCTACGGTTACAGGACTGGTGTCTGCTGTGACCATTCTCGAAGCAATGGTGGTATTGTATATGGCTACGATACGAGGTAAATCTTCTTGTCTGGCGTCACGAAATACTAACTGGCTCATGTTATATGTTGTTTTAGAACTAACGTCAAAAATATTAGTTTTACACTATAGTTGATGCTTTTTGATCAATTTTTTCCTCTGTTTATTTGGTTGCAGCTTTTTGTGATGAGGTGATTGTTTTTATATAACAGCATATATTTAACACCGGATTCCACGCCATTTCTTATCCGCTGGTAAAAAGAGGCTACACGAAACGTAACGTGGGCAATGCGCTTTTCAAAATGTTGTGAGATGAAGGCATAATTCCAGGAAACTTGTATGATAAAAGCAAAAATTACACTAATTTGAACAATTATTTCTCTTGAATATGATATAATATGCTCATCTTAGGGTAAGCAAATAGTTGTTCTGTTTGCTAAAAATTATAAACCTGAATGCGAACGGAATCGCGTAGGCGTATTTTAAGCGACCGAGTCCTGCATTTTACAATTCCTTAAAGTAGCTGAGTCGTCTGTGGCAGAATTGGGTAAACGGGACGTTTTGGGCTATGACAGCTGATTTGCTTTGGATTTATCGTATCATTATGGATCAACAACAACCTAAACAATTAATTCGAATTCGCTCAATGGATGTCATGCGGGGTATGACTCTATTTCTCATGTTATTTGTCAACGATTTATTTGCGCCCGGTGTCCCAGAATGGCTGCTGCATACCAAAGCGGATGTCGACGGTATGGGGCTGGCAGATTGGGTTTTTCCGGGATTTCTTTTTATGGTGGGCATGGCTGTACCATATGCTGTCGCTGCCCGGGAGAAGCTGGGAGAATCTCCTCGTCTGATTTTTGCGCATATTGTCACCCGTACCGCGAGTTTAATCCTGATTGGTGTCTTGATTCTGAACGGTGGACGTGTGGATGCTTCATTGACGGGTATGTCTGGTTTTTGGTGGCTAGGATTGTTGTATCTCTGCGTATTTCTGATCTGGAATAGGTATCCTACTACTGCCGGCAGTCAGACCTTATTTAAAGGGATGCGCCTGGTCGGGGTATTGGGGATCTGTTATTTGGTTTACTGTTTTAAAGCTGCAGAGGGTAAAGGCTTGGAGATCGGTTGGTGGGGAATCTTGGGCTTAATCGGCTGGGGTTATTTTGCTGCTGCTACTACTTTTGTGTTAAGTCGGGGAAGGCTCTCCATTGTAGTATGCTTTTGGCTGCTGTTTCTTGTCCTAAATATTCTGTCTCAAACAGCATTCAAATTGCATATTCCGATCATCGGGAACTACCTGAATGTGCTGTTATCGGGTAATGTACCTTGCATTGTATTGGCCGGAACAATCATTGGCATCTTGATAAAACGGTATGCTGCTACACCTAAGCTACTTTTACGTTGGATGCTGATTATTGGAATACTTTGGTTACTGGGTGGGTTTGCGCTGCGCCCCTGGTTTATATTATCCAAAATTCACGGTACGCCAAGCTGGGCATTGCTCTGTTGTGGCATCAGCCTGCTCTTACTGCTTGTTATCTACTATGTAATAGATATCCGGAAATACCATAAAGGAATATTCGTTTTCGAGGAAGCCGGAAAGAATTCTTTGACAACCTATCTTGCGCCAGATTTAATTTATTTCATCTGTTGGGGATTGCAGATTCCTTTGTTTTTCTATAAGCAATCGGATAACATGCTTCTTGCTGTTGGTGGTTCGCTGCTATGGGCTTTCGCCATGTTGTGGTATGCTATTTTACTGAAAAAGATAAATATCTATTTAAAACTTTAATAGAAGACGGATCGTTGTCCGCTTATTCTTTTGTTAAATGGATAGCGGAATTTGGCTCAATATCGGTGCTATTTATATTGAATATTATGATGTGTATGAAATCTAAAAATGTTATAAACCCCCTCAAGTTAATAACCCTTAGCTTTACAGCAATAGCCTTATTGTTAATGACGCTTAGTCCACAAGGGAGTTGTGCACATGGGAAAAATAAAAAAGTGGTGATTGCCTACGTTACATCCTGGTCAACAGTGATGCCGGATCCGACTTACCTGACCCATATCAATTATGCATTTGGGCATGTCAATGACAGTTTTGACGGAGTGCGTATCGACAATGAAGCCAGATTAAAAAGTATTATAGCGCTGAAGAAAAAGCATCCACACTTGAAAGTATTGTTATCCATTGGTGGCTGGGGAAGTGGTCGCTTTAGTGAGATGGCTGCTGATGCCGTTAATCGGGGGAAATTTGCCAAGGATTGTGAACGGCTTGTAAAAGAGTTTAAACTCGACGGCATTGATATTGATTGGGAATATCCAACGAATTCTTCCGCCGGTATTTCTGCGACGAAATCAGATACCGAGAATTTTACCTTATTGATGCGGGATATCCGGAAGGCTATCGGTAAGAAAAAACTATTGACACTCGCTTCGGTATCAAGTGGTCAATATATTGCTTTTGATCGGATAAAAAACGATGTAGATTTTGTGAACATCATGACTTACGACTCAGGGAATCCACCGTATCATCATGCGAGCTTGCATCGTTCTCCCTTATCGGGGCGCACGACCTGCGCTGAAGCCGTCAAGGCACATATTGCCGCTGGAATGCCTGCCGAAAAATTGGTGCTTGGTATTCCGTTTTACGGACGGGGAAATAAAACGGATATCAAGGGGTTTATAGACTATAAGGATCTCCTGAATTTACAGGGCTTTGAACAGAAATGGGATGATGAAGCGAAGGCCCACTATCTGGTCAATGCACAGGGAGAATTGGTACTGACTTTTGAAACTCCAGAATCCATTGCCTTGAAATGTGATTATGTGCATGGACAGGGCTTACTGGGGGCGATGTATTGGGAATATGCCGGTGATACCGAAGGCGGGGTGTTACGGGATGCGGTGTACAAGGGGATTATACGTTGACATAGGGCATTCCAATATTAAAGCCTTTCAAAAAGAACCTGGAAAACCGAAATTACTGACCTGTTGCAAGACTCCTTACTTGATGACGCAGTAATTTCGGTATTGAATCGACTTTCATGTCGATGTCCCTATGGACTTGATCATAGGGGAGTCCATTTTTGACTGGACTGTCCAGAAGCTATTACCGTTTCGATAAATTTCATGCCCCTTGTTCCATCTGCGACGGTAGGGAAATCCAGCATGGCCTCCGAGGGACGGGTGCCGTTTATTTTTGCAAGAATTGTAGCTGAAAAATTCCGATAGATATTGGCAAATGCTTCGATGTAACCTTCCGGATGTCCAGCGGGTAAGCGGCTGTTGTGCTGAGCTAGAGGACTGAGATATTGTTGTCCTGCACGAAACAGTTGTGCCGGTTCGTTAAGCGGTTTCAATAGGAGGCTATTGGGCTCTTGCTGGTTCCATTCCAAACCGGCTTTTTCTCCATATATCCTTATTTTTAAAGCATTCTCTTCGCCTGCCGCTACCTGTGAGGCAGAGAGTACGCCGGTTGCATCATTTTCAAATCCCAGCAGGACATTACCGTCATCTTCCAGTCGTCTTCCTGCTACGACTGTACGAAGATCAGCACAGACCTTGGTTATTTTTAAATCGGAAATATATTCAGCGAGATGAGCGGCATGTGTTCCGATATCTCCCATACAGCTGCTTAGTCCCCCTTTTTCAGGGTCTGTTCGCCAGGCGGCAAGCGGGGATTCGTTTTCGATCAATGTGCTGAGCCAGCCCTGTGGATATTCGACCATGATTTTACGGATAGTTCCAAGCTTGCCTTCGCGGACCAACTGACGTGCCTGTTTGACCATCGGATAGGCCGAATAGGTATAGGTGACGCAAAGTAGTAATCCCGATTCATTGACTTTCTGCTGTAATAATTGGGCTTCCTGCAGGGAGAAGGTCATGGGTTTTTCCAGGAGCACATGAAATCCATGTTCAAGAGCAAGCATGGCGGGTTCAAAATGGGCAACATTGGGGGTGACAATACTTACAAAATGCATCCGTTCGTCAGGGGGCAACTGACTTTCGCGCAGGATCATTTCCCTAAAATTTGTATAGATTCGATCCGTCGGGAGCGAAAGCAGCTCTCCGGACTCCTGCGCTTTAACGGGGTCAGAACTTAATGCGCCGCAGCATAGTTCGACCTGTCCATCTATCCCTGCAGCCATACGGTGCACAGCGCCAATAAAAGCATTCTTGCCACCGCCTATCATGCCCATCCTGATTTTTCTGATTTCCATAGTAACTGTATTTTAGGCTATTATTCTGATAAACCGATCAATTTTCTATTCAAGTCATCATCGCTACCAGCAGCAGCAAAATTGTCGAATGCGCGATCGCCTACCCGGATAATGTACTCTTTGATATGCTGTGCACCCTCGCGAGCGCCGTCTTCTGAATTTTTAAATGCACATTCCCATTCCAGGACTGCCCAGCCCTGAAAATCATATTGTGTCAACTTGGTGAAAATTGCTTTGAAATTGACCTGTCCATCCCCAATAGAGCGAAAACGGCCAGCCCTTGCTTGCCAATCTTGATATCCACCATAAACACCTTGACGACCAGAAGGGTTGAATTCAGCATCTTTTACATGGAACATTTTAATCCGCTCGTGGTAGATGTCGATGAATTGCAGGTAGTCGAGGCATTGCAGGACAAAGTGCGATGGATCGTATAGAATATTTGCTCGTTTGTGGTAATTTACTTTTTCTAAAAACAGATCAAAGGTAACGCCGTCGTGCAGATCTTCACCCGGATGAAGCTCATAACAAAGATCGACATCGTACTGTTCACAGATATCCAATATGGGAAGCCATATTTTGGCGAGTTCAGTGAACCCTGTCTCGATCAGATTGGCGGGACGTTGCGGCCAGGGGTAAACATAAGGCCATAGAAATGCACCGCTAAAGGTTGCGAGGGCTTTCAAACCGAGATTATGGGAGGCTTTAATCGCATAATGGAGCTGCTGTACAGCCCATTGTTGTCGCTCTTTGGGATTATTATGCAGCTCTTGTGGCGCAAATGCATCGAATAATGGATCAAAAGACGGATGCACAGCGATCAGTTGCCCTTGGAGATGTGTTGATAGTTCGGTGATCTCCAGTCCATAGGATTGTACGGTAGACTGGAGCTGCAGTGTATAGTCTTTGTCTTCAGCAGCTCTTTGAAGATCTATTAAGCGCGCATCCCAAGTAGGTATCTGGATACCTTTGTAGCCGAGGGAAGCTGCCCATTGGCAAATACCTTCCAAGGTATTGTAGGGTGCATTGTCACCGGCAAATTGTGCCAAAAAAATTGCAGGTCCTTTAATTGTTGTCATAAATCTCTTTTTTAGGTGAAAAGGTTCCTTTTGTGGAACCTTATATCCGTAAGTTCGTTATTTTAAGCCCAGGAACGATCCCCTTTTTTATAAGGCACATCCCCTTCGTATCGACCTGGCGCCTGATTGTATCGCAGCGCCTGTTTATGGCCTATTTCCGAAGAGAAATAGCCTAGTAGTGTTAATTGCTTAAACATGGTATAGTAGTGATTGGGTAAATCTCCTTTTTGGGACATATACTCTTTTGCCTCTTTATCGATTGCTGTGAGAAGGCTAAGCCTTTGCTCAGCCGTGGCTTCCACGAATCCCAGCTTATGCATTTTATTACAGGCCGCATCCAAGTTGTCCATTCCTTCAAGAAAGACCCGTTGATCCGGAGCTTCATAACAATCGTTCACCATGACCTTCATAAATGAGCCGACTTTGGCTGCTTTGGCACCCGGGCTTTTGGGGGTAGTTGGAAGTATGGTGTCTGCTACTTCGTCCAGGAATGCGATTTGCTGGGGAGTTAAATTGAGGCGTTCCTTAAGGTCGCTTTCTTTGTTGGAACTGCAGCCAGTCAAAAAAGCATTGCCACCAATCACGGCTCCGCCTGTAAGCAGGGCAATCATCTTTAAAAGTGTTCTTCTTTCCATGGGCTTAGCTATTATTTTTCTTGAGCTCATTGACGGCATGGTCTACGGCCCGTGCAGTCAATGCCATATAGGTCAATGATGGATTTTGGCATCCCGATGAAGTCATGCAGGCGCCATCGGTAACATATACGTTGGGACAATCCCAAACCTGATTCCACTTGTTGAGTACCGAGGTTTTGGGGTCGTGTCCCATTCTCGCGGTTCCCATTTCATGGATACCGTGTCCCATGGCATGACCACTGTCCCAGGTGTTTACATTTTTTACACCTGCGATAGTAAGCATCGCTTTCATCTCTTCCTGCATATCCTTTCGCATCTTCAACTCATTGTCTTTCAGTTCAGCGTCCATCGCCAAAACAGGCAATCCCCATTTGTCCTTGCGATCTTTATCCAGTGAGATTTTATTTTCGTGATAGGGGAGTATCTCTCCAAAACCTGTTGCGCCGATAGTCCACTGACCGGGTTCAGTAAGTGCGTCTTTAAAGTTGCCACCTATATTGAGTTCGGCAACCTCCTTGCCCCAACCTTCACGGCTGGCACCGCCTTGGTAACCGAAGCCACGTAGGTAATCTCTTTTGTCACTGCCAATATTGACAAATCGGGGAATATAAAACCCATTGGCTCTTTTGCCGAATATATAGCGATCTTCATAGCCTTCCACTATTCCGGAAGCACCGATGTTGTAATGATGGTCCATCACATTATGACCCAACTCGCCGCTGCTGCTCCCCAAACCTTCGGGCCAAATGTCCGTTGCGGAGTTAAATAAGACCCAGGTGCTGTTGAGGGTCGAAGCACATAGAAAGACCACTTTACTCTTGAATTCATAGGTTTGGTTGGTCTCGGTATCTAAGACCTCAACACCAGTGGCCTTTTTGGTATTTTTGTCATAAAGTATCTGCCGAACCAGCGAATAAGGCCGGACGGTCAAATTACCTGTTTTCATTGCGGCAGGTAAGGTAGAGGACTGGGTGCTGAAATAGCCTCCAAAGGGGCATCCTTCCCAGCAACGGTTCCGAAATTGACATTTTGATCTCCCAGGGATCAGGGCTGTAAGGTTTGCAACCCGCCCAATGATCAGGTGCCGCTTGTCCCCATATTCTTGTTTAATTCGTTTGGCCACATCTTTTTCTACGCAGTTCAACTCCATGGGGGGTAGGAACTGTCCATCCGGAAGGTGTGCAATATTTTCTAGGGATCCGCTGATTCCGGCAAATTTTTCGACATGGTCATACCAAGGAGCGATATCATTGTAGCCTATGGGCCATGGCACGGCAATCCCATCCCGCTCATTGGCTTCGAAGTCCATTTGGCTCAGCCTATAGGATTGTCTACCCCATAAGGTTGATCGTCCTCCCATGCGGTAGCTGCGCCACCATGTAAAGGGTTTCAATTCGGTATAGGGACAATCTTCTTCATTTACCCAACCATCCATGACCGCTTCTGAGGCTGCCCAGCCACGGTGGATAACAGGATATTTTTTTTTCTGTTCTACGGTTGTGCGTCCGCGGTGTGGGAGATCCCAGGGTTCCCGTAGTGCAGATTTATAATCTTTGACATGCTCGTAAGGGCTGCCGCGTTCGAGCATCAGAACTTTTAATCCCTTTTCACAAAGCTCTTTTGCGGCCCATCCGCCACTGATGCCAGAGCCAACGACGATGGCATCATAGGTATTATTTTCCATACTTGGTTATCGTTGAAATTGAGTTCATAATTTTATTTCGGTTTATTCTTATGCGATAGCCGCATACGCTTACATGTGGTTCCCTTGTCGTAAGATAAATTTACAGCATCAGCTGAGCATCTTTCAACCGCTATTTGGGTGAAAAAATATGCTATCTTGCTATTTGTTGTGTTTATAATCGTATATTATGTGTTCAGATAGCAGATGTATTCGTTAGCAATAATTTATCATGAAAACACTGATCCAGAAAATACATGTCGAAGAACAGTATTCTTTCGCTTGTCGAACGTACAGGACGCCCACTTTTGAAACAGCTTGGCATAGGCATCCTGAGTGCGAGCTGATTGTGATCACAGAAGGTAATGGAACAGCACTTATTGGTGATTATATCGGCGATTATAAGCAGGGAGATGTATTCTTCCTCGGTTCGGATCTGCCGCATTGGTTCCGTAAATCCAGGCAGGATGCGGTTGGTAGTGCAATTGTTGTTCATTTCCTCAAGGACTTTTGGGGGACGGGATTTTTGGCGCTGCCCGAGATGCATGTGATCGCTGGATTGTTGAAAAATGACAGCACGGGAATCCAGCTTATTGGAAATCTTGCAGCGGAAATTGATCTCATGATCCGCAAAATAGAAAATACAGAGGGGCTTGAACGTATTCAGTTATTATTGAACTGTATGGAACAGATTGGATCGTCCGAAGAGCATAAGGTGATTACGATGGCTTTTGATACGATTGCCGGTAGAGAAGGAAACATCGTTATAGAAGCGATAATAGACTATTCTTTTAAGAATTTTTTAAATCCTATTTCACTCGAAGAGGTTGCTTCCAGCACCAATATGTCTGTTTCGGCATTTTGCCGTTTTTTCAAAAAGAACATAAAAAAGAGTTATTTTGATTTTATCAAAGAACTCCGGATCGGTCATGCCTGCAAACTATTACGCGATACAGATCGGCCTATTTTGGACATCTGCTATAATAGCGGCTATAACAGCTGGGCACATTTTAGCAAACAATTTAAGGTGGTGACAAAGGCATCTCCGCTAAAATATAGAAAACAGTTTCGTACGGGATAGTGTTTTAAAAAGAAAAGCCATACTCAATGTTGAATATGGCTTTTCTAGTGGAGCTGGAGAGATTCGAACTCTCGTCCAGTCATGGTACTGTATACGCTTTCTACATGTTTAGCTTCTCTTTGATTGTCGAGCGAGGGAAGGTGAGTCGCTTACCTATACCGTACGCCGTAGTTGCTGTTTCTCACAAGTGCTTAGCAACATCACACTTGCCAGTTCTATCGTTCGATGCCCCGAATGTTAAACCAAAGAACAGGATCTAACGGGACAAATAGCTATGTTAAGTCTAACTTAAGCAGCTAAGGCGTAGTTTTCTTCGCCAGTTATAATTCTGAAAGTTCAGATTAAAGTGCTCTACTAACAACGCACTACATGCTTACATAACCGTCTCCATCCTGTCAATTCCGGTCAACCCCAATTATGTTTTACAAAGATACAGCTTTTTTGATGATAAATCAACACAGACAGCTTTTATTTGGGGAAGACCCTGATAAAAATAGCCGCAAGGTGTCATGTGCTCAAACTGTAGCCCGAATAACGAACGGGGCTTGGGCTTCAAACTTAATTGTTGTTTAATGATAAATTTCGATGTTATGGGGCCTGCTGCCGCAAAATTTAAAATGAAATATTGATCTTATTTTCACCCTGAACTGGATCGTCTTCTTTCGTTGTGAATTTGCTTAAGGTTATTTTCTTTCCACCAATATCACAGACAAATGTATCTGTCCCATCATCGACTATCTTTCCTTTTTCCTGATAGAATGCTTTCACCTTTTCAAAGGAATCGGCTGTAAACAGAAATAGGTCTCCAGCTGGATTATCCGTTTGATCGGTGGAAAAGTTGTAATAGGTGATTTTACCATTGGGATACATGGGAATCAGTTTGCAAAGTACATCCGGAGCGGTTTCGGTAACGGCATCCCTAAAATAATAGTCCATCCCACCTTTGTCGTTCGGAGTACCTTTGGCAGCTGAACTATCTTCCATATAATTGATCAATAATGCCAGGCTAATCAATACAGGGAGGCCAATTAAAATGCATTTGAAGAAAAATTTGCGCCGGTTTTTATCACGTAATAAAAAGTTGATTTCACTCATGGTGTTGGGCTGTTTGGATTGATCCTAATTTCTATCTTTTTGAAGAATTAATAAATGGTGAATATAACAAATTCTTTATGATTTGTTGTAGTCAGTTGCGTCAATCGTATTATGGAGGTGAAAAGGGATCTTTTAGGAACAAACTAGGGGTAGTGGAGCAAATTGTAAGGTAGTTGATATTCCTTGTAATTAGAAAAGAATAAGATCCAAATTCGGAATCGAACTTGGACCTTATTTAATCATTGGATGGATTTTCAAAAAATATCATTGCCGTCAATCACAAAGATTGACTTTTGATACCGCCTTTTATTTAAGTAATCCTGCTCGTTTGAGTAGGGGCTCGACAGACGGTTCCTGTCCTCTAAATCGCTTATAGAGCACCATTGGATGTTCTGTTCCCCCTTTGGATAAGATGTTGTCCTGAAATTTATGGGCAATATCAGCGTTGAAAATGCCATTTTGTTTGAAATAATCAAACGTATCTGCATCCAGTACTTCGGCCCATTTGTAGCTGTAGTAGCCTGATGAGTAGCCGCCATTAAAAATATGGGAAAAGGCTGTGCTCATCGCATTCTCTTTCACATCGGGGTACAACTTGGTGGATGCGAATTGTCCATCTTCGAATGCTTTCAGATCAGCAATGGCACTTGGGTCTTGTCCATGCCAGCCCATATCCAACAGGCCAAAGCTTAATTGGCGCATTGTGGCCATTCCTTCCAGAAAAGATGCACTCTCACGGATTTTTTCCACCAGTTCCATTGGGATCACTTCTCCGGTTTCATAATGTTTGGCAAACAATTCCAAGGCTTCTTTTTCATAGCACCAGTTTTCCATTACCTGACTTGGTAACTCAACAAAATCCCAATAGACCGATGTGCCGGATAGGGTCGGATAGATGGTATCTGCAAGCATGCCATGGAGGGCGTGACCGAATTCGTGAAATAGGGTTGTTACTTCCTGAAAGGTCAATAAAGAAGGCTTAGTCGCTGTCGGACGGGTGAAATTGCATACGATAGATACATGCGGACGTTGTTGTTTACCATTTTGCACATACTGAGGTTTGAAGGATGTCATCCAAGCACCATTTCGTTTCCCTTTACGTGGAAAGAAATCGGCGTAGAAGATCGCTACTAATTCACCATTATCTTTGGTGACCTCAAAAGTCTGAACTTCTTCGTGATAGGTTTCAATGTCGTTGACTTCTTTGAAATTGATACCAAATAGTCGGTGGGCAACCTCAAATGCACCATGCAACACATTTTCGAGCTTAAAATAGGGCTTCAGCTTTTCGTCATCCAGATTAAAACGTTCTTGTTTTAGTTTCTCCGCATAGTAAGCGCCATCCCATTTTTCAAGCTGCTCGATACCATCCAGTTTCTTGGCGAAAGCACCTAATTCAGCAAACTCATGCTGTGCTGCCGGTTTTGCCTTTCCAAGCAGATCGTTCAGAAACTCGGTTACTTTTGTTGGATTTTGTGCCATACGCTCGGCTAACACAAAATCTGCATGGGTTGCATAACCTAATAATTTAGCGCGTTCAAAACGTAGTTTTACGATTTTCAATACATTTTGAACGTTGTTGTACTCATTGTCCTGAAAGGCCTTGCGCCCCGCAGCCAGGGTGATCTCCCGACGCAATTCGCGGTTATCGGCATAAGTGACGAAGGGCAGATAACTTGGGAAATCCAACGTAAATAACCAGCCCTCTTTTTCGTTGGCCTTAGCTAATGCCTGGGCTGCTTCAATGGCTCCCTCTGGAAGTCCCGCCAGATCTTTTTCTTCGCTAACCAGCAGCTGATAGGCGTTAGTCTCAGCAAGAACATTCTCCCCGAATTTTAATTTTAAAAGCGATAGTTCGGCATCAATCGCACGCAACTGTTCTTTCTGCTCATCATTCAACAACGCTCCATTGCGAACAAAATCTTTGTAGGATTTTTCCAATAATGTGGTTTGTTCTGTGGTAAGTGACAGTTGATCTTTCTGATCGTAAACCGCTTTTACGCGTTTGAACAAGTCGAAGTTTAGCGTAATGTCATTGCCTAAAGCGGATAATTTAGGGGCAACATCCTGTGCTATCTTTTCGAGTTCATCATTGGTCTCCGCAGAATGGAGATTGAAAAAGATACTGGACAACCTGTCTAAGGTCTGTCCGGAATAGGACATCGCTGCAATGGTATTGTCAAATGTAGCTGCGTCAGGATTGTTGACAATGGCGTCAACTTCATCTTTTGTTTTTTGAATTGCTGCATCAAATGCAGGGATATAATCTTCGTTTTTTATCTGTGAAAACGGAGCCGTATCGTGCTTCGTTTTGAATTTTTCTGTTAAAATACTCATAAAGGTAAATGTAATAAATATTTGGCTGAAGCGCCAAAATCATTGTGAATTATGTGCTATGGATGATATTTCCCAAAAATGGGTATCTTCGAAGCATGAAATTGAAATCTATTTATCTGCGGATGTTAGCAATCGGACTAGTCCTGATCATGACAATGGAACTGCATGCGCAGCAGAACTGTGATTCCCTGAAAAAGGAGGTACCAGCGTTCTGTAAGCTTTTGGATGACGATGCACGGGGGGAGTTCCCAAAAGATTATGCGAAGATCGCGACCTGTATCGAGATTGATTCTGTCACGGAGATGCTGCTGGGTTATGATATGGTCAAGATGAAAGCCTTACAATTGCAAAAGGTAAAAAATAGGCTTTTCACTTATGGTGACTGGATGGATATGGTGGGGGAATTGAAAACAAGTATGGAATACCGCAATGCGGTCCAGATGATGGCCTTGATTCAGCACAAGATCAATCGTGCGGACTGGGATCAATTGTTGAAGTTGATGAAAGAGAGTGTGTTACCTAGTCATCTCGAGGCTCTTGAGCTAGATAAGGTAGAAAAAATGCTTTTTGATCCGAAAAATAAGGGTAAGAAATTCATTGAGGTGATGGAGCATATCAAATAAAAGAACGTATTTGAATATACCGTTGTGGAAAATACAGCGAGATTGATACAACTGGGATTGATAAAAAAATGGGCTATCCAATTTTCTTGGATAGCCCATTCAGTATAGGGTGTATTGATTATGCTAATTTGCCTAATGCTCCTTTGATTCGCTTTAATGCTTCGATCAGACTTTCGTCAGAAGCAGCATAAGATAAACGAATGTAGTTGTCATTACCAAAAGAGTCACCGCCTACGGTTGCAACGTGACCAACATTCAATAAATATAAAGCGAGATCAGATGAATTTTTAATGATATTGCCATCTTGGTCTTTTTTGCCGAAGAAGGATGAAATTTCAGGGAAGAAATAGAAAGCACCTTCTGGAAGATTGGTGCGTACCCCTGGGATATCACTCAAAAGATCGTAGACCAATTGACGACGACGTGCAAAGGCTTCTTTCATCTTGTTGACTGACTCTAATCCTTGTTCGTATGCAACAATACCTGCACGTTGTGAAATCGAGCAAGTACCTGAAGTTGTCTGGCCCTGCAATTTATCATTTGCCGCCGCGATAGTTTTGTTGGCCGCAATATAACCCAAACGCCAGCCTGTCATCGCAAAGGCTTTTGAGAAACCATTGATGATAATAACACGGTCTTTGATGCTGTCAAACTGTGCAATGGATTCGTGTTTGTCCACAAAGTTGATGTGCTCATAGATCTCATCAGATAGAATGAATATCTGTGGATGTTTCTCAAAAACTTTAGCCAATGCAGCTAGTTCATCTTTACTATAAACTGTTCCAGTTGGATTGTTTGGTGAAGAGAACATAAACAGTTTGGTTTTTGGCGTAATGGCCGCTTCCAGTTGCTCAGGTGTAATCTTAAAGTTATTGTCGATCTCTGTATTGATAAATACTGATTTTCCCTCTGCTAAAACAACCATCTCCGAGTAGGATACCCAGTATGGTGTAGGAATAATCACCTCATCACCTGGATTGATCAACGTTAGGATCACATTAGATAGGGATTGTTTTGCTCCTGTTGAAACAACGATCTGCGAAATATCATAGTCCAGATTATTCTCTGTCTTCAATTTATTCACAATCGCCTGACGCAATTCAGGATATCCGGGTACTGGCGAATAACGTGTCCAGTTTTCATCCAGGGCCTTCTTTGCTGCATCTTTTACATGTTCAGGCGTGTTAAAATCAGGTTCACCTACGCTAAGGCTAATTACATTAACGCCTTTTGCTGCTAATTCGCGGCCCAACTTGGTCATTTTAAGTGTAGCCGATTCGGACAAATTATTTATCCTGTCTGATAAGTATGATGATGTGCTCATGGTAAGACAAAGATATTATATACGTCGCAAATAATTGTCTTTATTTTTGAAAATTTACAAAGAAAAGGACTGTTTTTATTGGCGCTTTGGTAACAAAAAGCGCTTGAAGCGATTTAGCCAACAAATATTGACATCTTTGTGCTATTGATGTGTAAAACTAATCAATTTGATTTGGCGTTATATCTTTACCTTTGCCCTACAAAATACAGGTCATGTCGAGACAAACAAGATTGGTTTTATTATCCCTGTTTACGGGAATAGGCTTAATGATCATTAAGTTTGTTGCCTATTTTTTAACAGATTCCAGCGCCATCTTTACAGATGCTGCCGAGAGTATCGTCAATGTTGTGGCCTCAGGTTTCGCATTTTATAGCATTTACCTTGCTGCACAACCTAAAGATGAAAACCATCCTTATGGACATGGTAAAGTTGAGTTTTTCTCTGTTTTCCTTGAGGGCGGACTGATCTTTATCGCTGGTGCGATTATTTTGGCAAAAGCCTGTTACAATATCTTTTTCCCGGCAGAAATTACGCATCTCGAACAAGGGATCTATTTGATCGGAATTACTTCGCTAATCAATTTTGCTGTTGGGTTTTATATCATGAAAAGGGGGCGTGCCCTAGGATCCATTACTTTGGTGGCCGATGGTAAGCATCTGCAGGTGGATGCCTATAGTACAATCGGCTTGATATTGGGTTTACTTCTGATGAAGCTAACGGGATTCCAATGGATCGACGTGGTGATTTCCATTATATTGGGCCTTTTTATCTTATTCAACGGTTACAAATTGCTTCGGCAGTCTATCGGTGGTCTGATGGATGAATCGGATACCGAGCTTGTGCAGGATGTGGTGGCTATTTTGGAACGTAATCGTAAGGCGGAGTGGATTGATGTGCATAATCTTCGGGTGCAGCGTTATGGCAACGAACTGCATGTGGATTGCCATCTGACCTTACCCCGTTACCTTGATTTAGTGAAGGTACACGATGAAATTTCGGCAGTCGATAAGATTGTCAATAAGGAAATGTCTGTTCGCACCGAGTTTTTTGTACATGCAGATCCTTGTCTCCCACAATGTTGCCGTTATTGCCAGGTGACGGACTGTCCGATACGTTCGGAACAATTTAAAAATAAGATCACCTGGGATATGGATAAGGTGACACGCAACCAGAAGCATTTTTCCTACGCGGTAGCCGAATGAAAATAAAAAAGCTTTCTGGTTGTGGCTCATGGCTATTGCGAATCTTTTCGTCCTACCTTATTCCACAAACGAAAAATATACTTGATTCTATAAATATGTATAAAAAAAGGTATCTTTGCCTTTTAGCAAAAGAGTTTAAAAATCCTATATGAAGCACATTCGTAATTTCTGTATTATTGCGCATATTGACCATGGCAAAAGTACTTTGGCAGATCGCCTTTTAGAGTATACCAATACCATCAGTCAGCGCGAAGCACAGGCACAATTACTTGATAATATGGATTTGGAACGTGAACGTGGTATTACGATCAAGAGTCACGCCATCCAAATGAATTATAAAAAAGATGGTCAGGAATATATCTTGAACCTGATTGATACTCCTGGACACGTTGACTTTTCATATGAAGTATCCCGTTCTATCGCTGCCTGTGAAGGGGCGTTGTTAATTGTGGATGCATCACAAGGGATTCAGGCACAAACAATTTCAAACTTATATTTGGCTTTAGAGCATGACTTGGAAATTATCCCGATCTTAAATAAGATGGATCTTCCGGGGGCGATGCCTGAAGAGGTGAAAGATCAGATCGTGGATTTGATCGGTGGTGAACGTGATGCAATTATTCCTGCTTCTGGAAAGACAGGTCTTGGCGTTCCAGATATCCTGGAAGCCATTGTTGAACGTATCCCACATCCTGTAGGTGATGCTGATGCACCGCTACAGGCCTTGATTTTTGACTCTGTATTCAACTCATTCCGTGGTATCATGGCTTACTTCAAAGTTGAAAATGGCGAGATCCGTAAAGGGGATAGAGTAAAATTCGTTGCGACTGGCAAAGAGTATTTTGCGGATGAGATCGGTACCTTGAAGCTCAATCAAGTGCCAAAAGAAGTCATCAAGACAGGGGATGTAGGTTATATTATTTCTGGTATCAAGGAAGCACGTGAAGTGAAAGTAGGGGATACCATTACCCATAAAGACCGCCCTTGCGGTGCGGCAATCCAAGGATTTGAAGAGGTGAAACCAATGGTCTTTGCCGGTATCTATCCTGTGGATACCGAAGACTACGAGGAATTGCGTGAATCAATGCACCGTCTGCAATTGAATGATGCTTCTTTGGTGTTCGAACCGGAGTCTTCAGCAGCTTTAGGTTTTGGTTTCCGTTGTGGTTTCTTGGGTATGCTCCATATGGAGATTATTCAGGAACGCTTGGAAAGAGAGTTTGATATGACGGTAATTACTACCGTGCCCAACGTATCTTATAAAGCCTACATGACAAAGGATAAGGAAGAAGTGATTGTACATAATCCTTCAGACTTGCCCGATCCAAGTAAATTGGATTCGATTGAAGAACCATATATCAAAGCTAATATTATCACGAAATCGGATTTCGTGGGACCGATCATGTCTTTGTGTATTCAAAAACGCGGTACAATCATGAATCAGCATTACCTAACTTCGGATCGTGTGGAGTTGGTTTTTGAGATGCCAATGGGTGAGATTGTATTTGACTTCTATGACAAGTTGAAAACTATTTCCAAAGGTTACGCTTCATTTGACTATCATCAGATCGGTTACCGTACTTCGGATTTGGTTAAATTGGATATCCGATTGAACGATGAACCTGTGGATGCCTTGTCTTCTTTGATTCACCGAAGCAATGCCTATGATTTTGGTAAGAAAATCTGTGAGAAACTGAAAGAACTTCTCCCTCGCCAGCAATTTGAGATCCGTATTCAGGCTTCTATCGGGGCGAAGATCATCGCACGTGAAACGATCTCCGCTTTGCGTAAAGATGTAACCGCAAAATGTTATGGTGGTGATATCTCGCGTAAACGTAAATTGTTGGAAAAACAGAAAAAAGGTAAAAAACGCATGCGTCAGGTTGGGAACGTAGAAATTCCGCAATCTGCATTTATGGCTGTATTGAAATTGGATTAATAACATTTTAAATTATATAAAATAAAGGAGCTCTTGGGCTCCTTTTAAATACAATCAAATCTCCTAAACATGAATCTATTAGATGGTAAACTAGTTTCCGAAAAAATCAAAGAACAAATTGCGTTGGACGCGGCTGAATTTACAACGCAAACTGGCCGTAAACCGCATTTGGTGGCTATCCTTGTTGGTAATGATGGTGGTAGTGAGACCTATGTAGCCAGCAAAATGCGCAATTGTCAATTGGTCGGCTTTGAATCTACAAATATCCGTTACGATGAAAGTATCAGCGAAGAGGAATTGATCGCTAAGGTCAAAGAAATCAACAAAGATGATACGATCGACGGTCTGATCGTTCAATTGCCTTTACCAAAACATATCGATCCGGACAAAGTTACCGAAGCAATTGATTATCGCAAAGATGTGGATGGATTTCACCCGATCAACTTGGGGCGTATGCAACGTAATCTTCCTTGTTTTATCCCAGCGACACCTTATGGGATTATGTTGATGCTTGATTATTACAAGATCGAGACAGCGGGTAAACATGCAGTGGTGGTAGGCCGAAGCAATATTGTTGGTTCGCCGATGAGCATCTTATTGGCTCGCAATGCCAATCCCGGAAACTGTACTGTTACGTTAACACATAGTCGTACGAAAGATCTTAAAACTGAGGTTTTGCGTGGTGATATTGTCGTGGCTGCTATCGGTAGAAAGAATTTTGTTACTGCAGATATGGTCAAAGAGGGAGCTGTGGTAATTGATGTAGGTATCAATAGAGAAACATCTACTGAAACAAAATCTGGGTTTAAATTATATGGTGACGTGGACTTTGAGCATGTGGCACCTAAAGCTTCCTGGATTACTCCGGTACCGGGCGGTGTGGGTTTAATGACCATCGTTGGATTATTGAAAAATACATTGGAAGCGGCGAAGGGAACAATTTACCCAAAACAATAAGTTTTTCTATTTGGCATAGAAGTTGTAAATTGAAGACTAGTTAATCATATAATTACAAACTTACATGAAACCATCATGCAGTGAATAGACTCCAAAAAGGATAGATATAAGCTCTTGATGACTTCTTGCCATTAAAAAACAAATATTCTAATGAAAAAAATTGCACTTTTAGCAGTAGTAGCGGGAGCATTGGTAATGTCTTCTTGCAATAATTCGGAGAAGAAAGCGTCAGACGCTACAGATACTGCACAAACAGTAGGTGAGCATGTAGATGCAGCAATAGCAGATTTAAAGAACGCTGAGGAAACTGCGCGTTTGAAAGCTGAGGAAGCTAAGAAGGCCTTAGATGAAGCAATCGCCAAAGGTGATAAGGCTGCAGAAGAGAAGGCCCGTGCGGCTTCGGAAGAGGCTAACACAGCTTGGGAGAAAACTAAAACTGCATTGCGTGATGCTGGTCAGGACGTAAAAGAAGGTTTGAAAGATGCGAAAGATGCTACGGTAGATGCAGCGAATAAAGCCGCCGATAAAACTAAGGATGTGGCAAAAGATGTAGCGGATGGTACTAAAAAAGTGGCTGGTGACGTTGCTGATGGTACTAAAAAGGTAGCTAAGGATGTTGCATCCGGTACAAAAGAAGCTGCAAAAGATGTGAAGGATGCTTTTAAAAAGTAAATGACAATAATGGCCGCAAAGCCAGAAATGGTAGTGATTTGTTGAAAAACTAATTCGCTTATTTAAGAACATAAAAAACGGAGACTGTTTCAGCCTCCGTTTTTTATGTTCTTTTATTTGTATTGACGGTCATTAATGATCAGCTTTTGGAGCGGATATCACCGCGACGTGCCGACGTTGGAGGGACGCTAATCGTCATTACAGCAGCATATCCAATATTATTATCAGCCTACAACTATATGCTGTCATTTGAATCAAATTTAGCGCTACCAAAGGATCATATCATCGTTGTGCTGCGGTGCAGGCAGGCTTAATCAATCGGAGCACACAAATTATTTGCCGTAGTAATCCCACAGTAATTTGGAGAGATTGCGTGTCAACACTTCTGCAGCATTGGTTTTACCCCAGCTCTTATCCTGATTGTTTTTGGTGAATATGCTGAATACATAGTCGCCCTTAGGTGCGTTGACCAAAATCACTTCGTTACGTACATCATCCAAGGAACCAGTTTTAGAGGCTGCCTTGACTGTCGCAGGAATCTGGGAAAGCGCTCTTTCATCATAGAACATATTGCCCAGAAAACGATACATCCGATCCGAAGATTTTACTGAGACTACTTTTCCCTGACGGATCAAAGTTAGGAGATCTGCCATCTCCTTGGCTGTCGTCTGCCCCCAACCGTATTTTTCCCAATCAGCTTTTCTTCCTTCGGTTTGTGAATTGACACGTGTATGCTGTAATTGAAGATCGCTCATCAACTTGTTGATCGCTATGCCACCACCAGCGAGCTTTTGATTCCAGATGCTTGTTACATTGTCGCTATAAGAGAGCATGAGGGCGACCAGTGTTTTGAGATCAACCTTGCTGCTGTCCTTAAAAAATTGCATCAGACCCGAGCCACCATACTTTTGACTTTCACGATAGACATACTCTTGGTCTAACTGTAACTGTCCTTTTTCAATTTTATCAAAGATACCCACTAAAATCGGGATCTTGACAACGCTTGCGGTAGGAAAGATGCTATCGGCTCCGATGTTGACTTCCTTGTGTTTCTTTAGGTCATGCACATAGATACCTACTTCTCCCTGAAAACCCTGAATAAGCTGTTTTATCTGTTTTTCAAGTTTTTTATCTGTACTTCGTTTTTGCCCGAAAGAATACAAAGACAGGAATAGTAACGTAAATGATAGGAAAATTTTACTCATAGTCAGGTCTTTATCTGTATTAAATGTGGTGGATAATCGTTATTTTTATTGTTTAATGGGCTTAAGTTATGAAATATCCATGATTGGAAAGCACAAACACTGATGAAAATAACCTGGATATTCCATATAGCCATTCAAAGACAGATTATTTGCATATGAAATTATTTATGATTTTGATCGGTTGTAAACCGAAAAATAGACGTACAGAACAGCATGATATCTTTTTTGGAATCGGTAATGAACTGAAGGATTTTATAGACCCAATTAAAGATTTCTGGCCTGATGCCGATGGTAAAATTCATATTGATGCTTACCGTGTGGTTAATAAAATCGGAGAGTATGAAATTAAGGTGGTAGAAAAAAATAATTCTACAGTGTCGGATACAGAGTTGAAATTATTTTTTGTCAACCTGGGGGGCTATAAGCCAAATGAGTTTGATGAATTTCATTACAAGGAACTGATTGTTGCCCCCAATTTGGCTAAAGCAACAGAGAAGGCGAAACGCACCGTTTTTTGGAAGCACCATAGTACAGCTCATATTGATGATAAATATGGGTTGGATGTAGATGATATTTATGAAATAGAAGATCTGTTGCTTGATGCAGATAAAGTAAAATATCATATTCAGATTGTTCCCAAAACCGGGTTGAAAGAAGATGTAATTGCAAATGGCTATTTTAAGTTGAGCGCATTATAGCTTATTTGGCATGCGAATTCAAAAACAAATAAACAAATCGGGCTTCTTTTTTAAGAAGCCCGATTTGTTTATTTGGAGACAAGTATCAATAGATCGTGTTTGTCTCTATTATTCTATACCTTGTTGATCTCGGTGTTGTTTGCGGATAACACTATGCTTTTTACCGTAGACGAAGTAAATCAATAGGCCTAGAGCCAGCCAGATTGCCAGACGTTCCCAACTTTCGATAGGTAGTGAGGCCATCATCAGTACACAGACAATGATACCCATAACTGGAACAAAAGGAACTAGAGGTGTTTTGAATGGACGTTCTAGATTGGGATCGGTTTTGCGGAGTACCAATATACCTACACAAACCAATGTAAAGGCAAATAAGGTGCCTATACTCACCATGTGGCCAAGGTCGGAAACAGGAACAAATCCAGCGAAGATACTTACGAATACCATAAAGATTGCATTTGTTTTCCAAGGAGTCTGTCTTTTGGAAAGATCAGAAAATATTTTTGGAAGCAAGCCATCTTTACTCATGGAATAGAATACCCGGCTTTGTCCGAGTAACATGACAAGAATAACAGATGTATAACCTGCAATAATCGTAATAATTAATGCTGTATTCAGAAAATGATATCCTGTTTTCGCAAATGCTGTGGCTACTGGTTTGGCATCGCCTTTAAACATGGTATAATTTTCAATACCTGTCATTACGTAAGAGAACAATACATAAAGAAGGGTACAGATAACCAATGATCCGATGATACCAATTGGCATTCCTTTTTTCGGATTTTTCGCCTCTTGGGCAGCCGTACTTACAGCATCAAAACCAATGAAAGCAAAGAATACGACACCTGCTGCACGCAATACACCGCTGATTCCAAAATGACCGAAGTCATCGCTCTTTAGAAAAGCCCAAAAGCCTAGCTGTCCATTTTTGACCATCTCCTCACCAGCATTTACTGGGATAAAAGGATCGTGGTTTGCGGGGTTGATAAAGCTCCATCCCAACGCAATAAAAATCAATACAACGCCTACCTTTAAGATCACTAGGATATTGTTTACGCGTGATGATTCCTGTGTTCCACGCATTAATAGCAGAGAAAGCAAACATACGATAATGATGGCTGGTAAATTAACCATACCTCCTTCCCAGGGGCCTTTCAGCAGTGCGTCGGGTAGATGGATGTGAAAAATCATCAGGAGCTGATTAAAGTATTGCGACCAACTGACGGCTACGGTGGCACCCGCTAGTGCGTACTCCAATACAAGATCCCATCCGATGATCCAGGCAACGAATTCACCCATAGTTGCGTAAGAATAGGTGTAGGCGCTCCCAGCGACCGGAATCATGGATGCAAATTCGGCGTAACAGAGACCTGCAAAGGCACAACCAACGGCAGCGATAATAAAAGATAAGATAACAGCGGGACCAGCATTCTCTGCAGCTGCAATTCCGGTTAGGGAAAATAGTCCTGCTCCAATGATAGCTCCAACGCCTAGCGCAATTAATCCGCCACTTGTTAATGTTCGTTTCAGTGTATGTTCACCATTTTCATTTGCCTCAGCAATCAGTTTAGGAATCGATTTTTTAAATAGCATAGGATTAATTCTTTTTCGATTATTTAGCTTTTTAATTGTTTAATTAATGTCAAATATAAATGATATCAACGACAAAAGGGAAGATTGCGCTTCCCTTTTGTAATAAAAATTTGTATAAAATCTAAATCAAACGATTGTAGCACGATTAGTAGGCAGCTGTAAAACGTTTGTTTGTAAACTGTTTGTTCTCGATCTCGTCCACAATGGCAACGGCAAGATCTTCAACCGATAGTCTCGAACGCCCTTCTTTATCAAATACCGGCGTATCCAAGCCTGTGCGATAATTGCCAGTGCGTGTACCGCCAGCATGCGGATTCATCTCTATGGCTGGGCTGATCATCGTCCAGTTCAGCTGTTCTTCCTTGCGAATGGTATCAAGATAATCTGCTGCTGCCAAAGCTCCGGGTTTGATTTCCTGAGGGAAATCTGGTGAATCGACCAGACGATTGCCATCAATTAATAAGCTTCCAGCTCCACCAACAACAATAAATCGTTTAACGCCCGCATCTTTAACGGCTTGTTGAATTGCTAAAGCACCTTGGGTAAAATCTTCGTAAAGGTTAGGGTTAGTCCAGCCTGCATTAAATGCCGAAATAACTACATCAACGCCTGTTAAGGCGTTTACCAACTGTTCATGATTGTTGATGTCAACCTGTACTTTCGTTATCTTGTCGTTCGATGTAATGCTATCTGTATGACGAGCTAGTGCTACGACCTGGTAGTTGCGGTCAACCAATTCTTTGACAAGATGTGTTCCTACGTATCCTGTGGATCCAATTACTGCTACTTTCATGTGTGTTTTTAATTAAATGTTTTACTGAAATCAACCAGCGTCATTTTTCCCAAACGCGCTACAATATCAGTGTCGACTTCCTGATAAAGATCCTGCAATTTGGCATTGATGTTTTTACCTACAATACAAGCTGGATTGGGATTGTTGAATTTACCCGATAGCTCATTTTGTTTTGTACTTTGATAGATGTCTGCAAGACTGATGCGCTCTTTTTCTTTGTTGATGCGAATCCCTCCACCTTTGCCCTCCTTACTCACTAATAAAGCCGCTGCTTTTAGCGAAGCGATCTCCTTGCGGACTACAACAGCATTTACCTGGATGCTTGACGCGATATATTCGGAAGAGAGCCACTGTTCGGACTCCTCCAATTGTGCTAGGACCATAATATGTAAAGCTGTTGCAAATCTCAAGTTGTGTAACATCCTGTTGCTGATTTTTTAATTTTGATAACACAAAGGTAATGCAAAAGGTTTTAAACTGAAATAAAAAATATTACAGTTTAAAACATTCTGACAATCACATGATAAAAAGTATCGTTTTTTATTTTTTCTCGTTAAATTTCTTGTAACTATCCATGATATAGACCCGCAGTGTTTCTATGCTGCTGTTTTGGATAAACTGATATGAAGGTCTAAATCTTTCTTTAAATAATGCCAGTTCGGAAGCGTTGAGAGGCGTCAGCTCTTTGATGAGATTATCAGTAAACTTCCGGTCAACGGCTCTTTTTTCCATTTCCGCTACGAGAAGTTTGTAGTTTGAGCGTGCCTGTTTACCCTCCTTGCCAAATATGCGACTGGGAGAGATACGGATCCCGCCGCGGTTTTTGCTAGCATCCGAATATTTTCCGGCTTCTTTTTCCCGTTGAATTTCAGCTGCAAGTCTACTGTCAGTCATCCGTTCGACGACAACTTGGCTCAATTCAATAGGGGTATTTATTCTGTTCAAATAGATTCTCCGTAGACTTGTATCATAAATAAATACAGTATCTTGTTCATATCCGTTGGCTTTGATCAATAAGAGATCATTGAGATTGGCATCGATGGCAAATGATCCATCCCTGTTGGTCTGAACTTCTACTTTGCTCCGTAAATTCTGGATCTGCGCAGCTTCTATCTTTTCTCCGCTGACAAGCTCCATAATAATACCTTTGGTTTTTTCCTGTGCAAATAGTTGTCCGGAGACCAACGTAATCAATAAGCAGCTTAGAATCGTTTGTATTACTTTCATGGGGATATATATATTATACATAAATGAGCTTGTTACCTTCCGTTTTTATTCGTTTATTGCAATGAAACCATGATGAATAATTTTTTGATCATAATGGTTTCATTGCAGAGAATTTCCTTATCAAAAATAACGAATAGATTTTGAATTATCGCGCTAATTTGCCTTCCATGTATTATTGTCCGGATTCTTGTCTGGCATCACGTCATCGGGATCTAGCTGAACAGACTGTAAAGCTTCGTTTGTCGCAATTTTAAATTGCCATACATTGTTTCTTTCCCAGATTTCCACGGGTAGTTTTTTTCTTATTTTTTTGCCCGATACGGTGGTTGCTTCCACGATAATAGGCATTGGCAATTTTTCCAGATTTTCAACAGTTACCAGTGCGCCGAGCATAGGCTGATTGTTGACATAGGAAACAGCCTTGATCGCCTGATCCATTTGCCAGTTGTTGACAAACCATCCCCGCCAAAACCAATTGAGGTTTTCACCGGTTCCGTTTTCGATCGCTTTAAAGAAATCTTCTGGTGTCGGGTGTTTAAAAGCCCACTCCTGGATGTATTTTTTAAAGGCGTAATCGAAGCGCTCTTTGCCGATAATCTCATTGCGCAATAATTTTAGTCCATAGGCTGGTTTGTAATATACAAGGGCACCGATATTACGCTCTTTCATATTTTGCGGTGTACTCATAATCGGCTCGAGATTCTGTGACGTGAAAATATACGAGCGGCTAGCCTGAGGACGATGATATTCACCTTTATTAAATTCTTGTGTCGCTAGCTCATTGATAAAAGTATTGAAGCCTTCATCCATCCAGCCATGTTCACGTTCGTTGGACGCGACAATCATTGGGAACCAGTTGTGGCCAAACTCGTGATTGGTCACCCCCCAGAGTGAGCCTGCCTTGGCTTGATTGCCACAGAATGACAGGGCAGGATATTCCATACCACCTACGTTGGAGGCAACATTTACGGCTACCGGGTAGGGGTATTCAAACCAGTTTTTGGAATAAATTTCGATGGCAGCTTTGGTGTATTCTGTTGAACGCTCCCAAGCATTGTTGCTGTTACTTTCTACAGGATAAGCTGACAGCGCAAGAGCTTTTTTGCCACTTGGCAGATTGATCTTAGCGCCATCTAATATAAAGGAAGTAGAGGATGCCCATGCGATATCCTGTGCATTGTTGAGCTGATATTTCCAGGTCAACGCTTTTTTGCTTGGTCTGGAACTTTTTGCGGTCACTTCTTCCGCAGAGCGAATCAATACCGTCTCATCACTTCGTAATGCCAGTTGATATCTTTTGAATTGGTCTGCTGTAAATACCTCCTGTGGATTTAAGAGCTCACCTCCTAGAACAACGATATGATTAGCAGGTGCTGTGATTTCTACCTGATAATTGCCAAATTCGCGATAAAATTCTCCGGGTCCTGTATAAGGCAATGTATTCCATCCTCTAATGTCATCATAGACACAAAGCCGGGGAAACCATTGCGCAATAGCATAGATTTTTCCATTTTTGGTGTCAAGGATACCCGTACGGTCAGCACCATATTGTGGCACGGTATATTGGTAAGTAATCTTGAATGTAATTTTTCCACCCTTACTTTTCAGCGCGGCCGGTAGCCGCAGCTGCATACGTGTATCATCAATAATATGCTCTATGGTTTTTCCATTGACATCGGTGACAGATTGGATCTGGTAACCGCCATCAAATTTTGAGTTTCCATCACCATATCGGCTATTGGTCAAGGGAGAAATCAACTGACCACGGCCATGTTGTGAAAACATATTTTGGTCTAATTGAAGCCAAAGGTAATCCATATTGTCAGGACTGTTGTTACTATAGGTAATCTCCACTGCACCAGTTACCTGATCATTTTGGTCGTTTAGTGATGCCTGTATCTTGTAGTCCGCAGCATTTTGCCAATATCCGGGTCCGGGCTTACCGGCCGCAGAACGATAATCATTTCCATTGTTCTTGAAAAATAATGGTGCAAAAGCTTCTGTATAACTATAGTTGGATGTTTTTTCCTGGGAAAAGGACGGAAAAGCATAGCTCAAAGCAACAAGGCTCAAAGAAGCCAATGCAAGTCTTTTCATCATATCTGTTCGTATTAAATTATGTTTATTGGTCACAATATACAATGAAAAGTACATAAGGCAAAAAAAAGCTCCTTTTTAAGGAGCTTGTAACAATTATTTTAAGTTGCTGTTATAGTCGTCTTCACTGAATCCGAGTAGGATACCCTTATCGTGTTCGATCACAGGGCGTTTGATCATACTGGTGTGTACCTTTAATACGTTATTGGCACTGTTTGCGTCAACGACCCCCGCTTGTTCCTCTGCGGTCAGTTTCTTCCAGGTAGTACCCTTTTTATTGACCAGTGATTGCCAGTCAACCTTTTTCTCCCATTCTTGTAGTTTTTCATCACTGACACCTTCCTTTTTGAAGTCATGAAATTGATAGGCAATCTGATTGTCTTCTAACCATGTCAAGGCTTTTTTTACTGTGTTACAATTTTTGATACCGTATATCTGTAGCATAATGATTACAATATTAGTGAGCTCAAATTTAAATAATCCATGATGCATTTCATGCCTTATCAGTCCTGTTTTTTGTTGAATAGTTAGACAGTGTCGGGAGTTTGTGAGCCTTTGCATGTCAATCTATCTGATGTGGCTTGAATTGGCCTGGCTGGATAAACTACATTTTGGATGACGAACAACTGCCTGCTTTATCAGTGTACAAGGATTATGGTAACAAATATTTGATAGTGTATTTAGTACACTTTAAAAATTAGGAAGTGATAATTATTTTTAATAATTTAGTAGCTTTAAGAGTTAATAAAGATTAAAATAAATCAATAACAGTAATATGAGCCTAAAAGATTTTAAAGGTGTATTGACGGGAGATCAAGTACAAGAGTTGTTTGAAGTTGCAAAGAAACACAAATTTGCTTTGCCTGCGGTAAACATTATCGGAACAAATTCTATCAATGCGGTAATGGAAACTGCTAAAGCAGTAAACTCTCCTGTAATTATTCAATTGTCAAATGGTGGTGCACAATTCTATGCGGGTAAAACATTAAATAATGACAACCTGCAAGCTTGTGTATTGGGTGCGGTATCTGCAGCACAACACGTGCATTTGCTGGCAGAGCACTACGGTGTTGCGGTAATTTTGCACACCGATCACGCTGCTAAAAAACTTTTACCTTGGATCGACGGTTTGTTGGACGCTGGTGAGAAATTCTTTGCACAACACGGTAAACCATTGTTCTCTTCACATATGTTGGATCTATCTGAAGAACCAATCGAAGAGAATATCGAAATTTCTGCAAAATACTTAGCGCGCATGAAACCACTAGGTATGACTGTAGAGATCGAATTAGGTGTTACAGGTGGAGAAGAAGATGGTGTTGACAACTCAGATGTGGACAGCTCTAAATTATATACACAGCCAGAAGAGGTTGCTTACGCATACGAAGAATTGTCTAAAGTATCTGACAAATTTACAGTTGCGGCAGCATTCGGTAACGTACATGGTGTCTACAAACCAGGTAATGTAAAATTACAACCTGTGATCTTACACAATTCTCAAGAATATATCCGCGAAAAATACAAGCTTGCTGCTGAAAAACCAGTGAACTTTGTATTCCACGGTGGATCTGGCTCTTCTCCAGAGGAAATTGCTGAAGCGATCTCTTATGGTGCGATCAAAATGAACATCGATACAGATATGCAATGGGCATTTTGGGATGGCGTGAGAGGTTACGAAGCTAAAAACCACGATTATTTGCAAGGACAGATCGGAAACCCTGAAGGTGCAGATTCTCCAAACAAGAAATATTACGATCCACGTGTATGGTTACGTAAAGGTGAAGAAACATTTGTTGCTCGCTTGAAAGAAGCATTTGCTGATTTGAATGCAGTAGACGTAAACAGCAAATTGTAAGCTGAACAAAACATAACATAATATGAGGTGTCCTGGATTACAGGACACCTTTTTTTTGTCAAAATAGGTTAAAAAAAGGGCTTAATAGTGATGATTGGCGTGTTTTTTGACATTAAGAAATTCGAATAAGTCAGAATGAATATGCAATCCCGTTGGACAATATTAAGTAACGATACGGCGGAGAAGTATATCAAAAAGGTGGAAATATAGATAAAACAGTTATGAAATTTTTAGGAATCAGTGCATTTCTTTTATTAATGACCCAAGTCGGTTTCGGACAGGCGAAACAAAATGTAGGCGATTTTAGTTCAGTTGTCGCTACAGATAAAATACAGGTGGAACTGATCAAATCCAATGAATCCCTGGTGACCTTTGAAGGGCAGAACTACGAGAATGTAAAGGTAGTCAATACAAATGGTGCTCTGGCTCTAAAAATGAATACCCTAAATATGTTGCAGGGAGGGAATATCTCTGTAAAAGTATATTATAAAAGTTTGAAAAATATAGAGGCTAAGAAAGGGGCTAAAGTATTTGCTACATCAAATAATGTCGTGTCATCTGACCAGCTAAAACTCTATGCATCGGAGGGCGGGTTGGTGGACCTCTATGCTGATGCGAAAAATGCTGAGGTGAAAGTGACCTCCGGAGCGACGATAGCACTCTATGGTAAAGCGGATAGACAGGAGATTATCTCAAATTTTGGTGGTAAATATGAGGGGAAAGATTTTAAAACGAAAACCACGATCGTCACAGTGAACGGCGGTGGAAAAGCGGAAGTCAATGCGGTTGATTCTATTGAAACGAAAACGCGTGGTGGCGGCACAATCGATGTGTATGGCAAGCCAGAACAGCGCGTAGAAAAGAAAATGGCGGGTGGAACAGTCAACTTTAAATAAGAAACTGTCTTGATTTTGTCAATTTTGATCGTGCGTATTTTTGATCAAAATTGACAAAATTTGAAGAAAATTTAAGTTAAAAGATCAAATAAAAGGTTTTAGACTAAGATTTTCCTAACTATGTGTTTAACCTTTTTGTTGAAAAGGTCAAATATTTTGTTTTTCTAGTCTTGAACCTTCTTCATTTGTGCTTAAAATACGTATTTTTGTGAGGGAATAATAAAAATAGTATTATGGCAAAGCGTAATTATGTTTCAAATTCTACGGAATCTACGCGCATGTTCAAAAATGACTTTTTGGAGTCTTTGACGAAAGTGCACTGGAGTGTACCTTTGATTTTCTATGTACCCGTAGTTGTTTTCTTTTCGTATAAAGCTCTGGTTTGGGGAGAAGTTTCCCTAATGACATATCTTGGGTACTTTGTTTTTGGTTTGGCATTTTGGACAGCATTTGAATATGCACTCCACCGCTGGGTATTCCACTTTCATCCGACCTCAGAGTGGGGGAAACGGATTGCTTTCATTTTTCACGGTGTACATCATGACTATCCCAGAGACCGGATGCGCTTGGTGATGCCTTTATCGGCAAGTATCCCTTTGGCAGCGCTGGTATATTTTGGATTCACATTGTTCTTTTCAAATGAGTTTATCCTGGCTTGCTTTTTCTCCGGATTTATGATTGGATACTTGATCTATGATGAATGTCACTATGCCATGCACCATGCAAACTTTAAGAGTGGGATTTTCAAACGCATTAAACAGCATCATATGTTACATCACTATTCGGATCCTGAAAAAGGATTCGGTGTGAGCTCGTCATTATGGGATGAAATATTACGTTCAGGTTTCGAAGAAAAAGAGCCCAAAAAAGAAACATCGACACTAAAAGAAGAAAAAGCATAATGCTTTTCTATTCTTAATAAGAAAGCCTTTGGAGTAATTCCAGAGGCTTTTTTTTGTGGGCAATATTTATAGTAGACGAATTTGAATTTTAAAATGCGAACTAAAAGAATGTGCTTTTTTGGATTTATTCAAGGTACAATTATTTGAACGCGAATAATAAATAAAATTTAGGCGATATGAAGAGGATTAGCTATACTTTAAAACAAAAGACCGCAAAGTATTATTTTGTCTATAGATAGCTACAAATAGAAATGATCTGATAGGGGATTATCTATGCAATACCCCTTCAATAAATCTCATTGCTGTGCTGGTTATAAGTTTGCTTCGGGTAGCTATCCGCTAAGACAATAAATAATAGGAGTAATGGTAAAATTATTTTTAGTCCGTCACGGACAATCGCAATGGAATCTTGAGAACCGTTTTACCGGTTGGCAAAATATTGATATCACAGTCTTGGGACAACAGGAAGCGCGACAAGCTGGGAAAGCGTTAATGAATGAATCAATCGATATCGCATTTACTTCTACACTAATTCGTGCCCAGCATACTTTGCAAATTATTCTTGAGGAAATCGGAAAGCCCAATATTCCGATTATCGTTGATGCTGCACTGAACGAGCGGAGCTACGGAAACTTAGAAGGACTAAATAAGGATGAAACCGCTGAAAAATATGGTGTGGAACAAGTCCATATCTGGCGAAGATCTTTTGATGTAGCTCCTCCGGGCGGTGAAAGCTTAAA
This sequence comes from Sphingobacterium ginsenosidimutans, assembly GCF_039536865.1. Classification (NCBI taxonomy): domain Bacteria; kingdom Pseudomonadati; phylum Bacteroidota; class Sphingobacteriia; order Sphingobacteriales; family Sphingobacteriaceae; genus Sphingobacterium; species Sphingobacterium ginsenosidimutans. The sequence continues at coordinate 278,844 of NZ_BAAAZK010000009.1, forward strand.
AGATACCTACGATCGAGTGATACCGTATTTTGAGAATTTCATACAGCCAGAGTTGGACGCAGGTAAAAATGTTCTTATTGTCGCACATGGTAACAGTTTAAGAGCGCTCATTATGTATCTGGAACATCTCACCCCAGCGCAGATCCTTGAGCGAGAAATAGCGACTGGAGATCCCATCACTTATCAATGGGATCACAATAATAAAATCATATAATAGTCGGATTTTGTCGCTAAGGTTTAGTTCGAATAGACTGAACTGTTTGCAAACAATCAGCACGGTATATGGACAGGCATCATAGGTCAAAAGATTAGGCAAAAAAGTGCCAAACTTTTGTTACCAGGAAGCATACAATCAGGCCATAAAATACGGGTAGCAATGTCGCTACTGCGGTCCATTTGCGACTTCCTGTTTCCTTATAAATAGTGTATATTGTCGTGCTGCAGGGATTGTGTAGGAGACTGAACAGCATCAAATTAATGGCGGTCAATGTTGTCCACCCACCCGCATGTAATAGGGTAGAGACCTCATTTGCTGAGCCTTCAAACAATACACCCGTACCAGCTCCGGTACTCCCTACCGTGAGCGCAGTTAACATGAGTATGGTCGGGATAACAATTTCATTCGCTGGAATGGCAACGATATAAGCCAATAAAATAACACCATTTAGACCTATAAATAAGCCCATCGGGTCGAGGCCATGAATGAGCCAGAGCGCGATATTTTGATCAGCGATATGAATGTTGCAGATCAACCAAATAATTGCACCAGCGGGTGCAGCAAAAATGATAGCCCGCCATAAGACGATCAATGTGCGGTCTATGAATGAGCTGTATAATGTCTGAAAGAATCTCGGCGGGCGATAAGGAGGGAGTTCCAGCGTAAAGAAGGAGGATTCTCCCTTGAGCAATGTTTTTGACAATAGCCAGGAGGTGAAAAATGTAAATGCAATACCAAGTATCGCAATGAAAATTACAGCAAACATGGCCACTGAACCAGACCATTTGGAGGGGACTAAAACACCTAAAAAAAGACTGGCGATCAAAATCTGTGTGGGCCATCTTCCATTGCACAGCGAGAAGTTATTGGTGATGATAGCAATTAATTTTTCACGTGGACTGTTGATGATTCTTGTCGCAACAACGCCGGCAGCATTACAGCCAAAGCCCATACTCATGGTTAGTGCTTGTTTGCCATGAGCACCCGCCTTTTTGAATATCCGGTCTAGATTGAATGCAACCCTAGGGAGGTACCCAAAATCTTCCAACAATGTAAATAATGGAAAGAAGATCGCCATCGGTGGCAGCATGACCGATACGACCCAGGCTGTAGCCAGATAGATCCCGTCAATCAGAAACCCACCTAGCCAAGCAGGAATACCCATGTCTGTTGACGTATCTTTTAAAAACGTATAAACATGATCGAGCAATAGTGTTGACAGCATTTGTGAAGGATAATTTGCCCCTGTGATGGTGAGCCAAAGGATTAATCCGAGCAGCATAAACATAATCGGAAATCCCCAGATGCGGTGGGTGACGATATGATCGATACTGCGGTCTACTCGAAATGAATAGCTTTCCGAATCTGTAGAAACATGTTCTTTTACCAGTTTGCTCGCTTTTGCATAGATCGCTTCAACCAGCTCATTTCGATAATTATCTCCTAGTTTAAACCGATATGCTGTGGCGTGATGTAATATGGGGGCTAAGTTTTCACTGCCTATGGAATTGGATAGTTGCCCTTTTTGTAAGGCATCAATAATGCTTTTATCATCTTCGATCAGACGCATGGCCAGCCAATTCGTGTTGGTTAGCGTGCTGTCCAGCGTGTGGAGATGGTTGGCTATTGTCGCAACAGCGGTGCCGGTTTGCTTTGTCAACTGAAAAGAGGTTGTTTTTGTGGGGAGAAAATTACCGTCGGCCACTTGATGAATGGCCGCCAGGAGGTCTGAAAGGCCTTCTTTAGTGCGGGCGCTGGTGGAAATAACGGGGATGCCGAGATCCTTTGATAGGGTTCGTACATCAATCTCTATCCGATGACGTCGTGCCTCATCCATCAAGTTGAGGCATAAGACCGCTTTGTTGCTAATTTCGAGGATTTGAAGAACTAGACAGAAATTGCGTTGCAACCTGCTGGCGTCGACAACAATGACGGTGACATCGGGTTGGCCAAATAGGATAAAATCTCGGGCGACTTCTTCATCTTCGGATGTAGAAAGTAAGGAGTAGGTACCGGGAAGATCAATGATTTTAAATTTATCACCTTTATGTGAATAACTTCCTTCAGCTCGCGTAACAGTTTTGCCTGGCCAGTTTCCCGTATGTTGTTTTAATCCCGTTAGCGCGTTAAAAATTGAACTTTTGCCTGTATTGGGATTTCCCGCTAAAGCAATAGTGTAGGTGGAATTTCCCGAATTTGCTCCCCATTGCTTTAGATCCGAAGTGGGATTCAGCTGGCAGGTTTCGCATGCAGTATGTTTTTTCATCGTCATCTATTTATGGGTAATCAATACCTGTAACGAATCCTCTTTGCGAAGTGAAATCAGGGTGCCGTGTATATTATAGGCGATCGGATCACCTAGGGGACTTATATTCTGGATGCTTATTTCAGCGCCCCTGACAAAACCTAGATCAAGCAAGCGCTGTCGGATTTCCTGGCGACAATCTGTCGCTATTCCCGCGATGCTTGCAAGCTCTCCTTTTTTTAATAACCCCAATGTGATTACCTGATTGTTTATCATTACATATTTTGTTTTTAGTTTTACTAAATTATAAAATTAGATTAGACTAACAAAATGTAGCGTTATATTTTAGTCAAAAGATGCAAATGGGTAATGTGCCGAAGAGGTTTTAGGGCTATTAGAAAAAAATGGGAGTCCTATGTTCAGACTCCTGGGAAGTATGGATGGGTGACCCGAAAATACAGAGAGTTATTATTAAGAAATGGGGCGTACAAGTAGTGTAGCGGTTACTTTACTACTGAGTACTGCTGAAGTTCGATCGCCATAACTGACTGTTATACTGTTGTCGAAGGGTTCAATGGAAAGGATGGTTAATGTTGTGCCCAATTCGAGATCTTTGGCGCTCAGGTATTGTAACAATTCTTTGGAAGAGGGTTGTACAGCCATTAACGTCACTACATCTCCAGTTTTGCATGTATCGAGAAAGATATAGCTTTCCGAACGCATGACTCCATTATGGTCAGGAATCGGCGAGCCATGGGGGTCTACTGTCGGATAACCCAATAATTGATCCATCTTGGTGAAAAATTCAGGTGAATGGATGTGCTCAATCTGTTCCGCGATTTGGTGAACCTCGTCCCATGCAAAACCCATTTTTTCAACGAGATACATTTCGGTAAGTCGATGTTTGCGAATGATAAGTGCAGCTTCTTTTTTTCCTTCTTCTGTAAGTTTGAGGGGTTTGTAGCTTTCGTAATGGACCAAACCTTTTTCGGATAGTTTTTTCATCATGCTATTTACCGTTGGCATTTTGATTTCCAGTCGTTTACTGATCTCGTTGACGCTGGCCTCGCCTTTTAGGTAAGTCAGATTGTATAATGCCTTTAAGTAGTTCTCTTCAGTCTGTGATATCATAGCCCAAATTTAATAAATATTAGTCTCGTCTAATAGTAATGTTAGAAAATATTTTGTTAGTATAATCTAACTTATTAGATTTGTAATTCTAAATTTATAATTAATCAAAACAAAACAATGATGACGGGATCCAGAGTTCTCTTGACAACAGTATTCATGCTGATCGGATTTATTTCCTTTGGGCAGACAGGTAAGGTAGTAGGTAAAATTTATGATAGCAATGGACTTCCGCTGAAGTCGGTATCTGTGGCTATCCCTCTTCTTAAGATGAGCACCAAATCCAATGAGCTTGGAAAATTCGCATTGGAAAAGATTCCCTATGGTACTTGGGAAGTAGAAGTGAAGCATATTGGTTTTAATGCTTATCGCGATTCGATCAGGATCGAACATGTATCTGAGACCAGGGATATCCGTTTAGATGGTTCCATCTTTTTATTGGATGAAATTGTGGTCACTGGAACGAAGACATTTAAACGAAAAACTGAAAGTCCGGTGATCGTCAATATTTTGGATAGTAAAACCCTGGACAACCTACAGGTATGTAATCTTTCGGAGGGACTGAAATTTCAACCGGGCTTGCGGGTGGAAACAGACTGTCAGACCTGTAACTACACCCAATTGCGGATGAATGGACTCCAGGGGGGATATTCGCAGATACTGATTAATGGGCGGCCTATTTTCAGTCCTTTGATGGGGCTTTATGGGATGGAGCAACTGCCGGTCAATATGATCGAAAAGATTGAGGTGGTCCGAGGTGGAGGTTCTTCGTTATATGGTTCAAGTGCCATAGGGGGCACTGTCAATGTGATCACCAAATTGCCGAAGCAGAGTGGTTATGAAGTCAATTCTTTTTACCAAAGCATTGATGGAAAAACAAGCGATTTTAATCTTGGCGGAAATGCCACCTTGGTCAATGAAAAGGGGAACGCAGGAACATCCTTTTTCTTCAATAAGCGCGATCGCGGTTTTTACGATGCAAATGGTGATAATTTTTCGGAAATACCTAAAATTGAAAATACCTCCTTCGGTATCAACTCATTCTATCAATTTTCTGAAAATCAAAAATTGGAAGTCTCCTTGAGCAATCTGAACGAATATAGATTTGGGGGTGAGATGACGAAAAAACCGGCCTACCTTACACTTCAGTCTGAGGAACGTACCCATAAAATATGGATGGGAAGTGCGGATTATCAGATTAATTTTAATCAGGATAAATCTTCATTGATCTTCTATACAGCTTTTCAAAATACCAATAGAAAGCATTATACCGGAATATTCCCAGATAGTCCGGAAGAGATCGAAAATCACCTCAAAAATCCGCCTTATGGCGATTCAAAGACAACAACATTACAGGGCGGTTTTCAATTGAACCATGAGATTAGCAATTTTTTGAACCATCGGAATGTGCTGACGATTGGATCGGAATATGTGTCCGATAAGGTTTACGATGAAATTCCGAGTTATAACTATTTGGTCGATCAGCATACGAAAGATTGGGGGAGTTTTTTTCAGAGTGACTGGGACTTTGCGGACAAGTTTAACTTGCTCTCTGGTGTTCGTGTGGACAAACATAATCTATTGGACAAAGTGATTGTCAGCCCACGTGTAGCACTGTTATATAAGCATGCGGCCAATACGCAGTTTCGCCTTAGCTATGGAACGGGTTTTCGGGCACCACAGGCTTTTGATACAGACCTTCATATTGCCTTTGCGGGAGGTGGTGTTTCACGTGTTCAATTAGCTCCAGATCTTCGGGAGGAGCGATCAAAGAGTTTCAGCGGCTCGGTAAACTATGATAAAGCCACGGAGAAATGGATTGCGGGTTTTACATTGGAGGGATTCTATACACAACTGAAAAATGCCTTTGTACTTGAGGAAATCGGTACGGACGACTTTGGTAAGGTGTTTGAAAAACGTAATGGGAATAATGCGAAGGTAGCGGGGACTACACTTGAATTGCGTGCCAATTATAATAAAAAGGTGCAACTGGAGACCGGCTTTACCTTGCAACAGAGCAAATATGAAAATCCTGTATCTTACCTGGAGGGTATAGAAGCTACTAGATCATTCTTGAGAACACCAGATGAATATGGTTTTGCAAACCTCAATATTACACCGAATAAACGCTGGACAATCAATTTGAACTATGTGTACACGGGTAAGATGAAGATCGCTCATGCTGGTGGTGCGGACAATTTTCCGGAAGATCAAATGGTTCATACAAAGGCATTCTCAGAGGTAAATAGTAAAGTGTCACATACTTTTAATCTGTCAAAATTTAAAAATGTGATCGAAGTTTATGCTGGGGTGAAGAATATTTTTAACGCTTACCAGCATGATTTTGATATAGGTAAAAATCGGGATAGCAATTACATTTACGGTCCTAATATGCCCCGAACTTTCTTTGTTGGGTTAAAGATAAAGACACCCTAGGTAAATTGACAGGGGCATTATACCGGATCTGTGTAAAACATTTCAATCTTGTTACGCTTAGAGAAATATTTTTAAACTAATTTAGTGCTATCTCATTGGAGGGATAATTATTAACCAGATGCAAAAGAAAATAGTCCTTTTTTTACTGATTTTAACCGGTTTTTTTGTCCGGTCCTATGCCCAGGTCTCATCGGTGAACCAGCTTGCCAATGCATTTTTAGATACTGTCCAACGGTATGCTTATCGTGGATCGTTGATCAAATGGGATTCTATCCGGCCAGTTTTTATTGAACAGACAAGGACCATATCGGATATTAATGCCTTGGAACCCCATTTTAAAAAAATCTTAAGTCAATTAAAGGATGGTCATTCCAGACTTTTTTTTGAGAAAGCTGATCAAAATAAGGAGGCTGAACAGGAGTTGTTTGTAAGAATGGCCGGTATGACCGATCAGGAGGCCGGTTTTCCACCCAAAGTTTTTAATCATTTTATGACGAAAGACCGTTATGCCTATATTCGGATCCCAGCGGTAGTTTATGAGCAACGACGATATGTGGACACTATAGGAGCACAGCTAAAAATATTGGACGCACAGCAGCCAAAAGGCTGGATCATCGATCTGAGAGAAAACGATGGCGGGAGCATTTTTCCGATGATCTGGCACTTTGCGGATTTGATCGATGTCGACAGCACTTATTCGGTTGTGGATAGAGCGGGTGTTGAATCCAAACAAAATGTACGAATGAATAATCTGAATGATCAGGATCAAAAATGGGCTAAGTTATTTGACCTGGAATACGATAAAGTGCCACCTATTGCTTTAAAAAATAAAAATGTGCCTATTGTGTTATTGGTCAGTCGGTTTACATCAAGCTCAGGCGAGTTTTTTGCGGCTCATTTTAAAGGGCAGAAAAATGCAACCGTCATCGGGCAGACAACAAGTGGTCATACTTCCGCGAACGAGCAATTCGCAGTTGGAAATAATTACATGATCAATTTGACAACCAGCGTCATTAAAGATCGTACAGGAAAGCTTTACGGAATAGGAGAAGGTATCAAACCCGATGTTCCTTTGGTAATTGATTTTGCCAAAGTCTTGGGGATCCCCGAGATCATTACTTTCGACCAGCTTAGTCAAGCTGTAAAAGAGGCTACTCCGGTATATATCCAACTGGCTACTGATTATATGAAAAAGCAGGGAATGTAAATCTCCCTTTATACTAAAAACATGGGTTATCCAATTATTTTGAATAGCCCATGTTTTTTAGCTCTGCTTATATACCCGGAGGATTGTATTCATCAACTATTCGGCTTTCGGTCATCGTGTTTTCTTTTACGAAACAGCGTCCACACCCAGCAATTAGTCCATTAAAATCCGATCCGTCAGAAACCTGGTGAATTTATCCGTAAGTGCAGACGGGAATAAATCAAACACATGTAATGCTCCAGGGACAACCCATAGTTCTGTTGTTACTCCTGCCTGGTATAATTTCTGGGCATAGTCGATACCCTCATCGCGCAGTGGATCCAATTCGCAGGCTACAATTGTGGTTCGTGGCAGATATGTAAACTTATCAAAGTGTGTTAGATCTGCATATCGAATGCTTTTCTTTACATTGTTTTTACCGAGAAAATGAGCCCATGCAATCTCAGCATATTTTTTGTTCCAGAGTGGGGCATCGGTAAATTCCTCCATAGAGTGTGTATTAAGTTTGTTATGGATGACAGGGTACAGCAAAAATTGATGTTTTATGTTCTTTATATTGTTATCTACAGCCATTTGGGTGACGGCAGCGGCTAGATGGCCACCGGCACTGGCGCCGTATACCGTGATCGCATCTGGATGGATATTCAAAATCTTTTTTCCATCTCTAATTATCCATTGTAGTGCGTCAAAACCATCTGTGACAGGTACGGGAAAGGGATATTGAGGGGATAAACGGTAATCTACGGATATAATGGTGGCTTTGGCTGCCGTTGCAAGCTGAAACATCTGCCCGTCAACTTGTTCTGGTTGACCAAAAATATATCCGCCGCCATGGAAATAAAGAATGACCCGTTCAGCGCTATAGTCTTTGGGCTGATAGCAGTGTAGCCTAATATTGTATTTATCTATTGTACTTTCGATAAAAATATCGCGAACCTGAATATGAACTGGTTTTTGAATAGGATTGTTTCTTATAAATTCGGCTCTTTCCTGCTGTATCGCTGCCGGATTATTCAGGAACAGGGAGCTATCAAGCTCAAGGGATTGCGCGGTGCCTTCAATACTTGCCTTTAGTTCGCTATTGATTCTATTTAGATCGAGTTTATTTTGTGCTGTTGCCATAAGAAAATGGGATAGAATGATCGTCAAAAAAATAAGTTCCTTCATTTACAGAATAAATTTTTGTGGTGTTTTTTGTAAATTTAGATACCTCAGCAACTGTTTGCAAATAAACAGCCTGTTGTATGAAACATACAAAAATGTAAGTATGACTAAAATTAAAAAGACGTCAACAAATTTTGAGAATAAAAAAACGTTGGAAAAAGATTGTGCTGAAATCTATGCGATTAACTTGATCAGCGGTCAATGGATTCTGTGTATTTGCTACCACCTAAAGAAAGGTCGGCTGCGATTTTCTGAACTGAAAAATAGCATTCCCAATATTACAGAGCGTATGTTGACACTCCAATTAAAGAAGATGGAGGGTAGCCGATTAATCCGAAGAGAAGTATATGCACAGGTGCCGCTAAGAGTTGAATATGAATTGACCTTATTAGGCAAAGGGCTTCTGCCCATATTGAGCCAATTGGAGGGCTGGGGGAAGGAGCATATGAAAGCAGTGCAAGAAGATTGAAGCGTTTAAAGATTCAGAAACAAAAAATCCTGCGTGAACATAAAGTTAGCAGGATTTTGTTGTTTCTGAATATCAGTTTTTATTTCAAAACGAATTTGAATCCCAATGAGAAACGCGAGGCCTCGAAATTCGAACCATGCGATAAGTTCCACCAAGGTTTCCAGTCAAAATGCATTGCCAATGGCGCTGAAGGAATTCTAAACTCTAAACCCAAAGCTGGACGGATTGCAAAATGCGTGTGTGTGTTTCCGTCTTTCCAATGGTAGTCATCATCCCAGTCGCCATGCCATTTGCCATAGTCGATAAACGAAGCCTGAGGACCTACGCCAACATACCAAGATAGGCCACGGGTTCCCCGTATACGTTCGTTGTACGAATAGTCTACACCAACAACTGTAATGTTATCTCCGAACAATACTTGTGCATTTACGGCATCATTTCTGCCAAAACTGTGTTTTATCTGTGGACCGAATAGTGTTTGGCCATCGCCAAGGTCGATACCTAGACCAAGGGCTGTACGATAAGGTGTTTGTGCATTTGCCTCTCTATTGATGACAAATAAGAATGTAAAAAGTGTCAGAATAGGTAGAAGTACTTTTTTCATGATATTTTAAAAAATGTTAGTGTTAAGTTTTCGAATTGAAAACTTTCGCTGTTGTAACAAATACTTTGCCAAGCCTTGGTTTTTCATTCGTTTAAAATGTTTTGTCTCGTTAACTGTTTTATTATAAGTGTATTATTTTTTTTTATTCCACTCTTGATCATTTATGCTAATTTTTTAGCCTTTTATTTCTATTGAAATTGAAAACTGAGGAATTCAACTCACCTTGCTGAAACGATATCCGCTTGAACATTGTTCATTTAATAAGTAAAAGGATAGAAGAACTTATTGGACACACAAGCACGGGTAGCACAAGCTTAAATAATTTACTATGGAACATACTCAAATCAATAGAAAGAAAATAGAACAATGGTTGGCAGAAGGTTATGACGTCTTACAGGGTGGGAAGCTGTTAAAAGTCGAAGGAGATTTGCCGGAGTTTTTGGAGCAATTTGCTGATGAGGCCAAGCCAAAGACCTATCTGCTAAAGGAATTAATTACTTGGCCGGAAGCGGAACTTAAAAAATTATAGGAAATGCGACAGCTAAGAATAGCTGAGAAAAAGATTGTTTTCCACAGTTTTGAGAGGCAGAAGAATCTGATTTCTGTGGTTTCTAATCGTAATATAGGATAGAAACTTAACAGTTATAATACGCTTCAGGTATCGAGACTTTTTTATGCGTCCAATTTTCCAATGTGATTGCATAAGGATCCAGTTCGTAGGTATCGGCGTCAAAAATATAGTTATAACTGCCATTGATTAAGTTCGCACGAAGTATGGCATAGCCGGGGCCTTTTGCAGGTAGGACATTCTCAATTTCGAAGAAATCAATGTCCTCGATATCGTAAATTAGACTTGTTTTCCTTCCAGCAAAGCCAATTTTATTATTTTTCTTGTCCAACCAGATACCGCTTGACTTTCCCAGTTGTTGTTGTATGCTTGTGGGAATATTTTTTACAGCAGCATTTTTGCGGAAATCCTCCTTAATGTCCCACTTGTTTTTCAATTTGACAAGTTCGGTCACTTCGATGAGCTGATCGTATGCAGGATTTTCCAAAAGAGCGGGGTAATCACGCTGGTTGTAAAAATGGAGGGAGGTACCGCCATCGTCGTAGTTGCTCTCATCATCGTAGGTATAACAGATGGAGGAGGAGATGTGATCACCAAAATCAAAAGATAAATAGCATTGGTCTTCTCTTTCATAACCATAATCCTCCGCGTCATAGTCTTCGCCATCTAACCAAAGATCGCGGAGGTCTTTGTAACTTTTATCTGTATTGGACTCGTCATAAATAGTGATAAAATACTCTTGAATTGGTACATGCGGTGGAATATCATCACAGTAAATTTCCAGTTCTTTCAACCATAGATTGCCGATACGAACCGGGTAATCTATTTTGAAATAGAGTGTCCCATATTCGCTTGCATATTGGTGTCCAATACCGAGTTTTTCGATGTCGGCATAGCTGATATCCCAAGAAATAAATTGCGTTGGTTCGGCATAAACCTCAAAACCTATATGGTCATCTTCAAAGTCCCCGGGTAGAATATTATAGTTGCGAGTTTGTTGCTGGATCCAGATTTTGGCCTTGCAGTCCTGTTTTTGCTTAATGGTATGAAAGAATAATGCATCATCAAATCCAAATTGCTCGGACAACTTGGGATAGACCTTCGAAAAACCTTGTGAACGAGCGGGAATATAATGCTGATGATCGTCAAATAGAAATAAGTAGGGATCTCCAGCTAATAATTGAACGTATGCATAGCGCAATTGAGATAAGTTGACCTCTTCTTCGTTACCATGATCGAGGTAATGTAAGCGATCGCCATCCAGCCAGATGCGGTTTTTATCATTTTCTTTTGGGAAATTGGAGCTATTCTTGAAAAAATTAAGCATGTTCAATTATCGTTTTCGATACGCTAATTTAAGATTTTAAATTCAGCTAAAATAGAACCTGTATCATGAATCTGTTGATCAATATCAGTAAAAAATGCTACCTGAATCAGTAGAGGCTGGTAAAGCTGCCGGTATAACAGATATTGATGTATTGGAGGCAACAGATCATTGTACAATATCACAGGGACAAATTGTGGGCGGTGCCACAAGTGTTGTATACTCCCGTTTAAGTATTGGAATGGGCTGGGATGGCTTTTATCTCGCCGGAATATTGTTGACACGACCGATTTTGGTGGTGATCGGTGATAAGTCGGGCGGTTTTGGTGCATTTGGTTTTTAATTTACTTGTTCTTGTTAAGAGCATTGACACCAGGATAATTTCAACTATTATTACACTAAAGCTATCTAATCGGAGAAAATAAGAATAAAGTATCCCATCAACAAGTTTGACAAATTAAAAAAATGAGTAGGTCATCGTATAGTTTATATATAATTGGAAAGATAAAGAATAAATAAAATTGGCTTAACATGTAGTTTCCGGTGGCGCCGTATTTTCACCTAAAAAAGTAGAGATGAAAAATAACGAGCAAATTAACCGGAGGAGATTTCTTAAAAATTCATTAATTGCAGCAGGAGGGGTTTTTATAGCACCGCTTATTGAAAGCTGTTCGGATGACCCTACAGATATTGATAGCGCACCAGACAACCTTAAAAATGGTGGCTTTGAATCTGGAGTTGCGAGCTTTGACCCCTCGGCAACCGGGATAATCATCTGGACGAGATATTCTGTAGAGACAGATGCTGAAATTACCTGGGAAATAAGTAAAGAGAATAGCTTTTCGGAGATCCTTCGAAGGGGACAGGTGAAGGCCGATGTTGCCAATGATTTTACATTGGCCATTGATGTTCAGAATATCGCATCCAATACAAAATATTATTATAGATTTTATAATGCCAAGACTAAAGAAGCAAGTGTTGTTGGTGAAACATTAACGCTTCCTGCTAAAACAGATAATGTCAATGAAGTAAAAATGGCTGTGGTATCTTGTTCTAATTTTCCAGCTGGACTTTTCAACGTATATGGGGCGATTGCAAAATCGGAGGCTGATGTTGTTGTACACCTCGGGGACTACATTTATGAGTATGCTCCTGGTCAATATGGCACCAATCCCTATACCAATGAACTCGGCAGAGCCCATAAACCGGCTAAAGAGATTGTAAATCTCGCAGATTACAGAGAAAGATATAGACAATATAGAAGTGATAAAAATTTGCAGCTTCTTCATCAGAAAAAACCATTTATTTGTGTATGGGATGATCACGAACTTGCCGATAATGCATACCGATCCGGCGCTGAAAATCATCAGCCAGAGGAGGGAAGCTTTGACACCCGTAAAATGGCTGCTTTTCAAGCTTATAGTGAATATATTCCCCTGAAGACAGGCAAGGACCAACGTATTTATAGGAGTTTTACCTTTGGTAATTTGCTCTCACTCTATATGCTGGATACCCGGATAATCGCACGGGATAAACAATTGGATTACACAAACTATATAGATGGAAGCGGAAACTTTAAACAGACACAATTTCAGACTGATCTGCTCAGTAACAATAGAAAGTTGATAGGTGACGAACAAATGACTTGGTTAGGAGCTCAGATTAACGCTGATACGACAACATGGAAAGTGTTGGGGCAACAGATCCTTATGACTAAGATGCTGATTCCTGCGGAACTCTTGATGTTGCTGAACCAAGTGATGACTGAAATAGCACATTTTGGAAATGCTCAGCCATCTACAATGGCTGCACTTTCAGCTGCAATAGGGCAGTTGGTCATCCTAAAAACGAGATACCTGCAAAAAGATCCTACACTGACACAGCAGGACATCGCAAGAATTACAACGGTACTGCCCTATAATCTCGATGCATGGGATGGCTATTTTATGGAAAGAGAGCGTTTATATTCGATTTTAGCAGGTAAGAAGGTCGTCGTATTGGCTGGCGATACACACAATGCATGGCTAGGAAAATTGGCAGATGCTCAGGGTAAATTTATAGGAACAGAATTGGCCTGCAGTTCGGTCTCTTCACCTGGATTAGAGAGTTACTTGGGAATTACCACAGATACTAAAAAAGCAATGGAACTTGCTCAGGCTTTTTCTGTATTAATTGATGAACTAGAATATGCCAATCTTTATAAGAGAGGGTATCTACAAGTGAAATTTACGGCCGCCACGTCGCTTGCAGAATGGAGATTTGTGGATAACGTCATTTCAGATAGTTATACTGTTACGACGGAAAAGACGTATACTATTTCCTAGTAAGAGCCTCAATAATAACCAGTCTCCAAGCAAAGTAGCTCAATCTCTCAACGAAATGGGCTAAGTGTTTGGAGACTGTCTATATACATGATGTTTATTTCGTTTTTAGCACCACAATACCATGTGGCGGAATGTGTAATGTTTTGATGTTGCTCAGTCTTCCCAAATCCTTCTTTATCCAAAGATCACGTACTTTGGTATTCGGAGAAATTTGAAGCTTTTTACTGTCCAGATGATAATCCACAGCCTTATCCGATCTGTTCAGCATAGCGATAGCGGTATTGTTTTTACCCTTTAGTTGCTTCATCCAAAGATCAACCGTACCGTCATTTCCTATAAATACAGCTTGTTTAAAGGCTGTGTCCTGATTTAAGGCAATCAGTTCTCGGTTCGTTAATATGGCAATGGTTTCCTTCGACATTTTGGTGAGGTCGTTCCCAGCTAGAAGTGGCGAATTCAGCATACACCACATGGAAAAATGTGTTTTATCTTCTTCGTAAGTCATTCCTCGGCCTACCTGCAACATATCCATATCATTATAATGGCCGGGGCTGCTGTATTGATTCAAATTTTTGTTGAGATCAATAATAGCTAAAACAGAACCGAAATTGTTTCGAATATCCTCGGATATCCGCCAGGAGTCCACTAGTTTAATAGCCCATTCGCCGGGAAATTGCCAGCGGCAGATATTGATCCGCGCATTGGGCTTAACCCCGCGTATGGCGGAAATAATCTTACTGTATTGTTCCTGATCATTTAGTTTCATTTCCAGTCCGCCACACCAATCTATCTTAATAAAATCAAAGTTCCATTCTTTGAAGAATAGTTCAGCATCCTGCTGCTCATGTCCATACATTCCTGCTCCAATACCTTTTTTATCGTTATCCCAAATCGATCCGCAGGTATTTCGCCCTCCTTCGGAATATAAACCGGCTTTTAATCCTTTCTGATGGAGATATGCTGCGATGGAATCCATGCCATTCGGGAATTTAGTACTGTCCACGTAAAGTTTTCCATGACTGTCCCGGCCTCCAAAATAACCGTCATCAACATTGATATAGCGATAGCCCGCCTGATATAGGCCTGTTGAGATCAAGGCGTCCGCCTGTTGTTTAATCAGGTTTTCATTAATGTGAATACGAAAGTTGTTCCAGCTACTCCAGCCCATAATAGGCGCTTTATTTTCTTGTCCGACTACATTAAGAACAAGTAATTGCACGAATAAAACACAGGATAATCTCAATGTTCTGATGTTGGATAAATACATGTTTTTTTGTTCTAAGATAACACTAAATAAGTTCAAATGCACAATGAAGCACACATTGGGTGTGTATGCTGAGAAAAAAAAGCGATGCTCCTTATCTAATAAATTGAACGTACAAACCAATAAAATGCAAAATATCGGATGTCAATCTGCATCGTTTTGTATAACGATATCCCCCTATCTGTAGGTCTCATTTTTTTATTTCCAGGGACAAATCGAGTTCTCAATCGTCTTATATAGATACGTCTGACACAAAATAGATGTAGGTCAAATTTTTTAATTATAAACGATAAATCATGAGAAACAACGATGTAAAAGGAAAGGTCGTTCTGCTCCAAACAATAGTCATAGTACTGTTGTTTGGATCTTTAAAGATGTAAAATGATGGTATTGAAAATTATAAATGTGATATTGGTACTCATCGCAGTTGCCATGGGTTTCAAACAGGGGTATGCCATGGTTTCTGGCAAACAGGAAATGTTGCAGCTGTTTGGTAATTGGGGATTCAGTAAGACTGCAGTATGTATCAATGGTCTTGTCACAATTCTTGCAGCTATTCTGATTCTGTTTCCTAAGACATTTGTCTGGGGCAACTTTTTAATGGCTGCAACAATTCTGATGATTATTTGTTTCCATTTGGTAAATAAAGACCTAAAGGGCGTGGTCATTGAGTTACCGTTCCTAATGCTCAATTTAGTTATTATTTATTTGCAATATCCGTTTAAGTCTAGCTGATGAAAGATGGAGCTATACCTCTTTTTGAAATTGCTGCGGAGTAAGTCCGGTATTTCGTTTAAAAAAACGATTGAAGTTCGATGGGTCCGAAAAACCAAAAGCATAGGTAATCTCTTTGGCTGATTTTTTTAAAATTAGTTCTTTTTTTATTTCCGATATCAATTTCTGATGGATCATTTGTTGAGCCGATAAACCACTATATTGTTTGCATAGCCTGTTAAGTGTTTTCGGGCTGATATTGAGCAGCTTCGTGTAACTGCTTATATTATGGTTCATGGTATATTCTTTTTCCAATAGAAGCTTGAACTTTTGGAAATCTGAATGAATGACACCATTGTCTTGAAGGTTATATGTTTTTGAATAAAGGCGATTTATTGTTATGAGTAGCTGATATAAAAGAGCTCTTATTAAATGATCGCTATCATGCAAGAGACAGGAAAATTCTCGCGTTATTGTTTGAATCAGGTGGAGACATTGATTGAAAAAATATTCGTCCGGTTTTAGAGCAGGAGGTTGGATATATTGATGGAAGAATTGAAACCTATAGAGGAACAGATTATCGAAAAAAAATAGATCAAGAAAGTCTTTTTCAAAAAATAGGACATAACCAGTTATATCCTTTTCAATTGCCCATCTTCGCGTCTGTCCAGGACTGGTAAAGACAATGCTTTCCTTGGAAAGTGAGATTGTTTTATCACCAATTGATAATGTCCCAGTTCCTTCTTCTATAAAAATAATCTCATAGAAACTGAGTTGATGCAATGAGTCATCTAAAACATAATTTTCTAAGGTTTCAATGCGACCTATATCGAATAACAAATGTCGATTATATTTATATGGGAGAAAATGATATGTTTTAATTTTCTTGCTATTGTTGGTCCTTTTATCCATTGATAATCAGTTTTTCGTTGATCACTGATACAATATAGCATTTATGTTCCTTTGATAACAGCTGAAAGTACATAATTGTTAAGGTATTAATATTTGGTATTTAAAAACAAATGTTTTTTCTATGGAGGAATTAGTGTAAAATCTAGAAAAAAGCCGTTTCAGCATCAAATGGGATACCCCCAAAAAACATGGATTATAAATGACCATATTTGCCATAAAATGACCATTTAGACGAATAGATATCCTGTAATTTTGATGATAATCAAATTCAAATTCAAGACTTATGAAGTTGAGGTATCTAATCATCCTTTTCATGCTTACAATAGCAGCGTCGGATATACTGGCGGAGCAGTTGTATGTTAATCCCAAGACTGGAAATGATCTGAATTCGGGAGAAAAATCAGATCCCCTAAAAACTATTTTAGCAGCGGCAAAGCGTATAAATTCAAATCAAGAAAAGGGAGCCTCCACGGTCGTACTTTCCGCTGGTATACACCTGTTAACCGAAACGGTTTTATTTTCCAATAATAAATATACAGCTAAAAATCGTCTAACAATTCGCGCCGAACTTATGCCTGATGATGAAGGTTGGACTCCACAGCAGATGCCTGTGATCATGACAGCTGTGCCATTAGTTCCCGGATTTGGTGGAATGGAGGGTAGGGGGATTCAACCCGAGGTAAACCATGTGACCATTGAGGGCATACGATTTACGGGGAGTCCGGATTATTCCTATATGGATGAGGATAACTCACGCCGCTCGTACCCGATATGGCGTGATGGTAAACAATTGGACGACTTGCTTGTCACACAATGTCTTTTTGTGGGTGATATTGATGTGTTACCATTACATGTGGGTGTTATTGCTAATGGATACGGATTAATTATTGACCACTGTGTATTTTCCAATTGTAAAAATCCAGTTGTCTTTTGGAAATCTGAGGGACAGGCAGGAAGCGGTAATGCCATGCGGTATTGTCTGGTATATGGTAGCTACTTTAGTGGAGTCTGGACAACAAATGGAACCAATGGGGATACTTTTGAATTCCATCACAATATTATTGCAAATAGTAGTACGGTATGGGTCAGGGAGAAGGGGAGTACAAAGCAATACAAAGCCTTCGATTGTATTTTTTCTGACTATACCAATCTTGCTGGATATGGAAGTGGACCTTTGAGAGGTGACAATCCCACTTCGTCGGACTTTTTAACAATGGAAAGAGTGACTCTTTCCGGAGACATACAGATTGAAAGAGATCAAAGTAAAGCAAATTATCTTCAATTGAAGATGGGATCTTTTGGTTCGGATCTAGGTGCTGGACTCTTTAAAAAAAATAAGTAACAGAAAATATATATATGTTATGTTAAAGTTCCAAATTTTGTGTACCCTACTTTCATCATTTCTTCTAGATGCTTACGTTGTAACAGGTAGATTGGTGGATCATCAATATAATCCCGTTAGCTATTTTGTAGTTCATGTATATAAGTCTAATCAACAGAAAGAGAAGCTAGACAGATTGCGGGTAGACACCGTACATCATCAGAATGGAGAATTTAAAATCGGCGAATTAAACAGTGGACATTATCTTTTGGAGATTGACGTGCCCGATTATACAGGATATACTGTTGCTATTGATATTAAAGACCGGAATCGCTCCTTACCAGAAATTCAGCTACAGCCGACAAGATAAATAGGTGATGTTGCTTTATTTAGCACAAGTATGCTTATTATGGGGGGACTTGTATGACATCTGTTCTAAAGTTAAGTGTTTATTCAAAACCTAGATTACCTTTTATCAATAACTTACACACTTATCGGGATACTGCCATACGATCGTTACTATCATTTTGTATGATAGTAACGATCGCAGAAATAAGGGGGATTGTTGAATTATATGAGGAAAATCTTGAAAAATGTAGTACCCTCTAGATTTATTCATAATGTTAAGGCCGTGTAGAATATCTCATTCTCACGGCCTTATTTAATCTTTTCAAGCTATACCCGTCGAATCAACGATGGCACAGATTTACGTGCAATTCGGATATGATCTACCTGGGTAGGATGAACTTAAAACTGTGTTTCAATTTCGGGTATACCGATCCATTGCCATTTGCGCTGGGTGAAACCTGGATTGACATCACCGTCAATTTTAAACCTTCTCAGATCGATGATACGTGTACCACGCCAGGATAAAAATATCCGGCGGACAACAACGATGTCATTCAGCGTTAGGGTTGTGGATGGTGTATAATTGGATGCTCCGGAGGTATCATATTTTGAAATAACCGAATTAACAAGTTCCACGGCATTACCCGTAATCAGTCCGCGTACAATCAATTCGGCACGGATCAATTGCATTTCATCGAAATCGCTGACAAGCAAGGGATCTCTTTCCTTAAACAAGGTCAGTGACCAATGTCCTTTGGCTGCTTTTACAACCGGAACACGGGCTTTGTCAGCTATGGTTTTTGATGCGGCAACCAAACTTGGATCAACGGCCGCATCTCTTGAGTTGATATTTAATGCATTAAAGAAACCGTTGCTGACAGTACCTACGGTATTCAGAAAGCTGAAGTTTTCCGTTGCAGTAAACGACTGGTTGATATGCTGCACAGCCAGGGGATAATTGCCAGTATGGATTCCCAGCTTTGTCAGTAGGGCATGAAGCAATCGTTTCTCGGTATCGCTGGCAGCAGGAAGTGCCTGTTGCCAGTAAGTCTGTGCTTTGGTATAGGCTTCCTGATGACTAACCTCTTTGTGGTCAGCATAGACAGAGTGGCTGCTATTGCTGACACTGAAATAATCCGCCATTAGCAACCAGGCATAACCGGCATGTAACCTTGCATTGACCAAAGCCGCTTGTTTGATCTTGATGCCATCTTCATCCGTTGGATTTAAAGATTCTGCATTGGCAATAGCATCTTCGGCACGGGCACGGTAGTTTTGCACATTGGACCATACACTAAAGAGTGAAGTGTTGTCCGGAGTTAATTTATCTTCATCCAATTCCTTGTAAAAAGGAGAGTTTGGAACTGCGGTAGGGACAATTTCATCCACAATAGCACCGGAAGCGACCAACAGGTCTGACGCGGATGTTGCTCCCGCGCGCCATACACCGGCGATGACAGGACCATAGACATAAGCACCTTTTTCGATACGACCGAGCATAGCGATGTTGTTTAGCTGTGATTCATCAATGGTGTTGTCCGGCAACTTGGTGTCGTTCACCCACTTGTCACAGGAGGAAAAGGAAAGTACTGCCATACAGACGAATCCTGCTTTCCAAATATCTTTTATTTTGATAGACATAATTATCATTTTTAAAAACCAATATTTACACTCATAGCGTAGCTGCGTGGAGCCGGTACCGCAGTCCAGTCGGATGATAGATAGCTGATACCACGGGTACGTTTACTACCGCCCTGTGAATCTATTTGTGGTTCGATACCGCCGTAGTTGGTCGTCAGCCACAGGTTGTTTCCTGTTAATGATAGCACGCAGCTTTTGAATAGACCATTGGTTTGTTTCTTGGCCCAAACACCTAAATCATAGGAGATGGTGACATTGCTCAAACGGATGAAATCGGCTTTCTCAATAAAATTACCACGGGGGCCAGCATATTGGGCAAGTTCATTTGCTGTTGCAATATACTCCGGCGTGCCTGGTGTCTGCGTGGCAAGCTGTGCTTTGAGATCCTCGCTTGCCTTGAAGTTATTCCCTTGGCTGGCTACATTTCGATTGGAGATATTATAGACTTTAGCGCCTTTTGAATAGTTGAACAAAGATTGGATACGGAGGTTATTGACTAACTGAAGATTGAACCCAAATGATCCATTATAGGTAGGGAAAGGTTTGCCCAAAACCTGCGGTGCGCTTTCTTTAGCACCTGTATATACGCCGTTGCTATTGAAATTGGCACCTTCGGATACACCTGTATAGAACGAGAATGCTGGAAGTCCCGGACGGATCAGATTGACCGTGTTGATAATGTCATTTCCACCTGAGCTGATGACTTTATTGGACTGGTGATTGAAAATAAAGAAGAGATCCAAACTATTTTTCTGATTACTGCTGGTAAATACGCGGCTGTTATAAGTCAGTTCAATCCCTTTACCACGAATTTTACCCACATTTTCGGGATAGTCCCCACTCAAGCTTGAAGGCCAACCCAAAGAAGGCAATAATGTGGTATATACTATTGCATCGCGTGTGTTTTGCAAATAGTAGGTAAAGCCCAAACGTTGTTTGAAAAAGCTGAGATCCGTACCGATCTCAAACTCACCGGTGCGCTCTGGTTTGATATCAGGATTACCTTTGCGCAATGGTCTAACCAAGGTACCAAACGAAGAGTTTTCAATAAGATAGGCTGTCTGCGCATCATTTGGATACGGTAAACGACCAGATTCACCATAAGCGGCTCTTATCTTCCATTCATCGATCTTACCTCGCATAAATTCAAACGGTTTCACATTGTAGGCAACACTCACGGTGGGGTACCAGATACTGGCTACATTCCGACCAATCATATTGGATACGTCTCTTCTAACACCGGTATTGATAAATAACTGATTGTTGTAGCTTAAAAATGCCTCACCATAGATACCATGGGTACGTTTTTCGAAATAAGTATCTGTTGTACCTAAGATCTCAGCTGCTGAGGAGATGTTACTGATGCCTGGTACTGCAAAATTACGTACGCTGATACCACTGACAGTTTCGGTAGATTTAGTCAACTGAGATAATAAGGCTAGATTCAGTTGCCATTTATCCGCTAGGGCAAAGTTGCGCGACAACTTGACATCCCAGTTGATATTCTGGTTTTTACGGTCACTGACCTGTTTGGCACCCGTGCTGTTTGTACCCTGTAGGTAGCCGTAAGGAAGATAGTTCAACCCATCGATCCGATTTAGGTCAAGCCCCACAAGACTTTCCAGCTTGATATTAAAAGGAAGCGTATAGTTTAATTTGACATTTCCTGTAAAGCGGTCATTGGAATAGCTTTTCTCAATGGCACGCCAGGTTTCTTCGGAAATAAAAGGCCAGGGCGTCTGATCGCGCATTAGATTCCAGATGGCATCATCACGTCCCGAAGCTGACTGTGGGATGCTCAGTTTACCTTTGACATAGCCAGCGGTGAAGCCCAGTTTGAAATTGTCTTTAGTAAAATCATATCCTGCACGAAAGGTCTGTCTATTGTCTTTGTTTCCCGGAACAATACCTGAGGTAATATTAGAATTGGCCGAAAAGAATAGACTGTTTGCCTGATCAAACTGTGCCGATAAATTGGCGTAATACTGATTTTGATGACCGCGGTCAAAAAAGTTATTCAGCGCATCGTTGTTGACATATTTTGTGTATTTATTGGCGAGTTCGCTGAAACCGCCGGTATATTTTACATTGACAGCCACGCCTTTTTTGCCGCTCAGGCCACGTTTGGTCTGGATAATAACAACACCGTTAGCTGCCTCTGCACCATAGGAAGCTGCTGCCGCCGGTCCTTTGATCACATCGATAGAAGCAATATCGTTCATCGGTAAGTCATTCAGCGCACTCATCGCTTCTTGTGAGGAATTTACATCAGCAGTATTACTGCTACCGTAGCGTACCCCATCGATAAAGATCAGGGGATCCCGTTCCATACTGAAGGTTGCTGCCGAACGAATATCAAAACGGATGGGCATACCTACTTTTCCGTTGGTATTGTATACTTGGGCGCCGCTAATTCTTCCGTTTACCAGTTCCGCTAGAGAAGAGGGATTACTTTTTGCGACAATATCTGCGGCATCAATATGATCAACATTGGTACCAATTGCGCGTTTGCTCCGTGAATTGGCCAAACTTGCTGTGACCAATACTTCGTCCAGTGCAACACCGGATTCAAGACTGATCTCGACTTGTTGTCCTTCCTGTACCTTGGCAAAATAACGCTCGTAGCTTTTATAGCCAACCATTTTAACCAGTAGGGTCTCCCCATTGTGAAGTACAAGACTAAATTTTCCGTTGCCATCGGCGACAGTTCCGCCTTGAGGGCGCTCTTTGATGATAATACTCGCTCCCGGTACGATCACACCCGTGCTCTTGTCATGCACGATACCTTGAATATTTTGCGCTTGAAGGGCAAAAGAGGAAAGCAAAGTGATGCTCAAAAAAGTAAAAATTCGATACATATGATTTTTATAGACTGTTTTTCTTTATTTAGTTTTGATCTAAATAAGGTAAAATTTGCGCAAAGGTAATCATATACTCAGAATTGACAAATTGGTTTTTAACTTTTTTTAACGAAACGTACCAATCTAACTGTTTAATTGGAAATAGTTTAGTCGAATTACAATAAATAATATGCCGGCTTCGAAAACCTCACTCTCCGTATTTCCTGGGTCGTTTAAATAAAGTCTATTTGTTTAGTAGTTTTTAATTATGGTTTTGCTATTTTTGTAGCACTGTTATCCTAGATGGCATGTATATGTGCTGTCTAATATTATATAATGCAGGTAAGAAATGAATGCATAGTGAAATTTAGCTGTTCAGGTTTTATGATCTTCTTGTATAAAAAAAATCTAAAAACTATATTTGTTCAAATCAATACATCATGCCTAAGTTGGAAAGTCTAAGCGATGAGGAGCTATTTCTTTTGGTTTCCAAGAACCAAGATGGGGCATTTCATATGTTGTATGAAAGGTACAAGGCAGCTTTACTGGTCTATGCGATCAAGCGGGTCGGCCAAGATGCTGGGGAAGATCTGGTGCAGGATGTTTTTATTCGTACTTGGAACAATAGGTACTCAATTGATTATCAGGAAGACTTTAAGGCCTATCTTTTTACAGCGCTAAGACGTCGTATCATGGATTATTTCGCCAAAGAAAACAATGCGCAAGGCTATCTGGAGGATCTCAAATCCTATGCCAGTGAATTTGCATTTGACGAAGCTGATGAACACGTCCGCGCACAGTCTTTTCGTGATTCCATCTTCGCTGTACTCCATCGCTACGGTCCGCAATATCAAGCGGTTCTAAAATTGCGTTTGCAGGGATATTCCAATCCCGAAATAGCAGTTATGTTGGGCCTTTCTGAAAAGACGGTACGCAATCAATATTCATCTACTTTAAAAATCATACGCTCTAATTTTTCGTCTTTTTTACTTTTTTTATTTTTTTGAGGGACAATCGTCTGGCAGCGCCGTTTACCTTAGTATAGCAACATTAGAGCTAAACTAACAATTATTACTATGAAGATTGACGATTCACTTTTCGCAAAGTATCAAGCTGGGGAATGTTCCGCGGAGGAAATAGCTTTGGTTGAGCGTTGGTTGGATCAGTTGGACCGGTTTCCCGAACCCATAGATAGGCAGATGCTGATCTTATTGGAGAATCTCGACAACGAAATGCCTTTTATCAAAAAACGTAAAAGACAGTTTGGATGGAAGTGGATGGCTGCGGCGAGCATTATCGTTATGCTGACAACGACTGTTTACATCTATTGGAGCCAACGAGCTGAACATGTTCGATATGCAAGTATTGACGCGATACAGGCGCCCATAAAATCCAATGCTATTGTCGTGTTGGAAAATAATACGGAATATGATCTTGACAAATTAAAACCTAATGATACCTTAAATGCCGGAAGTTATCGAATTGTGCGAACTCATGACGATCAAATCATCTATTTAATTGATCCTGCACAAAAATCGAAAGTTGTCTACAATACAATTCGCACAAAGACAGGGGGGACAGCACATGTACAGCTCGCTGATGGTACTAAGGTCTGGCTGAATACCAATAGTGAATTGCGTTATCCGATTTCTTTTAGAGGTGATATCCGCGAGGTTGCCTTAGATGGTGAAGGCTATTTTGAAGTTGCCAAACAAGAACGAAACCATAAAAGAGTACCATTTTTTGTACGTGGCGATAGACAAACAATTCAGGTATTGGGAACGAAATTCAATGCTGATTTTACGGCTAACAATGAAACAGCTTTATTGGAAGGTTCGGTCGCTTTCTCCGATCGGGGATCAAGCTTGGAGCAGAGTAGAAAGGACCAGTTTTCCGTGCGAATCAGGCCTAATCAAGTATATGATGGAAAGAAGATTATCGAGGCCAAAGATATTGCCCGTTACATCGATTGGAAAGAAGGCTATTTTGATCTGAACGATTTGAATGTGGGGCAATTGTCCCGAAAATTAAGTGCTTGGTACGGCGTGGAGATCAAGGTAGATAATAGTTTGGCGCAAGTCCAGCTATTTGGTCGCGTAAGACGCGATAAAAGCCTCAAAGAGGTACTGGACCTGATAGCGCAGGTACATCCTATGAACTATACTATGGAAAATAATTACATATATATCAAATAGAGGAACGACAAACTAACAAAAACTAACCTTATGAAATTGAAAGTTTACCATTTTGAAAAAAGAATGGCAGCTACCGGTTTGCCCAAAGATGTCGGTAAATGCCTGTCGAGGTTGATGCTTAGCGGACTGCTTTTATCGGGCTTTTTCGGGACAGCAGTGGCGCAACGTATCACACTTAAAGAAAGCCAAAGTTCCATGTATTCGGTCCTGGAGAAGATCCGAAAACAAGCAAATGTAGATCTGATTGGTGACTTAGCCTTACTTAAAAATAGTAAGCCGATCAGTATTCAGGTGAAAGACAAAGATATCGAGCAGGTGTTACGGGAAATTGCTGCTGGACAGGATGTCGATTTGATTTTTCGCAATAATACCATTTTGGTACGTCGAAAAGAATCATTGCCAAATAGAACAAACAATGACCAGCCTAGTAAACACAAACATCAAGCACCAGAACAGCGCCAGATACGGGTAGAAGGGCGTGTAAGGGATGCGGGGGGAAAGCCTTTGGCCGGGGTCTCCATTAAAATTTTGGGAGGTACGCGTAATGGCGTTTTATCTGGAGAAAATGGCCAGTTTTATGTTTTTGTTAATGAACCGTTGGAACTAATATTTTCGATGATAGGCTATGAAACTCAGCAGGTCAAAGTAGCATCGGGGGAGCCGCTACAAGTGATTATGCGTCAGGTCGAGAATAAAATTGATGAAACGGTAGTGACGGGCTATACGCGGGTACGCCGCGATAATTTTACAGGAGCGGCGACCATGGTGACCCGACAGGAGCTGGAAAAGTTCAATTCCACAAACATCTTTACGGTACTGCAGGCTTTGGATCCTTCTTTTAAGGTAGACGAACGGGTAAATGCGGGGTCCAATCCCAACGTAATGCCACAGATCAATATTCGAGGGGTCTCTAGTGTAGGAGAGTATGCCGTCAATGCCCCGTTGATTATTATGGATGGTTTCGAAGTACCGATCACTACTTTATACGACATTGATGTTAACCGCATTGAAACAATTTCTATTTTAAAAGATGCGAGTTCTACGAGTTTGTATGGTTCCCGTGGTGGAAATGGTGTGGTTGTTATCGAAACCAGATTGCCCAAAGATGGTAAGTTTACGGTAACCTATGACATGAAGCCATCGGTGTCCATGGTCGACCTATCGGATTATAACCTGATGAATGCCACTGAGAAATTGCAATATGAAAAACTGGCTGATTTATACACATCAAAAAGCGGCGATGCTGCCTGGGATCTGATTCAGCAGGAGCAGTATAATAATTTACTGACCAAACGTGAACAAGATGTGTTGAGCGGAGTAGACACCTATTGGTTGAAACAGCCTGTTCGAAATACAGTTTCCATCAATCATAGCCTGCGGATGGAAGGCGGGGGGAATGGAGTACGTTATAGTCTTGAAGGTGGTTATTTTGATAACAAAGGCGTCATGAAGGAGTCGGGTAGAACACGCGGAAATGCAGGTTTTACACTGATCTATCGGATACCTAATGTTATTACCTTCCGCAATGTGGCCACCTATCTTTATACGAAAGCATACGATAGTCCGTTCGGGAGTTTCGATACCTATACCAAACTCAATCCCTATGAAAAAATTTATGATGAGCAAGGAAAGTATAACATCCGTTTTGGGGAACTCGGACAGTGGTATAGTTGGGGATCAACGATGTTTAACCCACTCTATAACGCAGGACTTGGTTTCCGTAGTGATCAGGTAAGCCAAACCTTGCAGAACAATATGTCCATCGAATGGTTTGCGTTGCCCAAATTAATAGTGAGGGCTTCTGGAACTATCGTAAGGACAAGCACAGATATAGACAAGTATAAATCACCATTTCATACGGATTATACCAATATTACGGATGCTAATCTGAAAGGTTCTTATGTTTTTGGAAATCAGAATTTTACCAAATATGAAGGAAAAGTAGATATGCAATATTCCAACAAATTTGGCAAACATCAATTGGTGGCCAATGCCGTTGCTGAGATCCGAAAGCAGAATACCGTCGGAAATCGGAATACAGTGACAGGGTATGTGGATGATCGTTTTATGACGCCACAAATGGCTTTGCAATATGCGGCTGGGTCACTGCCTGAGTCAACGTCATTGCCGGTGCGGTCTGTCGGCTTTTTGGGTTCCTTGTTCTATACATACGATAATAAATATAATGTCAGTGGCACGCTGCGCTCGGATGGTGCCTCCATCTATGGAAGTCAAAATCGTTTTGGAACTTTTTGGAGCGCTGGATTTTCCTATAACATGCATAACGAAGAATGGTTTAAAAATGATTTCCTTACAAGATTACGCTGGTATCTGAATGCGGGTACCTCAAGTACGGTCAGTGAATTTAATGTGGGTATGGTGAGCACATCGTACAACTTTCTTTCGGGACGTAATTATTACAATCAATATGCCGCCATCTACAGTGGGCAGGGAAATCCAGCGGTGCGCTGGCCTGAGCAGCAGCAAAGGAGTATAGGTGCTGAATTTGGCATCATGGGTGATTTTCTGAAAGTTGATGTTTCCTTTTATGACCGGGTTACCAACCGCATGATTTCCACCGTCAATGTTGCCCCATCCTTTGGTTTTTATGATAATAAATTTTTTCAAAATCTAGGAAAGGTACAGAACAAAGGATTTGAGGCGATGGCCAACATGCGGATTCTCAATAATTCCGCAAAGGATTTTAGCTGGTACCTTTCGCTCGGCGCCGTGCAGAACAGGAGCAAATTGAAGGAAATATCTAATGAACTGCGCACATTAAATGAGTCGCTGGTAAAGAAAGATGATAAAGGCAATGTCATACAGCCATCCCAGTATTATCAACAGGGGCAGTCCCTCGGCGTTATCCGTGCGGTACCTTCTCTAGGGATAGATCCGGCCAATGGACGTGAATTGTACCGGGATCGGAATGGTGATGTTACCTATGTTTGGGACGCCAATAATCAACAGGTTGTAGGCAATACCGAGGCAACCCTATACGGTAATGTCGGCACCTCGGTCAACTTTAAAGGACTATCTGTGCAAATTATTGGTAACTATTCCTTGGGCGGGGATATTTACAATCAGACCCTTGTGGATAAGATCGAAAATAATATCGCTTATCAAAATGCGGATCGCCGTGTATTGGAAGAACGATGGAAGCAGCCTGGGGATCAGACAAATTACAAGGCTATTGGTGATCAGTCTTTTACGCAGCCCTCGAGCCGTTTTATACAGACCGAATCTTACCTCCGGCTTTCCACGATCAATATCAATTATTCATTCAATAATGAAATCCTCAAGCGGTATAAGTTGGAAAGGCTACGGCTTAACTTCTCCATGAATGATATGTTCCGCTGGAGCACGGTACGCATGGAGCGGGGATTAAGCTATCCCTATGCCCGAGAATTTAATTTTGGTGTAATGGTTCAATTTTAAAGCATGAAAAAGTTACTAATTGCCATCGTGATGCTCGGTGTATTGTCGAGCTGCGAAAAGTTCTTAAATGTAAACCCAACGGATAAGGCCTATGAAGAAGATCTGCTCACCGATCGTTCAGGTTTCAACGCGGCACTTGCGGGGGTATACGAAACATTAAATACAGATACGCTGTATGGCCGGGAGATGAAATATGGTTTTATGGAAAGTCTGGTGGGGTCATATAATGTGACTAATTCAGCCCATAAATATTATCGTTCCTTTCGTTATGAGTATAATTATGACGAGCCGAAGAAAATGATCGATAACATCTGGGCGAGGTTTTACCAGTGTATCAATCAGACAAATATTATACTGGGAAATGTAGGCCGTATTGAAAATGATCCCTACTATAATCTGGTGCGTGGCGAAGCAATCGGGCTAAGGGCCTTCTGTCATTTTCAGCTGTTAAAATTGTTTGGACCATCCATTTCGAGCGAAGGGATTGAGGCGAAAGCGATCCCTTACCGGACTGCGGTTGTGTATTCAGCCACTAAATTTTCTTCCGCAGCGGAGGCGATCGCTTTGCTGGAAAAAGACCTGTCCGAGGCCCGGGATTTACTGGAAAAAGATCCAATACGGTCCAATGCCCGTAATGCCAATTTAAATCAATTTGCCTATGAGCCATACAATAGCTTGATTGATTACCGGGGGATCCGAATGAATTATTACGCTATTGTCGCGTTACAGTCCATGGTCGCACAGTGGAAAGGTGATCTGGTCAACGCCGGGAAATATGCAGAGGAGCTCATTACCGAATTGAAGACAACGCAAAGTATTCGGATGGCACTTTCCAGTGAAATTGGATCTGTGGGAAATACCCGCATGCCCATGGAAAATATCTTTGCTTTGTTCTCCAGTAGGTTAGGGGCAAAGGTAAGCACTGTTTTCGCACAGGCGGATGCGACAACAACAGGCTCGACTTCACCGTTTTTATTTCCCAACTATAACTGGTTGCGAACGAATCTTTACAATAGCGCGGTCCATGGCTCCCTCAATGATGCACGTCTCGCGAGTTGGTTTGTACAGCCCAATACCTCTTATCCCTGGAAACTGTCCAAATACCTGTTTGATCAGACTCGTCTGCCTTCAGACGTGAATTACAGGCCTTTGTATGAAAGCAAAGTGATCGGCTTACATACAATCTATATGATTGCGGCCGAAAACTATGCGTCAAGTAGCCCAGCCAAGGCAATGGAATATCTAAACCTTGTCCGTAATACTAGAAATATTACCACGGATCTTGCGCTGAGCTCGGATATGACCACACAAAAGATCAAGGATTTGATATTTGACGAAATGCGTAAGGAAAATATTGGTGAGGGGTATTTATTCACAGAATATAAGCGCCTCTTTCGGCCGATAGATCGAGCCACATTAGTGCAGGCTAAAAATGAAATTTTCAGGCTACCGATCCCAGCGGATGAATTATTGTATAATCCTCAAAATTAATCAAGATGAAACGATATATTTTGCTTTTTTGTGCTACTGTGATATTGAGTGCATGTAACAAAAATGACAACATGCTTCAGTTTGATACGGGGCAGAGCTACATTTATTTTGCCTATCCAAATGCTAATACCCGGGCGGCAGAAAAATACATTGATAGCGTTTATTATGGTTTTGCTCTCGATGCCGACCTGCGACGCCAAGAAAAAACAATCGCAGTGCCTATTCGTGTGGGTGGGGAGTCAAGATCTAATAACCGTACCTATGCTTACATCGTCGAAGATTCTTCTCGATATGAACCCAATACGGTGAAATTCTCTTCCCCGGTGATGGGGGCAAATAACTTTGTGGATACGCTGTTTATTACATTCCAGCGCTCCATCAAGATGAAGACCGAACCGACAGTACTCTATTTGCGCTTGGAAGGAAATAGTGAATTTGTTCCGGGGAACGTGTACAATCAGAAAATAAAAATTGTTGTTGATGATATTCTGAACGAACCTACATGGTGGAATACCTGGAAGAACTATTTCGGCCCGTATCAAAAAGAAATATTTCAGCAATGGATGCAGATCTACTACCTCGGGGCAGATCCATCGCCTGAGCTAACCACAGGAGCACCAGGACCGGTTTATTACTGGAATAATATGCCTACCTCAACGATTGTCAGCTGGTATCCTGTGACATTTAACTATATCCAGGTGCTCAAGCAGTATTTTATCGACCATCAGGTGTATCCGGACGGCGATAGTACGAAAGAACGAATTCAATTACCTTAACGCTCAAGCAGATGAACTTAAAAAATCTAACCTATATCCTGTTCTTGGCAATTTTTCTATGTGAAGGCTGCTCCAAGGATTTGGGCAATTATGATTACAGAGATGTGAACTCCATTTCAATCGGCGGTTTATTGGACAATAGTCATCCCACAGGTCGGATCTATGAAATTCCTTTTCATGATACCGTCCGATTGAACCCTACGGTCACGGGCTCACTATCAGGCAGTGATACCAGTGCGCTGACTTTTGAATGGAAGGTGGATTCCGTAACAGTAAGTAAAACGAAAAACCTTTTCTATATAGCGAATAAACGCTATGGGAAGATTTCCGCGGAGTTTCATGTCACAGACAAATCAACGGGTACGACAACAAGCTATAATTGCTTTTTGAATATTGTGAATCCCTATAAATGGGGCTACTATGTTTTGACCCAGAATAAAGCGAAAGATGCTTCACTCTATTGCTTATCCAGTATTTCCAAAAAATCCTCGTTTGACCAGGTCCTGCTATCCAGCTTGGATAAGTTGGGGAAAAACCCACTGTCCATCAGCGGAACAAAAAAATACGGCGCCTCGTCTTCGGACTTTTATAATGTTTTGACCATTGGTGTTCAGGATGCTGTAAATCCCGTGGTAGTTATTGATTCCCGTGAGTTTGTTCCTACTTTATTGTACAATTCGTCAAGTTACGTGGGGGGGGGAGATTTTGTGTTCCGCCCGACCCAGGTACAGGCGGATCTCTATAATGAGGTGATCTATGCGGTCAATAAAGGTAAATTCCATGTATTAAGGAAAGGTACAATTGCACTTCCAGCATTTATCAATGATCCTTCGGACTATAAAATAGCTCCAAATGGGGTTGCCACACCACTTGGAAACGGGCGGTATTTTATGAGTATATACGACGAAAACAACAAAAGAGTGCGTGTCTGGGATAATGGGGTGACCAGTAACGAATATAATTATGTAAATGACTATAAGGAAATTGCGGGGCAGGAATTGATGAACGGAAAAACATTCCTGGCCTGTAGCTATGCTAACATCCCATCGATCAACCATATTTATCTCTTCAGGCAAGATAATCAACTGTATTCCTATCGTTTGGATTATGGTGCCGATTATAAACCCAAAGCTTTCAGTCAGTTGGGGACCGCTGCAGTGCCCACATCCAATCAAATCGGTTATGTTTATTTTGACGGGCGCACAAGCAGATGGTATATGGCTGCAGGCAAGACAATTTATATGGCCTCTTATCTGGGGGTAGAATTCCAAAAATATGTGCAGCTGCCATCGGATGCCACTGGTGATATTGTTAAGTTTAAGATCCTGGATGGAAAATTAATGATTGCCACAAATGATCCGACTGCTGATAAACCGGGCTCGATCTATATCTATAATGCCAATACAATGCTGTTGGAACAGGCCTACAATCATGTTGTTGATGATATTGTTGATGTGCATTTAGGCATACTGGTAGAATAATGAGATTAAGGGCAAAATATAAGTCCTTGTATAATGGATAAAAAACGAATAAATCTAAAAAATATGAACTTAAAAACAATAACATTGGCGATTCCCCTATTGCTTTTGGGGAGTCAAGCCTCTTTCGGACAGCTGGCCGCGAAGAAAGGAATTACACAAGAAGAACTTTATAAACATCTCAATGGATTGTTCCAACAAGGAACAGCTGCGTCCAAAGCGGAGGTTTTGAAAGAAGCTGATTATTTAGCAAAATCGAAAAAAGAAGAAGACCAGTTGCTCGCCGGGCGAATCTATACTGGCCTGGAAAAAAACGATAAGGCAGAAGCCATAAAAAAGAGCATCAGTAAAAAATTTCCTAAAGGAATAACAGCCCGAAACGAAGCCTTTGGTAACCTGTTTGAAAAAAATGAACTAACAGCTGCGCAAGCAGAGGCGGAGTATATTCGTTTAAGTAAGCAATTTCCAGAAAGCAGTTACGATGAAAAAAACAGGGGGATATACGGATTTGCCCTTGGAGTCGTCGCCCAGCAGTTTGCAAAAGAGAAAAACCTTGAGAAGGTAAACAGCTACTTAGATCAGTTGAAATCCACGGCAAATTATACGAATGCTATTTTCGCTATTGGCCGGGAATTAAACCAGCAGAAAGAGTATGCCTTTGCGCAAAAAATACTGGAACCGGTTTATCTCAATCTAAGCCAGCAAAAATCGGAAGGTCAAAAAGGAAATACGGGGCGGCAATATCAGGGGGGAATCAGCTTACAATATGCGGAGGCCTTGTTGGGTAATCAACAAGTGGACAAAGCGCTGGAGATATTAGCAAAAGTGCAGCAGGAATCACCTTCAGAAACGGCGACCATAGCCTATGCTAAAGCCCTGGAAGCAAAAGGAAAGAGCTTAGATGCTTTTCAGCTTCTGGAGTCTGAGGTAATCAAAAATGGAAAAGAACCTAAAATAATGGCAGAATTGCTGCCCCTGTATAGAAAATTGAATAATAGCCTGTCGGATACGACTAATTATCTAAAAGGCCTCAATTCGCGTATTGATGAAATGCTGGTATCGAAATTGCAAGGCGAAATGGTCAAAAAGGAGGCCGCACAATTTTCACTTGTCGATCGTTCGGGTAAAGAAGTCTCCCTGGCAAGTATGAAAGGTAAGGTTGTAGTACTTGATTTTTGGGCGACCTGGTGTGGTCCTTGCAAAATGTCTTTTCCTGGAATGCAGGCTGCGGTAAACAAATATGCAAATGATCCTGATGTAGCCTTTTTATTTATTAACACATGGCAGAAAGAAGAGAATTATAAAGAGCTCGTCAATAATTTTATCAACGAAAATAAATATAGTTTCCATGTTTTATTTGATGAAATGAAAGATCGGGATAAGTCGGTTGTTACAGCATATGGCGTCAAAGGTATACCTACTAAAGTCATTATTGATAAAGAGGGTTTTATTCGTTTCCAATCTTCGGGTGGTGGCGCCGACGTGGAAAAAATTGTCCATGAAATCTCAACCAAGATTGAACTCGCAAAAAAGGGCTAACCGTCCTAGAACAAGAACATAAGTCTACGATAATAACTTAAGCCTACTGAAATGCGTAGCTTTCTTTTTAGATAGCTACGGATTTTTTATTAAACATGCTGCAGATCATGAAAGACTTTGGTCTGCCGGAGATTGGCTTCATCTGTATTGGCAGAGGCCCCGCAGCTTATTGGGAGGGATTTCCCTTTTCCATAAATGAGCATTTCACCGCGTGTAAGGATATTGTTTGGAAGTGTTTTGTTTTCTGTAAAGTAAATTTGTTTTGCTGTATCTGAATGATTTCTTTATTTAAAAGTGATTTTTTTAAAATAATTAGGCGAGATAATCGTATATTATAGTGTATAGATACTTTAGTCAATAAAAGATTAAAATAAATTATGAGAACAGAAAGAAAAACACTACTTAACTTTTGTGCTGGTTTATTTGTATTGATCAGCATGGTATCTTCATGTCAGAAAAGTAATGCTCCGAATTTAGAATTGGAACCTGTTTCTGATTCGATAGCTTATTTTGAAAAATTAAAGGCGTATAAAAAAAGCCCGCACCAGATTATGGCCGGCTATTATCGGACCTGGGGTGATTCATTGGTTGAATCAAACTCAGGACAAAAAACGATGCTTGCTATTCCTGATAGTGTGGATATTGTCAATGTTTTTACGGATTACACACCTGCTACGAGCCCTTTTTGGACCGCACTCCGCGACCAGTACATCCCTTATCTTCATCGCAGAGGTACACGTGTTGTCTACACTAGGGGGATGCCATGGACAATGTCGGTAGCAGATCGCAATACTTGGGTTCAAAACATTAATGACGATACCCAGAACTACAACTATGATGGGATAGATCTTGATTTTGAAAGCGGTGGAGGGACGACATCGACTGGCTTATTTGGTGGTTTTTTTAGTGGTAGCCAGCTGGATTTGGATCAGATTGCGTTGAATATAAAAGCTTTAGGTGCTCATTTTGGACCTTCGTCTGGAACAGGGAAATTGTTTATCCTGGATCTGAATTATGTCAATTTACCGCCTAAATTCTTAAAAGATATCGAACCTTATATTGACTATTTCTTTATGCAGCGCTATTTTGGTGGCCAGCTTGACAAACTTTACAATGAGGCGTATAAAGGAAATATTCCTCCAGGAAAATACGTTCTCGGAGCGAGTTTTGAAGATGGTTCGGCAAGAAATGGGACGCCAGCACTCTTTTATCAATATGCAGCATGGCAACCTAGTGATGGCAAAAAAGGTGGCATCTTTAGCTATGGACTTGATGCCGATGGCACGTATAGTACACCCTCTTATATCTTTACGAAAAAGGCGATTCAGCTAATGAACCCCGCGAATTAGTAATTATTTAAAAGTATCTGTACAAAAATAAAGTGTTGTCCACTTTATTGAAATGTCCCCAAAGTTATTGTTTAACTTTTGGGGGCATTTCAATACCGAACTCTCGCACAAAAAACTTAAAAATGTTAATTTGTCCAACTTTTTTTGCATTTCAAAGATTGGATACCTGATTTTGTATCATTCAACCAAGGTTTGTACTGTTTTTAAGCTTTCTTTTGTCCTAATGTCGGATTTACTGGCGGAATGGGAATATAGCCATCATCTCCGGGAACTTCAGGGAATTGGTGTTGCTCCCATTTAGCTCTGGCGATTTTGAGGGTCTCAATGTCCGAAGCAACAAAATTCCAGTCGATATAGCGTTGTTCGGGGAAAGGTTCGCCACCAAAGATGTACACTGATGTGCCTGCTTTGATTTCGAATTCACATAATTTGGCATCCTTTGCAACCAGAATTTGTTTGGGGCCAAATTCCTGGCCTTCGGCATGCACTGAGCCATGAAGAATATACAATCCACTTTCTCCATAGAGATGTTCACCTAATTTAATAAGGGAGTCTTTGTCAGCTTTAATTTCAATAAGATATAAGGGGCTGTATACAGGTACTTCGGAACGATGATTGTTAATCTCGCCCGCAATCAGGCGATAGTTTACACCGTCTTCGCTCCAATGGGGAAGTTGAGGTTCTTCAATGTGAACAAAATTTGGTTCCATCTGTTCCAGATCCTTTGGTAATGCTACCCAAATCTGTAAACCATGTAGTTCATGAGTGATAGATCTTAGATAGTCCGGAGTTCGTTCGGAATGTGTTACCCCCTTTCCAGCTGTCATCCAGTTTACCGCACCCGGTTTTATTTCGACCTCATTTCCTAGACTGTCGCGGTGCATAATACTTCCTTCAAACAGGTACGTTAATGTTGATAATCCAATATGAGGATGTGGAGCAATATCCATGAACTGAGGATCGGAGATCGTTTCAGGTCCCATATGATCAATAAATATAAACGGACCGACCATCCTTTTCTGTCTGAAAGGAAGTAGTCTTCCTACCAAGAAATTACCTATGTCTGCGGCTCTTTCTTCAATAACTATTGCAATATTTGACATAATGTTTCCTTATTTTTGTGTATCTAATCTAGAGCAATTTAAGAAATGTCAGGTATAATCGATCGCATTCTGCGTAAAAAGTCTGTAAGAAATGAAGAGGCATTAGCACTGTCCGATAGATTGTCATTTGGTAACAGTCAAATAGATCATTTTCTAATGGAAGGGATTTTAGCGGAAGAGGCTGTGTTGGAATCGGAATATCGGATATTTCAAAAAAAAATGTTGCTATTGGAGCCAGGGACCTACCAGGAAATAAAGGTTGAGCTGGATCTGTTAAACCAATATTTCGAAATGGTCAATAGATTGATGCCTGCCGGTTTCTCCTTGAAATGGGAAAACCGTTTTCAGTCGGAAAATGAGCTGATGATACCGCCACTTCTATTATTTCCGATGGTGCAAAATGCAGTTGCAAACGGATATAATAGCATGTCTTCACATCCTATCCGAATCCGTCTCTCGGGATCTCCAAAAGTAATGCTATTTGAGGTAAGTCATCGTATGAATCATTACCTTGACGGTCAATTTAAGAATACCCTAATGACAGATTTCCAGAACAGATTGGAATATCTTTTTCCAGAACGACATAGTTTGCTATTGAACAGCAATAGCAATACCTGTCGCGCTACACTCACCATTCACTTCTAAATTACACCAAAATGTTTTAAGGCATTCCAGATGCCGTTGTTATCCACATCATCGGTAATATAATCTGCGATTTCTTTTACTTCAGGATTCGCATTTCCCATGGCGATACCAACCTGTGTATGGGCGAGCATGGTAATATCATTTCCCCCGTCACCAAAAGACATGGTCTCCGAAAGTTCGATGCCAAAATGTTCTAAAAAAACATCTATACCGACTTTTTTACTTTGGCCCATTGGGTTGACATCTGCAAAAACGGATGTCCATCGTGATGCAACCGAGTTGGGCATAATGTTTTCCATAAACTCAGCCTCTTCTTCCGGGTTGATAAAAACATTGATCTGCATGACAGATTCCAGATCAAAGTTGTCTTCATAATTGCGTATAGGCGGCGTCTTTACGTTGACTTGTTGATACATTTGTAGCACTTCGGGCGTGACCTGATTTAAGGAGATTTCTTTTTCGGACATAAATGAAAAGGTAAGCTCGGGATGATGCTTCGCATAATCAATTAATGAACGAATGTCTTTTTGGGCAATGTTATTTTTATAAATAACCTGTTCATCTTTGGTGACACAATAACCACCATTAAATGTGATAAAGCCATCGAAATCAAGGTAGCGGATATGTCCCAATTGGTTAAAGGACCGACCGGTTGAAACGAAAACTTTTATGTTTTTTTCTTTTAGTAACTGAAATGCCTGTTGCGTAGAGTCTGGGACCTGATGTGTTTTGAAACTTAACAACGTCCCATCTATATCAAAAAAAATCGCTTTAATCATAGAAATTGGAGTCAAGTTCAAATATAGCAAATAAAGAAATAGTGTAACAGGTACAATATTAAATAGCTGTTAATACTTTTCGCAAAAATCTGACATAATCTTCCCTAAGAATTTCGTAAATTTCAAGTTCAAATAAATGTAAATATGCTTACATTTAATGTGTTGTATTAAAGAGGTTTAGAAATTTATGTATATTATTTTCGATACAGAGACGACGGGTTTGCCGAAGCGTTGGGACGCGCCAATTACGGATACGGATAATTGGCCACGTTGTATACAGCTGGCATGGCAAATTCATGATGAGATGGGGAATTTGGTCGAACATCAGGATTTTTTGATTAAACCAGATGGATTTGATATACCTTATGACTCCGAAAAAATACATGGTATATCCACGGCATTGGCGGAAGAGAAGGGGGTTCCCTTGCAGGTTGCTTTGGAGAAATTTAACATCGCATTAAATAGTGCAAAATTTGTAGTCGGACAGAACATTGGTTTTGACCTCAATATCATGGGCTGCGAGTTTTATCGTTATGGTGTAGAATCTAAAATGGCGAGCATGCCGGTTTTGGATACCTGTACCGAGGTAACGGCAGATTTATTGAAAATTCCCGGTGGTCGTGGTGGTCGATACAAGCTCCCGAATCTGACTGAATTACACTCCTATTTATTTGGCGTGCCATTTGCTGAGGCCCATAATGCCACTGCCGACGTTGAAGCGACAACGCGTTGTTTTCTTGAACTGGTCAGAAGAGAGGTGTTTACGGTGGAGGAACTCCAGGTTGATACCGGTTACTTCGTTGATTTCAAAAGGAACAATCCTGGTCCCGTTCCTACGACAGGACTTAAACATGTTAATTTAAAAGCCGCTTCTGATGAGATCAGAAAACGGGCTGAACCGGATGATGTTCGTGTTGTCGTAGATGCAGATACATTATCAGCACTTAAAGAAGCGAAATTCGCACATTTACATAACCATTCGCAATTTTCTATTTTACAGTCGACAATGTCCTATGACAAGTTAGTTTCGGCTGCCGTAAAGGATAATATGCCAGCTGTTGCGCTTACCGATCATGGTAATATGATGGGGGCATTTGAATTTGTTTCCAGGGTCATTAGTCATAATAAAGAAGTAGAAGCACAGAATGCGGAAGCGCTGGAAAAAGGGGAGGAACCTACCGGTCAGCTCCTAAAACCAATAGTAGGTTGTGAATTCTTTGTTTGCGAAGATCATAAAGATAAATCCAGAAAGGATAATGGTTATCAGGTTGTTTTGTTGGCAAAAAATAAACGCGGTTATCATAATTTAGCTAAGTTGGCTTCTTTCGCCTATACCGCAGGATTCTATTATGTGCCCCGTATAGATAAAAATCTTATTCTACAGTATAAAGAAGATATCATTGTGCTTTCGGGAAACCTTCAAGGAGAAGTGCCCAGCAAAGTGCTTAATATCGGTGAAAACCAGGCGGAGGAAGCTTTGCAATGGTGGAAGGAACATTTTGGGGAAGATTTTTATCTGGAGCTCATGCGACATGGACAGGAAGATGAAGATCGGGTAAACCAGACTTTACTTAAGTTTGCCCGTAAATACGATGTTAAAGTTGTAGCAACCAATAATACCTATTACGAAAAGAAAGGGGATGCACATGCCCATGATATCCTTTTATGTGTAAAGGATGGCGAGAAGCTTTCTACACCAAAAGGTAGGGGGCGCGGGTTCCGTTTCGGATTGCCAAATCAGGAGTATTATTTTAAATCTTCTGACGAAATGAAGACCCTATTCAAAGATTTACCCGAAGCGATTCTGAATATACAGGAGATCGTAGATAAGGTGGAGATCTTCAAATTGAATCGAGATGTCCTGCTTCCAAAATTTGATATACCAGAAGAATTTCAGGTTGCCGAGGACAATGAAGATGGTGGAAAAAGAGGGGAGAATAAATATCTTGCTCACTTATGTTATGTTGGTGCAGAGAAACGTTATGAAGAGATAACAGCTGACATTCGGGAACGTCTGGATTTTGAATTAGCGACGATTGAAAAAACAGGATATCCCGGGTATTTTTTGATTGTACAGGATTTTATTGCTGCAGCACGTGACATGGGTGTTTCGGTTGGGCCGGGCCGGGGATCTGCGGCTGGGTCAGCTGTTGCGTATTGCCTTGGTATCACGAATATTGATCCCATAAAATACGATTTGCTATTTGAGCGTTTTCTAAATCCCGATCGTGTTTCCATGCCCGATATTGATATTGACTTTGATGATGAGGGACGTGGACGGGTCATGCAGTATGTAATCGATAAATACGGCGCCAGTCAGGTAGCTCAGATCATTACTTATGGTACAATGGCTGCCAAGTCTTCGATTAAAGATACTGCTCGTGTGCTGGATCTGCCTTTGGGAGATGCAAATGAAATCGCCAAATTGATTCCAAATCTGAAGTTATCCAAAATATTTACTTTGGATGATGCTGGTCTAAAGGAGAAGTTAAGAACAGAAGAGATTGAGGCCGTCAATCGCTTAAAGTCGATCGCTGATGGCGCCGGACTCGAAGCCGAAACGATTCGTCAGGCACGGGTATTGGAAGGCTCTGTCCGGAATACAGGTATTCATGCCTGTGGTGTGATTATCACGCCGGATGATATTACCAATTTCGTCCCTGTTTCTCTGGCAAAGGATTCCGATCTGTATGTAACCCAGTTTGATAACCACGTCGTTGAAAGTGCTGGCCTATTGAAAATGGACTTTTTGGGGTTGAAGACCCTTACGCTTATCAAGGATACTGTTGAGAATGTTAAATTAAGCCATGGTATCGTTTTAGATCCCGACAAATTTCCGATAGATGATGTATTGACCTACGAGCTTTTCCAGCGTGGTGAAACAATCGGTGTATTCCAGTATGAATCACCGGGGATGCAAAAGTACATGCGCGATCTGAAGCCTACGGTATTTGCCGATTTAATTGCGATGAATGCCCTATACCGTCCAGGGCCAATCGAGTATATCCCGAGTTTTATTAAACGTAAACATGGGATTGATCCTATTGTCTATGATTTGGATGCTTGTGAAGAGTATTTGAAGGAAACCTACGGGATTACGGTATATCAGGAACAGGTAATGCTTTTATCCCAAAAGCTGGCAGGTTTTTCCAAAGGTGATGCTGACGTCTTGCGTAAGGCGATGGGTAAGAAACAAAAGGCTGTACTTGATAAGATGAAGCCTAAGTTTGTTGCACAGGCAGAGGAAAAAGGGCATAATGCAAAAGTGCTGGAGAAAATCTGGACGGACTGGGAAGCTTTTGCGAGTTATGCGTTCAATAAATCACATTCCACCTGTTATGCTTGGGTAGCTTATCAGACAGCTTATCTAAAGGCGCATTTCCCTGCAGAGTATATGGCGGCGGTGCTTTCCAATAACATGAATGATATCAAACAGGTGACATTCTTTATGGAGGAATGTAAGCGTATGGGCTTGGAGGTACTCGGTCCGGATGTGAATGAGTCTTACTATAAATTTACGGTAAATGAACGTGGAGCAATTCGATTTGGTATCGGTGCTGTCAAAGGCGTGGGGGCGGGTGCTGTAGATGCCATTGTGCAAACGAGACAATC
This sequence comes from Sphingobacterium ginsenosidimutans, assembly GCF_039536865.1. NCBI lineage: Bacteria > Pseudomonadati > Bacteroidota > Sphingobacteriia > Sphingobacteriales > Sphingobacteriaceae > Sphingobacterium > Sphingobacterium ginsenosidimutans. The sequence continues at coordinate 319,975 of NZ_BAAAZK010000009.1, forward strand.
TGGATTGTATAAGTCTGTTTTTGATATGGCCAAACGTATAGATTTACGTGCGGTCAATAAAAAAGCTTTTGAGAGTTTGGCTTACGCCGGTGGTTTTGATAGTTTCGAAAGTACCCATCGCGCGCAGTATTTCCATACCGAGGATAATTCAACAGGTATGGAGAAAGCAATCCGATTTGCACAACGCTATAAAGAAAATGAAAACTCTGCACAGGCCAGCTTATTTGGTGCCGGTGAAGCTGCCGAGCTGCCTGAACCTGTATTGACACCTTGTCCACAATGGGGATTGATCGAGAAGCTTAAATACGAAAAAGATGTCATTGGTATATACCTGACAAGTCATCCATTAGATACTTATCGGTTTGAGATCGAACATTTTTGTCATAATCCGGTGTCAGACCTCTCCTTGATTAACAAAGCGAAAGCTGCAGAAGTAGATGAGGAGACATTACTCGAGTTTAATCGTATCAAAAACAAAGAATTAGTTATTGGCGGGATTATAGCTTCGGCAAATCATCGCCTGACTAAAAACGGTAAACCGTTTGCCTCCTTTATCATTGAGGACTACAGTGACTCTTATGATATGGCTGTGTTTGGGGAAGAGTATGTGAAGCTAAAGGGGTATTTACAGGAGGGGTATTTTGTTCAATTGCGCGGATTGGTTCAGGAGCGTTTTAGACAGGTCGGAAACTGGGGCTTTGAATTAAGAAGTGTGCAGCTGCTTTCTGAACTCCGCGAAAAGATGGCGAAGAGTTTTACAATTAATATTCCTCTGCCAAAGCTGAACGAAGAATTCTTAGATGGTATTAAAAATGTCTTAGCGCAGAACGAGATTGAAGGCGTTGTGCCAAATTGTCAATTGAAATTTAAAATCTGGGATCCTCAGGATGAAATCTCTGTCGAAATGCCAGCTAAAAGTCTGAAAATAAACCTTACAAATGAGTTTTTGGACTGTATAGACAAGTTTGAGGGGATTAATTACCGTTTGAACTAATTTGGATTAGATTTTGTGTAATTAAGATTACAATTACATTGACAGTTGTTACTATCTTTGTTTATTGATTTTAGCAATTAAGTAGTATCGTAAATATAACTTCGGTTTATAAAATTAAAAGATTATGGCATTAGAAATTACAGATAGCAACTTTGAAGAAGTTGTTTTGAAAGCGGACAAACCCGTATTAATTGATTTTTGGGCAGAATGGTGTGGTCCTTGTCGTATGGTTGGTCCTGTTGTTGAAGAATTAGCTAAAGATTACGAAGGTAAGGCTGTGATAGGGAAAGTAAACGTAGATGAAAATCCAGAAATTTCAGTTCGTTATGGTATCCGCAATATCCCTGCTTTATTGTTCTTCAAAAATGGAGAAATTGTAGATAAGCAAATTGGAGCAGTTCCAAAATCAGTTTTAAATGAGAAATTAGAGAAGCAATTAGCATAGTAGTTGTTGTTTCGATAAAAAAGACCTGAAATATTTTTATTTCAGGTCTTTTTTTTTGATAATTCTTTTTGTTTTATCTGATTTAAATGAATTTTTTACATAAAAAATGTATTTTTAAGTTTTTTATGTGTTTTTCATTTAAATTTAGTGTTAATATTTGTGTTTTTATGTTGTTTATGCTTATTTATCAAAATAAAATCAATTTTATTTTGATAAATGGATAATTTTTACTTCTTTTGAATATTAAAACGAGATAAAACTGTATATTTTTCTGATTTATTTGTTTTATTTATGTTTTTTTATTGATATTTTGATATAAATAAAGATTTTCCCTTTCAAATACCCTAGATTATGCCTCGCGTTGTTCTCAGCAGCGCGAGTTTTTTTGTTTTAAGCAGGTGTAAGGAAGGTAAGCGACAAAAAAAGCGGCTATCCATTGGATAGCCGCTTTTGTATATTGTACTAAATAATATAAAATTATTCAGCGATTACTTCGAAAGGAACTTGAACTTTAACTTCTTTGTGTAAGTTTAAGTTAGCGATATATTCACCTAGTTCCTTAGGCTCAACTTCGAATGTAATACGACGACGATCTACATCAAAACCTTTTGCTTTCAATGCATCAGCAATTTGGATGCTATTTACTTTACCGAAGATTTTACCAGATTCACCTGCTTTAGCGCCAATTGAAAGTTTAATAGCTTCCAATTTACCAGCTAATTCAGTAGCGTCTTTTTTGATTTTCTCTTGTTTGAACTGAGCTTGTTTGATGTTCTCAGCTAAAACTTTCTTTGCAGATTCAGTCGCTTGGATAGCAAATCCTTGAGGGATTAAGTAGTTACGACCGAAACCTGGTTTTACATTAACGATATCGTTTTGCTCACCTAAGCCTTTGATATCTTGTTTTAAAATTACTTCCATTTTCTATCGTCCTCCTTATTTAATTGCATCAGCTAAGTAAGGTAACAAACCGATGTGACGAGCACGTTTAACAGCTTGAGCTACTTTACGTTGAAATTTCAAAGATGTACCAGTTAAACGACGAGGTAAGATTTTACCTTGATCATTTACAAATTTCATCAAGAAGTTAGCATCTTTATAATCGATATATTTGATACCATTCTTTTTGAAACGACAGTATTTTTTACGGTTGTCCTCTACTTTAGGAGCAGTTACGTATTGGATATTTTCGTTAGCCATTAGTTTGCGCCCTCCTCAGTTTTAGTTTCAGCTTTTTTGTTGAATGCACCGCTACGTTTTTTCTCGTTGTAAGCTCTAGCATGTTTGTCTAAACTTACAGTCAAGAAACGCATAATGCGCTCATCACGTTTGTATTCAACCTCTAATTTGTTGATTAATTCACCTGGAGCCTTGAATTCAGTTAAGTGATAAAATCCAGTAGATTTTTTCTGGATTGGATACGCTAATTTTTTCAAACCCCAATTGTCTTCAGCGACAATCTCGGCTCCGCCTTCTGTTAAGATGTTTTTGAATTTTGCGATTACTTCTTTCGCAGCATCTTCAGAAAGCAACGGGGTAAGAACGATTACAGATTCGTACTGTTGCATTTTGTTAATTAATTTTGTTATTTAAAATTCCACATTTGTGGAAGTGCAAAGGTAGGTATTATATTGTTATATTGCAACGCCTTGAAGCAAAAAAGTTTAGACCTCAAGCGAGATCTAAACTTTTTCAACAACAAACAAATTGATTGCTTAGTTCAATTTGCCCATTTCTTCAGCTATCGCTACTTGTGTTTTTTCACTGATACCTACCAATGGAAGGCGTAAAGTATCATGACCGATGCCTAATTTTTTAAGAATATATTTGACGCCAGCAGGATTTCCTTCGACAAAACAAAGATCTGTTAGCTGGAGTAGATCGTTATGGATTGCTCTTGCTTCATGATAATTCCCTTCTGCACATAATTTTGCCAGCTTGGCAACGCGTTTTGGAAATGCATTTCCAACGACAGAGATAATGCCAGCAGCACCGAGTGCCATCATGGGTAAAGTCACTGGATCATCTCCAGAGATCAATAGAAAATCTGCAGGTTTGTCCCGTAAGATTTCGCTGAATTGAGCAAAATTGCCGGAAGCTTCTTTTATTGCAACAATATTTGAAAAATCATTAGCCAAACGTAGTGTCGTTTGTGCTGTCATATTACTACCCGTACGGCCCGGTACATTATATAATATAATAGGTAAAGGGGAAACTTGCGCAATAGCTTTATAGTGCTGATAAATTCCTTCCTGTGTCGGTTTGTTATAATAAGGTGACACAGATAAGATGGCACAAAAACCAGTCGGATCAAAAGCTTTGATCTGTTCTACAATCTCTGCTGTATTGTTGCCACCGATACCAGCAACCAAAGGAAGTCTACCGTTCACGCGCTTGACAGTGAAATCCCAGATACGCTTTCGTTCTTCTTTAGTCAGTGTGGCAACTTCTCCAGTTGTACCTAAAGAAACCAAATAATCCATACCCTCGTTGATTTGCAAGTCAATAAGTTGACCTAATGCCTCGAAATCAACAGATTCATCTGAGTTAAAAGGAGTGACCAATGCTACTCCTGCGCCGTGAAGCTCGTTCATCTTGTTTTTGTATTTATATAAATTTAATTAAAAAATCCTATTTGGCATGAATAAGGTCTAAGAGATCCTTTTCATTAATCATCGGGACACCTAATTTTTCCGCCTTCGCTAATTTAGATGGTCCCATTTTATCTCCTGCAACCAGATAATTCAACTTTGCAGAAATCGAAGAAAGCATCTTGCCGCCATTGCTCTCAATCAGCTCTGCGAGCTGCTCCCTGGAATAATCAGCAAATACACCTGAAATCAAAAAAGTCTTTCCGCTGAGATTTTCGCTTGCCAGAATGATTTCCTTTTCCTCAATTTCCAAATTTAAGCCATACTGTCTTAGGCTAATGAGTTGTTGCTGATGAATAGGGTTGTCTAAGTATTCTTTGACACTCTCCGCGATACGGCGTCCGATATCTTGTACCCCTTCAATTTCTTCCGTTGAAGCCTGAGCAAGAGCATCGATGTTCTTGAAATGCTGTGCTAGTTTTTTTGCGATTGTTTCGCCAACATGACGTATGCCCAAAGAAAACAACACTTTCTCAAAAGGTTTCTCTTTTGATTTCTCAATGCCCGCAAGCATATTGTCTATGGATTTTTGGCCAAAGCGTTCGAGTTGCTGTAAGTCTTCCTGATGATCTTTTAGACCGTAGATATCGACGATATTATGCAATAGTCCTTTTTTGAAAAAGGTCTCTACTGTTTCATCGCCCATCCCCTCGATATCCATCATTTTACGCCCAATAAAATGCTGCATTTTACCGACGATCTGTGGAGGGCATCCTGTTTCATTGGGACAGTAGTGGACTGCTTCACCTTCCTGTCTAATTAATGCGGTGCCACATTCTGGACAGCTGTCTGGATAGACAAAGGCTGTTGCATCTGCTAATCTCTTTTCAAGGTTTACAGCAATGATTTTTGGAATGATTTCTCCACCTTTTTCTACATAGACGGTATCACCTTGATGTAAATCTAGCCGTGCAATTTCGTTGGCATTGTGCAGTGATGCACGTTTGACCGTTGTACCCGCCAACACTACAGGTTGAAGGTTAGCTACTGGAGTCACCGCTCCAGTACGCCCCACTTGGTAGCTAATGGTCTTGAGTGTTGTCTCAACACGTTCAGCTTTGAATTTATAGGATATCGCCCATCTTGGGTTCTTGGCCGTAAAACCGAGATCTTCTTGTTGGGCATAATCATTTACTTTGATAACGATCCCGTCGATTTCGTATCCAAGGTTATGTCGTTCGGTATCCCAATAGTCAATGAATTCAAAGACATCTGTCAGTGTATTACATTTTCTTGTGTGTTCACAAACAGGAAAGCCCCAGTTTTTCACACGTTCCAGGCTGTTCCAGTGATCGTGAAATAAATTGGTCCTATTGTCACAATACAGGAAATATAGAAAACAATCCAAGGGTCTTTTGGCAACCTCTGCCGAATCCTGAAGTTTTATTGTGCCCGAAGCAAAATTACGCGGATTGGCATAAGTCTGTTCTTCATTCTCTTCGCGTTCCTTATTCAGACGTAAAAACGCGGATTTATGCATAAATATCTCTCCCCGAATTTCAAACTGTTCAGGGTAGTCACCTTCTTTGAGTCTGATCGGAATGGAGCGAATCGTTTTGACATTGCTTGTCACGACATCACCCTGTGTTCCATCTCCGCGGGTAACCGCTTTGCTCAGTATCCCATTTTCATAGGTGAGGCTAATGGAAAGGCCATCAAATTTTAATTCACAGACATACTCAAACTGATCGCCAATGATCTTGCGGATTCGCTGATCAAAGTCAAACAATTCTTCTTGGCTGTAGGTATTGCCCAAAGAAAGCATGGGCCAACGATGTTTTTCCGTTTTAAATTTAGATGTGATATCGCCACCGACACGTTGTGTAGGTGAGTTTGGATCAGCAAATTCTGGATATTGACGTTCCAGTGCTTCGAGTTCCTTTAACTTGAGATCGAAGTCATAATCTGAAATAAGACTATTCGCCAATACATAGTATTGATAGTTGTAATGATTAAGTTCTGCTGTTAAGTCTTTTATCTTTTTTTCAATATCCATCGCCAACATGTTGCAAAATTACAAATAAAAAGTACGTTTAAATAAAATAAATAAAGAATCTTGTTGTAAAGAGTGCCTTATTTCTAAAATGCGTTTTTGTGCATTTTACGATCCGAACTTCAAATGCCTTATTTGAAATCCTTTGGATTCAATTGCGAAAATTTATGTTTATTATTCGTGTAAAAATCAATAATAATTGAATTATTGTATTGTCCTGTCTGGTTTTCTATCGCCGTATATTTCTTTCGTTTTCTAGCATTTTTAAAAATATTTAGGAAGAAATACTGATGCGCGCGACTGATCGCCCATGCATCTTTCGGCTTTCGGTCAATTAGAAACTTCATCAATGCGGCCAAATCGAACCAAAGCCGTAGGAAAATTATCCAAATTGCCTTACCCAAAGGTAGGTTCTTTTGCAACATAACGAGATTATTCCTGAAATTTAGGTAGGTCTTCTTGGGGTTGCTGGCATTTAATGTTCCGCCACCTACATGATAGACAACAGACGTTGGACAGTAACCTATACCATAACCCATTTTTTTCAATCGCCAACATAGGTCAATTTCCTCCATATGGGCAAAGAAATCTTCATCCAGGCCATTTGCTTCTTTCCAGGCTTTCTCGCGGATAAAAAGTGCGGCTCCTGATGCCCAGAAAATCTCGGATTCCTGATTGTACTGCTCATGGTCTTCCTCTACCTCATGTAAAATTCTTCCTCTGCAAAAAGGAAAACCAAAATAGTCCAGGTAGCCTCCGGCAGCACCGGCATGCTCAAATTTCTCCTTATTATGAAAGGATAGGATCTTGGGTTGTGCGGCAGCAATACCCGGATTACGCTCCATATATGTAATAACAGGCTCTATCCAGTTTTGGCTAACTTCTACATCTGAATTTAACAAGACATAATAATCCGCATCTACACGGTCCAGGATTTTGTTGTAACCACCGGCAAAACCATAATTCTTGTCGTTTTCAAGAATGGTAATGGTGGGATAGTACTGCTTAACAAACAGAATAGAATCATCATCCGATGCATTGTCTCCAATGACGAACTCAATATTTGGATAAGAACTGTTGTAAACAGAAGGTAAGAATTTCTCCAGGAAGAAACGACCATTCCAGTTCAGTATGACAACAGCTACTTTTGGTAATTTACTCATTTTCTACGTTTCCTTTTCCAGCGATTATGTGACCAAAGCCAATATTCGGGATTTTCACGAATTATTTGCTCCGCAAAGCGATTGTGCAAATCGGTTATTTCATGTTCGGCAAATTCAGAAGGGTCCTCTACCAAAGTCACAAACTTGCAGAAGTATTGTCCTCTTTTTGCCTTTCGGCCAATATAACAAAATACAACAGGGGCTTTGCTTATTCTTGATAGCCGCTCAGCTCCTGTATAGACCAATGTTTCTTGATTCAACCAATTGATAAAATAATCAGAGTCTGAATATAATGGGGTCTGATCAGCTACTAGCATACTAACATTGGGTTGCCCCTTCAATTTTACAATATGCCGGAGAATTTGTTTCATTGGAACCATTTCTGCACCAAAACGACCACGCATCGTATTGTAGACTGTATCAATATCCTTGTTGTTTAACGGTTTGTAAACAATCAATGTTGGAAAATCAGTGATCAAACTCAGACGGTGTATCCCGAGTTCCCAGTTGGCATAATGCGAGGTTACCCCAATCACATTTTTCCCGGCAGCAAGATGGCGCGTCAGTTCCTCTTCATTTTCTAATGTCATTTTCCGCTTGACTTCTTTGGCTGAAATCGTTTTTAGCTTAATGGATTCCACAAGTAAATCCGGAAAAAAGCGGTAGAATTTTTTTGCTATTACCAATCTTTCAGCCTCGGTTTTTTCGGGAAAAGCGTTTTCTAAATTTTGGAATACGATACCCTTTCTATACCCTATCATATAATAGAGGATATAATAAAGCCCATCGGAAATCAAATATAGAAACCAATAGGGGAGAAGAGAGATGACATAGATTAATGCGTTTAACGCTTTTTGTTTCATGCTATAGCTAAAATTCCCAGTTGTATTTTACAAATATCCTTAAATTAAGTTATTTTTGCGTCACTTATAACAAAAATCATCAGTTTTTATGGAATCGCAGTTAATACTTCCAGCATGTTATCTTCCGCCGATATCTTATTTTCATACCATTCAGGAAAATAATCTCCCTATTGTAATCGAAAAATATGAACATTTTCAAAAACAAAGCTATCGTACGCGGGCGCGCATTGCTTCTGCCAATGGAGTACAGGATTTAATCGTTCCAATACAACATGGTAATAAGGAACGCGTCCCAATGAAAGATATCCGGATAAGTTATGAATTTGACTGGCAGCGCTTACATTGGTTAAGTATTCAGACCGCCTATCGAAGTTCTGCGTATTTTGAATATTATGAAGATGATTTTAATCGTTTTTATCAAGAAAAGTTCGATTATCTCTTGGACTTCAACGTTGCACAGTTGGAATTGATACTAAAATCAACTAAGCTAAAAAGAACAGTTTCTTTTACCGAGGAATATACGGTCAATGATGCGGACACGATCGATTATCGGGAAATCATACATCCGAAAAAGGAAAGTATATTGGTTGCACCCAAAGAGTACTATCAGGTTTTCTTGGATAAAAATGGTTTCTATCCAGATTTGAGTATTATCGATCTGTTATTTAATCAAGGTCCACAGTCCAAAAGCTATCTTTAAATTATTTTAGATACCTTGAACATTCTGCGTTTAATATTGTTCTTATTCAATATTAAACGCTTTTAAATGAATAGACTTCTTCTTGTTTTCGTTCTTCTTCCTTTGTTTAGCATTGCTACTTATGCCCAGAACGGTGTTGATACAATACATTATCGGAAAGTTTACTATTGGGGAACCACCGGAATGGGATTTCCTATAGGCAAAACGAAAGATATACTCTCTCCAAAATTTTCTGGTAGTATTGGTCTGGATATCTCCCTTAAAAATTCGATGTTTTTTGTGTCGCCAACATTGTATACCCTGTCATTCAAATATAAACAGCGCTTACCTGATCCGAATTTTGCTTATCGTATTGAGGATGCAAATACGAATTTTTATACTTTCGCATTTTCGGGCGGTGTGCGAAAACAGATGCGTCGATTGAATGTTTACGGTTTTCTTGGGCCTGGAATAGGCTTGACAAGTGAACCCCGTGCGAATGTAATGGCTGATCAGAAGCTGGTTAAGATGGAAAATATAAATCGTTTTAACCTGTCCAGCAAACTAGGGGCTGGAGCTGACTATAAATTCAATGGCTTTTTCCTTGGATTGGAATTAGGTTACTTGCACAATTTCAGAAAGATACAGGATACACCGGTCAATATTTTTACGGTGATGATCGGACTGAAATCAGATATCACACAAATTGGTGACAGGGTTATTGATGTGATCGGAATAGATGGCTCTATCAGTGGGAAAAAAGAAAAAAAATAGTGTGACTACTTTAAGACTTGAATCGTATCTCCGATATGGGCTTCTGCATCGGAGCCCATTTTCTTGACTTTTTCTGTTTGTTCAACAGCAACGGCAAATGCGGATGGAACAATACCCGCTCCAAATTTGATCGCATAAAACTTGGTAAACTCAGCTCCAAAGTAGAGTATTGCTGCGGAATAATAGATCCACAATAACATAATGATGATAGAGCCTGCGGCACCGTAAAAACTCGCCGTGGAGGAGAGGTTGAGATAAATCGAGATACCATAGCGACCCAGCATAAAAAGAAGGCCAGTGAAAATAGCTCCACCGAGCATATCGCGGAATTTCACCTTGGCATCCGGTAAGAATGAGAAGATAAATCCAAATAGTATCACAATGACAGAAAACGTAATGCCGGTATTTACCCAAGATATCAGGGCAATCGGAATAATGGGGAAATAGGTCATAACCAGGTTGGTGACCGCGACAATAACTCCGTTTATCATCAATGAAGCAATTAATAAGAAGCCTAAAGCAATCACGATGGAAAAGGAGATGAGTCTATTGATGATCAATTTTAACCATCCTTTCTTGGGTTTAGGCTTCACTTTCCAGATATTGTTTATTGAATCCTGGATATCGACAAATAAAGTCGTGGAGGAAAGGACCAAAGTAACAATACCGACTGTAATGCCTATATTGGATTTGTTTTCAAAAGTAATTTTCTGAAGATAGGATTGAATCTGCGTGGTCACACCCTGTCCAAAAAGTATCGTAACTTCGTCCAGCACTTCATCTTGTGCAGAAGAACCACTTTGAAGATGTTCACCATAAAAGAAACCGATACACCAAATGACGATCATTAGCAACGGACCGATCGAAAAGATCGTATAATAGGCTAGCGACGCACTTTTTTTCATGCACTTGTCATCATTGAATCCGTTGAAGGCATCAATCATGACCTGCCAAATATTTTTCCAGTACCCGAATGTAAATAAATCTTTTAGTGTAACGTGCTTCATAATAAGATTATCCGCTCCAATAATCGTGCAAATTGTTATTCTTGATTCTGTTCCACATACAATTTGTCGATCGCAGTTTCATTCTCTTTTAAAATAACTTTTCGTTTCAAACTCAATTTTGGGGTCAATTGACCTTCATTTATTGACCATTCTTTTGGTAAAAGAATAAATTTCTTGACAATCTCCCAATGGCCAAAGTTACCTGATAATCGGTTTATTTCCTCTTGGTATTTTTGAACAACGTCGGAATTTTTGATAAGTTCTTCATTTGAACTACTGGATATCCCTTTTTGGGCAGCCCATTTTGAAAGGACATCAAAAGCAGGTACGATTAATGCACTCGGAAATTTGCGATTCTCGCCGATTACCATTACCTGGCCGATCAAGGTTGATTCCATTAATTTGTTTTCAATAGACTGCGGTGCAATGTATTTTCCGCCAGCTGTTTTAAACATCTCTTTCTTTCGATCAGTAATCTTTAAGAAACCATCTGTCGTAATTTCGCCAATATCTCCGGTTTTGAAGAAACCATTTTCATCGAAAGCTTCCTTAGTGGCTTCCTCGTTTTGATAATAGCCTGTAGTTATACTAGGGCCTTTCACTAGGATCTCACCATCTGATGCGATTTTTACTTCAAGGTTTTTAAGCGGTTTTCCAACTGTTCCAAATTTTAGTCCATTCGGTAGATACGAGTTTACGGCTATAACAGGAGATGTTTCCGTCAATCCATATCCTTCAAGCACCTTGAGGTCAGCAGCCCAAAATATACGCGCTAAGCGCTCTTGAAGGGCGGCACCGCCTGAGACAATAATCTTAATATTACCTCCCAATGCTTCCTGCCATTTAGAAAAGATCAGCTTACGGGCAATGCCCAGTTTAATCGAATAGAGCATGCCATTTTTGCCTGGCTCCTGGAATTTTAACCCTAAGTCTACTGCCCAGAAGAATAGTTTCTTTTTAATACCGGTCAGTGCTTTACCTTTTTCAATGATCTTGTCGTAGACTTTTTCCAGTACACGTGGTACCGTTGTAAAGACATCTGGTTTTACATCGTTAATATCAGCAACGACATTATCCAGGGTTTCTGAGAAGTAAATTTGAATCCCCTTTGAATAGTACATATACACAACCATACGTTCGAAAATATGGCATAACGGAAGAAAACTAAGTGCAGTTTTGAAATCCTCCCGTATCAGGTAATTGCAGGCGGTGACATTGCTATAGACATTTTTATGAGATAGGTAAACACCTTTGGGACGCCCTGTGGTGCCAGAGGTATAAATCAAGGTCAATAGATCATCTTCGGTAACACTATCTCGATGAGTGGACAGATCAGTCGTATCTCCTTTTGCGCTTGCAATTAACTCAGTTAGAGGAGTATGATTTTCAATCTGGTCAAAGGTATATACCTGCGGTTGTATGCCATGTTCCTTGATCGCCTGCTCAATACGGGCAGTCAAGTCTTTATTGCTTACAAATAACACCTTAACATCGGAATCGTTCACAATAAATGAAAGATCTTGTGTAGATAATGTCGGGTAGAGCGGGACTGTTGCAAGCCCGATTTGATTGCAGGCAAAATCAACCAAGTTCCATTCCGGTCTATTACCGGACATTATTCCGACACGATCCCCTTTCTTAAGCTCCAATTTCAATAGAGCCCTACTCAAGGAATCAATTGCCTCCGTATATTCTTTGGTGGAGTAAGTTTTCCAGTTGCCACTGGAATCTCTGCCCGCCACCATAATGTCCTTTGCGTATTTTTCTTTATATAAGGTTATAAAGTCAAAAATTCTGCCCATATCACTTGAGTTTATTTGGTTATCACTATTGACTTAAATATAAAAAAAATATCAGAAATAAAGTTGGAGATATTGGGATTAATGTCATAACAAATTAAACATTGTGTCGTTATAGCTGTAATTGTTACTTTTGAAAGATATAAAGTAGAGTATAAAGCGTTCAATTTTTATGAGAAAAATATTTTTGGCTGTCGGTGGAATGCTGATGTTTGGTGCGTTATCCAATAAAGCTGTAGCTCAGCTGGATAATAAAGGCGCTATTGGTGGGCGGTTTGGTTCTGCTCAAGGGATTACTTATCGTCATACACTTAATTCAAATCATGCGTTAGAAGGTATTATGAGTATTCAAAGCAATTCTGATTTCCGCCGATTTCGTGTAGTTGGATTGTATGAAATTTACAAACCTTTAGCGACAGGTTTAAATTGGTACTATGGTTTTGGTGGAAGTATCGGATCGTACAAAGAAAAAGACAAAATTATAAATGGTCAACGTCAATCCTTTGATTCACATCTTAATTTAAGTATAGATGGTATTGTCGGGATAGAGTATAATATTCCCCAAGCCCCATTTCAGATTTCATTGGATGTAAAACCTTATTTTGATTTTTTGAATGAATCCAGCCTCAAGATATTTGATCCTATTGGATTCTCGGTAAGATATAAGTTTTAAAATTAACAGAAAGAGCAGAAATATATTTCTGCTCTTTCTGTTAAATGGTACAGTTGACTAACGTTCACATTAAGCCATCCAGATTTTTCCCAACAGTTCCTGCAGAAAGGTTTGGTCTTTAAGCGGACGGATTTCATGAATCTTCTTGTTATTTTTTCTGATTTGAACGGGTATCTCTCGAATTAAGCCGTCTCTTGCAATAAGGAAATTCAATATTTCACCATCAGTAGCATGTTGGATGATAAAATCAATTTCCTTGTCTTTTAAATCAAGTCTGATATTATTGATTGCAATTAATTCATCTCTGACATTTAAACCAGCATCGTAGGCACCTGTTCCTTTTTCAACAGTCGCAACACTGATTACACCATCTGCTTTGTTGGTCGTGATACCCAAGGTTAATGTGTCATTATCTTCGTTGGTATCCACAATTTCATATCCTACCAAATTAAAATAAGCGTTGTAATCGAGTTCGCCATCCTGATGTGCTGCCTGGAATATATCATCCAGCGAGGTGCCAGCAATACGCTCCGCGAGGCTCTGAAACTCTTTTTCTTCAAAGCCACGGTCAAGTTTTAAGAAGAATTCTTCATAAGCAGCACGGAGGATGTCGTCTAATTTTATTTTTCCATCTGTGGCTGCTATTACTTTGATATCAAGCAGGGCGGTAAGCATAGCCCCTTTGTTATAATAAGAAATAGCCGAATTAATGGCATTTTCATCTGGTCTATAATATTTGATCCAAGTATCAAAGCTTGATGCAGCCGCAGACTGTATCTCATGTCCTGGACGGTTCAATATAATATTAAAATCATTGACCAATAATGAAAGGTATTCCTTTTCATCATAGAACCCACAGCGTTTGATGATTAAATTATCATAATAGGAGGTCACCCCTTCCATGATCCATAATCCTGTGGTATAGTTCTCCCCATCATAGTCAAATGGGCCCAATGCCTTGGGGCGAAGACGCTTTACATTCCATAGGTGGAAATATTCATGGGCTACGAGGCTCAGATATGTTTTGTAGCTGTGTTCATTGCGATATGCATTTCTCGAAGCCCCCAGTACGGTAGAGTTGAGGTGCTCAAGACCGCCACCACCAGATTGATAGTTGTGTGTGATAATGACATAACGTTTGTTGGGGTTTGATCCCCAAATGCGGGTTTCTTCTTCCACAATACGTGTAATGTCTGTGGTAAGACGTTCTTTGTCATAGGAGCCACCACCCACCATTGCGCACTCATGTTCTACGCCTGCAGCATGAAACTTCCAAATATCCTGGTTGCCTACTTCAATCGGACTGTCATATAAAACGTCAAAGTTGGGCGCATGGAAAGTATGCTGCGTCAACCGTTCAAGTCCTGTTGATATACTTTTCCAGGTTTCTTTTGGCACAATAACGATCGTCGAAGGGACGTTAAGATAGCCTTCAATATGTAGAAATGTTGCTGTTGGGACGATAAATGCGTGGTCGCTGTCGAAAAAATTTGTACGGACAGAGACCTCAAAGCCATATACCGAATAGTGGACATCTATCTGATCCAGTGCATCTATTGTAACACGCCAAGTATTTTTTGATATTTTGCTGAAAGGAATGGGATTTCCATTGGCATCGACAGGTTTAAATCGCTCTACATTTTTTGCGTATTCACGAATTAAGTAGGAACCTGGTGACCAGACTGGCATTTTTAGATCAACATAGGGTTGATTGAGTTTTTTGATGCTCATCTTTACGTCAATGTAATGAGCTTGTACTTCTGGAAATGATACCTCAAAGTTTATTGTAGGTACATTTAAATGGTCACTATCCATGAAAAATAATTTTAGTATGCGCTTACAAAATTAAAAGTATCTTATGCTTAAATCAAACAAAAAAATGTTTTGTTGGTTCTTCAATAGCTTATTAGATCCGTCTTACTTTGATTGATTCAAAAAGTCTCATTGGATTGTAAAGATGTCACATAAGAATTCCAAGATACGTATTTTCTTTAAGAATCGTCGTTTCAGTTTGGAGGTAATTTTTGTATATTTGATACACTAGTTTATAAGGGGAAAATAATCAAGAATTTGTATGATCTTAGTTGTTGATAGTGGCTCGTCAAAGTCAGATTGGAAATTGGAATTGCCTGATAGTGATCCTATTTCGTTCAGTACAAATGGACTCAATCCTTTTTTCGTTAATGAAAAAGAAATCACACGGGTTATTAAAGAAATACCTGAAATAATACCCTATGCTGACGAGGTTACAGAGCTTTATTTTTTTGGGGCGGGCTGTATTACCCCTGACCGTCGTGAAATGGTTTCAAATGCATTGACCCCTTTATTTGAAAATGCTTATATCGCAGTTGAGAACGACCTTTTTGGTAGTGCTTTAGCAACCTGTGGCAATAAAAAAGGTTATGTAGCTACACTTGGTACTGGATCGGATCTTAGCTTTTTTGATGGTGAGGAGCTCATGGCCTCCCACAATGGTAATGGTTATGTGCTGGGAGACGAAGGTTCGGGCGCTTACTTCGGTAAAAAGCTCCTACGCTTATTTTTATATGGGCGTATGCCAAAAGATTTGAATGAGAAATTCGCCGTTAAATACCGTATAAATAAAGAGGTTGTTATCAAAAATGTGTACCAAAAAGAACGGCCGAATGCTTTTTTAGCCTCCTTTGCACCATTTATGTCTGATAATATTACCCATCCATTTATTATTGATCTGGTAAAAGGTGGTTTTGAAGAGTTTGTTCAGGCCTCTATTTTGACTTATGCGGATTATACACAGTATGAGTGCCACTTTGTTGGCTCAATTGCTTATAGCTTTGATCTGTTATTGCGTGAAGTGTGTGAAACACATCAGATCAAGGTCGGAACAATACTAAAGTCACCTATTAACGAATTGTTCAATGCGGTGCTGGAAAGAGAGAGTAACTCATTGTTGAGTCTTTAAATTAAATAAATATGATCGTAGCAACTATTATGGTGTACATGTCAATGTTATTTGGCAATCCCGAAATTTATAATTTCACTTTTAAGACGCTAGAAGGGCAGGAGGTGAAAATGTCCGATTTCAAAGGAAAGAAGATATTGATTGTCAATACGGCTTCTAAATGCGGTTTTACGAAACAGTATAAGGACCTGGAAGAACTACACAAAACATTTGGCGACAAATTGGTTATCATTGGTTTTCCGGCGAATAACTTTGGACAGCAAGAACCTGGCTCCAATTCAGAGATTCAGGAATTCTGTGAACAAAACTATGGTGTAGACTTTTTAATGGCTGAAAAAGTGGAAGTTAAAGGGGATCAGATTTCACCTTTATTTAAATATCTGGTCACACAGGAAAATCCCGATTTTACAGGAGAGATTAAATGGAACTTTGAAAAATTCCTGATCGACGAAAATGGTAAATTAGTACATCGCTTTCGATCAGCTACCAATCCACTGGATCCAGCGATTGTAAATTGGGTAGGAAATAAGAAATAAGTAAAAAGCAAGAAATACAGCTATACCCCCAAATAGTGTTCAACTATTTGGGGGTATTTTTATGGCTGAAAGACAGCGGGATGATTCTGAAAGTGCTCCAACTCTTCTGCTTATCAAGCCTTTTTTTCGCAGTTAAAATAAACGATTGAAAATAAAAATTGTGGAACTTTTTTACTGAATATTAGCCTATTTTATATACGTGTCATATAAGGCGCGGATGCAGTCTTTGAGCAGTGGATTAAAATTTTCGCTATCAGGTATGTTGCAACCATTGGTGATCACTACAAATCCATATTTTTTTACAGGATTGAAAAACATTGCGCTATATAAGCCGTAAGCAGATCCCGTATGTCCCGTTAATGTAACACCTGGAATTACCGTATTTTCGTTCATAATGGCGAGGCCATATCCTGCATCGCTATTAACAGCTGTTTGCATGATCTTTGCATATTTTTTATCCATTATTTTCTTCCCGCTAGCCACCCCATAGTTCATATGCATCAGCATATATTTTGCGAGATCGAGTGTCGAGATCTTCATTCCACCAGTCGGGGAGAGGACAGGAGTCGTATAGCCTAATTGATAAGCTGCAAGTTCGTCACGCCTTGGTGCATATGCATTCGGTTCTTCGATAATATTAGCGTTGTTATCGAATGAATATAAAGGGACTAATCTCGAATGATCTAGCGAGTCAACACAATATCCACCATAAAGATGCAATGGCTTAAGAATGTTTTTGGAGATGTAGTTATCAAAACGCATCTGCGTCAATTTTTCCAATACGGCGCCAGCCATATTAAAATTTAGATTACAATACTGATATTGACTGCCTGGTGTATAATTATTATAAGAACTTTTCCAATTCGGATTTTTGGTTGGATTGATCACATCCAGATTAAAATAACCGTTTTGATCATTAATGCTCGAGGTGTGAGAAAGTATCATTCGAAGGGTAATTTTTTCCTCGGGATAATTTGGATTTCTAATCGGAAAACCGATAAGATCTCCGAAATCATCATCTAAAGAACATCGCCCCTGCTTCAAAAGTTGCATAAAAGATGTCGCGGTAAATGACTTTGATATGGAAGCGATCCGAAAGATATCATTGTCATCGAGCAAAGTCTTGTCCTCGATACTTTTGTTACCATAACTCTTATGAAAATAAATCTGGTTGTTTTTTACCAGCACTACACTAAGTCCTATTGCTTGATATCGTTGCATAATAGTTTGCAATCGTTGGTCAATTTCTGAAGTCTCTTGTCCGAACAATAATACGGGGAGTAACAGCGCTAAGTGAAAGATGATAATGATAGTCTTTTTCATAATGTCTACGGGAATAAAATAATCAGGGTTGGTTACTAACCTTTATTGAATTTAAGATATTCTTTTTGAATACATTGAATAAATTCAGCAAGAGCACTATTCTTACTTTTTATATTCGAAACCAAAATTACCTCTGTTTTACTATCTACGTCATCAAGTTTCAGGATTTTCAATTTTAAATGTGGATACTGTTTTATCGTGGATGCCGGGACCACGGCCAAACCTAATCCCTGTGAAACGAGTTCAAGGATAGAAGACATAGAATTGCTTTGGTGCACAATTTTGGGCTCAAACCCCATGCGATTACAGGTATTGATTGTTAGGCGATGATATTCAGAAGCATATTTTTGATTGAAAGAGATAAAATTTTCATTGAAAAAATTGATGTTCTTAAAGTCTACTTCCGTGGATCCAGCAATAACCATGGGATCTTCAAATAGGGGAGTGACGAGCAGTTCGCTCGCGTAAATAGGCGCACGCATAATGCCGAGATCCAGTTTTCCATTTTCCAGGGCTGTTTTCTGTTTTTGTGTTGATGTCTCAAACAAGCTGACCCGTAGATAGGGGAATTTTTGTTGAATCTGTTTCAAGACGGTTGCCAACATCTGCTTTGGTGTGGAACTGATATAGCCCAATTTAAATTCGCCTGAAATATTGTTATGGATCTGTTTTGTGATCGTTTTGCTATGCGCTAAGTTTTGAAGTATCTCAACAACCTCTTCCAAAAAGTATTTACCGGCTTCGGTCAGTTCTACCCTTTTGTTCGTTCTGAAAAAGAGTATAACACCCAGCTCATCTTCAAGATCTTTGATTTGTCGACTTAACGGTGGTTGGGACATAAATAACCGCTCAGCAGCCCTTCCGAAGTGGAGTTCCTCGGCTACTGTTTTGAAATAAATAAGATGTCGGATTTCCATTGATACTTTTTTGGTATGAATCGATGACAAAATAAATATTTTTAATGAATTTGAGTTAATCCTACCTTTAAATAATTAAAATTTATAGGTGATATCAATGCATAGAATGCAAAAAGCGCTTATGAAAATAACTTGGATATTCGATATTTCCATGGAATGACAAACCGGGCATTTGAGCTCACAAATATTTATTTAGCTATGAGTAAGGCAACATTACAAGAAATTGAAACGCGATTTGACAAAGATGTCGAACGGTTCTCTAATTTAGAAACAGGTCAGGCGACTACATTGGATGCGGTCTGGAATATGGAACTTATAACAGACGCAATTTCATCGCTCTACCCGAATCTTGAGCAGGTGTTGGATATCGGCTGCGGTGCAGGTAATTATGATGTGAAACTGCTTCAGAAAGTCAGGTCCAATCCGGATGTTACCTTGGTCGATCTGAGTTTGCCAATGTTGGAGCGAGCCAAAGAACGTGTTGGCGTACTTACAACTGGCGCAGTTCATTTGATTAAAGGCGATTTTCGACAAGCCGATCTGTCTGAGGAGAAATTTGATGTGATTATTGCGACAGCAGTTTTGCATCATTTGAGAGACGATCAAGATTGGGAGACAGCATTTCGCAAACTTTTTAAACTTCTCAAAAGCGGGGGAAGTGTATGGATTTTCGATTTAATCGAACAAAATAGTGTCCCTCTTCAACAGCTGATCTATCGTGAGAAATATGGTGCGTACTTGACTAAATTGCAAAACGAAGCATATTGTGACCATGTTTTTGCCTATGTAGAACATGAAGATACGCCGCGGTCCTTGGTCTATCAGCTTGAGCTATTGGCTAAGGTGGGATTTAAAGATATAGATATACTACACAAAAATTTGTGTTTTGCTTCTTTCGTCGCATTCAAATAGTAATCTTGCTTGATAATAATACGACAAAGCAGACAAAATGCAAGGATAAATGCTGAGTATGGAAACAGGCAATAAAATGAAAAAAATAAGGCGATACGGGGAGTATCGCCATAAAATCACACTAACTATTAAAAAACCTATAGGACTAGGAATTTACAAATTCAATAAACCAATGTCTGTTTGATATCACTTCCCCCTGCACCCATCTCGTCTTAGCGAGATATCAAAAAAATAATAAAATGTAGCTATTAAGGTCAATACTTTAAAAAAACAAAGTATTTCCATTGGTTTACGTAAAGATATATGTTTATTTTTTAAATACAAATAAAATCGACGAAAATTAGAAATTTATTATCATTTGATTGTTTTCAAAAATTCCAACCAAGCGATTTGATCGGTTTTGAATGTCAGATCTTCTATGGAAAGTGTATGTAACGGAACCCAACGGAAGGATTGACGCTTATTATCTTCAACTTTCTGATCCAGATCAAAATCAAATGCTTTAGTCGTCGTTCTGATCTGAATGGTCGAAGTATTTTTGACCTGATAATAAATTGATATGATCTGACTATCGTTGAAGCTTGATTTTTCGTAAAAATCAGTGGTATAGATATGCTTAACGACGTCAATGTCAAATGCACACTCTTCTTGATATTCTCTGATTAAAGCCTCCAATAGACCTTCGCCGTACTCTAACCCTCCACCGGGGAATTTGGTAAATGAAACATTTTCCGTTCTTTCATCACTGATCAGCACTTCCTCTTTCTCGTTGATCAATATCCCGTATACTCTTACGTTAAATGGAAACATTATTTATTCTCTATTTATATAATCAAATTTTTTCTTCTATAATGGCATGAAACCATTTTCAACCGCAAATTCATCCAACCCGATATAGGAGTAATGTCTTGGTAAAAACCAGCCAATTGCTTCCATGATATTCGTAAATTCTTTCTCTGTTCTAAACTGATTGGCTACGATATTAAATACCAGATCTTGAGAGGCCTTTTCTTCGTCTTTATAATTACGTGCGATAAGCATAATTTTGGCATTCTTGACACCATAATAATCCAGAAACTCACGAAGCTGTGTACGAACATGATAAGGTAGGATCGTTTCGGCGGGTTGGCCAACTAAAATTTCTTCATCTTTACCGATTGTGGTTTGCTCGTTTTTTTGCGAAAAAATACTCTCGTCTGTATAAAACTCTTCATTCAGGAAATAATTGACCAGATCGCCATAGGTAAATATCCAGTCTGGATTTTCATTTTGTGTATTAATGGCAATACCAAAGCCTTTTGGTAGTACAAAATCCTTTAAACGGTTTTTGATCACAAAGGCCTGAAAATTCTGATCTTTGGGGACACTTTCCAACTGGAAATAAGGAAATCCGTCCGGACCAACGACTACTTCGGTTTCGGCGAGTTTTAATGTACACTCGGCGATGTTATTTAAGAAGGTATCACGCCATAATTCATCCCGCTCTGCAAAAGGAACCTCCATCAGATTATTAATGATGATGGTTTTTTCCAGATCCCCTAAGCGATTGTCGTTCGCATTGTTACTATCGTCAAATAAATGTATTGTACTCATCTTGGACTGTGATTTTGTTAATTGCAGGTAAAAGTAAAAGAATAATTATAATTTAACGACGTTTTCTTGATTTTGATTGTCCTTTTCGGCCATTGTTTTGGCTACTGGATAGCATTTTCTCCCAGCTCAATAAAAATGGATGTTGATCGTCAATCTGTATCTGTTTATTTAGTGACAACTGTAGTTTGATCCACTTTTGGTTGTCTTCGGCGTCGCAGAGTGTGATGGCCGTACCGTCAGCCTGAGAGCGGCCTGTTCTTCCGATACGATGCGTATATACCTCCGGAGAGTCCGGTACTTCATAGTTTATGATAGCTTCCAAATCGGGGAAATCTATGCCCCTTGCTAGCAAATCTGTGGCAATCAAAACCCTGTTTTCTTTATTTCTAAATTTAGCGACAATGTCCTCGCGCTGCTGTTGCGTCTTATCACCGTATAGTGCTAGTGCCGAAATACCATTTCGATGAAGATCTGCTTCAATCCGTTCGACAGCATGTACCGTCCGCGTGAAAATAAGGGCTTGTGATTTAATTTTGTTTTCAAGAAGGTAACGGACTAGATTTTTCTTGTCATTTTTATCAACATATAATACATACTCGCTTATTTTTCCTTTTTTTAGATGATCTTCTACTCTGACTTCTATTGGATTTTTGAGCCTTTTTTGAATGATCTTATCCATTTCTGCTGTGCGTGTCGCCGAAACAAAAATAGACTGTCTTTCGGTTGGAAGTGCCTGTATAATTTTATTGATTTCTAATGCAAAACCAAGATCGAGCAATTGATCGAATTCATCAATGACTAGGGTGTTTATCGCTTTTAGATCAACAAGCTGTTGTTCCAAAAAGTCAAGTAATCTGCCTGGAGTAGCTAGGATCAGCTGAGCTTTAGGATAGGCCGCAAGCTGGCTTTCGTAAGTTCCGCCACCATAAAAACTGGCAATATTGAGACCTGTACCCTCAATCAGTTTAGCAATTCGATCTTTCGTTTGGATACAGAGTTCGCGTGTTGGAAGTAGAATAAGAACGGAGGCAGATTCTCTTTGTTCTTTTTCTAATAAATGTTGTACGATCGGGATGGCAAAAGCCTCGGTTTTTCCGGTTCCCGTAGGGGCAATCGCCAGACAATCTTCGCCAGCTAATATAGCAGGGATAGCCTGTTCCTGGACAGTTGTTAATACCGAAAGCTTTTGTTTCTCAATGTTGGAAAAAAGGAGCTTATTGAGTTGTAGTGTCGAAAAATTCACAGTAAAAAGTTAAAATTTAAAAAAAGAACTATCTCAATCTCGAGTCTTTGTCTTAGGAGATCATGAAGCTATGAATTTCTGATCCCTTGCCGCTAGCGTTCAATCCCTATCTATAATAATTAAAAATCTGCAAAAATTAGGAATTTTTCTCAAAAAGTACTAATTTGAGAAATTAGAATATTCTATTTCAAATACGAACTATTGATTGTCAAATTATTTGACAAACACCAATTATATAGAATAATATTTTTGTTAAATTTGTTGAAACAAAAAAGAATATGTTTGATACTGCATTTGACCAAAACAATGAATCTATTTCCACTTTGAGCTTTGACGAGTTCAGAAAGATTATTGTGAATGATTATCGGACCGCCTTGGAAAGTCGTTACGTAAGTTTATTGGGACGTAAGGAAGTGCTTACTGGTAAGGCGAAGTTTGGTATTTTTGGCGATGGAAAAGAATTGGCACAAATTGCGATGGCTAAGGTCTTCAGAAATGGCGATTGGCGATCGGGATATTACCGTGACCAAACATTTATATTTGCTTCAGGCATCAGTGATGTCTATCGTTTTTTTTCTCAATTATATGCACATCCAGATGTTGAAGCTGATCCATCCTCTGCCGGTCGACAAATGAACTGTCATTTTTCTACACGGGTGCTGGATGATCAGGGGAATTGGCTTGATCAAACGGTGCAGAAGAATTCCTTTTCGGATATATCTACCACAGGTGGGCAGATGGCAAGAATATTGGGGCTAGGATTAGCATCTAAATTATATAAACAAAATAGAAACTTGGATTATTTGTCCTATTTCTCGAATAGGGGAAATGAAGTTACCTTCTGTACAATAGGTAATGCTGCAACTTCAGAAGGTGTATTTTTTGAAGTCGTCAATGCTGCCGGAGTACATCAGATTCCAGCGATTATTTCTATTTGGGATGATGGTTACGGAATCTCGGTATCGAATGAGACCCAGACCACAAAAGGTGATATTTCTGAAATACTGAAGGGTTTTCAAAAAGAGGAACTGACAAACGGAATTGAAATTTTTAAAGTCAGAGGTTGGGATTATGCGGGCTTGTGTGAAACATACGAACAGGCCGCAAATATTGCAAGAGAAAAGCATATCCCATGTCTGATCCATGTGACTGAATTGACACAACCGCAAGGGCACTCGTCTTCAGGATCCCACGAGCGTTATAAATCTCAGGAACGCTTGCAGTGGGAAACGGACTTCGATTGTATTGCGAAAATGAAAGAGTGGATACAAAGTTCGGGTATCGCTACAGACGAAGAATTGGATCAACTGGATCGTGAGGCTAAGGATTTTGTTCGCCAGGAACAAAAAAGAGCTTGGACTGATTATATCAGAACTTTGGCGTTTGAAGCAAAAGAAGCTATTGATCTATTGTCACGAATTCCAAATGAAAAAGCGGACTTCGCAGCAAAAAAACTGCAATCGATGGTTGAACCCTCTCTGAAAGAGGTGTATGGTCAGGTTCGGAAGATCCTACATGAGCTAAAGGGAAAAGACACAGAAGGCCGTCAGGAATTGTTGAATTGGTATAAGGTTAAACAGGAGATTAACGAAAAACGGTATAACTCCAAATTATTTACGGATGGCGTTGATTCTCCCTTCAATGTGCCTACAGTGGAAGCGATTTATAGTGAGGATTCTAAAATTGTAGATGGTCGGGAAGTCTTGAATCTTTGTTTTGAAGAAAATTTTCAACGTGATGAACGTTTATTGGCATTCGGGGAAGATGTAGGGAAAATAGGAGATGTTAACCAAGGATTTGCAGGTCTACAGGATAAGCTCGGTGCACATCGCGTATTTGATACCGGGATCCGCGAAAATTCAATTATCGGTAAAGGGATCGGATTGGCAATTCGTGGGTTAAAACCAATTGCTGAAATTCAATACTTAGATTATTTGATTTACGGTATCACTGTTGCCAGTGACGATTTAGCCAGCTTAAGTTACCGTACTTTCGGAGGGCAAAAAGCACCGGTCATTATCCGTACCCGCGGACACCGATTGGAGGGAGTATGGCATTCGGGATCACCGATGTCTGTGATACTGGGCTCTTTAAGAGGATTGCATGTCTGCGTACCTCGTAATATGACACAAGCTGCTGGAATGTATAATACGCTTTTCCGCTCAGATGAACCAGCTATTGTTGTTGAATGTCTGAATGGATATCGCCTTAAAGAGCGTTTGCCGGAGAATGTTGGTGAATTTACAGTGCCAATAGGTTATGCTGAGCGCATTAAAGAAGGACAGGATATCACTGTTGTTTCTTACGGCTCAACTTTGCGTGTTGTCGAAGAAGCAGCCGTAGAATTAGAACGTTTGGGAATATTTATCGAGATTATTGATGCGCAGACCTTGTTGCCATTTGATAAAGGACAATTATGTGCGGAGTCTCTGAAAAAAACAAATAAGTTGTTAGTGGTAGATGAGGATGTGCCTGGGGGCGCTGCCGCATTTATACTGCAGGAAATACTTGAAAATCAAAATGGTTATTATTTACTTGATAGCCAACCTCGGACATTGACTGCAAAAGCGCATCGCCCTCCTTATGGTTCGGATGGTGATTATTTCTCAAAACCATCTTCGGATGATGTTGTAGAGACGGTATATGCAATCATGCATGAGGCCAACCCAGAAAAATATCCATCTATGTTTGAATAAATGGATATTTCTTTGGATTTGTTATTTTAGTAATACTATTCAAAGAGCTGCTTGCAAGAAGCTCTTTGAATAGTATTCTTTTTTAGGGAGAACGCTATTTTGTGTTTTTAAGTCCCTAAACTAACTAAAAATACTTGCGGCACCGATCATGGCTGCTTTTTCACCCAATATAGCTGTATAGATAGTGAATCTATTGAATTCTTTCCGATCCGCGATAAAGATAGGAAGTGCTTTCGCAATATTGCCACCAATAATAAAGAGATTAGTCTGATATTTTTCTTCAAAAAATTGCATAAAATCGAATAGATGTGTTGCGTATTCATCTTTGATTGTTGCGAATGCAGCTGTTTCTCTATGATTGTCCAAAATTTCTTTTAAACCAGTGACATCTTTCCCAGTGAGCTCTTTAAACCGTTTGACAAACCATCTTGTCACAAGATATTCTTCAAAGATACTTTCCTGATAAGGTGTATTCCAAAGGTCTGCATCGAAGGCCTTCTCGCCCTTATTCCATACCGAAGATCCTAAGCCAGTCCCTAATGTAATCCCGAGTATTCTCGGATTGGTCTGAAGGTTCTGTACAAATATTTCACCTTGTAGGAAAGCCGCTGCATCATTGATAAAGTGAATAGCAGTAGAAGGTAAACCCAACTCAGCGGATAAAAGGCTTTTAATGTCCTGATCGTACAAGTTGTCGTACTTGCTTTGCCCTAACATTTTAGAGATGCCATTTTCATAGTCAAAAGGCCCCGGCATTGCTATGCCAATGAATTGAATAGCAGTGGGTGAGGTGGTAATACTATCCTGTATTGTGGAAGCCCAGGTGTGTAAAATCGTTTTAGCATCTCCTTGAGAAAAAACGTGGTTTCTGACCACGTTCTCTAAATGTATATTCCATTGTTTGGTATCAATGATACAGGCAGAAATATGAGTGCCTCCAATATCAACACCTACGACATAATTATCTTGCAGCATGTTTGTAACTTTGATGTTTAAGTAGATGATCCGCAATCACAAGTGCCGCCATGGCTTCTACAATAATTACCGCTCTCGAAACAACACAAGGATCATGTCTTCCCTTACCACTTGCGATGGCTGGGTTGCCATGGATGTCGACTGTTTCTTGATCTCTCATGATGGTTGCAACAGGCTTAAATGCTACTTTAAAAGTAATATCCATACCGTTTGATATGCCGCCCTGTATTCCCCCAGAGAAATTGGTATGTGTATGCACTTGATTTAAATCATGGTCATCTGCTACAAATATATCATTATGTTCGGAACCTCGCAACTCTGAACCTGCAAAACCTGATCCATATTCAAATCCATGTACAGCATTGATGCTCATCATCGCTTTCGCGAGGTCAGCATGGAGTTTGTCAAATACAGGTTCTCCAAGTCCAACGGGTACATGTCTTACCACGGCCGAAATGCGTCCCCCTACTGTATCACCTGCTTTTCTTACTGAATCTATAAATTCGACCATTTCATTGGCTGTAGCTGGATCAGCACAGCGTGCGATATTAGATTCCCGAAGCTCAAGCAGGGCTTTAAGATCTTTGGTGTCCAAATTGGGAGCTTCGATCGTACCTACACCCGAAACATGCGCGAAGATTTCGATGCCAAATTGTTGTAAAAAGCTCTTTGCAACAGCACCTGCAGCAACGCGGGCGGCTGTTTCCCGGGCTGAGGAACGGCCACCACCACGGTAGTCACGGATACCATATTTCATCTGATAGGTGAAGTCCGCGTGGGAAGGCCTGAAGATATCTTTAATGTGGGTATAGTCCTTGGAACGTTGATCTTCATTTGGTATAACAATGGCAATCGGAGTTCCGGTCGACTTCCCTTCGAATACGCCCGATAATATCTGAGCGGTATCACTTTCTTTTCGTTGTGTGGTAATTCTGGACTGTCCGGGTTTCCGTTTATCTAGTTCAGACTGTATAAACTCTTCGTCTATCGTTATATTTGAGGGGCAACCATCAATAATTACACCGATCGCTTTTCCGTGTGATTCGCCAAAAGTGCTGATTCTGAATAAATCGCCAAATGAGTTTCCTGCCATAAGAATTAAATTTCAATAAACTTAGATAAATTTGCCTTTAAATGCAATGAAAACACTACTGTAAAACCTGACTTTATCAATTTTGATTATTTTCAATCATGACTGCGTCTGTCCGTGGGTAGTATTTCTTTTGTTGCCATTAAAGCCATTAATAGCGTGTATATAGGTTATAAAACCTGGAAGTATATAACTGTATTCTCCCAGGTTTTTAAATATTAGTCAATGATAAAAGATTGGTCCTGTAGATGTTTCCAGAAATCAGGATACGATTTTTCTACAACCATTGGCTCCGCAATCTTGATCTGGTCAAAAACCAATGCAAGGGGGGCAAACGCCATTGCCATACGGTGGTCCTCATAGGTGTCAAAGGTCACCTCTTTTGGCTGGAATACCTCTGCTGTTTTAAGATGATAGGTTTCGTTATCTGCTATCAATTCAGCGCCAAATTTTGCTATTTCAGTCTGGAGAGCCGCGATACGGTCCGTTTCTTTGATCTTTAATGTCTCAAGACCTGTAAAAGAAACGTCACGACCTAAAGCTGCAGCGACAACGACGACAGTCTGTGCGAGATCGGGGCATTCTTTGAAATCAAATAACGTTTTTTCCGAATCTATTGCTGTTTTATGAAGATGCAAGCCATCGGCTTCAAAACTGGATTGCACGCCAAAATGGGGCATGATATCGACAATTGCAATATCTCCTTGCAGACTGTCTTTTTTTAGCCCAGGTAAGACGATAGATGCTCCGTCTTCTGCCAGCGCTACAATAGCATACCAGTAAGAAGCTGCACTCCAATCTGGCTCCACATAAATTGTGCTTTTTGAAAAAGTCTGCGGGGCAATATGTATTTCATTCGCTGTCCACTCATGCTGTATGCCTACGCTTTTTAGCATATCGAGGGTCATGGATACATAGGGTCTGGAAGTCAGTTCGCCCTCGATTTCCAATGTAAGCCCTTTTTTCAATGCGGGAGCAATTAATAGCAGCGCAGAGATGTATTGGCTACTGATATTTCCTTTTATCCGGACACGGTCCTTTCCTTGAAATATGCCGCCTTCTATTTTTAGGGGCGGATAGCCGGCTTTTTTTTCATAATGAATGTCGGCGCCGATTTCCTTCATGGCGTCAACCAATATACCTATTGGCCGTTGTTGCATGCGTTCGGTCCCTGTAAGAATAAAGTTTCCTTGAACAAGGTTCAGGTAGGCCGTTAAAAAGCGCATTGCTGTACCCGCCGGACCGATGTCAATCGTGTTGTAGCCGGGTTGAGGAGCTGATGCAATCTGCAATACACGGTTTAACGTCACCGTATCGGCAGCCTCGGAAAGGTTTGCTATATCAACTTGCCCCTTGCTCAACGAGTGAATAATAAGAGCACGGTTGCTCTCGGATTTTGATCCTGTCAGTTGAACCGTGCCTTTTATTTTTTTTGATGGGTGCGTCAGCTTGATGACTTGTTGATTCATTATGCTTCTGCTGTTGGTTGTTCCTGTGAATTCATTACCGCGTTTTGTTTACGGATAGATTCGTTGTGAATTAATTCTAGGAATTTTGTTGCAAATTCACTGCCCAAAGAAAGTGCTTCAGCAAGTTTTGTGCGTTTTTGAACAATCTCATCCCAACGGTTTACCTGTAAGATCGTCACATTGTTATCGCGTTTGTATTCACCGATTTTCTCTGCAATTTTCATACGCTCGCCGATTTTTTGGATAATTAGATCGTCCAATTTGTCAATGTTGCTACGCAATTCGGCTAATTTATCCTCGAATGAAGGGTTGTCAGAATCAGCTTTACGTAATGTTAAATGATTGATCAACTCTGCTAGGGCTGCTGGCGTAACTTGTTGTTTAGCATCAGTCCATGCAACAGAAGGATCAATATGTGATTCGATGATCAAACCTTGCATATCCATATCCATTGCTTTTTGTGCGATGTACGGTAACAATTCGCGGTTACCACAAATGTGGCTAGGGTCATTGATGATCGGCAAATTAGGGCAAGCAGTTTTTAACTGGATGGCTAAATCCCACATCGGCTCATTGCGGAATGCTGTTTTCTCGTAAGAAGAGAATCCTCTGTGAATAGCACCTAATTTTTTGATGCCAGCGCGGTTGATACGTTCCAAAGCACCGATCCACAGTGATAAATCTGGGTTAACCGGATTTTTTACGAAGACTGGTACGTCTACTCCCTGTAGTGCATCGGCGATTTCTTGCACCGTGAATGGGTTTGCAGTGGAACGTGCACCTACCCAAAGTACATCAACACCAGCTGCCAAAGCTTCTTCAACGTGTTTTGCTGTCGCAACTTCTGTAGCTGTCAATAAACCTGTCTCTTCTTTCGCTCTCTTCAACCACTCCAAACCAATGGAACCGATACCTTCAAATTCACCTGGACGAGTACGTGGTTTCCAGATTCCTGCACGTAAAATATTTACTTTTCCAGTGTTTGCCAATAGATGAGCTGTAGATACCAGTTGTTCTTCTGTTTCTGCACTACAAGGGCCTGCGATAATTAAAGGTTTGTCTCCAGTATCCAACCATGATTTCAAAGGAGTGATTTCTAATGTATTTTTCATCGGAATAAATTTTTAAAGGTATTTGAGTCTGCTAAGCTGTTATGCTTGTTTTGTAAGTCTTTATAGCTCCGACAGATTCAGGGTAAGTTGATTTTTTTAATTATTAAATTGTTGATTATAGTTTCTCGTTTTTGATGTATTCGCCCATAATATTGAAATTGATACTATGTTTGAGTACTTTTCGGATCGCAGCCTCATAGTCTGATTGTTTTTTCCATTCAACATCAACGAAAAAGTCATATTCGTTGCGTTTTCCGATAACAGGCATAGACTGAATCTTGCTCAAGTTGATATTTTGCTCAGCAAAACACTGTAAAATTGTCGCTAAGGAACCAACCGTATTCCCTGTTTGGAACGATAAGGATGCTTTATTGGCATTTTTATGTTCGACCACCTCATTCGATAGAACAAGAAAACGTGTTGCATTCTTTTTATTGGTTTCGATTCTTTTTTCTAGAATCTCAAGCCCATAAATTTCAGCAGCCAAAGTGCCCGCAATAGCAGCTGTATCAGTCAATTTCCGTTCTGCAATCATCTTTGCTGTGGCCGCTGTGTCTGACCCTTCGGTAATACGTACACCCTCCAACTCCGAAAGAAATTCTTCGCATTGACGGATCGCGATCGGATGTGATTCGATATGTTTGATGTCTTTCAATTTAACACCCGGTAATACCATCAGATTCTGTTGAATGTTGAGATAGACTTCTCCTGTGATATGAAATTTATAATCCCGAAGCAGATTGTAGTTTGGTAACAGACTACCCGCAATCGAATTTTCAATCGCCATAACAATGTAATCTACTTTTCTTTGCTTAAGCAATTCACAGGTTTTTTTGAATGAATCGCATTCAACAATTTCGACTTCGCGTCCAAAATATTTAAATGCTGCCTCCTCGTGAAATGAAGCTTTTGCTCCTTGTATCGCAATTTTTAAACTCATTTTTTTGTTGCTATTTTGCCCTTAAACAAGAAAGAGTCCCGATGATCTAAACCGGGACTCTTTCTTGTTATATTTTAATGTATACACAATCTAATCCCGGCTCTTATTTTTAAAATAAAAGAAGTTAAAATAGAAATATGTATATGATCTGTTCATCCTTGTGTTGTTTGACATTTCAAATGTACGAATGTTTTTGAAATATCAAAGAAAAAATAATTTTTTTTATAAAAAATACATCATTTATCGGTGTGTTTTTGATTGCTTTTTATTACTTTTTTTATATTGAAAAGACGTGTTTTTTATAGCTTTTTTGAGATGGCTTATTTTTGTAATTTTCTTTTATATAGTGTTTTATGATTTTTAATGTCTTTTTTATGTCTGTTTTTTTAATAATTTTTTAACATAAAAAATTATTAAAAAGTGCTGTTTTTTTTGGTGTTTTTTTGATTAAAAATGCTAGTTTTTTTTGTTGAAATATGCTGTGTTTTATCCGTTGTTTGCTGAAAAAGTATTTTATTACCTTTGCCCAAATGTAATTTTTATGCTAAAGCGATTTAATTTTTTAGTGAGTGCCACTATCATCTGTTTCTTGTTTTTAGGTTTTTCTTATAAAGGGGAGGAACGGTATGTGAAGGTGCGACGGGTAATTGATGGCGATACCTTTGTGATTGAAAATGGTAGTAAAAAAGGCGAACGGGTACGCTTGATTGGGATTGATGCTCCCGAAACAAGGAGAACAGCACGAAAGGAGGTTGGTTACTATGGCGTGGAGGCAAAAGAATATCTAAAAGCTTTGTTGACTGGAAAGAATGTGAAGCTGGTATTTGATGTCGGTAAAAAGGATCGTTATGGAAGACTTCTCGCTTATGTGTATCTTAGGGAGAAATTTGTTAACGCGGAGTTAGTAGAGCAGGGCTATGCTGTGACTTACACCCTGACACCGAATGTTCAGTATGCTGATTTTTTTGTAAAATTAGAACGACAGGCCCGTCAGGCTAAGCGTGGACTTTGGAAATAATTTAGTAATAGAACAATGATTTTTGTCCTCATCAGTGTTATTTGTAGCGTCACTGTAGCCGTATTATTAAAATTGGCAAAACAGTATGGCGTAGAAACAAAACAAGTGATTGTCTGGAATTATCCTATGGCGGTTGCTTTGACCTACTTTATATTACGGCCCGAAATAAAAGAAATTAGCTGGGATGCCTTACCATTTCCGCTATATATAGCACTGGCTTTACTTTTACCGGGGATGTTTGTATTAATTGCGCTATCTATCCGTTACAGTGGTTTGGTAAAAACGGAGGTAGCCCAACGACTGTCTTTATTTATTCCCTTACTAGCAGCGTTTTTTTTGTTCCACGAAAAGCTACAGGGAAATAAACTATTGGGAATAGGGGTAGGTCTATTGGCGATAATATGTTCCATCGGTTGGCGAAAATCTCTCCCTACAGTAACCCTGTCAAATACAGGATATAAAAATAGTCTCTACCCATTGCTTGTTTTTATTGGTATGGGGATTATTGATATCCTTTTTAAACAGGTGGCATTGCATGTGACGATACCTTATGTCAGTTCGATGTTTATTATCTTTGTCATGGCCATGCTGATTGCATTTGGTTTACTAGGCTATTTTATCTTTGTTGAAAAGCAGATCTTTTCAGGTAAAGCTGTCGTCTATGGCCTGATTTTGGGCGCTTTCAATTTTTGTAATATATTATTTTATATGAAAGCTCATCGGGCATTACCCGAGAACCCTTCCATCGTATTTACTGGAATGAATATTGGTGTTATCTCGTTGGGTGCTTTGGTGGGTGTATTATTTTTTAAAGAAAGACTCTCATGGTTGAATTACCTGGGGATAGTTCTTTCCATTATTTCAGTTTTAATTATCGCATATCAGTGAGTTTATTTGAAGATACTTATCGAACGATCGATGCAAACTATGAGGGAATTTTTAGAGATAAAGGAAGCAAATTTATTGCCTATGCATTTCCTTTTAAATCTGAGGAGAAATTAAAAGATCTGCTACAGGAGGTGAAATCCCTGCATCCAAAAGCAAGACACCACTGCTGGGCCTATCGGCTGACTCCAGATCGTAATGTATTTCGCATAAATGATGATGGTGAACCTTCTGGTACCGCGGGGCGTCCTATTTTAAATGCTTTGCTCTCGGCAGATGTTACAAATATAATCGTCGTTGTGGTTCGTTATTTCGGTGGAACCCTTTTGGGCGTACCAGGCTTGATTAATGCTTATAAATCGGCCACACAGGATGCCTTGGATCAAGCTCAGGTAATTGAACGAACAGTTAATGATAGTTATGGGTTGACCTTTGATTATCTAAATATGAATGATGTTATGCGCATTATTAAGGAAGAAGGACTGGAAATCGAAAAGCAGGAATTTGACAATAATTGCTATCTGGAATTTGAGGTGCGTAAAATGCAGGTGAACCGGGTCGTAGATCGTTTTTCGAAAATTGAAGGTTGTCAATTGAATTATTTAAGAACGATATGATAAACAATTCAGAACTCATTTTAAATTCAGATGGAAGTATTTACCATTTGAATTTATTGCCCGAGGATTTAGCCAATACGATCATTACGGTAGGAGATCCGGACCGTGTCGCCAAGGTGTCGAAATATTTTGATCGTATCGAACTCAAAAAGGGGAAGCGTGAGTTTATCACCCACACAGGATATATTGGTACTAAACGGCTGAGCGTGATCTCTACAGGGATAGGTACAGATAATATTGATATTGTATTGAATGAGCTGGATGCATTGGTAAACATCGATTTTCAGCATAAGGTTGTGAAAAGCGAGCTGACCTCTTTGGATATCGTGCGTATCGGTACTTCTGGTGCTGTACAGACGGATGTTGAAATGGGAAGCATATTGGCTTCGGAATATGGGGTTGGCTTTGATGCATTGATGCAGTTCTATCAAAAGCCTTACGATGAGATTGAATTGAATATCCAGCAGGCTCTAATTCGGTATTTCCCACAATTGAGTTTAAAACCTTATGTAGCAGGAGCCGGAGAGCGTCTATTAGACCGAATTGCTTTTGATCTGCCCAAGGGGATGACATTGACGGCGCCGGGATTCTATGCGCCACAAGGACGTTGTCTGCGCTCAGATAATACGATTCCAGATCTGATTCCTTTGGTAAATTCATTTAAGCATAACAATTTCCGTTTGACCAATCTAGAAATGGAAACCGCGGGTATCTATGCTTTGGCGAAAATGTTTGGCCATCAGGCCTTATCCGTAAATGCCATTTTAGCAAGTCGGGTAGCGGGAGAATTTTCGCCGAATCCTGAAGCAGTCGTGGAAAAAGCCATTCAACTGGTACTGGAAAGAATTTAGAAAAATCTCTCCAAGTACCACATGTGCATTAAACAACTCCTTTCCTGTTGGAGTCAAATTTGAGCATAATAAAGAGTAGTATCGTGAAACTCCAGAGTGAAGACCCACCATAGCTGACAAATGGCAATGGAATCCCAATGACAGGAATAATTCCTATGGTCATTCCGATATTGATAAACAAGTGAAAAAATAGGATAGAAGCCACGCCGTAGGCATAGATTCGGGCGAAAGCCGAACGCTGTCGTTCTGCAATATGGATGATACGCAAGAGCAGCGTGAGATAGATGGCAATTAATGTTACTGAACCTACAAAGCCCCATTCTTCCCCCACTGTGCAAAAGATAAAGTCAGTACTTTGCTCGGGAACAAAGTTATATTTGGTCTGCGTTCCCTGCAAATAGCCTTTTCCCCAGAACTGACCCGATCCAATGGCGATTTTGGACTGGTTCAGATTATAACCCTTTCCTTTGAGGTCTTCTGTTTTGCCCAAAATGATGTCGATTCGGTCGCGCTGATGCGGTTGTAATACATGGTCGTAAACCAGATCCACACATAATATAAATGCAGTACAGGCTGCAAAAAGGATACTTAGATTAATAATATATTTTCTCTTTTTTCGGAAGCTCCACATAAAAAATCCAATGATAGCAGCCAAGACTAAAATAAGAATCCATGGATTGAATAACAGCGCTAAAACGAAAAGTAAGATACAGAGACCTCCGAATATCAATAGTTCATTGTTTACATAACCTTCACGATAAAAAACAAAAATCAGGGAAAAGAATGCCAATGCAGAACCGGTGTCGGGCTGTAGCATAACTAAAAATACAGGAAATAGTACAATTCCGGCTCCCATGGCCAATGTTTGCATGGTGGGGGCTTTATTGCTCTGCGCACTTAGGAAGTTGGCCAGCAACAGACAGGTGGAGAGCTTGGCAAACTCGGAGGGTTGTAACCTGAAAAATCCTAAATCAATCCAGGCCTGATTTCCGCCGACATTTCGCCCGACAACCAAAACAATGACAAGGAGTATAGCTGTTATACCATAAAATATGGGTGAGGCCGAGCTGAAAAATTTGGCATCGATAATCAAGATGGATATACCGAGAATAATCGCTGAGACCAGATAGAGTGACTGCTTTCCATAGTTGGTACCCAAGGTGAAAAAACCAGGCATTTCTGGATTAAATACAGCAGCACGGATATTGAATAGACCGATCAGACAAAGTGAGAGCCAGAGTATGATTGTTAACCAATCTATTTTTCCAAAGAAACTATTTTTTTGATTATTCATGTCTTCTTTTTACCTCACTATGGTGAACAATTGTTTCTTTTGGTTTTACCAATGCCGCTAATTGTCGTTTTGATTTAACAGTATCTGTTTTTGATTTGATCGAATCCGCTTTCTTGACATCTTTACTTTTCGGATCTATTACTTTCTTTGGTGCAGGAAGAAAATTTGCTTTATAAATCCGATCCTGAATATATTTTGGTGTCGTAATGGTATCCTTCAGGTATTTTTCGACCATCATACTGGCGATTGGGCCAGCCCAAGTTCCACCATAGCCAGCATTTTCAACAAATACCGCGATGGCAATTTTAGGATTTTCCCGTGGTGCAAATGCAAAAAATACGGCGTGATTTTCTCCATGTGGATTTTGTGCCGTCCCTGTTTTTCCACACATTTCAATACCCGGGATACGATTGGACCAAGCTGTTCCTTCAGGCGTGTTGACAGCGTCGCTCATCCCCTGGATGACTACAGGATAATATTTTTCATCTACCCCAGCGCTGATCTTTTCTGTAAATTCCTTTTTGGCGATTTTTTGTGCGCCGATACCCTTGATGAGATGCGGTCTATAGTAAAAACCTTTGTTGGCTACAATAGCCATAATATTGGCCATTTGTAGGGGTGTTATACCCATCTCTCCCTGGCCAATGGAGAGGGAGATGTTGAAACTTGAACGCCATTTGTCATTGCCATATCGTTTTGTATAAAACTCCGATGTAGGCAATAATCCCGGTTTTTCCCCCGGTAAATCTATCCCCAATTTGTGCCCGATTCCAAACTGCGTAGTTGCATTGCGCCATAGGTCGTAAGCTTTTGGCCCCGAAAGCCCCCGCCCGTCGATCATTTTGGCGTAGGTGAACCCATAATAGGTATTACAGGATACGGCTACAGAACGTTGTAAAGTGGTTGAACCGTGGTAGTGGGTACAGCCCATCCAGCCGCGTCCGCCACCATAGCTATAACCATGAGGACAGAAAAATACAGTGTTTCGGTCAATGACGCCAGCTTGCTGTGCAGTCAGGGCTGAAACAACCTTAAAAACGGATCCCGGAGGATATGAGGCTTGAATAGGACGATTAAAAAGGGGCTTGGTATCGTCATTCAATAATTTCATGTAATTATTGCCGACTTGTCGACCTACCATCAGATTGGGGTTGTAACTCGGGCTACTTATATAGGCCAAGATTTCCCCCGTTGCGGGCTCAATGGCGACAATAGAACCGAGCTTATTTTTCATTAAGTTTTCACCTAATATTTGAAGATCCTTGTCTAACGAGGAAACTAATCCTTCACCAGCAACGGCCAAGGTATCGTATTTCCCTTCCATAAATATCCCTTTGGGACGATTTAGCGCATCCACCATCAAATTGTTGACGCCTCTTTTACCGCGAATCAGATCTTCGTAGGAACGTTCGACACCACTTCTTCCGATATAGTCACCACTTCGGTAAAATCCGTTGGATCGTTCAATATCTTTATCGTTTACTTCACTCACATAACCCAAAAACTGAGCGGCAATACTATCGGGATAACTTCTGATGGTTCTCTTTTGAACATAAAATCCACGAAACTGATATTGATATTCTTGATATTGCGCCCAAGTCCGGACGGATAGCTGTTTTTCAAAAATTGATGCCCTGTATGGAGAATGGGCACGAGCCTTATCCATCCGTTTAATAAAGCCTTCTTTGTCAATATCAATTAATTTACAAAACAAAGCCGTGTCAATCTCCTTGACTTCGCGAGGGGTAACCATTAGGTCGTAAACAGGTTCATTTTGTACCAATACTTTTCCTTTGCGGTCTAAAATAACACCCCTTGCAGGATAGACAATGACCTTTCGCATGACATTACTATTGGCTGAATGTATATAGGAATCGTCGATGATCTGTAAATAAAATAAACGGGCAATCAAAGTCAGCGCGATGGCAACAAAGATTCCGGAAACGACGTACTTGCGAGCAAAAAAACTATTCATAGAAATAAATTTCTATTCACTGATCTACTACAATCGATCTTTCTTTTTGTAGAATAATATGCTAAATAACAGCATGATAATTACCGTAAATATACAACTTAAAACAATACTGAGCAGTGTGTATTGAATATGTTGGAAGGAGAAAGATTCCAGTAGATACAGGAATGTATGATGAATCAATGTACCAAAAAAGATATAGGAGAAAAACCATCTCACATTCATCAACCCCAACATTGGTGTAAGAAATGAGTCCCGTTCCTCTACTTCAAGGGTGATCTTCATAAAGAAAATTCGGAATGCAGCCAAAGCCACGCATGCGGCGGTGTTGACCCCCAATGTGTCATAAAAGGAATCAACTGTCAAACCTGTTAGAAAAGCAATCAGGTAAACCAGAAAATTGGGTGTTCCGGTCGGTAGCAAAAAGATAAATAAAACATAGGGAAATGCCGCAACCAAGTTATAATAGCCAATATTTTGGAACAAAAATACCTGCATTCCAATTAAGACGATAAATCGAATAAAATTAAATATTAAAATCCTAGCCATTGTCTTTAGTCGATTCCTCCAATGTTTTTAATTCATTACTTAATAAATCCTTTACTACATATACATGTTGTAGATTGGAGAAATTGGTGCTTAAAAGAATGCGAAGATCCAGGAATGCATCTCCAGAAGAAATGCCGGTTTGAATAACTGTGCCCACAAAAATACCTTTTGGAAAATGTCCTGAATATCCCGAGGTATAAACTTTGTCGCCTTTGTTTACTTTGATATGATTCGGAATCTCCTTAACCGTAGCTGCGCGATAATCGATGTTGTTACCCCAAACTAAAGAGCCAAAGGTCTCACTACGGCCCAAAGTGACTGATATACGGGTGTCAGGATGTAATAATGATTGCACAGTGGAAAAATTAGGCGAAACATTTAATACGATACCAACGACGCCATTTGGAGCAATCACACCCATGCCCTTTTCAATACCATCTTTACTACCTCTATCCAACGTGATTGTATTCGCTTTTTGATGAATACTGTTGTTGATTACATTTGCAATAATAAATTGGTAACGCCCAAATTCACTGCTATCGATGAGTGGTACTGGTCCGATCTTAATACTATCCGTTGATTTATAGGCTTGAAGGTCTTTCCGTAACTGCGCGTTTTCTTTAGCTAAGGCATCATTTGTCTCGCCTAGATGTAAATAGCTTTTCCACGAGTTTACCTTTGCATAGAGGTTGCCGATTACACTGTTGGACGAATTTAACACCGAGTTGCGTTGAAACGAATTGTTGGTAATAATCAAAAATAATGAGAATCCAAAAAATAGGATAAACCAAAAGAATGCATTATATCGTCTCAGGAATAACCAAAGGTTTCTCATTTTTTATCGTGGGTATTTAATAAGCAAGCGATATAATAATTTTGCATATTATATCGCTCTTTAATAAAATCTTGTTAATTATCGAACGCTAATTATTGCATCAAGAATTTGAATCGACCAATATTTTTAAGCGCAATACCGGTACCTCTTACAACAGCACGAAGAGGATCTTCGGCAATGTGTACAGGAAGTTTTGTTTTCGCTTGAATACGACGGTCTAAACCACGTAATAACGCGCCTCCACCAGTCAGATAGATACCTGTTTGATAGATATCGGCAGACAACTCTGGAGGTGTAATTTCAAGTGCTTTTAAGATGGCTTCTTCGATTTTCGAAATTGATTTATCCAAACAATGGGCAATTTCAGTGTACGAAACGGTAATCTGTTTGGGGACACCAGTCATGAGGTCGCGACCTTGAACTGCAAAATCTGCAGGTGGTTCCTGTAATTCAGGAAGTGCCGCACCAACTTCAATTTTAATCTTCTCCGCAGTACGTTCGCCGATCATGATATTATGTTGTCTACGGATGTATTGAACAATATCCGAATCAAAGTTGTCACCCGCTACACGGATGGACTGATCACATACGATACCCGATAATGCGATGACGGCAATTTCTGTCGTACCACCACCAATATCTATAATCATGTTACCCATTGGTTCTTCCACATCGATACCGATACCTACGGCAGCTGCCATTGGCTCGTGGATCAGATAAACTTCTTTGGCACCTGCAATTTCTGCAGAATCGCGTACCGCTCTCTTCTCTACCTCGGTGATACCTGATGGAATACAGACAACCATACGCAAGGATGGAAAAAACCAACTCTTACCGTTGTTAACCAATTTTACCATCCCTCTGATCAGGTGTTCAGCGGCTGTAAAATCAGCAATTACTCCATCACGTAAAGGTCGTACCGTTTTTATATTATCGTGTGTTTTACCTTCCATTTGCATGGCCTGTCGACCGATGGCAATCACTTTGTTTGTGGTGCGGTCAAATGCAACAATAGAAGGCTCATCCACTACTACTTTGTCATTATGAATTATAAGGGTGTTTGCAGTACCCAAGTCAATCGCAACTTCTTGCGTAAACCAATTAAATAAGCCCATTTGCTAATCCTTAAGCTATTTTAAAATAATATGCAAACCTACACAAAAAAAATTAATCTTTTTGAGGTTCTACATCAAAAAAAAACTATATTCTGCAAGTAAATTCTATCTGGAAAAAACTGTCTTTAAATTTAACGAATATAATCTACAATTGTTACGTCTAATAGTAACTTATTTTTTATTGGAAGCAATAGCAAGCAGGAATTAAAAATATGTTTTTGAATTCTTTGCTATCCGTATGAGCACTGGGGTTTTCAGGACCGTAGCTTTGACAACGATATGGGAGTGGGCGACAAGTTTTAAGATCAACTATTTTTTTTGATCAACTTTCGGTTGTTTTTTAGTGGTGCTGAAAAAAAAAGAGTGCCATTATTTTTATTGAATAATAGCACTCTTTTTTGTGTAAAAAGCAGTGTTAATCTGTCTTTTACAATTTTATTTATCGACTTTTATTGTATCGTTTTCGCTTGTTCTTCAGGCGTTGGCTCGTCATACTTATGGAAGATTAAGCGGACACCACTGTTTTTCGTGAAAAACTTCACGGTCCAGTTTACAAATGTGATCAACTTATTTCTAAAACCATAAATGGACATCAAGTGGACAAACATCCAAGTCATCCATCCGAAGAAACCACTGAAGTGAATTTTGCCCATATCAACGACAGCTTTATTACGCCCTACTGTAGCCATTGAACCCTTGTCAAAATAGCTGAATTTTTCGGTAGGTTGATTAGACATCGTCTGAAGGATGTGTTTAGCGACATATCCACCCTGTTGCTGTGCTACTGGAGCAACGCCCGGTAAACCGCGAGGTAGATCGTCTGTAATAAATGCAGATACGTCACCAATGGCATAAACACCTGGCATGTCAATGACACGGCATTGATCGTCTGTCTGTATACGGTTACCACGTTGGATAACCTCTTTTTTGAATCCATCTGGATATTGACCCGCAACACCCGCACCCCAGATGACTGTTTTTGTTTCGATGCTTCTACCATCGGCGAAGGTAATGGAGTTACCATCGTATCCAGTTACCTGTACATTCAATAGTACTTCAACACCTAAATCCTTTAAATATTTTTCAGAATTTTTTGATGCTTTCTCCGATAGATTAGCCAACACTTTTGGTAGGCCTTCCACCAGGTAAACAGACATCTCTGATTTCTTTAATTCAGGATAGTCTTTTTCCAGCACATTATTCTTGATTTCTGCAATAGCTCCAGAAAGCTCTACTCCAGTAGGACCACCACCAACGATCACAAAGTTCAAATTAGGCTTACGATCTTCAGGATTAGGGATCATTACTGCTTCTTCAAGATTTTGAAGAACGTAACTACGTATATTAAGTGCCTCCTGGATGTTTTTCATTGGCAAGGCATATTTTGTAATTTGCTGATTGCCGAAAAAATTTGTCGTTGCACCAGTGGCAACAACCAAATAGTCGTAGTCAAAATCTCCGATATCAGTTTTAACAATTTTAGCCTCGTTATCGATGCTTTTTACGTCGGCAAGTCTAAAATGGAAGTTCTCCTGATTTTTGAACATTTTACGGACAGGGAAGGAAATGGAGTCCGCAGAAAGTGTACCAGTAGCAACTTGATACATTAATGGTTGAAAGGTATGAAAGTTGTTTCTATCTAATAAGAGAACTTCAACTTCCTTATTTTTAAGCTTTTTAGCAACTTCAATTCCTCCAAATCCAGCACCAATAATGATTACTCTTGGGAATTTTCTATTTGAACTATTGCTTGGCATATTTTTAATAGTTTGTTGTAAAAATTCGTACAATCGAATTAAGCTGCAAATATCTTAAATTTTGAACCAAAAAACTAAAAAATATTTATTTATTATGGCAATACATTGTGAAATTTATCGTTATAAGGCCAATTCTTTTAATAAAATATTTTGTAGTGTTTTGGTTTTAAGTCTTTTATGACTCAGAGAGGCGCTAAAAAAAAAACTTGCATAGATAACAAAGTCATTGTGTATAAAATACACAATGACTTTGTTATTGCAATGCGCCTTTCAGCTTGATTTTCATGCCATTGTTATTATTATGAAGATGAAGTTGACAGGCGAGTCGACTTTGCCCATCTGCATCTGGTAAGGTGTCTAACATATCTAACTCCTGGTCGCTAGCTTCTGGAAGATTATCCAGGCCTTCAAGGACTTCAACATGGCATGTAGCACATAGCGCCATACCTCCGCAGGTAGCCAATATATCGTATGCTGAGGCCTTTAAAATTTCCATCAACGAAAGATTGATATCTGTAGGTACCTCGATTGTGTTTTCCGAACCATCTCGATCGACGACAGTTACTTGTATCAAATTGTCTTCCATGGCTAAAAAGTATTGATACCGTTTACGGTTGTATATTTAAATGTTAACTTTTGATCCGGGTAAACAAATTTGAAAGCACTTTGACACATCAGAGCAGCTTCATGGTAACCGCAGAGGATCAGCTTTAGTTTGCCGGGATAGGTATTAATATCGCCAATGGCATAAATGCGTTCGACATTGGTCGAATAATCGAAGGTATTGACCTCAATTGCATTTTTATCAATATTTAACCCCCAGTCAGCGATTGGCCCCAGCTTAGGTGTCAAACCATATAGTGGGATGAAATAATCCGCTTCGACCGCAATCGTTTCTTTATCCTTATTTATCGTTTCAACTGCTGTAAGCGTACCATTTCCATGTATATTACTCAGGTTATGGGATAAAAGTAAATTAATTTTGCCCTGTTGGGCCAATTTAAAGACTTTTTCCGCCGAATCGGGCGCTCCCCGAAAAGAATCACTGCGATGAATGAGCGTAACGTGTTGTGCAATATCAGCTAAATGGTAAGTCCAATCCAGCGCAGAGTCCCCTCCACCAGCAATCACAATCCGTTTGTCCGCATATTTGGCGGGATCTTTTACCATATAATCCACCCCTTTACCTTCAAAGAGATGCAGATTTTGAATCTCAGGTTTTCGGGGTTCGAAGCAGCCGAGTCCACCGGCAATGACAATAACCTGGGCATGCACTTTTGTGTCATCACTCGTGGCGATGATAAAAGAACCATCATCCTGTTTTTCGATCTGTTCTACACGTTCACCCAGTGTAAAAGTAGGCGCAAAAGGTTTTATCTGCTCAAGTTGATTATCAATAAGCTCCTGAGCGGTGATGCTCGGGTAGCCCGGTATATCATAAATGGGTTTGTGTGGATATATTTCGGATAACTGTCCGCCAACCTGAGGTAAAACATCGATCAAATGGCACCTCATTTTTAGAAGTCCAGCTTCAAAAACAGCAAACAATCCTACTGGTCCAGCACCGATGATACAAATATCAGTATTTATCATAGCTATTATACATTTAAATTGTTGTAAATGGTGTTTAATATTCTTGTAAAATCCGCGAAATCTTTTTCTGTTAATTTCTCCCAGGCTTTCATGCGGATCGCTGCGACGATAGGGGATAAGGATGCCACCTTAAGTTTCCCTTCTTCCGTCAAATGGAGATAGAGACTTCGGCGGTCTGTCTCGTCAATAACACGTTCAGCCAAACCTTTTTTCAGTAGGATATCCACGATACGGGTCAACGTGGGTTGATCTTTGCCGCATCGTTTAGCTAATTCTTTTTGGGATAGCTGGTCAGTTTCATATAGCGCCTTTAAGACGGCCCATTGATCCACCGTAATGTCAAATCCCTTTTCTGTAAAGGACGATTGCGCAAATTGTTTTACCTTCTTGGCCGTTTGATCCAAGATGAAAGAATAACGGTCGAATTTTTCGTTTAGCATACAAATATTTAGTACAACAAATATCTAAAATTATTTAGTGCAACAAGTAATTTGAATGCAATAAAAAAAGGCGTTCAAATTTTTGAACGCCTTTTTATGTTATTTTAAAGTTTATTATGGTCTTACTACTTCAGCTTTTTTTGCAGTATTACCTTCAGCCAAATGCTTTCCTTTACGTAAATCGTATACAGAAGGCGCAGCCAGGATAATTGAAGAATAGGTACCCACAATAACACCGATTAGGATCGCGAAAGAGAATCCACGGATAACCTCACCACCAAAGATGAACAAGACTGCAAGAACG
Organism: Sphingobacterium ginsenosidimutans; assembly: GCF_039536865.1. Taxonomy (NCBI): domain Bacteria; kingdom Pseudomonadati; phylum Bacteroidota; class Sphingobacteriia; order Sphingobacteriales; family Sphingobacteriaceae; genus Sphingobacterium; species Sphingobacterium ginsenosidimutans. Next base: position 363,993 of record NZ_BAAAZK010000009.1, read on the forward strand.
AAAACGATCGTCAATGAAGTAATGATTGTTCTACTCAATGTTGAGTTGATCGCATGATTTACAACCTCACCAAGATCTTCGTTATGCGCATTAGGTTTTGATACGAATTCTCTCAAGCGGTCAAATACAACCACAGTATCATTCACCGAGTATGCGATTACCGTTAAGATGGCCGCCACAAAGTGTTGGTCAATATCCAATGAGAATGGCACAATACCATCCAATATGGAGAATAAACCTAATAGAATAATTGCATCGTGGATGGTTGCAATCGCTGCACCCACTGAGTACTCCCATTTGCGGAAACGGATTAGGATATAAGCCGCCACGATAATAATGGAGAATATTGCCGAGCTAGTTGCTCTTGACTTGATGTCTGATGCAATACTAGGTCCTACTTTTTGTGAGGACAGAATCTCATGTTTGTTGGAAGCATCTACCTTGGATAGTCCTTGGTTTAATTTATCCAATACTTCCTTATCGGCAGCATCAGAAGTTTCTTCAATATGATACGTTGTTGTCACACGAAGTTGGTTTGATGCACCAAATACTTTTACTTCAGTTGTTTTTTGGAAAATATCGTCCAAACTGGTACGAACAGCTTCCGGATCAACTGGTTTATCGTAACGAACAGTATAAGTACGTCCACCTTGGAAATCTACACCTAAACTGAAACCTTTTGTGAAAATTGAAGCTGCAGAAATTAAGACTGCTACAACGGAGATTGCGTAGAATACTTTACGTTTTTGAACGAATTTGAAGTTTGCATTATGCAAGGTGTTTGCAGACCAAGGGAAAGATACTTTAATTTTAATATCTTTTTCCAACATCCATTCAAAAATAACACGTGTTACAAGTATTGCTGTAAACAATGATGTGATAATACCAACCATCAATGTTGTTGCGAAACCTAAAATTGGACCACTACCAAATAAGAATAAGATGATACCAATTAAGAATGTGGTAATCTGTGAATCTAAGATAGATGGTAAAGCATGTTTATAACCATCAGCAACCGCCTGACGAATTGATTTTCCTAAGCCCAATTCCTCACGGATACGTTCATAGATCAATACGTTAGCATCGACAGCTGTACCCATTGTCAATACGATACCGGCAATACCAGGTAAGGTCAGTACGGCATTGAGCGATGCTAATACACCCATGATAATGAATACGTTCAACAATACAGCAATGTTAGCCACGATACCTGCAGTGTTGTAGTATGCAATCATGAAGATCATCACAACGACAATACCGATTACCGCTGAATTGATACCCGCATCAATAGCCGCTTGTCCCAATGTCGGACCAACAACTGCTTCTTCAACGATTTTAGCTGTGGTCGGAAGACGACCAGCTTTCAATACGTTTGCTAAATCTTTTGTATCCTCTACAGTAAACGAACCTGAAATTGATGAACTACCATTTGGAATTTCACCATTAACAGAAGGAGCTGAATAAACTACATTATCTAAGACGATAGCGATAGCATCTCTATTTTGAGCCGCTTTTGCTGTGATTTTCTTCCATTCACGTGCACCTTCATTATTCATTTGCATACCAACGACAGGTTGGTTTTTCTCATCAAAGTTGGCATTTGCATCAGTGATCACGTCACCAGTCAATACAGCACCATTATCTGCTCCTACTGCTTTGATAGCATATAGGGAAAGTTGCTCTGGTGTTTTTTGCTCTGGTTTTACCGCCCATAAAAGCTTTAAGTTACCTGGAAGAATTGATTTTACTTCTGGGCGTTGCAAAAAAGCGTTTACTTTAGCTGTATCTTTCAATGAAGCAATACCAACCATAGCGCCAGGCATAAGTGCCATTTGTTGGTTTTCACCCATATAAACTGCTGGACGTAACACTTCAAATAATGGGTTTTTCTGACCTAGATTAAGCGCTGCACTATCCTTTTTAGCTTTGCTGTCTTTTTGACCACCGGTTAAGTTGGACAATAAATCGTCTGACTTTTTCGTTGTGTCAGCAACAGTTTTAGTTGTCGCAGCTGGTGCAGCTTTTAAAGTAGTTGCTAATGTTCTGTCAATATTTTCTAATACAGGGTAAACTTCTTGATTGGTGTAAGTCTCATAAAACTCCAATTTAGCCGAACCTTGAAGTAGATTACGAACACGACTTTCGTCCTTTACACCTGGTAATTCCACTAAGATACGGTTTGTACCTTGTTGAATCTGGATGTTTGGTGAAGCAACACCGAACTTATCAATACGTGTACGGAGTACTTTGTACGAATTTTGAATGGCGTTGTCAGCTTCTTTTTGAAGGAATGATTCAACTTTTGAATCAGAATCACCTGGTTTAATTAAAGAAGCGTTGTCTTTTGTCGAAAAGAATGTCGAAAGTGGGGTAGAAGCTCCAATGGATTTATATTCTTCCATAAATAAAGCGACAACCGTTTTTTGACTGGTTTTGCTTTTTGCTACCGCTTGTTCCAACGCTTTGTTGAATTTCTCATCTTTTGGATTGTTGGCCAGATTACGGATCAACTCATCCAATGAGATCTCCATGGTAACGTTCATACCACCTTTTAAATCCAATCCTAAAGCCAGTTCATTCGCTTTTGCTTCCCTATAGGTGTATTTCGCAAAACCTAAATTGTACACTACTTCACCTGCCATAGAGTCTAGATAGCTCTTTTCTTTTGCCAAATCTCCTTTGGCAAAATTCTCAGCATCTTGCTCCACTTTGCGGGTCACCCAAGTAAATGATAGGGAGTATAGACACGCTAATGACACCACTATCACTAAAAGTTTAATCAGCCCTTTACCTTGCATCGTCTGTTATTAATTGTATTAATTTTAATGTTAAATACTGTTTATGTAATTGATAATTAGTTCTTGTTTAATCACACTTTACCAAGAATGGCAAAGGTATAAAATTTTTGTAGAATGAAAAGCTTTATTTATGCCATTTAGGTCAAAGGCATAAAATTAGAAGAAATGCTGAAAAAAAGAAATATTTAATGGATTTATTTTATAAAAAAAGGCCCTGCTCAAACTTGAGCAGG
>NZ_BAAAZK010000009.1:367134-393682 GCF_039536865.1 Sphingobacterium ginsenosidimutans
GTTTCCAGTCTGCGTGAAATCCGATAGGGGCAGCAGGGATTTTAAATTCCAAACCTAATTGTGGTCTTAAACCAACAAGAGTAATGTTGTCACCAGCGTCAACAAATGTCAATTGCGCACCAACACCTGCATACCATCCTAATCCGTTTACACCACGGAATGGTCTAGCATATTGATAATCCGCACCTACAGCAACAACGTTGTCATCAAACATCACTTGCGCTTGACCATTGTTTGTTCCACCAAAAGATTGCTTGTATTGAACACCCCAAAGATCACCACCAGTTCCGTCAAAAACAACACCAATAGCGGCACGTTGTGGTGATTGAGCTTTCGCTTCTTGTGCACCAAATGCTAATGCTGCAACAGCAGCTAATGAGAGTAAGGTCTTTTTCATAATTATCTTTACTTTATATTTTCATTAATTAAAATTACTTTTCGTGCTAACCAAAAGCAAATAGCTTGCCAAAAAAAAGGATGCAAGCAGCTAGGGTGATCTTTTGTGTCAATTCATAACCGTTCTAATTTGTCTAGCGATTGTAATTTGTTTATTTTATTTTTTTATATTGCTTATTTTTCTTAGATTTGCCTGGCAAATAGAAAACCCAATACATATTTGCCATGCAATTAGATCCACAAAAATTCGTAGCAGAAGGTCTCACTTACGATGACGTTTTATTAATTCCAGCTTATTCTGAAATTTTACCACGTGACGTCGATACGAGTACCTCGCTGACAAAAAAAATCAAATTAAATATTCCATTGGTTTCTGCGGCAATGGATACGGTAACTGGTGCTGATTTAGCAATTGCTATAGCACAAGCGGGCGGTATTGGTATGTTACATAAGAACATGACTATTGCAGAGCAAGCCGCTGAAGTACGCAAAGTAAAGCGTTCTGAAAGCGGTATGATCCAAGATCCAGTAACACTATTAGCCAATGCTACTGTTGGTGATGCCTTTAATATTATGAAGGAACATAAGATTGGGGGAATTCCAGTGGTTAATGAAAAAGGTCAATTAGTGGGGATCGTAACCAATCGTGACCTTCGCTTTCAAAAAGATATGACTCGTCCGATCAATGAGTTGATGACGAAAGATAATCTTGTCGTTGCTCCCGAAGGAACGGATTTGGTGAAAGCAGAAGAAATTCTTCAGAACGAAAAAATTGAGAAACTTCCAGTTGTCAACAACGAAGGTATCTTGAAGGGTTTGATCACCTTTAAGGATATCCAAAAATATAAGCATTATCCGAATGCAGCTAAAGATAGCCATGGCCGTTTATTAGTAGGTGCTGCAGTAGGTGTTACTCCAGATACATTGGATAGGGTTGAGGCTTTGGTAAAAGCTGGTGTGGATGTGGTAACGATCGATACGGCACATGGACACTCCAAAGGTGTTATTGATAAATTGAAATTGGTGAAATCCAAGTTTCCAGAACTGCAGGTGATCGTAGGGAATATTGCAACAGGCGCAGCCGCAACAGCATTGGCTGAAGCTGGTGCAGATGCCGTAAAAGTAGGTATCGGACCAGGTTCAATCTGTACAACACGTATTATTGCAGGGGTCGGTGTTCCTCAATTGTATGCGGTGTATGAAGTCGCTAAAGCACTTAAAGGAACAGGAGTGCCTTTGATCGCTGACGGTGGTATCAAACAAACAGGTGATATTGCAAAAGCTATCGCTGCTGGAGCAAGCACAATTATGGCTGGATCTTTATTTGCCGGCGTGGAAGAAGCTCCCGGAGAGACTATCATGTACGAAGGACGTAAATTTAAATCGTACCGTGGTATGGGATCTATCGAAGCAATGGAAAAAGGATCTAAAGACCGTTATTTCCAAGATGTGGAAGATGATATCAAAAAACTAGTCCCTGAAGGTATTGTGGGCCGTGTTCCTTATAAAGGTACATTGGCTGAAGTTGTATATCAATATATCGGTGGGTTACGTGCTTCAATGGGTTATTGTGGTGCTGCAACGATCGAAAAACTGCAAGATGCACAATTCGTTCGAATTACAGGTGCCGGATTGAGAGAGTCTCATCCGCATAATATCTCTATTACGAAAGAGTCACCAAACTATAATAGCAGAGGTTAAACACAAGTGATACTATAAAAATCCGACGGTTTTAAATTGTCGGATTTTTTTGTGCAAAAATATTGGCATGATTGCCCTAGTGATCGATAGGAAATTTGTACTTTTATACCCTATTCTCAGGTTTTAAAATTTAAGGAGTTAATTTGGATTATTTAGCGGGTTTAAACCCTTCACAACGAGGAGCCGTAGAGCAAACAGAAGGCCCTGTGATGATTGTTGCAGGAGCCGGTTCAGGAAAGACACGGGTAATTACCTATCGTGTTGCACACTTGATTCAAAAAGGCGTTGATCCATTCAATATATTGGTATTGACATTTACGAACAAAGCAGCCAAGGAAATGCGTGCGCGTATTGTTTCAGTCGTCGGAAGCGAAGCGAAAAACATTTGGATGGGAACATTCCACTCCGTATTCGCAAAAATACTTCGCGTTGAAGCTGAACTAATAGGATACCCTAGAAATTTTACCATCTACGATACAGACGATACCAAAAGTTTGTTGCGTGCCATCCTAAAGGAGATGAACCTGGATGATAAATTATACAATGTCAACCATGTTTATGGCCGGATATCACAAGCCAAGAATAATTTGATATCCCCTCAGGAATACAATAAAAATGAAGCCATATTAGCCGAAGATATTTCAAATGGACGTGGACAATTGGGACAGATTTACATGACCTATGCACAACGCTGTTATCGCGCGGGTGCCATGGATTTCGATGATCTCCTGTTCAAGACAAATGTTTTATTGAATAAGCATCCAGAGGTATTACACAAATACCAACATCAATTCCGTTACCTGATGGTCGATGAGTATCAGGATACAAACTTTTCCCAGTATCTAATTGTAAAACGACTGGCCGCAGTCAATGAAAATATCTGTGTTGTTGGGGATGATGCGCAGTCAATATATGCTTTTCGGGGAGCGAATATCCAGAATATATTGAATTTCCAGAAAGATTATCCAGACGTGAAGATTTTCAAATTGGAGCAGAATTATCGGTCCACCAAAATGATTGTCAATGCCGCAAACTCAGTGATCGCCAATAATCAGAATCAGCTGGAAAAGAATGTTTTTTCGGATAACGAAGAAGGAGAAAAAATCAAGGTTTCACGTGCTTTTTCCGATAATGAAGAAGGAAAGATCGTTGCAGACCAGATTATTGAGGAAAAATCCTTAAAGGGACTCAATTACAAAGATTTTGCGATTCTCTATCGTACCAATGCCCAATCACGTGCGATGGAGGAGGCGCTGCGCAAGATCAATATACCTTATAAGATCTATGGTGGTACATCCTTCTATCAACGGAAAGAGATTAAAGATCTGATCGCTTATTTCCGTCTCACCTTCAATCCCAATGATGAGGAAGCATTGAAACGTGTGATCAATTATCCACGTCGGGGAATCGGGGATACAACCATAGAAAAGATCATGATTGCTGCCGATCAAAATCAATATCGTATTTGGGATGTTGTTGCGAATGCGGCACATTTCCTGGATGGTCGTAGTGCGACCTCTGTTGGTGGTTTCGCGCAGATGGTACAAAGTTTTCAGGCTTTGGCTAAAAATAATAATGCGTTTGATACCGCCATGCATATTGCACAGCACTGTGGTATCTTGAAAGAACTTTACGAGGATAAGTCGGTAGAAGGGTTGGCGCGTTATGAAAATATTCAGGAACTACTCAATGGTATCAAAGAGTTTTCTGAACGGGAAGATATTGAAGACCGCGGTCTGGATGTCTATATGCAGGATATCGCGTTATTGACCAATGATGACAACGATAAAGACCCCAATGCGGATACAGTTTCTTTGATGACGATACACTCTTCTAAAGGACTTGAATTTCCCGTTGTTTTTATCGTAGGTCTAGAAGAAAACTTGTTTCCGTCTCAGTTGTCATTGAATTCCAGGACTGAATTAGAAGAAGAACGAAGACTTTTTTACGTTGCTGTTACGAGAGCTGAAAAAAAATTACTACTTTCGTATGCTACTTCGCGATATCGTTGGGGAACGTTGAATAATTGCGAACCCAGTCGTTTTTTGGATGAATTGAATCCTGCTTGTCTTGCACTGGATTTTAAACCACGACAAACTTCCGCCTCAGCCGGCAGTTTTCAAGGCGAACGAATTGCATGGCAACAAAAGGACAGTGATGATACGTTTTCTAAACCTAAGCCTAAAGCAATGGTTAAAACAACGTCTATACTGCCCAAAGCCCACAAACCTACTGCGGGTTTTGCTCCTTCTGACACATCAAATCTTCAGGTCGGCATGGAAGTTGAACATGAACGCTTTGGATTTGGTAAAGTTGTCAATCTCGAAGGAAACAAAGGAGATATAAAAGCAACTATTTTCTTTAAAGAGTTGGGACAGAAACAATTGTTGCTTAAATTTGCAAAACTTAGAATAATTCAATAATAAAATACCAAAACGAGATCTTAACCGTTTAATTAGGTACTTATATTAGCTATATGAACTTTGACTACAACAGCACTAGGCCAAAATTGATCCTTGCAGAATATGGCCGCAATGTGCAAAATATGGTAGATTACATCTGTAGTTTACCCACAAAGGAAGAAAGAAATAAACATGCCCAAATCGTGATTGACATGATGGGGGTGTTAAATCCACATTTAAGAGACGTTTCAGATTTTAAGCATAAACTTTGGGATCACTTACAGATTATCTCTGATTTTAAGCTTGATATCGACTCGCCATATCCTATTGCGACAGCAAAAAGTGTTAAACATGAAGTTGAACATTTAGGCTATCCGCAACATTCGATTAAATTCAAACACTATGGATTTACAGTGGAGAAAATGATCGATAAAGCGCTGAAGGTAACTGATGAACCTAAGCGCGAGCAGATGGTTATCGGTATCGCTAATTTTATGAAAATGGCATACGTTACCTGGAACAAGGATTCAGTATCTGACGAATTGATTATTCAGGATCTGAAAGAATTGTCAGGATATCAATTAACTTTACCTGAAGGTACGGTATTGACTAAACTTGATTTTAAAACCCCGCCTCCAGGAAATCGTATCAAAGGTCCTACAACGAACAACTCTAGTGGAAACAATAATAGCCATAGCAACAATAATAGTTCTTCAGGTTATCAGTCGAAAGGCGGGGGTGGTAGTGGCAAGCCTCGTATGTCAAATAACAATAACAATATGAAGCGTAACAACTTTGGCAGCAACAACAATAGCAATAACAATAATAACAACAATAGAAATAGAAAACCTCAAAATAATTACAATAATAAAAGAGGCTAGTTCTTTAAGTTTTTGATTTAAGAAGCAGGCAATTGCGAAGTGATTCATAGATTTCTTTACAATTGCCTTCTTTATTTATAGTATGGATTTGTCTGTCAGTCCGGGTTTAGGTGATCGATCAATAAGACCCTTGACGGCTTAGGATTCTTGATTGGACAGCTCCACAAAATTTTTTCAATACAATTTGTCGATTTTAAGAATCCCGAAGTGTCATTTAGTGACATAAGCTAAATTATGAGTCGGGTTTTGTTGTAATAAGAAGATATCAGTTATATAAATGAATGCATTTGAAATAATCGGTGGAAAACCGTTAAAGGGAGAGATTATTCCTCAGGGAGCAAAAAATGAAGCGTTACAGATTCTGTCAGCAGTTTTACTGACTGAGGAACCCATGACCATCAGTAATATTCCCGATATTAAGGATGTCAATAAGTTAATTGATTTGTTGGCTGCATTGGGTGTTAAAATTGATCGTATAGATAAAGACACTTACGTTTTTGAAGCGAAAGATATTAATATAGATTATTTCCAATCACCTGAATTTAAAGAAAAAGGTGGTGGCTTACGCGGTTCCATTATGATTGTTGGGCCACTGTTGGCTAGATTTGGAAAGGCTGCTATCCCTAAACCGGGAGGCGATAAAATTGGACGTAGACGTTTGGATACTCACTTTCTAGGTTTCGAAAAGCTAGGTGCTAAATTCGTTTACGATGCTGCCACACATTTCTTTAATGTGGATGCAACAGAGTTAAAAGGTAATTATATCTTATTGGATGAAGCTTCTGTGACTGGTACGGCAAATATCGTTATGGCTGCTGTATTAGCCAAAGGAGTAACAACTATTTACAACGCTGCATGTGAGCCCTATTTGCAACAACTTTGTAAGATGTTGAATCGCATGGGGGCTAAGATATCAGGTATTGGATCCAATTTATTGACCATTGAAGGAGTAGAACGTCTTGGTGGAACATCACATCGCATGTTGCCTGATATGATCGAAATCGGCTCCTTTATTGGCTTAGCAGCAATGACCGGATCAGAAATTACCATTAAAGATGTTTGTTTCCAGGAATTGGGTGTGATTCCATCGGTATTCTCCCGTTTGGGTATCCAGTTTGAATTGCGCGGAGATGATATCTTTATTCCAGCACAGGATTCTTACGAAATTGATACTTTTATAGATGGTTCTATCTTGACAATCTCGGATGCACCATGGCCAGGGTTTACGCCGGATCTATTGAGTATCATTCTAGTGGTAGCAACGCAAGCGAAAGGCAACGTATTGATTCACCAAAAGATGTTCGAAAGCAGATTGTTCTTTGTCGATAAATTGATCGATATGGGGGCACAGATTATTTTATGTGATCCACACCGTGCGACAGTAATTGGTTTGAATAAATCGCATTCTTTGAAAGGTATCGAAATGACATCTCCAGATATTCGTGCAGGAGTATCCTTATTGATCGCAGCATTATCGGCGAAAGGAAAATCTGTGATCCATAATATCGAACAGATCGAACGTGGATATCAAGATATCGAGGAGCGTCTACGTAAATTAGGAGCAGATATCAAGCGTGTTGACGTGGAGCCGAAAGGACACTAGTCTTAAATTGGGAATAAGTAGCCCGTAAAAAATAATATTTGATAATAAGAGCCTCGGAGAAAATCTGGGGCTTTTTTATGAAATGAGGTTTATGAAATGAAGTATAATAACAAAACTTGAATAAATAGAAAAGGAGTTGATCATATCAACTCCTTTTCTATTTATTTGCTAGCCCATTATACCAAAGGAGCTGGTGCTTCTTCTTCAAATAAAGGGAATTCCTTGATAATATTGTACCAAGTAATCACTTTCTTGATGTCTGATGTATATACACGGGATTCATCATGGCCAGGAGCGACTTCACGGAAGAAATCTCTCAATGTAGCACCATCCGATTTCGTGTCCGGTAATGTCAGACCTTTTTCTTTAATGGTTTCGAAAATATCCAAAAGACGGATTTCTTCTTCTTCACCATAAATGGTAATATCTTCCAATGTCGCCATTTTTGTCGAAGATAAACTTACTATAGACTTGATTTTCGCTTGATCAAGGGTTTCTAAAATAAAACCACCTTTATTTTGTCCAACCAACTTGAACAATCCTGGTTTACCAGTTACAGATACTAATGCTCTTAAATTCATTTTAATTTTTTTTAAATCTCAAAGAATTAATCTTCGATTACTTCGATTGATAAAATACGGTCTCCTTGTCTGATATCATCTACCAGATCAACATTCTCAATTACTTTTCCGAAACAAGTATGATTACGGTCTAAGTGAGCTGTATTGTTGCGGCTGTGGCAAATGAAAAATTGAGAACCACCTGTATTGCGACCAGCATGTGCCATTGACAATACACCTCTGTCATGGTATTGATTTTCTCCAGTTAATTCACAATCGATTTTATAGCCGGGACCACCTGTTCCAGGGATGCCTGCAGCGCCTTCACGTGAATTTGGGCAACCACCTTGAATAACAAAATCAGGGATAACACGGTGAAAAGCCAAACCATCATAATAACCTGATTTAGCAAGTTTAATAAAATTTGCCACTGTATTTGGAGCATCAGCTGTGTAGAAATCCACAGTCATGTCGCCTTTTTCTGTTTTAATAATCGCTTTACTCATGTTCAAAAATTTTTATGAAATACAAAGATAATGTTTCAGAGTGAAATGTGAAGTAATTCGTAATCTCCATTTTTTTTTAATTGATCTATCTACGGATCAATGACCTGAAAAATAATGCGAAATATTTTATATATTTATGTGAGCTAGCCAATTAAAGTTAAAACAATGTCAAATCTGCACAAATTAGTTATCAGGGAATGGTCTGAGGCGGATCGACCCCGCGAAAAATTATTAAATTTAGGACGGAGGGCCCTTTCCGATGCAGAATTATTGGCAATTTTGATTGGGTCTGGCTCAATGGACGAAAGTGCAGTGGAACTATGCCGACGTATATTGGCCGATGCCAACAATAGCTTAGACACAGTCTCGAAGATGGAAGTCTATGAATTGAGTCAATACAAAGGTATTGGTGAGGCCAAAGCCATCTCGATTATTGCAGCCTTAGAACTGGCGCGACGTAAGAAGGAGGCTCCTGTAGAAGAAAAGAAGATCTTAAATAGCAGCAAGCGCGTGTATGATTTTATGAAACCTATTCTACAAGATTTGCCCCATGAGGAGTTTTGGACACTATATCTGAATACTGGATGCAAATTACTGGATCAACAGCTCATTGGTCGTGGTGGAAATGATTTTACACCGGTCGATGTTCGAATCATCCTAAGAAATGCCCTTGCAATAAAAGCACATTCTATTGTGCTGATTCACAACCATCCTTCTGGGACTTTGCAGCCTAGTCATGCTGACAGGATTCTGACGCAAAAAATTGTCGAGGCATCAAAAATTATGGATATTACAGTAAATGATCACCTGATCTTTACAGACAATGGATATTATAGCTTCAGAGATGAAGATATAATTAATTAGGTATAGGACAATCTAACATGAGCAAAAATAGTATTGAGCGATTTACAGGCAGGGTCGTGGATTATGAAAAATTTAGACCCAATTATCCAAAGGAAATTATTCAGATTCTTAAAGAAAAGATAGGTTTGGATAAGAAATGGCTAGTTGCAGATATCGGTAGTGGTACAGGTTTATCGACGCAGCTGTTTTTAGAAAATGGAAATGACGTCTTTGCCGTTGAGCCCAATCGGGAGATGCGGGAATCATTGGTACACCATTTTAAAACCTACCGGAATTTAATTGCATTAAATGCCACGGCTGAGGATACGTCCATAGAATCCAGTTGTGTGGATTTAATTTTTGCGGGACAGTCTTTTCATTGGTTTGATCGGACAGCCTGTTACAACGAATTCAATCGTATTCTTACCAAAAATGGTCATATCGTCTTGGTTTGGAATCAACGTGATCCAGCGGATGCTTTCCAACAGGAATATGAACAGTTTTTACGTAATCATATTCCTAATTACCAATCTGTCAGTCATAAAAATATATGCGATGACGACCTTCGGAGTTTTTTTGCGGATAGACCAATGACAAAGGTCTCTTTACCTAACCAACAGATTTTCGATCTAAAATCGTTTCTGGGAAGGGTAAGATCATCTTCTTATTTTCCTAAAGAAGGGGATGAAAATAAAAGCTTATACGATGACCTCCGCTTATTGTTTGAAAAGTATGCAATTTCTCAACGTATCGTGTTTAAATATATTACCGAGATCTATATCAGCTAAGACACACTAGTGGAACCTGTGGGAGCCTTTTGTTGCTTTTTTTATTGAAAACGAGTTTGGTCGGCCCGAATGTGTGTCATTAGCGGCAAAATATGATCATTATCCGTACTCGCGGATACCAATTGTAAAGTGTATGGCATTCGGTATCACCTATGTCTGTGATAGTTAAAAAAATGTTAAAGATCTCGCTGGAATGGGTACATGGCATTTTATTTGGAAGTGATTGAGGGATAAGTTAAAAAGATATGTTTGGAGTTGAATTAATATTCTTTAGACGGTGTTTATTTCTAGTGCCAATTTTCGTGTTGGCAGGCAGGGTAAACGGTCAACAGCTTACTTCCTTCAGTAGCTGGGAGGGGAATTTTCATTTTGCGAATCGTTGGATAGATCCTTTTTTCCCTTTAAATATTCAGGCTAATGTGGTTGCATTGGACTTAGACGTCAATGATAAAGCCAAAAATTCAGTCGTAAAGAAACAAACTATAGATAAAGTAGATCGTCCGACCGCAGAGGTTTCGATTCCCGTTGTGGAAGATAGCAAGCCTAAAGCGGGGATAAAATACTCCTCTTCCCGTTCAAGTACATTATATCGTGTAGCCTTGGATAAACAGCTTGACGAGCGCTATGATGGAAAGCAAGTTTTTGTGGATGCAAAAGGGGTAAAATATATAATTGATTCGAAATATAGAAAGCAGATCATCAGGTGATTATGTGGTGAAGTTAAAACTTTGTTAAAAAAAATATTGTAAAGAAATTTTGGCATTTGTATTGTACTTTTACCTATAATTATTTAAATAACAATTGGGTTATGAAATCAATAAATCGTTTCAAAAAAATCACAGCTGCATTAGCTCTGATCGCAACATTTGGATTGGGACAATCCTATGCGCAAACTGCTCCTAAAAAAATGGAGAAAGAAGCCAAAAAAACAGAACAAAAAGTAAAAGAGGTAAAGACCAAGGCCTCCGGGACCGAAACGAAAGCTGCCCCCACTAAAGCGATGGAAAAGAAAGATGCAGTAGCCAAAGAGAAATCTACTCAAGCAAAAAAAGCTACTGAAACCAAAGCTGCTCAGGTGGAAACCAAAGAGAAAGCCGTAAAGAAGGAAGCTACGAAAGCAGCTGAGACAAAAACTGCTCAAGTAGAAACCAAAGAGAAAGCTGTAAAGAAAGACGTTACTAAAGCGCAAAAACAGGTGTCTGCTGTTAAAAAAGATGCCGCAGCAACAGCCGACAAGGCAACCAGCGAAAAATACAACGGCCATACAGTTTATCTAGGTCCAAAAGGAGGTAAATATTACATCAATGGAAATGGTAATAAAACCTATATTTCCGATAAAAAATAGTATTTAAGAAAACATTATACGTAAAAGGGGCATCCATGGATGCCCCTTTTACGTATAATCAATTATTTTTACCGCAATATATTCAATAGGTATTCTTTGTCGAGGTAGAAAGCATTTAAACTTCCACCATCTTCAAGAATCGTGCTGCTGATTTCTTTTTTATGCTGTTGTAGCACCTGAATTTTATCCTCAACCGTATTCGGACTGATCAGACGAACGGCGGTGACATTCTTTCGTTGGCCAATACGATAGCTACGGTCGATCGCCTGTTGTTCAACGGCTGGATTCCACCATGGATCGACCAGATAGACAACATCTGCTGCTGTGAGATTAAGACCCGTCCCGCCAGCTTTGAGACTAATGAGAAAAACACGGATATTTTGATCCGTTTGGAAATCGCTGACCAGCTGCCCCCGGTTTCTGGACTGACCGGTCAGTGTAAGCGACGCTATTCCATTCTTATCCAATGCTTCCTTAATCAGTCGCAACATGCTGACAAATTGCGAGAACACGATGATTTTATGCTGATCTTTTTTGTGTTGGATTTGTTCCACCAGCATTTCGATCTTAGCCGAATCATCTGCAGATGTCAGGTCTTCGCTTTGTAACAATTTACTGGAATTGCAGATCTGACGCAATTTGGTCAGACCTTTAAGAACATGCATGGGACTTTTTTTGATTTCATCCCCATCTTTAGCAGAGATAAATTCACGGAACTCCTTTTCATAGAGATCGTAAATCCGACGTTGCGCAGTTTTCATTTCACAATAGAGCACCAATTCATTTTTTGCGGGAAGATCATCCAATACATCCTGCTTTGTTCTCCGCAGGATAAATGGCTTGATTTTTTCCTTCAACATCCTTTTTCTTTTACGATCGTGAAAAGCATCAATTGGTGTCGTATAGACGTCTTTAAAATATTTCTTATTCCCCAATAAACCCGGAACAGTAAACGAGAGCTGTGCAAATAAATCCATGGTGTTATTCTCAATAGGCGTTCCTGTAAGAATAATACGGTTTCTCGACCGCAATAGATTTACTGCTTTGTACCGTTGTGAATCTGGATTTTTTATATGCTGAGATTCATCGAGTATGACGTAATTGAATGTCAGCTTCTTTAATCTATTGATATCGGTCAGTAGATTATGGTAAGAAATAAGCACGATATCCAGCTCTTCAAAACGGTCTGTTATATCGCTTCGGTTTGGTCCTTCGAGGATCAGCGTGTTAAAAGATGGCAGGAATTGCTGAATTTCATGCTTCCAATTAAAAATCAGTGTGGTCGGAAGAACCAAGAGTGTTGGAGCGGATATACCCTTTGCTTTTTGGGTTGCCAGAAAGGCTAGGATTTGGACCGTTTTCCCCAATCCCATATCATCAGCTAGACAGGCTCCGAAATTTAACTGGTCCAAAAAGTTGAGCCATTGCAGCCCTTGTTGCTGATAGCTGCGTAAATCTCCAACAAAAATATCGGGTAATTGTACTGGTGGGTATGTTGCTAAAGCGGAAAGTTGATTTTTTAAATAGTTAACCTCGGCTGATACTTCCTGATCGAGCTCTTTTTTGTCAAAGAGCAGATCGATTTCGCTAAACTTATATTTGGGAATCTGAATAAGTTCATCCTCGATGATTTCAGCGGCATTAAAATAGGCTTCAAATTTTTCCAGCCATTCCTCGGGTAAAATACCAAGCGTACCATCATCTAGATTGATAAATTGAGAACGATTGCGAACAGCTTTTTCAAGCTTCTTCAGTGAAACACTTTTAGGGCCAAATTTGACTAACATATTGGCATTAAACCAATTTTGGCCACTTAATACCTCAATTTGTATCTTGCCTTTGAAACGGCTTAGTTTATTCCCCTTTAACGTATTGAACCCTATAATCTGGATACCCTGATTGTGCCATTCATCGAAGGCATTCAAAAACCAGTCTTTATCCAGAAAATATTTGCGGTGCAAATAGAGATGCTGAAAACTATCATCATCTAATTGCTCCTGAAAATAGGGATGCTGCTTGAGCAGTAGTGAGATCACTTTGGTTTCTGCCTCTTTTTTTCGTTCCACCAAAAATTGGGCTCCTTTTGCATCAGTTCCAAAAATGTTCCTTTTACTCAAAATAGGAACTTCAACATCGCCATAACGCATGACAGGTATCATGTTGACAAAGTCTTCCGATTCTTCCAGGAAAAGGAGTGCTTGCATATCCTGATAGTAGAGATTTTCCTTCAATTGGGGTTTGCTCGCCTTGGGAATATCCTTGAAATTTAAGGCGACTGAATTGGCAAGGGGTTCTAGAAATAGCTCATTAAACTCTTTAAACTTGTTGCGGTGTATACGCAATTGATTGCCTTTGTTTCCAAAAAGTCGAATCAGCTTGAGGTGAAGTTTATTTTCGACAAGGTAGAGGTGCTTTTTTATCAGGATAAAGTGGTCAAAAAGAATATGCAGATCCTGTAGATCGTAAGTGATACCGTAAATGGATAATTCCCCTTTTATACTATAGAATGCGTCATTTTGCTCGACTAACAATTTAATCTCTCCCTTATTCAGACTGATCTGAATTGGAGATAACGAAGTAGCTGTTATATTTTCTGCTTTTTCGTGATCGTGGAGGTAGAAATCCAGGGTCAGCGGATTTTTTGCAATAGCACGCAAACTGCGTTCAACAGCGACATCCGCTTGTTGTAAAGGTTGAGCAAGCTGGTTGATTGCTGCAAAAAACTGGGTTTCTTCAATGGAATCAGTTTGCCAGATACGTGTTTGACTTTCCATAACCGAAATGGGATTTTTCGGTGCCCCCGATTTCGACTGTGGCGCTTGGCATAACAATACCTGTAATTGCTTATAATAGCGATTGCGCGTTAGTACGATAAAACTATGCTGCTGTTCACTTGAAGGTTTAGAGGGGCTTGCATTCGGCTCCAGTAGATCAAAATCATCTATGGAGGTCAGGTGTTTGTCTTTTAAGACGAATTGCAGATCAGCATCTTTAACCTGTGCCGAAAAATAGGTTTCCAGCGCTGGCTCATTTTCTAAACCATACTGAACAGCGGCCTTTTTTAGTAGATTTCGATAACGGTTGAGGTCAAAAAAAGATAACCAGTTTTCTTGTCCGAATAGTTTCGTTAACGTTGCTTTCTGGTGGGTACAAAAGCCTGTTTGATCACAATTGCAGAAAAGCGAAGTTACAGGTGATTTGTAAATAACCATCACCTGAAAATTCGTATAGCTTTCGATCACCTGAAAGGTAGCTTGATTGAATTCCATCTCCAGGACATTGATTTGGATATTTGCCAAGGCGGTATCCATCCAGGGAAAATAAGAGTAACGGCTTACTGTACCGAAATCTATTGTTGTCAATGTATGTTGATGGAAATCCATACGGAGTATATTAAAAATTAAAATTCATGCCGCCATAATAATTTCGCAATGGGGCTGGGTTGAAATACCGACCACCGAAAGCGTTGATGTCATTACCAAGGCTATATTTTTGGTTCAGCAGATTGTCGGCACCAGCAAAAATAGTGACTTTATGTCCATGGCCTACAGATTTGCTCCAGGATATTTTGCCTTGTAAAAGATGGTAACGTTTTGCATAAACGGTATTGGCGTCATCCAATGGTATGGCAGCGGTTAAATTGGAAAGTAGATCCAAGCGAAGTTGATAAGGGAAAAGAATATTTAAAGTGTTTACCCAAACTGTTTTTGGGACAGCGGTTAATTTATTGCCACTGTAATCTTTATCCCCAACTTGATAGTTTTTGAAAGAATAGTTATTTAATGAAAAATTGCTTCCGACCTGTAAACTACGGATCAGTCCGGCAGACGTTGGTGTTAACAAATAGGCGAGTATTGAAGCTTCAATTCCTTTTTGATCTATTTTTCCTGCATTCTGAAAATATTCTGCTCCAGATTCGCGTACTTGCCGAATAATGGCATCATCCATTTGATACGTGTATGCTGCTGCATCTAATATAACACGGCGGTTCCACAAGTGCCATCGAACACCGAATTCATGGTTGGTTCCAGTCTCAGGCCTTAGGTCCTTATTGATCATATTGTCAGATGAGCGCACTTCCGCAATTGTCGGAGCTGAAAAACCTTTTGAAATAGAAGCCCGGACTGCTAATGTTGGCGTTGCCATATAGGAGACGGCGGCTCGCGGCATCCAGGTATTGCCAAAATTGATATGTGCCTTATCCTCTTGTGCAATTGGATAGCGCTGTTGGTAAGCGATTTTATTTTCATTGAGCCCAATGGACAGTTCGACTTGAAGACGTTCCAACCAAGCTAGCTGAGTGCGCGCAAAGAATGACTGTTGACTATTTTCCAGCTTATCTTTGGCTTGTGGATTGCCAGCCTGCCCTTGATTATTATCATAATTGTCTATATCGTACCAACCTTTTTGAGCCTCTAAACCAAATTGTAGTTCATACGTTAAGTTTTTGCTGAACCGATCAACATAGGATAAATACAACCGTGTCCCTAAGTTTTTTTCATCTCTTTTTTCATAATTGGTGATAAATGGGTTTTTGATCTGGTTGGACGAACCGAATACATTGGCAAACAAGGTTAATTTAGAATTGATACTCGTTTGGTTGCTTACACCGCCAAAAAATGTTTTATCATAGATTGCCGCTTTTTGTTCCGCAGCACTTGGATTCGGGCCACCTTTGGGACGAGATTGCCGGCGATCGCTCTCCAGTTGTGCTGTAGTAAGACCTCCGGGAGTTTGATATCCCAAGTCGGTATAGAATCCCGTGAATTTGAGTTCAGAATGTTTTGCATATTGCCAATTGTAGTTCAACTGGATGGTTTTCTTGTTCAAGGATGAATGTTGCCGATAACCGTCGCTGCGTGTCCAGCTTTGATTGATCGCCAATTGCTGTGTCTGATTGATTGGAAGCACCGCATTGAGCTGCTGCTGAAATAAGCCATATGAACCTCCGGTTAGCTGTAAGTTGACTTCTGGTTTGGTCAGGGTATTAAAACCCTTGCTGTAGAGTGAAATTACACCGCCAGAGTTGGCACCATAAATAGAACCATCGGGTCCTTTCAAAATATTGATCTGGTCTATTGCGTAAGGATCAATCAGATTGAGGTAAGTGTTTCCTCCAGCATCTGTGAGCGGAAAGTCATCCAGATAGATCTTTACGTTACGGACACCGAACGGAGAACGGAGCATGCTACCCCGTAATGCTAAACGATAGCTTCCGGGAGAGCGTTCTTCCATGCGTAGTCCAGGTACCGTATTCATGACAGCCACAAGCGCTGGCGATTGCTGAGATTGAATCCGCTGCTGACTTAATACGGCAGCGGATGATGTAAGTCGTAGTAAGGGTTGTTTATTAAAATAAGCTTTAATTTCGACCTGTTCAAGTCTATTGTTGATGCTGTCAGTCGTTTGGGCATATAATTTACCGCATAGACAAATTGCGGCAAGTAGGTAATTTCTTTTCATTTTTAATGGTTAGGTTGGCCTAGTCAGCAAATTCTTGGCTAAAGTAAATTTCAAAAACTGCTTTGGTTTTATTGTATTTCAAGCATTGATAATTGGCATATACCGAGCTCGTCGGTATGCACAGCGTATTTGCCATAGCATTTGTCGGGAAATCCCTGCTTAAGCATCCTCGTTTGAGGTCAAAGATATGATTGGTTGAAATATTGTTGATCGAAAATGCATTTTCATCAATCAAATAATTTGATTGACTTGAACGGATATAATCCTCTTGATAAATCAATTCTGCGCCAATACTATAATCTACTGTTCCATTGGCATAGTAACAATCGGATTGATGTAGCAAATTGGATACTTGTACGTCCCGATATAATGTTTTAAAGCGTTTATTCTTCTGATCAAAAAGAAGGATTTCAATTTGATGTTTTTCTTTATCATAAACAATATATGCCAGATCGTTCCCTTTATTCTCAAAAATATCTCCTTTTGTATGCGCCAAGATATTGAGATTTGCATGACTCTCGAAATAATTCTTTTGCTCTTCAGCAAGGTCTGCTTGCAGTTTTAGATGCAACTTTTCAAAGAGTCCCTCATCAGCCAATTTGACCAGCTGTTCGCGTTGCTGATTAGCCATCTTATTGAATCGTGGATTAGTATAGGTGGAGGTATCGAGCAAAGGTTTCACTACTTGGGGACTTTCAGTCGCCTGCTGACTTTGGTTATTGACCACACTGTCTTTTGTAGGAATGGTCTGAGGATTAGATTGTGTTGTTTGCTGACAGGAAGCAAATCCAAAAAGCAAAAGGTATAGAAAAATTGTCTGTAAATTCATGCGTATTTATCTTCAATGGGGGGACTCCATCCCTTAGATTCTGGACGAAGTCACAATATCGGCTAATTTAATGATTTTATAGAAAAGAAGTCTTGCCGCTTTCCATTAAATTAAAACGCTTCGTTCAATCCGAGGAAGAATCCACGGGATCCATATTTTCCTATGGCATAGTCCAAGCAGAGGTTTGTTCGGGTGGCTTTGTTAAACAGTACCCGTAGCCCTGCACCACCGCCCGGCTGCCATCTTTCAAAAAGTTTTGTGCCTAATTCATCACTTGCACTTTGGAGGTTGAAAAATGCCGCGCCACTCAAAAAGCGATTTTTTAAAATTGGGAAGCGGTATTCTGTTTCCGCATAGGCAAAAGAAGGTCCCTTGAAATAACCGATTGTATAACCGCGACCGGTTCTTACAGCAGCATCTCTTCCTGTACCAGGGAGGTCGAAGTAGGGGAGAACGCCACCAAGTTTGTAAGAGCCCCAATACCAAAAAGCAAGTACATGTGCTGGATCTGACTGCGATAAACTAAAGTATTTACGAAAGTCGGTCGTGAGCTGGACGGCATTTTTGCTACTGCCCAATAAGCTTGTATTCCATCGTAGGCCAATATCCGAATAGATCCCTTTATAAGGTCTGTTGGGATTATCCCGGGTGGTATATTGCATATTCAATAGGAGGCCATTGGAGTTGTAGCTATCTGGAGCAAAACCATGCTTTTCGGTATATATTGTATTGGGTGTAATATTGCCATTTGGGCTACTGCTTGTTATTTTCCGTCGCAGATCGAAGGCCAGTCCGGCCCCTAAAAATAAGTCATCAGCAACCTTTTTATAGACCTTCTCATTAAACGTGAAGGCATCGTATTTGGCCCCATATTTTTTATGCTCGGGATTAGCAAGTATTTCCTCCTCCTCATTGTTCCATTTGCCCTGCGGGGTCATACCCAAACCTGCGTCTAGGGCAACCATTTTAACCAACGCAAAAGCCCCCTGAAAATTCAGCTTATTGTTTGGGGTAAATACATTGTGGCTAATATAGAAAACCATGATGTTTTTGGTCGTAATGGAGGCTGACGTTGCCGCAATTGACATAGTCGTTGTTTTGGGATCACCCAGTACTTTTCCAGCAACAGCCTTGACTCCAATCTGTCCACCAATCGTCGGATTATAGGCAATGTTTGGCATTAAGGTAATTGGCGAACGTTTGCTGGATTTTTCCTTTTTACGTTTGGGGTGAATAATTCGGCCGATCAAATCCGAGATATCATATTGGCTCGCGAGAATGGAATCGCGTTGCTTTTTATAGAAGGAAGCCGAATCTATCTCGGTTTCAGATTGAGCCACAAGCCTATTGGATATCAGCAGAAAGCAAGGTAGTAAAAAACAGAGCGTGAATAAATAGTGATGACGTAAAAATTGCTGCATACCTTCGGGTTTATCTTAGATCTAAACGTCAAAAATATTAAAATGTTTTTTAAAGGAATGAACACAATTTTATTTTGGACAGGTATTGGGGCTCGCCAATTCTTGTTGGGTCGGAAATTATCTGCTTGAATCGTTGCATGTTTAAATGCGGAAATGCGTGCGGTAGACAATTTTCAGTGATAGGATAGAATCACGCAATTAAACTTGGAAGTAAGGGGAAATTTATCTTAGTTTTGATTATTTAATTCAGACATATGATACGACAAAATATATATCGCTGCAGTTTGGCCTTGCTGTTGCTCACGGGTTTTGCGCAAGCACAGGAACTCTATACACCCAGGAATATTAAACAAGCCATTGAAAAAGGCACGCGGACCACAACCGGTGTGCCTGGTAAAAACTACTGGCAAAACTTTGGGAAATATGATGTCAAGGTACAGCTGGATCCTGCCGCGAAGACCGTCCGTGGGAAAGAAACAATTTTATATACCAATAATAGCCCCGATACGTTAAAGCAATTGGCAATTCGATTTGTGAACAATGTACACAAACCCAATGCTGCACGTGCTAATTATGCTTCGGACGACTATTTGACATCAGGGTTAAAGATAAAATCCTTTAAACTCAACGGACAGGTTTATGAGGTCAATAGTGGCGATTGGGGAACAGTCAAACTCGGTGATTTTGGGCAGAAAATTCTTCCCGGAACAGTGGCAACCTTAGAGATTAGCTGGGAATATCCGTTATCAGTGGAGAGTGATCGCGATGGCATGCTCAATGCATCTACTTTCTATTGTGCTTATTCCTATCCACGTGTATCTGTGTATGATGATTATAATGGCTGGGATGTTTTGGAGCATAACGGTAGACAGGAGTTCTATAATGGTTTCAATGATTATCAGTTTGAAATTGCTGTTCCTAAGAATTTTGTTGTCTGGGCTACAGGTGAGCTTCAGAATGCGGCGGAAGTATTGCAGAAGCCTATTTTAGAACGCTTTGAGCAATCGAAACAGCGTGATGAGCCTATCCATGTTGCTACAGCATCTGAAATGAAGGAGGGCAGGGTAACTGCACAGCAGGAATGGAATAAGTGGAAATTTAAAGCAACTTATGTTCCTGACTTTTGTTTCAGTGTAAGTGACAATTATATATGGGATGCTGCTAGTGTCGATCTAGGGACCAAACGCGTCAGTGTACAATCCAGTTATGTTGCTGGCACTCCCGATTTTGAACAGTACATTGGCTGGCAGCAATATTGTATCGACTGGTTTTCCAAAAATTGGCCCGGTGTGACCTACCCTTATCCAACAATGACAGCAGTACAGGGCTTTGCGGATATGGAATACCCGATGATGATCAATGATTCAAGTGTGCCCGACAATTTTGTTGATGCCCGACAAACAGCGGATCATGAGATCGCACATACCTATTTCCCTTTTTACATGGGGATCAATGAGACCCGATATGGTTATATGGATGAAGGCTGGGCTACAGCACTTGAATTTTGGATTGGTAATGCGGAGATCGGGGCCGAAAAGAATAAGGAGCTTTTTAAAGAGTCACGCGTGAAACGATACATCTTTGACCCGTCTACAGAAGAGGATCAACCATTGATTACCATGACTTCACAGTTAAATGGTCTGGGCTACGGAAATAATGCCTATATCAAAGCTGCCTTATCGTATATCGCGTTAAGGGATTATTTAGGTGATGCGGTTTTCAAAAAAGCACTACATCATTATATGGATCTTTGGCATGGTAAACACCCAACGCCATGGGATTTCTTTTACAGTATCAATGCCGGAGCTGGTCAGAATTTAAATTGGTTTTGGAAAAACTGGTATTTTACCAATAATTACATCGATTTAAAGGTGGATAGCTTTAAGCAGTCTGGCAATAAAAATACCTTGTCGATCACAAACGTAGGGGGATTTGCGGTTCCATTTGATGTCTTGATTACCTATACAGACGGCACTTTGGAAACAAAACATCAAACACCTGTAATTTGGCAACAGAATGAAAAACAGGCAACAGTCAGCTGGTCCTCTTCAAAGAAAGTGAAGAAAATTACGTTGGATGGAGGTGTCTTTATGGACTATACAGCTAAAGACAATGATTGGGAAGCTGTAAAATAACAACGTTATTTGTGTCAATCTCCTTCTTATGAAGGAGATTGACACAATCCTATTAAATTTATAGCCGCACATTGTCTGACAATGAAATTATTGTGTGCTTAGATCAGCCCCTAACATAAAGTTGATGTCTTTGTTGCTGATGGTTTCAGCGCTGAATATCCTTTCCTATATGGATGGTTAACTTGAAAATAATCAGCTTGAAGAGTCAATTGTCCGTGTTATTGAAAATTGTCAATAGTTCTGAAGGTCAGATTCACACGAGGCATAAATACCTTTTTTGTAGGGGGAAGACGGTGCAACCAATACGTCTGTGTAAGATCCTTCATAACCAGAAGACTACCATTTCCCAAAATAAGATCTACTTTTTCTTTTGTCGTTTTGTGCTTGAAAGCAAACTTTCTTTCGGCTCCAAAACTTAAAGAAGCAATGGCACCATTTTTCTTTAGGTCTTTTTCTCCGTCACTGTGCCAGGCCATCCCTTCATCACCATTGTGATATAGATTCAATAAACAAGAATTATAAGTTTCCTGCGTTTTTAATTCAGCAAGTGTTTTTAGTTCGAGTAGTTCTTTTGTCCAGGGGAGAGCTCTTTTGGTGGTATTGGAATAGCTATACTCAAAAGCCTGATCCCCATACCAGGCGACTTTGCGTTTAGTGATAATTTCGTTTCCGAAAATAATCGCACGATCGTTTACCCATTCGATGGAATTCATCAACAGGTTAAAATAGTGATCCGCTTGTTGCGGATCTAGTATTTTACCATAGTAATTGACTGTCCCATCATAGGGAAGTATATTTTTGTTTCCATCAAAAAGATTGCCGAAAAGTTCCATGTTATCCTTACTGTTTTGTTGCCTTATATTGCTGTGTGGAGGCTCTCCCAGCCGATAATCGCTGTCTTTCTTATAGGATCCCAACGATACCCCCCAAATATACCACTGTTTTGGATAACCCGGTGACATGGAATCAGATAAGCAATAGGGTTACTGCCAATGGCTGTGCCTACAGCACGTGAAGCCTTGGGGTTTCCGATTTGAGAAGCAATCGAACCATAAGTGCTCAAATTGCCCATAGGAATTTTTAACAGTGCTTCCCATACCTTCAGCTGAAATTCTGTTCCTTTGAGATGCAATTTCACCTGACCGATATCATTATCCTGTGGATTTAATGCTTTTAGTGCATTTTCATGCATTACATCCTTCTGCTGTATATATTTTGCGTTTGGGAAGCGCTTTTGAAGCGTTTCGAACGCCGATTCTTTATCTTCTTCATAAGCAATATGACAGATACCCTTTGAGGTAGAGGCTATGATGATGGGGCCAAAAAGTGTTTCATAATAATAGTATGAAATAAGCAGGTTGGCGCCTTCATTCTTGTACTCAGCAGGTGTCATCCCTTCGATATTGATAAACAGTTCGTGTAATCTGCTGCTACTCGAAAGGCCCAGTTGGAAAGTAGTTTCTGCAATATTGTTTTCCTTCAGTAGTGATTTGGCGTGATTTAAACTGATATATTGCAAGAACTTCTTCGGGCTTGTGCCTGCCCAGGAGGTAAACATCCGTTGGAAATGAGCTTCACTCATGTAGACATGAGAAGCGATCTGTCCCAGTGTGGGTTGAGTTCTGAAATTTTCTTGTAAGAAATGTATTGCCTTGGCGATACGTTGAAAATCTACTTCTTGTTGAATAGTCATGATTGTCCATTTAGTTTATACAAAGTTGCTAAGAAGAAGAAGTTTATAAAATCCGATTTATGCTAAATTGAACGAATTTTTAAGAAGTTTTATCCGAATGTCCCAATGATTTTTCAGGGGCGACAATATCCCGGATCAGTTGCTTTAATTCCTTTATTTCGGGAAATCGGCCTGCTCTTTTTCGATCAAAGATTTCTTTGTTGTCTATGCGTATGGTATAACGGCCCGCAATTTCACTTGGAATAAGCAGGACGCCGTGGATATCTTCCGTGAAAGAGCTCAATATCTCTTGCGACATATAAGCCGCACGCAACATCCAATTGCATTTTGGACAGTATTCAATTTCGATAACAGGTTTTGATGCCATGATTTAAACTAAAATAGTATGCGTTCTATAAAACAAATGTACTTATCTCTCTGCTGTCATCAAAACGTCCATAAGAAATCCACCCCAGACCGTTGACAAATAGTCGTTGAATAGTCTGGGATGAAATCTTAGTTCATCATTTTGTTTTTTCGACTAACCGATCTTTAATGAAGTCATGGTCAGTGAACCTGCTACAGAATTGTCATTGAACAAAAATAGATCTTCATTTTTTTCCTGTAAAGCGAGTGTATAAATTAAAGGAAGATAGTGTTCCGGTGTTGGGATTGCTAGGTTAAACTCTTTTCCCTGTTGCCTGAAATCAATTAAAGCCTGATGGTTGCCCTCTTGAATAAACTTTTTCATCTTATCATTCGCAATGGTGGCCCATTCGTAGGCGTATCCGCTTGTGTTGAGTTTATCCCAGGCTACCATTCTGAGATTGTGGACCATGTTGCCGCTTCCGATAATCAACACACCTTTTTTCCGTAGCTCTGCCAGCTGCTGTGCGATTTCATAATGATAAGAAGCTGGTTGGGTGTAGTCGATACTCATCTGAATAATGGGCACGTCAGCATTTGGATATAGATGTTTGACAACAGACCATGAACCGTGATCCAATCCCCATTTATCGTCAAGATGCACTTCGGTTTTCGTGACGATACGCTGTGTTTCATGGGCTAAAGAGGGGCTTCCGGGTGCAGGATATTGTACGTCAAACAGAGCCTGGGGGAAACCTCCAAAGTCATGGATGGTAGCCGGATGCTCCATGGCGGTAACAAATGTTCCACGTGTCTCCCAATGCGCCGAAATAACCAGGATTGCTTTCGGCTTTTCGAATGTTTGTCCTATTTTTCTAAATCCCTGAACAAACTCATTGTCTTCAATGGCATTTATGGGGCTTCCATGGCCTAAAAAAAGAGCTGGAAATTTATCTGTCGCAGTAAGTTCAGTAGACAATTTACGTAATGAACTTGCAGGACTAGCTATGCCTGATAAGGGTAATGT
Organism: Sphingobacterium ginsenosidimutans; assembly: GCF_039536865.1. Taxonomy (NCBI): domain Bacteria; kingdom Pseudomonadati; phylum Bacteroidota; class Sphingobacteriia; order Sphingobacteriales; family Sphingobacteriaceae; genus Sphingobacterium; species Sphingobacterium ginsenosidimutans. The sequence continues at coordinate 391,073 of NZ_BAAAZK010000009.1, forward strand.
TGCCATAATTTTTATAAAATCCTTTCTACGCATTTGAATATTCCTAATAGCGTTAATTGTTATTACAAAATTAAGTAGAGTCGGGAGGGTGGAGGTATTGTTTTTTAGTCAATCTGTTGTATTATTCGGAAATCAGCTTCTGTATTTCATTTCTAAATTCAGATGGTGTCATTCCGGCTTTCTTTTTGAAAACGTGGGTGAAATAAGATTTTTCCTGATAGCCTAATTCGAAGCCTATTTCTGAAATCGTCTTATTGGTTGTTAACAATAGATTTTTAGCCTCTATCAGTTTTCTTGTTTCAATGATCTCCGATACACTCTGTTGCAATATACTTTGGCAGATCAGGTTTAAATTTCGCGCAGACATAAAAAGCTTTTCCGCGTAATAGTTAACCCCCTCTGGTCGTCGATAATTCTCTTCTAATATAGAAAGAAAGCTAGTGAACGTTGTACTTTGGTTTTTCAATTGTTGTTGGGTATCCGGAAATTGTTTTTTTCGCTCTGACTCGATCATAATAAAGATTGTACTCAACAATTGCTTAATAACGGCATAATCTACTAAGGATTGTTGTGTTTCCTGTTGGATCATTTGGCACAGGATGACCAATCTGGAAAAACAGGTTGGTTGGAAAAAAGTTAATGTTGCATTTTCATGAAAATGCGCATAGAGTTGGAAGGTGGTTTCGGGGATGAATTCGCTTTTAAATCGGATAACCCAAAAATCGATGTCATTGTCTTGGAGAATCGGTTTCACGCGATGATTCTTACCTTGCGCTACAAAACTGACAAAGGGAGCGCTGTATGTTTGCGCTTTAAAATCGATAAAATGCTCTAATCGTCCCTTTACACCAATAATCAGTTCTTCGAAATCATGTTGGTGCATTTCATTTTTCGACTCTTGGATGCGTAGTGCTTCTTTTGCATCGACTTGATATATTTTGAAAAGTTCGTTCAAACCTGTTTACAACGATTAAGTTTTCCTTATTATCCAAACTTAGATAAATTGCTTTTGATATACAATATAATTGCGTTTCATATAAAAACAATGAATTGGTCTCATCTCCGCTGTCGGCATTTTTTGTAGGGGAAATATACAGCTTAATTCCCCTTATGTGATGCGCAATTTTTGAATGCTTTTGCTTCAAAAAACTGCGTTTCCAGCCAGTGGGTCCGAGTGTTTGGCCTTTTTTGGATTTTTTTCGGCTGTGATTCGAGAACTGTTCGGGACCGAATCGGGCTTTGAACGAGTGTGAGCGCAGATGTTGGTATGGTTTGACCGGATTGCTACCGCTGTTCTAGCGTGTTAGACTCGGACTCAGCACGGACTCACCATGGAGACACTATGGACAGATAGCAAAGCTGTCCCGACGGAGGTGTACAGGAGTTCCGGGGTCAGTCATTAGGTTCTCATTTCTGATTCCGCTCCGGCCCATCTCTGGGATTACTTCCTACCTGGTTTACACCTAAAAAAGTTATAGCAAAGTATTAACACTGATATTACACCTGATTAATAGGTATTTACCCCTGTCATACCCCTGTAAACCCTATGTAATATCCCTTTTACTTTAGAAGTAGTTGGGAAGCAATCTGCCGGTTGTTCTACCGTTGTATCGAAGGCTTTTTCTGTGCTGTTCGGATTTTTCTGAAATCCCCAGATCACTTATATCTCTGTTCTATTATAGATACAGGATGCTGATATAATACAGAATCGGTATAGCTGTTCCATAGAGGAGCAGCTGTTTGGTAATTCCATCCGGCCTTTGCTTCCCCCTTTCCACCGCGTTTCCACGCATACTTGGCCTTTTTCGGCTGCGGTTCGGGTCTCGTTCGTCCACGCTTCGCCCTTTGTTCGGAAATTCTCTATATATTCTCTATCCGTTACCTATCGTTCACCTATCCAAACAATAGGGAATGGATAGGGAAACGATAGGTAAACGATAGGTGGAGGCCGAAGGAAGGGCGAAGAAGGGGTGAGCAGATCCCGAGGAGCGCCCGTTTGAAAATACCCTTCAGCCCCCTCTGGCAGTGACTGTCGCGGTTCCTTGCTTCCCTGATCCCCGGTTTCTGCTGCCCATCCACTTTTCTCCCTTCACTGTTTTTTTGCGTATAGCTGGCCTTGCTGCGACTTTTTCGTCGCATTCCCCGGTTCTGCGCTGCTGTGGCGTACGTCTAGCCCATAGGCAATCCCGCCTTTCAGCGCTATCCGCGCGCGCTTTCCCGTTCCCTTTCCACCACAGACCCACGCATAACCAGCCTTTCCGCGCCGTCGAAGCCCCACCGGAACCCGTCCGGAGAAAAACAATCCTCCACCTTTACAGCGAGTTAGCGGCAAAATGAAATAAATAAGAACAAAAGGCTTGGAAGTGATTATAAAAACTCCCTATCTTTGCACCACTCCGCAAGGGAGGGACGGTTACTTCGAAAGAAGAGACCATGAAAAAAAGAAGGGTTTAGGTAAGCGCGACAGGATTTAAAATCCCGTTCAGATTATTTTAAACGCGGAAATCGGGAAAAAGAAAAAGAAAAAAAACTTCAAAAGTTTTTTGGAAGTTCAAAAAAGATTTCTACCTTTGCAGTCCCAACGGAAACGGAGGGAAACAAAAAAAGATA
>NZ_BAAAZK010000010.1:0-389545 GCF_039536865.1 Sphingobacterium ginsenosidimutans
TAACAGGTGGGAGAGTAGGTCGGTGCCTTTTTTTACACGGAAGCCCTTGCTGGAAACAGTCAAGGGCTTCTTTCGTTTACATACTTTTCAGAAGGTTCCAGAGAACAATGGGGCCGCAGCTATGGAGGAACTCTTATTTTACTACCTACAGACGGAACTACGTTTTGTTCTTGGCCTGGCCAGGCCTGCTTGGTCGACTACGACTTATTGTAGTGGCTCAGTTTGTTCTCCTTCCATGGGGCGTTGTATTGTGAAGCGATGCCATAGTGAATCCTGTACTGTAAATATATCTGGTCATGGAAACCAATCTGGTGTTTGTGAGGAAAATTCAGCTGGACAATCTGTCTATAGAAAACGAGATGTTTCAGGAAATGCAGTATCCTCAAGCTGTCTAGCTTAATTTAATAAGGTCGTCGCTATAATGAAATGAATCCCAAAAGTTTTGTCTAATTTTTGGGATTCATTATTTATAAGAAAATACATATTTGAGGAGAGACTAGCTATAGTTTACTAAGTGAGAAATGGGAAGCCAATCAAACAGATGTTCTTCGAACATATGAAGGGGCAAAAGCCATCAAAGATCTAGGTTCTGAACATGATGTTGAAATGCTATTGAATTGTAAGCGGAAGGGCTGTTGAGTATTCTATTACCATCCCAAGCACCCGAATAATATCTTAAGAATTAACACCAACCAAGGTGTAATGAAGTGCTTCAGGATTATGAACAATTAGCACAACAAAGGGGGCAGCAAATTTTGCTGACCCCTTTGTTGTTTACCTTATGTTTACTTGATTTCGTGTCGATGTTAGCAGCAATTGATATTGGACGTTAATGACAGTATAATCGAGCGATACAACCTATGATGTTAAAATCTGGACGAATGTTGCTAATTTAAAAGGCTTGACCATGATCCCATCGAACTGATGGATCTGCCCCTGGGGAATCTGTACGGTTACCTGTGATTCATCCGATGTTAATGCAATTACTTTGCTGTTAGCGCCATGGATAGTTTTGTTTCCTTTGACTAAATTCAAAATATCCCAGCCGCTGGGGCCATTCATGTTAAGGTCAGTGATGACAATAGCACTGGTATTATTTTGAAGATATTCCATCGCCAGTGACGAATCTTGAAAAATTTGGACGTCCTTGAACTGCTGTAGAGCCTGCTTAACAAATAAATTGTTGATCGGGTTATCATCGATAACGACAATACGTGAATTTAGCGGTAGATCGTCCTGTGTAACCACTTGTGTCAGGCTTTTCTTTTCATCAGTAATGGGAACGATTAATGTAAATGTCGATCCTCGGCCTTGTTTACTACGCACGCCTAAAGTTCCATTTAGTTGCTCTGCCATAAGCTTGGAAATATGCAATCCCAATCCAAAGCTATTTTTGGATCTGAGGTCAGTCATATAATATTGTTCAAAAATATGTTCCTGGTCTTTGGTAGAAATACCTTTTCCTGTATCTGAAACCTCTACTTGTAGGGTTTTCTTTCCATCAGAGTTGATGAATGCCTTGATCTCTACCTGACCTTTGTCAGTATATTTAATGGCATTACTCAGAAGATTAGATACGATCTGACGCAAGCGATATGCTCCGCTCTTAATTAAAGTGTCTGGTTCTATGGCAATATTGCTGACAAGCTTAAGCCCTTTTTTATCGGCCTGGCTTTGTTGCATTTTTATCAGATTGGCAAGTAAGTTGGCTGGTGAAAAATATTCTTCTTTAATTTCCAGCATGCCTGATTCTAATTTGCCAAGATTGAGTATATCTTCTACCGTATCATTGATCACATGGATATCCTGTGTGATGGAATCCAATAATGCGGGATTAACGCGATTGTTGGACGTGTTGTTCTTTAAGAGGTCAATGACGCTGACCAGCGAATTGACTGGAGTACGTACATCATGGCTCACATTGGCCAATATACTCGTTTTTTCTTTGGCTGTACGCAATGCGTAATCCCGCGCCGCTGTGATTTTACGTTCGTAAATAATAGTATTATAATGATAGGACAGAATTAAGGTCACCATAATAATCATTAGGATGATTGAGGCAATAACCTGTTTCCCAAAAAAGGCGGAGTTTTCCTTATACAATTTGAAATCCTGTATCTCGGCCGCCCGTAAAGACTCGTCTTCTTGTGTTTTTATCTTGAGTAGGGCGGTACTGATCGTACTAAAAAGTGCATAATTTGATTGTAGGAGTTGCCTTTCCTTATCTTGGAGTTCGATAAAAGAACGACGAATTTTACTAAAATCTTGCTTATAGAACGTTTCATTCTGTTCAATTAATGTCTGTATCTGACTGTGGATGGCCTTGATCTGGTTGACATTAAATTGTTGTTCAAATTTGTCGGCAACTAAAGTGTCGTTTTTTGCTTTGAAAATCCGCGTGAAAAGTTTTTCCTTTTTTCTGACAATTGTATCTTTTTTTCTGACAATTAGGGAAGTATCTCGTAATATTCTGTTAACAACGGAATCCGCATCTATCCGATTGGTTGCTGGACGTAATGTTCGACTGGTTTTAGTTAAAAGAGAAAGGGAGTCCTTTGCCAGGAAAATCATATTATCTACGGATTTCTTGATGCGTGCGAATTCATCAGAGAGATGTATGTTTTGTTCCAGTGGTGTATTGGTTGAAAAAGATATTCCTTTTTTGGAAGAAAGCGTAGAAAGAGAGTCAATATAAAAACGAAGGCTATCTAGGTTTTTTGTATAGTTTGCCAAATTTTCAGCACTGAAATCTACCGTATATGAACGGAAAGCATTCCCCGCAGCATTATAAGAGGCAAACAGCTCATAAAATAAACTTGTCAACTGATTTTTGGAGCTATAGGCTTTATTTAGACGAGCTTCGGTTTTTTGATATTCAATATATTGATAGGTAAATATCGAGCCGATATACACTAAAGAAAGAATCAGAAAAGCAATTAAAACTGTCCTGAAAATAAATATTTTTCTATTATTTTTCACGTTGTTACTCTTTCAACCAATAAATTAATTACAGCCTCTTTGTTTAGTATGGAACTCAAATTTAAGACTTAAAAATGAAAGCTGTTGTTTACAACTGTCAATTAATCGCTACTTTTTAAAAAACTTACACAATCGTTTGATTGAAAGGACAAGGCGGTAGTACAATTTTTATTTTCTATTTTACCGATGGAAACCTAAAAGAGTCAGATAGTTGGCTCAAAATAACTCATTTCTAATAAAGGAAAAAATTGTAAAACTGATGAAAAAACTGTTTATTTCAGCAATGTTGTCGTTAATTATCGGACAGGTAAGCCACGCGCAATCTATTGTAAATATCATTCCAAAACCACAGGAAATCACTTATGGGGAAGGTTTATTCCAATTTGATCAACAAACGACCATAAGTTTTAAAAATTGTAGCGTTAAAGATGTGAACCTGTTCATTAAACAATTGCGGCAAGCAAGCCATTATCCAATGATGGAAAAAAGGCAATCAAGCAATACGATTGAGTTTATTTTAGATAAAAAACTGGATCTGCCTAGTGATGAAGCGTATCAATTGGATGTGTCTGCTAAAAAGGTAACAGTGAAGGCAAAGACAACACATGGTCTTTTCAATGCATCACAATCGTTGCGCCAGCTCCTGCCCGCTGCAATCGAGACAACTAATCGTGCTGCTAATGAATCCACTTGGTCCATTCCTGCTGTTGCGATCAAAGATTATCCGCGATATCACTGGCGGGGGTATATGAAAGATGTAAGCCGTACATTCTATACGATAAATACCGTTAAGAAATACCTAGATGCAATGGCTTTATATAAAATGAATATCTTTCATTGGCATTTGACGGATGATCAGGGATGGCGTATAGAAATAAAGAAATATCCAAAGTTAACGGCCGAGAATGCGACAGTCTTCCACCGTACTGAAAAACAACCGGCTGAGCGGAGCGGTTTTTATACACAGGAGCAGATAAAGGAGGTGGTTCAGTATGCCAAAGAACGCAATATTACAATTGTTCCTGAAATTGACGTACCGGGGCACTCCTGGCCAACAATATTAGCCTATCCTGCGTTGGGGGTGAATAAGAATTCTTACCCCAATCATATTTTTCCTTTCGTGTCGTCATGGGGTTATTGGGGTAACCAGTTTACACCAAATACACTTGATCCAACAAAAGAGGCAACCTATCAATTTTTGGATGATGTGTTTACCGAGATTGCCAGTCTATTTCCGGGAAGCTATATCCATTTTGGAGGGGATGAGGTCCGTCATGATTTATGGGAAAAGGAATCCCATGTGAAGGATTTTATGAAGCAGCATCAGATTGCAGACGTCAAAGCATTGCAAAGTTATTTTGTACAACGTGTATCGGCTATCATTGTTCAGAAAGGGAAAAAACCTATTGGTTGGAATGATATTTTGGCCGATGCTAAGAATCTGCCCAAAAGTACAGCTATTATGAGCTGGCTTGGAGAGGAGGCGATTAAGGAGGCGACTAAAGACGGATTTAAGGCTGTGGCGACACCGGCCTCGCATCTGTATTTCGATATTACGCAGGCGGATCGCAATGATGGTACTATGACTGACCTGGCCTATCCGCAGATTAATTCCCTAAAAAGGGTTTATGACTTCGATCCATCAAATGGATTGACCACGGTAGAGGATCAATTGGTGCTGGGGGTGCAGGGTAATATGTGGTCGGCGATTGCCCAGGATATCAAAGATATGAATGTGCAGAATTTTCCACGCTTACTTGCCGTTGCTGAAATAGGTTGGGCGTCTAAGTCAAAGAAAGATTATGCAGAGTTTTGTCGTAGACTGGATGCTAATCTTCCACGTCTGGATTCCATGGGGATTGATTACTATCATACCGGCGGTTATATCGCAGGTAGCTGGAAAAGTGATGACATTAAAGAGGAGTATAGCACATTAACCTTTGATGTGACAAAGAAGATCTATGACAATGGACGGGCGCAAGCTGGCTTTTTCTTTTTAGAAGGTAAGAATTTTCTGGAGATAGATGCTGTCCAATTGCTGCAAGACGGTCGCGTTATTGATGAGGACGGACATCATGCACTTGCGGACAAATTTAGAGGAACGAATAAGATTAAACCCTTTTATTACAATTTCACCGTGAGAGATTATAATCCGAACGCGAAGTACGAAATCAAGGCTCGTGTCAGGGGTGCTGGTGGTGTAGATTCAAAAGGTAATTTTACATTTAATCTATCACCAACTCTTCCTTTCAACAAAACGGAGAAAAGATAGTATATTCAATATATTTTTCGATTGGACAAAAGCAGCTGCCTCGGTAGCTGCTTTTGTTGTTAGAAATACCCCTTCTATTGCCTAAATATCTGCTCTTTTTAGCGTGAATAGCGCCTGCTATACCCGTTGTTTTATAAAAACAATGGGTTAATTATTCTAATAACCTATATGCGAAACGTAAAAAAACAATCTTATTTTCAGTTTCTTTTGTTCAATTTCATTTTTATTTTCAGAATCTTTTACTTAATTTCCTATTAAAATCAACTGTCTTTTGTTATTTTTTTACAAAAGACAAAATACCAATAAACCTTTTAGTAATTGTTTGTAAACTATTATCTAAACACCTCCATCTTAATTATGAAAAAGAATTATCTTTTTTACAGCAAAGCCAGACCTTTAAGTCTTTTAGGTCTAGGTCTTTTATGCTCGTCCCCTAATTTAATTGCGAGCAATTTGAACTCGAAATTGAGCTATTTTCATGTCGAACAACAGCAAATTTCGGGCAGTGTAAAGAATGAAAAAGGCGACCCACTCGCTGGCGCTACGATTACCGTGAAAGGTAGTACGATTCAAGCAGCCACTGATGCCAATGGTAGCTTTTCCATTCGCGCCAAACAGGGAGATTTTCTGGTTATCAATTATCAGGGTTATGCGCGGCAAGAGGTCGCGGTAAGTAGTGGAACGATTGCCGTGACGATGATTAGCAATACCGAGTCGTTAGAAGAGGTTGTTATCGTGGGCTATGGTAAGCAGAAAAAGGGAAATCTAACCGGGGCTGTTGCAGCAGTAAACTCTGAACAACTGAAAAATATCTCGCCATCCAATCTGTCCAATACCTTGGCAGGAAGGGCGGCCGGGGTGAATGTGACGAATACCTCAGGGATGGCCGGAGCTTCCTCTTCCTTACGTATTCGTGGAGCTGCTGTCGAACCGTTGTATGTGATTGATGGTGTGGTGCGCGACAAAGCGGCTTTTGATGCACTCGAAGCGAATGAAGTCGATCAGATGAGTTTCTTGAAAGATGCCGGAACCGCCGCTGTATATGGTACGAGAGCAGGTAATGGCGTTGTACTGGTGACAACAAAAAAAGGGACTGCCCAGGCTCCGGTATTCAATGTGCAGAGTAATTATTCCTTCAGTGCACCTACACAGACTCTATTGGCCAATCTGACTACCGCTACGGATGAACTAATCTATCAGAATCGAGTTTCCCAATTCCGTTGGGAACAGGGCAAGAAAAGTGAACCGTGGGTAGCTCCAAATGGACAGCGGGAATTTGACTATTTTAAAGACAAAAATTATAATACCAATGATGTTATCTGGCGAAATCCTTTCAGCCATAGGCAGTCTATTGCTGTTAACGGTGGTGGCGACAAGATTACCTACTATGCCTTATTGAGCTATCGGAAAGAAAACGGATCTTATAAATCACTGGATCACGAAAAATTTAATCTCCGCAGCAATATTTCTGCGAAGATTAGTGACGCATTTAGCATGGATTTTAATATCTCCGCTAATCAAACGAATTCCAATAGGTTCTTCTGGCCATTTAGTACATCCGCCAGTGACGATGATTTCGATGTTTCGGATTTTTACCGCGTTACCTTCAACTGGCCCAAGATGTATCCGTTTTATCTGACCGCGGATGGAACGCCGAGCAATACTCCAACGGCTTATCCGGTACAGACACCGATGGGAAGCTGGCAGGCCTGGAATGTGATTGACCAGGTCATCGGCGATCGCTACATTGATCGCAAAGTACGCCAGGTAAATCCGATCATGACCCTTAATTTAAAGTTGGATAAACTGTTAGAGGGACTTTCTACAAAACTGGTGGGAAGTTATGTAGCAGAAGACTATATGCGCAAACGCTATATGAGTTTCCAAAAGAACTACACATTTACTTCGCTGAATCCAGATGGGAACCGTTTCATACCAGCCCCACCTTCAGAGGATAGGACAAATGTATTTACCTTTAGCCAGGCTCAACCTTTTATGGACTACAACCCACAGCGAAAATGGCAATACCAGGTGGATTGGTTCCTAAACTATAACCGCAAGTTTGGCAAACATACGGTGGATGGTCTGGTTGTTTATGAGCAGTTTAAATCGGGTAATACGAACATTACATCGCGGGCAGAAAATCCAATTATCCCCTTGGATCAGATGTATATTTATCCGACAGACAGAAGCATGCGATCAACAGATGCCTTTGAATTAATGGACGCACGACGCGGAGTAATCGGTCGGGCGAACTATAACTATGCGGATAAGTATATAGCCGAGTTTTCTTTCCGTTACGATGGCTCGCCTTTATTCCCAAATGATAAGCGCTGGGGATTTTTCCCATCCATGTCCCTGGGCTGGCGGATGTCGGATGAGAACTTCTTTTCGTCCATCAAAAATACGGTCAGTGATCTCAAACTGCGTGCATCATACGGAAGTTCGGGCAATTTTGTGGATGTGGAGGGCTATTCGATATTGCCCTATTCGTATATGGAGAAATATAGCTCGATCATCACTTCGCGAACAGGAAGCAGAACACCGGTGCCGGGATATATTTTTGGTGATAGCTATTACACCGGGGTAACGTACCTTGATAACCCGACCACGAACCTTACCTGGACAAAATCAAAGAGTTATAACGTAGGGATAGACTTTGGTTTTGTACACAATAAACTGACGGGTAGTTTAGATGGTTTTATCCGGAAGGAGAGCGATATCCTCGGAACGAGGGGGATTAAGGTTCCGGATAATTATGGCAGAGGGCTGGCGCCGGAAAACTATGCGGCGCGAAGCTTTAGAGGGGGTGAGCTCTCACTCAACTGGAATGATAGGGTTGGTGAAGTTTCATACGGTTTGAATGCGAATATGGGGTATGCAAAAGACCGATGGGATATTTTTGACGAAGAACCTTCCTACGCCGCAGGAGGAAGGGAAAATTTTCGATCCAAGGTAGGGCGACCTGAAAATCGCATTATTGGTTTGGAAGCTTCGGGACTGGTCCGTACGCAGGCGGAAGCTGATGCGCTGAAAGGAAAAGGCTTTAAAACCTATGGACGTGACCCTTATCCGGGGATGATTCTGTATAAAGATATCCGTGGACAGAATTACTCGGACCAGCCAGACGGCATTATCGATGACAATGATATGCAGTTGCTTTCGGAGAATAATACACCGCGCATTAACTATGGATTTGGATTTAACGCCAGCTGGAAAGGTTTCTATGTCTCTGCTTTATTTCAAGGGGTATTGGCTTATGATCGTGTGATCAGCAATCAGGAAGGGGCAGGAATGCGGCAACATGGGGATACTTTTAGACCTTATTACCCGATCTGGACTTCGGATGTCTGGACCCCGGATAATACGGATGCTAAATATCCACGACCAGTAGGTTATAATTGGCAGGAATCAGGGGCAGCCTCGTCGACATTCTGGATCCGCAATGGAGCTTATATGCGATTACGGGATTTAAATATTTCCTATACACTACCGCAAGCAATGATGGAAAAAATCAAAATGAAGAGTGTCAACGTATTCTTAAATGGCACGAATCTATTTGTTTTTTCGCCGATGAAGGAATTCCATGATCCAGAGCAAAAAATGTACGATTCCTATCCGGTGATGAAAACGTTCACATTGGGTCTTGATGTTAAATTTTAATTGATTTTTAATGATGAAAAAGATATTTTATTCGCTAGTTGCCTTGTTGTTGACAACGGCTTCTTGCAAAAATGTATTGGATATTGAGGATCTCAATTCGGTAAATGAAGATAAGGTGTGGAATGACCCTAATCTTGTCAATGCTTATTTAGCTAATTTATATACCTTATTCGGTAACTGGAACAGTGGCGCAGACAATAATTCGCAACAGCTTGCTGGAATTAATTTCCCTTTGAATGCGGTGACGGTTAATAATACTGTCTATAAGGCTTGGGATTATACAACCATGCGCAAGATCAATACCGCTATCCAAAAGGTGTCCGGAAGTACAGGATTAAATGATGCGACAAAGAAATCCATCTTAGGTCAGGCACTTTTTATGCGTGCTTATATGTATTTCAATATGGTCAAGCATCATGGTGGGGTACCTTACATCACAAAACCACAGGATCTGGAAAATGATGAATTGAAAGTTCCGCGGAACAGTACCAAGGAATGTTTTGATTTAATGATAAAAGATTTGGATGAGGCGCTGACCTATTTGCCGATGACGATAGCGAAAGGTGCTGCGGATTATGGACGTATTGATGGTAATTTTGCCTTGGCCTTTAAAGCTAAAGTATTGTTGTACAAAGCGTCGCCACAATTTAATCCTTCCAATCCTTATGGAAATGCCTATTGGGCCGAAGCAAATGCGGTGAATAAAAAGGCCTATGAGCAATTGAAGGCACAGGGCTATAACTTGACCACTGATTACTATAATATTGCGTTGGTGGAAAAAGGCCCTGAAGTGGTCTTCGCTGTCATAAACTCGTATCCCAACAAAGTGGCTAACTGGGATAATGGGGTGCGGCCGGGCTCCGAAAGCCGGGGGACTGCGAGTGCCGTACCAACCTGGGATTTTGTGAAAGAATTTCCGATGAAAGATGGTAAATTATATACGGACCCAACGGGTAAATACCATAAAACAGATGAACAGTTCCTACAAAGCTATTGGGAGAACCGTGATCCTCGTTTTGATAAATCCATTGTTTGGAACGGGAAAGTCTATGAGGTTTCGGGTAAAACAGGGAAAAGACAGTATACCTCGCTGGGCATCGCGGATGCACTGGACAATTTTGGAGAAAATCCAAAAGCTGGTACAACCTCCTCGAATAGAGACCGGTATACAGGCTTTTTTATTTTGAAGAATTCAAAGCTTTCCTTACGGCAAACGCAGGTGGAGACTCAATATGATGTGGATTTTGTACTGATGCGTTATGCGGAGGTGATGTTAAATTATGCTGAAACAGCAAATGAAACAGGGGATCTCGCTACGGCAACGTCCCTTTTAAAACAGATCCGGATGCGCGCGGGTATCGAACCGGGGGAAGATAATAGCTATGGTATCGTTGCGGGTAATAAATCCGATATGAGGGAAGCTTTATTGGCGGAAAGAAATATCGAGTTCTGTTTCGAAGGCCACCGCTTTTGGGATTTACGTCGCCTGCGGAGGCTTGCTGTCCTCAACAATAAAACCAAGCAGGGAGTGGAAGCGATTGCGATCAATGCAAACGGAACCGATATGGATCTAAAGGCGGCAGCAGACTTGGCCAAAAATTATCAACTGAAAGAAAATCAGTTTAAGTACAATGTACTGCAGGTACCAAGTACCGGAAATAAAGTAAATCTGGTGCCAGATACATATTATTTCTTCCCGATTGCTCAATCTGTGATAGATAAGAATCCCAGTATCAAACAAAATAAAGACTGGGGTGGAGAATTTAACCCGACAATAGAATAAATGTTTATTTCAGAGAGTTGTGATCTATATAAGTCAGGATAGTTCAGTGTCGGTAGACAGCGCCACTGTATAGGCACAACAATTTTGGTGTTAAAAAAGACCGGTGTTTGTTTAGCATCGGTCTTTTTTTATGCTATTTTATTAATGATTGAAGTCACGTGATTGGTATTCGATACCAGCCTTTGAATCTTTTCTGCAAAGCATAAAATCATACGATAACAGCTGATGATCCAGTTAAATCAAAGAACGTTGTTTTGTTAAAATTTCAGTTTTGATTTAATCTTTTTTAAAAAAATCATAATTCTAATATTCTATAATAGAAATAAAAAACATATGTACAACATAATCCATGTTTTATTTACTATTGTATGTTATTTATGTTTCCCTGCGTGTTATTTGATTGCTTTTAAAGTAAAAAAATTTCTTTCAACTCGTGTTGTGACGAACTTTTATGAATTCAATACCAATGCAATCGTTTGTGTGAATTACGCAATCGATTTCGTTTATGTCGGGGTATTCGATCTAGATTAATTATTCCTAGTATTGTTCTATACTATCAATTATTGCCGCCCACAAGCAGCGAACTTTTTATTTGCCGAAACGAACGTTATAAGCCGTTGTGTGCCAATTTTTAAATTTAAGCCTAAGACAAAAATCGAATGAGAAGACTATTTTGTTTTTTATTTCTTTTTCCGATTTTCCAGAAAACCCAAGCACATACTTGGCTCGACTGGAGAGCTCAAAAAGACACCTCCGAGATAAGCGAGGTTGATCAACAGCTTTTACGGGGAAGACTTAAGACATTGCTCAAAAAACAAGGTGTGAGGGATAGCCTCAATACGAGCAATATTGAAACGCTACCTCTTGTAAGCATTACCCAAATGCTAAAAGGACAGATTGCTGGACTCTACGTTCAAGAAGCAACTGGCGAACCTGGAGCTCCTAAAAACATGGTGCTTAGAGGTCTTGGAAGTCCCCTTTTTGAAACCAAAGATGCTGTCAACGTTCAACCGACAGTTTATGTCAATGGTGTACCAATTGCCCGGGATAATAATTTTACCTACTCAATTCAGCAATATCAATTTAATAGAATAGGTCCAGCGACGGATAATTTTGCCGGAATTGACCTATCTGTTGTTGAGTCAATTGAGGTAATTAAGGATCCGATCGTGCTGGCTAAGTTGGGGCCACTTGCAGCAAATGGCGCAATTTGGATCTTGACCAAGCCCGGAAAGGAGGGGAGAAGAGAAATTAGTTTTGATGCTTATGTTGGTTTAGCTACAAAACCTACTGTGACACCTGTAAACGCACAGTATGAAAACTTATTCCGCTCTACTTTTTACAATAAATATGGCACACCAGGAGACCGTTTGAATTATCCCGGCTATCTCAGTGATTCAACCAATGTAAATTATTATGGTCCAGCAAATTGGAATGAAGAATACTACAAAGTAACACCGATTTACGGCGGGAATTTGGGTATTCGAGGAGGTGGTGACCGCGCGAATTTCGCATTTATGGGCGGCTATATGAAAAATGCGAGCTCTGCAGATAAGACCAATATTGAACGGTATAACGCATTGTTCAATGTAAATATGGCCCCATTTAAGTGGTTCAACTTTGGGACAACTGTTAACGCTAGCAGAAGCCTCCGTGATCGGAATAGAAGTTTAAGAGACCGCTTTGGAGAAGCAGCCTATGTTCCGGATTTGTCCATTCCAATCTCGCCGAATAAGGAGATGTATGGTCAATATCTAGATATTTATAAGAGAGCGTTGGACAATAACTCCGTCAATATGCTTAACCTGTTGGTTAATCTTGATCTTTACTTATTGCCGAACCTTAAGTTTAACACAAATCTGGGTATTGATTATTCTGAGGGGTCCAGACAGGCATTTTTTCCGGGGTCTTTGATGGAGACCAACAACTACATGTCAGGATATTTTGGATTTAATGAGCGACTAACTTTTAATAATAGCTTAAACTATAATTTTACACTGCAGCAACAACATAAATTTAATTTTATCTTGGGATCAAACTATACCCAAGATCTTTACAGGTATCATTATGCCCGTGCGTATGACGGCCCAAATGACTTTATTAAAGTCAATGTCGTTGATGGCGATCCAAATTCTGGCGATTATCTGAAACCGATTGGTGGTTTGTACGTCAACCGATGGACAAATCGGGAGGATTTTAGACTTCATTCCTTCTTTTTGTCGGGTATGTACAGCTGGAAAGACAAATTGGATGTCAATGCAGTGCTCCGTTATGATGGTTCTTCGACGATGCAACCTGATTCGCGTTGGTTGATGACTCCAGCATTTTCAGCAAAATATCATTTGATCAATCCTGAGGAACATGCACTGATGGATAATCTCAATATCAAAGCATCATGGGCCCGGATCGGAAAACCTATTTTTACAAGTAAATATGCCGTCGGTCCCAATTATACAGCTGATCTAAACTGGGGTTCTGAGAAGTCTCTTGTATCATACAATGGTTTTGCCGTTGCATCCCGTCCTTATTCTGAAGGCTGGGTTGGTTATGATATGAAATGGCCTTATACAGATCATGCTGAGATAATTCTAGATGGTTCTATGCTTGACAAGCGTCTGAATTTTGCAATTGCAGCTTACCAAAAGAAGGATGTCAATCAACTGGCAAATATGCCTATACCTGCTGAGTATGGTTATTCTGGACAAATTGTCAATGGAATGACAGTACAAAATAGAGGTATTGATCTAGATTTAAATGTTAACGTACTATCTAATCCTGAAGGATTTCAATGGAATACGGCCTTAAATCTAAATTGGAATCAAAATAAGCTTACAGCTTTGCCAAATGGCAAACAGGAGCTAAAAATTAACAATCGTTTATTGCGTGTTGGGGAAGCAGTGGATAAATTCTGGCTCTACGAAAATGAAGGAATTTATAACGCAGAAACGGAAATTCCGGTGAGAAATGGCCAAAAACTGCAATTTGATGGTGTTGATTTTGCTGCAGGAGACCCGATCTGGAAAGATCAGAATGGTGATTTTAAAATTGATGATAAAGATCGTGTACTCAAGGGAAATGCGATGCCTAAACTAGTTGGCGGATTCAACAACCAATTCAAATTTAGAGGCTTTGATCTGAATATGCAGTGGTACTTTGCGATTGGCCAGAAAGCACTTAATCAGCGCGCATCTACGAAATACGATTTTATAAATACTGAGAACACAAACTCTTTGGATGGCATTCGAGAAGTTTTTCATTGGCAACAGGACGTAGATATTACGAAATATCCAACTTATAATCCATGGAGTCCAATAGTTGCTTATCGCGTGGATCAGGATCTCTTTTTGGAAAATGCTTCTTTTCTAAAATTACGAGCACTAAATGTAGGTTATGATTTAGCTCAACTGAATTCAATTAAGGATAAAATGAAGACAATACGTCGCGCGTATGTCTATTTATCCGGTACAAATCTATTGACTATAAGCAAATTCTCAGGAACTGATCCCGAATTAATTGATTTCAATGGGTATTATACAGGATATGGTCTGCCAATGTCCCCAATTGTGACCATGGGAATCAAATTGGATTTATAACGCAAATTATTGAATGATGTTTAAGATAAAGAAATATAATCAATGGGGGAAATACCTATTACTTGCGATGGGTATCAGTGTGTTAAGCACATCCTGTAATAAAAAACTTGATATTGTTGCAGTCAACGTTGGTTCAGAAGGTAAGGAATGGGCTTCGATTTCTGATACCCGGGCACATCTTATGGGTATGTATGGTTTGATGAGAGCCGCGATGGTAGATAATTATGGGCATTGGGTCTATGGCGAAATGCGCTATGGAGACTTCAACTCTTATTCTCGTGCTGATCTTCGTGTCGTACAAGAAAATAAACTGAAATCGGCTTATCCACTAATTAAAGGATTGACAGATTGGCGGCGCTTTTATGCGGTAATTAATGCCGCGTCACTATTTATCGAACGCGCACCGGAAGTATTATCAAAAGATAGCCGCTACACCGAACGCGATTTGAAATATGATATCGCTCAAGCTCGTACGATTAGAGCATTGATGTACTTTTATATGGTGCGTATCTGGGGCGAGGTTCCTTTACTGAAGGATTCTTATGACAATGGCAGTTTTGTTGAGGTGGCTAAGGCTTCAGAGGCTACGGTATTAGCATTTGCGGAATCAGAGTTGCTAAATGCTGCACAAGATTTACCTTATGTATATGCCTTAGGTACACAGAGCTACTATGGTGAAAGTTATGGGACTTGGGTGGGTGTATTAGTCAATAAAATCACTGCTTATTCTTTGCTGGCACATATTGCAGCATGGCAAGGTAAATATATCAATGCAGATGTGTATTCCAAATTTGTCGTTGATAATTACTCAAAAACAAATTTGTCACTTATGAGTGTGCCGAATTTGGTCAATCCGACAACCGGCCTTTTCGGACCAAGTACACAGGCACAGATTCTTGCTGTCCGCGCCTCCTATGAATTAGGGGAAGCAACAAATACGGGCCATATCGAATCCTTGACCTTGGGGTATCCAATTGTGACCAAAGCCAAACCGGACATTTACGTGAACCGTGATACAATTAACAAAATTTTTGATGATGTTAATGATACCCGTTTCGGAATCGATTCTGTATCGGGACTGGTAAGGACAAATTATTTCACAAATTATAATGGTGATATTCCAATTTTCAGTAAGATCAAAGTGATTCGTAATGGTTCTGGAGATTCGGATTTCTCCATATTCGGATCCAACCTAGTATTTACTCGTCTGGAAGACATCTTTTTGCTCCAAGCCGAGGCAAAGGCAGTGCTGGGACAGAAAGATGAATCTATTAAATACCTCAATATGATTAAGGCGCAGCGCGGCTTAAAACCTTATATCAATAACTCTCCCAAGGACCTTCTGGAAGAAATCTTTTTGGAAAGACGACGCGAGTTGATGGGCGAGGGTTGGCGATGGTATGATCAGATCCGTTTGGCGAAGATTAAAAAGAACAATCCGCGATTAAATGCGCTGATTGAAAATGGAGGTATTTATTGGCCAATCTCTTCAGATGTATTGGAACGTAATTCGAAACTGGAACAAAACTCTTACTGGAAATAAGCTAACAAATAACCATGAAGAAAAGAATATGCTATGTTGGTATTTCCGTCTTGTTACTATTAATGGGACTTGCATCGTGCAAAAAAGGGAATACCTATTATGAAGATTATCAGATAAAATATACCGAGTACAATGGTACTACGCTAGAGTTTCTGGAAGAACAGGGATCAGTTTATGATTCCTTGCTATTGGTATTGGAACGTGTACCAGACCTTCGGGCGAGGTTGAAAAATCCGAAAGACACTATTACTTTCTTTGCGATGACCAATAATAGTTTTACCAATGCTATTGATGCCATGAACGCCATTCGTGCAGCCGGTAATAGACCACATTTATTTCTGGAAGATATTCCGCAACCTTTAATCGATACGTTGACCTATCATTATGCTTTTAATGGTCTCCATGATACGGAGAGCCTGAAAGATTTTGTAGAGGGTAAAGAAATACGAAGTATTGATGATTACCGGATGACCATGAAATATAAAGTGAGCTCTGCGTCGGGAATTATTGAAGGGGGACAACAGCAAATTGTATTGAGCGATATGAATAACTCAATTTTTCAACGCTATTGGCAGGAAAGTAATACTTCCGTCGTCAATATCAGAACGACAAATGGACGGTTACATATTCTGTCGCCCAGCCACAATTTTGGCTTTTCTAAACTGGCTAAATTCTTAAATAGATAATATGAACACAAAATCATATAACACGATCAAACAAGTTGTTCTATTCGGATTTGGATTGTTCGTCTTAGCATCTTGTAAAAAATATATCCCTACGGATCAGGATTCATTGGGCGAGGATGTAGTTTATAATACAACGGAATTTCAACCCGTTTTGGGGAGAAATACCTTTTATGACAATATCGTCAATATCGGACAAAATACTTCGCAGCCTTTGACCTTTAAAATTGTTAACGCTCGGGATATTGATGGGCAACCGACAACCCTATTTGATGATAAATTTCCTGTCAAGATTTGGAAAGAGGCTTATACCGGTTTTGAGAAATCAATAGCGGAAATCGAAGCGAAACGAAAAATTGAATACCGTCCGATCCTTGAAATCCTGCAGAAATCCGGGAATATCAATTTTTGGGGAGAATCGGGAAATTCCGGATTTGTCAAGGCTCAACCTGATTCTGGGTATGTTTTTGATGTCGAATTAACCAATACAGGTGGAAGACGCTATTTACGGAATTTTAAACTGAAGCCATTACGTGAACGTCCTTATGAGCCCAGTATAATTGATCCAATAACCGGTCTATCACCACTACCATATACGTTTATAACAAAGATGTCAAGCAATATGCGGGGGGACAGAACGGATCGGGCAATGTTCAATTCAGATATCAGAGTATATTTCAACAAACTGGAGAATAATGCAGCAGGGACGAAAACCCTCACGATCAGTTTCTTGGATTCATTGAACAATCCGATAGATCCCAAGAAATTCTCGGCAACGAAATGGGAGGGTTTGGTACATGGCTTTAATCATCGCTTTGAGAACAACAAAGTTGTGTATGATGTGGCTTACCCAATTCCCTTGTCAGCAATAGAAACACCTTACACAAATATAACTGGGGAGAACGCCTACATTGAATTCAAATTTCGACGCAAAGGTGATTTTGGTTTCTTGGAGGACAATTACTTTGGATTGGAGTTTTCCATTTTTGAGGAGGGTAATTGGGAAATTCAATTTCGTTTTCCTTATGAGTTACCAAAATTTGACTGATCAAGTGCCGATTAATTTAGCTTAACAATTATGAAACAATTATGCATACTAATATTCCTTTTTGCCAATGTGTTGACCAATAGCGTACTGGCGCAGACTGGTATGGTGAAGGGGACGGTAAAAGGGGCCAACAATAGACCGCTGGCGGGAGTTTCCATCAAGTTGGAAAATCCAAAGCGGGATCTTGGTAAAACAGGTGACGACGGTCGTTTTGTTGTATCTGTGCCTACCAACGGGGTAATGGTGTTTTCCTATCAAGGTTACGGAACAGTGAAACAGCCCGTTACAGCAGGAAAAACGGAGTACAGTATTTCGATGGAAAGCAAAGCGCAAGAACTGGAGGAGACGGTAGTGGTTGGTTATCAACAGCGAAAAAGAGAGACTTTAACAGGGTCAGTCGTGACAATATCCGGTAAGGAAATTCAGGATATCCCTTCAGGTAACTTTGTGGACCTTTTACAAGGTAAAGTGGCTGGTATGAATATTCAGAATAATACAGGTAGTCCAGGGATGCGTGGAACGATTGCTGTACGGGGTATTTCTAATTTTAATGTGTCTGGAAGTGGCGATAATACCTTTTTGACACCGACTTCTCCTTTGTTTGTTATTGATGGCGTGCCTATTGATGACAATTCGGGGTACGAATATGGTTTTGAAACAGCGGGACCGGGCGTTTCGCCTATCTCCATGATTCCACCAGAGGATATTGAAGACATTACGGTATTAAAAGATGCCCAGGCGACAGCTTTATATGGATCACGTGGAGCCTATGGTGTTATTCTGGTAAGAACCAAACGGGGTAATTCAAAAATTCCATTGGTACAATACCAAGGGCAGTTTTTTATGAGTGCTGTACCACAGTTACGTAAGGTAATTGGCGGAAGAGACGAACGGATGGTTCGCGTTGAACAGATCTTGATGAATGATACAACTTTAGCGGCGGCGATCAGACGGATCAACGATTCGCCCATGTTAGCAGATAGTTTAAACCCATATTATAACAACTCCACAGATTGGCAATCTTATTTCTACCGAAATACCTATAATCAGACACATAACGTCAATATCTCAGGAGGAGAGCGCGTATTCAATTATAAAGTGAATATGAATTACTATGATGAGAACGGGATTATTGCAAATACGGGTTTTAAAAGATATACGGTGCAATCCAATATGCAATATGAACCGAATGACCGTTTCCGGATGATGGCGAATGTGAATGCGAATTTAGCTCAAAATCAAATGGGAAGTGGTAATGCAGCGATGCAGACAGGGGTCGGGAAATCGGTTAATACGACCTCTCTTTATCCCGCACCATCACTCTTTTCTGGTAGTATGGGGGCCTTATCTGCACTTAATGTCGATGATCAGAATAAGACAGGAAATTATGTAGCCCAAGTCGAACTACAGTATGAGCCAATTAATGGGTTACGGGCAACTTCTACCTTTAATTATAATTATACAACTTCTACCAAGGATAGATATACGCCAGAACTTTTGCTTGGTAATAGTTCGGAAATATATGGATACTACGATAATAAGAGCAAGGTTTATAATCGAAATTTGCTTTCTTGGGTTAAAGCGATCAAAGAGAAGCATGTTATCAACCTGTATGGTTTTACGGAAATGGAGATTTCACAGTCTTCTTCCACATTAAATAAAATTAGAGGAACAGCGAATGATCAATTTCAGGCAGGTATAAGTTATAATACACGGCAAACGTTAGGTGGTTTATTGAATAACCTTACAAATTATCGTTCGATCGCCTATGCAGGTAATGCTTCCTATAATTATGATTCCAAGTATATTGTAGACCTAACGTATCGTGTAGATGGTACTTCAGTCACTGGCGGTGCTTCACCATGGACGTCTAATCCTTCTGTTGGTTTTCGCTGGAATTTTAAGAAAGAAAAGTTCATGGAAAAATTTTCGTGGTGGGATACCGGATTCTTTCGTGGTTCGGTCGGACGCACTATCCAACCTACAGGAACTTTATCTGATTTGTACGGTTGGTATAAAGTTGATGCCGGAAGGTACAATAATAGACCAACAACTTCTTTGGATTTAAAGAATGCGCCGAATACCGAGCTCGTACCTCAGACCACAACACAATGGTCACTAGGTATGGAATTAGGGTTTTTCAAGAGTGCATTATACGTGACTTACGAAACTTACTATAAACAATCAGATAAGATCTTGCGTTCAAAGGCAATTGCGAACCACAATGCCTTCGAAAATGTACTGACCAATGAAGCCGCTATGGTAAATATGGGACATGAAGTTTCCATTAATTTTAGACCGAGATTAAGAAATAGTGATTGGGATTTAAGTGGTACTGCGACTTTTGCCTTAAACCGTGATTACACAACAGCCTTGCCAGATGGCGTAAGACAATTGATTCAGCCAGATAATACATCGGGTTATAATTTACCACAGTTTTTCAGATTGGGAAGAAACCCGCTAACTTTTGTATTGTATGACTATAAAGGGGTTTACAAAACGGATGATGAGGTGCCGGTTAATCCATTGACTGGTCAGCGGTACCGTGCTGGTGGAGAGTTTTCAGCAGGGAAGTTTTTCCGTGCCGGTGATCCCATTTTCACGGATATCAATGGCGATTATATCCTGGATGAAAATGATTTGGTGTTTGTGGGCAATTCGCAACCTGCAGTGACAGGAGGTCTTTCTGTATTTACACGGTATAAAAATTGGTCCTTACGAACACAGTTTTCTTATACACTGGATCGAGACATCTTAAATACCGCGTTGACCGATCGTTTCCGTAACTATGACACCCCAACAGGAGTTATAGAAGGGAAACCAGACTATGTCCCGGGGGCTTACGTGCCATTGGATGCCTACAATGTATGGCGTCAACTTGGGGACAATGCGGATTATCCCAATGTGT
The DNA here is from genome assembly GCF_039536865.1 of Sphingobacterium ginsenosidimutans. Classification (NCBI taxonomy): domain Bacteria; kingdom Pseudomonadati; phylum Bacteroidota; class Sphingobacteriia; order Sphingobacteriales; family Sphingobacteriaceae; genus Sphingobacterium; species Sphingobacterium ginsenosidimutans. The sequence goes on from NZ_BAAAZK010000010.1 coordinate 20,473, forward strand.
CAGATTTTACGCGTTTGACTCTTTACAATCCCTATCGTTATAACTCGACCATGTTTTTGGAAGATGGATCTTATTTCAAAATCAATTCCGCAACATTGGGATATAACTTTGATAGAAAATGGATTCAGCGCTACGGTTTGACCTCGGCCAGAATTAATTTCACTGCAAATAACATCTATACCTTTAGTCGTTATGCTGGACCTGATCCCGAGTTGGTCACATCTGTTGGTCGCGATGGATCAAATGGTTATCCAAGTAAAAGGACGTATTCGTTGGGCGTGAGTGTACAATTTTAATTTGATCAAATCATGAAAAGAACATTTATATATACATTTTTGCTAGGTGCAAGTTTAAGCTTGCTCTCCTGTGGCAAAGACTTTTTGAATATTACGCAGATCGATAAATTGACGGGTAACAATTATTGGACAAGCAAAGGCGATGTGGAGCAGTATATGGGTGGAATCTATTCTACATTTAGAGAGGCAACCATGACCAATATCTTTTTTCCTGCATCAGGCGATTTGCGTTGTGCACCTACTAATCGAACAAGTGCAACTTCAGGAGCCGGACGGGATTATATCTCACTGTTAAGGCAGAATAATTTAAATAGTATTTTAACGAGAAGCGATGAAAATCAGGATAATAATTTTTCCTATTTCAGATTTCCTCGCATTACGCAATGGAATAACTTCTATAAAATGGTACAAAATGCCAATATCATTTGCTATCAGATCGATAATAAGGATATGCCCTTTCTGTCTGAAGAACAGAAAAAGGCGTATAAAGCAGAAGCGATTTTCCTAAGATCGTTGGCTTACTTCTTTATGGTGCGCTTGTACGGTGATGTCCCTTATTATACTGATGTCAATACAGATCCATTGCCCCGCACCAATATGGTTACTGTTTTAAAGAATGTTTCTGCAGATTTGGATGCTTCTTACAAAGACTTACCATGGACATATGATGATCCATCGGTTGTAGCAGTAAAGGCTATGCGGGGGAGTGCCCTGGCGCTCAATATGCATGTCAATATGTGGATAGCAGGTTTTGCAAATGAGGATAAGGCTCCTTATTATGAAAAAGTCGCTTCAATGGGACGAGAACTGATGGAAGAAAATGGTGGTGCCTATACTTTATTGAGTTTAACCCGTACAAAGGATATTTTTAAAGGCCGTACCAAGGAAGGTTTATTTGAAATTGTTCAGAATTTCAATTATGGAGAAAGTTTTCACCTTTCCGCCTCCTACTCAGATTACGTTTTACATGCGCCAAATAAGGTGACAACGAAATCGTATATCTATTACGATCCAAAATTTATGGAGAAAATGTACCCTCCTGCGGAACAAGATCTGCGTAAGACATATTGGTTTGACGATGATATTTATGCTACAAATGGCGATTTTCAATGCCTGAAATTTGCCAATGTATTTATGGAAGAAGGCGAAGACAACAACCCGGATGATAATCAGATGATCTTCCGTTATTCGGACCCGATCCTCCTTCGTGCTGAGGCATTGGCCGAATTAAATCGGGATGAAGAAGCCAGGACCGTGGTCAATGTGATTCGTAAACGTGCAGAGGCTGCTGATATTATGGAATCAGGAGATGATCTTAAAGATGCGATCTGGTGGGAACGTGTTCGCGAATTGCTCGGCGAAGGAAACTTCTATTATGATCTGGTGCGTACGAAAAAGGTTATTAATTCGGAGTATACCCCAGCTCCAATGTCGGTAGGTGCTTTTAATGGTGGCGGCTGGACATGGCCGATCGATAAATCTGCTTTGTTAAATAATCCATATATGCGCTTAAACAATTATTGGAACTAAAAGGAACGAAAGATGAAGATTTTTTTAAAAATAGGAACATTTATTTTGCTCGTGGGACTGGCGTTAAGCGCTTGCAAGAAAGAGGATTATTTGGATACAGGGGTTCACGACCCAAAATACAAGGGGACGATATGGCAATATCTTGAGAGCAGGCCGGATCTTTTTGATACCCTTACTGTTGCGCTTAAAATAGCCAAATTGGATGTGGTGTTGCAAAATGAGGAAGTTACTTTCTTTGCTCCTCCGGATCCATCCATTATGAAATCGGTGTGGTTACTCAATGAGTCGCTTTTTCGTTCTGGACAGGATTCCATCACTTCTTTTGATCAAATAAAGCCTGAAATCTGGCGTAAATACCTATCCCGGTATATTCTCAAAGGAAAGTATGTCGCAAAAGATTTCGGGCAGTTGGATACGTTGAAATTAGATTCTTATCCGGGGGGAGTATATAAAACATTTGACAATACCGAAATGAATATTGGTGTATTTTATAATGATGTCCGGGCAAATGATAATCAACTTATTAAATATGCTGGCTACAGACAATTGTATTTCAATTATCCATTTAGTATCCCGGGCTTAGAGGATTATCTGATTCCTTTTATTACAGCTCCTGTTGCCACCTCCGATATTCAGCCGACGAATGGGGTATTGCATGTTTTACAATTTTCAAAACATGCACTTGGTTTTCGGAGTGCACTATTTGCAGAGGATGTAATGGTACAGGGTATTTTACCTAAAAACTGATTTGACTGACAGATTATGAAAAGAATAATATTAGACAAAATTTGGTATGTGACGCTAGTTAGTTTGCTTGGCTTCTCTGCTTGTTCAAAAGACATTGCATTAGGTACAGATCCCTATGCTGGTGGAAAGGAGTCATTAGGCGTCGGGTTTTATACGAATTATGCCAACCCAGAAATAGCAAAACCCGGAGAGTTGGTCGATTTTTATGTGAAAGGAATTAAGCCTTATCTCGGGAAAATTAATTTTTCAGTCAATGATACAAAGGTTGAAGTCATTACCGCAAAAGATTCATTGGTCACGATAAAAGTCCCAGCAGAAATATCATCTGGGAACGCGAAAATTGAAGTCGATGGACAGGTATTTTATGGGCCTCGACTGGATATCGAGGGCAATGCTTCCTTGGATGAGAACTATGGTATGGTGAATGGTTTCCGTTTTTCAGTAAGTGATATTCTGCCAAATGCAGGGGGTTATATTGTGACAGGATCGTTTATCAATTTTGAAAATGAAGCTGTGGATAAAAAGGTGTTTCGGAATGGTATTCACTTTATTGATGCAAATGGTAAGTCGGCGACCACGATGACTTTTGGAGAAGGGACTTCAGGCGGTGGAAGTATAAATTCCGTTACGAAAATGACGGATGGTAAATTTGTCATCGGAGGACCATTCGGTACTTTTAATAAACGGCGTGTTAATAATATTGCCAAACTAAACACAGATGGAAAACTGGATACGATGATCGTGGATGTTGTTAATACAACTGATAATCCGAGAAACTCACGTGATACTGTTTCAGCATTTAATGGTGGTATCCTTGGAAATGCACCTTTAAAAGTTTTTGCGGTGTCGGACAATATGGTTGTTGCGGTAGGGAACTTTAAGGATTATTATAAAATTGATTATACCTATTCGTCCAGGGACAACAGACGGTATTTATTGACTGAGGCAAAGAATGTGATTCGGATGAAAGCAGATGGATCTTTGGATTCAACCTTCGCATTTAAAAACCAAGGTGCCAACGGAAATATTATGGACGCTGCCTTAATTGATAATGACCGTGTGGTTATTGTTGGTGCATTTACGTCCTACAATGGTAAAGCAGTTCCCGGAATTGCCTGTATTAAAAAAGATGGAACACTAGATCCTTCATTTAATCTAGGTGGCACAATAGATCGGATTTTGAAGATCACTTACAATGAACAGTTAAAGAAAATTGCCATTGCGGGTGTTTTTAAGGGGCTAGGAGCTAATGGTAAAGTTAATGGGGCTGCGATCTTAAATACGGATGGTACGGTAGATGATCAGTTTGTTTTTCAGAATGCTGATAACGGTATTCCCACCTTTGCACAGGTATTGAACAACGGCCGAGTGATCATTGATGGCACGATCGAAAGTTATAACAACGTTCGTAGGACGAATATGTTGATTCTCGAAAAAGACGGTTCTTTGCTACAGAAGTATAATAGTCAGGCCCCTTTTTCTGGGAACATCCGGAAAGTGGTGGAGACAAAATCGTCTTTGGGCTTACCAGCATTACTAATAGGAGGAAGTATCAACCAATACGGAAAGAAATCCGTAGGCAATTTTTTTCGATTGGAAGTTAAAGAATAACCTCAAAAAGAATCAGATATGAACAAGTATATCCAACTCATCAAAAAAATAATCTACTGTGCAGGCGGAGTTTTGCTTCTCGCGGCCTGTAATAAAGATTTTCCAAATCTGCTTCAGAATTTTCAAGAGGCAAAAGATAGCCCAGAGAATAGGGATAAAGTTTTAATGGTTATTGTAGATGGGCTGTCGGGGCCTGTAGTGCAATCTCTGGAACCAGCTAATCTCATCGAGATGACCCGAAACGGTATGGTTACCTATGGTAGCCTAGCAGATCCAACAACCGATTTTAAAATGACCAATGAAGCTGTTGTATCGTCATTGCTCACAGGGGTAAATGCGAATAAAAATAAAGTAACAACCAATGACTTATCGACATTGAATGTTGCTGCTTACCCAACAATATTCAGTCGGTTGAAATCTGTTCAAGGCAAACAAGTTTCTAGTCTATACACGTCATCCTCTACCTATGCTACCTATTTGGGAAAAGATGCCCATTTGGAGAAGAGTGCTACAGACGAAACGGTTTTGGCGGCTGCTAACAAAGGTCTAGCAACTGATTCTGCGGATTTAAACGTGGTTCATTTGGTGGATGTGGACAAAGCTGGAGCGAGCGCTGAATATTCAGACAAGTCGACAGCATATGTCAATGCAATAAAGAAAATGGATCAGCAAGTTCAGCAATTGGTCAATACGATTAAGGCTCGTAAATCCTATGTCAATGAAAATTGGCTGGTTATTGTGACCTCAGGTAAAGGTGGCGATTCTAAGGATCCTGTAACAGATTTTACGGCATTTGGGGATGCCAAACGCGCGACTTATACGCTGATGTATTCTCCTAAATTTGCACGTAAGATTTTACCAAGACCTAGTGCCAAAGATGTGCCTTTTGTGGGAACTGCAACGAATTACACTTACGCCGCAAATAATCAGGTTATCGGGACACTCAGTGATGCTAATAAATTTAATATGGGAACAGGATCAGACTGGACGATGACCTTGTTTTTGAAATATAATGTGCCTAACTCCACTTATTACTATCCTATATTTTTTGCAAAACGAGTAGCTGGTTTTTCAGGAGCAGGATGGAATTTCTTTTTAGAAGGACCATATTGGGGATTTAATAGTTCCATTGCGGGGCAAGCTTTTGGACCCAATATAAATGATGGGAATTGGCATGCGCTCACCGCAGTAATTAAGAGAAGCGGTGATAAAGACTCCGTTTACGTATATACTGATGGGACAAATGCAACTGCAAATGGAAGTTCCCAACAATCTGCTAATGGCAATAATTTGGATAATAATAGCCCACTTACGCTGGGATTTAATCCAGGTAATGGAAATACAGACTGTAATATTTCAATCTGTAATGTACAGATTTACAATCGTGCATTTAGCGCAGAAGAAATAAAGCGTTATGGAGGAGTGACCCACATAGACGATTCCTTTCCCTTTTGGGCTAATCTACAGGGGTATTGGCCTGGTTATAGTGATGTAAATACAAGTAAACTAACCGAAAAAACTGGCCGGGCTAACGATTTTAATCTAAAAGGACCTGTAAAATGGGTTAGCTTCAACGAAATAGTTCCATTTTTTCAACCTCCAATTGGCGAATCTTTTTTTCGTCAGGTTCCCAATGCGGTTGATGTTCCCTTTATGATTTATCAATGGTTGGGAATCTCAGTAGAAAGTGCCTGGAATCTGGATGGCAAAAGCTGGAGCCCCAACTATGTACAAATAAGAAATTAACCGATAGAATAGACCATTATGAATAAAAGATATATAGTATTTGGATTTATTGCCGGGATGATCACTTTGGTGTCTTCCTGTGGTAAAGAGGGCTTCGATTTTAAGGATGGCTATCAGCAAGGAGACGAAACAGAATCTCCCATTATGACAGATACAACCATGGGGAAGGCGGATAAAAGTTTATACCATCGTGCCCGTATCTATCCAGGCCTTGTAGGCGAAAATGTAAGACGTATTCAGGATACAACATTGTCCTTATTGATAGACCGAGAATATATCAGTGATTTTCAATACAAAGTAAGTTATACGCCATCACCAATATACAGTACTGGGTTATATGCGCCCGCAGGAGAAAATGTTCGAATTACTGTCCCTGCTGGTGTAGTTGGCCTCACAGCCCAGATTGGCGTACATACTGACAACATTACAGGTAAAGATGCTCCACGACGTGATGCTATCATCTATACCCGGAAAGAATTATTTCCAGGAAATAATTATGTCGGTAATCTGTATGGTGGTACATTATGGATTATTAGTCAAAAAACAAGACCAACTCCAGTGAACTTAAAAATATCTGGAGCGACCAAAGCCAATGATTTTGTTCTCGGAAAAATGACGGTCTCGGATTGGCAAAAGCAGGTTTTGGCCAACGATGTGCCTTGGATGGATCTTATTGGCAAAAGGACAGCATTTTCAGTTCCCCGCTCGCTTGTTGTAAAACTGATTCAATCAGGAAAGATGGATCATGTGGATGAGGCTTTGCAGCTTTGGGATGATTCGTATGAAAAAGATTATTACAATTGGATGGGGCTTTCTCCTACTGCCGCGAACCCAATAAACCGTTATCCAAGTTTGTGGGAGCGCGGAGTGATGGATATTCACCCTTCTGCCGGTTATGCCCATAGCGGAAGTCCGTGGATCATGCAGGAAGATGAGTATTGGTTGGATGAATTGACAAACCCGAATACGATAAAAAAAGGAACTTCATGGGGAACCTATCATGAGGTAGGACATAATTACCAAGCGGGATCGTCTTGGAGCTGGTCTGACTTAGGTGAAACAACAAATAACCTCTTTATTTTTAATGCGGCCCGAAATCGAGGCGAGACCAACCGGATTGATTTTCATCCGGCCTTAAAAACATCTATCCCAGGTGCGTTGAAGTTTGCTGCTTATAACGAAGTTAAGACATTTAAGCCTTTTCCTACTGGTTACGGACTTGATGCAGATGATCCATTTGCCCGCTTAACACCATTTCTGCAGATCTTTGATAAAGTGAAAGGAAAAAACGGTGAGTCGGGTTGGGATTTCTTCCCTTACATCTATAGTAAAGCAAGAAATGAAAATTTCTTCACTTCCTTGGATCAAGCGAAAAAAGACTATTTCTTCAGACAATTATGTCATTTTACAGGTAAGGATTTCCACCGTTTCTTTTTTGCCTGGGGTATCCCAATCAGTGCTGCCGCAAAACGGGAGATGCGTAATTTGTACCCGCCCATGGCAAATAAAGTTTGGGATTATAATCCCCTGACCTTTACCGGAGGAGACGATATTCTACCCACAAAGTACAGCCTTCCGAGAGCGGCTTTTGTTTATACATCGAACGTCTCTACTGCTACAGGCGAGAGTACGGGTAAAATTGATGCAATGCAAGATGGAAAATCTGATACGTATTGGCATACATGCTATTCCGGATGTAGTGTTGCAACGAATTTGCCGGTAGAAATCATGATAGATATGAAGACAATTAATGCATTCAAAGGATTTTTTATTCAGAATAGACAGAATAATACCTATGCAACAAAAGTTATTGTACGCATCAGTCAAGATAATAAGAACTGGGTGGATATGGGGACATATGACCTCGCCAAATCTTCGGAAACAACCGCACAACGAAATGTGATGCGAGAGTTCGCTTTCGATAAAATTGTGGAGGCTCAATATGTGAAATTCTCATTTCCGGAGAAAAATCTGAGTGGAGAAAACCATGTTGCGCTAGCGGAGTTAGGGGTGTTTTACGATATATAAAAGACTATGAAAAGATATTTTAATCGAATTAAAGCAGCGATATGCGCTTTGGCGATATTAACGGTTTGGGCAGGTTGTACTAAATATGAAAATCCCCCAGCTGTATATGAGGATTTAGAGCAAGGTGGTGACGGAACGGTGAAAAGAAAAGTTCTTTTTATTTCAATTGATGGTGCAGTAGGGGCTGAAATAAAGAAAATTATGCCGACAAATATTGCAGAGCTATTGAAGACAAGTAAATATACATTTGAATCTGTTGCGAATAATAACACAAAAAACGCGGCTACTTGGATGACAATGATGAGCGGCGTCTCTGCGGACATGCATGGGATAGAGGATGATTCCTATATTCCTAAACCAAATGAAAACAATCCCCATGCTACTCCAGTAGGTTACCCTTCGATTTTGTACCGTATTTCGACACTTGCTCCTACTACGAAATCCTTTGTTGTCGCCCGTGATCAGGCAATTAATACGAAATTGCTCGTAAGTGCAGATGAGACATTTGATGCCACATCCGACGAAGCTGTAAAGAAACAAGTGGTTGACGTATTGGCAAAGAAGAATCCTGGTATTGCTATTGTACAATTTAAAGATGTGCTTACAGCAGGCGAGCAATATGGCTTTTCTGCATCTCAAACTGGTTATGTTGACGCCGTAAAGAAAGTAGATGGTTACATTGGCGAGATTCTTACCGCATTGAAAGCGAGAACAAATTATAAAACTGAAGATTGGCTGGTTATTTTGACCAGTAATCATGGTGGTGTTGATAAGTCATATGGCGGCGATTCCTTTGCAGAAAGAAATACCTTCACGATATTTCAGAATAACAATTTCAAACAATTGGAGCTTAAGACCGAGATGATTAAATCGATGCGTTTTTTCGGATTCTATGATGCTGGGCAAAGTAGCTATACTTACTATAATCCAATAGCTTTTAGAGGACGGAATAATCCTGTCTTAGCGAATGAAACAATGTATGATGTTGCGAAGACTGGAGAGTTTACGGTCGATGCAAAGGTGAAAATGAATCCAACCAATGGTGCTTTCGATTATGCTTCGAATGCTCCTTTTTTAGGAAAGAATGCAGCAAGAACTGGCTCTACTTCGGGATGGGCATTCTTTAAATCGGGAAATGCGTTAACCTTCTTTTTGGCAGATGGCAGTACAAATGTACAGCCTGGAATGGGACCGGTATCCTCTGCAGGTGAATGGACACATATTGCTGCAGTTGTCTCCACGATTAATAATGTTCCTACAGTTAAGGTATATGTGAATGGTTTGAAGACGGGGGAGGCGAGTAGTGCAACACTCAACCTGAGTAAAGCCCTATCGACGACAGGATTGACTTTTGGGTATTTTCCTTATATATTTTCGGGCCGCCCTGTTGATATGCAGTTATGCGATGTACATATTTACAACAAGGCATTGGATGAGGCTGCGGTTAAGAAGAATGCGACTCGTGTTGGTATTCCTGATGCAGAGTTTGCTGGTTCTGGTCTGATTGGTTATTGGCCGATGGAAAGCTTGGTCAACAATAAATTTATGAATAAGATTACTGGTAATCCTGATATAGAAGCACAGGGATCTTCGAGAACCGTGTTGAGTGGTAACAATCTTCCTTATGTGGATCCAAATGCGATTTTGATTCAGCCTGAAGATATGTTCACTCAAATTTTCTATTGGTTGGAAATTCAAACACAACGTACTTGGAATCTTCAAGGACAAGTGTTCCTAAATAAATATGAAGTAGAGTTCTTAAAGCCTTAATTAATTAGCCAACTGAAATGAAAAGAATACCTAAAATGAATCTACGGCGCAGTTTTCTCTTTGCAGGTTTGCTGCTTTCATTCTATGCCTGTAAGGAAGAAGAACTGGTTTTCCCTAAACAGGAAGGTCAAGAGGTAATTGTAACTGAAACGCGCCCTACAGCGAAGCCAACAAATTTGACCTTGGTCTCTGCCTTTAATCAAAATGTAGAGATTCACTGGCCAGCTTTAAGTGACCGTGTCGTAAAGGCACAAATCAAATATAAAGATGGATCCGAAAAGGTTGTGGATGTAACAAAATTTACCGATCCAGTGGTTATTCATTTAAATGAACTTAAATCTTATGATTTTCTTTTACAGTATTTTACCGCTGATGGAACACCTTCTAAAGTAACAAAAACAGTTCTGACACCACGACCGTTTGAAGCAGATTTTAAAATGAGTAATCTCTCAGTAAATCCTATTCCCGGTGGTGTTGAATTTATTTTTCCAAAAACTTCAGACCGTGAAATACCGGGAAATATTTCCTATGTGCTTAATGGAAAAATAATGAATCACTCTTTTAAATCAAATCTTACAGATACTGTGCGAGTAGGGGACTTGGTGGATGATACAAAAAAGATTGATTTTGCATTAAGTTTAAACGATGAACTTTGGAAGAGAAATTTGAATGCGCAAAAACAGTTAGCTCCTGGGATGCTGGTATATAAAATGATATTGCCGTCATTAACTTCTTCTATGGATGGTAATAATGCTATTCTTCAATGGAAAAATGCTACAGGTGATCCGATTGACATAAAGTGTACATACGTTGGAAATAGTGGACAGAAAACTGTTACAGTGACAAAAAATACAGATTCAAATGGATCTTTGAAAATTGATGTTGGTGGAAAGCCAGGGGTTTTGAAAGTTGTGGTATCAAGTGAGGGGGGATCATCCCCTGAACAATCATTGTTGCTTTATGCTCCGATTGCTAAAAACCTGTGGTCCGCAACGGTATCATCTATTGAAACTAATGAAGGAGAGGCAAATGGAAAAGGTTCTTCCTTAATTGATGGTGATATTAATACCTACTGGCATTCAACGTGGTCTTCGGGTAATTTCAATTATCCACACTGGTTTATTATAAATTTTGGAAAAGTGGAGAATTTTTCAAAGTTTGGGATGATCCGTAGACACAATAATACAACAGGTGGATTTAAGACCTTTAATGTTGAGGTTTCTGTTGATGGGACAAATTGGACCATGGTTGGAAAAGATTTGACATTTAATTCTGCAGAAGCGACAGCAACGTGGCAGGATTATATCATTACACCTATAAGAGTACAATATGTTCGGATCACAATGACAGCGCCTTTCACTGCAGGAGCGACAAGCACCCATCTCGCAGAGTTCCGCGCATTCGATTTGTAATTTATCGTACTTTCCACAAGTAAGCCCGTGTTGAATTTAATCTCTTTTAGGAATAATTCAACACAGGCTTATTTAAATACCTCTCTATAATAAACAACCTTACCAGATTCCGTGATACCTTGGATAGTTATACAAAATCCCTTTGCTCGACTATTATTAAAAAAGGTAAAAAGTCCTGATGTATTTCCGGCTTCGATCGTGGCAAAGGCATTCCAATATAACGTTGGTCGATAATCCTTGGGACTATTAAACTTCTGTGCAGTAGTTTCGTAGGTCACATTGGTATATTGTGTAATCGGCATATACCCCATAAGGGTCTGCTCATCCACTGCCTTGCCAATCTCACGGTCGACTTCATCTGCTGAGGACTGAAACAGAAGAATCGCTGGCTGATTATTTGCCTGCGGTAAACTCGCATAGTATTTTACCATGGGAAAGTTAGCAGCGTCTTCAAAGAGCCCACTATCACCAATATTGGATTCAAAATTAGTAAAGCTCTGCTCTATTCCATTGATATAGATTTTGGCGTTTCTTTGCGGGTTATAACTTTTGAGTTGTTTCCGTATATAATCGCTAATATCATAGGACCGTTTAATCACATTGCTGTCAAGTGCCGGATATATTATTGCATCGGGCTTTATGTTGGTCGGAACATCTGCCATATAAAATCTTTTTTGGACGCGCTCTTGCTCTCTTTGCAATCGACTTCTGTGGACGACAACAGTTGCCAGCCTGCGCTGTCCCTTTGCGTCAACAGTGAAATTTGGGGCAAAGCTTTCAAGTTGGATTAAATCTGTCGTTTTATAATCTCTTTGTGGTAGGCTGTCAGCGATATAAACCGGACGTCGGAACTGCTGCGGATTTGCAAAAGTATAATGGACAGAAAACGGCTCAAATTTTAACCGACGATAGATTTGGCTAAATTTGGTTTCTACGGAATCAAAAATGATCAAGTTGGGAATACTAAATCTGCCCAGAGAATCAAAACCAATTTCTTGGTATTTCATGCGTGATGAGCCAAAATCCTGATAACCGAAAGAAGCTCCTCGGTCAACGCCCTTGGATTTTTCCTCTTTCTTCAATAGGTTTCGGTAGCTTTCATAAAACTTAGTCCATCTGTCTTTTGGCATTATTATCTGGCCTTTTAAAACAAGTAATGTATCTTTATAGAATTGCTTATCGCTATAGCAGATTTCTCGGAGCCAGTTCACACTCTGAATATAACCGTCTCTATTCTTGCTTTTGTTCCAGTAAACTTGAGGTGCGATTAAATTGTCTGAGGCTAATGGTTTAAGGTATAGATCAGTCAATATACTTTCGTTGCTATCTATTGGAACATCAATATCCGTGACTGAAATTGATAATTTTGCAGACTCTTTTAATGGAAGCTGTAATTGGAGCCTATTCCCAGATTTTTCACCTTCACCCCGTTGTAAAGAAACCTCTGGCTTGAGCAGGATTTGTTCTTGTCCAATGATGGCCGCTCGCAAAGAAAGTAATTGACCTGAAGTATCGTTGACTTTAACTTGTAAAAGTCCATATTCCAAACTGTTATTCTGAAGCGGAATATTAATTTTTTTCCCCTTAATCAGGTGCACTTGTTCTTTGAAAAGAAAACGTTGTTGCAAGCTGGCTTCAATACCTATAGATTGTGAATCGATATTGGTCTGTAATTGGATGACGGTTTGATCATTCTCCCTTATCAGGCTAGCTTTACTGCCTAATTTCGGCGCTGGTAAGCTGTTTTTTCGAATGTTTCCATCCACAGCGGTCCATTCGATGAAATAGTTAGTAGCTAAATTCGGGGTAAAATAAATCATGGCAAGTCCTGCCCCGTCAGTCTGGAAATCACCTAAAAACTTACCCTGATCATCTGTCAGGCTACCTTTGGCCATGGACGGGATTCCATTGTTGTCCGTACATTTGATTGTAAGCTGATTCGAAATGTCACTTAATAATAAACCTCCTTCAGGATAAAGAAATAGATTGTAGTGCTTTTCTTTTTTAGGAACATCAGATCGTTGGTCTGAAATAGGTTTTCCCAGTTGCAGTATGCCGATTTTCTTAAAGTATGGGCGGCCTTGTGGACAATTCGGATCATTTGTATAGGCATTGATAAATAACTCGTCTCCCTGATAAGTTGGTGGAATAACAAAATGACTTGCTGTAATACCTTGCGAAACCATTGCTACGGCCTGCTGGAATTCTTTACCCTGTCCATCTGCCCATTTGAGGTAGAGGTTAAATACATTTTTCGAAAGAAGACCTTCTTCCAAAATGTAACCTTTAAACCATACCGTATCGCCAGGAAAATAGTAATCTCTGTCTGTATGCAGGTAAATACTGTTGCTTTGTGCGTGGCTGAAGTTTATTTGTATGAATAGAAGGAACAAGATAATGTATCTCATGATCATAATTTATAAATGGTTTTCGCTTAGGGTTATTTTATAGCATTTACAATACTAAAAAGTATTGTTCCGTTTAAGGTACGGAAATTAATTTTCTATTAAAAAATAAATATAAATCAATCGATTGCATTGTTTTTGGTGAAAAATGGGGCAGCGAAAATGTGTGACGACTTAACAACAGGATGTGTGACGTGAAACTGAGAAAAAATGTTAAATATATTGTAAAGAATGACTCTAGGCTATCGTCATCGCGTATATCAAAAAAATCAAGACTCAGACAAAATAGGGACTGTGGCAGATAATTTAATCCAAGGTTGGAATAATGTATTTTCCGATCTTTAAGTAAGATAGTGATAAAAATAGAACGGTATGCCCATCGATGGGCATACCGTTTATGTTAGGTTGTCAAGGACAGCGTTTATTTTAGCTCGATCATTTTTTGTTTTTCTTCCTCCTGTTTATCCTCTTGTAAGATGGCCAACTGCAGGCTGCAAATCAAAGTAAGGATAATAAGGACTACAAAAGCTACCGGAAAGATAATTCCAATGATCACCGCCAGTAGTAATGATATGTTGAGGTATTCCTGTCCATTTTTGGAAGAAACTTTTAAGCGTGAGCTTTTAAATGAATCAAAAAGGTCTTGAAAAGCTTTTGTGATTGTTTTGCTGTTGATGCTGAATGTTGTTTTAGTTGCCATGATGTTTATTTTTTAATGTTTTTATTTCTTATTTGATATCTCAAAGGTAGGGGAGATTTGCTGAAAGGGGGAGAGTCATTAGGCTAATCAGGAGTGAATCTCGGTAAACGGTTGGCTTATGTCGGTTAATGACCATCTGGTAATTTTTTTCTTAAAAGCCGGTTAGATGTGGATCCAGAATGATAGGGTAAGTCCGTAATCACTTTTACATAAAAAAGCCACACTAATGCAGGGACTAGTGCGGCTTTTTCATTCTATTTAATTTTGGTATTAGAGACCTACGTGTTCAGTTTTTGATTTGGTTGGTCCTGATGCATTTTGCTTATAAGATGGATCGTAATTCCAATGAATACTATCTGTCAATATCTTTCCGTCTTTTTGTATGATCTTAGCTTCGATCGTGTTCGCCCCCTTCGTAAGTTTGACGTTATCAAAAATGTAATGCACATCTGTTTGCCCTTTTCTAACGCCTTTGATAACAGTTCCGTTAACAGTTAAGGTTGGTTCACCTCTATTGGAATAAATGGTTACCGGGGTAATTTCATTTCCACGATTGATCATACGACGTTGGGTGACATACAATACCGGTTCTTTGCTCCAATTTGCTTTATACCAGTAGAAGCCATCTTTTTTCAATTTTCTATCAAAAGAAACCAATCCTTTATAATTTCTCGGATTAACGTTTAGTGCGGTAATCGGTGTGGCGAAATCAAAAGTATTCCACACGTATGACCCTAGGAAAATAGGGCTTTTGGAGATTACGCCCCAATGGACTTCATGGAATTTTGTCGCATATTCTTCTGGGAAAAAAGAGGGATTGCTCCATTGGTTGCCGAAATTGCCTACCTCTTCCGCCTGATCCTCAGGAACTGCTTCGGCACCGTATTCAGAAAAGATAATCTTGTAGTCTTTGAACTCTTTACTTATCCGTTGCGCCCATGTGGCTACATCGTCATCTTTATCAGATTTGTTTTCCAGTTCACCATTATACCAACCGAAATAGTGGTTGATCCCTTGCACATCGGCGTTGTTGTTAACCGGATGATCAATTACATTGTATCCGCTGACGGAGACGGTGTAACGATCCGGGTCTTCGGATTTAGCGAGATCATTTAGTTTGGTCGTGAGTTCTACGGTGTAGGCGGATGGGGAGTAAACTTCGTTATGCATGCCCCAGATATAGATGGAAGGGTGATTGAAATTTTGTCGAATTAATTCTTTCAACTGCTGTTGGGCGTTATTGTCTTCAAATGTTGTCACGCGATTCACAAATGGGATTTCGGCCCAGATCACAAGCCCGATACTATCGCATTTGGAATAAAAATATGATGACTGTTGATAGTGTGCTAGACGGATGGAAGTGGCTCCCATTTCTTTGATAATGGACAGATCTTCGTCGTGGTCGGCGTTGCTCAAGGCTGAGCCTTTGCCCCAACGATCCTGATGTCGACATACACCATATAAGGGATACTTGATGTCATTCAAAAAGAAACCTTGGCCAGTACGTAGTTCGAATTTGCGTATCCCTAAAGGTGTCGTTACCTCGTCAATGACCTGACCATCTTTTTTGATCTGTGTCACAACCTTGTAGAGGTAGGGATCGTCCAGTCCTTGCCATAAATGTGGGTTTTTGACCACAATTTGTTGTGATAAGGCTTGACGGCCCTGTGGTGGCAATGTATATGCCGTTTGTTGTTTTGCTTTTATGGTTCCATCTCTTTCAAAAATGGTTGTTAGCAATTCGATCGGTTGTATTTTTCCGGCTTTGTTGTCAATTTTTATTTTTAATGCTATATCCGCAGTCTTTTTTGAAACATTTTGTTGCGTGATATAGACACCTTGGGAAGCAAAGTCATTCACAGCAACATGAATGTCATCAGTGACTATAAGTTCAACAGGACGATAAATGCCGCCGTACATCGGGAATAAGGTGTGGTTTACCGGAATAACCTGTGGACTGGCTTCATTATTAACCTTGACCAACAGCTCGTTTTCCACTCCCAATTGAAGCATATCGCTTAATTCAAAGACAAAAGCAGAATAGCCGCCCTGATGTCGGCCAACAAAACTGTAGTTGCCATTTCGTTGCGAGTTATCGTAGGTAATATCATTTTTTCCTGCTTTGGCAGAAAGGGGTTTATTATTTAAGTAAACTTCGGTATTGGTATTCACCCCCTCAAATCGAATGAAAATACGCTTACCTTTCCAATCTGATCCTGGGACAAACGTTTTGCGGTAATAAGCATCGCCGGTATAAAAACGTTCGTTTTTTCCAAGACTTCCCGGTTTGATCTCTGCAGTCTGCATGTCTGTTGCATTCCAGGTGTGTGGTAGGGTAACCAATTGCCACTTTCCATCAAATATCTGGTTGTAGTCCAATGCTGAGGTGGAAAACGGACCTTTTTTAAACGACCAGTTTGCATTGAACGGAATGACAGTTCTGGCTTGTAGATTCAGAATAGTTATCCCAATAAAGAAGAGCGTATAAAAAATCCTTTTAATCATATGGTTTTTAACTTAGGGTATTTGTTTCGTTTTCAAATATAACCAACAAAAAGACAATCGCTAATTGTGCGGGTTTTGGTTGATGAAAGATTTTGTAATAATATTAATTTTTTAAATCTTTATTATTCCCCTGTTTAAATATGTTTCCCTATTGTTTTGTTTGTATAAAATACACTATAACGTTTTCGAGAGTTGCGCAAACGATTGACTGGATTTGACTTTCAGTAATAACTTAATAATTTCTTTACCATTGTATTACGCAGAGCTACAATTAGAATCGATTAAAGACCGTAACTATTTGGTTTCAGTATAGGGATACAGCAAACTCAGAATCGCAGATAAGGATTTTATAAAAATGTAGCAGGATGATGCTTTAATAATTAATTTTAACACCTTCTAACCAAGGTAAAGTCTTAATTATCATATGAAACGTAAATTAGTATTTATTATAACCTACTTGCTCATTCAAAATGTGACAGCTCAAATCGCGATTATTCCGCAGCCTTTAGCATGTAAAATGGGGCAGGGAGAGTTGAAGCTGGAGGGTAATTTTGGAGTCACTGGAGATGCTGTGTTTGAATCGTCTTTGCACTATCTTCGGAAGCTGATGTTGGGCCGTTTTGGAATTTCAACTTACACCTCCATGGAAAAGGATGCAAAAATGATCGTGAAGCTTGATAGCAAATTACAGCATGAAGCATATCGTTTAAATATTGATCGCAAAGGTATTGCAATATATGCTTCTGATAGATCGGGTATTGTCAATGCACTTGCTAGTTTGGAGCAGGTGATTACTGGTGCTGAAAGAAAAGGCAATGCATTCTTATTACCTGTATTGAATATTGAGGACAAACCGCAATTTGGTTGGCGAGGTTTTATGCTAGATGAATCGCGCCATTTTTTTGGTAAGGAGAAAGTGAAATCTTTACTGGATTGGATGGCATTTTACAAGTTGAATAAATTCCATTGGCATTTGACAGACGAACCGGCTTGGCGCTTAAGTATACAAAAATACCCTTGGTTAGCCCAAGTTGGGGGGATAGGCAATTATCTCGATCCTTATGCGCCCGTACAGTATTATAGTCAAGCTGATATCAGTGAGATCATCACCTATGCTGCTGAGCGAAATATTGAGGTCATTCCTGAAATTGATATGCCGGGACATGCTACAGCCGCAAATCGGGCTTATCCTTTTCTCTCTGGTGGGGGGAACGAAAAACATCCCGATTTTACTTTTCATCCTGCTAAAAATACAACATATACATTTTTGACTGATGTTTTGCGTGAAGTGAAAACACTGTTTCCTTCTGTCTATATTCATTTAGGAGGAGATGAGGTCGCTTTCGGTAGCGATGCCTGGGATAATGATATCAAAGTTCAGGAATTGAAAAAGACAGTAGGCTTAAAGTCCAACAAAGAAGTGGAAGCGTATTTTATCCGTCGTATGGCTGATTCTGTGGCTGGGATAAACGGAAGGATTATTGTTTGGGATGAAATGGTGGATGCCAAGTTGGCCAAAGATCAGACGGTCATGATGTGGTGGCGTCATGATAAACCAGAACAGCTAAACAAGATTTTGGATAAAGGCTATCAAGTTATACTAACGCCTAGGTTGCCAATGTATTTTGACTTTGTACAACAGGAGAATCATAAGTATGGCCGTAAATGGGGAAAGGGTTTCAATCCTTTACAGGATGTGTTTGATTTTGCTGGAAGTCAATTGGATAGTTTGGGAAAAAGAAAAAAACAGGTCTTGGGCATTCAGGCTAATCTTTGGACTGAAACAGTGACGAATGTCAGTCGTTTGGATTACCTTGTGTTTCCGAGAATAGCGGCATTGGCGGAGGCGGCATGGGCGCCAGGAACAGGTCGAAATTTTGATGAATTTGCAAAAAAATTAAAAAAGCATTTACCCTTATACCGCGATCAGGGGCTTTATTACTTTGATCCATTTACGGATAGTAATCCAGAGCCTGCAGTTATTAAAAAATCACAAAAACAATATATAGATAATCCAAAGTGATAATCGGATGGGCAACATATATCTGGTCAATAAATACGGATTTATTTGTCGTTGGGAGTAATCATTTTTAAAGAAATAAGGATAAGATGAAATATAATAAATTAATCACAGCATTGATGCTCGGCAGCATATTGCTGGGAGTAAAAACTACTTCGGCACAATGGACAGGTCCTCGCAAGAAAGTAGAAAACAAAGTAGACGTGAAATATGGGCCTTTGACGCCTGCACATCGGACGGATGAAGCGATGGAACGGTTCCGAAACTATGGATTAGGACAATTTATCCATTGGGGCTTGTATGCAATTCCTGGTAACGAATGGGAAGGGGTCAGTGCACGAAAAGGAGCAGCGGCATCCGAATGGATACGTACCTGGAGTGGGCCAACAGCACCGAAAGACTGGAAGAATATTTATGATAACCTCTACAAAAAATTCAATCCTACAGGTTTTGACGCAAAAAGCTGGGCTAAACAGGCAAAAGAAATGGGGGCAAAGTATCTAATTTTTACCACAAAGCATCATGATGGATTTGCCCTGTGGCCTTCTAAGTATACAGACTATACCGTGAAGAAGAGCCCTTATAAAAAAGATATCGTCAAGCAGGTCGTAGATGCTTATACAGCGGAAGGAATAGATGTATTTTTGTATTTTTCAATTCTTGAATGGAATAATTCAAACTATATGGGGAAAGCTCCCTCTACTCCCGAAGAAAAGGCTAAATTCGATAAGTTTTTAGAGTACACGCGTAATCAGTTACTAGAACTTCTAGAGAACTACCCGCAAATAAAAGGTTTTTGGTTTGATGGTACCTGGGATCAATCCTGGATCCAAGCGTATGATTTTACGTATAAATTAGAGAAAGAGTTACGTGAAAAACACCCGGGATTGATTATTGGAAGCAGATTTAGAAATGACGAATTTGGAAAGCGGCATTTCGACTCCAATGGTGATATGCTAGGTGACTATGAACAAGGTTGGGAACGAAAAATGCCGAAGGAGTTTGAATGGTTGGAAGGACGTGACTGGGATTGTGTCATGACGATTCCCCCGAATGGTTGGGGCTATATGAAAGACTGGTCTGGGATTTATACCAAGACCTCAGATGATCTCATCGATATGTTGATGAATTGTGTTTCCATGAATGGCAATTTAGTGCTGAACTTTGGCCCTGACGGGAATGGTCATATGCATCCTGGGGAGGATAAGCTCGCCAAGGAGATTGGCGACTGGATCAAGGTAAATGGTGAAGCGGTATATGGTGTCAGACATGCTGGTCTTGCGCCATCCAAATTGGGTTACTTTACAAAAAAAGAAGATAATCTTTACCTTACGGTCTTTAATCGTCCAGTCAACAATATTGTGCGTATCGCTGTTCCTAAGGGTGCCACTGAAGTTCCGGTTACTGCCACTATACTCCAAAATGGACAATCTTTAGAATTACGCCATACGGATATTGGTCTAGACTTGGATAAAAATACATATTACGATATTCTGCTTCCTAATTCGTTTATAACAAATAAAGCCTTTGTCGTCAAAATGAAATTGGGAAAACCAAAGTCGCAAGGTGAAAAGCTGATGGATGCTAAAATGTAGCTAACTACAATATTTTAATTTAAAAAAGCTGAACCCAAACCATTGATGGAATAAAGTTCAGCTTTTTCTTTTATACAATGTTCAGTAGTTCCTGTGGAACGTGAATAATATGCTGTGCAGCGTGTTGCCTCAATTCGTTTTCATCACGAAAACCCCAGGTCACACCAATAGCTGTCACCCCCGCGTTATTGGCTGTGTCCATATCAATAGAGGAATCACCAACATAATAGCAGTTTTCTTTTGCTATTCCTAATGTCTGGAGCGTATCCCAGACAATTTCTGGATCGGGTTTGGCCGGATGTCCTGTGCGGTGACCAAGGATCAGATCAAAAGAGATCATTGGAAAATATTTTTTCATTAACGGGATAACCGCCTCATGATATTTATTGGATGCTACAGAGATGAGATATCCCGAAGATTTAAGCGTCTGTAATAAGGAGACAATTCCAGCATAAGGTCGTGTATGGGATATTGTCTGCTCTTCGTAGTAGGTCTTAAATGCCGTTAGCAGTGTTGTTATTATTTCTGGGGTTCGTGCATGTTCGGGAAGGGCCCGTTCGATTAGTTTCTGTACACCATTACCTACAAATTTCTTGTAGGCCGGTAACTGATGTATAGGATAACCAAATCGCTGAAGGATTGCGTTGCAACTGTCTCCAAGATCTTGCAATGTATCCAACAATGTTCCATCCAGATCGAATATGATAAGTTTCATGGGTTAAAACTAATAAAAAACTATGATGGATTGATTGTGAATTTTAGGGATAAAATGGTGTTTTTACAGGAATGTCAAGTTTTTTGACGTACCGTGGCTTTACCGTTAAATAAAAAGACAATGCACAATTCATCGTGCATTGCCTTTTTATGGTGGAGATCTTGGTATTTTAAGGCTTATAAAACTTTAAGCTACTGTCTTAATCGGAATAAAATAATTCGATTAAGCCAACCATGGATTATTTCCAGATACTGGCGTTGATGCTTTCTTTTTTCGTATTGTCTAAATCGGGAAAAAATGTAAATCCTGTTACTTTTTCCAATTCACTCACTGTTAGTTTATAATTGTCAAAAGTACTTTTGGCAGGTGGAGTAACATTGTCGATCTTATAGGCTATTGTGTAATATTCGCTTCCTTTCTTCATGGCTAACGCTTTGAAATAGTATTTTGGTTTTGCGATATCTTTTCTGTCATTGTCCTGTGCAAAGTCAAGCAGATTATTGCTGTCTGTCGTCGGCATTGCTCCCGTTACCACATACATGGTATCACATTGTGCAGTCCAGGTCCGTACCTTAGTTTCCAGGTTTGCCCAAAGACCTTGATTGAGGCGGGATGCCTGTGCCGTCATATTGGTAAAATAAAATGTTGTTTTATTGTGCGTGATGTTTAGGTTGCGGTCAGCGCTAGGTAGCTGATGACCTCTGTCATAGCCCGTTGGTTGAAAACCTTTAAATAGATTTGGTTGGAAGGCGGTGGATATAGAAGGATCATATCCCCAGGCATCTGTACGATTACCAGAGCCTAAAATGCTATTATATAATGGATAAGCTACCCAGTAAGCCATTTTTAGCTTCTTATCATACAACATTGCATAATTTCTTTGCGTGTTTGCATCAGGAAGAAAGTGCTGTATGAACACTTCATCATTGTTCAAATTGCTCATTTTGGGGATTTCCAGATAGGCTTGTGAATCGCCGATCCCGCCATTTAGTTTACCATTGTCAATTTTGATATCAAAACTGTAACGATTTCCAGCAATTAGGTTTTTCAGATTTTGATGTTGTGGTGTTGTCCATGTATAACTATCGCCATTATGTGCTATAAATTTAATAGCCTTTCCGGCAATATCCTCTCCGGGAAGGAGGATGAATTCCACGATAGCGGTTTGGTTGGTATTCACCGAAACTTTTCCTTGTATATCTTTCTTTTCAGTAAGATTAACATTTAGTTTTCCAGTTGAGAGATCAAATCCCCCTTGTGTGTGTACCGAAGGTATACTGACAGCAATCTGATTGGTTTCTAAACCTGCCGTATTGGTAATAGAAAGATGAATCGCAATTTTGCTCAATTGTCTTACAAAATTGAGTGGGACGGTATTATTGGTTTTGTTGATGTTTTTTGCATTGCTGGCATACATGAAATCCAATGCTGACTGGTTTGATTGATCACTCAGATCGATGGGATATTGAAAATCAGTAATGGATTTATAAGGATAATATGCAATGAAATCTACCTGTTCATTTGGTAAAAAGATAGGTGATTTGCTTTGAAATAATGAACCATTAATCGTAAATACATGATTGTTGACAGCATTCATAATTGAGGTTGATGTTAATCGCTGGCCTGATTTGATCATATAAACGCCAATTTGGTCGCCTTTGTCCCAAGAGCTCCCAGTAGCTTTGGTATTAATTTGGCCAACAATCGTAGGTGTAAATTGTAATGCAGCTTGCTCCATTCTGGACTCATTTTTTGTACATGAATTAAGGGTAAGCAACGTAATCATAAAATAAACTATTCGCCACATTGCATGCTGTGGAATAGACCTGGACTTGTAAAGCATATTGATCGTTAGTGTTTGTTCGCAAAGAGGAGCAAAAGTACCTAAGAAAAGTTGAATTATCCGGGCATACAGCTGCCTTTTTGTGCAAGCTAAATGCTTTGATAATGCATCTGTTTGATTTTTAGATATATTTATTATGGGTATTGAATAATTTTTAAGGAAGACAACTATTTTTAAATAGCGATAGGTGCTAAATACGTTATTGGATAGGGTAAAAAATAAGGGCGTAAGAAAGGGAAGGTTTTCGTTCCAGACGAGCGAGATATTACACTTTTTTTTAAAATTTTCCTAAAGTGACGAAAATAGCACAATGTTTGCTGTTAATGCCCGAACATATATTGATTTGATAATTTATTAATCGGTACTGAAAAGAAATGAAGAGAGTTTTTAAATTAAAAGAACTGTTGAATAGGTTTTATGTGGTTATATGTGCATTGTTGATGACTTTTACCTTGTCCAGTTGTTTTGACTTTGTTGAACAGATTGACCTTAAACCCAATGGTTCGGGACATATTGTGGCAACATTGAACCTGAGTAAAAGTAAGACAAAGGTATCTTCTTTGATGAAGATGAAAAGCATAAAAGGGATACAGATACCAACACAGGCCGAGATGGAAAAAGAGATTAAGGCGGCAGTTCAGCTACTCAAGCAGACAAAGGGTATCTCCAATGTTCAGTATCAAACGGATTTCACAAATTTTATTGTAAATATATCCTGTGACTTTAGTCAGATCGAGTCGTTAAATGCTTTTTCGGATATATTGGCTAATCGGTTTAAGACAAAGATATCAAATTCAAATAGATACTATTATAACGCTCAGACCAACGTTTTTGAACGTAAATTTGTAGCCTCTAGCAACTGGAAGGCTAAATTCAATCAGTTGGGAAGCGATAACACAAATCAGTTTGCGGATGCTTTTTATACACAGATTGTGCGTTTTGAGAAAGCGATAGTGGCTCAGGATAATAGCAAAGCGAAAGTTGCGGGCAATAAGAAGGGGGTACTACTAAAATTACCGTTTACGGACTTGGTTTATGGTAAGTCTACTCTGGCAAATAAAATCACACTAACAAAATAACCTATATGAAATCAAAAATTTTATTGACTGGGCTAGCATGTCTCTCTTTGATGGTGACTGTAAAGTCACAGGATTTAGTCAAGCTTATTCCAGAAGATGCTGAAGTTATCGCCGCATTTAATGTGAAGGATATCGTTCAGAAGGCAAATGCAAACAAGTTGAATGAGCTGCTTCAGAAGGCAGGTCTGTTCAAGCAACTTGAAAAATCAGGTGCTTCAGTTGGGAATGATATCAAAAACTTGGGTATCGATTTGTCACAAACGGCCTATTTCTATAACAGAAAGACAGATAGTGTCAGTTTTCTCGAGTTTATATTTCCTTTGTCCAATAAAGTGCAATTTGAAAAACTGCTACATGATGTCGGTGAACCCAAACCCATTGCCAATGGATATTCAAGCATAGGGACGAAGGCGGGAAGCGTGTTGGTTTACAACGACCGTGTGGCACGCTTTATTTCGTCGACAATGAGTACAACTTTTTTCGAGAACGACTCTGTAGCTAACCGGTATGGGATAAAGAAGGTTGCTTACATGGCACCTGCGGCTGACGCATATTCTCCTGAATTGGATTCCCCAACAGAGGTAGCGGATTCCGCAGCTGCAGTATTGGATTCAGCGGCAGTGGCGATAGGTTGGGAAGAAGGCGAAAAGGAAATAGAGCCACTGAGCCCACCGATTATTGTGGAGAGCACGCCAGATACAGTTTTGGCGAATGTAGAAGCTGCCGTGCCCATGACTGTGGATGTAGCTCCCGAAGAAATGCATGATCCAAGTTATTACGATTCGCTTTATACAGAATACGAGAATCAAAATAGAAAAAATGATTCTATACGCAATGCGCTTCGTGATCAGTGGTTGATGGGAGAAGCGACACGTTTGCTATCTGCTTCCTATAAGCCTCTCTCCGTTTCAGATCAGGAAAAAGTGCTCAAAAACTTAGGATTGATCCGTCTATATGTACCACATGTCGAGGAACTCTATCGTGGTCTTATGCCTTATAAAACCATTCCTTACCTCTATATGGGGATTAATATGGATAAATTTAAAACAGGATATCAGGACGGAATGCTGGATTTGTTGCAGGATGGAAATGTATTGCGATTAAGAGGCTCTGTGGGATTAGATCGGGATCTTGCTGAAATGTCCAAGCGATTATATGCAAGAAAACCAAATGGAAAATTCAATAAATATCTGACTGATAAAACACTTGGCTTCTTTAACGTTAATATTAATTCAGAAGCCTATTTGCGAGATATACCTAGTTATACAGCAAAATATTATAGCGGATTACTAGGTCCTCAGCAAGATTTGGTTGAATGGGGATTAATGGCACTTGAAATTGCATTGGATGAGAAAGCAATTGCCCAAGTAATGCCAGGGGATCATCTATTTGTGGTGAATGGTTTACGCAAGTTCAGAAAGGAATATATTGACTATAGTTATGACGATGATTATAATGCAACAGAAGTAAAGAAGACAAAGGACGAAACCCTACCGGTTTTTATCTGGATGTTTACATCAAAAGACCAGCGTTTGTTTAGAAAAGGATTAGATCTTGCAGTAGCAAAAACCTTTGGTAAAATACAGGATGGCATCTATGCATTCTCGTCCAAAAAAAGGCTAGATTTTCCAATGTATGTTCTTCTGAAAGATGATTTGGTGATGGTAAGTAATGATTCTTTGTCTTTACATGATATCCGTCAAAATAAAACGGCTGGCTCTGCAAATAAAGATTTTATTAAGTTGATGAAGCAAAATAAAATGTCTGCTGCGATTGATTTGCAAAAGTTGCCCGCGATGTTAAAAGAGATGGGTGTAAGTCCAGGAAAACAATGGGAACAAACTATGGCGCAATTGAATCAATATGGTAGCACAGCGATCACTTCGAAGGGAATTGTAGGTAACCGAATGGAGGCCGAAATATCAACAAAACTGCCAGAGACAAAAGAAGGTGCTATCGGCTATATGATTGATCAGATCCTGCGGGAGATCGGTAAATAAGATGGTATTGAACTGAGCATCAAACAACTTTATAACCCGATTGTTTGATGCAAAGTTTGTAATATTATGGTTATATTTTTATAATGTTAATATAATATTACGCTCTTTTGGGCTGATAGTGGTATTTTTGTGATTTATTATTTACAAATAATAAGATAACTAAACGATTTATACTTTATATAATATGGGGATATTTTCAAAACTATTTGGAAACAAAACTCAAGATTCAAAGATTAAGGTTGTAGGTACACTCGCTTTTTTAGAGGTAGATATGCACAATCATATCCTTCCCGGAATAGATGATGGAAGCCAGTCCATTGAACAATCTATTGATTTGTTGAAAGGCTTGGGGAGAATGGGATTTGAAAAATTTATTTGTACACCACATATTATGGAGGGTGTGCATCCGAATACAATCCGAACAATTGAGGATGCCAAAGATAAATTGGTGAACGGAATAAAACAACTTCCTAACAGTCCTGCGATTTTTCATGCTGCCGAACATATGATCGATGATGGCATTGCGAGATTGATCGATACAAACGAACTTTGTGTTATGCCTGGCGGGTATGTGCTTATAGAGATGTCCTATCTGCAGGAATCCAGAGCGTTATTTCAAACCATTTTAGATATACAAAGACTGGGTTACCAGCCGATTTTAGCACACCCGGAACGCTATAATTACTACCACTATAATTTCAATATGTACAAACAGATCAAAGACGCTGGCTGTATGCTACAATTGAATCTTCTTTCTATCAGTAGATATTATGGTGTCGAAGTGAAATCTGCGGCCTTGACAATGATTAAATCGGGTATGTATGATTTTGTAGGAACGGATGTACATCACAGTCGCCACCTTGCAGCATTAGAGGAGATCGTTGCAAAATATCCGGTTCGTGACTTGCTAAAAACGTGTAATATTTTAAATCCGACGCTTCAGGATCATCTGGAAAGTAATGATAATGTAATCGCCGCAGGATAAAGACAAGATAAATTTACAATACAGAGATGCTCATAAGGCATCTCTTTTTGTTTCTGTTAGACGACCCTTTGTCCTCATTGAGCTAATTCGTCTACGGCAGTTTTGTCTTTTATTGGCCAGAAAGAATATCTAAATAATTTTCGTCTATGCTTGTATTTTGCAATCATGGAAATTTCGAAAATTTGGCTACTTTTGGATTTAGCATTTTTCATATGAGAGGAAACAAAATTTTTATTCAAGATTGGATTGCACACCATACTTACCAGAAAGCAAACGATATAGATAGTTATTATTTAAGAGTTGCCAATCAGATCAACGATAGTCTGTCGACGTTGTGGTTTGAAGAGCCGGAGACAAATGACCTCATTCACACGGATGCATTAAAAACATTAAGTATTTATCTCACCTGTTATCTAGAAGATGTTATTGCCAATACAGGGATATTCGCTGCTTTTAGAACCATCCATAAAGAACTATACAACCAGTTTTTGCCTTTCTACAAGGATAATAATCTGACGGATTACTATCCTGAAGATATCAATAGCGAAGATGTCGCTGTATTGACCTGGTTATTTTTTAGTGAACGGAATCCACATTTGTTTATTGATCCTCATGGCCGTTTGATACAGTTGATAACGGATCTGGCCTATGCAATTTTGGAGGAACATTATGAAGTGGCCCCTGAAAATCCAAAATTAAAATCAGAATATTCATTAGATGAAAATGCGAACTATTTTGAGGTCCGTAATTTTATCGAAAAACTTGTCGCAACAAACTATCTGACTGCAGGAGAGTATAACACCAACCTTAATCACCTGATGCAGGTGGCAGAATTGGGAAGATATCAGCATGATCAAGCTCAATTGCAACAAATGATTTATCGCGTCCGTGATAATCATTTCAACAATTATAGGCTACATTTATTTGCCCTTAAATCTTCCGAATTTGTTGCAGAGGTAGTGGGTAAGGAACACGGTCTATATAGCTCAGTAAAAACGCTGGGTAATCGGATCCATAGTTTTTTTGAATATGTAAAGACCGATGAGCAGTTTGTCCATGTAAAACATATTGGCACAAAAACAGCATTCAAGATTTACAAGGATTCAATTCAGGAATTTGCGGAGCCTTCTGCCGTATTATCTTTTTATATGGAAATCGTTCCCTGGAAAGATGCTTGGAATTTGTCAGGAATTATGACGGTGGTCAATCCGGATGAGGTGAATTTTGATCTGCCGGAACAATATGAAATGACTTACCGTATTGAAGCGATGAACGGTAAGGACAAGAGCCTGAAAAAAACAGAAAAGCAGTTGAAAGATATGGGGAAATTATTCCAGTCAGAGCAAAAGGCTGCTGTCGCTTTCATGGAGGGACGGGAAGTAAAAGAATTTGCAAACGAATTCTTTCAAAGATATCAGCAAAAATATCCAAGCAAAGAGGAATCGCCACTTCCGGAATCGAATTTAGAACTAACTGCAGATGCAAAAGTAACCGTTTTCTTCAATCCAAAGACTGGTTTAGAGGTATTCGGCGGAATAGAAGAATTTTTCCCGTTGAAACATAATCCTTTTATTGAAAAGGAAGAAAAGGGAACTGAAGCAGATGTGCCTTATGCACGTTATTTCTTGAATCTTTTGGTAGAAGACTTTTTCCCAAGCGAATTGCCAAAGTACTATGCTAACTTATTCAAGGCTGAAGTGGATAAACAATTCTTCTTCCCATTGGAAGAAACAATACTGGATTTTTTCCTACGTTTCTATAAAAGGGGCAGTTACTTTCTAGGACCTTTTCCGCTCCTAAAATAATAGCTTTCTATTAAGTACATATAATTTTTTTAATCCCATTGGAATTTACAATGGGATTTTTTATTGAATTAGACCCTATTGCTATAACCGATCTTTTGCTTTCGCAACATTGTTTTTAGTCATCAATACCTAAACTGCCCGCTCGTAGATTAATTTAATGTAAATTAATCGTAGTTAAAATGTTATAATCATTCTAGGAAGGAACATGCTTTGGACAGTGATCTATTTTCATTCCGATATTTTGAAAAATTCTACCTAAACTTGTAGGGTCAATTGTAAGTGTTGAAGGATGCCTATTGAAAATAACAACATTCCGGATTTTAAAAATTTCTTTTTGTCTTATAAAGATAAGGTGTATAAATATGCCTTGTTACATCTAAAAGAAGAAGATACTTCCGCCGATTTGGTTCAGGAAGCATTTTCGCGCATTTGGAAAAAGTGGGGAGAGTTAGACGAAAATAAGAATCCTCAGTCTTATTTATATACGATTGCTAAGAATCTTGTATTTGACGAATTGAGGAAGCAGAAAGTACGGGTTCAATTTCAACTTGATGGGATAGATGTTTCCAGCCAGGTGGACAATTCAAACGAAGAATCCATCCGTTTTAAAGACTTGGAACGCGTCTATCGTGAAGCAATTGAAAAGCTTCCTAGGGCTCGCCTGGAGATATTCCTTTTGAGTAAAGAGGAATTTTTGGACAATCAGGAAATTGCCGACCGCTTGGGTATTTCTGTTAATACTGTGCGGGACCAACTTGTCAAAGGGAACAAGTTTGTGCGCCAATATATTCTTGATAATTTTGAGATTTCAATAGCCCTATTGATTTTCTTAACTATTTTTTAGTGTAGCGTCGTCTTATCGTCTTTTAGATACGTATATGTATTTAAACGATGGCAAAGATGATGGATCCTAAACTAGCTGCACTATATAAAAAATACCTACTGGGGGAACTAACCCCACAGGAAAAGACCATATTTTTAGATTTACTTACTGCTTGTGATGAAGAGGATCTGCCCAGTCTAGAGGAGGTAATTGCACTGGATGATAACGTCTGTGATTTGAATAAATCTACTTCAGACCATATTTTTTATATGATTACCGGTACTGAATTAAATACTACAGTGCAGCCCATATGGAGGAGATGGCGAGTTTTAATTTCGGCAGCAGCCGCATTATTGTTGATTAGTTTTGCATTTCTATTTTGGGATATAGTGCCATCAACGCAGACTGAAAGCAAGTACAAAGTTGTAAAATATACCAATCCGACGAAATTTGTTAAGCAGCTCACACTTTCTGATGGTACTCAGATTGCGCTTCGCCAGGGGGCATATGTCGAAATTCTATCTGATTTTAATACAGATAGTTTGCGTCGGGTAAAACTATCGGGAGAAGCTTTCTTTGAAGTTGCTAAGAATCCTGAGAAAGCTTTTGTCATTGTAAATTCAGGAGATTTTGACGTACGCGTATTAGGGACAGCATTTAATTTAATTTGCTCACCGCAACGTAGCTGTCTGGTCTTAAGCCACGGAAAGGTGAAGGTATCACATGGAAAACAGTACTCTATCGTCCATCCTGGCCAGCAGGTGGCTTATGATAAACGGGAAAAACAATTTGATGTATCTATCGCAGATACGGTCATTTCTTCAAATGGAAAAGATGACCTATTGTCTTTCAATAACGTTCCGCTATCGCAGATTGTCGCGGATCTGAACAACCTATACCCCGATCAAAACCTACGGTTGATCGATTCATTTCAAGCAGCAAGTTATACAGGATATCTGCCTGCCAGTGATCTTGAAAAATCACTAAAAATTCTTAATACCGCATTTAATCAAACAATCATCCATAAAAAGTAATTTATGAAAAGAACCAATTACTATTTAAAACTTATGGGCGGTGCTTTGCTATTTCAGTCCTTAGCACTTCAAACCATGGCCACTCAGTTTAAGACTGGGGAGGGAATCGGGAAAATTCTTGCCAAAATGGAACAAAAGTTCAATGTAAAATTTGGCTATGATGCTTCTATCAGTGATCAAAAAATCAATGAATTAGTTAACCTTGAGAAATTAAAAAAGGAAGAGATTGCCCAATTCATCCGGACGATTTCTGACGGGCATCTTGAGGTAAGAAAGATTGATGATAAGTTGTATGTGGTTTCAAAGAAAGGGAACGCTGAATCAGAAAGTAAAAAGTCCCATGCCGCACAAAAGGAATTGCGCGGAAAAATAGTTGATCAGGAGACTAACCTGCCGATCGGGGGTGCCACGATACGTGTCAAAGGGACAGCAATAGCGGCAACGACGGATCAGATGGGGGCATTTAAACTATCTAATGTTTCAGATCAAGCTATACTGCAAGTTTCTTATATCGGGTATGAACTGAGCGAAGTGCCGGCAACTGGTGCGAGTTTGATTCGGCTTTCCAAATCGTCGGAGGCTTTGGAGGAGGTTGTCGTGACAGCTCTGGGTATCAAGCGTGAGCAGAAAGCCTTGGGATATGCCGTTCAGGACATCAAAGGTGACCAGTTAGCCAAAGTAAAGGGTGTTGATGTAGGAACGACCTTAACTGGCCGTGTCTCT
Source organism: Sphingobacterium ginsenosidimutans (assembly GCF_039536865.1). Classification (NCBI taxonomy): domain Bacteria; kingdom Pseudomonadati; phylum Bacteroidota; class Sphingobacteriia; order Sphingobacteriales; family Sphingobacteriaceae; genus Sphingobacterium; species Sphingobacterium ginsenosidimutans. The sequence goes on from NZ_BAAAZK010000010.1 coordinate 51,845, forward strand.
GGATTACGCGTCATGAACAGTACTGAATTTAATCGTGCGCCAGATATACAACTTCGTGGAAAAAGTCCTTTATTGGTCATTGACGGTGTTGCTTATGAAAACATGAGTTTGCGTGATATCGCTGTTGACAATATCGAGAATATTTCGGTGCTAAAAGGCTCTACAGCGGCGGCTCTCTACGGTATTGAAGGGGCAGGTGGTGCGATTATGGTTACTACCAAAAAAGGACTTTCGCAAAAAGGAGTAGAAATAACCGTAAACTCCAATAATATGTTCTTTGCAGGTTATTTAGCACTCCCTAATGTACAGTCATCTTATTCTGCTGGATATGGCGGTAAATACAATACCGACGATGAGGTCTGGGGAGATAAGCTGGATATCGGTCGGAAATATAAGCAATGGAATCCATTCACCAAACAAATGGATGATGTAGAGACTGAATTGACTTCAAAGGGTAAAAACAATTTCCAGAATTTTTTGGAGCCTGGATTTATCTCCAATAACTCTGTTAGCTTTACGAATCAAGGAGAAAACGGGAGTATCCGTACCTCCATAAGTCATATCTACAATAAGGGGCAATATCCGAATACTAAGCTGAATATGACCAATATTTCGGTGGCTGGAGAAACCAAAATATCTGATAAGGTGAATCTGGAGACCCGCTTGGGATACAACAGAAGGCATGCTCCCAACGATTTTGGTTCAGGCTACAATAATCAAGGGTATATCTATAATATCTTGGTATGGACAGGACCAGAATACGATCTAACGCAATATAAAGACTATTGGCAGACTGAAAATGTTAGTCAAAACTGGTTATATAAAGCCTGGTACGATAACCCTTATCTTTCGGCTTATGAAAAAATAAGTGCAGAACTAGTCAATAAATTGAATGCTGCGGTTACCTTAAATTACAAAATGACCGATTGGGGGAATTTTCTGTTGCGTAGTGGATATGACTACTATGGTAATTCAAGGGAGCAAACCAATCCGATGGGTATCTATGGAACCCGTGGTGGTTTTGATGGCTCAGGAGGTTATGATAACAGGGGGAAATACTGGTCTAGAAAACAGGATGGCTTTAGTACGACCAATGACTTTATCTTTACGGCTAAAAAGAATTTTGGTGATTTTGGTATCGATGCGCTTGTGGGTGGATCTATTTTCTATCGCAGGGATAATACCATGACAGCGTCTACAGTTAATGGTCTTACTATTCCCGGATTTTATTCCCTGCGTAACTCTACAGGACCTGTTTCCGCTGTAGAGGGTAAAACCAAGGAAATGCGTAATGGTATATACAGTCGATTATCGTTATCATGGCGCAATGCGGTATTCATTGAAGGTACTGCCCGTAATGACTGGTATTCGATGTTGCCGGATAAATCTTATTTTTATCCATCAGTATCAGGAAGTGTTGTGGTGTCGGACCTCATTCAAAAGCCAAATTGGCTGAATTTATTGAAAGTAAGAGGTTCTTGGGCATCTACGGTATATCCACCTGATCCATATGAAATTAACCAAACGTTTGGCGTGAGTAATAATGTTTGGGATGGTATGACTACAGCTTCGTATCCGAATATTATAAAGGACTATTCCATCAATCCGACTAAGGAAGATATGGCGGAGTTCGGATTGGAATGGGCTGTTTTAAACAACCGTTTGACGGGAAATTACACCTACTACGCTAGAAGACGCTATAATATCAAAGCTGATATCTCGAACTCCAATTACAGCAATATATCACACACGACAGGTTTTAGGGCTCGTCTGATCAATTTGAAAGAGGAACGTATGACCCGAGGTCATGAGATCTCTTTGGGCGGGGTTCCGATTCGGAGAGCGAATTTTGAATGGTCTGTCAATGGGAATCTATCGCAAAATCTGCAATATTATCATAAACTTGACCCAGATTATACAGCGGATGCACTCTATATAAAAGAAGGTATGCGTACAGATCATTATGTGACACGGGACTGGGAACGTTCACCGGATGGAGAAATTATTCACAATGCTGCTGGAATGCCCATCAGTGCTGTACATACAGCACGATTGTTTGGTTATACAGCACCGAAATGGTTTTGGGGAATCACCAATCAATTCCAATACAAAGATTTTGGCCTCTCTTTTAGTTTTGATGGTCGCATCAAAGGTTTGTCCTATTCCAATATGAATGCGCGTCTATGGCAAACGGGAGCACATCCTGATTCCGATACGAAAGAGCGCTATGAAGAGGTGGTTAATGGCAAGCGTACTTTTGTAGGTAAAGGTGTGAAAATTGTATCTGGAGAGGTAAGCTACGATAAATATGGTCAGATTATCAAGGATACACGTGTTTTTGCGCCGAATGAAACTGTTGTGTCTTATGAAAACTATTGGAAAAGAGCTTATTCGGGCACGCAAAATATTTGGGATGAAACATTTATTAAACTAAGGGAGGTTTCATTAAGTTACAATTTGCCGAAAGACGTAGCTTCCCGATTTAAAGCCAAAAAGGCAAGCATTGGTGTTACTGGACAGAATTTGTTTTTATGGACAAAAGAATATCGATTCTCTGATCCGGATGCCGGTTCTGAAGATCTGAACTCTCCATCGATGCGTTACCTTGGTTTTAACTTAAGCCTTAGTTTCTAATCTTACACTTTTAACACGGATTACAAATGAAAAAAATAGTCACATATTTATTAATCGGACTCTTTGGGACAACAATATCCTGTTCCAAGTTTGAAGAGATCAATACCAATCCTGAAGCGACCGATAAGGTGACTTCGGGCATGATCGCCACACGGATAATATTACACCTTGCTAACCAGCCCACACAAAAAGGTTTTCTACAGCCTTATATGCTCAACAAAAATGTTGTTTGGACAGAATTTGTGGAGTCATATCAATATAACGGTTTCGGAGCAGGATCACTGAGCTTTAGCGCAATAAATGATGCGCAGTTCATGCCTCAATTCGCCACTTCAGAGAAATTGGCTAAATCGTACGAGGGTTTAATGTATTTTGCCCGTGCCGTCAAATTCTTTGAAGCGACCATGGATTTAGGGGATATACCTTATAACGATGCTTTAAAAGGAGAAACGGATAAGCAATACTTCCCTAAATACGATACACAAAAGGAGGTATTTCTCGGGATTCTAAAAGAATTGGAATTGGCTGATCAGGCCTTTGCAGCTGGTGAAAATTTTGCTGGAGACCCTCTTTATGGAGGAAATACCACAAAATGGCGCAAATTGGTCAATAGTTATACCTTAAATGTTTTAATGCAGCTGAGCAAGAAAGTAGGTGATGCGGATTTAAATATCAAAAATCGTTTTCAGCAGATCGTTGCCAATAAGCCAATTTTTACAGCAAATGCGGATAATTACCAGCTGATACGTTCGGATAAAAGTGGTCAACAATACCCTTTTTATAAAGTTGGAAATAACTTTACCATCTATCCAACCATGTCTACTGAAATCGTAGATAGATTGAAAACGCGCTCGGATCGTCGTCTATTCTATTATGGAAACCCTTCACCTAAAAAGATTACTGGCGGAATGACAGCGGCGAACTACGATGCCTACGTTGGCATTGATCCATCGTTGAAATATGATAATATTCTGGATATTAAAAACAGCAATGACTATTCAAAACTGAATGATCGTTATACTGAGGTCGTAACAGGTGAACCGACACAGCAGCTTTCATATGCACAGCTTTGTTTTATCATCGCTGAAGCAGCTGTTCGTGGCTGGATAAATGAACCTGCATTGGCATGGCACAAAAAGGGAGTTGAAGCCTCTATGCAATTTATCTTTGATAATACACCTAATACAGCCCAGTTTCATCATGGGATGCCCTTGGATGCAGCTTATATCAGTACCTATGTCGGTGGTTTGACATTGCCTACTGGAACAGAGTCACAAATCGAGGAGATCATTACCCAAAAATATCTTGCCAGTTTTCTGCAGTCGGAGTTTAATACCTATTATGATTATAGAAGAACAGGATATCCAAAATGGAAAATCAATCCTGAGACAAGCTTAAATTCGGAGGCAACGGGCAAAATACCAGTTCGCTGGAGATATCCTGCCGTTGAGTATGATTACAACACGGAGAATGTGGATGCTGCGGTGTCCAGACAATTTGAGGGTGTTGATAATGTTAATCAATTGATGTGGATATTAAAATAGGTAATACTTTGATCTGTTGAATTATTATCGTAAAAACTATCCCTGCGCATGAGATCAATCGTGTGCGGGGATTTTTGTTAAAAACGTTACATGAAAAGCGCCAGCGAATGAATATATTCGCTGATAGACCATTGAATTTATAAGAGATATAATAGCTGTTTTTATGGATAGTAGAAGAGACTTTATAAAGAAGGCCTCCTTGTTGGCTGGGGTTTTTGGCTTACAGAGTGCTGTACCGGATGCGATACAGCGTGCTTTAGCGATTGAACCTGTTGTGGGGAGTTCTGTTTTAGATGCCGAGCATATTGTTTTGTTAATGCAGGAGAATCGCTCCTTTGACCATAGTTTTGGTACACTGAGCGGGGTTCGGGGATTTAATGATCCAAGAGCGATCGAGTTGCCTAGTGGAAATCCGGTTTGGTTGCAGGCTTCAGCTTCAGGGAAGACCTACTCACCCTTTCGATTGGATATCAAGAATTCCAATGCAGCCTGGACAGGAAATCTTCCACATTCATGGGAAAATCAAATGGCAGCACGTAACCAGGGTAAGCATGATAATTGGATTGAGGCGAAGCGTCCCGGTGGAAAGGTGCTGAGTGAGATTCCGTTGACCATGGGCTATTATACCCGTGAAGATATTCCCTTCTATTATGCATTAGCCGATGCGTTTACCATTTGTGACCAGCATTTTTGTTCTTCCATTACAGGTACGACAACCAATCGCCATTTTTTCTGGACAGGCACTTGTGTGCCCAATAAAGGAGCAAAACCGTTGATCCGTAATTCGGATATTTATTTCAACCGTTGGGCGCATTGGAAAACTTTCCCTGAACGTCTGGAAGCTGCGGGTATCCCTTGGAAGGTATATCAGAATGAAGTCAGTATGGAAAGCGGTCTTAATGGAGAAGAATGGTTAGGTAATTTTACAGACAATAACTTAGAGTGGTTTTCACAATACCATATTGAATTCAAAAAAAGCCACTTGGAATTTATGCGTAAGCGTGTCGTTGAACTGCCTGCTGAAATCCAGGAGCTTGAAAAAGCATTGGCGAATAATGGAACTGAAAGTGTACAGAAAACCCAAAATAAGCTTAAGCAAAAGCAAGAGCAGCTGAGCAGCTATAAGAAAAAACTGGAAGGACTCACTGAACAGGCATTCCAACAACTTCCTAAAGAGCAAATCGCTTTGCATGAGCGCGCTTTTCAGACAAATGAGGATGACGCGTTTTATCGTGAGACGACTTCAGTATTACATGAAGGAGAACAGATTACTGTACCAAAAGGGGATGTATTACATCAGTTTCGAAAAGATGTAGAGTCTGGGGATTTACCTACTGTATCTTGGCTGGTTGCACCACAATGTTTTTCTGATCACCCTAGTGCACCGATGTATGGAGCTTGGTATGTGTCCGAAATCTTGAATATACTGACCGAAAATCCGGAGATTTGGAAGAAGACTGTTTTTATACTGAACTACGACGAAAATGATGGTTACTTTGATCATATTCCGCCGTTTGTCGCACCCAATCCAGCAGATGCCCGGTCGGGAAAAACTTCAGCAGGACTGGATTATAGTGATGAATATGTGAGTTTGGAACAGGAGTTGGCCAGTGGTGAGAAGAAGGAGCATGCCACGGAGGGACCGGTTGGTTTGGGCTATCGGGTACCTTTGATCATTGCGTCTCCTTGGAGCAAAGGCGGCTGGGTCAATTCAGAGGTCTGCGATATCACTTCGACCATTCAATTTATGGAGTATTTCTTCGATAAGAAGCTTGGTAAGGATGTGAAAGAACATAATATCAGTTCCTGGCGCCGTGCTATTACTGGAGATCTGACTTCGGTATTTCGTAAAGCAGAAGGCGGAACTGCTGTAGAACTACCATTCTTGGATCGCAATCAACAGATCTATGCAATTGATCAAGCCAAATCCAAGCCACTCCCGAACAACTTCCATGTATGGACGGCAGATGAGATGAAAGCTTTGCAGGCTACTGGAAAGGCTGCACAATTGGCAAGACAGGAAAAAGGTCAAAAAAATTCTAATGCGCTGGCATATGAGTTGTATTCGAGTGAATCCATTGATAAGGACAAGGTAAAACTGACGATGTCCGCGGGTAATAAGATTTTCGGAGCTAAATCCCTGAGCAGCCCTTTTAATGTGTATAGTGGACCAAGTTATAAAGATGGTGTAAGTTTTTGGCCATTTGCGGTTATCGCTGGCGAGGAGTTGAGTTTTGACTGGAACAGAGCTGACTTTAAAGATGGTTATTATGATCTAACCGTATATGGGCCAAATGGGTTTATGCGTAGCTTTAAAGGTGATGGGGAGTCTTTGTCTGTTGTTGCAACCTATGAGATCGGGAAGAAAGGAATTCCCACAGGGAACCTAATCCTTGAAGCGAGCAATAAAGGAGACAAAGCACTTCAGGTGCAGGTGAAAGATAATGCGTACAGTTCTTGGCAGAAAAATAACGTACTGGCGGCCGGGAAATCCATCAAATGGGTTGTAGAATCGCATAAAGTTAGCGGTTGGTATGATGTTACTTTGCAGATTGTAGGCAGTAAATTTGTTCGCCAGTTCGCTGGTCGTGTAGAGACCGGAAAACATTCGAAGACTGATCCACAATTGGGATAAAATCCAGCGGGCATATCATGCTGAAAAGAATAAGCGGAACATCGTATTAAATAATAATGAAAGCCCCCGGTTTTAGTTGAATCGGGGGCTTTTTTGTTTAGGACAGTTAATATCCGGCTTTTATTTTTTAATCCATTCTTCAAGTAAGGCCTTTAGCTTAGGGTCGCTAGGTCTTGGACTATCCGCAGTGATTAGGTTTCCGGTTTTGTCAATGAGTATATAGCGCGGAATAGAATTGACTTTGTAAGCGTTGGAAAGTTCGTTGTCTGAACCGGCATGTAGCTGAGTACCTTTTAGCTTTTTCTCTTTCACATAGCTGTCCCATTTGGGTTTATCCTGATCTACTGATACGCCTACAAACGCTACTGGTTTTCCGTTAAATTCTTCATTTAATTTTTCCCAATGCGGTTCTTCGGCACGACATGGACCACACCAGGTCGCCCACATGTCAATTAAGACAACTTTGCCTTTAAGATCTGCGAGACTTGTTTTCTTGCCGTTTATATCAGGGTAATTAAATTGAAATGCAGGTACACCTGTTTTTGTTTCGACCAGTCGTGCCTCGACAACTTTTGATCGTTCGATTTGCTCAGGTAGTGTAAAATATTTTTTGTATTGCTCATTCATTTCCTGAAAGTCACCATAGGAACGTGCCCCCTCAAGACGTTGCAATACATATTGTCCTTTAAGCACGTCTGGTCCGATCGCTGCAATTTGCTGCTCAAGTGTTGGTTTGGAGGACAGATCCAGTTTACGATAAATCATATTGCTCAAAAAGCGGTCGCCGTACGGGAATTTTAATAATTCCGTTGTTAGGAAACGGTCTGCATTGAATTGCGTGTAGAAGTCGCTCATTTCCTCTTTGCTCGGGTGGGCTGAACGTGGCATGTAAAGATAAGAGATCGCATAATAGGCAAAATCATAATCGACTAGCTCGGGGAAGAATTTGTCAAAAATTACATTTCCTGTTTTTGCGCTCTTTTTGATGGCATCAAGTTTTGCTTTGAACTGTTCAACCTCTGGAAAGAAATCAACATAGGTGCTCATTCCTCCGGGCGTGGTCCCTTTATCTCGGAAAGTTTTCGATTGTTTGTCCCAAGCGTATAACGTTTCGTTTTCTGGACTGTTTTTACCTGTTAATTCATAATCATTTTGACTTAATTTTAGATTTAAACTCTCATTTCCCTTGAAGTAAAAGCGAAAAAGTCCCTGTTGATTCTGTGCATTCCCGCTGCCAACGGAATACAATCCTTCATATTCAGGCGTAAAGCGAAATGCAAATCGTCCCGATGCATCGGGAATGGAAGTGGCGATTTCCTTTAATCGGCCATTCAGCACTTTAAATAAACCGACACGTTTTACTTTTGTGGGATCTGTCGTTCCGGTAATGTTGCTTGGCTGTTGTGAAAATGCGACAACTGAGCACAGTAAGGTAGTGAGCAATAAAATGGTTTTTCTAATCATGAGATAGATCGTTAACTTAAATTAAATGGAATAATTTTCTTAATATCCTTAGCCTTATATAAACTGGCATCTTTTCTTTGTATGGCCTCTCTTAAGTCCAGCAGATCTTTTTTGTCGATGGTTAAGAACGGAGCTGTTAAATCTGACTTGAGCAGTTTTTCCATCCCTTTGGACGCCTGATCAAAATCTTTTAAATAGTAATGTAATAGTATCAGCCGATAACTGTCAACGGGATCCAGTGTTTTTCGTTGTTCTGCGGCTAGATATTCTGCACGTATGGATTTCAGGATTTTGGGATTTTTTGACTGATCCATAATGACCGGTCCGAAGGCGTTGCTGCGTTCATCCCAAGTCGGATAGAGCTTATATTCATCAATCAGCGCAAAATAGCTGGCCGCATTTTGGGAGCCGGTATAGTAACCGCTAACAAAACCAGGTAAAAATACCGCCCACAATTTATCATTGAACGTAGGGCGTATATAGCTCAACATGGTCTTTAGGCTATCCAATTGCTGTCCTGCTCCATATTGTTTACTTTTTGCTTTGGCAATTGCTGAAATTTTGTTGCGGAGTAGATTTCCGCCATATCGTTTAATTAATTCTGGAAGATTGGCGTAAGCCCAGTTATTGTATTTTGTAAAGGAGGTCACGCTATTGGCCAAAAAAGCAGTCTCATTGAACAGGTCTTTTTGTTGCCCGAGGTAGCTTTCAAGTTCCGAAAAATCATGTTTTTCTCCGGTTTTGATAAACCGCTCGCTGTAAGCCGCTGGATAATTGTTTTCCAAGCTATTGTTAAATGCGAGGTATTGGCCAGATTTATTGCGATGGACTGCATCCTTTAATAGAGGAACAAATCGGTCTACGCCAAAGAAACCAGATTCGGTCATTATGGTTTTACCTTCGGGGCTTACGATGACATAAGTTGGAAATCCTGGAGCACCGTATTTTCGGGCTAATTTCTTTCCGTCTTCCTCTTTCATGACATCTGTTTTGTACAAAATATAATTGTCGTTGAGTTCCTTTGTAACTACCGGATCCGGAAATACCTGTTTGTCCATTTCTGCACAGGGCATACATCCAACAAAATACAGATCTATCAGGATGAGTTTGTTTTCTTTTTTTGCCTGCTGCTGGCATTCCGCATAACTGCCTTGGAAGATCTTTTCCTGGGCAATAGCCCCGTATGTACAGAATACACCGTAATAGGCTATGACAATATAAAAAATAAGCTTTTTCATATAATTTGTTTTGAGAATTAAGGGTATTATATTTTTTAGCGTGATCAGATGTTTATGGTATGATCATCAGTCGTGGTAATGGAAATAGAATCTCCTGTTGCTTTTAATCGAATCTCATCTATCAGGGTTGGTTTTTTTTTCAATTGATCGACCGTATATTTGTCTATGCGTTGGATCAACGCACCTGATTTTAGACCACTTGGATCGTCCGCAGCACCTACAGCGCCAAGTGCTCTCAACTTTCCGGTATTATCCCAGCCAAACTGATAATTCTTAACTAAAAAGTCCTGCGGGTGGGCATGTAATCTATTGGGTGAGAAATATACCTCACCTTCTGCCAGATTTATGGTGATATTATAGCGGCTTAAGAGGCGAACCCCAATTGAGCCATCGAAACCAGGTTGCCAATGTTCATTGCCGGCACTCCCGCCCATTAGTGTTACAGGCAAGCCCTGCATGGGGGGGAGAGGAGAGATGGCAAATTGGTAGCTTTTGCCCGCAAAAGTGGGTGAGGAAACTCCCATACTTACGGTCGCGGCCTGAGCTTCGGGTTTGAACCCGCTAACAAGTAGTTTGTTTTGGCGTACAAAAGGACGGAAGCAGATCAGGTCATATGAAGCTCCTGTGTCGAAAACGAAATGTCCGGAATAGCTCTTGTCTTTAACGATCTCAAGCTGTCCGGGTAATATCATTACCCCTGCAGGCATTGTAATTGGCACCGCAGTTCCTTTGCCATGGTATTGAAAATCGCCGAAATCGTACAAGGAAATCGTATTTTTATCGTAGTCGATATGCGTGATAAATTGGCGTATCAGGGTATTACCAATAATGCCATCCCCTTCTTTGCCCATTTCAGGAAAGATGGCAATACCCTGTCCTGCCAGTTTAAGCGTGTCTAAGAGAATGTTATTGTTGTCAGATACCTGAATTTTTGTATTTCCGCCGACGACTGAAGCGTTATTTTCACGCGTGATCTTTAGGCCAATAGCATCTGCAAGTTGCTGGTTTACGGCCATTCCATCCGCTCCGGTGTCAAAAAGGAGTCTTAAGGGCTTTTCGTATCCATTGATTTTTACCTGCAGGTAAATGGACCCATTCTTGTTTTCAAACGGAATGACCGCCCGTAATTTGGGTTTGCTTTCCCTTTTTAACCCATAAAGCTGATCAAAAAGACTGAAATAGATTAGTTTTCCCTTAGGATCAACTAGCGCTTGGTTGCTTGTTGTCTTACCCTTTGTATCTGTAACCTCTATTTGAAGTAATGTTCCTCTTTTTGTTTTCTTTTCCGATAGAATATTGACGGTTTTTAGGGGGTAATTTTTAATGATTTGGTTTAAGCGGAAGCTTGCTCCAGCACCAGTATGTCCTGCTACGGAAAAATTTTGTGCGAGCTCAGCGGTTATTAAAGAGGTGTCTTTTTGTTCAAAGCATGTGAGTAATTTAGCCGGCAATTGGGTTGTTAACTGAGCTTTTGACCACGATGCCCAAGCTGTTAACAGCAAGAGACCTCCGGCTTTTATAATGGGTTTATAAGACATGGTTATACGGAATAAATTAGGGATTTAGTAAAGTATATAAAAGGATTAGAAGCCGTAGATCTTTTCCAGAGCAACGTCAATGTCATTTGTTGCAGAGGCTATAACGCGCAAAATGATTTTTCCATTTTCGTCCACGAGGATTTTTGTTGGAAAACCACTGATCTGATATTCTTTCACAATATCCATTTGCTCTTTGTTCTCGTTGTTTAGCACATTTGTCCAAGACAAGTTGAGTTCTTCTATGGCTTTGTGCCAGCTCGTTTTGGATTCTTCCAGTGTTTTTCCTCTTTCTTGGGCAATACCGATGATTTCAAAACCTTTATTTTTGTAGCGATTGTAAAGCTGTTGCAGGTGCGGCATACTAGCGCGGCAGGGACCACACCAACTGCCCCAAAAATCAAGTAGGATAATGCGCCCTTGCATCTTTTCTAATTTAAAAGGTGTTCCGCTGGCAGTGGTCCGCGAAAACAGTGGTGCTGCTTTCCCTTTCGCGGTCACGCTTTCTTTTGCGATTGTCGAGGCTATTGCTGTCCCTATGTCTGTTGATTTGTAGTTGGGATCAAGACCGTTAAAGGCTAATTTATAGTCTTCGGAAGTATAGCTAGACTGCATTCTATAGAGCAAAAATAAACTGGCATAGGATTTAGGATGATTTTCTATAAATTTTTTCTGAAGATCATTTTCCTTTTTGCCCAATTGACTAAGCTGTTCGAGTATGATTTTTCCTTCTGTAGATTCAGCGCTTACCTTTCCCTCGAGAATTGGACGGTATAATCTATTTTTTTGCGTTACAAATCCCGCTGTAGACTGACGCAGATTGTTATACTCATTGTTTTCTTCTCCACCTTTGACTTGTGCTAAATTAAGCTCCTCGGAATTTCCGTCTATAAGGATATCATCTTCAGAAATAAAAATATTGAGCGGATGACGCATGACCTGTTGTAATGCGTTGGCGTTTGGATCTTTGCCGATAGTCCTTAAGGTAGCATCAACGATCCGTGGTTGTTTTGGGATCTTGATTTCAAATGATCCATCATTTATCGGAGTTGAAAAACCTAGTCTTTTTCCTTGATAGTCAGTAAAAGAAACGCTTAATTTCGTGGCAGGATCTGCCGTGGGCGATGTAATTTTTCCTTTAATTGTAACGCTATCACCCTGCGCAGATAGAAGCGAGGGCGATAACGTTAAAAATAGGAAGTAAATCCAAAGTTTGTTCATACCTATTTCGTTGCTAATACTTTTTCCAGGAGTTGTTTTAATTCTGGGTTCGATGGACGTGGTGAATCTATGGTGACAACTTTTCCCTGTCTGTCAAAAACCATAAAGCGCGGGATACCCGTAATTTTATAATATTTGGCAAAATCTCCCCATCCGGAAGCAAAAAGCTGCAGGCCACCGAGTTGCTCATCCTTAATCATTTTTAGCCATTTCACTTTATCTTTTTCTTCATCAACCGAGATACTTACCACCTGAACATCGGTACCATACATTTCTTTCTCAAGTTTTTTGAGATGCGGTATTTCTGCTTTGCAGGGGCCACACCAGGTTGCCCATACGTCGATTAAAACTACTTTTCCCTTTAAATCGGCGAATTTTATGGTTTTTCCGTTATCGTCAGGAAAAGAAAAGTTAAGCCCTTGGTCTCCACTTTTTAGCTGAGCCATATCATTCATGATTCCAATGGCGCGTTTCTTTTGAGTTGCTGTCTTAAAATACGACTGATACTTATCTGCGGCTTCCTTATAGCTGGCATAATCTTTTTGTCTTGCTAGATAATTCAGGATAGCATCACCCTTTAAAGTGTCATTGGGAAGGAAATCCAGATCTTGCTGGAGACCAGTGATGCCTTTTCCCTGAGGAATATTTGCCGTACGACGAGATACAAATGAGATCGCGTTTAACGTACGGTTTGCCCATGGAGTTTGATAGACTAACGCGGCGTTTTTTGCGAAGTTGGCTAACGTTAGGCTTTTGTAATAATCCGTATACTCTTCTACCGCAGGATGTGCTGAACGTGGTGTATTGAGGAAGTTCGTCGCATTGGCAGCAAGATCCCATTGGATATAATCCTGCAATTTGCTGTCAAACCTGGAGTTTCCACTTTTATTATTTTTAGTGAAGGTATTTGCTTTGGCAACAACAGTCTCTAGGTCGGGGAAAAAATCCACAAAAGTACTCTGAACTTTCATCCAGTAGAATGCTTTTTGTTCCACGGGGCTTACTTCGTCGTGCCAGCGGCTGAGGATCTGATTTTCCTTGCTGTTATTTGTTCCGGTCAATTGGTAGTTTTTTTCGGAGATGGTAAACTCAAGTTGATCACCCGGTTTGAAGTAGAAGATATTATTATCGGTCTGACTGCCTGTTGTTCCTGAACCAATAGCATAAAATCCTTCGTATTCAGGGTAGAAGGTGAAGCCAAACTTTTTATCCAATAGTGGTTGTGCTGAAGCAATCTCAACCATATCACCTTCTAAAACTTTAAAAAGTTTAACCGGTTTGACAAATTCTTTGTCGAATATGCCTTTGATTTGAACTGGTGATTGAGCAAATAATAAGTTGCAAGATAGCAAGGATATGGTTGTAATGATTTGATATTTCATAATATTAATTATTTAGATTATTCTCTATATGATACGTCCACGATTTTGCCAAAACCGTCATATGATTCGCTTAGCTTTGGCATTTCCGACAAACTTATTTCGTAGAAGTCCATTTTTCCACTTGTGTTGGGGTTAGCGGGATCGTAGGTACATATCATCATTTTTTTTGCAAATTCTTTGTACCGGGTATTATTTTTATTGTAAACTAACTTTTGAAATTTTAGCAGGCTAATTTTTCTCGAGCCTAGGTCCAGAATTTGGGTATACGATTTTGAGAAGGGGTTATATTGGAAAACTTTATTTCCTATTGTGTAAATAATATATCCAAAATTTGGATCGACGGCATAAAATTCAGCCTGATCAAGTAGGCTTGATTGATTCACGATTTCAGATTCAAGTGGACTAAATACTGTACCATTATGGACAAATCTTAGAAGTTTTATTTCATTGGTTGTTTTACTTTTAAGGATTGCATAAAATTGATTTGTTGCAGTTAATGCCCTTTCCATATATAAAAGATCCATTTTCATGTTTTCGGGGCTAAATTTATCAGGATCAGATGAAGATGGTATAAGTAATGCTGGATTCGTGCCATTTAACACTAAAAACCGTTGATTATCCGTGTCAAAGACAACTAAGAATGCATTGAAATTACCTGAGTAATCTGCCATATACTTCGAAATATTTAATCTTGATCCAGTGCTCAGACGGTTTAATGTTGGACCATACATTGCTGCTTGCGTCACATTCTCATGCATAAGAATATTTTCGTTATCAAGAACGTAGGATAAAGTACTGCTTCCCTGTGATCTTATTACTTCAGCATGATAATTAGCTGGCGTAGGACGCATAACCTCAGTTTTCAAATTTCGATAATCTGTCCAGGTACGTGCTTCATTATTTATACTGAAAGTTTCTTGATCGGTACCGACATAGATTCTATTAGAATATTTGTTGTTAAAGATATCCCGATTATATAGATAGTAAACGAGTTTGGGTTTTCCTTTTAGCTTTAGACCTCCATAGACTTCCATGATATTTTTATAACGTACGTATTTCATTTCCGCGAGCTGATAACTGAGCATGTCGAGTTGGGCTTGCCCTTCTATATCATTTAAAACTAACCAACCATCTGCTAGTTCGGATGTGACCGTTAAATCAGCTGTTTTTGTAAATTGATAATCAGTCTTTTTATTTTTGATCCTGTAATACAATTTGTATACTCCTGGGGGCAAAGTAATTGTCGTGTCCAGATTTATGTTTGTACCAAGGTCTTTTTTTACATCAGCATTAAGGGCTGACGAAGAGGTGTTTATAGTAAACCATTCGAAACTAAAATCCTCAGAATTAAATGTTGTATTGTCGCTTAGTGTTATTTTAGGATTAATTTTAAATTCCCGTTGATTGAATGCTGTATAACTTGAATCAATTCCTTCAATAGTAATTTCACTTAATTCAGTATAGTTGTAATTGCCAAGATCTTTATTACAGGAATGGAAAAGAACCGTAATAAACAATATAGCACTATAAATTATAGATATATTTTTCATTGTTATCATTATTTATTGTACATAAACTCCCATTTTCATTGGTAGGCCATCTTCATCTAGGATTGGAGTTCCCAATGCTTCCATTTCGCTCAGGTATGAGTGCATTCCCTTTCCCCATGCAAGTATAGCGATTGTGCTAGGGGCATAATTGGTAGACGTTACTTCATCTATATCGAGATCATATCGCTCAACAATCATTTTCAGTTTTTTTCCTGAAAAATTTCCAAGATATCCAATGATAAAGCTGGCAATTGATGATTGTGCTGGGTCCCAAAACCATGGAGTTCCGGGAATATTATTGGCGGAAAAAGTAAATTGTGTATAATAATCTAAATACTGGCTATTGCCGCTTCCGATAGCTTGCGAATACATATCGGTTTTAAAATTTTCATTTTCCTTTAAATCTAATTTTAATAGTAATGTATTTTCTGAAAGTTCTTTGGACCTATATATCTTCAATCTAATAGTATCTTTAAGTTGCCCCGCTCTAATGCTGAAATATTTTTCCGAGAAATCATAATCTCGGCCCTCTAATAGGGTGCTGGCGGGATCTACAACGACATTGTATTTGCGATCATTTGTGGTCTTAGGTCCAGTAGATGCTACCACAATGTCGAAATACCCTTCTTTTATCGTCGGATCAAAATAGCCCATAGATAAATAACCCGAAGAATTGGGAAGATGTGTACCTGATATTGTCTTGTTATTAAAATATATGTTATTGCTGCCGGAATATAAGTCCAATGTTTGCTTTTTGCAGGAGATTAAGGATAATATAGCGCAGAGAATGGTAAAATTAAATGTTTTCATAATCATTATTTTTTATCTTGGTTCCGTTTCAGAAAGTGGAATAGGAAACGTAAAATTATCAGCTACCATGGTCTTATTCGTCGTAGTTGCGCCATTTATAGTCGGAACATTATTTCTCTTATAGTAGTACCATAACTGTCCTTCCCCATAGAATTCTTTACGATACTCTTTTTTTATGTTCTCTAATAAACCAGCTTCGTTCGGTAAGGCATTACAATTCCGGTTAATACGTAATTCATTCAAGTAGGCTAATGCTTTAATAGGATCTTGTTCGCTCTCCGCGGCGATTAAAAATATTTCGCTTAATCTAATGCCTGGAACTGTGTATCTGTAATTTCGGTTAACGTTGTTTTCGATATCGCGATATTTATAGAAAACGGGATATGTTTTGCCGCCATCTGTTCTCCAGTTTGTGCTATATCGGTAATCATTTTCCCAGTTTTCATATACTGTATTCAGAAATTTATTAGTCGTTCCTGAACATAAAATATAACGGTCTTCAAGCGCTGGGTTGAAAAGCTCATCGAAGGTTCGATAGAGTTTCGGGTTTTCAAAAGCAAACAATAATTCTTTCGAAAAAATCCGGTTGATAATTGATGTATTGCTTAAATCTGAGGACTGAATCCAAGGGAATTTATTTTTTGAAGCAATGATAATTTCAGCGGCTTTTAATGCTTCTGTTTTGTCTCCTGCATACAATTGTATTCTAGCTTGTAAACCTTTTATCGCAAAATAATTAAAATGATAGTTCCTAAATTGGAGAAAAGGCTTACTCCCTAATTCAACCGCACCAGTAGTTTGATCTACTTTGTCCATCGATAGAACAGGATCGAACTTTTGTAAAAGATTCTCGGCGATTTGTAGGTCCCCTAAAATATTTTTTAAGACATAAGAACTTTTTGAGTATGGGGCAGCTTCATATGAGGTATTCTTATAATAAGGAATTCTTTCTGATTCAGGATCCAAAGTATAGGCTGGTGCAAACATTCGGAGTAGATCAAAATATATAAATGCTCTAGCTGCGAGCGCTTCTCCGCGCATCATTGCTAGGGTCTGTTCATCTAATACACTGCCATACGTATCAAGATTTTCTAAGAAGCGATTGATATTGGTGATATTGACATACAAATTTGTCCAAATGTTATCAATTTTCTCTTTGACACCTTTATCTCCATAGTTAAAGATGACGAGTTGCTTGCGTAGATCACTTTGGGAGGTAGAAATGTAATAGGTTTGTGCGAGAATATCTAGTGTCTCTAAATTAATTTCTCTACCATATAAGTTATTGCTGCCTAGATTCAAATAAATACCGTTCAATGCATCATAGAATCCAGCGGGCGTCTTGAACACCTCCTCTTCGATAAATTTGTCTTCAGGTTTAACATCTAACCATTTGTTACAGCTTGCTAGACTTATCGCTATGAATAGCAAAGGGATTATAATTTTGTTTTTCATTATCTTATTTGAAAGTAGCGTTTAAACTTAGAGATACTGAACGGGTAAAAGGATAATCAATACCACGCTCCCTTCTTATAGTTGAGGTATAGAAAATGTCATTCAAGAAGGCGTTGATACGTAGTGATGATAATTTGGCTTGATCTAACCATCTGTTGTTTCTAAATTCATAACCCAGATTAATCGATTCTCCACTAAATGAATTTTCACGTTGAATAAATCGGGAAGACATAGGCGTTGTATTAGTAATGCTGATAGCTTTAAATTGTGTAACATCACCAGGTTGTTGCCAGCGTTCGTATAAAGCTCGTTTGTCTTGATTGTTTTCAACATTGTCTTTTGATATATTTTCAACCTTATTAAATAATGCTGTGTTGAAATTATCTTTTCTCAAAATATACCTAATCATAACATTGGCAGTGAATCCTTTATAGGCAAATGTGCTTCTCAATATTCCTTCTGCTAATGGCTGGGAATTACCTACAGACGTTATATCATCCGAATTGTAATTAAATGTTTGTTGGCCTGATTTTGTTAAGAATACTTCTCGTCCTGTCGTCGGATCGATACCTAGCGACCTAACTGCCCATAAACTATTGGGACTATAACCATCTCGATAGCGAACAAGCGCATTACTTTCTCGCATCTCATTGTTTAATGAGTTGAGCTTATTGTCGAAATTTGCATATTTAGCCTTCATCATTGATCCCGTAATGCCAAAGGTCAAAACTATTCTGTCCTGAGGTCGGTAGATAGGAGAGAAGCTTATCGTCGATTCTAAACCCTTATAATCTAGTGTTCCAGCATTAAAGGGATAGGCTGAAAGACCTGTAGATGATGGTAAAGTAACTGCTACCACCAATGGATCGGTATATTTATCATATGCGTTTAATTGGACATTCAATTTATTGTTAAATAATGTCGCGTCCATGCCAACGCTAATTTGCCTTGTGCGTTGCCATTCTAAATCTGGCGCTCCAAGTGCGGATAGTGATATTCCTTGTCCAAACCTATTTATATCTGTGTTATAATTAAATACGGATTGGCTTACATTTCCAAAATTTTGATTCCCTGTTATACCAATATTTCCTCTTAATCTTAAGACATTGACCCAGGGAATATTTTTAAAAAAGTTTTCTTTATTGGCATTCCAACTTATTCCAGCTGAATAATAAGGAGAGAATAGATTATTGGATCCAAAACTTGTAGAGCCATCAAGATTATAGTTTAAATCCAGGTTGTATTTTTGTGCATAAGAATAATTTACGGATCCTACGATAGAGGTTCTTCTCGTCACCCTATTTGACGCAGAAGGCTTGGAATCTGTCAGGAATCCAAAAGCAAAATTTGGATTTCCATTGCTTGCAGCAGGAAATCCAACTGCAGTATAGCCATTTATTGAGTTTCGGGATTCACTTATTTCTCCGCGTAAATTTGCCGTGAGCGAATGATTTGTTCTAAAAGTCCGGAAGTAAGTCAGCATAGCATTTGTAGTAAAACTAAATGCAGAAGCCTCACTATGTATCAGATTTCCTTTCTTAGCGTTTTCTAATCCATCAAACTTTGTGTTTAAAGGAGAAGTAAAGTCATTTGAATTTGTTAACCCTTTGCTTATCTGGCCGCTTGCTGTTAAGCGTAAAGATTGGTTGATGTCGTATGTCATCATCAAATTATTGTTGATGATATAGTTCTTTCCCTCATTGAAACTATTTAGATTAGCATTATAGAGGGGATTCGATATAGATAGGGTGCTACCACCCACTGTAGAGGGGGCTCTATAGGCAAGATACTTTTCGCTGGAAGACAATTTTTCGAAATATGGGTTTGTATTTACCCAAGTAGAAAAAGACCCATAAGGAGATTCATTACTTTTATATCCAGTAACAAATGCTCTATTCGCAATATTTATTTTCCCTGTTCTGTAATTTAAATTGATATTTGCTCCCCAGTCTTCGCGTCCAGAGCCTTTCATTGCTCCTTTTGTTTTCTTATAGTTAGTGCCAATGTCAAAAATTACTGCGCCTTCACCCCCACGAGCACTCAGGGAATGTCGCTGGGAGAAACCTGTTTGAATAGGCTCTTTTAGCCAATATGTATCTACTCCGCGTAAAACATTCCCAAGACGTTCGTTATAAAGTGCATCCAATTCCAGCTGTTGATTATGGAGGGTAGCAGTGTATCGACCAGAAAGTCTTTCAAATTCTAGCTTTTCACGCGCGTTCATCATATTGTAACTCGATAAATCTGGTAGTTGAGTTTGTAGATCAGTTGTATAGGATAATAAGACTTTTCCTGCTTTCGGTTTGATCGTTTCGACTACTATAACACCATTTGAAGCACGAGATCCATAAATGGCTGTTGATGCTGCATCTTTTAAAATAGTTACCCCTTGAATAATGTTCATGTCAAGATCCATAATGGTTCTGAGATTAGTCTCAAAACCATCTAAAATGAAAAGAGGTTGATTTGGGTCTGTTGAGAACTGATCCCGTAGATTTGAACTAGCAATGCTAGTCTGTCCTCGAAGCTCGATGGTAGGTAACATGTTTGGATTAGATCCAATTGCATTATTCTCAATTTGAATAAATGAGGGATCTAAAGCCCGTAAACTTGCTATTACGTTTTGATTATTAACTGTTTTTAGTTCTTCACCAGTGAATGATGCAGTAGCTCCAGTAAAGCTTTCTTTTTTGCGGATCATCATTCCTGTCACCACAACTTCGTCAACTTTAGTTTCGGTCTTTTTTAACCTGACAATAAAAGGATGCCCAGTAAATCTAGCTTGGAACTCGAAACTATCATAGCCAACGGAAGAAACAACAATAGTTTCTCCAGCAGCACTTAGCGGCAAATTAAACGAGCCATCAGCTGCTGAGACGACAGCCTTTTTAGCATTGGATTTGAGTCTTAAGGTTGCTCCTGATACCGGCTTTCCGCTATCGTCTATGACCATACCTTTAATAATCTGTTGAATGATGTTAACCGTTTGATTTATTTGTCTAAAAGCTACTGAGGGCTTCGTTTGGAAATTATTAAATTGATTCTTTTTGATAACTACCGTTTTATCAAAAAAGTCATAAGACAGATTTGCTTTGTTGAGAATAACATTTAACGCTTGTTTAAAAGGGGCATCTTTAATTTCAGCAGTTAAATCAATGATCTGGTTGATCTCATTTTTCTTGTAAAAGAATGAATAACCGCTCTGTTTCTCGAGGTTTCTCAAGATCGATTCCAGACTCGATTTTTGCTTTTTTAAGCTAATCTGTTGGGCATAGGTGTTTGCATCTACTTGAGACAGACCTAGGCCTAGTAGTAGGGTGATTAAGTTGATCCTCATGAGAGATCTGGATAATGGGCGCGCAAAAAGAGGCTTTTGTTTTTCATAAATCCGCCATATGTTGGACGCTAGGTTAGCATCCAAATTGGTCGAATGAAAATCTTTCTCCTTCTTAGTGAACGGAGTTAAGGTAAATTTCATTAAATTCGTTTGGTTTTAACGTGTTAATAATTTAGAAGTTAGACGATACTTTAATACCAATTAAGCTGGACGGGTTCTGCGCCAACAGGATCCGTCTTTTATTGATATTAATAAGCTCTTATTAGGGAGGGAATTTTTCGCTTTTCATTTCGTTAATGGTTTGGTTATGTAATGATTAAGTTAATTCTATTGTTTTTCCCCACAATAGCTTTGGTTTGGATATTTGCATAATTTAAAAGAGCGATGAGCTTTTCTAAGCTTAAATTCCGGGGAATTTTTCCTATATATTGACTGGCATTGCTCTTATTATTATAAGTAACATCTATATCATACCATCTTGCGATGTCCTTAAATACCGCTGCGGTATTGGTGCCATCAAAGTAGAATTGTCCGCTTTTCCAGCTAAGCACCTGATCTATATTGATCGTCTTTGACCGGAGTTTTCCATCCTCGGAAAAAGCTTGTTCGTTGGGTCTTAACCTAACAGCGCTATTCTGCTTGGAAACAATAACGGCGCCCTCCTCTAGGCTGGTACGTACGCCTTCCTCTTCCGAATAGGCATTAATATTGAATTTTGTACCCAGTACTTTTGTCTGCTGATTTTTTGTCTTAACAATGAAACTTTTGTGATCTTTTGTTTTTGTCACCTGGAAATAGGCCTCACCTTCCAGCTCAACGATACGATCTCCGGATTCAAATGAAGAAGGATAGATTAATTTCGAATCAGCATTAAGGCTAACTAAGGTGCCATCCGCTAAGACTAACTCATACGTAGCGCCTTTGGGCGTTTTTAATATATTTTGCTGGCTAACAATTTTTCCGGTTTTGGCATTTCGATAACTGACCTTTCCCCGCGCATCTTTTGTTAAAATTGTCTCCCCGATTTGAACAGTTTGATTTAACGCTAATGCGTCGAGGTTAATCTGCTTCCCATCTGCCAGCGTGATAATGGCTTTTTCACCTCCCGGAGGAATGGATGCCAATAATTTATTGGAAGCGATGTGTTCTGCTGTGGGCCAGTATTTATAAGCGAAAAAACTGATCAGCAATACAGCCGCAGCTGTACTGACAACCTGTATGTACTTTATCGTAGTGGATTTTTTTTCTATTCCGCCGATTTCAGTCAACAAACGATCCTTTACATTCTTTTGAATGGTTGAAAATTGCTTCTCTGGGATTTGATCAGCGGATTGCAGATCAAACCAGTCAAAAAGCTGTTTGCGCTCATCAATATTTTCGGATCGGCTCAGAAAACGGGTAAGTAATTTATATAATTCTTTCACTTGCTTCATAAATAGCAGCGTTATACTGGTTGGTTATAATACAAGTGACGTAAAAGGAGAAGAGCTTCTACTCAAAACGTAAAAAAAATATTATTTTGTGAGAATTTCAGTGTAAATAACTGATTAATAGGTTAGAAAAATAACACAAAGTGGAACAGGTGACCTGTCGCCGTGCGTAAATGTCGAATGGCTTTGTTGATATGCTTTTCAACTGTGGACGCACTAATACCCAGTTTTTGTGCAATCTCTTTATTACTCATGTAATATTCCCGGCTCAATTTGAATACTTCCTGACATTTTTGAGGTAGATTTTCTACTTCCTTGGCAACAATGTCAATGACGTACCGGTAATATAGCCGATCTTCAATCGGAATAGATTGATCTTCAAACTCAAGATGTTCAACGCCTTGGGTAACCTGCATTCTCATTTCTTTGCGGTAATGGGCAAGTACCAAATAGCGGCAAGAACTAAATAGATAAGCTGGAAGAGACTCTATTTCTGTAATGAAAGCTCTATTTTTCCAAACTGAAATAAAGAGGTCATGCAGTATATCTTCGGCAGCTTCACGGCTACTGATCTTTTTTGAAATAAAAGAAGTTAGATCGGGGGCAAATAAATCATACAGCACCGAAAAAGCACGCTGATCCCCTTGTTGTATAAGAGGTAGGAGTTCTTGGTATTGGTATGATCTTGTGTTTTTCATAAGGAGCTAGCAGCCAGTAAATTTAAAAAAAAAATAATATTTTCATTATAAGATTGATAAAGTAACCTCGATTTTTACATTTACTTTTAATAATTTATTAAAATACGATAAAATTAAAAATGAACGGTAAATTGCTTATGTGATGGATGTCTTGTTGATAAAATCGCTGTTACGAAAAATTTTCTTAGGATAAGTTGTTTGCTATAGGTGCAATGTTGTAGGAACAACTAAATGTCAGGTGCATAAATGAGGTGGAGGTATTGATATAAGCAAGTGAATAACCGCCAGAATATCTAAAAAGACATTCAGCTAATTTTGCGCAAACGATTGTGTTAGTGTTCCCTTGCCTCAATAAGAGCATATTCTTCATTTTATTTTCTAATTTCACTTAATTTTATGAAATGCTCTTATGGCCAAATCTATTAAAGAAATTGCGCAGGAACTTAATGTTTCCAAATCTACCGTTTCATTGGTGATCAATCATAAAGCCGAACAGGCTCGTATCAGCAAGGAGCTTGAGAGGCGTGTGCTTGATTATGTCGAGAAAGTCGGGTACAAACCCAATTCGCTGGCAAAAAGTTTGGCAACAGGACGTTCGAATACCATTGGCTTGATTGTTGAAAATATAGGCGATTCCTTTTTCGGGCCTTTTGCGCTACATGTCGAAGAGCTTTTGCGTAAGAAAAACTACCATGTACTCTACAGCAGTACTTTAGGAGATCCCCAAAATGCGCAGGACATTATTGATTTTATGCTCGAAAAGAAAGTTGAAGGTATACTGTTGGCACCTACTGTAAATTTGGAGGAGCATCAACGAAAAATCCTGGAAAATAAAGTTCCTTTGGTCGTTTTTGATCGAAATTCACCAGAAGTAGCGACACATTATGTTCATATTGACAACGGTGATAGCAGCTGGAAGGCCTGTTTGCATTTACAGTCAATCGGATGTAAGAACTTTGGGTTGATTACCATTGATTCGGATCAGCCTCAGATGCTGGCACGTAAAAATGCCTACTTGCAATTTTGTGAAGAAACGGGTATGCAAGTGCGGATATTGCAATTACCATACAATCGTTTGCGACAAAAAGGTATAGCTGCTTTGCGGAGCTGGGTATCTAAGAATGTGGACTTAGATGGTTTATTTTTTACGACCAATTATCTCTGCATCCTCGGTTTGAAATCGCTTCGTTCTGAAGGAGGGGAACATTTTAATTTTCCGTTGTTTTCTTTTGATGATCATGAATTGTTCGATATATTAAATCCTAAGATCTCATGCATCCAACAACCATTGGAGCCATTGGCAAAAACCTGTGTGAAGGTGTTGTTGAAAGAAATAGATAGCGGGATTACCAGTCCCAAGGAATATGTGATTTCGACAAATTTGATCAAAAGATAGTATCCATATCTGAAGCGGGGATAAGTCCGAAACTTGGTCTAAAAAATAAAGCCTTATTGTAAAAATCATAAGACCTAATATGCGAAAGCTCCGAGTTTTTTTGATTTAATATTCTTTTTTATATCTTTACTAATACGTTTTAGTAGAAATATTTATATATATCCTAAATAATGAAGAAATCATTAAGTGTTTTTCTAGGGTCATTACTGTCCTTGGGTTTGTTTTACGCAAAACCGGTTTTGGCTCAGAAGTTTAGAGGACAGCAAATGGAGGCTGTCGATCTGGTGAATCCTTTAATGGGTACAGAATCCAAATTTGAGCTATCCAACGGGAATACTTATCCTTCCATAGCAAGACCATGGGGGATGAATATGTGGACCCCACAGACCGGGAAAAATGGCGATGGATGGCAGTATCAATATACAGCTGATAAAATCCGTGGTTTGAAGCAGACACATCAGCCTTCTCCTTGGATGAATGATTATGGTGTTTTCTCTATTATGCCTGTTACTGGAAAGCCTGTTTTTGATCAGGATGAACGTGCAAGCTGGTTTTCGCATAAAGCGGAAATTGTAAAACCATATTATTACTCAGTGTACTTGGCTGATCACGATGTGACAGCAGAGATGACACCGACTGAACGTGCTGCGATGTTTCGTATCTCTTTCAATAAGACGGATGATGCTTATATCGTTTTGGACGCTTATGAAAAAGGTTCGGAAGTGCAGATCATCCCCGAAAAAAATATGATCATTGGCTATTCATCGAAATATGCACGCGGCCCATTGCCTGAAAATTTTAAGAACTATTTTGTCCTTGTTTTCGATCAACCTTTTGCTAGTGTTGCTACTTGGGCGGGAAAAGAAAAGAAAGACGGCCAGCTGCAAATCAAAGGTGACCATACGGGCGCCATCGTTGGTTTCAAAGTGAAGGATAAATCAAAACCTGTTCAGGTAAAGGTTGCGTCCTCTTTTATCAGTGCTGACCAAGCTATGTTAAACTTAAATGAGCTTGGTAATAAGTCATTTGACCAAATTAAAGAAGATGGACGCCAGATATGGAATACGACCTTAGGTAAAATTAAGGTAGAAGGTGATGATATCGATCAATTGCGCACATTTTATTCGACAATGTATCGCACATTGTTTTTTCCGAATAAACTATATGAAATCGATGCGCAAGGAAAGGCTGTCCATTACAGCCCATATAATGGTAAAACGCTACCAGGATATTTGTTTGGTGGTACAGGCTTTTGGGACACCTTTAGAGCCTTGTATCCTTTCCTAAACTTTATGTATCCTTCTATCAATAAAGAAATGCAGGAGGGATTGCTTAATGCTTATCTGGAGGGTGGGTTTCTGCCTGAATGGAGCAGCCCTGGATATGCTGATATCATGGTTGGTAACAACTCTGCTTCGGTAGTATCGGATGCCTATATGAAGGGCTTGCGTGGTTATGATATCAACAAATTATATGAAGCTTTGCAACATGGTGCAAACAATGAGGGGCCAATGACCGCTGTTGGACGTAAAGGTGTTGAATATTACAATAGCTTAGGCTACGTGCCTTATGATGTTAAAATCAATGAAAATGCTGCCCGGACATTGGAATATGCTTATGATGACTTTACAATATACCAATTGGCAAAAGCATTGAACCGTCCTAAGGCTGAAATTGATCTCTATGCTAAACGTGCTCAGAATTATAAGAACTTATTTGATCCTTCCACCAATTTAATGCGTGGTAAAAATAAAGATGGTAAATTCCAAGCTCCTTTCAATCCATTGAAATGGGGGGATGCATTCACTGAAGGTAATAGTTGGCATTACTCCTGGAGTGTCTTCCATGATGTGCAGGGACTGATTGATTTAATGGGTGGAGAGAAAACTTTTGTCAATATGTTGGACTCTGTATTTGTTCAGGCTCCAAATTATGATGATAGCTATTATGGTGGTATTATCCATGAAATTCGGGAGATGCAGGTTGCCAATATGGGGCAATATGCGCATGGTAACCAGCCGATTCAGCATATGCCATACCTGTATAATTATGCAGGCCAACCATGGAAAACGCAATATTGGGTGCGTCAGGTTATGGACAGAATGTATAAGCCAACTCCTGACGGTTATTGTGGCGATGAAGATAATGGTCAAACATCGGCTTGGTACGTATTTTCTGCGCTAGGTTTTTATCCGGTTTGTCCAGCGACAGACGAATATGTGCTCGGGGCTCCATTATTTAAAAAAGCTACATTAACGTTCGAAAATGGTAAGACATTGACAATAGATGCACCTAAGAATTCGGATAAAAATGTTTATGTCAATGCACTGCAGTTGAATGGAACAGATTATGGTAAAAACTGGTTAAGTCATAAGGCACTTCATGAAGGTGGGAATCTTAATTTTGATATGACAGCTAAACCGAATTATAATAGAGGAACTACCTTGAGCGCAGCTCCATATTCGATGACAAGTGAATTGAACACGGGTGTGAATTCAAAAAAAGCAAAAAAGAAAAAATAACAATAACCTAATTATGAACTTTAATTATTTGAAAAGAACGCTTGCTGTTGTCGCTTTAATGTATTCTTGCTCGCTTTCCGCACAGGATAATTGGCAGCATACACAAAATGATCGAAAGGTGGCTGTAGATGTCGACAGTATCACCAAAGGTGGATATACTTTAATCTGGATCAATAAAGACAAGGATTTTAGTCCTGCACTAAAGAAGAGATTGGTGGCGGCTTATTTTACTAATTATCCCAAACTGGCAAAAAAATATAATAGCAAGACTATCAAAAAAGTGTCTTTTGTTATTGATCCAGATTATAAGGGCGTGGCCGCAACAGCTGGAGGTATTGTACGATATAGCCCGGAGTGGTTTGCCAAAAATCCGGGTGATATTGATGTTGTTACCCATGAAGTGATGCACATTGTTCAGGCTTATCCTGATGGGGCCGGACCTTGGTGGGTAACTGAAGGGATCGCAGATTTTGTTCGTTTTGATGACGGAATAGATAATGCTGGAGCAAATTGGAAGTTACCTGAGTATACAGAGAAACAAAAGTATACAGATTCTTATCGTACTACGGCACGATTCCTCTACTGGATTAATAAAAATGTGAAAAAGGATTTTGTTAAAAAATTGGATGGAGCAATGCGGAGTAAAACGTATACAGATGATTTCTGGAAAGCGCAGACCGGGAAGACGATTGACGAGCTGTGGAGTGCTTATAGTCAAAATCCAAAGATCTAATCCTTAAGCGATGAACATAAGAAGTTTAGTTTGTTTCGGTTTGTTATGTGCCCCTTATTTATTAAGAGCACAAGAAACCAAATTGATTCAGTATGTCAAACCACTGATCGGAACCGCTCGGATGGGGCATACTTTCCCCGGGGCGACCGTTCCTTTCGGAGCGGTACAACTAAGTCCGGATACGGATACCTTATCCTATGCTGTAAATGGACAGTACAATGGTGATGTGTATAAATACTGTGCTGGTTACCAGTATGGTGATCCAACGATTGTGGGCTTTAGCCATACACACTTTAGTGGTACTGGCCACTCTGATCTTGGGGATATATTGGTCATGCCAACCCAGGGGAAGGTGCAGCTCAATCCAGGAACTGCAGATAAACCTCAGGAGGGGTATAGATCTCCTTATTCGCATGCAAATGAACGTGCCGAGCCCAACTACTATAGTGTTTTGCTTGATAAACATCAGATTAAAGCTGAATTAACAACTACCACACGCGTAGGAATTCATCGTTATACCTTCCCGAAATCAGATGCTTCACATCTTGTGGTGGATCTAACTGCTGGAATTTATAATTATGACGGTAAAAATGTCTGGACGGTTGTCAAGGTATTGAATGACTCGACTTTGGTAGGGTATCGCCAAACGAATGGATGGTCCCGGACACGTACCGTTTATTTTGCGATAAAGACATCCAAACCATTCAAAAACTATGGCGCCAAATATGAAGATGGGAAATCAGTGTATAACGGTTTTTGGCGTAAGTTTGATCAACAGCATAATTTTCCCGATCTAGCCGCTCACAACATCAAGCTGCATTTGGACTTCGACACGAAAGCCGACGAATCTATTCTGATGAAAGTTGCGCTGAGCCCAGTAAGTATGAAGAATGCACTCAACAATATGGAAGTTGAGGCTCCGAACTGGAATTTTGATGGATATGTGCATGCAGGACAAACGGCCTGGGAAAAGGAGCTTCACAAGGTTGAAGTGGATATGTTGAACAAGGAGGATCTAATCAATTTCTATACTGCCATGTATCATGCGAGTCTGATGCCAACCATCTATATGGATCAAAATGGTGAATATAAGGGATTGGATCAGGAGATTCATCAAGCTAAGGGTTTTACGAATTATACGTCGTTTTCCCTTTGGGATACGTTTAGGGCATTCCATCCACTTCTGAATCTGATTAACCCTTCGCGCAATGCAGATATCGTCGCGTCAATGATGGCGCATTACGATCAGAGCGTATTGAAAATGTTGCCGATCTGGTCACATTATGCCAACGACAATTGGTGTATGAGTGGTTATCACTCGGTATCTGTCATTGTTGATGCCATATTGAAAGGTGTGTATAAAGGTGATCCCGAAGCGGCATTACGAGCTTGTGTGCAAACGGCAAATACCCGTAATTATGAGGGAATAGGAGCCTATATGGATAAAGGATATGTTCCGGATGATGTGTCTGGTACTTCGGTTTCGAATACACTGGAGTATGCTTACGATGACTGGTGTATCGCGCAATTGGCAAAGAAGCTTGGGAAAGAAGATATCTACCGTACTTTTTCGAAACGTGCTGAGAGTTGGAAATCGCTTTATGACCCTGCAATAGGTTTTATGCGACCAAAGAATTCTCAAGGGAAGTTTAAAGAGAAATTTGATGTATTAGATACCCATGGCCAAGGCTTCATTGAAGGGAATTCCTGGAATTATAGCTTGTACGTCCCACATCAACCTCAGGAGATGATGGAGCTTATGGGGGGGCAAAAGAAACTGGAGACTTATCTGGATTCTTTATTTACAATGGAACTTCCCGATAAATATTTTGAGCATACCGAGGATATCACCCGAGATGGAATTATTGGGAATTATGTACATGGAAACGAGCCTTCGCATCATGTTGCCTATTTGTATAACATGACCCAGAGCCCTTGGAAGGCGCAGGCACGTTTACGTCAGATTATTCGAAATCAATATCATAATGGACATGCTGGGTTGGGTGGAAATGATGACTGTGGACAGATGTCCGCCTGGTATCTATTTACAGCGCTTGGATTTTATCCTGTAGCACCAGGCGAGGATGCCTATTGGATTGGAAGCCCATTGGTGAAATCTGCGAAGATCAATCTAGAAAACGGGAAAAGTATTGGCATTACTGTGCGTAACCAATCTGAGAAGAATGTATATGTTAAATCGGTGACTTTGAATGGTAAACTCTTGGATAATTTGAAATTATCGTATAGTAGCCTAACGAATGGTGGTGAATTGGTATTTGAAATGACAAATAAGCCCAAGAGAGGAAAGTGATAATTCAGCTAAACTAGAACTAATTACTATAATAGTGGAGAGACCGATCGTTTGCAGATCGGTCTTTTCTATTTTTTAAGCCCTTTACCCGAAAGGGAACAGAATAGATTTTTGAAAGAAGTTTTCGATAAACTGTTACAATTTGAAAAAAAAATAGCCAGCGAGTTTTTTTAGCAAATCTCGATTTGAGCGGTCAGAAATCGAGTTTTTTGACGCAAAATAGCTTAATGTTGCTCACTAAACCAGTTTAGCAAAACAAAAAAAACAGAGAAAAAATTTTTTTTTCTCCGTTTTCTATATATCTTCAGTATAACCAAGAGCGATAAGTGCTGACCAATTAAGTAAGTAAACCAGTTTTGACAGAAAGGTATTTCCTATTATGCTAAAACGTTTTTTATATAAACTTTAAACCTTAAATTATGATGGTAGTTCTATTTGATACTGCATAACGGGTTTTTGAGAAAGAAGTTGACTAATTTTCTTATCTCGAAAAAAACACACCCAATTGGCCTCTGGTTCAGGGGTATTATAACCAATTAAACTAGAAAAGTAAAATAACCTAATTATATATCATTCTTATGTACATGATTAAAAAGAGGTGTTTGAATGGACTCGTTGTCTTGGGATGGTCCTGTGCTTGCTGTTCTCTTGTTTCTGGTCAGGATAATAAGCAATTAGCTCCTTCGGATAGTCTTAAGCTTCAGATTGGAACTGTAAAATTAGACTCCATATTTCAGACCAAAGTTAGTCAAGTCAATCCTGTTGAGATCAAGAAGCAAGGCTTGTTACCTTATACATCCCTTCAGCAGTATTTAAAAGGGAACAATACGGGACTTTATGTAACAGAGCCATCTGGTGAACCTGGAACTAAACAACCCATGTATTTTCGTGGTATTTCGAGACCATTGCTTTCTGACATCGATGTTTTTCAAAATCAACCATTAGTTGTGATAGATGGCATCCCGTTAGTAGGAGAACATCCATTCGCCTATGCCGTACAGACCTATGATCTCGAGCGAATTGGACCGGCAACAAATCTCTTGGCCAATATCAATATTGATATGGTCAAATCTATTGAGGTCCTTAAAGATGTTGCGGCAATAGCCATGTATGGACCTAATGCCGCAAATGGAGCAATTGTCGTCCAGACCAAAGAATATCAGTCCGATAAAACCAATCGTATAGCCGTCAATATGTATACGGGGTTGGCACAACGTCCACAGGTGACGACTATCAACGGTGAATACGAGAATAAATTCAGAAGACAGTTTTATGATTTGTATACATCGAATGGTAAATACGATGATGGAGATTCTTATCCTGTGTATCTAAGTGATTCACTCAATATGAATTACTTTGGTAAGTCGGATTGGAGTGACTCCTATTATAACAATGGTTTGGTATATAACCTAAATGCGAACCTTTCTGGCGGTGGCCCTCGCGCGAATTTTCAATTTGCTGCTGGATCGACTCAGGATAAAGGTATTTCAGAGAAAGTGAAGCTAAATAAGTACTACGCTTTGTTTGGGTTGAATATGCGTCCATTGACTTGGCTGACATTCTCCATGCAGGCAAATCTAACCAGACTCGATCGTAATAGAAATTTAAATCTGAGAGATCGTTTTGCGCAGTTAGCCTATTTCCCCGATCTATCGGCACCATTGTCGCCTAACAAGGAGGTCTATAATGAGTACTTGGGCTTTTACAAAAAAGGCTTTGACAATAACAAGTCTAATATTGTACAGGGCTACGGTAAGCTACAAATCGATTTAGGTAATTTCCATTTTCTTTCGACTGGTATGGTCGATTATAATGAAGGCTACCGGGATCAATTTTATCATAGCAAGCTCATGGAATCCAATAATTTTGCTTCCAATTATTATGGCTATAACCAGCGTGCTGTATTTGACAACAAAGCGTATTATGACTGGAAAATTGATGCTAAAAATAACCTGAATCTATTGATCGGAAATAGCTTGCAATGGGATACGTACCGCTATAACTACGCTTACGCTTACAAAGGAGTAAATGATTTTATCAAAGTCAATCTTTTGGAGGATGATATTAATCTTCCGAATTATTTGGAAGCTACGGCTTATCCTAAAGCACTTATTTTTAAATTTTTAGATCGTATTCGCCATAATTTAGTCTCTTTTTATGGAAAAGCGACCTATAATTATGACAAAAAGGTTGATGTCTCCTTATTGCTGCGGTCCGATGGATCCTCTAATGCTCAGCCCGATGCAAGATGGCTGTTTACACCATCGCTTTCTGTAAATTGGAATATCAAAAACAGTTATTTCAATACAAATAGAAACCTGAAAGACCTGACAGCTCGACTGAGTCTGGGACGTATTGGAATAAACAATGTATTTGATGATTTTGCACAGGGACCTAATTATGTCGCTCAAATGGGTTTTACAGGCAATCAGTTGGTTGCCGGCTATAATGCGATCGCTGGACTGGTGCGGCCTTACGAATCGGGATGGGTAGGTTATAATATTCCCTGGGCCTACACTGATCAGGGCAATTTAGGTCTTGACTACGCAATTGAAAAAAAGAACTTTTATGTCTCCTTGGATCTGTACCTGAAACAGACTAAAAACCAGCTGATCAATATCCCTTCCTTTAGTGAGTATGGATACAAATCAAGTTATTCCGCAGGAATGGATGTTCAAAATGCCGGGGCGGAATTAACAATCGGTCTCGATCCGATCCAATCCAAAACATTTAAATGGTCTACGGCACTTAATGTGTCTCACAATCGAAACAAACTTAAAGCATTGCCAAATGGACTTGATCGCTTGGTTATTGGGAATAATTTATTGGAAGTTGGCAAGTCACTGGATCAATATTGGCTTCTTTCCAATGAAGGGATTTACAAGACAGATGCGGAAGTACCATCGGGAATGACCTATAATGCTATTCAGTTGCGAGCAGGTGATCCCATTTGGAAGGATCAAAATGGCGACAATACCATAAATGATGATGACAGAACTTTGCAAGGGCATCGTTTACCGGCCATTTTTGGAAATTGGTACAACAACTTTGTGTTTGGGAAGTGGGATCTAGGTATCAATATGTACTACAATATCGGCCGTGAGCTCATTAATCAAGAGATGGCAAATCGTTTTGATTTTATTAATAATGAAGGGGCCCGGAAGTTGGATGCGGTCAAGGAGATTACCTATTGGGAGAAAAGAGGCGACTATAGTAAGTATCCGTTGTATAACCCTTGGAGTTCGGTCATTGCGTATCAGGCAGATCAGGACCTGTTCTTGGAGAACGCTTCTTTTTTGAAGATTCGCGCAATCACATTGGGATATAATCTGACGACTTTGCTCGGTGGAAGTGCACAGCGTATTAAAAATGCCTATGCCTATGTTTCTGCGAATAATGTCGCGACCATAACATCTTATAGCGGTGTGGATCCCGAGATTGTCGATTATACGGGTTACGATATTGGGTCCAAATTGCGTATCCCCCGAATTTACACCTTAGGTATTAAAGTTGATTTTTAAACAAACAGACATGAAAAGATACTACTTCATTATTCGTGTTTTACCAATTTTCTTGCTCGCTCTTGGCGGCGGGTGCAAGAAAATGCTTGATATAGATTCTTCGCGGACGGTCAAAGAAGAAAATATGTGGAATGCTTTGGAAGATACGCGTGCTGGGCTGATGGGTATATACGGTTTAACCAAGGCCGCATTGGACGATAATAACGGATATTGGCTTTACGGAGATGTACGATCCGGTGATTTTGAAAGTCCAAACCGGCAAGACCTGAAAGCCATTATAAAAAATGATCTCAAAGCGAATTATGAATCGCTAAATGCATTATCCAACTGGCGGCGCTGGTTTGCGGTGGTCAATGCCGCAAACATATTTATGGAACGTGCACCAGAAGTACGCCAGAAGGATATGCGGTATACCGAAAATAACCTTGTAGTGGATGTTGCCCAAGCGCGATTTTTACGTGCTTATGCCTATTTCAACATGGTACGTATTTGGGGAGATGTCCCCTTGATCTTAAATTCTCATGATGGCAATTTTGAAAATAAGCCTCGCGAAGATCGTTTAAAGCTCTATGCCTGGATTGAAAAAGAAATGTATGAGGCGGCACAACTGCTGCCTTATTCCTATAGCACTGGCGATGAGCAGCAGATTGGGGATTATTATAATGAAAGCTCCTCACGCTGGAATGGTGCGTTGGTACGGAAGCTTTCCGCCTATGCGATCTTAGCTCATTTGGCCGCCTGGCAAGCGAATTATGCTGATGTCGCATCTTACTCCAAATTTGTGATGGATAATTATTCGAAAGGAGGAGCTTATTATTTATCTTCTTCTTTCCTGACGGATGGCAATGGTTTTTTCTTTGAAAAACGATCCGAACAGATGTTTTCCTTTCCCTATATCTGGGCGCATGTCGAAGCTTCATTTACAGGTCATATTGAGGAACTTACACTGGCGGCGCCTGTGGTGAATAAATCTGTGCCCGATATTTACATGCCTAAAGAAATGATTCTAAAGACATTCAATGAGAAAAAAGATCAGCGTTTCAGCATAGATACCCTGGGCAATCCGAACACGGAAGTCTACTTCCGGAATTTCAATGGTAAATATCCGATTTTCAGTAAGATCAAATGTATCATGGGGGGCACTTCTGATCCCACTTTTCGGATTTTTACCAGTGCGACAATTTTAACCCGCTTGGAGGATGTCGCTCTTTTGCGGGCGGAGTCCTTGGCTGTACTTGGTGAAAAATCCGCCGCTATCGAGCTATTAGATGAAATTCGGGAAAGGAGGGGCCTTAAAGCATACAGCGAAACTGCTAATGGTGATTTGGTTGACGCGATCTTCCTGGAACGCAAACGGGAACTGATGGGGGAAGGGCATCGCTGGTATGATATGATCCGCCGCGAAAAGATAAAACATGACAATCCGAAATTGGCACAACTGATAGCCGATGATGGTATTTACTGGCCTATCGCAAAGGAAATCCTCTCACAGAATAAGTTAATAGAACAAAATGCTTATTGGAAGTAAAGAAGTAACAGCTATGAAAAAGAACTTATTTATACGGTGCATATTCGCATTGGCAGTTACATCTCTGTTGTACGCCTGTGCCAAAGATAAAGGTTACTATTCGCCAATGGCCAAGGAACCTGTTTATAAGGGTAATTTATATAGTTATCTAAAAAGTAAGCCTGGGGTATATGATTCCTTGGTTAAAGTTATCGACCGGATCGGACTGCAAAAGAAACTGCAAGATAGTACGGTCACTTTGTTTGCACTGACAAATGCTAACTTTCAATTGGCGGTTCAGAACCTGAATAATACATTGAATGTATCGGACAAACCGGCCCAATATTTAAATTCTGTGAAATATGAAATACTGGATTCGCTGATGTGTCAGTACATTATCCAGGGAAGGATTTCCAGTGATTCACTCACAAATCAAGATGGGAAGGACGTATTGGGGATACGCTACGGTTATCCGATGCATATCGGTCTCAATAGACAGGCGTCATCGGGATATATGAATGGAGGTCCAACAATAGTTGATTTCTCCGACACAAGAAGATCCGTATTTAATCGCAATTGGGTGACGACGGAAACAAGTTCGCTAAATATCCAGACAGATAACGCTGTGGTCCATGTGCTTAATCCTGACCATGTTTTCGGCTTTAATAAATTTGTCAGTCAGATTATCTATATCCCACCACCTGAGAATTTATTTAAAACAATTGGCGGAGTAGGATCCGCATCAAAAGAAACGTCCGGAGGTCCGAATGCTGTGGAAGCATCCAAGTATGTATTTGATGGCAATCCAGAGACCAAATTCTTCTTGTCAAGTCCCGGACAATTTTATATCCAATGGGATTTTCTGGTTGCTGTCGCTGCGAACAGCTATACGCTTCGGTCAGCGAATGACATTCAACAGCGGGATCCAACAGATTGGACCTTACAGGGATGGAACGAAGAGACTTCCAAATGGGATCTTCTGGACACCAAAAAAGATGAAGCTTTTGATGAGCGTTTCCAGTTAAGGGTATTCTTTTTTACCAATACAAGAGCATATAAAACCTATCGTTTGAATATCGCACGCATGTATGGGGGCAGTGATTTCCAACTTGCAGACTGGACAATGAACCGAAATCAATAACCAATTTAAGAATGTCTAAGCAATGAGAATTTTTAAAAAATACAGAATACTGGATAAGGGACTATGTTTTTATTGTAGTCTACTTGTTTTAATGTGTGCAGGCTTAAATGGGTGTAAAAAAATGTATAATTTGCCCGAAGAGAAGGAGTTTTTAAGCGTGAATCTGACTTATGACGGGAAATCCTTCTATCCCATTTTAGGACGGACCACACGTATGGGGATAGTGAATACAGACCATTCAACAACGCCATTAAAGTTTGAAATTGTCAATCCCCGCTACGGCGATGGAAGGCCGTATACAGATCTTTTTCAGGTAAAACCAGTCTATGAGTGGATTTCACGGTACGATGGAACAGAGAAAAATCTGGCAGAAATCGAAGCCAAAAGGAAACAGGTCAACAGACCGCTTTTTGAGGTCGATTCGACAGGGACATTTATTTTATGGAACTCCTCAACGAATGCGCTTATTACACCTCGAGCCAAAGATAGTATTGACCTGGTTCAAAATGTTCGCTATTTCGATCTGAAAGTTTCCAATTCAGGCGGAACTACCATTGTCAAAGATTTTATGATCCTACCATGGCGAGTACAGGACTATGAACCCTATTCGGATAAAAATCCGTATAACGGTGAAATCGCACCAGACCCCCAGGATCCTAAAAACCCCAAGAAGCAAAGCTATATCTGGCCTTC
Source organism: Sphingobacterium ginsenosidimutans (assembly GCF_039536865.1). Lineage (NCBI taxonomy): Bacteria > Pseudomonadati > Bacteroidota > Sphingobacteriia > Sphingobacteriales > Sphingobacteriaceae > Sphingobacterium > Sphingobacterium ginsenosidimutans. Next base: position 88,602 of record NZ_BAAAZK010000010.1, read on the forward strand.
CTATATGAATGACATCTTTGGAGAATCCAGTAACCAATTGTTGCGAACCAATGATGAGTTTAAAGATTTGGTGGTTTATATACGCCCTTTTAGTGGTGGAAATGGTCATAATTTAAGATTTGTTTTTTTGAACAAAGATAAAAATCCGATCAACCCTGATAATTTCAACGAAACAAATTGGAACGAGCTGGTACATGGTTTTAACATGAAAAAAACGGAAAGTTATGTTCAATATGATGTCGCTTATCCCATTCCCCTTACAAATTACCCTACTAAATATACAAATGGAGGAAGTGCAAAGGTAGATTTTAGTTATTCTAGAAGAGGTTTCGGAGGGATCTTGATTACAGCGGGTTTCGGATTGAACTTCAAATTATTTACGAAAGGAGACTGGGAAATTGTTTTTCATTTCCAAAGAGAGAATCCACGATTTGATAACGAATAATAGAAATAGTTATGCGATTAAAGATATTTTATAATAGTTGTGTTCTCTTGATATTGTGCATGTTCATGTCGTTGGAGGTATTTGCACAAGCGATCATTATGTCAGGGAAAGTGACTGATGAAAAAGGGCGGGCATTGAGTGGAGTAACAATTCGTTATGGCAAAACATCCCGCGAAGTGACATCCACAAATTCATCGGGAGCATTTAGTGTGACTGCGGTCGCGGGATCATCCATTTCGTTTAGATTGATCGGTTACGATGGTGTAAGCACTACTATACGAGCAGACCGAAATGTCAACATACGAATGAAAGAATTGGATAATCAGTTGGATGAAGTGGTTGTTCGTGGTTATGTTAAACGACCGCGGGAAACAACAACGGGAGCGTCAACCAAAATCAGCGGCAAAGAGATTCAAGATATTCCAGCGGCGAATGTGGAGAATTTACTCCAGGGTAAAGTTGCGGGCTTGAATGTACAGGTGAATACTGGAGCCCCAGGATTTAGAGGGTCTACACAGATTCGGGGGCTTTCAACAATTAGTGTCACAGGTTCGGGAGACCAGTCATTCTTGACACCGACTTCGCCTTTGTATGTTATTGATGGGGTACCAATGGATGCGGATCGTGCAAATGAGCTTGGCCTCAGTCAACAAGGACCCGGTATTAGCCCACTATCACTCATACCGCCCGAGGACATAGAGAATATAGAGGTATTGAAAGATGCACAAGCAACTTCTCTATATGGTTCCTTGGCAGCTTATGGTGTTATCATTATTAACACAAAGCGCGGAAATTCAGAAGTGCCCCGTGTACGTTATACGGGAAACTTCTTCCTGAAGACACCACCAAAATTAAGAGAAACTTTGGGTGGTAATCTCGAGCGTCGGCTTAAGTTATTACAAATTTATGGTAATGCACTATCGCAAGATGACTGGGATCGTATTTCCCAAACCCCCATACTTTCGGATAGCTTAAATGCTTATTTTAACAATTCGACCAATTGGCAGGATTTATTCTATGCGACAACCTATAATCAGACCCATAACGTTGCGATAGACGGCGGGAATCAAAAGCTAAATTATAAAGCCAACTTGAATTATTATAATGAAAACGGAATCATAAAAAATACTGGTTTTGACCGTTACATGGCCAACATGCGATTTGAGTATTATCCAAATGAAAAATTTAGATTCACGGCTCAGGTCAATGCTTCACTAGGGTCAAAGAGTAAAGGTAATGGATTAGGGATTTTGCAGTCCGGAGTGGCAAAAAATGGAATGGCTTCAACCCTGTTGCCCGGCCCCTCGTTTTATTTAGCCTCATCGGGTTATAATTCAGCACTAAAAACAAGGAATGATAATTCTTCTAAGTCGATAAAACCTTTTATCGAAGCCTCGTATGAGTTTATTCCAGGTTTGCGGGCAACCACAACGGTAAGTTATGAGTCTACTTCCGACAACGAAAGTACGTTTACTCCGGCGGAAGCAAACGGTCAGTTTGCCCAGGTATATGCCTATTATGGACGATATAATTCGTTATATAACCGTAACTCTATTAACTATAGCCGGACGTTTAAAGAAAAACATACAGTGTTTTTCAACCTGTTCAATGAAATCCGTACGTTGGAAAAGCAAGCAAATGCTGCATTGCAAGCTCGTACACCTAACGACCAATTTGAAGGACCACTAGGGTTTGATGGGTACTTTTCGAAAGGCGGAGGATTGCTGCGCCGAGGCTTTGGAAAAGAACGTGGATTGTCTTTTGCAATTGCCGGCACCTATGATTATATGAAAAAATATGTCGTGGATCTTTCTTATCGTATGGACGGTTCATCACAAAATGGGTTTGGAAATCTATACACCAAAAATCCCGCGGTTGGTTTTCGTTGGAATGCCTATCATGAAGACTTTTTAAAAGAAGTAGACTGGATCAACTTATTGTCGATCCGCACAAGCTGGGGGGTAAACGTTATGCCTAATAGTACCTTGGAACGGGTTTATGGAAAATATGATATTACAGGCGGGTATAATGATAAAATCGGTATCGGAATCAATTACGAACAGATTCCTAATCCAGATTTAAAACCGACAACCACCAGTCAATATAACCTGGGTTTGGACATGGCGTTCTTCAATAACCGGTTTGAGCTGACCTATGATACTTATTACAAGAAAGTAGATAATATCTTGTTTGAGGAGAAGTTATCTACCTCATTGGGCTTTGACAAGGTAAATAGCAATTCAGCGGCTATTGCTAACTATGGTCATGAGCTCGCTGTGATGTATCGACCATTTACCGAAGGTCGCTTTACCATGTCCGTCGGTGTAAATGGCGCCTTTAACCGGGATGTATTGCTCAAATTGCCAGAACATTATGGTGGTCAATTTGTTCGCTGGGATTATACCAATGACCTGAGACAGCATATCGTTTTTAGAGTAGGAACATCGACCATGTCAAATTACATGTTATTAAACCGAGGTGTTTATAGAACCGATGCGGATGTACCTGTGGATCCTGTGTCAGGTCGTCGGTATCGCATGGCAAATGGGACAGAATTTCAAGCAGGAGACCCGATTTTTGCCGATTTGGATGGTAACTATATTTTAGATGAAAACGATTATGCAAGAACAGGTAATTCTCAGCCGCTCATTACTGGAGGTCTACAATTGAATTTAAATTATAATCATGAAACTTTAGGAACGTTTGGTCTAAATGTGTATGGTTCATACACTGCTAAACGTACGATCTTAAATAATGCGCTTGCGGAGCGGCTGCGTCTAATGAATGATCCTTATGGAAGCCAGGCTGTCGTTCCGTTGGACGACATTAATATGTGGATGAAGCCGGGGGATATCGCGGAATATCCATATGCCTACGATTTTAGACGTTATTCGAGCATTGATCCATTTCGTATGGATCAAAGTTTATGGGCGGAAGATGGATCCTATTTCAAATTCAACAGTGTTACACTGTCCTATATGTTTACGAAAAGCGCAGTTAGACGCTATGGCCTAGAGCGTTTAAGGGTATATGTAACGGCTGAAAACGTCGCTACCTTGTCAAAATATAGTGGGCCGAACCCGGAAAACGTGAGTAGCATGGGAAGGGACGCTTCAGGTGGATATCCTGTCCCAAGGCAATATAGTGTAGGTGTTAATATAGATTTCTAATCGCTAGGTGTTATGAAAATTAGAAGAAATTTTACAAGAATTGCATTTGTTTTAAGCCTATGCGTCATATTGACCGTTGGCTGTAAGAAATTTTTGACAGTCGAACCCATTGATCGACTTACAGGAAATAACTTTTATCAGTCCAAAGAAGATGTAGAGGCAAATATTGCGCGTATATATAGTCAGTTTTTTGAGAAGATAAATGAGTCTTGGGTCATGGGGGCGATAGGAGAGGCCAGATCTGGCGAGATTTTCTCTTCGCCCACTTCATCAAATGATCGTATGATCCTGAGGGATCTAGGAACGAACAATATGAATGCCGTTTATGTCAATACCTTGCCCGGTGGGCGCTCTAGCGGTTATGCCATGTACAAGGTGTCGAGCTGGGATATCTATTACAAGGTTATTCAAAGCTGCAACATTTTGATTGCCAAACTGGAGGAAGGAATTCCGGGATTGTCGGCGGCGGACAAAGACCGTTACAAAGCGGAGGCGACTTTTATGCGTTGTCTCAGCTATTTTTGGATGGTTCGTCTATATGGTGATGTGGTTTACTATACGGAGGCCTATTTTGCTAAACAGCTGGCACGTGAGGACATGGTTTCTGTGATCAGTAAATGTATTTTGGATTTAGAATCTGTCAAAGATATTATGCCCTGGTCATTTGGTGACGCATCGCAGCGCGGCGCAAGAGCGAGCCGAGGTAGTATCATTGCATTGTTGATGCATATGAAAATGTGGAATGCCAATTTTGATTCACCTAATGCAACAAAATATTATGAAAGTGTGGCGGCATTGGGTAAAGAGCTGAGAGCAAGTGGCGTTCATTACCTTTATGCTTTAACACCGGAAAATTGGGCAAAAGTCTCCAAAGGACGAACAGAAGAATCACTTTTTGAGTTTTATCGGACCATTAACTACGGCGATCAAAATAATGCTTATGCGCCGCTTTGGGATCATTTCCTGCGATGGCCCTATAAATTCCCCCGATACAACCAGCAATTTAGTATCGCGTATTATTCATCTGTTTTTATGTACCGTATCTACCCGCTTAATGGGCCCGCGGATAAGCGGAAGGAGCTCTGGTATGAGGATATGTATGCCGATAATGGCCAGTTTGTACTTAAAAAATTCGCGGCCAACGTCTTTGCTTCGGGCAATGAGGATTCTAATCCCGACAATACCTTCATGATATTTCGTTATGCGGATGCCCTTCTCCTGGAGGCCGAGGCCTTAGCCAATCTTGGTGCGTCAAGGGAAGCCGAGGCTATCGCTGTACTCAACATCGTTCGGGACCGTGCCGAAGCGACCCGTTATTCAGGTGGTGGAACCGATCTTAAGAATTTTATTTTCGAAGAGCGCTGCCGTGAATTGATCGGTGAAGGTATGCGGTATTTTGACCTGATCAGAACAAGACGGATATTAAATCCACAGTGGACAATGACACCGATGACGATTGATCAATATAATCGTCGTGCATGGACCTGGCCGCTGGATCCTTCGGCTAAGAATTTCAATTCTAAGATTGTGTTAAATAGTTATTGGACTGGCGGAAACTAAATCTATATGTATTATGAGAAGATTTAAAATTAGAGGCTATATTTTTATGATCAGCATGTTGCTATTGAGCATGGGATCCTGTAAAAAAGATGAGTATTACAAAGATGGTGGTTTAGCTCAGGCAAAGTTCGATGGCTCAATCATGGAATATTTAGACTCAAAACCAAGGGAATTTGATTCCATCGCACAGATTATTCGGCTAGCGGGACTGGAAAATGATTTTCAGACCAAAGAGTTTACCTTTTTCGCCCCTAGAGATGAGAGTGTCCAAAAATTAATCGGTCTGGCGAAAGGCAACGCCCAGCGAGGCGCATCCGGTGTGAATATGCTGTTGTATCTTCTTGGGCGAGATACGGTAAAAACATTGGCAGACGTTGACAGTACCATCTGGCGAAAATATCTATTGCGTTACATGTTCAATGGCAAACGGAAGTTGATGGATTACCCACAGATTGATTTTGACTTGCTGAATGTATTTAAAGGACAAAATTATACCTCATTGGGAAATACCGTGTCCAATATTGGAGTGGTATATAACGATGCGATCAATGATTCGGATAAAAATAACATCACCAGGCTAAAGTATATGGGCTATCGCCAGCTCCATATTTCTTATATCCCCGATATCAGCAGACCAACGGAATGGTGGGCTTGCCCCATCGCTTCTTCGGATATACAACCTGACAATGGTGTTGTGCATGTGATTGATTATACAAAAGCTGATTTCGGTTATAGATCGGGAGAGATTATTGCTGATATTTTGGAAAGTAAACGTTAAAAACCAGTTGTGAAATAAATTATGAAAGTTATGTACAGAACGACGTGGAAATATATTGCTTTATTATTCTTTATTCCATTATTATTTGGATGTAACAAAGACAATAAGACTTTTTCGGCTCCCTATGAAGAGGGCTTACCGCCACTGGATATCGAAATAAACCCAACGGATAAGATGCAACCTGAATCCGGGAAAACTGGTGCTGAGACCGTAATGCGGATAAAAGGATTGGATAAATATAAAGATAAGGCCGTTATCAGATTTAATGGGGAAAAGGCAGAAGTTGTTGAGTTGACTGCGGATCATGTAAAGCTAAAAGTTCCACCATTCGCAAGCACCGGTGTGCTTTCGGTTACCATAGATGATATCGTTTTTTTTGGTCCGCAGTTTACCGTGCTGGGGAATGTTGCTTTGGATGCTACATTTCAAGTCGGGGTGGGTACAAACAATACGGTTTCGGATGTGCTCTTTCTGGAGGATGGCAAAATGATCTTTGCGGGATCATTTACCAATTATAATAACAAAGGATCCATACGGCCGATTAATCGCTTGGTGAGAACGTTTGCAGATGGTACGTACGACGCGAGCTTCCGTATAGGTACCGGTGCGAATAATTCGTTGAACAGCATCCTGAAATTAGGTAACTATTACTATTTGGCTGGTTCATTCTCCGGTTATGGTCAACGAAATACCGACATCAGCAATCTGACGCGTATTAATTTGACCGGAGCCATTGATACAATGGGGATAAAGCCATTCCGGAGGCCCGGTCAGCCAGATACCTTAAAATATTATCCGACATTTAATGGCGGTTTTGATGGTAATGTGGGTAATATTTATGAATCTGAAGGAAAGGTCCTAGCGACTGGAAATTTCCGATATTATATCCGCCGGACTTATGGAAAGCCCAACAAATTGGAAACAAGGGATACGGTTATCCTGGATAGTACGGAGATTAGACATATTGCCCGAATGAATCTTGATGGTAGTCTGGACAAAACGTTTCGATTCGGATCAGATGGTAAAGCATTTCCCGGTGGTAATGGGGCGGTAAATACGGTTTATCATCCGATAGGAGCGCAGAAAGGGAAAATTGTGGTTTATGGAACTTTCAACCGTTTCGATGGTGAAGCAAAAGGTTATATTACAAGGTTGAATGCAAATGGAACGCTGGATCCAACATTTAATACCGGAGGAACAGGTGCAGATTACAATGTAAATTCAGTTACTTACAATAGTGTAACGAATAAGTATATCGTCGTTGGGGCGTTTAGTAAGTATAATGGAGCGACTAGCGTCAAGATCATGATGTTGAACGCGAATGGTACATTGGACACTTCTTTTCAGCCCAAAATATTTGATGGGGGTAACCCTTTCTACGCGGTACAGTTGGACGACGGTCTAATTGTTGTTGCTGGTGATTTTGTGCGATATAACAATATTGCCCGCAATGGTTTTATGATTTTAAATCCAACCGGAGAGCTCAATGCGGCTTATAATACCTCGGGATATTTTTCTGGGTACGTGAATAAAGCGGTAGAGACAAGAACAGAAGATGGCAAACGTGCTTTGCTGATCATGGGATCCTTCAGCCGATTTAATAATGAGCAAGTCCATAATCTGATTCGAATTAAATTGGAACAATAACCTAAATATTACACTGATGAGAAGTCAAGATAATTTTCGATATATATATGTGTGGCTACTGTGCTTTATTGTTTTTGTCGCAGTAAGCTCTTGTAAGGATGAGTTTGGACGATTGTTGCCTGATAATACAGGCGCGCAGGATACTGTGGATTTGGTATATGGTAAGCCTAAAGTATTGTTGCTAATTGCGGATGGTGCCCGGGGAGAATCCGTACGCACCGCCAATATTTCGACCATAAACGGATTGTTGGACCATTCCATTTACTCCTGGGTTTCATTAAGCGAGGAACACACGGATATTAATTCAACAGGGGCAGATTTGGCAAATATTATTACCGGTGTAAGTGAAAATAAACACCTGGTCGTTGGGAATAATTTTAGCAATAATAATTTGCAGACTTTTCCAACTGTTTATACCCGAATAGCGGCTAATATAAAAACACCTGAATTTAAAGTTTATAGCAGTTCACAATTGTTTGTGGATCATTTAGCCCCCGTTACCGCGGCAAAATTTGAAAATTCAGATGAAGCAGTTGTTAACGGTGTTAAAGAGGGGCTGAAACAACCTGAACTCACCATGTTAACCGCTCATTTTACAGCAATAGACAAAGCTGGAAAGGCAAGTGCCTATGACAATAGCAGTGCGACCTACAAAGCTGCGATAGATAACTTTGATAAACAGGTGGGCGAAATTCTCAAAGCCTTGGAGCAACGCGCTACCTTTAAAAAGGAGAACTGGCTAGTTATTATTACATCAAGTAAAGGCGGACCTTTTGAAATTCCGCCTGCACAAAATGACAATACTATTTTTAGCAACCCTAATGTCAATACCTTTACAATTTTCTACTCCCCGAAATACAATTCGCGTTACATTAATAAACCTTATTTGGGAAGCCGTTTTTCTGGTGATTTTCTACGGTTTAAGGGTGGGATATTTGCTGAGATGACCGAAGGGGATAATTCACTTTTTGATCTGGGTGATAAAGATGAGGAATTTACCATCGAATTGAAAGTCAAGAAAAATAAGGGACCAAATAATACCTATAGATTTCCTAATTATCCATCTTTTATTGGTAAACGTGAAAAATGGGAATCTGGTGCACCTACAAATGGCTGGATCATGGCTTTCAAAGATGATTATTGGATGTTCAATGGGCGGGGTCCGAACGGAAGCGGTGAGGTAAATGGTCCGAAATTGAATAATGCGACATGGAACAACGTGACCGTGGTAGGAACGGTTACAAGTGATGGTAAAAGGCTGATCAAAACCTACACCAACGGTCTTCCGGGAAATGAAATAGATGTCAGTGGCTGGGGAGCCATCAATAGCCCGGCGAAGTTTCGATTAGGCCTAATGAATGGAAATAGTAATTGGAATGAAGGAGATTACTACATTGCCGATGTACGCTTTTGGAAAATCGCGTTACCTGAATCGGTGATTTCCCAATATAACTGTCAGGTAGGTATAAGTGATGATCATCCTTACTATCAAAACCTTGCGGCAAATTGGCCGGTTTTCGGTACTGTAACCAACGGTTTGCTTTACGATGAAGGGCCCTTTGGAAATACCTTAAAAGTTGGGAATTCAACTTATGAAATTTCAAAACTCAATGATTTCTTATGTGCGCCTTCAGTAGAAACCATTAGTACCTTGGTGCCCAAAAATACCGATATAACAGCGCAGATCTTCAGCTGGCTGCAGATTGCAAGGCAAGAAAGCTGGCAATTGGATGGGCGAGTTTGGGTGGATAAATAATCTTAAAAGAGATATTATGAAAAGACTTTTTTATTTTCTAACAATGATTTTGACCTATAGCCAATTTATGGCCTGTTCAAAAGATAAACTAGAGGACTTTGATTTGCTGGGGAACAATCCCGTACAGGTTATTGCCGAAGGTGGTGGGAAGGATTTGGTGAAGACAAACGACTATGTCCAGATCCCTCTCAAAGTTAAGTTAAGCAATCCGGCATCCAAAACCTTTGATGTAGAGCTGCAGTTGAATACGGATACCGTAACCAAATTGATCGAATCGGGAGCCTTAAAAGATGTTGTCACACTGCCCAATCAGGCATTTTCTTTTCCAAATGTGGTGAAGTTCCAATATGGATCCGATACGACATCATTTGTGTTAACCATTTCCCGAACGGAGATCGAAAGGATATATGGGAAAAAATTTGCGCTTTCTTATAAACTAATAAACCCTGGAAAGGGTAACCAATTGGGGAATCCCAATAGTATTATTGTGACGTTTGATTCCAAGAGCTTATTGACTCCGACTGATATTCATTACCTGTCGATCATCAATTCTCCAGCGAGTATAATTCTCGCAAGCAAACATACCAATTACAATACAACACCATCGGGAATTGAAATCCCTTTGGGTGTTTCTTTAGCATCCTTTCCAAGTAAATGGTTTTATGTAGAAATACGAGGTACAACAGATTCGATACCAAATTGGATTTCAAAGAATGTGTTGCCTGTGAATACCGTGGGAATGAAGGAAAATGAATATACGCTGCCGTCGCGTATACAAGTCCAGGGAAATAAATCATCTGCTGACTTCAGTATTTCCGTCCCCTGGGATATTATCGCAAAAAATAAAGATAAATTTCTTGCGCTGACCGTTTATCTAAAGGATCCAACATTGCACGTAATCAATCCACAAAAAAACTATACCACTATTTTGATTGACTGCGCAAATGTGGTCGAGTTTGATGTAACCAAAGAAGCTGTTTTAACCGTAAATAGAGATAACAATGGTGGACCAAATGCGGGCGAAGGAAGCCTGAAATTTGTAGATGACCTGACAAGTACTAAGTTTTTGCAAAGTGCATTCACAGGCGATCTCCAATGTACATTAACGTTTACAAGAACATTAAAAATTGGAGCCTATACGCTTACATCCGGAAATGACGCCATTGAACGTGATCCAAAAAGTTGGTTCCTCGAGGGGTCGTTGGATGGGACGAATTGGGTTGTTATCGATACAAGAACCAATGAAAGCTTCCCAAATCGGATCCAAACGAGACGGTTTAATGTTCAGAAACCAGGCAGTTATAAATTTTATCGTCTCAATATTACAGAAAATGTTGGAAGTAGTTTATTCCAATGTTCGGAATGGAGAATGATAGAATTCTTATAGTGGATATTACAGTAAGGAATGTTTTATATAATGATGAAATTTATGGCTATAAAATTGGAAAAACACGTGTATAGTCTATTGTTGCTATTCGTGTTGCTGGGCTGTAGTAAAAGTAAGGAAGTTGTGGTTGAAGAGCCGGAACTTCCTAATCCAGTATCCGCTTTTTCAATAAAGCAGGTGGCAAATGATGATCCTTTTACATTTGAATTCACGAATCAGTCCAAAGATTATACGGAAACGCGTTGGAGTTTTGGGGATGACAGTACCTCTTCGACAGCATCTCCAAAGCATACATTTTTAAATACCGGGAGTTTTGTTGTGAAATTGATGGTGCTTAATGAAAATGGAAATTGGGCACAGCGCGAAGAAGTTATTGACATTGACGCGGAAAAGTTGATTCGCTTCAATGCCGCAAAAAACGGAACCGGTAAACTGATGCTAAGCTACGATAGTGATATTGCAGTGAAAGGCGTCACCTGGTCCGTTATGACGGATAAAGATAAGTACCAGCAGGTTTCTGATCAGGCAAAAACCGATGTATCTGTCGCTGTAGGAACTTTTGCGACTTATAGACTGAATGTCACTACCCCCAAGGGATCCAAAGTAATTATTTCTAAACTCCTCACGGATTTAGGCATTGTAAAGGATTGGACAAATATTGATAATACATTCCGAATTTCGCAGGATAATTCGAGCGGACCCGATGCTGGTGAAGGATCAAAAAAATTAATTGATAATGATCTGACCTCTAAATTATTTATTGGTGGGTATCAACCAGGCATGTATTGGCAGTTCGCCTTTTACCAACCGCAGGTAATTAATGCCTATACCATCACAACGGGAAATGATTCTCCCGAAAGGGATCCCAAAGACTGGGAAATACAGGGATCTAATGATGGCGAGTCGTGGGTGACTTTGAATACTGTCACAGGTTATAACTTTGGTACAGCACCCACAGACCGGAGAAGATCGCAGCCGTTTACGTTCTCGAATACAAAATCGTATAGTTATTACCGCTATGTTGTGAAAGCTGTATCGTCAGGATCAAACTTTCAAATGACTGAGTTTCGTTTACTGGAGTTACCACAATAACGCAATAAAAAACAATTTTAGCGGCAATTGAAAGTACGCACGCTAGAAAAAGTGGGGTGATTTTTAGAAAACAGTATTGAGGTTTACAGGTTATAAAAGACCTGAACTTCAATACTGTTTGTTATTAAAAAAAATACTGAAAATAAGAGACGGAACCCCAAATAATCGTATTTGTATTGTAACCATCTTGTGAAAATAGGCTTGTTATCCCCTATATTTAAATTTCTTATTTATATTTACTAATACGTTTTAGCTTTTTGATGTATTTTAGGACGGCTTCAACCAAAACAAGAATTATGTTTAACATTAAAAAAATAACAGGCGGTGTCCTTTTTCTTTTTGCGTCTCATATAAGTTTGGCGCAACAATCTTCTCCGGTAGACTATGTAAACCCTTTGATCGGTACAGAATCTAAATATGAGTTGTCTAATGGAAATACTTATCCGGCGATAGCACGTCCCTGGGGAATGAACTTTTGGACACCGCAGACAGGTAATATGGGTGACGGTTGGGTGTATACCTATACTGCTGATAAAATTAAGGGATTTAAGCAGACCCATCAACCAAGCCCCTGGAATAATGATTATGGGCAATTTTCATTGATGCCCATGACGGGTAAGCCTCAGTTTGATCAAGAAAAACGGGCAAGCTGGTTTTCCCATAAAGCCGAGGTTGTGAAACCTTATTATTATAGTGTTTACCTGGCAGATCATGATGTCACTACTGAGCTTACACCTTCCCAACGGGCTGCGGTATTTCAATTTATTTTTCCCAAGACAGAACAGGCTTATGTAATTATTGATGCCTTTGATAAGGGATCTTATATCAAGGTTGTTCCTCAAGAAAATAAAATTATCGGTTATTCGACCAAAAATAGTGGTGGTGTTCCAGATAATTTTAAGAATTATTTTGTCATAACTTTCGATCGCCCTTTTTCGTATAAAGCCGGCGTAAGGAATGGCAATATCAAGGATAATGAATTGGAAATTCAGGATGATCATGCTGGAGCGATCATTGGCTTCCCTTCTTTAAAAAGAGGAGAGAAGGTAATGGCAAAGGTTGCTTCTTCCTTTATTAGTTTTGAACAAGCGGAGCTTAATCTCAATGAAGTGAAGTCTAAAACATTTGAGCAGGTAGCAGATGAGGGTAAAAAACAATGGAATGAGGTATTGGGGCGTGTTCAGGTAGAGGATAAAAACGTGGACCGTTTGCGTACATTTTATTCCTGTCTCTACCGTTCAACATTATTTCCACGGGATTTCTCCGAAATTGATGGCTCAGGAAGACGAATTCATTATAGCCCTTATAATGGCCAGGTTCTACCTGGTGAAATGTTCACAGATACAGGTTTTTGGGATACATTCAGAAGTTTATTTCCGCTTTTGAACCTGCTCTATCCGTCTATGAATGATCGCATGCAGGAGGGCTTAGTGAACGCCTACAAGGAAAGTGGATACTTGCCAGAATGGTCTTCACCAGGACATCGTGCGTCTATGATCGGTAATAATTCTGCATCAGTAGTAGCGGACGCTTTGGTCACCAATCGAACAGGTTATGATAAAGAAATCCTTTGGGAGGCCCTGAAACATGGTGCACATAATGCGTATCCTAAACATTCTTCTACTGGGCGTTTTGGCCATGAGTACTATAATAAACTAGGTTATATTCCAGCAGATGTGAAGGTTGACCAGAACGTGGCCCGCTCCTTGGAATATGCCTATAACGATTGGTGTATTTATGAATATGGAAAGACCTTAGGTAAACCAAAATCTGAAACAGCTATTTACGCACAACGGGCGATGAATTACAAAAATCTTTTTGACCCAACGACAAAGTTGATGCGTGGTAAAAAAGCGGATGGTTCTTTTGTCGCAAATTTTGACCCAAGTGCTTGGTCCCGTGAATATACTGAGGGTAATGCGTGGCATTGGAGTTTTTGTGTATTTCATGATCCACAGGGACTAATAGATTTGATGGGCGGAAATAAATCTTTCGTTTCCATGTTGGATACTGTCTTTGTTATCCCAAGTTATGAAGGAATGAAAAGTCGTAGCATGATCCACGAGATGCGTGAAATGCAGGTGATGAATATGGGGCAATATGCACATGGTAATCAGCCGATCCAACATATGCCTTACCTCTATAACTATGCCGCAGAACCATGGAAAGCACAATATTGGGTCCGTAAGATCATGGATAAACTGTATCTTCCGACGCCAGATGGTTACTGTGGTGATGAAGATAATGGACAGACTTCGGCTTGGTACGTGTTTTCATCATTGGGATTTTATCCTGTTTCACCCGGATCCGGAGAATATGTGATTGGTTCACCTCAGTTTGATAAGGTTACCTTAAAACTCGAAAATGGGAAAGAGGTCCGTATTCATGCGAAACAAGAGCGGGGCGATCAGGTTTATGTGAACCAGCTCTCCTGGAATGGAAAAGCTTATGAGAAAAACTATATTCGCTATTCGGATCTCCTCAAAGGAGCAAATCTGGAATTTAAAATGAGTACAGAACCGAATAAAAATAGAGGAACCAAGAAGGACGATGCTCCATATTCTTTCAGTAACGAAAAGTTTTAGTACGAAAGGTAAGGAAACAAATAATATAGTATAAAAAAATTACAGGTACAATTCACTTAAAAAAGTGAAACATAAAAAACCATGATGACTAATCTATTTGCTGTCATGGTTTTTTTACACGAATAAAATAATCTTGGCTATTTAAAGTCATACCTTTGTGGTTCGAAAATTCGATATGTTAGGTAAATTATTCCATCTTTTAACACTCTTTGCGTATCTCAATCTCTTGACGTATGAGTCATTCTCATCGACGACGGGACAAGTTTTGCATGCGGGAGAGACGATAGTGGAGTATTTTTTGGATGATGTATTGGATTTAGAACCTATTCATTCTTCACAAGAAGAGAAAGTTCTATTGCAGGATGACTACCGCATATTTTCTGTCAATAGTCAGGTACTGTCCATTTTCATATTTGTTTTTGGGATCGTATTTACTGCATTGTGCTTTTCCAAGGATAAAATACATCCATTTTATCGGTCAAAAACTCTTTGTCGACCAGGATATTATCAATTTTTATATAGATTCCGGCCTTTCTAAGGATTCTCCTATACTTTTCTATTGGAGTCTATAAAATAATAGTGTTTTTTATTTTTTCTGGTATCCAGGAGCAGTAGCTCTGGTGCATTCCTACACAATATTATTGTAGCTCCCATCTAGTTTTACATTTTATTTTTTATCGTTTTTATGAAGAAATTATTTGCACTGTGCCTATTATTGGGTGCGGTAGGGATGCTAGCTTCTTGCAGCTCCTCCAATGCTAATGCCGAGCAAAAGGAAGAAATTAAGAATATACCAATTACACCGCTTGTTGTAATGGATACGACTGTCTATCAGGAATATATTGCAGATATTCAGGCCTTGAAAAATGTTGAGATTCGATCCAAATTAAATGGGTTTCTAGATAAAATCTATGTGGACGAGGGTGCTTGGGTAAAAAAAGGCCAGATTTTATTCAGATACAATAACGAAGAGTATCGCTCGGAGGTTGCCAAAGCAAAAGCACAATATGATAATTCCATTGCTGAAGCTCAAAAAATCAAGCTTGAGATGGAAAGAACCCAAAAGTTGGTGGATAAAAATATTGTGAGTCCTTCAGAATATAATCTATTGAAAATTCAGTTGAAGGCCGCTAATTCTAAAATTGAAGAAGCCCGTGCTTTAGTTAATCAAGCCCAAACGAGATTGGATTATACAGTTATCCAGGCACCATTTGATGGTCGAATAGATCGGATCCTATTGAAGGAAGGTTCGCTACTGACAGAGGGAAGCCTCATCACGACGATTTCTGATCTAAGCCAGGTCAATGTTTATTTTGATATTTCAGAACGGGAATACCTGACGATGATGCAAGATAAAATGAATGGAAAGGAAACTCGTAAAACGGTAAAATTAATTTTGGCGAATGGGGCCTTATACCCGCATGAAGGGGTTGCGCATATTGTCGAAAGTGAATTTGAGGCAAACACGGGGTCTATTGCACTTCGGGTGCAATTTCCAAATAAAGAACATATCCTGAAGCACGGTGCTACTGGTAAGATTGCTGTGCCGATGGAAACTGGAGAACATGCATTTGTACATCAAAAATCAGTATTCGAGATACAGGACAAGACTTATGTTTATACTATGCAGGCCGATAGTACGGTCAAGATGACACCTTTTGTTGCTGGTCCTCGTGTAGGCCATTATTACATCGTTGAGGGCGGCCTTGATCCAAATGTTAAAGTGGTTTATGAAGGCGTGCAAAATTTGCGTAATGGAATGAAAATTAATCCAAAATTGAGGAAGCTGTAGCGGAGGATAAATTATGTTTGAAACATTTATAAAAAGGCCCATATTATCGCTTGTAATATCGGTTTTTATTACACTCTTGGGCTTACTGGCATTATTTACGTTGCCGATTACGCAATTCCCAGACATTGTACCGCCGTCGGTGGTTGTAAACGCCAATTATACAGGAGCGAATGCCGAAGTAAGTACCAATGCCGTCGCTATTCCATTGGAAAAGGCGATCAATGGTGTTGCAGGGATGACCTATATGAACTCCGTATCTACTAATAACGGAAGTACGGTGATACAGATTTTCTTTGAAGTAGGAACGGACCCGGATATTGCTGCGGTCAATGTTCAGAACAGGGTGACGACTGTACTGGATGAATTGCCTGAGGAGGTTATTAAAGCTGGGGTAACGACAGAGAAGGAAGTCAACTCCATGTTGATGTACCTGAATGTCTTTACTGAGGATGAAACTGCAGATGAACGTTTCATCTATAATTTCGCCGATATCAATATCCTTAAAGAGCTGAAACGTATTGAAGGGGTAGGACTCGCTCAGATTATGGGTATGCGTGATTATGCGATGCGTGTATGGGTAAAACCCGATCGTATGGCGGCATATAATATCTCTGCCGAAGATGTGGTAGCGGCTTTGCGCAAACAGAATATTGAAGCTGCGCCTGGGCAAACTGGGATTAGCTCAGACAAAATGCGCAATATGCAACAGTACGTCTTGCGTTATCCAGGAAAATTCACAGAGATTGATGAATATGCCAATGTGCCTATCCGTGCAAATTCCAATGGTTCGATTATTCGTATCAAGGATGTAGCAGACGTTGAATTTGGCTCGCTGGATTATGAAATGGTCTCCAAAACAGACGGGCGCCCATCTGCATCTATCATGTTAAAACAGCTACCAGGATCAAACGCACAGGAAGTTATTCAACGGGTCAAAGATCGTATGGCTGAACTGAAGCAGAATTCGTTTCCAGCGGGTATGACCTATACCATGGGTTATGATGTATCACGTTTCTTGGATGCGTCTATTTCATCAGTTATAAAGACCCTATTGGAGGCATTCCTATTGGTTTTTATCGTGGTGTTTATCTTTTTACAGGATTTTAGAGCGACTGTTATCCCAATTCTGGCGGTACCGGTCTGTCTGATTGGAGCCTTGTTTTTCATGCAGATGTTAGGCTTTTCAATCAACTTGTTAACACTATTTGCTTTGGTATTGGCAATTGGAATTGTGGTCGACAACGGGATTGTGGTCGTAGAAGCAGTTTACGCCAAGATGGAGGAAGAACATCTACAGCCCATGGAAGCAACCTTAGAAGCCATGAAAGAAGTTGGAGGGGCGGTAGTAGCAATCACATTGGTGATGTCGGCAGTTTTCGTTCCTGTAGCCTTTCTTTCTGGCCCAGTAGGTATATTTTATAGGCAATTTTCGCTGACTTTGGCCGCGGCTATCGTGATTTCAGGTATAAATGCCCTAACGTTGACACCGGCATTGTGTGCACTTTTCTTAAAATCACCACATGATCGCAAACCATCCAATAATTGGCTGGATCGTTTTTTCAAACAATTCAATGCTATTTATGACCGAACCGCTTTCGGTTATAAAGGAATATTGATGAAAACAAGTGCTAGACGCGGACTCACGCTACTCTTGTTGGGTGGATTCTTTGTTGCTACTTGGGGAAGCAGTGCGATATTGCCATCGGGCTTTATTCCAACAGAAGATCAAGGTATGATCTATGTCTCGGTAACTACACCTCCAGGGGCAACAGTAGATCGTACCGAGCGTGTATTGGATAAGATTGATTCTGTTGCACGTAAGTTGGATATTGTCGAAACCGTTTCAACCTTATCGGGATATAGTATCGTTACGGAGGTCTCCGGTGCATCTTATGGGATGGGGATGATTAACCTTAAACCTTGGAAAGAAAGAGATCAGACGGTCGATGATGTAATCAAGGAATTGCGGGAGAAAACAAAGGATTTTGTAGATGGGCAGATTGATTTCTTCCCTCCACCGACAGTTCCGGGATTTGGTAACTCTTCAGGCTTTGAATTACGGTTGTTGGACCGTAGCGGTAATGAAGATCTCAATAAGACGGCGGAGGTATTGCAGAAATTTATGGAGGATATGGAGAAAAGTGAAGTCATTCAGGATATCAGTTCCAGTTTTGATGTCAACTTTCCGCAGTACATGCTGAAAGTTGACTATGATATGGCTGCAAAGAAAGGTATATCTGTAGAAAATGCAATGAATACCCTACAAACCTTGATGGGGAGTCTCTATGCTACAAACTTCATCCGTTACGGGCAAATGTATAAGGTAATGGTGCAGGCAGGACCTGAGTATCGCCAGCGGCCTGAGGATGTGCTCCGTCTATATGTAAAGAATGAAACGGGAGAGATGGTTCCTTATAATGCTTTTATTTCCATGGAACGTATTTATGGTCCCGAGCAGATTACCCGTTATAATATGTTTAGTTCAGCGATGGTGACAGGTCAGTCTTCTCCTGGATTTAGTTCAGGACAGGCGATCGAGGAAGTTGAAAAGATTGCATCTTCTTTGCCGCAAGGTTACAGTATCGAATGGTCGGGGATGACGCGTGAACAGAAGATTTCAGGAAATCAGGCCCTGTATATTTTTGCGCTCTGTTTACTCTTTGTTTACCTGTTGTTGTGTGCTCAGTACGAAAGCTTTTTATTACCATTACCAGTTCTCCTCTGTTTACCTGCCGGAATTTTTGGAGCCTTTATTTTCCTGAAAATATTTGGCTTGGAAAACAATATTTATGCTCAGGTCGCACTGGTCATGTTGATCGGTCTTTTAGGTAAAAATGCGATCCTAATTGTGGAATATGCTAATTTGAAATATAAGCAGGGAATGGATATTGTGACTGCTTCAATTGAGGGGGCTGTCGCGCGTTTACGTCCTATTTTGATGACTTCTTTCGCATTTATTGCTGGATTGATTCCATTAATGATGGCAAGTGGGGCTGGTGCTTTGGGGAACCGGAGTATCGGTACAGCTGCAGTCGGAGGGATGCTTATCGGGACAATATTAGGTGTTATCGTTATCCCGGGGCTGGTGATCTTATTCTCAAAAAAGGAGAATAAAAAACAGGTTATAAAACAGACATCGTTAGTAATTGCTGCACTTATTCTTTTTGGTAGTTGTTCGGTCCCCAAGAAGGCGGCACAGCCTGAGAAAATTGCCATACCGACCGCCTTTGCAGAAAGGACTGCCATTGATAGCGTAAATGTAGGGAATCGGTCCTGGCGCGATATTTTTAAGGATCCACTTTTAGTAGCATTGATTGATTCAGCATTACAGCATAATATTGATATTCGTCAATCGATCTTACGGTTAGAGTCGGCACAAGCTTATTTTAAACAGCGGAAGGCTGCATTAGGCCCTACTGTAGAAGCAGCTGTTGAGGGCGGAATACGTAAATATGGACACTACACGGAATCGGGTATCGGTAACTATGATTCAAACTTTTCGGATAATTTGAAAAATGATGAAAAGTTGCCTGAACCATTTATCCCAGATTATTTTATTGGACTTCGCTCTTCCTGGGAAATTGATCTATGGGGTAAATTAAAAAGTCAAAAACAAGCTGCTTATTTTGGTTTGTTAGCCGAACAGGAAGGAAAACGCCTGTTGGAAACAGAATTGGTGTCCAATATTGCAACGGCCTATTATGAGTTAATGGCTCTCGATCAAAAGATAAAGGTGTATAATCGCAATATTGAACTGCATACGAATGCACTTGAAGTCGTTGAGGTAAAAAAAGATGCCGGTTATGCCACGGAACTGTCTGTGCAACAGTTTAAAGCACTATTGGCAAATTCTAAATCTGCTCAGGAGAAATTAAGTCAGGAGATTGCACTGTGGGAACATCATATCAACGGACTGTTGGGACGATATTATCAGCCTATTAAGCGCAGTGAATATATTGAAAACACAAATCTATATCATGCAATGACTTTTGGTACACCAGATGATCTGGTCAATCAGCGTCCGGATATCAAAACAGCATACCTGAAGATGATGGCATCATCAAACAATCAAGAAGCATCACGGCTGGCTTTTTTGCCTTCAGTAGCCATTAGTCCTTTTGTAGGTTTACAGAGCTTCAGTTTCAATAAGTTGTTTAATTTGGATAAATCCATTGCTTATAATTTATTTGGAGGGATTACACTACCTATATTGAATCAAAGACAATTGAAGACACAGTATGAAATTGCAAAAGCCGATTACGGAATTGCTTTTTTAGACTATGAAAAATCGGTTGTGAATGCTTATAACGAAGTTTCTAATGTCATTATGACCCAAGAGGCAATCAGTAGACGTAGAACATTTGTGGACGAACATGTAAAAGCCTTGGACCTCTCCATTGAAGCAGCACAGGAGCTGTTTATCGCTGGACGTGTGACATCGCTGGATGTGGTTACGGCACAAAAAGAATCCTTGGAAGCCCAGATTGGAAAAGTTGAACTGGAAAAAGAAAATACCTTGAACCAGATTTTACTTTATAAAGCTCTTGGTGGGGGGTGGAAGTAAATCCACTTTTGAGATAAAAGAAAACTATTTTTCATGCGATAAAGAATTAATTTGTTAATTCTTAGACCCAAAAAAAGGGTCAAGGAAAGAGGCCGTCGTGAGATGTCCTCTTTTTTATTGTTATTTTTATGTAGTTTAGCTTTGACGATGTTGAACCTGACTTTATTATGTTGCAACGCATTTTTGTTTTCATTTTTCTATTTCATTTAAGTTTTTTATTAACTGCACAGGACTATTCGGATAGTACCAAGATTTTTCAACGGTTAGAATATCTAATGGAAAATCAGAAGATGTATGTTAAAAATCGGGAAGACAAATTGGATAAACTAAAACAAGAGGCGAAAGCACTTGAAGCTGACCAAATCCGTTTTTTTGAGAAGAATTATGAAATTTTTGAGAACTATAAAAAGTTCGATTCTGATGCTGCACTTACCTATATCACGCTTTGCCAAAAGTTAGCTCCAGCCAACAATGATTCACTTCATACAGTTATTCAATTGGATTTAGCCTGGGTTTATTCGACGATTGGACGTTATATTGAAGCATCAAAATTGCTGAACCAAATTAGTCCCGCGGGCCTTGCTACCAAACTTTTAGCCAAATATTACGATACTTATAGTTCATTTTATAGTCATTATGGACAAAGTAACAACCGTCAGGAATATTATCAAGCAAGTGAACGCTATCGAGATTCATTATTACAGGTTTTACCGAAATCTTCATTGGAATATCGGACGACCATTGCGATAAAGACCTTATTTAATGGCAGTCGGGAAGATGCGAAAAAGCAGTTTTTCAAGCTTTGGACAGAAAATCAGAAAGACTTGGAGCAGCGCGCCTTATTGTCCTATTTTATTAGCTTGATCTATAAATACGAAAAAAATACGGCCAGTCAACTTTATTATCTAGCTGTTTCAGCGAGTGCAGATATTGAGATGGCAAATCGAGACAATGCGTCATTTCATGATTTAGCGCTAGCTTATTACGATAAACAGGATTTTGATCGTGCCTTTCGCTATATTGAAAAAACGATTGATGATGCGATGTTGTGTAAAGTACGTTATCGGATTATTGAGGGCACTTCTTCCTACCCGATCATTAATGCGGCCTACCAACAGAAAATCAATAGTCAGAATAAGCAATTGATCGCCTTGGTTGTTGTGGTTAGTATTTTGTTGCTCGGTGTAATTATCGGCTTGATTGTAATCTATCGTCAAGTCCAGCATTTGCGAAGGATCAGATCCGAATTGTCAGGGACCAATCAGCAGTTGCGGTCATTGAATACTGAAATCAATCAAACGAATTTAAAACTCTCAGAATCCAATCACATTAAAGAGGAGTATATTGCGCAATTTTTTGATATGTGTTCAAGTTATATTGACAAAATGGAAGATATACGAAAAGCATTGCTGAAAAAGGCTTCCAATCACCAGTGGGAAGCAATCCGGGAGCAATTGAAATCGACACAGATGGAAGAAAGGGAGATACAACAACTCTATATCAATTTTGATCGGATCTTTTTGAACCTTTATCCAACGTTTGTTGATGAATTTAATGCCCTCCTTCAGGAGGACGAGAAGATATATCCGAAGAAAAACGAATTGCTCAATACTGAACTGCGTATTTTTGCTCTAATTCGTCTAGGAATAGATGACTCGGTTAAGATCGCTAGTTTTCTTAGATATTCCCTTCGTACAGTTTATAACTATAGGACCAAGGTACGTAACAAAGCAGCTGGCCATCGCGATGCCTTTGAGGCTTCTGTTTGTCAAATTGCAACTATTGATCGACCTTAATATCCGCTGATAAACACCGAATAACTAGTAATTCAAGCCTGCATTCGATCTCTTTTTAGTACTTTTTATCTTGTGTTTGTTTTTGTATAGCTCTGTATTATAGTGTGTTGTGTTTTTTTAGAGGTACTTTTTAAGTACCGTCGCTTTTTTTTCTGTTTCGGTCCTGCTAGTTTTGTTTTGAGCGATGGAGCAGGGGAAACTCCTCGCTAGTTTGGAATAACCAAAGACAAAACAATAACCAATTTTTTTATTTCATATGATTTACTTTACTCGAAAAGTAACCTTTTCAATAGGGCTGATTTTCTTGTGTACCTGGTTGAATTCGGTGTTTGCGCAAGACCGAATTCAGGTCAGTGGACGGGTGCTGGATGCCCAGGATCAGAAACCACTCACTGGCGTAACAATTACACAGAAAGGTACCAGTAATGCGGTCTCCAGTAACGGAGATGGGCGTTTTCAAATTTCAGCTGTTCAAGGTAGTATTCTTCAATTTAGTTTTGTTGGCTACGACAATAAAGAATTGCCGGCTAATAGTACAATGACTGTTCAGCTGAACGCATCGACCAATGTACTTGAAGACGTTATTGTGATCGGTTATGGTGCCGTAAAACGGAAAGATGTAACCACCGCAATTTCTTCGGTATCGACTAAGGATTTGGAAAAGAGACCGGTAGTAAGTCTGGGACAGGCCATACAAGGGAAGGCAGCAGGAGTATCTGTGATCCAACCCAATGGAGCCCCCGGTGGTGAGATGTCAATTAAAGTCCGGGGTACAACCTCATTTAATGGTTCAAATGACCCACTTTATGTTGTCGATGGATTACCTGTTGAGGACATCAAATTTTTATCACCAAGTGATATTACGGACATTCAGATTTTAAAGGATGCTTCTTCTGCAGCTATTTATGGGTCGCGCGGAGCAAATGGTGTTATTCTTGTTACTACAAAATCCGGAAAAGCTGGGGAAGCTAAAATTACCTTAGGCGCACAAGGTACAGCAAATGTGGTTAATAATACGGTAAAAGTCTTAAATACCGCTGAATACAAGGAGTTGATGGATGAGACAGGCTATGTTAAGCTGCCTGAAGGGCTTACTGACCAAACAGACTGGTTTAAGGAAACCTATAAAACCGGAGTTCAACAGAATTACCAGTTATCAATCTCCGATGGTAACGAGAAATTACGCTATTATTTGGGTGGGGGCTATCTGACAGAGAAAGGCACACTGCAGGGTTCATTCTTTAGACGTTATAACTTCAAAGCGAATATAGATAATCAAGTAAAAAGATGGATGAAGGTTAATGCCAATTTATCTTATGCGGATTACAATACCAACGGGATTATCTCGGGCAATGGATCTAATCGTGGCGGAGTGGTTACTTCGATCATTAATACGCCAACTTATGCGCCAATATGGGATCGTCTGTTTCCTGATCGGTACAATACCAATTTCAATGGGCTAAATATAAACAGCCCTTTAGAAAATCTCGAACGAACCAAGAATAACAATAATCGGGAGAATAGATTATTGGCAACAGGAAGTGTATTGATATCTTTTATGCCCAATTTAACCTGGAAGTCCTCTTTTTCAATGGACAGACGATCGGGTGTACTGACTACGTTTTTAGATCCCTGGATTACGCAACAGGGTAGAAATCAATTTGGAGAGGCATCTGACGCTCGCAACACAAACACGGTATTGACTTGGGATAATGTGCTGACTTACAGCAGAAGTTTTGGAAAACATAGCTTGGAGGCAATGGCAGGGTCATCCTGGACAGATTCCAAATACTCCAATAGTTATATTTATGGTTCCAATTATGCTAATGGTATCATACAGACGCTCAATGCGGCAAACAAGATTTCATGGAATGGAACTGGGTCGGGGGCATCCAATTGGGCCATCCTATCCTATTTTGCCCGTGCGATGTACAATTACGATGGAAAATATCTTGTAACAGCAAATATGCGTGCGGATGGATCATCAAAATTAAGCCCTTCTGGTCGATGGGGATATTTCCCTTCGGTATCGGCAGCCTGGCGTTTATCTGCCGAGGATTTTATGAAGGACGTGGATTGGATCAATGACTTTAAAATACGCGGGGGATGGGGCCAGACCGGGAATCAATCCGGATTGGGGGACTATTCTTATCTTTCATTCAATGTGATTCAGCGTTTACCTTGGTTTGAAGACAAATATCAATATTCTCCGCCAAATATTGGGAATTCGACCACCTTGCGAGCGACAGATTTAAAATGGGAAACAACGACCCAAGCGAACGTGGGGATTGATTTTTCTACATTAAATAATCGATTGAACCTGACTTTAGATTACTACCATAAAAAAACAACAGATATGTTGATGGAAGTGAGCTTGCCTACAGGGTCTTCTTCGGCTAGCACAATTAAACGGAATGAGGGCGAGATGACCAATAAAGGATTTGAGATTGGGATCAACTCCAAGAATCTCACAGGCGATTTTACATGGAATACGGATTTCAATATCTCGTTTAATAAGAACCGTCTGGATAAGCTTGTTTTTACAAAAATCTACAATGATGCGGTTACAAATAATCTAGTCAATGCAACAGTCGTTAGAAATGAACCTGGAAGGCCTTTAGGTGGATTTTATGGTTATATCTCCGATGGTGTAAATCCGGAGACGGGTGAATTGATCTATAGAGATCTGAATGGTGACGGTAAAACTTCTCCCTCTGATCTCACTTATATCGGAGACCCCAATCCAAAATTTGTGTACGGATTGACAAATAGTTTTTCTTGGAAAAATTTTGACTTAAGTATATTTCTGCAGGGCACTTACGGTAATGATATTTTCAATGCGAGCAGAATGGAAACGGAGGGGATGTATGATGGTCGTAACCAAACGACAGTTGTACTCGATCGCTGGCGTGTTCCCGGACAGATTACACATGTGCCCAAAGCAGGTTTTGATATCAAAAATTCATCTTATTTTGTGGAAGATGGAAGCTATTTGCGTGTGAAAAATATTTCATTGGGTTATTCTATCGCACCTGAACGTTTGAAAAAGATTGGAATTCAGAAGATTCAGCCTTATTTTTCAGCAAGCAACCTATTTACGCTAACTAAATATTCAGGCATGGATCCGGAGGTAAACCAGTGGGGGAACTCGGGAAGAGTACAAGGTCTCGATTGGGGGACATATCCACAAAATAGATCTTTTGTACTTGGTGTAAATGTTGAATTTTAATTGAATTGTGATGAAAAAAACAAATATTAAATACGTTTTACCTTTGTTCATAACAGGCTTGTTGCTGGCATCTTGCTCGCTAAATCGTGATCCTCTGGACAGCTATACAGATGTGAGTCAAGGTAAAACTGAAAATGGAACACAAATCGTCTTTAAGAACAGAAGCGAGGTTGATAATTTTCTTTCCGGGATATACCAACAGATGCGAGATCGGCAAGAGCATTGGTACCTTGATTTATTGCTGATTGGCGATTCGCATGCTGACAATGCGTACGCAGGAACAACAGGTGCGGAAGTTGTACCATTTGAGAATAATTCCATTGAGGGATCCAATTCGGTTGTTGATCGAGATTGGGCACGTTATCTGGAAGATATTGCGCGGGCCAACCGTTTAATAATCAATGTCGATAGTGTTGCGGATAAATCGATTAGTGACGCTGACATCAAAGTCTACAAGGCGCAGGGTAAAATCTTTCGGGCGCTGGCGATGTTTGATATGGTGCGCATATTCGGATCCATTCCAGTAATTACAACACAAGGAAAAGATATTACCGCGGAAAATATCGAAGCGGTATACCCAGAGTATTTCCCCAAGCAAGCAACTGAAGAGGAAGCGCATAAACAGATTGAGAAGGATCTTTTGGAAGCCCTAGTTGATGCCCCGGTCAATAACAATGCAAATAAAACTTTGTTTACAAAGTCTGTAGCCCGAGCTATGTTGGTAAAGCTATATGCTGAGAAACCGCTTAGAGATTATAATAAAGTGATTCAGTATGCAGATGCATTGGCTGGAGATGGATTTGATTTGAACCCTAATTATGGAGATTTATATGAAGTGAACGCGGCCAAGACCGATTTAGCACAACGAAATACAAAAGAATCAATTTTAGAGGCGCAGTTTATGCCTGGGTCTGGAAACTGGGCGACTTGGATGTTTGGTCGCGACCTATCCAATTACGACAATGCATTTACCTGGGCCAAATGGGTCACACCATCGCGTGATTTGATACAGGCATATACGAATGAGGCAGACCAAATTCGGATGGAGCAAGCGATTGTTTACTATACAACAACCTGGAGCAACTACTACCCTTCGAGCCACTATCCTTTTATGTTTAAATTGCGTTCGGGCATGAGCAGTATCGTCAAGCTACGGTATGCCGATATTTTATTGCTAAAGGCTGAAGCCATGATTCAATTGGGGTCAAATCTTTCCGGTGCAGCTGACATTATTGATAAGATCCGTACACGTGTAAAATTGCCCAAATTACCTGCGGGAATTCGGTCGAATAAAGATGCTTTATTGGAAGCATATCTGAAAGAACGTCGTCTGGAATTAGCCTTCGAGGGGCAGCGTTGGTTTGATCTAGTTCGTTTGGATAAGGTGGAAACTGTCATGAATGCGGTGTATGCGAAGGACTCAGGAAGAAAGGCACAGGTATATCCGTTTACAAAGAATTCCTACCGTCTGCCGATTCCACAGCCTAAAATTGACCAGAATCCTAACTTAGTTCAGAATCCAGGATACTAATTATTTTAATTTTTTATGAAACGTAATAATAACACTATGATATATACATTCTTGTTGTCCTGTTTGATCACGGCAACATCTTGTAACCGTGATAGCTTCACACCCTCACAAGGTGATGATATCAAAAAATCTGGCGATGTCACTATTGTGATGACGAATACAAACCGGGCCTATGATCTGACAAAAAAATATGTCGATTTTAGTACAAAGTTTAATATGTCGCCCAACACAATTACCTTAAATCCTGCTCAGAAGTTTCAGACAATGGACGGATTTGGTGCGGCTATTACTGGTTCTACCTGTTATAATCTAATGAAAATGAGTAAGGAGGATCGGACGAAATTTCTTACAGAAACTTTCTCCGATAAGGACGGTATGGGTATGAGCTATATTCGTATTGCTATCGGATGTTCAGATTTTTCATTGAGCGAGTATACGTGTTGGGACAAAGAAGGAAAGGAAAATTTTGGATTGCAGTCCGAAGAAACACAATATGTCATTCCCGTGTTGAAAGAAATACTGGCCATCAATCCAAACGTCAAAATCATGGGTTCACCATGGACTCCGCCAAAATGGATGAAGGTCAATAATCTGACAGATTTAAAACCTTTCGATTCTTGGACTAGCGGTCAGTTAAATCCAAAATACTATCAGGATTATGGTTGGTATTTTGTACAATGGCTTCAAGCAATGAAGAAGGAGGGCATTAATATTTATTCAATTACTGTTCAAAATGAACCATTGAATCGAAAAAATTCAGCTTCAATGTACATGTCATGGCAAGAGCAACAAGCATTTATTAAACAATCTCTTGGTCCACAGCTCAAGGCTGCAAGTATTGCGACAAAGATCTACGCATTTGACCATAACTATAATTACGATAATATGGCCGATCAGGAAGATTACCCTATTAAAATCTATAATGACGCCGGAGCGGCTTCCTTTATTGCTGGAGCGGCTTATCACAACTATGGGGGAGATAAAGCCGAGCTAATTGATATTCATAATCAACGTCCGGATAAGGAGCTGGTCTTTACAGAGACATCGATCGGCGAATGGAATGACGGGCGTAACCTTAATAAGCGTTTGATGGAAGATATGCGCGAAGTAGCGTTGGGAACGGTCAATAACTGGAGCAAGGGAGTTATTGTTTGGAATTTGATGTTGGATACTGATAAGGGGCCGAATCGTGAAGGTGGTTGTCAAACCTGTTATGGTGCTGTCGATATTAGCAAATCAAATTATAAGAGCATCACGCGCAATTCGCATTATTATATTGTAGGACATCTGTCATCTGTAGTTAAATCCGGAGCGACACGAATTGGCGCTACAGGATATACAGCAGAAGGGCTGGTTTATAGTGCCTTTCAAAATACAGATGGTACCTACGCTATGGTGTTGTTAAATGAATCGAATGATAACCGGAAAATTACGCTGGCAGATGGTAAAAATCATTTTAGCTACGAGGTGCCCGCAAATTCAGTCGTCTCTTATCGTTGGAAAAACTAAATAACGGGATTATGAAAAGATATCTCATCAATATACTATTGGGGACAATAGTTATGGTAAGTTCTTGTAAAAAGGATGAAAAATATGTCTATCAAATTGGTGATCCCAAAATTGAATTGAAATCAGCTATTTCTGCTGCTCATTTTGGGGATAGTATCATATTTAATATTCGTGTATCGGATAGTGAAGTCGCGTTATCAACACTGAAAGCTCAATTATATTTTACGGATGACAAGGTTGCCGAGGTGACAATTCGCACAAAGGAGAATGGCGACTATAGCGGAAAAATTTACGTCCCTTTTTTGAAAGACATTCCAGACGGGAAAGCTACGATTAAGTTTGTTTTGCAGAATATTAGTCAGAAAAAAACCGAACAATCCTTTGATATAGACTTAAGCCGTCCGGATTTTCCTTATCTCACTTTGGTTACCGAATCAAAGTCCTATCGGATGGAGAAAACAGGTCGAAATCAATATGCGGCCAAAGAGAATTTCCCCTTTTCTGTAAAAGGATATATTCAAGCGCCAAAGGTTGGTGAGCAGGGAAATAGCATGAATTTTGGATGGGTCAATAATGCCGTTACGCTCGGATCCACATTGGATATTCCTTTCTCAAATTCGACCTCTGGTGTGTATAGTATCGCATTGAATACGTTGACTTATCAAGCATCACCATTTATTGTCGCTTATGCAATCGATGGGACAGTATTTAGTCGTGTTGATGATACACATTTCAAGGCGGAACTGAATATGATCAAGGGTAATGCGGTCACGGTAGATGGTATCGAGGATCTAAAAGATTGGTGGATTGACCCCGATTTCTTCAGCCAATCAGCTGACGGGGCCATTACTTTTAATGGTGTTAACGGAAAATACCGGATTACAGCTGACTTCGCATTGAAGTACTTTGTCGTTGAAGCAATGGCCGGAAATGATCTTGCCAAATTGCAGGAAGATGGAACTGGAGCCGTGTGGATTATTGGAGAAGGTGTTGGAAAACCCAAAGTATCCAGTAATCAGGTGGGCTGGAATACTGATAAAGCACTTTGTTTAGCACCATTGGGTAATAAAAAGTACCAAATTACATTAAAGGCCGCCGAGTCTATCAACACCGATAATATCAATTTTAAGTTTTTCCATCAGAAAGGCTGGGGTGGAGAATTTGGCGGTGCGGATGTGACAACGTCGAACGATCTGATTTTTATTGGTGATGGTAAAAATGGGCGTGATTCCGGAAACCTGGGTGTCAAAACAGGTAAAACCTTGGAAGCTGGAAAAACCTATTTATTCACGCTGGATTTAACTGCCGGTAATAAAAAAGCAGTGCTTACAGTTGTACCAAAATAATCTGTTTTTTGATTTTTCAGTCCCCAGGTAAAACCTTACCTGGGGACTTTATTGTTCCTATTGAATTTGTTTAATCAAGGATTCATTTATATATTTGCCGAACTCACAAGATGAAAGCTAGACAGTTCATATGGATTTTATTGCCTTTGATGCTCCTCCAGAGCTTCTCAACAGTATGGCTGTGGTCCATTTTTGAGCTCAATCGAGATTACATTGCACGCTACGAATGTATCAACCGTTTCAATGAGAACGCCCTTTCATGTAGAGGACAATGTATCCTAATGAAAAAAATGCGTGAACACGAAGAAAAGGAGCAAAAGAACCTTGAATCACGTATTATCGATGTCGTTTTTATCAATAACTCCCAGAATTTTGACTTTAAGGTCTCTTCTTTATTTCAAGAAGATGTAGCGGAACGCTCGTTCCCTGAATACAACGAAAATTATTCTTACAGACCTATTTTTACCATTTTCCATCCTCCATTAGTTTAAATCCATTTTAAGGAATCATCATGAGTTTTTTGTTGTTCACGTAGAGCGACAAATAGTTTCTCGTGGTCACCTCATCCTGTTTAAGGAATAGTTTATTCCGATAAAACTATCATGATTTATTCAATCTTATAAGGAAATGAATAACTGAGCAAAGCGAGCCTATGAATGCCGCTGAAAACATATGCTCGATGAATAAATCTGATCGCTTCGTCACAACTGAATAAAAAATTAAACGGATGAAAACTTTATTTGAACAGGTTATCGGCGTTTTAGATGTCGGGTTCCAGTTAATTTAGAAGATTCTACGAATAGGATATGTATTGTTATTCCCTTTTTGTAGGGCATACCTTTCTATTGTCATTTTGTTGTCTTCTAACTATGCTTTGCCCTATACTAAGATTAGCCTCCTGTTAACTAAGCTAAGATGGTATTTTTATGAAGGTAAGTATATTGATAAAAACAATAGTTTTTTATGTTGCTATAACATGCGTATTTCTCGAGTCATGTACAAAGGGAAAAACAAATTATGAAGCCGAAAGAGGAGAAGTGGTGGAAGAAGGTGTTGAATTTAAAGAGGTTACAAACTTTGTAAGCACTCGTTACACGATTAGCATCGAGGCGTTGAATGGCGTATTGTATCGCGGTTATAATGATATCCGCGTGAGAATCAAGAACACGCAAACGAATACTCCTGTGGAAGTGTCCAGCGTTACATTTTTGCCAATTCAGACTGCTGTTTCAGGAGAGAAAAGATCATGTCCAAATCAGTATAATTTCAGTTATAAATCGGACGATAAGTATTTCTCGGGGTATACCGTTTTTACCAGCGAAAGTGGTGCGGAGGGCAGTTGGGAAATCAATGTCAATTTTACAGTTGGCAGTCAAAATTTCTCTGTGATAAAAGAAGTATTGGTCCGACAACAAACCAATAAAAATCTGAATATGACTATGTTCACAGGGAAAGATGATGAGCAATATGTCATAGCATTGGTCTCTCCAAAGAAACCTAGTGTTGCTGAAAATAAATTGATCGCTGGTATCTATAAATTGAATAAGCCACTTGATTCTTCATCGAAGGGCATCGCTGATCAATTGCAGTTTTCCTATTCGCAAGTCGATCGTTATATACTGAAGTTAGACCCACGTATGCCTGAACCATCTATGGGCAATCACTCGTCTCCTAATAATAAAGATTTGATACAGGAAGCGGATGGTTTATATCACGGTATTGTGAATTATACAATGACCGGCAACTGGACGTTAAATTTCATTTTGTTGAATCCAGATGGAAAAGTAATCCGTGGTACCGAGGTGCCAAAGGATTTTACACCGGGGGTAGAGGGCCGTAAAAGTGAGTTGTACCTTGATATCCTATTCTAAGAGTTATGAAGAAACTAAGTATTATTCTTTTTATTCTTTCTCTTGGATTGAAAGTACATGGGCAAAGCATCTCCGTAAAAAGAGATACAACGAGACGTTTGGGGGAAGTCAATGTTGAAGCGGCGATCAAGCGAAAGATTGAAAGTGACATGAAAATGGCCGTCTCGGTCGATGAATTTTTGGCTTCATCAGACAATATCAGCTTTATCAAACGTGGGGCCTACGCATGGGAACCCTTACTGAATAACATGAGTACTGAGCGTTCCACAATCACAATTGATGGTATGCATATTTTTGGTGCCTGCACAGATAAGATGGACCCTATAACTTCCTACGTGGAAACGAACAACCTTTCTTCCATTGATATTAAATCTGGGCAAGAAGGGAATATGCATGGCGCGACAGTGGCTGGAAGTATTGATCTCAAAAGGAGAAGTACGCCTTTTGGTCTGCAACAAAAAGTAGGCGGTGCGTATCAGACAGGTTTTGAGTTTAACAATAAACAAGCGTTTAACCTTGGAAATCTATTCTATTCAACCGACAACTTCGTTGCTGATGGTAGTATTGCCTTTCGTAAAGCCGGTAATTATTATGACGGAAACAACAAGGAAGTACTACACTCGCAATATAATAAACTGAATGCATCATTGGGTCTAGCCTATAAGACAAGTCCACTTTCTGCCATCAGGGTTGATGCGATATTTGATCGGGCAAAAGATGTTGGCTTTCCGGCTTTACCAATGGATCTATGGTTATCACGGGCGATTATTACATCAGCATCCTATAAACAATTGTTTGAGGAAGGGTTGGTAAAAGTGTGGGATACCAAAGTTTATTTCAATGCCGTGGAGCACTATATGGATGATACGACACGGCCGGAGAATTTGGTACATATGGATATGCCCGGATG
The DNA here is from genome assembly GCF_039536865.1 of Sphingobacterium ginsenosidimutans. Classification (NCBI taxonomy): domain Bacteria; kingdom Pseudomonadati; phylum Bacteroidota; class Sphingobacteriia; order Sphingobacteriales; family Sphingobacteriaceae; genus Sphingobacterium; species Sphingobacterium ginsenosidimutans. The sequence goes on from NZ_BAAAZK010000010.1 coordinate 121,570, forward strand.
GAGTACAACCTATGGATTGGTGTCAAAAATAAATTTAAAGAAAGACCGATATTCTTCAGAAGTACAGCTAAATGCTTATGATAATCTTTCAATAGCGGAAATGCGGATGTACCCACAGGATCGATCCAAACAGACCATGTTTGCCTATAGTTGGCCTTGGGTAACAACCCGTTTTGCGAGTATTGCAATGAATAATTCCTGGGAGATTTCAGATCGGAGTAAAGTGAACTTGGGTGGATCGTTGGGCTGGAACTATAATTATTCTAAATATGTGGAGTTTAACTGGATTTTTCATCCGGGAGCACCGCAAAAAAAGAATAGATGGCTTCCAGGACTACATGCCAGTTACGAGTTAAACTTAAATCAGTTTGATATTTCTGTCGGAACAGGGTTTGGACATCGTGCACCTTCCGTTTCCGAAGCCTATGGCTATTATATCTACAATAGCTTTGATCGCTACGATTACATCGGAAACCCTGATCTCAAAAATGAGATTTCTTATGAGGTTAACGCCAGTGTTGGCTTCAAAACGGAAAAGCTAAGTATATCCGCAAAAGTGAACTACTTCTACATCGACAATTATATCATCGGACGGATTTTGAGTTTAGGGAGTCCAATGAATTATCAATCCGTTGGTGTGAAGGGTTATACATCTTTAAAGTATGGGACGCTGTTTAATACAGCGATGAGCATAGATTATAAAGTCCTGGATAACCTGCATTGGAAAGCGGTGATAACCTACGCCAGAGGTAAGGACGACGAAGAGGGGAATCTACCTTTTATACGCCCGTTGAGCTATCAGACATCCCTGCATTATAACTATAAACGAATAGGCTTGCGGACGTCATTAAATGGAGATTTTACACAGACAAATTATAGCCCAGCCTATGGTGAAGATCAAACCGCTTCCTACAAAATATGGAATTTATCTGCCGATTATAGTTTCAGCCTCGGCAAGTTTAAACCTGTCTTTCAGGTTGGCGCCGAGAACCTGTTGAATGAATATTATAGTACCTATGCGGATTGGGGAAATATTCCACGAATGGGACGGAATATTTTTACCTCCCTAAAAGTCAATTTCTAAAAAAAATCAATCACATTTAAATAATACATACAATGAAAAAATTAACGAACTATCTAATTTTATCTGCTGCTTCATTAATAATGATTTCCTGTAGCAAAAACGATAACAACCCCGTGGCAAATAATATCAGCTTACATTTTAACAATACATTTAAAAATAACACCATTGTCCTTGGAGGAGCTGCATCTACTGATGCTACCGTTAATACATCAGAAAAGGATCAGGTACACCACCTCTCAGAACTTAAGTACGTTGTCAGTAATATTCGACTTGTTAAAACAGATGGAACCGAAATTCCTTACAATGTAAATGACCTGGATAAGGGGGCTACTGTGGTTAACCAAAGCAAGCAAGCGAGTTTGGATTATGTATTGACTAATATACCTGTAGGGGAGTATCGTCAGCTCAAATTTGGATTAGGGGTAAAGCAAGAAATCAATACATTGGATCAGGTCAGATTTCCGGTATTTTATGCTGCAGCGGGAGCTAATGATACCGACATGATGTGGCAATGGGCAACAGGGTATCGATTTACGAAGATCGAAGGGTTTTATGGTGGTGAAAATAATGCATTTCAGGTCCACACCGGAAGTACGCTGAATGGAGAAGGAGGTAAACCTGAAACATATACGCAGGGCGTGGATGCTTATCGCGATATCACGTTGGATCTAACGACGACTGCTGTTGTGGGAAACAATGCACCTAAAATCACGATCAAAGCTGATTTTGATAAACTCTTAAGTGGAAAAACAAAAGTAATCATAACCTCGAAAAATGCAACAACACCGAGCCTACATAGCAGCATGGCAGCCATGGAAGTGTTTGTAAACAATATTGGGGGGGATGATAAAGAGGATAAAAGCGGCATGTTTTCTGTGGAGCGTGTCGAAAATAATTAAAGGAAACATAAATTGATAGCAGGGCCATCAGGAACTTAGGCATATACAGATTGGAGTGTCTGTGCTGTTCCAATGATGGCCCTGTCTTAACATAATGTCTAACAGACCCTTTGTTGGTTAATAGGGAACTATGGCGGTATAACACCCCGATTCTTATTTGCAAATCATTTATTCTAATGAAAACAGTAATCTGCGTTTTAAGTGTTTTGTTGATTATGCTATCCTGCAGTAAAAGGGATGTAAACGAATCAATCAAGGAGGATAACCCTGAAATTTTTCTGGAGATACCAGCTGAATTTCCAGCGCTAAATGGCTCCGTAGCACAAAATAGACCTACAAAATATGGTGTTGAATTGGGCGAGAAATTATTCCATGAAAAGAGGTTCAGCGGAAATAATACGATTTCCTGTGCGAGTTGTCACAATCCCAGTCTAGCTTTTTCAGATGGAAAGCAACAGGCTGTCGGAATTTATGAACGGGTGGGACTTCGTAATACCCCGGCAATTCAGAATATGGCATTTATGAAGTTTTATAATTGGGATGGAAATATCCTGCAATTGGAAAAACAACCTCTCGTTCCGATTATAACACATGAAGAAATGAACTCTTCTATTCTTGAGGTGATCGGTAAAATTGCTGTTGATACCGATTATAAAAAATTATTTCAAAAAGCATTTGGCGATGCAAGCATAACGGCTGATCGAATTTATCGCAGTATTGCACAATACGAGTATACATTGATCTCTGCCAATAGCAAATATGATCGTGTAAAAAGAAATGAAGGGGAGCGATTTACAGTGGAAGAGGAGAGAGGGTATACTACTTTCAAAAGTAAATGTGCAAGTTGTCATAGTACAGCCCTATTTACTGATCAAAGCTTTAGGAATGTCGGGTTTCCATTGAATCCAAATCCAGAGGAAGTCGGCCGTGGCCGGGTCACTGGGCGTATTGAGGATCAGATGGCATTTCGTGTTCCGTCGTTAAGAAATGCTATGTATACCGCTCCTTATGGGAGTTTTGGTCAATTTCCAACTTTAAGAGCTGTCTTGGATTATTTCGATAAAGGGGTGTTAGCAGCGGAAAATCTCGATCCTATTCTTAAAGAAAATGGTAATCGAATTCCATTATCAGAACAGGAAAAGCAGGATATTATCGCTTTTATAGAAACATTAAGTGATCCAACATTTATTGGGAAGTAAATACAACATACTCCGAGCGATGTTTATACAGATAGTGTGTGCACTGCTCTAATAGAAGAGATCAACAAGCTGTTTCGCTTCTGCGACATCATGGACACGGAGTATCTGTACACCTCTTTCCAAAAGTAGGGTATTTAATGCCGTTGTACCATTGAGTGCTTCTTGGGCCGTAGTACCCAATTTTTTGTAGATCATGGATTTACGTGATATGCCACCTAAAATTGGTAGACCAAGATAGTGTAATTCATCGACCCGATAAAGCAGCTCGTAATTTTGATCGATTGTTTTGGCAAAGCCAAACCCGGGATCGAGGATTATATCCTTTACACCCAGATCTCTTAAACGAGCTATACCTTGTCCCAAAAAGGTAGCAACATCAGTAACGATGTCGGTATATTCGGTTTGTCCTTGCATGGTTTCTGGAGTTCCACGCATATGCATGAGGATATAAGGCACCTGATATTTGGCTACTGTTGCAAACATCTCCTCATCAAGCGTGCCTCCTGATACGTCATTGACAATATGTACACCCGCGTCAATGGCTTCTGCAGCGACATCCGCCCGGAAGGTGTCTATGGATAAGATCGCTTCTGGAAAGGCGTTTCTGATTGCCAGGATAGGGGGAAGCGCTCTGTCCATTTCTTCCTGAGAAGAGATTAATGGCGCGCCGGGACGTGAAGAATAGGCCCCAATATCGAGGATTTGAGCGCCTGCCGTTAAGAGACTACTTGCTTTTTCCAGCGCTTTCTCTACCGTTGTATTATCTCCACCATCAAAAAAGGAATCTGGTGTAACATTGAGAATACCCATAATAACAGGTTTTTCAAATGTCATTAGCTTTCCACCTACATGGATGGATGGGGCAGTTGCTGTTTGAAATTTTTTCATCTTACGACAAGAACCCCATCAGCAACAATATTAATATCGTTTTTTGGCTGAGTAATCTGATTTATTTCGGCTTGAGATTTACCGAGATCTTTTGCGGCATGTTGCAATGAAGCGACTGAAGTTTCTTTCCGCTTGGCTACACCTTCGACAACAACTGTCTTACCGATGATATCTGCGGGCATAAAGAATCCATAATCTTTAAAGCGTACCATGATAGGTTCCTCTCCGTCCCGTTGTAAGGTCATGAAACAGCCTTTCTTTTTGCAGACTTCAACGACTTTGCCTTCAATTTTACCGTTGAAAGTATTCTTGCTACTTAGTTCTTTTTCCAGTTTAGCAACAGAAATCGCTTTATTAGCCTGAATTTCCTTTCCATATTTTACACCCGGTTTCGCTGAAGGAATCTCCTTTTTCTGAGCGTATAATTGCGTACTTACAGCAATTGCCAATGCAAAAAATAAAATGATCTTTTTCATCTGTATAAATTATTTGTTCATCAATCACGCTGCCTTCGACGGTTTCAATTGTGATGAAGCTATCCGCTTAGTCTCCGAGCGCACGGGCTCGGTTTTCATCGTGACTATATGAAAGCTGCATGCAAGATAACTAACACCATTTATTCAATCTACTATGAGTTTGAATACATCATGATGGATTGATATTACTTTCGAATGAATTCAAATTTACCACTTGGGTCCAGCTTCATAATGGTAGACGATTTACCATCAGTCTTCACATGCCTGTCGTATTCGACAATATAGTCTACACCTGCTTTGATCTCTTCAGCTATTTCGTCAAAATCCTTCGCTGTTGGTTCACCACTGATATTTGCTGAAGTAGAGATAATAGGTTTACGGAAACGTTGTAGAAGCTGTTCACAAAAAGGATGTTTGACAATTCGAATGCCAATCGAACCGTCCTCTGCAATGGCATTAGGAGCAAGATTTTTGGCATTCGAATAGACAATTGTCAATGGCTTGTCCGTATATTCAATAAGTTGATAAGCAACATCTGGGATTTCGTTGACATAACTTGCCAATTGGTTGTCGTTATGTAAAAGGACGATCAGACTTTTGGACTTATCTCTTCCTTTCAATTGAAAGATTTTCTCTACGGCATCAGGATTAGTGGCATCACAGCCTATCCCCCAGATTGTATCTGTTGGGTATAGAATTAATCCACCTGCTTTTAGCGTTTCCAACGCTTTGTTTAAATCCTCACGATCCACAAATGCACTCATTTTTTATTTTTTTAGTTCTGACCTTGAATTTAGACAGCTACATTGTGCTCACGCAGAGCATCATTTAATGAAGTTTTCTTATCAGTAGATTCTTTACGTTGACCAATGATCAATGCACAAGGAACTTGATACTCGCCAGCGGCGAATTTTTTAGTATAAGATCCAGGGATGACAACCGAACGGGCAGGAACATAACCTTTATATTCTACAGGTTCAGGTCCAGTAACATCAATAATTTTAGTCGATGCAGTCAATACGACATTAGCACCTAATACAGCTTCTTTTTCTACGCGAATTCCTTCAACAACGATCGCTCTTGATCCAATAAATACATTGTCTTCAATGATAACCGGAGCAGCTTGAACTGGCTCAAGTACGCCACCGATACCAACACCACCACTTAAGTGAACGTGTTTACCGATTTGAGCACAGGAACCGACTGTTGCCCATGTATCTACCATGGTACCTTCGTCTACATAAGCACCGATATTAACATAAGAAGGCATCATGATTACCCCCTTCGCTAAATAAGCACCTAAACGAGCAGAAGCGCCAGGAACCACACGAACACCCGTGTGTTTGTAATCTGTTTTTAGCTTCATTTTGTCATGGAATACAAAAGGACCTGCTGTCATTTCGCGCATATCGTTGATCGGGAAATACAAGATCACAGCTTTCTTGATCCAGTCATTTACATGCCATCTCGTGCCGATCAATTCCGCTACACGAATTTCACCGCTGTCTAGCTTCATGATCACGGTACGAATCGCTTCTGTATATTCTTTATACTCCAATAATTGTCTATCTTCCCAAGCTTCCTCAATCAATTTTTTAAGTGGCTCTACCATATTATTTGTTTGCTGATTTGAATTTGTTTATTTTGATGTACAAACTTAGATAAAGTTGCATTTAAAAGCAACTTTATCGTTCTCTCCCCTGCCATTAAGAAAATAGGCATAGGGGAAATATGTTAATTTTCGGTGGGAATACCACGATAATTTGCTAATATAACTATTTTTGCACTATGGCTGCAGCATCAGAAAAATTGAGAATTGATAAATATTTATGGTCGATAAGATTGTTTAAAACAAGAACTTTGGCAACCGAAGCCTGTAAGGCGGGACGGGTCAAGCTGAATGGTCAAAATATTAAACCTTCTTACGAAGTTAAGATCGGCGATGTCTATCATATCCAAAAAGGAATAGAAAAGAAAGTTGTTAAAGTGATCGGTCTTCTCGAGCGGCGGGTGGATGCAAAAACTGCTGTTCAGTTTTATGAAGATCAAACCCCTGTAGAAGAGACTGTAGGCTACAAATCGGTATTTCAGGCACCTGTGCTTAAGCGGGACCGCGGAACGGGAAGACCAACGAAGAAAGATCGTCGTGAAATAGACGATTTGCAAGCTTCAGACTGGTGGGATAAAGAAGATGAATAACGCAAAAAACATTTCATTTCTTCGATAATTATTTGCATTTTAGGTTAGCTAAAGTTATCCATGTTGATACACTTTAACACTGACCAAAAATGTAGATAATTATGAGAGGTAGCATGCACGCACAAGCGCTGATGACACTAGCGCTCACCCTAAACCTAGCACCAACTATTGCCAAGACCGGAAGCAAATCCATCTCATTTGCCAATCATGGAAATTCATTTGTAGTATTTCAACAAACTATTCGAGGAAAAGTCATTGATGAGAAGGGCCAGGGTATAGGAGGCGTTACCGTCAGAAATTCAACGGCAGGAACAACGGCACAGTCTGCCCCAGATGGCAGTTTCAGTATAGCTGCAAAACCGGGGGATGAATTGGAGTTCTCCTCCGTGGGCTATGATCGACAGCACAATACTGTCAGTAGTTCTGGGCCGCTAACGATTGTATTGGCAAATAAGAGCACGGTGTTGGAGGATGTGACGGTGACAGGATATACGAATTATTCCAAAAAACAGTCCGCCAATGTTTCGACCACAGTAAAAGCAAAAGATCTGGAACAGGTACCTATGGCTTCTGTTGACCAAATGCTACAGGGACGTGTTCCGGGGATGAGTGTAATGGCTAGTTCAGGACAACCGGGTGCCACTGCTTCTGTTGTTATCCGGGGGATCGGTTCTATAAATGGTATTTCGGATCCTCTGTATGTAATCGATGGAATTCCTATTGCCACATCGGAACTGAAGAATTTCAGCGCGAATGATTTTGAATCTGTCAATGTATTGCGCGATGCAACAGGAAAATCTTTATACGGATCCAGAGGTTCAAACGGTGTTATTGTTATCACGACAAAAAAAGGTAAATCTGGCCAGCTAGCTGTGAATTTTAACTCTCAATATGGTCTTTCCAAACTGACACGGCCAAAATTCCAGATGATGAATACACAGCAACGTTTGCAATTTGAAGAAGAATTGGGGCCCTTTGTCGATCCAGATAACAATGAAGGCATAGGTCCCGGATGGACGTATTCACCTAAAAATCCTGACGTAGCGGGCGGAACTTCAGCTTATAAAGCGCGAGCAGCTCAAATTTTGGATAGTTTGAGAGGGATTAATGTTGACTGGCGTGATTACTTCTTTCGTAACGGAAAGTTTATGGATCAGCAGGTGAATATAAGTGGAGGCGGGGAGCATGTGCGGTTCTATAGCAGTGCGGGATACTATAAACAAGAAGGTGTTGCCATTCGATCTGGTCTTGATCGGTATACTTTGAAAAATAATGTAGATTTTGATAAAGGGAAGCTTTCAGGAGGTGTAAATGTGACCCTTGGGTATACAAATTCGAAATTTACCGAAGGTGTAGGAGCTTCACGTGTCGGATCGTCTATGGCATCGGTTTATTATGCACTACCTTATGAATATCCGTATGCACCGGACGGAACGCTCATTCACTTTGGCAATGAAGACGATTACTTTATTTTGGATCAGCGTGAAGGGAGTGCCGGATTGGAACGTCTGCTCAACTCAAGTAGCTCTTCTGAGTTGTTTAATACCAATGTTGGCCTCAATCTAAATTATCAATTGCTACCGACCTTAAAAGTCCACACGCGATTGGGGATAGACTATAATACGACTACCGGCCAAGATTATATCAATCCCGATTCTTATTATGGATCACGGGATCGAGATCCGACACTTGGGGGAAAGGGATTATTCGCAGAAGACAATCTCCGGTCTACCAATGTGATCAGTACCACAGGATTAACCTATCAAAATACTTTTGACGAAAAGCATAATTTGGAGCTCTCGGCTTATTTTGAATATTTATATCGACGTAACCGCGCCTTTGGGTACAAAGGTTACGGTATTGATAGCCGTCTACCGGAAAATCCGAATGGTGTAACTGTAAGTCCGACCTATTTACCAGCCATTTTGGGTGGACGGACCAAATATGCATTGGCTTCGTATATGGCCCTGGGAAGGTATACTTATGACAATCGTTACTCGTTGACGGCAAGTTATCGTTATGATGGCTCTTCCCGTGTAGCGGAGGCGAATCGTTGGCATGGTTTCTATTCCTTCGGTGCCAATTGGAATGTCAAGGAAGAGGAATTCTTGAAGTCCAATGAATTCATACAAGGCCTATCCCTACGGGCTAGTTACGGTACCACGGCCAGTACAATCAATGGTGATTTCAATTACTTAGCAACTTTTAGAAAGGATATTACCTATGGTGGTGAAACAGCCATTCGTCCTTATGATCCCGGAAATCCGAATTATGACTGGGAATATGTGGATGAGTTCAATGCAGGATTTGATCTGGAGCTTTTTCCATCAAAGCGGCTTCGTGTTGCCATGGATTATTATAATAAAATAACCAAGAATATGTTTTTTGATCAGCCGATTTCCCTGACATCGGGATTCTTGGATCGTAAACTACCATTGAGCACGGGCAAGATGCGTAATAGGGGAGTGGAGATGAGCTTGTCCGGTGATGTCATAAAGAGGGAAGATTGGGGGCTGACTTTAGGGGTCAATGCTTCCTATAATAAAAATACTATATTATATCTTTCTGATGCATTGACAGAGGTTTTAGATGGAGATACACGGATTATGCGAGTTGGATTGCCTTATGGAACCTATTATGCGCCAGAGTGGGCGGGGGTTAATCCCCAGACTGGCGATGCGCAGTATTATAACCGCGATGGTAGTATAACAACCGAATATGATGAAACTTCACAGGCCGTTACAAAATCTGGCAGTATGTTTCCAAAATGGGTTGGCGGATTTAATACCACTGTCCGCTGGAAAAACCTCTCGTTGGATGCTTTGTTTGCATTTGTTAGTGACGTGCGCCGTTGGAATAACGAGGATTTTTATAATGAGAATTCGAGCTATATGACGAGTAACCAAAGTATACGCATGCTTACTGACCGTTGGAAGCAACCGGGAGATAATGCCATTTTACAACGGATTGATATACCGCGCGAATATACATCCAAAGATATCCAGGATGCTTCTTTCCTCAGGTTGCGGAATGTCAACTTAGTTTATCAGTTTCCAAAAACCTTGTTTGGGGATCAAAAGGTAATTAAAGGGGCCCGAATTTTCTTTCAGGGGCAAAATTTATTAACCTGGACGTCCTGGAGGGGGCTTGATCCCGAAAATAGTGAAGGGATAAGTCGTTTTAACTATCCAGCTCCGAGAACATATACAGCAGGATTCAGTGTTAATTTTTAAAAAGGACTACGGCAATGAAATCATTTAAAAATATATTAGTAATCGGCCTCTTTACTGTGGGTTTGTCGACTTTCTATTCCTGTAATAAATTAGATCTAAAACCTTCAGATACGATTGATCCCGAAAAGGCTTACCGTAATCTGGATGATATCGATATGGCCATCAAGGGTGCTTACGCTGGTATGACCTATACACTCATTGGAAATAGTGTGGTTGTCTCGGATGAAGCAATTTATCCACTGGAAAACACCGTCGGAAATGTTAGTGCTTATCGTTGGCAATATACCGCCTCAAGTTCATCGGTGACGAGCGCTTTTGGTGAATACTATGTGGTCATCGATCGTGCGAATCGCGCTTTGGCAGGACTGGAAAAATTGGAGAAAGTGGATGCTGATAAGCAAAAGCATTACCAAGGCGAATTGCTTGCCATCCGTGCTTTTGCTCATATTGAGCTTTTGAGAGCTTATGCAGCGGGCTATGAGCCTACAGCATTGGGAATTCCCTATATGTTAAAGTCTGAAATTGGACATCCACCACGCAAAACAGTTGCCGAAGTAATCAGCTTGGCCCAAAAGGACATTAATGAGGCTTTGGGCTTAATTGGAGATGAAGAGGCTATTTACCGTTTTTCTAAGACTGGCTTGTATGCATTGCAGGCAAGAACCGCTTTATATGCAAAAGATTGGACCTTGGCAATTGCTGCTTCATCAAAAGTCATTGCTGCAAAGCCACTGGCTGACCGGACTTCTTTTCCGAAAATATGGTCAGACGAGAGTTCCAATGAAGTGGTGTTTTCATTGCGTAGGACAGCCGCAGATCTACCTAAAGAAGATGATTCTCCAGCTGAAGGACCTATCGGGGCGATGTTTTTTAGGCAGGATGGCGAGATAGCACTTTACACACCTTCAAATAAATTGATTGCTCTATTTGACAAGAATAAAGATATCCGTTTTGGAAGCTATATTCTCGATGATCCCAATCGGGGAGAAGGGAAACAACAGTACCTGATTGGAAAATATTTGGGCCGTAAAGAAGCTGATGCAACAGCTGGTCTCGTGGACGTAAAATTATTTAGAACAGGCGAGATGTACCTGATCCGCGCGGAGGCCAATGCGGAGACAAATAAGCTCAATGAAGCAAATAATGATTTGAACGTGTTGCGGAAAGCGCGAATCCAAGATTATCAAAATCAGGTCTTATCCTCCAAAGACGAATTAATTGATGCTATTTTAGCGGAGCGTTATAAGGAATTGGCATTTGAGGGTCATCGTTTTTTTGATTTAAAAAGAAGGAAAATGCCTGTACGTAGAGGAGCCCAAGATGCTATAAATACTGCGGGAGCACTATTGTTGGAGTCAACAAAAGCGCAATACAATTTTCCTATTCCCGCAGATGAAATATTTGTCAACAAAAATATGGTGCAAAATCCAGGTTATACAAAATAATAAAATGAAGATACATGCAATGATAGCCATGATTATTGGAAGTGCTGCGGTTGCAGCTTCTTGTAATCACAATGACGGAAAGGAAAAACAAGAAATGACGAAAGAACAATTTGTTCTGGCAATTCATGGCGGAGCTGGGACAATTTTGAAAAAAAATATGACTGACTCCATGGAGCAGGCGTATAAAACAGTTTTGGAGCAAGCTTTGAATGAAGGTTACAATCAATTGAAGAAGGGGAATTCCAGTTTAGATGCTGTTGAACAAGCGATTCATGTAATGGAAGATTCTCCTTTGTTTAATGCAGGCAAGGGAGCTGTCTTTACGAATGAGGGAAAAAACGAGTTGGATGCTTCTATCATGGATGGAAAGACATTAGCTGCTGGTGCAGTTGCTGGAGTCACCACCATTAGAAACCCAATTTCCGCAGCGCGTGCGGTCATGGAGAAGTCGGAACATGTGATGATGGTGGGCAAAGGAGCAGAAGAGTTTGCCAAAGAAGCTGGTTTGCAAATCGTTGATCCATCTTATTTTTGGACGAAAATGCGTTGGGATGCCCTGCAAAAAATTAAAAAAGAGGATAGTACCAAAACACAGCTGGATCATGATCAGAAACAGAGTTCCCGTTTGGGGATTCTTAATAAGGATTCTAAATTTGGGACAGTGGGTTGTGTCGCATTGGATAATCAGGGGAATTTAGCTGCGGGTACTTCGACTGGTGGGATGACGAACAAAAAATTTGGTCGTGTTGGTGATTCACCAATTATTGGTGCAGGGACTTATGCTAATAATGCAACTTGCGCAGTTTCCTGTACCGGTTGGGGTGAGTTTTATATTCGTAATGTAGCCGCATATTCTGTTTCGGCCCTAATGGAATATAAAAATGATAATGTATGGCAAGCCGGTCAAGCTGTCATTGATCGGATTGGCAAAATGGGCGGAGATGGTGGAATGATTGTTATGGATAAAGAAGGTCATGTCGCCATGCCGTTCAATACCGAAGGCATGTATAGGGGCACGGTAACAAAGGAAGGTAAGATAAAAGTAGAAATTTATAAGTAATCAAACGTATAATCTAAGGGAAGCTGTTATGAAAAAGTTGTTGTGTATTATCGCGGTAATCGTTTTGTGTTCTTTCACCAGCCAGAAATCACGCATTTCACCTAAAGGAACATTGTTTGTCATTGGTGGCGGACATAAAGATGAACATCTGATGGAAGCTTTGGTCGAAGCAGCGCAGCTTTCACCAAAGGATTATATAATGATCTTACCGATGGCTTCCACCGTCCCTGATGAGTCTGTAGAGGGTATGGTAAATCAACTCAGGGAAGTGACAAAAAATAAGATCACCAGTATTAATTTTTCGAAATCGGATGCTGATGATCAGAAGCTTGTTGATTCGGTACGCCATGCAAAACTGATTTATATTACAGGGGGAGATCAAAATCGTTTTATGTCGATCGTAGCACATACAGCATTGTTCGATGCGATTCATGCAGCTTATCAGCAAGGTGCATGTATTGCGGGTACAAGCGCTGGTGCGGCTATTATGAGCGAGACAATGATAACAGGTAATCAATTAAAAGATTCGGTCTATCGAGCTACCTTCAATAGACTGGAACATCAAAATTTAGAGACAGCCAAAGGTCTGGGGCTTATAAAATCTGCGATTATAGATCAGCATTTTGTAAAGAGAAGTCGATATAATCGACTTTTTACTGCCTTAGCGGAGTTCCCTGACAAGACCTGTATCGGGATTGATGAGGGAACTGCTATCATCGTTCGACAGAATACCGTAAAAGTGGTTGGGGAATCCCAAGTCATCGTTGCCAGAAATCCACGTGGATTAAAGAAAAAATCCAATGGAATGATCACTTGGGATAATCTTACCCTGAGTGCCTATGATGAAGGTAAAACATTTAAAATCAAGTAATTACAGGTATTTTTCAATTTCGTCAAATTGAATATCCCCATGTGAAGCATCGTAAAGGCTGTTTTTGCCTTCGACAATCAGTATCTGTGGCGATTGATGTTCAATATTCCATCGTTGTGCAATTTCATTGGAAAGTGCCCGATAACGCAACAGGTCTAACAGATAAATAGAATAGTCCTGATCAACAGTAGTTGACATCCGTTCCAAACTGCGTTTTGCCATGTTACTGATACCACAGGTTGTGCTGTGTTTGAATATGGCGGACACCTTATCGGATTGATAAAGTTCCTGTAATTGTTCTTCTGTATTTAATTCTATCCAATTAATCATAATAGCTATAATTCTTTAAATTTCTTTTGCTCGACTTGTACAAATGAAGAGATCGAAGAGAATACACAGGTTCTCTTGTCGTTGCTTGCAGCGCTAAATAAACTAGGTAGGCGTATTCCATCACCTATTTCTTTGTATTTGCTTACCTCATAACTGATTTTTTCTGTTTTATCAGTGTATTCATAACGCGTAATCTCACCCGTATTTTGATCGATATAGATTAAACCGTCTAGCTTAGAGCCGAGAACCGGACCTGAAGAGGTAATACTTGCAACTGTTAATTTTTGCCCACCAATAAATCGTTCCTCCTGATTTTTAAACTGCACACTTCTTTGTTCTATCAGCGTGGGTAACAAGAGCAGATTTAGATCCGCAAAAAGTTGATTTTTTATGGATTTCTTTATTTCTTGGCCGTCCGTAGATACATTGCCCGCAATAAAAAGCTTATCTGTGCTGCTTCCTTTAAAATTGAATAAATAGGTTACCTGATCAGATCCGCTAAATCCATCGAATCTACATTCTCCTGTTGTACGGTTAAAGAGGAACTTACGTTCTTCATTGGACAACTCTTCCGATACGGTATTACCCTTTGCAGAAAAAGCGAGATACTGTAGGGAATCCCATTTACCTTGGCCACCAATACTGCGCCAGATTTGCTTATTCAGGCTATCGTCTTGAGCAGATAAATGCCCGACAGAAAGAAATGATAGCATAAATACGAAGAGTATGTTCGATAATGTTTTCATAATCATATCTAAAAAATAAAAATCGATTAATAAGATATTATCATACTTTATTAATCGATTTATTTAAAATTAAAGTACTTGTGCGTTTCTATGTTTTGGCCCAGAATACTTTTTCATGATTAAATAATAGACAAAATTGATACCAAACTAGAATCTTTTAGCAATGGCAGCCATTTGTATTGCTGTAATAGCAGCTTCTTCACCCTTATTGCCATGTTTACCACCAGCGCGGTCCAAAGCTTGTTGAAGGTTGTCTGTCGTCAGTACTCCAAAAATAACCGGTTTGTTATACTTCAGTCCTACGTTTGAAACACCATTGGCTACCGCATGACAAATAAAATCGAAATGGCGGGTTTCTCCCTGGATTACACAGCCTAGACAGATAACAGCATCAAAGCTTTGATTTCTCAATGCCAGATCTGCTCCGGAGGTCAGCTCGAAGCTTCCTGGAACCTCGATAACTTCGATATTGCCTTCTTTTGCACCATGTTTTTCCAAACCTGAGATAGCACCGTTCAATAGTGCACCAGTAATTTCTGCATTCCACTGTGCAACTACAATTGCAAATTTGAATGGACTCGCATCCGCAACTTGGATATGCGAAAAGTCTGATAGATTTTTAATGCTACTTGCCATAATAGATGCAAAGATAGTGATTTTAGATGGTCACAAAAAAAGAGGCTATCAAATAGCCTCTTTTTTTGTGTATTTATGATTTCTTATAAATGTGCTTGTACTCTACCCAATAGACCATCGATAGTAGAAGCTTCTTGGCTTTCTGGAAAATCTGTTTTGATTTTTTTGTAAGCTGTTTCAGCACTTTTGTAGTCATTTTGTGCCTCATAAACAAGACCTAACTTTTTTAGGAATAATGGAGTTGTGTATGAGTTGCTCGATTTTTCAGAAGCTTGTTTGTAATAATCAGCCGCTTTTTTATAGTCTTTTAACTCTGAATAAGCATCCCCTGTCAAACCAATAACTAGAGGGTCTAAGATTTGACTTCCTGTAGGGGAATATTTTTCCAATGCTTTTACAGCATCATCAAATTTACCTTGACGTAAGTAGAGACCTCCTAAATATGCATTTGCAATATTTGCAGATTTTGTGTTTGAATATTCGTCTGCAATTTGCTTGAAACCAAGGAATGCGCCATCTCCTGAAATCGCTTTATTCTGTAAAGAATCAATTGTAACAAGCTGCTCGGCTTTATACATGCGATTCGATGCTTCCTCTGCTCTTGGTTGCAAATAAAGTTTTTCGTATCCAAAGTACAGCAAAATCAATACAACGATACCACCTAAAATAAACGCAACGCTTTTTTGGTTATCCTGAAAAAAAGATCCTTTTGAAGGTTTCAAACCTTGATTTGTATTATTTGTATTTTTAGACATTACTAATCAGTAAAATATGGTTGCAAAAATACACTTTTCGAGCAAATTTGCAAGTGTTTTACAAATTTTAAAGTGAATTAACTTTTGTTTTCGGACTCATTTGATAATTCGATTTCTTTATCCAGTTGTTCATAGATCGAATTTTTACTTTTAAATTCTGGAACAATGAGCTTCATTTGATAGACGACCTCATTTTTATTTTGAGTCGCTAATCGCAGTTTTAATTCCGCTAGTTTCAGACTTACAATGTTATAATTATTTTCGCGGACCTTGGCGATCATAATTTTCTCATGATGCGTCGGAAGGGTATTTTCCAGATCGTTTAAGAGTTCTTCATATAATTTTTCACCCGGTCTTAGACCGGTGAATTTTATTTCGATATCTTCATTTGGTTTGAATCCGGAAAGACGTATCATCTTCTTGGCCAGCTCAACGATCTTCACGGATTTCCCCATGTCAAAGACGAATATTTCTCCGCCTTGACCCATAGCACCAGCTTCTAGAACAAGCCGGCAGGCTTCGGGGATAGTCATAAAATAACGTGTAATCTCGGGATGAGTTACTGTAACAGGGCCTCCTTTTTGGATCTGATCTCTAAATCTAGGAATAACAGAGCCATTTGAGCCAAGAACATTGCCAAATCGCGTAGTAATAAATTTGGTATTGACCTCTCTATTCGATAAACTTTCCAGATGATTGTTTAGGGCTTGTACATATATTTCGGCAATACGTTTTGTTGCCCCCATAATATTTGTTGGATTAACAGCCTTGTCTGTAGAAACGAAAACGAATTTTTCGACCAGAAATTCCACCGCCAGATCAGCTAGGTTTTTGGTACCCATAACATTGGTTTGTACTGCTTCAAGCGGATGGTTTTCCATCATAGGAACGTGTTTATAAGCTGCAGCATGATATACATAATGTGGTTTGAATGTTTCAAAGAGTAAACGCATTCTTTTTGTACTTCTGATATCTGCTATATAAGTATGGTATACCTGATTTGGAAATTCGTCCTGTAAATCCAGTTGTAAATTGTGCAATGGGGATTCCGCCTGATCACAGAGAATAATCATTTGGGGTTCATATTTACCCAATTGTGAGGCGATTTCACTCCCTATTGATCCAGCGGCACCAGTAACAAGGATTCTTTTACCTTTGGTTTGGTTTAGGATATGATCATCATTGATTTTGATTGGATCCCGCTCTAATAGATCTTCAATTTTTATTTTTTGAATCTGATTGGGGTTAAGATCCCCATTCATAATTTTTTTGACAGGTGGAAGTGTTAAGATACTTACATTTCGCTCTAAAGCTATATCCGTAATTTCGTTTTTGCGCTCTGAAGGAATATTGTGTGAGGCAATAATGACCTCTTCAACATTCAAGGTATTGATCAGATGATTGAACTTCTTAGATGAATAGATTTTCGTTCCATCAATTACTTTGTTGATCTTTTGATCATTATCATCCAAAAAGCCAATAATCGCATTTTTCGATCGTACATCATGATCTAATGTTCTTTTTACGGCGATACCGAGATCACCGGCGCCATAAATCAAGGTTTTCTTTCTGGTGCCATTGACTTTCTTTGTATAGAGAAAGAAAATTTTAATAATAGTTCGATATACCGTTAAAATTAAAAATGAGAAGAGCGCAAAGAAGATGATCAACGCTGTGGGAATATTCCGTTCAATTTCATTTGCTTGAATAATCAGTTTGATGATTAGAAGCATGAACACGCTAAATACTATGGTGGATAATATCCGGATGGAGTCAATCGCGCTTGTGTAACGAATGATCCCAGTATACATCTTGAATAAGTAAAATGATAGGGAGCAGACACTTATAAATAGAATATATCTTATGCTAAAATCTATGTCAAGGAGAAAATCGAAGTTAAAATCGTAATAAATGACGTTTGCAAGGAGATAGGCGATGGAAACACTGAAAATATCCAATAAAAAAATGATCCATCTGGGTACTATACTGATTTTACTTAGCATGGTAATAAATCTGATTAATTTAGACAAATGTAGATAATTTTGTTTCATTCCCATGGCCTTTGTATGGATTAATCTTTTACCCTATTTAATAACTACAGAACGTTGATAGGAACGCTATCTTGTCTGTAGCTCACCAACTAAGGAGCTGAGCAGCTTGTCAATTTTATCTTCGTTTGATTACATTGATTATTTATTGTAATTTTAACTAAAGTCAATTTAATAAAATGAATGAGTTAGGGAAGCTTGCGAGTCAGGCCATGATTTCTCCGAAAGAAATGCTTTTTGAGAAGAAAAAGAATGGGAAAAGTCTTTTTATTGGGATCCCAAAGGAGACCTCACTTCAGGAAAAGCGTATATGTCTGACACCTTTGGCGGTAGCATTACTTGTCGAAAACGGACATGAGGTATTGATTGAGACTGGAGCCGGAACCGGAGCGAATTTTTTGGATCACCATTATAGTGAACAAGGAGCTCGGATCGTGTCATCCAGAGAAGAAATATATCAAGCAGATTTGATCATTAAAGTTGGTAGTCCTACCGTCTCTGAGGTTAAATTGATGAAAGAAAGACAAGTACTCCTGTCTTCCCAACAGCCTTCCTTAATGAATATTGAGGTGCTAAAGGCGTTGATGCATAAGAAGATTACCGCAATTTCCTATGAATATCTGCGGGATGAAGGAGGGTGTTTAGCTGTGGTGCGGGCAATGAGCGAAATTGTCGGGGCGACAGCGACTTTGATCGCTGGGGAGTATTTAAGTAATGCTTTCGGTGGAAAGGGACTCATGCTAGGAGGTGTTACAGGAGTAGCTTCTACAGAGGTTGTCATTATAGGTGCAGGAACAGTTGGCGAGCAAGCTGCACGAACCGCCTTGGCGCTTGGCGCACAAGTAAAGGTTTTTGACAATTCAATTTATAAACTCCGCCGTTTGCAAAACAATCTTGGTAGTCTAGTATTTACTTCGGTTATTCAACCAATTATTCTTAATAAAGCAGTAATAAGTTCAGATGTCGTTATTGGCGCACTGCGGGCGCGCAATGGCCGTTCTGCTTGTGTGATTTCCGAAGAAACGGTTTCAAAGATGAAACCTAACTCGGTTGTGATAGATGTCAGTATCGATCAAGGTGGAAATTTTGAGACATCGGAAGTAACCTCACATGATAAACCTGTTTTTCGGAAATTTGATGTCATTCACTATTGTGTTCCTAATATCGCTTCTCGGGTCGCTCGTACAGCAACCTATGCAATGAGTAATATTTTCACGTCCATCCTGTTGGACTTCGCCGAGTTGGGCGGATTGAAAAATGCAATTTGGAAAAGCCCAGGGATAAGAAGTTCAATCTATCTGTACCAAGGCAACCTAACCAATGCCGATATGGCTTCCCGATTTAATATGACGGCAAAAGATTTGGATTTATTGGTAGTTTCTTCACTTTAGGGGACACCACATATTATATAATATAGATAATAGAGATGAAAAAAATTCTTATGATCTTATGTTCTTTGGTTTCGCTTGCAAAGGCTCAGGAAGTTATAAATCTTTACCCAGATACTATTCCGAATGCAACGGATAAAGATCAGGTTCTTTTGGAAAAAAACATACCCAAATTATTTGTTTATACTCCAGCTGAAGGTGCGGCCAAAAATATAGCCGTACTTGTGATCCCTGGAGGTGGATACGCGCATATCGCAATGGATCATGAAGGGCATGCAGTCGCTCAGGAACTCGTAAGAAATGGATATTCGGCTTATGTATTACAATACAGATTACCCTCACCCAATATCATGCGGGATAAGAGTATTGGGCCGCTTCAGGATGCTCAACAGGCAGTACAATTGATTCGCACTTCCAATCCACAATTCAAAAAAGTTGGCGTTATAGGTTTTTCGGCGGGAGGGCATTTGGCATCAACCTTAGTGACCAAATTTAAGAAAGAATATATCCCCAACCCTTCACATGTGTCACTGCGGCCGGACTTTGCAGGACTAATATATCCAGTTATTTCTATGCAGAATGATGTGACGCATAAAGGTTCGAAAATCAATCTGATTGGAGAAAATCCATCCGAAGAACTTGTTCAATTATTCTCTTCAGATTTACAGGTTTCTCCTGAGGTCTGTCCTGTTTTTTTTGTGCATGCCAAAGATGACAAATCTGTTCCGATTGAAAACAGCTACCGAATGATGGCAGCATTGGATAAGGTGCATGTCCGCAATACGCTCTATGTGTTTGAACAAGGCGGCCACGGCTTTGGATTGATCAACAAAACTTCTGAAAAAAAATGGTTTGATGCATTTCTATCCTGGATTTCCACGTTGAATTAATCGAAAGGAATCCAGTGGGAAATTGTTAGATCAACCGCTTGGTTTTTCTGAGGGATTAGCTGTGAAATGGTTGTGCAATGTAGGTCAACCACATTGTTTGAAACAACGATTTCATAATAAAAGCCTCTAAATTTAGTGTCTTTTACAAAGAAAGGTGATTCTTCGGCGAGCATAATAGAAATCCATTCTTGATGAATTGCAATGGGCTTTTCACTTGCTATACCTAAATTTTGTGCTTGTTGGGGATTTAGGATATTACTTTTTGCCAACAATTGTGCTGTATAAGGGTGTGATGGCTGGCTATATAATAGGTGTGGATTATTTTGATCTAATATTTTTCCTGATTTCATGACAATAAGGTTGTCTGCCAGCGCAAGCACCTCCGTGGGGTCATGCGAAACCAAAATTATCGTAAGACCCGTTTCCTTCACAATATCCTTGATGTCCTGTTGCAAGGTGTCGCGAAAAGATGCGTCCACTTGGTTAAATGGTTCATCCATCAATAATACCTCAGGTTCATTGATCAATGCGCGGCAGATCGCAACACGCTGTTTTTCTCCGCCACTGATATCGGCAACTCGTTTTTTTGCCAAATGATCTATGCGTAAGCGTTGTAAAATCTCTGCGGTTTTATCCTGCTTGCGTTTGATATCCGTATTGGGTAGCTGTGAAGCAACGTTATCCCATACATTCGCATAGGTATTTAAATCGTCGAATCCTTGCGAAACGAGTTTCATGGCATCATGTCCGGGTATTAGCTTGTCTTTGCGTGTGGGAACTTGCCAGCCTTTATACCGCACGACTCCGTCCGTAGGTTCTAACAAGCCATAGATTAATTTAAGAAGCGTACTTTTTCCACTTCCGGACTCACCGATGATAGCCGTTATTTTTCCGCCTTCAATATCAAAAGAAGCATTTTCAACAGCAAACTGTACATTGTTTTCATGGAAGGAGAAACTTAAATGTTCAGCGTGAATAGCTGCTAACCCCGGTACCTGGATATCTGAAGGAATATATTGACAAGACGATGAATGAGCCATAATGGAATATGATAAAAGATAGATTAACGGATAGATATTTTTCGGGTAGCAGCGTCTATGATGCTGATATGTATTTCTTTCGCTTCTTCGGGCAACAAATTTGGTATTTTTTCAGGCCACTCCATAAAGCAATATGCTCCCGAATCGAAATATTCTTCATAACCAAAGTCAAATGCCTCCTGTTCATCTTTAATCCGATAAAAATCAAAATGATAGATTGGCCCGCTATCGGAATCATATTCATTAACAATCGAGAAGGTAGGACTCGACGTGCTATCTTTTACACCTAATTGTTCACACAAATATTTTATAAAGGTGGTTTTTCCTGCTCCCATTGGGCCATATAACAGAAAAATTCGATCCTTTGGAAACCTGTTCAAAAGAGTTTGGGCTGCAACAGAAAGATCTGCCGTTGTATTTACGATAATTTCCATGTTGCAAAATTACTATTTCGGCAAGTATGTCGCAAAGGGGATGATCATTTCTTCCAATGATATTCCTCCATGTTGGAATGTTCCGTTAAAGTAATTAACAAATTGATTGTAATTGTTTGGATAAACAAAGTAGGAATCCTCTTTGGCGAATACATAAGTTGAGCTAACATGAAGCTTGGGCAACTGTGCATCATGGGGATTTTTTATCGTAAATACATCTTTTTCAATGTAGTTTAGATTTTTCCCTTGTTTATAGCGGAGGTTTGTATTTGTATTTCTATCTCCAACGATTTTGCTCGGTTTTTTTACCCGAATCGTCCCATGGTCCGTTGTGATAATAACACGTACTTTTTTCTGTGAAAGCCATTTAAGGGTCTCTAAAAGAGGTGAGTGTTCAAACCAGGATAAGGTAAGCGAACGGTATGCCGCTTCATCATTCGCCAGTTCACGGATCATGGAGCTGTCCGTCCGTGCATGGGATAACATATCAACGAAGTTGTAGACCAGGACATTGAGCTGATTATGCATCAAGTTCCCTAAATTATCTAAAACGTCCTTACCTTGTTCAAGTGTTAAAACTTTGGTGTAAGAATGTTTTATCGGTTTACGATATAACCTTTTGACCTGATCCTCCAGAAATTTGTCTTCATATAAGTTCTTACCACCCTCATCCTCGTCATTTTGCCATAACTTTGGAAACCGTTTTTCCATTTCTAATGGTGTTAAGCCGCTGAAAATTGCATTTCTTGCATATTGGGTTGCAGTTGGAAGGATGCTGAAATAGTTGATCTCCTCTTCCAGTCTAAAATAATCTGTAATCACCTCGTTGATGATTTTCCATTGATCAAAACGCAAATTATCTATCAGGACGAAAAAGGTAGAGATTTCATCTTCAAGTACTGGAAATACTTTCTTTTTAAACAACTGATGGGATAAAATAGGTGAATTTTCCGGGCGATTGATCCAATTGATATAGTTGTTTTCTACAAACTTTGAAAATCGCATGTTTGCTTCCGACTTTTGCATGGTCAGGATTTCATGCATGTTGTTGTCATCAAGCTTTTCAAGTGATAATTCCCAGTAAACAAGTTTTTTATATACTTCTGACCACTGATTGAAATCCAGATCGTCATTTAAGATCATACCTAAATTGCGGAAATCTTGCTGATAGGCCATAGAAGTTTTCTCATTGACAATACGTTTATTTTCAGTGAGTTTTTTTATCGTCATCAAAATCTGCTTGGGATTTACAGGTTTGATTAAATAATCATCTATTTTAGATCCGATGGCATCTTCCATGACATGTTCCTCTTCATTTTTGGTGACGAGCACGATAGGAACTGTAGGATTAATGGACTTGATGATCGCAAGTGTTTCGAGCCCAGTTAGCCCCGGCATGTTTTCATCCAGAAATATTAAGTGAAAAAAACCATTTTTAAAGGCTTCAACCGCATCATTTCCATTGTTGACTGTGTCAACTTTATACCCCTTACTTTCTAAAAACAAAATATGAGGTTTTAGAAAGTCAATTTCGTCATCAGCCCAGAGAATATGTGTTTTTTGCATCTTGTTATATATGTCTACTATAAGAGAGGTTGATATGTTACTCAAATTGTAACAAAAGAAAATACCTCGTTCATTGAATGGATTTCAATATCGTGCTAACATAAGCAAATATCGTGCTTTAGATTTATTTTTAACATTTCTTAACGATGAACTAACTATCTTTGTTTTAAGTTTATATTAGTGATAACCATAAGTTTGTGTTTTACACAAGCGGGTTTTCTATTTAATATGTTGAAAAGTAGCATTAATTTATCGCCGCATTGAACAAAAATAAAATCATCAATGATCCTGTATACGGGTTTGTTGCCATTCCTACGGGGTTGGTCTTTGACCTTGTACAACATCCCTATTTTCAGCGACTTCGTTATGTTAAACAGGTGAGTATGACTCATCTGGTCTATCCAGGGGCGTTACATACACGATTTCAGCACGCGATAGGAGCGATGCATCTGATGTCGATGGCATTGGAGACGCTTCGAAGTAAAGGGGTAGAGATCTCTGAAAAGGAAGAAGAAGCTGTCTTAGCCGCGATTTTGCTACACGATATCGGTCACGGTCCCTTTTCCCATTCATTGGAACATAGTTTGATTGCAGGCGTTTCACATGAATTGCTTTCCTCTTTGTTGATGGATCGGATAAACCAGGATTTGGGTGGGAGATTAAGTATCGCGATTGATATCTTTAATAATAAATACACTCGAAAATTTCTCCATCAGCTTGTCTCCAGCCAATTGGATGTAGACCGGATGGATTATCTGAATAGAGACAGCTTTTTTACTGGCGTTTCTGAAGGTGTAATTTCATTTGACCGCATTATTAAGATGTTGAATGTAGTGAATGACGAGATTGTAGTTGAATACAAAGGACTTTATTCTGTGGAAAAATTTATTATTGCACGGAGACTGATGTATTGGCAAGTGTATTTACATAAAACAGTTATAGGGGCAGAGCAATTATTGATTAAAATTTTACAAAGAGCAAAATATTTGACAGCATCTGGAGTAACACTCTTTTCTACCCCAGCATTCCATTGGTTTTTGAGTCAGGAGATTGACCTAACAAATTTTATGGCAGACCCGTTGCATTTGGACTGGTTTACTCGTTTAGATGATACAGATATTATGTCAGCGATAAAAACATGGGAGCTGCATGAGGACAAGATTTTGAGTAAAATGTGTCAGCGAATAATGAAAAGAGACCTGTATCGTTCAGTGATGAGCAATAAACCCTTTTCTCCAGATTATATCGAGCTGGTAAAAACCAAAGTGCAGGAGTGCTTGGGTGTAAAGGAAGAGGATCTTCATTATTATGTGTTTACACAGGAAATTCATAATCGCGCATATAACCCTTCCAATGATCAAATCAAGATATTATTGAAATCGGGAGAGCTTATTGATATTACTGAAGCATCGGATCTTGGAAATTTAGAAGCATTGTCAAAAAATGTGTCCAAATACGCATTATGTTATCCGAAAGAGGTAGGATATATTGCAATTCCTTCCATCGGATAGTTATTTTTTAATAAAAAAACATAGATTTGTACCATGCAATTTACTGCTCAACAAATAGGGACATTATTAGAAGGAAGGATTGAAGGGAATCCTGAAGTTACTGTAGGTAACCTTGCCAAAATTGAGGAAGGTAAAAAAGGCGATCTTTCTTTTTTGTCAAATCCAAAATATGAGCATTTTATTTATACTACTGATGCATCAATTGTCATTGTGAATGAAGATTTGCAATTGATGCAAGAGACCAAACCCACACTGACGATTATTCGTGTTAAGAATGCCTATGCTGCTTTCTCTACCATATTGAATATGTATAATGAGTTTCGTCTTGACAAAAGTGGACGTGAAGAACCTTGTTTTATACACCCTGAGGCAACAATAGGAGCAGGGGGGTATATTGGAGCGTTTGCGTATATTGGTAAGGGGGTTACGATTGGCGATAATGTGAAGATTTATCCACAGGTTTTTATAGGGGATAAAGTTACGATTGATGATAATACGACCCTTTATCCAGGAGTAAAGATCTACCATGATTGCAAGGTAGGTAAGAACGTTGTTGTTCATTCCGGTGTCGTTATTGGCTCTGATGGTTTTGGTTTTGCCCCTCAGGAAGACGGTTCTTATAAGAAGGTCCCACAAATAGGTTATGTTCAAATAGAGGACAATGTTGAGATTGGCGCGAATACTGTGATCGATAGAGCTACCATGGGTGCGACTATTGTGCGTGACGGTGTCAAATTGGATAATCTGATTCAAATTGCACATAACGTTGATATTGGTAAAAATACAGTAATTGCTGCGCAGACAGGTATTTCTGGAAGCTCAAAAATTGGAGAGCGAGTGGTGTTAGGAGGACAAGTTGGTGTCGTAGGACATATTGTCGTGGCCAAAGGCTCCCAAATACAAGCTCAATCGGGCGTTAATCGGTCAATTAAAGACGAAGGAAAAAAATGGGGCGGCACACCTGTGATGCCATATCAGCCTCAGTTACGCTCAAATGTGATATTTGCGCGCCTTCCAGAGTTAGAGAAACGCATCCAAGAGCTAGAAAAATTAATAGAATCAAAGTTAAAATAATCTTTTTTCATTGAAATAAACTGTTATTTAATTGTAATGAAGCGATCATGAGCAGTCTAGCTTGCTGCTATTTCGATATAAATATTATAATCTCATGATGGTTTTGTCAAAAGAAGTTTTGATTTAAAAATATGTTATTAGAAATGAATGTGAAACAGAGAACCATCAAAAACGAGGTTGAAATTTCGGGGGTAGGTCTTCATACAGGAAAAATTGTATCGATGACGATCAAACCAGCTCCGGAAAATCACTGGTTTAAGTTCAGACGTGTAGATTTAGAAGGTCAACCTGAGGTTTTGGTTGATGCAGATAATGTTACAGACACTTCCAGAGGAACCACTATTTCTCAAAATGGAGCAAGTGTCAGTACAATCGAACATTTAATGGCATCATTAATTGGTCTGCAAATCGACAATGTCCTGATTGATATTGATGGTCCTGAAATTCCAATATTGGATGGGAGTTCAGCAATTTTTGTGAAATTGTTAGAAGAAGCGGGGTTTGAAGAACAAGATGCGGACAGAGATTATTATGAGATCTCCAGTAATATTCATTATGCAGAGCCAGAACGTAAAGTTGAGATCCTAGGAATGCCTATGGATGATTATCGTTTGACCTGTATGATTGATTTCAATTCACCTGTTTTGGGTAGTCAACATGCTGCGATTACTTCTATAGAAGATTTTAAAGCAGAAATAGCTTCTTCACGTACGTTTTGTTTTCTACACGAATTGGAGATGTTAGTCGACCACGGACTCATTAAAGGAGGGGATCTAAGCAATGCAATTGTTATTGTTGATAAAGAAACTTCTCCTGAGGAATTACAGAAACTTGCTCACCTTTTTCATAACGATACAGTCGCCGTTGCAAAAGAAGGTATTCTGAATAATATTCAGTTGCGTCATCAGAATGAGCCTGCCCGACATAAACTGTTGGATATGGTTGGTGATTTGGCACTTGTAGGTCGACCTCTGAAAGGCCATATTATGGCTGCTCGTCCGGGACATGCTGCAAATGTCGCCTTTGCAAAGAAAATCAAAGAGCAGATCAAGAAAGATAAAACACGTAAAAAAATAAAAGTTTACGATCCAAATATGCCAGCGTTGTATGATACTGTGGAGATTATGAAAATCCTTCCGCATCGTCAGCCAATGCTTATGGTCGATAAGATTTTAGAATTAACCGAGACACATGTTGTAGGCTTAAAGAATGTAACCATGAATGAAGACTTATTTATGGGACATTTTCCCGGAGCTCCATTATTCCCCGGTGTATTGCAAGTTGAAGCAATGGCTCAGACTGGAGGTATCTTGGTACTTAAGACTGTTCCAGATCCTGAAAACTGGCTAACATTATTTCTCAAAATTGAGAATGCACGTTTTAAAGCACAAGTAACCCCTGGGGACTGTGTTATTTTTAGATGTGATCTCATGGAACCAATCCGGAGAGGTATTGCGAAAATGAAAGGTGTGGCCATGGTGGGAGAAAAAATAGTCTGCGAGGCAGAACTTATGGCACAGATCGTAAGAGTAAATAACAACTAAAGAAGTATAGATGATACAGCCATTAGCTTATATTCATCCAGAAGCAAAGATTGCTAAAAATGTGGTCATTGAACCATTTGTAACCATTTACAAAGACGTTGTCATTGGAGAAGGTACTTGGATTGGATCAAATGTGACCATTATGGATGGAGCTCGAATTGGAAAGAACTGTAAGATATATCCCGGTGCCGTGATTTCTGGTGAACCTCAAGACTTAAAATTTGATGGCGAGATTACAACAGCAGAAATTGGAGATAATACGACGATTCGTGAATGTGTAACAATCAATAGAGGAACGAAGGACCGTTATAAAACTGTCATCGGTAAAAACTGTTTGATTCAAGCCTACAGCCACGTCGCACATGATTGTGAAGTGGGTGATAATTGTGTTTTTTCGAATAATAGTACCCTTGCAGGACATATCACAGTGGGGGATTATGTTGTTTTAGCAGGAATGGTTGCAGTACATCAATTTGTGAAAATTGGTTCGCATGCATTCGTCACAGGAGGTTCTTTGGTGCGTAAAGATATTCCACCGTTTGTGAAAGCAGCCCGTGAGCCGATTTCATATGCCGGAATTAACTCTGTAGGATTGCGGAGAAGAGGGTTTTCGGAAGAGCAGATAGCTGAAATTCAAAATCTTTACCGTATTCTATTTGTTCAGAACCGAAATCTAGCCAAAGCAATAGAAATTATTGAAGCTGAATATCAGGCAACAGAGATCCGTGATGAAATTTTGGATTTCATTCGGAATTCCGGAAGAGGGATCATGAAGGGATTCAACAATAGAGCGATGTAATAGTATTACCGATTTTTATAGCTTTGGAAATAACATTAAAGGATATTGGTCGAAGATATAACAGTGAATGGATTTTCAGACATATTAACTATCGTTTTGAATCCGGAAA
Organism: Sphingobacterium ginsenosidimutans; assembly: GCF_039536865.1. Classification (NCBI taxonomy): domain Bacteria; kingdom Pseudomonadati; phylum Bacteroidota; class Sphingobacteriia; order Sphingobacteriales; family Sphingobacteriaceae; genus Sphingobacterium; species Sphingobacterium ginsenosidimutans. The sequence goes on from NZ_BAAAZK010000010.1 coordinate 149,794, forward strand.
GAGCTATGCTGTCCTCGGACAGAATGGTTCTGGAAAATCCACCTTGTTGAAGGTTCTTTCTGGCAGCCTGTCATCTTCTGAAGGTGAATTGGTTTATACGAATGGAGAGAGCATCATTGGTATCGATCAGGTTTACCAACATCTGTCTATTGCTGCACCATATATAGAATTGATCGAAGAGTTTACCTTGCGTGAGCTGTTCGATTTTCATTTTCAATTTAAAAATTATCTTCAGGGATTCGATAAAGAGCGTGTATTAAATTTGTTGGGGCTGGAAAGTGCTCTCGACAAAGAAATAAAGCATTTTTCATCAGGTATGCGCCAACGGGTTAAACTGGTATTGGCATGCTGCTCTAATTCAAATTTAGTATTGTTGGACGAGCCAACAAGTAATCTAGATAGTGCCGGAGAGGAATGGTATTTGAATTTAATAGCGCGTACCAAGCTCGATTTTAGATTGTTTATTATCTGTTCAAATCAAAAAAAAGAATACGAATTTTGTGACGAAACAATTTCTATTGTCGACTTCAAAAAGTAACGAATGAAATTTTAATAAAACAATTAGTTTTTGTATTTTTGACGACTCAATAATGAGATAACCGTTTAAAGTTCAATTCAAAGAATGGCTAAGGCATCAGAGGTAAAATCAGGAAATATTTTAAGATTTAATGGAGAGTTAGTCTCTGTAGAAGAATATATACACCGTACACCAGGTAATTTGCGCGCTTTTTATCAAGCAAGAATGCGTAACGTGAAGACTGGGAAATTAGTTGAATATCGTTTTAGAGTTGATGAGAGTGTGGAGATTGCACGTGTTGAAACGAGTGATTACCAATACCTATACGAGGATGGCGAATTTTTCGTTGTGATGGACAATAATACATACGAACAATTCAATATTCCTAAGTTTTTATTTGGTGATTCAGCGCGTTTCCTGAAAGAAGGAATGACTGTCATTATTGCTTTTGAAAGTGATGAGCCTATTATGGCAGAAGCACCTAAAAGTGTTGAATTGGAAATTACATATACGGAGCCAGCAGTGAAGGGAGATACGTCTACAAACGCTTTGAAAAAAGCTACTGTAGAAACAGGAGTAGAGATTATGGTGCCTTTATTCATTAATCAGGGAGAGAAAGTCAGAGTCGATACGCAAACAGGTAACTATATCGAACGCGTAAAGTAATATAAGAATTTAGGTTTAGGTTGATTATTCGGTCTTGATAGCGCTCGCTACAAGGCCGTTTTTTTTTGCTCCTGCCTATTTACAGTTTCATTATCGGGAATTAGATCATCCATTTAATGGATGCCTTTCATCAGAATGATGGAATAAAAAATATATCTTTAAGCATGAAATCTAAAAAGGAATTAAGACAGGAATTTAAGATGAAAAGATGCCAACTTTCCAAGGTGGATGAGGACAGTCTTAATCACGAATTACTGTCGCAATTTCAGAAAATAGCGTTAACAAAGGTTAGCTATTTGCATGTTTTTCTACCTATTCAAAAATATCATGAACCCGACACTTATCCGATCATAAATTATGTGAGGGAATTTTTTCCGAAGATCATCTTGGTCGTATCCCGCTCAAACTTTTCGGACTATTCTATGCAGCATTATATTTTTGATCATCAGACGGTTTTTGAGACAAATGAATGGGGAATTCCGGAGCCTGTTTCAGGAGTAGAAGTGTCCCCGTCAGTTATTGATTTTATTCTGGTTCCTTTATTGGTGTTTGATGTTGATGGTCATCGAGTAGGTTATGGAAAAGGATTTTATGATCGTTTTTTTGCACTTTGTCCGTTAGAAACCCAACGTGTAGGATTATCTTTTTTTGATCCAATCAAACGAATCGCGGATCGAAATGAACACGATGTTGTATTGACTAAAGCGATTACACCAAATCGCATTTATGATTTTAGCTCTCATGGGCATGATACCTCATTCTAGTGATATTTAAGATGTCTGGGAATATCCGCCTAATGATTTATTTTATCGGATCAGTGTATTTCTGTCTTTATCTGTATGGTGATTTTAGTGTATACTGATTTAATTAAAATTATTTTTTATTTTTAGTGAGAAATTCGACTTCTACCGGTATGCTGAGATTTTTTATTATACTACTTTTTATAACAATAATTCCCGGTCGCGCCGTTTTTGGAATGGATATCATGGATTCCAATTCCTCGGCGGAGGAGAAGAATTTTTATGAAACAATTATCCGGGAATCACAGAAGTATCAGACTTCTAGTTCGGCTTTGAGCACATACCTAACCCCATATTTCAATCAGGCTATTCGGAAAAATGACAATGCATTGCTCGCAATTTATTACTGTTTGTTAGCGGATCAGTCTTTCGACAATGAAGGTGAAAGAAATAGCTTTAGTGACAAATACTACCTAAAGGCCCTTGATCTGGAAAAGGATTATAATTATCAGAATGTCAAAGCTTGGGTAAAGGTGATGTATGGTTTTTATCTGTATAGATGTCTAAAAGCTTCGGAGGCACTTCCTCTACTATTAGAGGGTGAAAAGGGCTTAGAGGAAATACCAAAGGATCTGGTGTTAGATCTTACGCATACTTACAAAAGGCTTGGTTATTTCTTCGGCACTTTGGGCGACTATAGAACGGGAATTAAGTATTTGGAACTCGGTCAGCAGCAAGAAGGCATCTCTCCAAAACTTAAAGCCGAGATTTTGGACAACCTTGGCTTATTGACTTTAAAAAGTGGTGGGGATACGGCACAGGCGATGAAAAATTTTGAGATTGCCCAAAATCTGGCGCTTTCTGAGAAGGATTCTCTTCGCTATGCCAAGACCTTGGGCAACCAGGCACGGATCTATGAGGGAATGAAAGATTATCAGAAGGCATTGTCACTTTTAGATAAAGATCTGGAAATCTCGAAATCGCTGGGTAATAATAAAAATACCATTTTTGCTTTAATGATGCGGATTCGTTTGTGTATTTCTATGGGAGCAAATCGGGAAGTCCGTCAAATGATCAAGGAGACCGAATATCTATTGGAAGGAGCTGATGACAAAAAAACAATACTGGAGCTGGAAGGGCATAAGTTGAATCTTGCTATTCAAAATGGCGATTTGAAACAAGAATTAAACGCACGTCGGCGTATTGAACAACTTCAGGATTCATTGCGATTTCTGGACGGAGACCCCGTTTTGTCGCAATTGAAATTTATGGCTGACAAACAAAAATATGCTGATAAACTATCATTGGCTCAGGCACTCATCAAAAAGAAGCGCGCTGAGACGAGATTGTGGGTGATATTGAGCTTGTTTGTAGTGGTATTATCCTTTTTTATTTATAATGCATTTCGATACCGTTCACGCAAGCGTATGCGGGAATATGAATACCAATTGTTGAATCTAAAGTATACTAAAGCCGAATTGGACAAGGAATTGATGAGTTCCAAAAATCAGCTCGAGGAGTATATGGTCTATCTCAAGCGTAACAATGAACAGATCGATCTTCTTTCTTCGATGCTTGATGCAATGGGGGAGACAAGTGTCAAAGACCGAGATGAACTTAAAACACTTTTGCAGTCCCATCTTATAACGGATGAGAAATGGCAGGAATTTAAGCTTTTGCTTGCTAAGGAGTTTCCGAACTTGTTGCAAGATATTCAAGCTAAATTTCCGGATATTACTGAATCTAACCTGAGGGTGATTGTGCTTATGAAAATGGGTTTAAATAATAGAGAGGTTGCTAATGTTTTGGGCGTTACTCCTGATGCAATCAAAAAATCAATGCAACGTTTGAAAAAGAAACTTGGTGACCAAGCCGGTATATTGATGGAATATATTTCGGATAAGGAGCTTGTTTAGTGAAAACATCGCTAACAGTTTTTACCAATGAAATGTGTTACAAGTACGATTATGCTATTGGTAATATGAAGGACTATTCAAATGAGGGTAATGCAGGAAATCCTATAGAAATTAGAGCTATTTCCAACGAAAATATTATTCGTAAAATATACAGCTTACCATTAAGAGACGCATACGGGAAAGAAAAAGTAGATCCAAATCTATTAAAGAATCCGCCAAACTTAATCTACAAATTTTACAACAAAGTGAAATGATCAGATTTATAATGGCCTTGGGTTTCTTCTTAAATCTTGTTTCATGTAAAAATGGACAGACAAAAGGAAATGCCAACCTCGAATCACAAAAAAAGGAGAATATTAGTGTAAAAGCAGTTAAGAGTATTGAGAAGAAGTATGGTAAAAAAATCAGTATTCAGGAATATGTGTTGAGTCAAGATAATGATATGTTTTTTGAACGAATAGCTACAATTGTAGTTTTTGGAAAAACTACAAATGGAAAGTTATTTAAAGGGCCAGTCATGTGGTTTAGAAATTTTTTTAATGAGAAGGTAGATACAGGAGACAAATTTAATAGGTTTTTCTATGATATCCTCACTAAACCTCAAGAGGAAGATTCCATTAAGAAAATAGTAGGGCAAGAAGGTATTTATCAGCAGGATGCAACGATTCTTTTAGATAGTGCTAAATCTGTTGATTTTTTAGCTGACAAGTTTTTGGATCGAATAGGTAATCAAAAGAAAATGATAGTCAAACCTAACTATTCTGCATTGGTAAATGCAAAGTATTCCATAGCTTATCTGTTTTATTTAAAGGGGTATCTTATGATTGAAGACGACTATGAACCCGAGACATTTTTTATTCCATTTGAACAAGTTTATTAACTACCTAACAGAGTTTACGAATATAAAAATGAAAAAGATTTCAACCATTGAATGTAATAACTTTACATATCATTTAACTGAAGAAGTATCCATGTACTTATATTCATGGCTGAATAACTATCTTATGAAAAATAAGGTTAAAGGAAGTGGTAAAGGTCTTTTTATCGCTGATGATAACTTGAATAAGCTGATTGAAGAGGTTCGGTCTTCACTTCAAATTCTTCTTAAATCTGGGTATGAAGAACCTGCATTGGGTGAAATACAAAAATATTCAACAAGATATGAAAAAATTTTATTAGACAATATCGTCTACAAAGTAAATTATAGGATGTCCTCATTTGGTCATTCAGCCTATTTGATAAATTGTATTTTAAACGATTTGATAGTTTCTGCTAGTGATAAGTTATCTGTTAAGTTGTATTAAAACTATAATATATAATCAGTAAAATACTGTCTGCAAAGCTAATTTCGAAAGTTGTCTCTAAAAGACAGTCTCCTCATTTGTAGAAAATAAAGACAGAAAACTAAATCGATAGAAAGGAAGATTGTCTTGAACAAGTTTAATAGTGATCTTCGGTCATCCCTACCCTTTACTAGGGACCAAATTAAGACCAAGTTATTACCAACTTTGGACTGTAAGCAGATTGAGTGTACAGTGAGTCCACGTTGAGTCCACCTTTTTAAGTACTTACACTGTGTCTGTATGTTTTTTACAAGTCGGGAGGGCTGCGAGCTTGGGGCGAACTTGTCCCTAAGTTATTTACAAGAAATGGCAAGGAAAATTGCCAGACTTGCAATTGTTATTTAGCATGAATTTGGAATTACCCAAAAATCAGCTAGATGCTTGATAAAGGGGAGATTAGTGTCTTTAGGTACGGAAATCAATAGAAATGGCCCCCGACGAAAACCAATGGAGCCAGATCGAAAACACATGGTCGCTGTCCATGTTTGCTTGCGCTTAGGAAGAATTCGTGAGCACTGCCGAAGAGCTTCTGTTCTCCTTTCATGAAGTTTCATGCTGTGCTGATGATATTTCTTGCTCTGCCCAAGTGAATGCATAGCGCTCGCTGTAGCTATTTTGAACACTCAATAGGTCTCCTGGAGCTTTGACCGAATTTCTTGCTCTTCGTCTTTGATCTTTTGGGGACTGAATACATCCTATTGGTTGATTGGTTAAGTCACTTGCTCATGTGAAGCGTATGTGTTGACTGCGGAAGTGTGTCAATGCCAGGCTCATGATATTCTTTCGATGACCGCAGTGTTCTCGAGGGCTGCCCAAGCAACTTCGTACAGTGCCGAAGTGTATTATTCCTTAGACGAGAGTAATCAGTCGGCGGGCAATGAATTCACCTCGCTATAGGATAGGACCTTTTGCTCATCCATCCAAACACTTCCGCGCTCGAAGCGATTTAATTGTCTCAGCACATATTCTTTTGCGCATCTGAATGGTTTTCTTGGCACTCGCATGTGTTCTCGGTTTAGACGGATTGGTTCTCGATCTGTGCGGAAGAGAACACCTAACGCGGTTCTTTGTGTAGGTTTGCTAACAAAGATAAGCCGATTTTGCCCAGATTTGCTTCGTCACAAACAAGAGGTAGTTTTTGTAAGAAGAGAAAGGATGCAAACAATCCAATTTACTACTATCAAAAATATGACCGTCTCAGTTCCCTGGACGGTCATATTAAGTGTAGAGCTCAATGGGCTTCTATTTAATCCAAAGGATTTTCTTTCAGGTTTTTTTCCCATGCCCATGCAGAGGCCATCATCTCATCGATTCCCAATGCGGCTTTCCAATGCAATTGATCTGCTGATTTGGTCACATCACCGTATACCTTGATGATATCACCATCCCGACGCGGGCCAATTTCATAATTCAATTTTTGACCAGAAGCTTTCTCAAATGCTTTGATGGCTTCAAGTACTGAATAGCCGTTACCGGTTCCTACATTGAATACATCATATTTACCGTTAGGGTTTCCTTTTTCCAATAATTTGATCGCAGCGACGTGGGCTTTTGCTAAATCGACCACATGAATGTAATCACGGACACAAGAACCATCCGGCGTATCATAATCGTCTCCGAATACGGTTAGTTTTTCTCTTTTACCGATCGCAGTCTGCGTAATGAATGGTAGTAAATTTTGAGGTACACCATTTGGCAATTCGCCTATCAATGCAGACTCATGCGCACCTACTGGATTGAAGTAACGCAGGGCGATAATGTTATAGTTATCGTATGCAGTCGCTGTTTCTTCAAGAATCTCCTCGGCGATCTGTTTTGTATTTCCGTAAGGTGAAGTTGCTTTTTTTACAGGAGCACTTTCAGTGACAGGAAGAGTGTCCGGTTCACCGTAAACTGTACAGCTTGAAGAGAATACAAAATTAATCGGTTTATTCCGATAAGATTCCAAGATGTTGATCAGGGAGAAGAAATTATTGTGGTAGTATTTTAAAGGGTTTTGAACGGATTCACCTACAGCTTTAGATGCCGCAAAATGAATAATCCCTGAAATATCACTGTTATTTTTCACAAATTCAATTACCTTATTGGCATCACAAAGATCGAATTGATGAAATTCGGGTTTAATCCCGATGATTTTTTCTATTTGATCCAATATCTTGATATTTGAATTGGAAAGATCATCAACGATTACAGGAATATATCCTGCCTGATGTAGTTCGACAACTGTGTGAGAACCAATATAGCCTGTTCCGCCTGTGACTAATATTTTTTTGCTCATTATTTTTGATTATAGTATGTAAAGTCTTTATGTGATAAAGTTTCCAAAGGAACTTTTCTGTAAAAATCTATTGTTTTTTCTAAGCCTAATTTTCGATCTATTTTGGGATGCCAATTCAACTGTGTCTTCGCCAGACCAATATCCGGCTTACGTTGTTTAGGGTCGTCTATGGGCAATGGCTTATGGCTGATCTTACTTGAACTTCCGGTTAGTTCTATGATCTCCCGTGCCAACTGCAATAGTGATATTTCATCGGGGTTGCCTATGTTTATGGGCTGTATGCAATCTGAATGCAACAACCTATAAATGCCTTCGATTTGATCATCGATATAACAGAACGACCGTGTCTGTGAACCATCACCAAAAAGGGTAATGTCTTCGCCTCTAATCGCTTGTGCTATAAACGTTGGGATGGCACGTCCGTCATTGAGACGCATTCTGGAACCAAAGGTGTTAAATATTCTTACAATACGCGTGTCAAGCCCATGTGCATTATGGTAGGCCATCGTAATTGCTTCCTGAAATCTTTTGGCTTCATCATACACCCCTCTGGGGCCGACAGGGTTAACATTACCCCAATAATCTTCTGACTGTGGGGAGACCAAAGGGTCGCCATAGACTTCTGAGGTCGATGCTACTAATATCCGGGCTTGTTTTGCCCTAGCCAAGCCAAGGAGATTATGCGTACCTAAGGAGCCGACTTTGAGTGTCTGAATAGGGATTTTGAGGTAATCAACTGGACTGGCTGGAGAAGCGAAATGGAGGATATAATCCAAATCCCCTGGAATATGCACAAACTTCGAAACATCGTGATGATAAAAGTCGAAATTTTCCAGCTTAAATAAATGTGCGATATTCTGTAGGTCTCCAGTGATCAGGTTATCCATCCCGATAACATCGTAGTCTTCGGCAATAAAGCGATCGCAAAGGTGGGAACCAAGGAAGCCTGCTGCTCCAGTGATCAAAATCCGTTTGCGATGTTTATTTTCCACTCAATGGTTCCTTATTAATGAAATGGGTTTGATATCTTTGACTAAGATAAACATTATTTTTACAACATGCGTTTGCTTTATTCAATTGGAATCTTTCTTTATGGACTCTTATTGCGTATTTTGGCCCCTTTTTATGCCAAAGCACGCCTTATGGTAACAGGGCGAAAAGACTGGTATTTGCGGATGAAACAATCGGTTGACTCTAGCCAAAAACATATCTGGTTTCACTTCGCTTCATTGGGCGAATTTGAGCAGGGAAGACCTGTTTTGGAGGCCGTAAAAAATAATTATTTAGACCATAAAATAATTGTAACATTTTATTCTCCTTCGGGCTATGAGATCAGAAAGAATACCAATCTGGCGGATCATGTTTTCTATTTACCTTATGACACGGCTCAGAATGCACGGCTGTTTTTAGACCTGATCAACCCCTCATTTGCAGTCTTTACAAAATATGAATATTGGTATTATTATTTTGAAGGCTTACACAGCAGGTCTATTCCATTATTTCTTGTTTCGGCAATTTTTAGACCGGAACAGATTTTCTTTCAGGCTTATGGTGCTTTTTTTCTGAAAATTCTGGGCTTTGTGACTTATTTCTTTGTTCAGAATGAGGAAAGCGTGCGTTTGTTGAAAGAATATGGAATTAGAAATGCGGGATTAGCAGGCGATACACGTTTTGATCGTGTGATTGACCTGCCTAAGGTTCGAAAAGAAATACCGCTGATAGCGGATTTTGTGGAAACAGCTCCTGTTTTGGTGGCTGGAAGTACCTGGCCTGAGGATGAGAAATTATTGAAAGAACTGCTCCAACGGTTTCAAGAATATAAGCTGATTTTAGCGCCACACGAGATCAATGAGGGACATATTGTCAGCATATTAAATCTGTGGCCTGCGGCGCTTCGTTTTTCAAAAATGACGGAATATGACAGGGCAACTTTAACGGAAGCAAAGGTATTAATCATAGACAATATTGGACTTTTGTCTTCTTTGTATGGTTATGGTCAGGTCGCCTATATCGGCGGCGGATTTGGTGTAGGGATACATAATACACTGGAAGCGGCAACCTATGGAATGCCTGTCTTGTTTGGCCCCAATTTTAAGAAATTTCAGGAAGCGAAAGATCTGATCGAACAGGGGGGAGGCTTTTCATTTGCGGATAGTAAGGGGCTTATGGATGCTTTTGAACTATTACAGGATCAATCAAAACGTGCAGAGGCAGCGAAATCCGCCCGCCAATATGTACAGCAAAAAGCGGGAGCAACACCCATTATCATGAAATATTTGAAGAATGCCAATTTATAAAAATATAAATAAAGCTACTCCAAAGGTAAAAGCAAACTAGTCTGGAATTGAATAGCTGAAAAAAAAGACGTTAAGCGTAGACGAACGAAAGTAAAGAAAAATAGGGTATCCGATCATTTTGGATACCCTATTTTTATATTGAAAATTGGATTTTAATAGTACGTATATCTCCTGACACCTGCGATATGCCGCGATAAACGCATAACTTGATGGGAATAGCCATACTCATTATCATACCACACATAGAGTACAATATTTTTACCATCAGCTGAAACGATGGTTGCTGGTCCATCAACGACAGCAGCAGCTGTTGTGCCTATAATATCGGTAGATACAAGCTCATCATTGCTTGAAAATTTAATCTGTTCGACAAGATTGCCTTCCAATGCACTCGTTTTTAAGAGTGTGTTTATTTGTTCCAAAGATATGGCGGAGGTCAATTCTAAATTTAATATTGCTAATGACCCATTAGGGACAGGTACGCGGATTGCGTTGGAAGTGAGTTTGCCTGTTAATGTCGGGAGTACTTTTGAAACAGCGCTTCCTGCCCCAGTCTCCGTAATGACCATGTTCAAGGCCGCAGCACGACCTCTTCTGGATTTTTTGTGCATATTATCCACCAGATTTTGATCATTTGTATAGGAATGGATCGTTTCTATATGGCCCTTCAGGATACCTATTTTCTCTTCGAGGACGGCCAAAACTGGCGCAATAGCATTTGTGGTACAGGAAGCGGCTGAAAAGATAGCGTGTTTCTCCAGATCTATTGTACTTTCGTTTACACCGTAAACAATGTTGGGTACACCTTTGCCAGGTGCTGTTAACAATACTTGCGAAGCGCCTTTAGAGGCTAAATGGCGTGCAAGTTCTTTTTCATCACGAAAGGCACCTGTATTATCAATAACCAATGCGTTATTGATGCCGTATGCTGTGTAATCAATATCTTCAGGTTGCTTAGCAGAGATGATGTTGACCGTGATACCATTAATAATTAGCGCATTTTTTTCAGGATCTGTATAAACTTCACCCTCAAATTCCCCATGTATAGAATCGCTTTTCAGGAGAGCAGCCCTTTTTAACAATGATTTGGCATCATTGGGGTCTCTGGTGACTATTGCCCGTAGACGAAGTTGCTTGCCAGACCCCGATTTATTAATGAGTTCGCGTGCCAGCAGGCGACCAATACGACCGAAACCATAGAGCACAACATCTCGGGGTGTTAATTCCTGCCATTTGGCGATTCCCTCTAATTCACTGAAAATAAAAGAAGACAAATCCTCTACATTGATCTGGTCGGTGGTGGCTTTTGTTGCAAGTTTACCGATATCAATTCGGGCGGGAGCCAGGTTTGATTTTTCCAATACACGGGCAACATTCAATAGATCAAATATGGTCAGTATATTACCGGTAAGGATAGTACTTTCCCGGAGGTGGTTGAGGATCACACTTACTTTTTCATCAACAAGCTGCTCTCTGAACAGAACGAGCTCAACGGCCTGGTTATACCAAAGATTACTAATGATTTGAATCAGTTCAACAGATGCATTCTGCTGCTCTCTGTAACTTTTGATTTCTACATCAAAAGAAGGACTATGTAACATAATATTTTTATAATAGATTATGTTGCAAACATAGTATAAACAGCGCTAAAAAAGTGATTTGATTTTAATTTTCGTAATTATTGAAATAAAAATACGCTTGCTATTGTTGTTTTGATAATTTTTTAGGCTGTTTTGTTGTTAATTTTCAATAATAAATAATTCAGACATGATATGGTCTGCCATTAATTTACCAGAATCTGTTAATCTTAATTTATTGTCGTCTAAAATTAATTGTTGCTGCTCGAGAAATGGTGCGGCATCTTCCATTATTTTGCTTCTAACGGAGGAATCAAAATTCTTTTCTACCTGCTGCAGATCAAGCCCCCACATGGTGCGCAGTGAGGTCATAATACACTCGTTAATCTGATCGCGAACAGATAGATGCTCGATCTCCATGGGAAGCTGGTTGGTCTGTATGGAACCGATATACTTGGCATTATTGGCGATATTCCAAGATCTGGAATGACCATTGAATGAATGGGCTGAAGGGCCGATACCTAGATAATGTTTGCCTTTCCAATAGTTTGTATTATGACGTGCATATAAACCATTTTTAGCAAAATTGGAAATTTCATATTGTTCATAACCCGCACCTTTCAATGTTTCGATCAGCAGGTTCATCTGATCGGCCGCCTGATCTGAATCAATGGCCGGACTCATGCCCTTCTTGATGAAATGATCTAGTGCTGTTTTAGCTTCCACAGTCATTGAATAGGAAGAAATATGGGGGATCGCAAAATCGATCAGTTGTTGCATATTGTAGCGCCATTTTTCATCGGTCAACAAGGGGTAGCCATAAATAAGATCACAGGTGATATTCTCAAATCCTGCATCCTGTACACGCATGATTGCTGCGGATGCCTCCTGTCTGGTATGTGCCCGATTCATCCATTTCAGATCTTCCTCAAAAAAAGACTGTACCCCTATACTGAACCTATTCACGGGAGTTGATCTTAATGCATTTACTTTTGCAGCATTGAGGTCATCTGGATTAGCTTCCAACGTAATTTCAGCATGATCACTTATGTCAAATTGTTTGGCAACAGCATCAATGATCCTTGAGATTTCGTCCGCCTCTAAGAGGGAGGGTGTCCCACCACCAAAATAGATGGATTCAACTTTTCTGTTTTCCAAATAAGGAGACCTAAGTTCGATTTCTCGCAAAAGGGCGTTAACCATTTCGGTCTTGTATTGCAGTGAAGTACTGAAATGGAAATCACAATAATGGCAAGCCTGTTTGCAGAATGGGATATGGATGTAAATCATGGGCACAAATATACCAAGACTGGTCCAACTTCGGCGTTTATTCATATTTTTTCTTCCATTTGGTGAGCCGTTTCCCCTATCCTCTTGGATATTCTTTATTGGCGAGCAAAACCCAGTGTTATGTAGGGTCGATGTTGAATGGGGTTATTTTTAGAAATCGTCTTTTAAAAATAGGAGATAAAGAGTTTGAAAACAAAGGAGTTATTTTCTATCTTGATGGTCAGATTCATTTTACATAATCAAAAAACCAATCTTATGAAAATATCTTCCCGTCGTGACTTTCTGAAAAATGTCATTGGAGCATCGAGTATGCTACTGCTTTCACAGCAAGGATTTGCGGTGGATAATCGGTATGAAGAAGCATTTATCGATAAGTTGCTCCCAGCTCCCAAAGGAGGTGGATTCGCTATGGCAGATTATTGGATATGGGATCCTTCAGTGATTAAGGGGGAAGATGGTAGATATCATATGTTTGCATCACGTTGGAGCAAAAAATATGGCTTTGGTAATTGGGTGACCAATTCCGAAGTCGTGCGTGCGATTGCTGATACACCCGAGGGGCCTTACGAATTTGTTGAGGTGGTATTGCCTGCCCGTGGGAAAAAGTATTTTGATGGTTGTACAACCCACAATCCCCGGATCGTTAAAAACGGTGACTATTATGTACTTTATTATTTTGGAAACAATTATGAGGAGCCCAATCCTGGTTATTCCGATAATGTTTGGGAATCGGGTTTGGGACAGAAGGCCTGGATGCATAAACGTATTGGAATGGCCTATTCAAAGTCGATATCAGGTCCTTGGAAGCGCGTCGATCAGCCCATTTTGAATCCGAGGCAAGGCGAGTGGGACGCTTCTATAACATCCAATCCTTCTCCGGTTGTTTTGCCCGATGGAAAGGTGTATCTGATCTATAAATCATCACCTGTGAATTATAATCCCCCTTTGCTATTGGGTGCGGCGCAAGCTGATTCGTTCTTGGGGCCATATCTTCGTTTGTCTGATAAACCTATTTTTTCTTTCCATACCGATCAAAATCATGAAAATGATGTGGAAGATCCTTTCGTATGGCATAATGGTCAGCATTTTGAATTGATTATGAAAGACCGCTATGGTAAAATCTGTGGGGAAGAGGGCGGCGGCATCCATGCATATTCGAAAGATGGAATCGATTGGCATCTGTCAAAAGCCGTCAAAGCTTATTCCAAGACGATCCGTTGGAATGATGGTACTGTCAGCCATCAAGCCAATTTTGAACGGCCATTTTTACTATTTGAAAATGGAAGACCGACACATCTTTTTGCGGCTACAGGAGATGGGACTGAATCTTATCAGTTTGAACGGACCTGGAATATGGTCATTCCGTTGAAGGTATAATAAAAGAGCTGTATCATGTTTTTAGTAAGATACAGCTCTTTATGATTTTTATGATCTCATCAAAGGAACAGCAATCTGTTTATAGATGCTTAATTTTTTTAGCATTTGAATTAGCGTGTGAGGCTATTGTTCGCTGATTCTACATCCGCAAGTCGAAGCGATGGATCTATTGTGATTGTTTTTGGAGCCTTATTGACTGAAATTTTATATTCAGGGTTTGTCCAGAACCAATCCTTCAATATCGTGCGTTTTATACCTTTATAGATTTCAAAATTTTCCTCTGGTTTTTCACCGCGCATTTCACGTAAAGGGATGTAAAATAGCTCTTTGCTTCCATCTTGATATTCTACAAGTATATCGAGTGGCATCGCAAAGTTTGATTTATTGAGCAGTTGAATTTCTGAATCAGTTACATTGCCAATTGCATAATCAATTTGGCGTGTTGTATTGATGAACAAATTGAAATACCACTTCAGGTTTATTCCGGATACATCCTCAGCAACACGTTTGAAATCATTCGGTGTCGGATGTTTGAATTTCCAGATGTCGTAGAATTTCAAAAAGGTTTTCTCTAGATTTTCCTGACCGATAATATAGCCTAATTGCTCCGCTAGCACAGCACCCTTATTGTAAGCTTCATTACTATACCCATAATTTGTATTGTAATAATCCGCAAGCAGGCTCATCGGCTCTTCCTTGCCTGAGAGCGCTAATTTATAATAAGCCCGATAGGCATCGATAAGCGGATTCGATGCAATGGCGCCCCGTTTTTCGAAGAGATGCTGCATGGCTAATTCTTCCACATAGGAAGTAAATCCTTCATCAAACCACTCATCTACTGTTTCATTGATTCCAAATAAATGTTGATACCAGGAGTGAGCAGATTCGTGAAAAATTACACCAACAAGGCTTTTCAGATTACGGCCTCCAGTAATCAAGGTTGCTGTGCCATATTCCATACCACCGTCACCGCCTTGGATGATGGTGTAAGTTGGCCATGGGTACGTACCAAACTTAGCACTGCAAAAATCAAAAAATTCGGTAGATAGACCCAAGGCTGTCTTCCAATTTGAAATAACCTCTTTGTCCGTAGGAAGGTAAACCGTATACACTTTGATTCCATTTTTGCTAGCTGCTGAGTCTACAACAAATTTGGGATCTGCAGCCCAAACGAAATCGTGAATATTTTGGGCTTTGTAATGCCATGCAGCCTTACCATTGCTGGCTTTTACCTTGGCTTTTGCCTGATAGCCTTTTACCTCATCTGGATTTTGAAGGACACCTGATGCACCGACAACATAATTCTTATTGAGGTGTATAGTGACGTCAAAGTTGCCGAAAGGAGCTATAAACTCACGGCCGATATATTCATCGAGATGCCAACCGAATTCATCAAATTGTGCCATCTTCGGATACCATTGTGCCATAGAAAGCGCCACGCCTTCTGCCGAATTGCGACCTGACCTCCGGATCTGTTCAGGTACCTGTGCGGTCCATTCTATATTAAAATTAGCTGTTTCCCCGTCCTGGATCGCAGTGGGCAGGGTGACTTCTAGTATGGTTCCATCAATCTTATAGCTTGTATTGGCCCCATTCATGCTGAGGCTTTTTATTTTTTGGTAACCGATCTGGTTTGGTTGTAACGTTTCGATACGGCTTTGCAATATTGGTTTTTCTTTGGTGCCAATATTTGATACCATCCGTTTATCTGGATCACTGATATTTTTCAACCGGTAATCCATCATTGATCCTGGTTGGAATGCGTTAAAATATAAATGAAAATAGACTTTTTTTAAGGATTGGCCTGAATTGTTGCTATATTTCAAAGCCATTTTTCCATCATATTGATAAGCCTTTTCATCCACGTTGACATCCATTGTATAGTCAACCTTCTGCTGCCAGAATCCTTTTCTCTGGGCCTTTACTTCCTGTCCTCCAATATTTATGACACATATAAGTGCTAGAAAGGACAATATTTTGATTTTCATGTTCCAAACTTACAAAATTGTCTCAAGAAATGCCGATTAATCAGCCCAATCCAGATAAATGTCATCAAATCTTGACGAAAAGTGATTTGATTATTAATAATTGGCTTGGTTTTGGTTAGAAAATTTATCTGATGAGTTACCAAATATTACAAATAAATTTATGGAAAATCTGTATTATAAGCCTTCGGGGAAGGTGCCTGCTTTCGCATTAATCGGCTCGCTTGTGTTGGGTATTGTAGGATCAATTATCTTGGCAATTGTTTATATCGCCTTACAGTGGTTTATTCCGATTGTCTATTTCAATGTCTTTATCACACTTGGATTTGGAGCAGGACTGTTTTATCTGCTTAATTTTTGTTTCAAACAATGGAAGCTCAGGAACAAAGGTGTTGCGATTATCATCACACTGATCGTTGCTATAGTTGGTTTTTATGCACAGTGGGCGCTGTTTGTTTCGGTGATGTATAATGCTGAAGGTACCATGGGTGGAGACACCTGGGTGAAATCTTCTTTTAGCCTGGAAGGCTTTAAAGCATTTTTTATGCACCCCTCTTTTATCTGGGAGGCATTACAGGGCTTAAATGAGGTTGGTACATTTAGCTTGAAGAAATCAACTGTGTCAGGAGGGATGCTTTGGGCCGTATGGGGAATTGAAATGGCAATCATTCTGATTACACCTATTATTATGGCTTTTCGGGGTATTACCATTTATCCTTTTTCAGAGAAAGACGAGATCTGGATGAACAAACGGATTTTACCGGGGCGATTAAAGTTTGTTGAAGACAAAGATGCTACGGCGAACACATTGGCCAATCATGATTTTGCCTATGTCTACGATCATCTTTCCGATGAAGAAGAGCATTTTTCTTTTGCAACGGCAGAAGTGTACGAATCGGATACCGATGACCATCAATACCTGACCATCTATAATCATCAATTCGTGGAGAAGAAAGGGAAGATGGAGGAAAAGAAAGATGAGGTTATTGAATTCCTGCGAATTAACAGGAATAGCTTATAGAAGCAGCTGAATGACTGTGATTATGTGAAAATAAAATAGCTCCGGGATTTATTTCTGGAGCTATTTTATTCAACAGGCTATTTAACTAATAGACCACCTTTTGCATTCCAGTCATTGATGGACGCACTATATATTTTAATGTCTTTAATTCCATTTTTAGCTAAGATCGAAGCTGCAATTGTCGCCCGGTCTCCAGATTGACAATGCAGGTATAATTCTTTTGTGCGATCAATTTTGTCTAGATTGTCTTCAATTGTTCCAACAAAGAGATGTGTGGCATGTGGTAGATGTCCTGCCGTAAATTCGGCTGTATTCCTGACATCCAGAATCTGAACGTTGGGATTGTCAAGGACATCATTCATTTCCTGAAATCCGATAAGCTGTTGTTGTTCCAAAGGAATTCCCAATTGTGGAATGGCTTCGATTGTAATATAGCCGACAACATTGTCAAGACCTATGCGCATTAATTTACGTGCAATTTCGTCCTGTTCTTTTTCATCTATGATAAGAATAAATGGTTTTGTGTAATCCAATATCCAGCCGGCCCAGGTGTTGAATGTCCGATTATGTTGTATGTTGATGCTGTTGGGAAGATAACCTTTCGCAAAATCAAATTTATGTCGAGTATCGATGACCGTGGTACCTGACTGATACAGTCTGGTGAACTCTTCCATCGAAAGCTTGGGATACTGAGGTACGCTTGTCTGTAGCGGACGCATGATTTTGTTGAGCTTCTTCATCATGGCAAAATAGCGCGGCGGCTCAGGCTGTCCTTCTAAAAGTTCCGCAACAAAATCACTTTCATTATTTTGATATTGAAACGCCCAGTTGCGTATCCGTTCATAACCAACCGTTGAACTAGGTACAGCACCCAATGCTTTGCCACATGCTGATCCAGCACCATGGGCAGGCCACACCTGGATATAATCTGGTAAAGTCAAAAAATGCTGTAAAGACTTAAACATCTGCTGTGCACCAACTTCCTTGGTACCAATGAGGCCTGCGGCATTCTCCAAAAGATCTGGACGGCCAATGTCTCCGACAAATACAAAATCACCTGTAAATATCATCACCGGATCCATTGTTGCTGGCGTATCAATTAAAACAAAACTAAGACTCTCAGGCGTATGTCCAGGGGTATGGAGTACCTTAAAAATTAGGTTTCCAAGATGGATCTGATCACCGTCTTTTAATCCAATATGGGGAAACTCATATTGCCAATCTTCGCCTCCTTCGTCGGAAAGGTAACATTGGGCGCCTGTTAGTTCAGCTAATTCCAATGTTCCGGAGAGATAATCAGCATGGATATGTGTTTCGGCAATATGTGTAATTTTTAAATTGTTTTTTGCTGCAATCTCTAAATAAGTGTCGACATCTCTTTTGGGGTCAATTACCATGGCAACACCTTTGGCCTGACAGCCAATTAAATAACTTGAATGTGCTAAAGATGACTCAAAAATGTGTTGAAAAAACATAATATATGATTTTTAGTGATTTACGAATTGAATGATTTCGAAAGTGAAAATTAGGATACCGATACTGATCAGGAAATAACCAAAGATCCCCTGTAGTCGTACCACCTCCAATTTGTCTTTCCATTTGGAACCAATCTGAAGGCCTATTAAAGTGATTAGCGTAAAAGTAAGCAATATCGGCCAATTCATGTGGTTCAATAACTGGTAGTTTGCAACCAGACCAAAGGAGGCGTTTAACCCAATGATAAATAGCGATGTTGCGATAGCCTGTTTTAATGGAATTCCCAAAAGGAGCACCAACGACGGTACAATAATAAAGCCGCCACCGGCACCGACAAGTCCTGTCATGACACCCACAAGTAGACCCGCGCTAACTATTTTGAGGACTTGACCAATATGCATCGTGACAGCTGATATTTCGACCTGTTTCCTTCTGCGCATCATTGCCAGCGCGGAAATCAGGATAACAATCGAAAACAACAACATAATAACGTGATTTCTGGAGACTGCTATTTCCGCAAGATGAAATTGCGCTGGTATGGCAGCCAACAGGTGTCGCTTGGTCAAGTAGACCGACAGTAAAGACGGAACCAAAAAGAACGCCGTGGTTTTTAGATCTATTTGCCCTCTGGTCAGGGGTTTAATTGAGCCGATTATGGCCAGTATTCCAATGGAAAACAGGGAATAATCAAGGGCATATTGGGGCTCAATATGAAATAGATACACGAAGATCGGTAGTGTTAAAATACTGCCGCCACTCCCCATTAAACCCATTGATAGCCCAACCAATATCGCCAATAAAAAGCCAATTATAAAAAGTAGTTCCATTTTTTGCTAAATCAAATGCTATTGTTATACCCCCAGACTCATGATCGTCTATTCTAGGCTTAATGAGGCAGCTTGTGTCTAATTAATCCATAGATCCATGTCCCCAGGATAGCGAAGATCAGTACAATGCCCAATGTCCAATAGCCTGAGCCGATTAATGCAAACATGGGTCCCGGACAGGCTCCTGACAATGCCCAGCCCAGCCCGAAAATGGTACCACCGACGAGATAGCGTGTGATGCTTTTGTCTTTCGCCTGAAATGCGATCTGCATCCCATTGCTGTCTTTAATCTGTTTCCGTTTGATAATTTGTACAATGATAATCGCTGTTGCAAGCGCCGTACCGATCATGCCATACATGTGGAATGAGCGGAACTGAAACATCTCATAAATGCGATACCATGAAGCTGCTTCTGATTTGTATAAAATGATCCCAAATAAGATTCCGATCAATATAAATTTTATTGCTTTCATTTATGCGAAGATTAAAGGAAATAAGAAATGAACCATGATGATGCCACCTATAAAAAAACCAATGACAGCGATTAAAGAGGGAAGCTGAAAATTGCTGAGTCCTGAGATGGCGTGTCCTGACGAGCAGCCTCCGGCATATCTTGTCCCGAAACCGATCAATAGTCCGCCAATGCTCAGTATTAAAAACTGAAACCAAGAGCCATTAAAAACAAAGATCGATTCGGGAAGATAGCCCTGTAGATGATCTATTATACCTAGTTCCTTTAAATCAGCGACACTTTTTGCATTGATTTGCGCAGCAGATCCGTCGCTTAAAAAGTAATGAGCAATGAATCCTCCAATGGCGGTTCCGAGTACCACAAGAAGGTTCCAGGATTGCGTCTTCCAGTCGAAACGAAAAAAAGAGGATGATTTACCGGCACCTAATACCGTACACATCGTCCGCAGATTATTCGACATCCCGAAATCTTTTCCTTGTTTTAGCAATAAGTACATGACTAATGCAATTAAAGGCCCCGAAATATACCAAGGCCATGGTTGTTTGATGTATTCCAATAACATAGCTTGTTCTTAATTTATATGACAAAGGTACATACCGCTATTACAAAAAACGGTAACAAATGTTACCGTGGAATGTATGCTATTACATATCGTAATATTCAATATTAGCCTCTTTGATTGCTTGGGTCAATAGGGGCAGATCATCTTCTTTCTGAAATAACTTATTACGCCAAGTACGAAAAGCGGAACCTTTGTTTTGGTTTATAATAATCAAATTGCCACCGGAGCGTCTGAGATTTCGAATATGTGAAATGTTGCTCAATGGGAATTCAACTGTTTTTTTTGAATTGCTGACAGTGAGTGTATCTGCATCCAACCGCCATGTGGAGTCCAGTGTAGAACACTTGATCGCCAAATACAGTGCCAAGGGAACCATCAAAAGAGCGATGATGATCTTATAAATTTCTTGAATCGGAACTTTCGACATGCCTATCCCTATCAATAGAATCGAGGTCAATAGAATAAACATGTATTTCCCGCGATGCAATGTTGAAAGATAGAATGTTTGTGGATTACTCTTCATACTTTTTTATAAACTTTCCTTTTGCATTAATATAGTAAAAATTCTCAAGGTCTTCGCTGACCAAGGCTAATCCATTTTCAAAGGGTTGTGCATTCTGGAATTTAAAAGGAATGACCACTTTGCCACTGTAGTCAAGATATCCATACTTGTTGTCTTTAAAAACCAATAATAATTTCTCGCCAGCAAAAGATAAATACTCCTGACTTGTAGGTAATAATTTTTTGCCGGATTTGTCAACTAACTGATAGGTTAGATTTTCAAAAATCAGTGCTAGATTGTCGCGATACTCTGAGATAGTTTCGTATTTCGCAGGAATCAATACGTTCCCTTTTAGATCGAGCACACCGGTAAGGTCTCCTTCGTTGTATAAGGCATGGCTTAAACTTGGGACAGAGATGAAATCATATTTGGCAGCAAGCAATAGTTTACCGTTATAATCCAACAGACCATATTTCTGATCTTTTATAAATACCAATGGTGCACCTTCCGTATCTAAACTCAATGATTCGTATTGACAGGGGATAACTTCTTTTCCCTGTAGGTCGATCAGGCCAAACATTTGAGCTGCGTCGGTGACGATGGCATAATCACCTACGTACGCGTAGATAGAAGCATATTTTGCCGGCGTGAGTTTATTGCCTAGGCTGTCCTGTACGCCAAAAAATTCAGTATTGGGATCTTGATACCAAGATAAATGGTCATTTAGCGCGGAGTCGGTCGCAGTTTCTTCTGCTTCCCCTTCTTCATAACCTTCCGGAATTTCGAATAATGCCGTATCGTAAGGGACTTCTTCAACTTTCGTCGCTTGGATTCCTAAACCCTCGGCACCGATAGATAGCGCTGCTCCGGGTACCTTTTCTAGGTAATCGTAGGTTCCCCAGTATAATTTTGGTAAATTTTCCGCATACCAGACTGTGATTTCGGTTTGTTTATCTTTACTGCCTGCTAAATTAAATGTTGCTTTTTTACAGGACAATCCTGCAATCACTTTCTTTTCATTCGGAATTAAGCTCATTTCAAAATCACTCGAGTAAACGTAATCTCCACCCGCTGATGTTTCAATAAGCTTACCGGAGGCAAGATCCGTTGAAGTATATGTTTTGCTATTTTCGTCGACCAGATAAGAAGTCTCGTCTTTGATGTTGCTGATCTGTATGGATTTTCCAAACAGCAAACTCTCTACACGCATTTGATCCTTGCAAATATAGGCGTGCATCAATGCTTCTCCGTTTCCGGCCAAAATTTTGATAAATTCAGAAGCTGATGTATCTGTACCTGTTTCGGGATCGGCAAATTGATAGGTTATTTTAAAGACCTTTTGTTGAGCCAGACTGGTTTTAGCAAAAACTAATGTGAAAAAGGCTATGCAAAGGAAAAGATGTTTCATTGGAAATACGAATTAGAATACGAAAGTATTGAAATTTGGTTGGTTTGTGAAATAATCTTTTGTCGATTGGGAAAAATCATGCAGAAATTTTGATATTATTGTATTCAAATGCCATTTTGTAAAATAGGTGATGCTAGTAGGCTGGAACACAATAAGTGCGTTTCTATCATCCTGAAAATATCATATAAAAGTCAAGAATTTATGAATTTCATGGCATTCAGCAACTTAGGTGAGACGTGCTGTGATATTTTCGTATTTTACAAACCTTAAATTTACTTTTTAAAACAATATCTGTGGAACTACTGCTTATAGAAGACGAACCGTCGGTCATATCCTTGATAGAAAGAGGGCTAAAGGAAGAAGGCTATAACATTAGCATTGCAATGGATGGCTATACAGGTCTAAAAATGGCCGGATTAAATCATTATGACCTCATTTTGTTGGATGTCATGCTGCCTGGCATGAATGGTCTTGATGTATGCAAAAACATCCGGATGTCCAATAATGAAGTTCCGATTATTATCCTCACTGCATTGAACCAAACCGAAGATATTGTGGAAGCTTTTGAACGTGATGCAGATGATTACCTGACCAAACCGTTTCGTTTAGAGGAACTAAAGGCGCGTATAAATCGCTATAGCCGCAAGTCCAAAACGGTGACCGAACAAAAGAATGTCTTGACATTTGATGATCTGCAATTGGATCGGGATAGTAAATCTGTTCAACGCGGGGAGTCTCCGATCATACTTACAGCCACCGAATTCCGCTTATTGGAATTCTTAATGCTCAATCGGAATAAAGTATTGACACGAATAGACATCCTAGAGGAAGTTTGGGGTATGGATGTTGATCTAAGTACCAATGTCGTGGATGTCTATGTCAATTATTTGCGGAAAAAAATTGACAAACAATTTTCCCGTAAACTGATCCATACAGTTATTGGTATGGGCTATGTTATCCGTCATGAAAATTAGGACTAAGATCGTACTCTTATTTTCTATTATCAGCACGCTTCTGCTTGTTGTCTTTGCCTTGTATGTCTCTTATTTTACCTATGATAGTCTGCAGACCAAGTTTTTTCACCGTTTGGAGGAAAACGCGGTTATCGTGGGTGACCATATTGTCAACCAGAAGGAAGAAAACAAGGAGCTCTATATTCAAGTAAAACGTAAATACCTCAAACAGCTATCTGAAGGAACAGATCATTTGCTCCGTGTGGTAAAAGGTAGTGACAGTATCCGTTTTAAACCCAATTTGCCCATGCCCATGGGCTTCTATAAGGAGGTTATTAAGAATGGCAAAGGCAGATATATGCATAACGAAACCGCATTCGTAGCGGTATTTTTTAAAGACCGACTCCATCACGATAATCTAATTGTTGTGTCAGAAGGGGTTGATGATTATGGCCATGATGAACAACGACAATTAGATCGTACCTTGATTACAGGTGGATTTTTAGCAATTCTATTGATTATCCTCATGTCATTTTATTTTGCAGATCGACTACTAAAGCCTATAAAAGATATCAACAGTGATTTGGGGAAAGTGGATATTGCTAATCTGGACTATAGACTATCCAGTAAATTCAGCAATGCTAAAGATGAGTTAGGTGTATTAATTGCTAACCTCAACTCGATGCTCAGTCGTTTGGATATTTCTGTACAGTCGCAACAGAGTTTTATCGGAAATGCATCCCATTCATTAAAGACACCGCTAACAATTATTGGTGGTGAGGCCGAACTTGCACGAAATCTAATCCCCAAAGAACACGAAGCCTACTATTCATTGGAGACGATTGCGAAATATGCGGATAAGATGGAACTCATTATTAATAATCTCCTTCAATTATCCCGTATGGGCTTTAAAGGGGAGGTAGATAATAAGGTGCTCATTCGCATTGACGAATTGCTCTATGAAATTTATAAGGCTGAACGAAGCATTCATAAGGATTTTAGGTTGTCTTTTGACCTTACTCAAATCCCTGAGGATAGCGATGAGTTAACCGTATTTGCTAATCCCGATCTGTTCTATATCGCATTTAGCAATATTATCTCCAATGCGTATAAATATGGTAATGGGGAGCAG
Organism: Sphingobacterium ginsenosidimutans; assembly: GCF_039536865.1. Lineage (NCBI taxonomy): Bacteria > Pseudomonadati > Bacteroidota > Sphingobacteriia > Sphingobacteriales > Sphingobacteriaceae > Sphingobacterium > Sphingobacterium ginsenosidimutans. Next base: position 174,133 of record NZ_BAAAZK010000010.1, read on the forward strand.
GTTCAGGTCGCTATTAGCTGTGATGACCTAAATATTACAATTAAAGTATTTGATAAAGGGATCGGAATCCCGCAGAAAGATCAGCCCCATATTTTTACTTCGTTTTATCGCGCTTCCAATGTCGGGGATATCTATGGAAATGGCCTGGGGCTTGTTTTGGCCAAGAATATCTTTGATCTTCATGGTGCTGAACTCAACCTTTATTCTGCAGAAGGGCAAGGTACCCAGGTTGTTGTCACGCTGCCTAAAATTGCTTTCTAATCTCATTTTAATCTCATCCTTATTCCATTTTTAATTTGCCGTGATATACTTGTACCAGAGATAGGTATATCATATGAAACCATCACGATTTATTCAAACCTATAAAGGAATAAATCTGATAGCTTCATCACCAACAAAAAGCAAGTTATACGGATGAAAAAAACACTTTCACTTATTACAACGTTGGGTTTGGGCATTGCGACATTACATGCGCAGGAACAGGCTCCAACAGATTCCATTCCAGCAGAAAGAAATAGCTTATTATCCAGAAGTAGTTTATTGTCAAAGGAACCAGCTAGGGCAAAATCATTTCAATTGGATGTTTTGTTGCGTGCGGGTCTGCAAGCTGATAACAGCGATGGCTCCGGTCAGGCAAAAGCAAATTTGGACGATGCCCGCATCTTGATGAGCGGTGATTACAATGATCAGCTTTCGTATAAAGTACGTTTTCGTCTGAATAGATCATTTGCACCAACCAGTCAGGACAATGGATCAAAGGCATTGGATATGGCCTATATCAAATATAAGTTTGGAAAGGATCTGAAATGGTCTGTCACAGCGGGTAAGCAGAGTGCTATCGTGGGTAGCTACGAGTTTGAAAATAATCCTATTTACGAGTATAAATTCACGGATTATGTTGACCGTATCCTGAATTTATTTGTGGTCGGGGGAACATTGTCCTATGAAGTTAACCCTAATCATTCCTTACATGCACAAGTTTATAATACAACAAACGATAGTTTTATGGATGTGCATACCAAAAATGGTTTTGCAGTAGGTGATCTGGAGCGATCTGATGTGCCAATGGGTGCTTACTTTACTTGGGTAGGAGCCTTTATGGATAAAAAAATCAATACGAAATGGTCCTATAATATCTCTCAGTTTGCGAAGGGGCATACCAATCATTCCATCTCTTTGGCAAACAAGTTTAAAACGCCGAAGCAAATGGTCTATTTAGACCTACAATATTCTTATCTAGGTGTTGACCATGCTTTGATTGCATCATCGGCAATCAATGACTTTTATGGACGTACGGGGACAGGACGCGTTTTGGCAAAGGATGTCAATTACGCTTCAGCAATTGTACGGTATGATCAGTTTTTAAGTGAAAAATGGGAGGTAGCTCTGAAAGGTGGCTATGAGACTGCCGGATCGAGAGATGACGATCAAGTTGGCAAAAATTTCCGTCAAAACTGGACCTACTTTGCTACCCTGCAACATAAGCCTTTTCATAATCAGGATTTGCGATTCTATCTTGGTTATGTAGGTAACACAGTAAACTACAAGGGACATATGGATATGGGTAAAAGTCAATATAACCGTGTAGCCTTTGGAGCATATTTTACAATTCCGGTCTTGTAATAATTCCTTTAACAAAATAACAAATAATTATTTTTTATGCGTTTAACACCAAGAGAAACAGAAAAGCTGCTATTGCATTTAGCAGGAGAATTGGCAGCAAAGCGACTAAAGCGCGGGGTGAAACTAAATTACCCTGAATGTATTGCCTATATCAGTGCTCAGATTATGGAGGAAGCAAGAGATGGTCGGTCTGTTGCGGACTTAATGTCTTATGGTACGACCTTATTGAAAAGAAGCCAGGTGATGGAAGGTGTCCCTGAGATGATCCATGATGTGCAGATTGAGGTTACTTTTCCGGACGGTACCAAGTTGGTAACAGTTCATGATCCTATACGTTAATAAATCTTAATCATATGATTCCAGGAGAATACATTTTAAAAAAAGAAGAAATCAAAGCTAACGTGGGGCGTAGAACCACTAGCCTTGTTGTAAAAAATGAAGGCGATAGACCGATTCAGGTAGGTTCGCACTATCATTTTTTTGAAGCGAACAAATTGCTTTCGTTTGACCGCGAAAAGGCATTTGGTATGCGCTTGAATATTCCTGCAAGTACAGCTGTGCGGTTTGAACCAGGTGAACAGAAGTCTGTTGTACTGGTTGAATTTGGAGGAAGCAAAGAAATTCACGGTTTCAATGGATTGACTAATGGGAAGTATACTGACCAAAATGTCAAGTCAAAAGCTGTTGAGAAAATGAAAAAATTAAAATTCAGACAATCTAAATAATATAGAATGGGAGGATGGAATAGACGCGAATGGATTAAGGTTGTAGGACTCACGACATTGGGATCTACCGTTGGTCTACATGCGCTTGGTTTAGATAAACTAGGTTTAGACAAATCATCTGTTAAATATATTGATGGGGAACTTTACATCCCTAGAGAAAAATATGCTGCTCTTTTTGGCCCTACCACGGGTGATAAGGTGCGTTTAGCTGATACGGAGCTGTTTATAGAAATTGAAAAAGATTTCAACGTATATGGCGAAGAAAATAAATTCGGTGGTGGTAAGACGATCCGTGATGGGATGGGGCAATCTGCCCGTGCCCTGCGCGATGAGGGTGTTTTAGACTTCTGTATTACCAATGTGATCATTATTGACCACTGGGGTATTGTGAAGGCTGATGTCGGTATCAAGGATGGTAAAATTGTTGGAATAGGAAAAGCGGGTAACCCTGACGTACAGGATGGTGTAACCGAAGGAATGATTATCGGAGCTTCTACCGAAGTACACGGTGGTGCGGGTTATATCCTTACGGCTGGCGGTATTGATACACACATTCACTTTATATCACCACAACAGATCGAAACTGCATTATACTCAGGTGTAACTACATTTATCGGCGGTGGTGCCGGTCCAGCAGATGGTACACTGGCAACAACTGTTACTTCGGGTAAATGGTATATCGAGCGTATGTTTGAAGCGTTTGAAAACTTACCGATCAACGTTGGTTTCTTTGGTAAAGGTAACGTCTCGACAACCAAGCCGATCGAAGAGCAAATTGAAGCCGGTGCATTAGGAGTGAAAATCCATGAGGACTGGGGTGCTACGCCTGCGACTATCGATGCCGCGTTAAAAGTTGCTGATAAGTACGACGTACAGGTGGCGATACACACGGATACATTGAATGAAGCTGGGTTCTTAGAAGATACCGTTGCCGCAATCGACGGTCGTGTTATCCACACGTTCCATACAGAAGGAGCTGGTGGTGGACACGCACCTGATATCATCAAAATTGCGATGTATCCAAATATTCTCCCTGCATCTACCAACCCGACAAAACCGTTTACAGTGAATACCGCAGAGGAGCATCTTGATATGTTAATGGTCTGCCATCACTTGGATAAAAATGTGAAAGAAGATGTTGCCTTTGCAGATTCACGTATCCGTCCACAGACGATCGCCGCAGAAGATATTCTTCAAGATATGGGTGTATTCTCTATTATGAGTTCGGATAGTCAGGCGATGGGACGTGTGGGTGAAGTTATCTCGCGTACATTCCAGACGGCACATAAAATGAAGATACAACGTGGTCCTCTGGCTGAAGATAAAGGGAAAGATAATGACAACTTCCGTGTAAAACGTTATGTGTCCAAATTTACAATCAACCCTGCAAAAGCGCATGGTGTTGATAAATATATTGGATCGATTGAGACGGGTAAATATGCCGATTTGATCTTGTGGAAACCAGAGTTGTTTGGTGTGAAGCCAGAGTTGATTATCAAAGGTGGTATGATCCTAGGTGCGAAAATGGGGGATGCGAATGCTTCTATCCCTACACCACAGCCTATCATCTACAGACCGATGTTCGGAAACTATGGTAAAGCAGTGTCAAAATTGTGTTTCAACTTCGTTTCAAAAATATCCATAGAGAATGGAAATATCCAAAAATTGAATTTATCACGTAAATGTTTGCCAGTAGAAGGCTGTCGTACAGTGATGAAAAAGGATATGGTACATAATCATGCCACACCAAATATCGTGGTCAATCCAGAAACGTATGAAGTAACAGTGGATGGTGTTTTAGCTACTTGTGAGCCATTAAAAGAGCTTCCAATGGCGCAACGTTACTTCCTGTTTTAATTCAGCATATATGATTTTAGCAAGAGACATTAAAGGCAATATTTGGACGGATAGCAAGGAGCAGGATGCTGCGGAACTTGATTTTTTAGAGCTTGAATGGTTTGATACCGAGCGACGTGTCATTCGGGGATTTACTGTTCAGGGTCGAGAGATCGGATTTAAGAATCTGGGTGAAGACTCCTTGTTCGATGGTGATATTCTGTTTGAAACAAAGGAACTCCGTATCGTTATCCGAATATTGCCCTGTCCTTGTTTGGTCGTACGACCAAAAAATGTATTGGATATGGCAAGAATATGTTTAGAAATAGGCAATAAGCATATCCCTGTTTTTATCAACAAAGATCATGAAATCATAGCGGCTTACGAAAATCCGCTGTGGGAACAATTACAACGGGCGGGATTTACACCAACGAAAGAGTCGCGGGTAATCGAACGCACGCATACATTGCGCATACATCAGTATGCCGTAGTGCAAAATAAAATCACACTAGCAAAGGGGGTATAATATGAATCCATTGTTGACATTGATGCAGATCAATGATTCCGTTTTTCCGATTGGAGGATTCACACATTCCTATGGATTGGAAACCTATATAACCAAAGGTCTTGTACACGATTCGAAAACTGCCAAAGAGTACGCACAGACTTTATTGGAACATAGCTTCTATTACAACGATGCGGCCTTTTTTCATAAGACTTGGCAATTATGCGAAACAAAGGCAACAAAGAAGAAGGTAGCAGAATTAGATGCCTTGATCACGGCCTTTAAAGCGCCTTATGAAATTCGGGATGCAAGTAAAAAATTGGGAATACGCTTCTTGAAGCTGACTGAAAAATTGCAGCCGGTTAAACGTTGTTCTGCTTATTTAAAAGCAATAAATACACAAGAATTGCATGGGCATTACGCGATGGCATTTGCCATGTTTGCACATGCGCAAGGGATTAGTTATTCAGATGCCTTGAGTGCTTTTTATTACAATTCACTCAATGGTATTATGACCAACTGCGCGAAACTGGTCCCTATTAGTCAAATGGATGCACAACAGATTCTGTTTAAGTTGCAACCATTAATCAATAAGTTGGTTATCGCGCAACCAGCGTTGGAAGAGGATTTAATCGGTAATTGTTGTATTGCACAAGATATCCGTTGTATGCAACATGAAAAGTTATATACACGTATCTATATATCGTAAAAGCAAGATTACTGCTATACTTAAAATTTATTTTATCTGATTGAGCAAGGTAAATTTTAAGCATCATAAACTTCATCTAAGCGATGAAATAAATAGTTCAGGATGAAAAAGACGTCAAAAAGAAATTATGTAAAAATTGGTGTTGCCGGACCTGTTGGATCGGGCAAGACTGCTTTGATCGAACGATTGACACGTTCGATGTCCGCAGATTATAGCATCTGTGTTGTTACAAATGATATTTACACACGTGAAGATGCGATGTATCTGCAGCAAAATTCGGCACTACCAGCAGAACGTATCATTGGTGTAGAGACTGGTGGATGCCCACATACCGCGATCCGCGAGGATGCATCGATGAATATTGAAGCCGTAGAAGAATTGGCCAACCGTTTTGAGGATGTGGAGCTTATTTTTGTTGAAAGTGGCGGGGATAACCTGACAGCAACATTCAGCCCAGATTTAGCGGATTTAACCATCTTTGTTCTTGATGTTGCCGAAGGAGAAAAAATGCCGCGTAAAGGTGGCCCCGGTATCACACGTTCAGATTTGTTATTGATCAATAAAATTGATTTGGCGCCCTATGTACATGCAGATTTGGAGGTCATGCGCCGGGATACATTGCGCATGCGTGGAGAACGTCCTTTTATTTTTACGAATCTGATGACATTAGAAGGGTTGGAAGATGTAAAGAAATGGATCAAAGAATACGCTTTATTAGAACAAGTAGGCTAAAACAATAGGATATGGATAGTAAGATAGTATTAAATGTAGCCAAAGAGGACGGTAGAAGCAGGCTGAAAGAAAGCTACCATAATGCGCCTTATAAATTGACCCACTATGGAGCAGCGAATCTAACTGACCATCTGGAAATGATTATCATGAGTGCATCACCCGGTATTATGGATACAGATCATCTTCATATTGATGTCCATGTAAAGGAAGAGGCCCAATTAAAGCTGTTTACGCAGTCTTTCAATAAATTGCACCCGATGAAAACTGGTGCTAGCCAGCATACAGATGTACAGGTTGCGTCGGGGGGAATATTGCATTATATTCCGCATCCAGTCACGCCTTTTAAAGACTCCATATTCAAGGCGACCAATCATATTCATTTGGCCGAAGATGCGGTTTTGATGTGGGGTGATATTATCAGTGTCGGGCGGATCTATATGAAAGAAGCATTTGAATTTGATCGTTTGCATACACAGACTAAGGTTTTCAGATCAGGAAAGCTGGCTTTTATTGATAATCAGCTGTTACAGCCCAAAAAGCAGCCCATCCAGAAGATGCTCTTCTTTGAAGGTTACACCCATCAAGCGACCTTTATATTCTCCGCTCTTTTTGCACAGGAATTAAAGAACGAGCTTGACGAAATATTGACTGTAGAATATAATGACATCTCTTATGGATTTACACAGGCATCATCGGATGTCGTTATTCTACGAGCGCTGGGTTCTGACGGTGAATTGCTCTATGATTTTCTGCAAATGTTAGGGCAATTGTGTTGGGACTTTACCATGCATAAACTGTCAGAGTCTAAAGAAGCTGAAGTCATCGAAAAAGAGGTAATAGAGCCTGTGCCAATTGCGGTAGATTCGATTGTGGTAGAGGTGGCTGAGGCAGAGGCAGTTGTCGCTAAAAAGAAAAGTACGGCCAGCCCGCGGAAAAAGAGGGTAAACAAGAGTAAAACGGAGGAAGGACTGAAATATGCGTAAATCGAAAGAGCCTACCGAAATCCTCATTGAGTCCATTCCCAATTTTGAGCATGTTAAATTCAATCGTGAATCGGATATCTTGGATCTTTCCTACTTTGAAGTGAATAAACGTGTTATCCATCGCAAAACACGTAAGGGCAATACGGTAAAGATACAACGGGATGACAGCACGGCCTTACAGTCGGGGCAATGTATCTATCATAGCGAAGATCTGTTTATACAGGTCAATATCTTGCCTTGTCTTTGTGTATTGCTTGACAGTCAAGATCTTTCTGTGGTCGGAGAATTCTGTTTTGATGTAGGCAATCGTCATTTGCCCGTGTATCTGAAAGCTGATGGGCGCTTTGCTGTCTCCTATGACGGACGCCTGTATCAGGCATTAAAAGAAAAATATAATGGTTCCATTTCCTTGGAAAATGCCATTTTGGAACCGGACGAACAGATTACGTCGCTTCGCAATGCGAAAAAATAAGAGGTTAGTATTCGAACGTTTGTTTTAGGTTTTGATTTGATAGTGGGAACCGATCTTTGTTTGTACGCTGCTTGAAAATGCTGAAAAATTGTGCATTTTTGTTGTTATGACATTTGGTGCGGAATTGCAGGGATGGTATCAACAGCATAAGCGTGATTTACCATGGCGGGAAACAAGAGATGCCTATAAAATTTGGCTCTCTGAGATTATCCTGCAACAGACTCGAGTAGAACAAGGGCTGCCTTACTATTTACGATTTGTGGAACGGTTTGAGACAGTCGTTGACTTTGCTAACGCAGAGGAAGATGATATTTTACACCTTTGGCAGGGACTGGGTTATTATTCAAGGGGACGAAATATGCATAAGGCTGCACGAATCGTCCGTGATGAATATAATGGCATTTTTCCCGTAGACTATAAGACCTTGCTAAAGCTTCCCGGTATTGGTGAATATACCGCTGCCGCAATATCATCCTTTTCCAATAATGAGGCTCAGGCAGTACTGGATGGGAATGTGTTCCGTGTGCTCTCGAGATATTATGGCATAGACACAGCGATCAATTCTACTGAGGGAAAGAAAATTTTTACGGCTATCGCTCAGGAAAATTTGGATCAGGAGCATCCGGCATTATACAATCAGGCCATTATGGATTTTGGTGCTATTCATTGTAAGCCGAAGCAACCTTTGTGTATTACTTGTATGTTTAATACATCCTGTTACGCCGTGCTACAGGGAGAGGTTGATCGATTGCCGGTTAAACTTAAAGGCAAAGCAAGCAGAGAACGGTACTTTAATTATTTTATCCTTAAAGACGAAGCGCAAATTTTGATGTCAAAACGCGGAGAAGGCGATGTCTGGCAGAATTTATACGAGTTTCCTCTGATCGAGTCTGATCGAACATTAAGTATACCCGAGCTCCTTGGAGATGAGCAATTTGTCCATTATTTCGGGGATAAGGCGGAGATCAAACTTCTGCAAAAACAAACTAAACATATTCTGAGCCATCAGAATATTTATGCGACATTCTTTGAAGTGCGGTTAAAGGGCGGTCTAAATCAAAAAAAATCCAATTGGGATTATGTATTTTTAAAAGATTTAGATAAATTAGCTAAACACAAGTTGATCTTTACCTTTTTGGAAAGATCCAATTTTTAACCATTTATGCTTTTAAATTATGTCAGGAGTTAACAAAGTTATTTTAGTGGGACATCTTGGAAAAGATCCCGAAATTCGATATTTAGAAGGCAATGTCTCCGTTGCCAGTTTCCCATTGGCAACTTCAGAAACGTATAACAAGGACGGAAAACGAGTAGAACAAACCGAGTGGCACAATATTGTCATGTGGCGCGGTTTGGCAGATGTGGCGGTAAAATACCTTACTAAGGGCAAATTGGTCTATATCGAAGGTCGGTTACGTACGCGTACCTACGAAGATAAAGAGGGGATCAGACGCTATGCTACTGAAGTAGTTGCTGAGACTTTTACCCTTTTGGGACGGAAATCAGATTTTGAACCTGCTGGAGCTGCTAACACGGGGAATGTTGCAAGTACCCCGGCGCAGAAAGCTGAGGATAAAGAAATCGAAGTTGATTTTACCGAAAACGATCAGGAGGATAATCCACTTCCATTTTAATCGAACTTAAAGGTAGCTTTGAATATTAGAAGATTATCATTTTATATATAGTTATGGGCAAAAGAGCAGATGAAAAATCTGCTCTTTTTGATTTCTTGGATATTTCTAAATCCTTTTAATCACCATAAAAAAGAATCTAACCATTTGTGCAGGTTCAACGAGTTGATTACAAAGACCTTTGTCCCATCGAATCATAAACACTAATTTTCGGTACAGATACGCTTTTGACACGAGTTGAGAGATCGCTAAAATTTCTTTTTGGCGGAAATTTTGGCTATGTTTGTCGTAATTATGTTGCAAGATAAAATTACGCAGTATACTGAAGAAATTAAGGCGTTTGTGCCATCTTCTTCAGCCGATGTAGAAAATTTCAGATTGAAGTTTTTGGTTTCCAAAGGGATTGTGAAAAATCTTTTTGATGAATTCAAAACAGTAACTCCTGAAGAAAAACGTACTTTGGGGAAAGTACTGAATGAATTTAAACAGTTGGCAGAAAATACATTCAAGGAAGCACAAGAGAAATTTGGTTCCGGTGAGAAGCAGAAATCCCAACAAATGGAAGGTGATTTGACGTTGCCTGGTAATGGATTTCAATTGGGGTCTAGACATCCGATCTCATTGGTACGCAAGGAAATCGTTGAGATCTTTAAAAAGCTCGGCTTTATCGTTTCTGAGGGGCCAGAGATTGAAGATGATTGGCACAATTTCTCTGCGTTGAATTTTCCTCCTGAGCATCCAGCGCGTGATATGCAAGATACATTCTTTATCAAAAAGCAAGAAGGTAACGATATTACACTAAGAACGCATACATCTTCTGTTCAGGTTCGTCTGATGGAAGCTGGTAAACCACCTTTCCGTGCGATTATGCCCGGACGAGTGTATCGGAACGAAGCCATTTCTGCCCGCGCGCATTGTTTCTTTCATCAGGTAGAAGGATTATATGTGGATGAAAATGTTTCGTTTGCTGATTTGAAGCAGACCTTATATCATTTTGTTCAAGAAATGTATGGCGAGGGAACTAAAGTGCGTTTCCGTCCTTCTTATTTCCCTTTTACAGAACCTTCTGCGGAGATGGATATTTCTTGTACGATCTGTAAAGGTGCAGGATGTAATCTTTGTAAATATTCGGGTTGGGTAGAGATTTTAGGTTGTGGGATGGTAGATCCTAATGTACTTGAAAATTGCGGAATCGACAGTAAAAAGTATTCAGGTTTTGCCTTCGGTATGGGTATCGAACGGATCACAAACCTTAAATATGTGATCAAAGATTTGCGACTTTTCTCTGAAAATGATTCGCGCTTCTTAGCTCAGTTTGAGACTGAATTAATATAAATCAATGCTAATAAAGACTATTGAAACCATCACACTATTACCACTCTCCAAACACATCTTGTTCTGTTCAGGAATTGGAAATAGTGTGATGTGTGGTAGTCTTATCTGAAGAATATGGAACCAGATCATATCATTGAATCCATAAAAAGAACAGCACGGGAACTTTTTCGTCAAAATGGTTATCATAAAACCAGTGTAAACACCCTAGCAAAAAAAGCTAAGATCGCTAAAGCGACTGTTTATAAATATTTTGATAGTAAGGAGATGATTTTGCATGCTATCTTGATGGATTATCTGCGGGCAAGTTTGTTGGAGATCTTAAAGACAACAAAATATGAGGATGATATGGCCTCTTTTTTGGCTTCTACCATTCTTCGTGTCAGCCGACTGACCTATACCGCATGTAATGAGTTGATTGGCTGGGAATTTATTCGTGAATCTGCCAATGCACAGGAATATCTAAAAACACTATCTGAAGATTTGGAATTTCTGCTTTTGAGCACATTTATTCAGAATGAAAAGATTAATGAGGCGATCAGTGAGGAAAAACTGACATTTCTGATCAAATCAAGTAAGAGCATTGTGTTCTCCTTTGCTTTTACGGCCGTTTCGGATGCTGATGTGCGTAAAAATTTCATTTCTTTTCAAAAGGAGATTCTTCCTTATCTCGTGCAGGCAACTATACTTTAGGCGAGGCTAGGTCTTATTTGTCTATTGCCCCTCGGTTATCCACTTTTAAATGCTCTTCAATTTTTTTCTGAATTATCTATTTTTTATTGATTCATATTTTTTCATTAGGAATCAAGGAGCTTGCCGGGCTCAGTTTATTGGCAGAAAGAACTTTTAGTCGATTTTCATAGCTGTGGTGCTGATAAGAACATAACGATTTTAATGCGATTATTTACAGTTTTCTTCGCCTTTTGGAGTTTAGGCGGATAAACTGATGGCCTTTGATCTCGCTTTAATCATTTTGAATATTGGGTAAATCGGATTGTTGGAAATGGATTATTGTGATGTGCAAAAGGTCTTTTTTTTAAGACCATGTGGGTCAGTGGAAAATCATTATAAAAAATTGTATTTTTGCAAACTATGAGTAGAAGAATTCCGCAAGAAAAAAAGTTCTTGAAAGATATTGCAATCATTGATATTGCCGAAGAAGGTAGAGGTGTAGGTAAAACTGATGATTTGGTTTTGTTTGTCGAAAAAGCTGTCCCCGGTGATGTTGTGGATGTGGAGTTAATGCGCAAGAAGAAGAATTTTGCTGAAGCTCGGGTGACGAGTTTAAAAGAAGCTTCTACTTATCGCGTTGATCCTTTTTGCGAGCATTTCGGTGTTTGTGGTGGTTGTAAATGGCAACACATGAGCTATGAAGCCCAATTGAAATTCAAGCAACAATCTGTTGATAATGCTTTATCCCGTATTGGGAAAGTTGATACTTCTTCCATGGAAGATATTTTGGGATCGGCACAAACGGAGTATTATAGAAACAAATTAGAATATACATTTTCCAATAAGAAATGGTTGACCTCTGTTGATGAAGATTCCTCGCAATTGGAAATGAATGCTTTGGGCTTCCATGTACCTGGACGTTTTGATAAAATCTTAGATATCGATCACTGTTTTCTTCAGGAAGATCCTTCCAATGAGGTACGAAATACCATACGTGACTTTGCATTAAGCAAGGGGATGACCTTCTATGACCTTCGTGAACATACAGGGGTATTGCGAAATCTGATTATCCGTATTTCTTCTACTGGGGAGATGATGGTCATTGTGGTTTTTGCCTACCCAGAAGAAGGACAAGTGGAATTGTTGATGGACTTCATCAATGAAAAATATCCGAAGATCGCTTCACTCCTTTATATTGTGAATCAAAAGCGCAACGATACCATTTTTGATCAAGATATTCACGTGTATGCAGGGCGGGATTTTATTTATGAGGAGATGGAAGGTCTTCGCTATAAGGTCGGACCTAAATCATTTTATCAGACCAATTCTGCGCAAGCATATGAACTCTATAAGATCACACGTGATTTTGCGGATCTAAAAGGGGATGAGTTGGTTTATGACTTATATACAGGAGCTGGTACAATTGCGAATTTTGTTGCTAAGAAAGCAAAAGAAGTGATTGGAGTTGAGTACGTACCTACGGCAATTGAAGATGCAAAGGTCAATTCTGCGATCAATAATATCAACAATACGAAGTTTTACGCTGGGGATATGAAAGATGTGTTGATACCATCTTTTATTGCTGAGCATGGTAAACCGGATGTCGTGATTACGGATCCGCCAAGAGCAGGTATGCATGCGGATGTTGTGGCCCGGTTATTGGAAATGGAGTCTCCAAAAATTGTTTACGTGAGTTGTAATGCAGCAACACAGGCGAGAGATCTAGTTTTATTGGCAGAAAAATACGATGTAAAACGTATTAAGCCTGTGGATATGTTCCCGCATACACAGCACGTAGAAAATGTCGTTCTATTGGAACTAAAAAAATCATAATATTATGGAAGTAGAGGATTTATTTTCGGGCGGAGCCAGAAATGAGGAAGCGCAATCAACTGGGCAGAGCCCGTTGAAAAGTTTGCAGGTAGATCTTGATTTTTATAGTGAGTCGATCCGTGAAGTTTCGATGGAGATTATAGAGGAAGGCTATTCTTCCTATCCGATTTTTGTAGCACATCAACATGAGGTTTCCGTAGGGGAAGTGATTTTAGATCGTGTGGATCTGGAAACTAATTGGACAATCAATGCCTCTACTTTGGAGGAATTTGTCGAATTGGATATTATTCAGGAGGATCGTAAAGCTGCTTTTATTCAGAATTATAAATCTGCGAAGGATTATATGTGTTTGTTTGTCGTTGTTGCTGAGGGTGCCAATTTTGTTTTCTATCCCTATAAATAGAGAAGGAATATTTAAACTTTTTTAACAATACAATTGTCAAACTATTACTATTTTTAGCGAAATAGGTTGAAAGCATGATGGATTCAAAAAGATATAATGAGCAGACTGGAGAATCAGGTCGTTTGGATTTAGAGTCGTTGATATTACATTATAGCTTTCAAAAGACGCTAATGGCGAGATAAATGCCTGAGAAAACTAGCGTAATAAAACAATATATTCCAATGAGAAGAATACACATAGGAGGGCTATTAGGCATCTTGATATTGCTTTTGACGGCATTCGGTGCAAAGGCCCAACATATACAGAAAGTGTCAGGTATGGTGATGCAAAGGGGAACTGCCAATAGAATTGGCGATGTGGTGGTCCTGAATTTGCGCACGAGTAGATCAGCATTGACAAACTCTTTTGGGGTGTTCACCATAGATGCCTCTGTGGGAGATTCTCTTTCTTTCACTAAAGTTGGATTTTCACCTGTAAAGACTGTTTTGACAAACCTGAATGAATTCTATATTGAGATGCAGGAGGGAATTAAGCTTGAAACAGTCATTGTAGAACGAAAGTCTAAGGAAGCCGAGTTGAATGATGCCATGGGGAATTATTCAAAAAAAGGGGTCTATAATGGCGGGAAAAATAAATTTGGAACCTATTTAGGTAGTCCTGCTACTGCACTTTATAATCTTTTTGGACGTGAGGCGAAAAATGCGAAACGCTTTGGACGCTTTATGGACCGGGAAAAGGAGGAATTGCAGGTAGACCGTATCTTTTCAAGGGCAGCTGTCCAGAAATTAACGAAATTGGATAGTGCTGATCTAGATGCGTTCATGATACGTTATCGTCCCTCATTTGATCTAGCTGAACATTGGGGCCAATATGATTTGATGAATTATGTACAGCAATCTTTAGCGGATTTTGAAGCAAAAGGACGTCCAAAAGGGTCATTGTTGCCTGATATTGAAGTTAAGACCCAAGAGAAATAAAACATTTTTCATTTTATGCTGTTAGTTCTTGTGAACATTGACCGTCAAGATTATTTGTAGCTTATCGTCTTCATTTATCAACGTTGTGATGCTTTTTTTGGAGTATGGTAACAAAAAAGTTAAAAAAGGATGCTTTTGGCACTTTGTTTGATTTTAACATGAACAGTAATTTAATTTGAATATTAAAAGTCTTAGATAGATATGAAAATGAATAGAAAATTAGCTGTATTTGGTTTGACTGTTGCAACCTCGGCTATGTTATTTGGAAGTTGTTCTACAATCCAAAATACAAATAATACGACTAAAGGTGGTGTGATCGGTGGTGTTGCGGGTGGTGCTTTAGGTGCATTAATTGGTGGTAAGGCTGGTAATACGGCTATTGGTACATTAGCAGGTGCGGCAATCGGTGGTGCAGCGGGTGTATTGATCGGTAAGAAAATGGATAAACAAGCTGCTGAGATTTCTAAAACCGTAGAAGGTGCTGAGGTGACTCAATCTGCAGAAGGTATTGTTGTGAAATTTGATTCAGGTATCTTGTTTGATTTCAATAAATCTGATTTAAAAACATCTGCAAAGGATAATATTGCAAATTTAGTTGCAACATTAAATAAGGAGCAAGGGACAGAAATTTTAGTTATTGGACACACAGATAACGTGGGAACGCTAGCTGCAAATGACAAAGTTTCTTTGGACCGTGCAAATTCGGTACGTGCATTTGCAGTATCTAAAGGTTTATCTTCTTCACGTATTAAAACTGAAGGAAGAAACTTCTCTGAGCCAATTGCAAGTAATGACACAGAATCTGGACGTGCCCAAAACCGTCGCGTAGAGATCGTTATCGTTGCTGGTGACCAAATGAAGAAAGAAGCAAAACAACAAGCTGGTCAATAACAAGCTAATCACTCCTTTGTGGGTAGATATATTTGACTCTTCTAAATGTCGAGTTTGTTGAATTTCGAAAATAACAGAAGGCGTGGATTCTATCCGCGCCTTTTTTGTGAAATATCCCAGCAGACCCCGCTGAGATAAATTATTTACTTCAGAAATTTGACAAAGTATAAACCATATTTCTGGCTGACAAACTGTCATTATATGGATTTTAATTTCTAACTTTGTAGTCTTTGAAAATTGAGCTATGCTAGATTTAACACATACAACTAAGGAACACGACGAATCTCGTCAGGGTGAGGCATTGTTATTGGAACAAGATCCAAAGATCAGTAATGGACGGAAACTGTATATAGAAAGTTACGGTTGTCAAATGAACTTCTCGGATAGTGAGATCGTTGCTTCTATTTTGTTGGATAAGGGTTTTGAGACGACAAAAAATTATCAGGAAGCTGATGTTGTCTTTATTAACACCTGTTCAATCCGTGAGAATGCAGAGCAGCGTGTTCGTAATCGACTGAAAGAATTTGAGGCGGCAAAGACCAGAAATCCTGGAATGATCGTCGGTGTACTTGGCTGTATGGCTGAGCGCTTAAAATCGAAGTTTCTGGAGGAAGAAAAATTAGTTGATGTTGTGGTAGGTCCTGATGCGTATCGCGATCTTCCTAACTTAATTGATAAGGTAGATGACGGTGCAAAAGCAGTGAATGTATTGCTTTCACGTGAGGAGACTTATGCTGATATTAATCCCGTTCGGTTAAATTCAAATGGTGTAACGGCCTTTATTTCAATCATGCGTGGTTGTGATAACATGTGTTCGTTTTGTGTGGTTCCTTTCACCAGGGGACGTGAGCGTAGCCGCGACCCACAATCTATTGTGAAAGAAGCGCAAGACCTATTCAACGCTGGATATAAAGAGGTAACCTTATTGGGGCAAAATGTGGATTCTTATAAACATACGGCGCCAGTTGCAGAAGGAGAAACTCCTGGTGAGACGGTAACGTTTGCTAAATTATTGACGATGGTTGCGGAGGTGAGCCCACTTTTACGGGTTCGTTTTTCGACTTCACATCCAAAAGATATCACGGATGAAGTTTTGTATGCCATCGCATCACATGAAAATGTTTGTAACTATATCCATTTGCCAGTACAATCCGGGAATTCGAGGGTATTAGAGCTTATGAATCGTACTTACGACCGTGAGTGGTATATGGAACGTGTAGATGCTATCCGTAAAATTATTCCAGATTGTGCGATTTCTACTGACGTTATTACAGGATTCTGTACAGAAACGGAAGCAGAACATCAGGAAACCTTGTCGATGATGGATTATGTGAAATATGACTTTGCATACATGTTTGCTTATTCTGAAAGACCAGGTACATTAGCTGCGAAGCGCTATGAAGATGATATTCCTGAAGATGTCAAAAAACGCCGTTTGACTGAGGTTATCAACAAACAACGTGACCATAGCTTATATCGTTACCAACATTTTATTGGAAAAGTTTGTAAAGTTCTGATAGAAGGTTTTTCGAAAAGATCTGAGTTTGATTTCTGTGGTCGTAATGATCAGAATGCCTTGGTTGTGTTTCCTATAGACCCGCGTTACAAACAAGGGGATTATGTTAATGTGCTTGTGGAATCATGTACGTCAGCGACCTTGCTCGGTAAAATTGTTGATTAAGAAAACTTAATATAAATTTATTTCCAACTGGAAATTTATGGATAATCAAGATATAAAAAATAGGTTTGGAATCATCGGTAATTCACCGTTGTTAAATCGGGCGATTGATATTGCCCGGCAGGTGGCTCCAACTGATATTTCTGTATTAATACAAGGTGAAAGCGGTAGTGGTAAAGAAGTTTTTTCGCATATTATCCATCAATTGAGTTCCCGTAAGCATGGACCATTTATAGCGGTCAACTGTGGGGCAATACCGGAGGGAACAATAGACTCTGAATTATTCGGACATGAGAAAGGTTCCTTTACCGGAGCACATGAAGCGCGTAAGGGCTATTTTGAAGTAGTTGATGGCGGGACAATTTTCTTGGACGAGGTCGGAGAGTTACCTTTGGGTACACAAGCTCGATTACTTCGTGTTTTGGAATCTGGGGAGTATATTCGTGTGGGATCATCAAAGGTTCAAAAAACCAATGTGCGTGTGGTTGCTGCGACAAACGTCAATATGTTTGAAGCTGTTCAAAAAGGTAAATTTAGGGAGGATTTATATTATCGTCTAAATACCGTTCCTCTGCGTGTGCCTTCACTCAGAGAACGTCCCGAAGACATCAATTTATTGTTCCGCAAGTTTATTGTTGATTTTTCGGAAAAATATCGCTCCCCTGGTGTGCAGCTGACTGAAGATGCACAAAATATGCTACGTAATTATAACTGGCCAGGTAATGTGCGTCAATTGAAAAATGTTGCCGAACAAATTGCCGTTTTAGAGAAGGAACGTATTGTTGACGCGCATACACTACAAAACTATTTGCCAAATGAATCACGTACGAGTCTACCAGCTATAGTTACATCCAATAATAACGCAAAAGAAGATTTCTCCGAAAGAGACCTCCTGTATAAGGTACTTTTCGATATGAAGAAAGATATGGTCGATCTGAAAAAGCTCGTAGTCGAGTTGATCCAGAAAGGTGTGGATTCTTCTACATTCGATCAAAATTCTCCTTATATCAATCAGCTCTATCAGGAAATTGAACCACAGATAAAATCCGATACCGAAGGATACGGTATCGCGCCAACCTTGACGATACATTCGCCGAATAATAATAATACCGCAAATGTATTGAAGAACCCTGTTGCGCAGGACGATTATCTGCAAGATGCACAAGAGGTGGAAGAGTCTTTGTCTTTGGTAGATAAGGAGTCGGATCTGATCAAAAAAGCCTTGAAAAAACATCGCGGGAAACGGAAAGCTGCAGCACAAGAATTGGGAATTTCCGAAAGAACTTTGTATCGGAAAATTAAAGACTTAAATTTAGACTAAGGTTTTGCACATGTTGTCAAGAAGAATTTTATATACCTTTCTCACAACCGCTTTTCTATTCATCATGAATAGTTGTGGTGTGAAATATGGATTTACAGGAGGATCCATTCCAGAAGGAATGAAGACCGTCAATATTCAATATTTCGAAAATATCGCACCTTTGGTTTATCCGACTTTAAGCCAGAATTTTACAGAGGCATTAAAGGAACGTATTCGAAACCAATCCCGATTAAGCCAGGTCAACCAAGATGGTGATGCTACTTTTGAAGGGTTCATTACAGACTATACAATCAGTCCAGCCGCCGTTGAAGCAGGAACAGACCGCGCTGCGATGAATAGAATGACGATTACAATTAAAGTCTCCTATCATAATAAGCTCAATCCTAAAGACGACTTTGAGCAACCTTTTACACGTTTCAAAGAGTTCGCGGGAAATCTTCAGAGTGCACAGGAGGAGACCTTGGGTAAGGAAATTATCCAAATGTTGACAGAGGATATTTATAATAAGGCATTTGCTAACTGGTAATCCTGTTCCAAGATGAATATTACTATGCCACTATCGAATAACGACCTTTTCTTTCGAGCAATCAATCATCCGGAGTCTATTGATGAAGATGTAATTTTGGCTTTGATTGAAAAATATCCCTATGCGCAAAGTTTGCGATTTATATATGAACGTAAAGTTTTTAGTGAAAGCAAGCCTGTTCAGAATTTATCGTCTGCATTGCTGTATGCTTCGTCTCCAAACTGGTTGTACGAATTTATGCATAGCAGGTCAATGGTGGCAGTAAAAGAAATCCAATTGGAAGATATCATTCTTGATGAGAAAATTGAGGATGGGTTGTCGGAAGGTATAGTCGTTGAGGAAGTAGTGGCGGTAGATACTGAGGTTGAACAGGAGGAAACTGAGGTTGAAGAGGTGGAGAAGACAGATGAATTGGACCGTTTGATTCAAGCAGGTGTAGCGCAGGATTATTTTCGCTCGCGTGAAGCAAAACAACAGGCCACCATTATCGAGTCAACTGAAACTGTTGAGCCAGCTCACTCTGAACTTGCTGTTCGGCCATTGGAGGATACGCAGGAGCGTGTCACAGTTTATGATGATGATACAATGCCTTATAGCTTTTTATGGTGGTTGCATAAGACGAGGCTTGAGTATGCTGAAACATACCAACCTTATGTAAATTCACCATTGCGCCCAATGACACCCTCAAATGATGATATTGCAAAGATCCATGAAAAATTGGATAGCCAGCTATTGGATCAACAGATTCGAGAAAATATTTTCCACCTGCAATCACCAGAGGCAAAACTCAGCGACGAGGTGAAAACAACAATCTCTTTCCAGATTCCGCGCAAAACGGATGAGGTGATTGAGAAATTTATCCGTGAAGAGCCTATAATCCAACCGTTGCAGGCTGAAAAATTGGATTTAGAGAATAAAGCGAGAAAAAGCTCAGAAGATCAACATTCACTAGTGACCGAGACCCTTGCAAAAATATATACCGAACAGGGTTTATATCCTAAAGCAATAGAGGTTTACGAAAAATTAGTTTTGAAATATCCAGAAAAAAATGCTTACTTTGCGGCACGCATAACAGAATTAGAAAAGAAATTAAATTAATTACATAAAGAGATGCAAGGATTATTAATTGGTCTTATCATATTAGCTAGTATTATTTTAGCATTTTTGGTTTTAATCCAAAATCCAAAAGGTGGTGGTTTATCATCTGGTTTTTCCGGTGGAACAAACCTAATGGGCGTAAAACGTACAGGAGACTTTTTGGAAAAAGGTACATGGATCATGGTGATTGCTATTATGATTTTTAGTTTGGGTGTTAACATTATGGGATCATCACCAAGTACATCTAAAGGTGGTTTGGGTGGTCAAATTGAAGCCCCAGTACAACAACAAGGACCTTTGAACTTGGGTACGCCAGCACAGAAACCTGCAGGTGCTCCAGCAGGACAAGAGCAAGCTGCTCCAGCGCAATCAGATCAAAAAACTCCGGCGACAACGCCAGCAGCTAAGCCAACTGAAGAAGCTAAGAAATAGTTGCGAACAAAGAAATTCAAAAGGCCTCGTCTACAATTTAGACGAGGCCTTTTTTGTTATACGCCGTTTGTCAGTCTACCTATCGAAGTATGGTCGGGAAGGTAAACAGAGTTTTGTAAGGATGTCAGACAAACAGTGACAGTGTGACAGCAAAATGTGCTTTTATTTGTGAACATGTTAAGTTTTCGGTGAAAAATTGTCTTATACATCATCTTATTTACAATTGGCATAAAAGATGATGTGTTTATAACGATTATAACATAAAAATAAATTCAATAACAGATAAAAAGTAAATTAATTATGGCATTAAGTATCCAACCTATCGGAGATAGAGTAGTAGTAGAAGCTGCTCCAGCAGAAGAAAAAACAGCTTCAGGGTTATATATTCCCGATACAGCAAAAGAAAAACCATCTCAAGGTACAGTAGTTGCTGTAGGTACTGGTAAAGTTGACGAGCCGTTAACTGTAAAAGTAGGTGACAAAGTATTATATGGTAAATATGCAGGTACTGAAATTACTTACGAAGGAAAAGAGTACTTAATTATGCGTGAGTCTGATATTTACGCTGTTATCTAAGCGATTAAAAAGTCTAAATTACAAAGTTAAAATTTAAAAGATTGAGGCAGTCCGTAGCTGCAGACTTTTAACATTAGAGTCTCACTACCAATATCTCAATACTCAATACTAAAAAAATGGCAAAACAAGTAAAATATAACGTTGAGGCTCGTGAGGCCCTTAAAAAAGGTGTAGACACTTTAGCTAATGCTGTTAAAGTAACATTGGGTCCTAAAGGACGTAACGTAATTATTGAGAAGAAATTCGGTGCACCAGTAATTACTAAAGATGGTGTTTCAGTTGCGAAAGAAATCGAATTGAAAGATGCTTTGGAAAATATGGGTGCGCAAATGGTAAAAGAAGTTGCTTCTAAAACTGCTGATCAAGCGGGTGATGGTACAACTACGGCTACTGTATTGGCACAAGCAATCGTTGCTCCAGGTATCAAATCTGTAGCTGCAGGTGCTAATCCAATGGATTTAAAACGTGGTATTGACAAAGCTGTGGCAGCTGTTGTTGCTAACTTGAAATCTCAATCTCAAGTAGTTGGTCAAGACAACAACAAAATTAAACAAGTAGCAGCGATCTCCGCGAATAACGACGAGATCATCGGTTCTTTGATTGCGCAGGCAATGGAAAAAGTTGGTAACGATGGTGTTATCACTGTTGAAGAAGCAAAAGGTACTGAAACAGAAGTGAAAACTGTAGAAGGTATGCAATTTGACCGTGGATATCTATCGCCATACTTTGTTACAAACTCTGACAAAATGGAAGCGGAATTAGATAACCCTTACATTTTGATCTACGATAAGAAAATCAGCAACATGAAAGAGTTGTTGCCTATCTTGGAAAAACAAGTTCAAACTGGTAAACCATTGTTGATCATTGCTGAAGATTTAGATGGTGAAGCTCTTGCAACATTAGTTGTTAATAAAATCCGCGGTTCACTGAAAGTGGCAGCTGTAAAAGCTCCAGGTTTTGGTGACCGTCGTAAAGCGATGTTAGAAGATATCGCTATCTTAACTGGTGGTACTGTAATCTCCGAAGAAAGAGGTTTCAAATTGGAGAATGCGGAGTTGTCTTATTTAGGTCAAGCTGAAAAAGTTCAAGTTGACAAAGATAATACAACAATTATCAACGGTGGTGGTAACGTAGATGACATCAAAGCTCGCGTTGCTCAAATCCGTTCACAAATCGAAACAACTACTTCTGACTACGATCGCGAGAAATTACAAGAGCGTTTGGCAAAATTGTCAGGTGGTGTTGCTGTATTGTACGTCGGTGCTACTACTGAGGTAGAAATGAAAGAGAAAAAAGACCGCGTTGATGATGCTTTACATGCGACTCGTGCTGCAGTTGAAGAAGGTATCGTTGCTGGTGGTGGTGTTGCATTTATCCGCGCTACTGAAGCTTTGGTAAGCCTTAAAGGTGAAAACGAAGATGAGCAAATCGGTATTGATATTATCAAACGTGCTATCGAAGAGCCTTTGCGTCAAATCTGTAATAACGCAGGTATCGAAGGTGCAGTGATCGTTCAAAAAGTAAAAGAAGGTACTGCTGACTTTGGTTACAACGCACGTACAGACCGTTACGAAAACTTAATCGCAGCAGGTGTAATTGACCCGACTAAAGTATCTCGTATTGCTTTGGAAAATGCTGCTTCAGTTGCTTCAATGTTGTTGACAACAGAGTGTGTAT
Source organism: Sphingobacterium ginsenosidimutans (assembly GCF_039536865.1). Lineage (NCBI taxonomy): Bacteria > Pseudomonadati > Bacteroidota > Sphingobacteriia > Sphingobacteriales > Sphingobacteriaceae > Sphingobacterium > Sphingobacterium ginsenosidimutans. The sequence continues at coordinate 196,765 of NZ_BAAAZK010000010.1, forward strand.
TGGCTGACGAGGCTGAAGAAAATCCTGTAGGTGCTGGTGCTCCTCCAATGGGTGGCGGTATGGGTGGAATGATGTAAGATCATCCAAACTATCAGATATAAAAAAGGCTCATCTGGGATTCCAGCTGAGCCTTTTTATTTGATGTTTAATATCCTTTTGCCGTATCATCTCCACGAGGATCGGCACCGGTCTGCAATTTGCCGTTTGGAAGGATAAGAATATTTTCTACACGTCCTATTGTTCCTCTTGGATTTATCACATAGCCATCTTTTGTCAATTTGTCCTGTAGTTTTGTGTCAATCGCACCTTGCTCAACATCAATGCGGTCAGGTAACCACTGGTGATGGAATCGGGGCGAACTGACAGCAGATTGTGCATTTTGTCCAAAGTCAATCACATTTAATATGGTTTGGAAAACGGAAGTGATAATAGTTGATCCCCCGGGTGTCCCCACCACCATAAATAGTTTACCATCCTTTTCTAGAATAGTAGGTGTCATTGAACTCAACATTCTTTTCCCAGGCTGAATTTCATTTGCCTTTTCTCCTGTCAGACCATACATATTAGGTACACCGGTCTTTATTGAGAAATCGTCCATTTCATTGTTTAATAAAAATCCTGCGCCATCTACGATAACACCAGATCCATAAGAATCATTGAGCGTGGTGGTGATAGAAACTGCATTTCCCTGCTCATCAACAATATTGAAATGAGTTGTTTGTTCACTTTCGTATCCTGGAATAACATCTGAATTGACGTTTTTACTCAATGTTGCCTGATGGAAATTAAACGGATTCAGTTTAGTGGCATTTGTTGTGGAATCTATCAGTTGTTGTACAGGGACGTTGATAAAATCAGGATCTCCTAAATACTTTGCTCTATTTGCATACACATAGCGTTCTGCTTCAACGATGACACGTATGGTGGAGTCCCTCTGGAATCCCCAGCGCTGAAGTGGGAATTGTTCAACCGACTTTAATAAGGCCAGTAGGGAGGTTCCGCCGCTCGATGGTGGAGGCATAGAAACAACCTTGTGTCCTCTATAGCTCGATGCAATCGGGGCACGCCAGACTGCCTTATAGCTCGTTAGATCCTCATGGGTAATGATCCCTTTACCTTTATTCATTTCTGCAATGAGCAGATCGGCGGTTTTTCCTTTATAGAAGCCGTCACGTCCTTCATTAGCGATTCTTTCGATAGTATTAGCTAGATCTTCTTGTACAAATAGGTCACCAGTTTTCCAGGTTGTATTTTTGATAATTGCGGCACCAGTGGGATTCAGCTTCACAAATCGCTCTTTATGGCTTTCAAACTCGCGGGCCTGCCTTTCACTGATCTTGAAACCTTTTCGCGCAAGTTCGATTGCGGGTAAGAGCAATTCTTTCCAGGCTAGTTTCCCATATTTCTGATGGGCGTCCCAAATACCGGCGACAGAACCGGGCACACCCGATGCGAGCGCACTGTATAGGCTCAAATCAGGGATAACATTCTTTTGTGCATCCAGGTACATATCCCGATGAGCCTGTTTAGGAGCGGTTTCCCGAAAGTCTAGTGCGTCGTACTGCCCCTTATTGTTGCGATATAGCATAAAACCACCGCCACCAATATTTCCTGCATTTGGATATACTACAGCGAGGGCAAACTGCACCGCAACGGCAGCATCAATGGCATTTCCTCCCTTTTTTAGCACCATGACACCAACTTCCGAAGCTATTGGGTGTGCTGTTACCACTGCCGCTTTGTTGAATGTCTCGGGGTTAGTTTTATATGCGTCAAGCTGCATGCGGGTATTGGAACATGAAGCGAATAGCAAACTTCCTATTAGCGAATAAATAAATAGTTTATTCATAATATCTGCTCTAAAATTGTGCGTAAGATTAATATTGAACCTTGTATACCTCTGAAACACAAAGGTGTTATTTTAATTTTTCATTGTTTTTATGACGGTCTGCATCCCGGATAGATTTCTTTTGCAGGTTCTTTTCCAATGCTTCGGTCAGGTCGATCCCCGTTTGATTTGCAAGACACATTAAGACAAACAATACATCGGCCATTTCATCAGCCAGATTAACCTCTTTATCTGATTTTTTGAAAGACTGTTCACCGTATTGTCTGGCCATGATCCGAGCCACTTCGCCAACTTCTTCCATAAGCATGGCAGTATTTGTCAGCTCATTGAAATAGCGTATCCCCGTTGTATTGATCCATTTATCAATTACTTCTTGTGCTTCTTTGATTGTCATTTTTTCGGATTAAGTAGTTTAAAAATTGTCCTTATCTTTTGTATCCATAATGATGGTAACGGGACCATCATTCAATAGATTGATTTTCATGTCAGCTCCAAATACGCCGAGCTGAACAGGCTGATCGATCAGTTGAGAAAGCAATTTGGCCATTTCTTCATACAGCGGTTTAGCGGTGTCAGGTTTGGCCGCGCGAATAAATGATGGCCTATTTCCTTTTTTTGTCTGGGCGAATAAGGTGAACTGAGAAATCAGTAAGATATTACCACCGATATCCAGTATAGATTTATTCATTAGTCCCTGCTCATCTTCAAAAATCCGTAGGTTAACGAATTTTTGTCCCAACCATTTTAAGTCTTCAATTGTATCGGCTTCTTCTATTCCCAATAGGATCACTAAACCTTTTTGAATCTGGCCGGTGATCTGTTCGTCTACTGTACAGGAAGCATGTTTTACCCGTTGTATTACTGCACGCATAATGAAAAGTATAAAACCAAAGTTAAAAATTCCCATCGTCAAACACGATCCAATCTAGCATTTATTGGTGCCAAAATGAAAAGCCACCTTATCTTAAATAGATAAGGTGGCTTTTATATATACAGGATCTTAATTGTTAGAATTTGATATTCAGGCCTAACATAAAATTTGTAGGTGCCTGTGGGAAGTAGAAATTGTAATATTTTCGGGTATCGCCGTCCATCCCACCAAAGGTGTAGCCATTGGTTTCATACTTTTCGTTCAGGATGTTGTTGATCTGTAAAGTTGCATTGATGTTTTTGATGCCTAACGCGGTGAAGCTATAATTCGCCAACAAATTGTTGACAAAATAAGAAGAAATACTTCTTTCTTTTGCGGATGAATTATCAAGATATTGTCGTCCAACATATTTGGATAGCAAAGAAAATGTGAGCACCTCAATAGGACTGTAGGCAAAGTTACTGGAGAGTATAGTTCCTGGGGAAAGCGCGATGTCCGTCTTCGAATAGAAAATTTTGGTATCGGGGCTGACACCATTGATATCTTTCACAATTTCTTCGAAATTCTTAATTCTGTTTTGACTGAAGCTGGCCGTCGCCTTCCAGTTCAATTGCTTACTGATGTTCCAGGTTCCGTCAAATTCCAACCCGATTCTATAGCTGTTTTTCACATTTTGGCGGATAGGAGAACCAGTATCACTGATCTCACCTGTTGGGATCAATTGGTCTTTATAAAACATGCCATATCCATTCAATCCAAATTCAAATTTAGTGTTGTTGAATCTATACCCGATTTCGATATCCTGCATTTTTTCTGGCGTTGGATCTGGAAGTTTGCTGTTTTTCTCTATGAAATCTTTGCGGACAGGTTCTTTTTGCGCAAAGGCATAAGAAGCATAGATATTTGCATGGTCATTTAACAGGTAGGTTGCTCCTGCTTTGGGATTTAGAAAATTGAATTTTGGGTGGTAATTGTAATTTTTGACCTTATCATCATCGCCATACATGCGGTAGTCTACATTTCGGTATTGCACGTCAGCCATTAGGATCCATTTATCCAATTTGTAATCCACTTTTAAGAAATTGCTGAAGTCATTTTTCTGCGATTTACCAAAATAATATTTGTCGTCTATAAATCCTGTCGAAGCATATTGAGCCCAGATTACCTCTCCATAGTGCTTTCCTCGATATTGGTTGTATGCACCGCCCCATATAATTTCAAGCTGATCGTTGGGTTTGTAATTAAAGGCATAGGTCATGCCGTAGAAATAATTATCTAACCATCTTCTACGGACTAGATCTGTTTTTTTGATGGTATCTTGACCAATAATGACGTCTGGCAGTCCATATTTACTTAATTTATCCCCCGGTCTCATCTCCTCATAGTAGCCATAACCTCTTGTATAATGTAAGGCGGTATTCAATGTGAGTTTATCACTGAGGATATTGGTGTAATGAAGTTGGTGATGCTTTTGGGTATAGTTATCCGTTTGGTTTTTGTACGTATAAAGGTTATAGTTTCGCCCAGCATTCATAAAACGGTCTTTTTCTGTCCCCGATATATATAAACCATTATCTGCATAATCATCCATACGGGATCTGTCTCCAGTAATCAAGGGCTCTGGTACACCGTTCCAGGCCTGGTAGGTTTTCTCTTTTCCCCAAAATACGATCCCTTTTAAAATATGTTTCTTTCCATAGTAGCCTCCATCGATATAAAAGGATTGTAAATCTGAAGAAGCTCTTTCAATATAACCGTCACTGCTAATCCTAGATAACCGCGCATTGAAAGCAAATTTGTCGTTGATCAAACCGGTTCCGAGCTTTACGGTATTTTTCCAGGTATTATAAGAACCGAAAGAATTATTGAGCTCAACATAGGGTTTTTCGGCTAAGGTATTGGATTGAATATTTAAGGAAGCACCGAAGGAACCAGCACCATTTGTCGAGGTTCCAATCCCTCGTTGCACTTGAATGCTTTCGGTAGATGATGCGAAATCAGGAAGATTGACAAAGAATGAGCCCATGCTTTCAGCATCATTTAGTGGGATTCCATTAAGCGTTACGTTGATGCGCTGGTTGTCAGATCCACGAATGGTCATGTTTGTATATCCTATGCCGGCCCCTGCATCGGAGTTGACCTGGACAGAAGGTGTTTGATTCAATAGATAGGGGATATCTTGCCCTAGATTGTTTCTGGAAATCTCTTCTTTTGAGATATTCTTGAATGTTGTTGGGGCATTCTTTTTGGCTCTGGTAGATACAACGAGTACTTCTTCTGTACGAATTGTTTTCGGATCAAGTTGGACCGTCAATTGCATGTCGCGCTCAATGTTCAGGTTTTGGGTCCAAGTATGATATCCTATAAAAGAAACTTGAACGGAATGCTTCCCTTTCTGGATATTATACAATTTGATCAGACCATCTTTGTCCGATTTGGTTGTAAAAGAAGCCTGTCCATCCAGGGATACTGATGCATTTTGTAGCGGCCTTTGTGTGTTCTTGTCTACGGTCTTAATCGTCAAATTGTGCTGAGCAACAGCAATTTGGATAGAAACAGTAGCTAAAGCGCTACAAATCAAAAATTTGATCATGTTGATGTATTTTGTTTAAGTTAAACAAATCATAGAAAGGGGTCACTATGATCGTTCTATTTAACTAACCTCTCCCTCCGCCAGCATTACCTGGATCAGGTGCACAGAACTTAATCTGTTGGGTATAATCTCAGCCCTTATTTGTGTTTTTGACAAAACAAGGCACCCCTATTCGATGGTGCGAATATATACATTAAAATCGGAATGGTATAACATGATGTGTTTTTTGACAAAAAGCCAAGCTAGTTAAAAATTTGTTAAAATTTCCTTATGGTTTAAAGTTTTACGTTTAGGCTTGTTTTTGGTATTTATTGTTCTTTTTAGGTACCTTGGCATAGAGTTTTCTACTGTTAGTATGTATTCATATCGGTCAAAAATTTTTAATTACTAATTTGAGAGTGAGGAGATAAAATGTTAAAATATTTAAGCGCAAATTATATTCTACCGATCACTTCGATGCCAATAAAAGATGGTATTGTAGCGGTAGATGAAGAGGGGGTAATTCAGGGTATTTACGAACCCGCATCGTTTACTTTGAATGATAAGGTCAAGATCGAAAGGTATGATGGCGTTATTATTCCAGGTTTTATCAACGCCCATTGCCATCTTGAATTGTCACATATGAAAGGTGTAGTACCCAAAGGTACCGGTCTGCCGAATTTCTTGAGTCAGGTGATGACTTCACGTAGTGCTTCAATGAAGAAAATGGATGATGCAATGGCAAAGGCGGATAAAGAGATGTATGAAAATGGTATTGTAGCTGTGGGCGATCATGCGAATACAGATAACTCTTCTACACTGAAAGAGGAATCGCAAATACTTTATCATACGTTTGTGGAAGTCATTGGTGTTGAACCTGAGGAAGCTGATTTTAAATTAAAAGAAGCAAAATCGTTGACGCAAGAATTCAGAAATGGCCATGTGTCGATTACACCACATGCACCTTATTCCTGTTCAAAAGCTCTTTTCAAAAAATTCAAAAAAGCTGTCCCTGAGACGAACATCATTAGTATTCATAATCAGGAGAGTGATGAAGAGAATAAATTGTTTAGATACAAGACAGGTGAGTTCCTGGACTTCTATAAGAGTATCGGGAAAAATGCAGATTCTATTAAAGCGCAGGCCCGGAATTCGATCCAGTCTTATTTACCTTATTTGCCTTATCCGAATAAGTTGTTGTTAGTTCATAATACGTATACTTCATTAAAAGATTTGGATTTTGTGGAGCGTATGGATCGGGATGTTGTGTGGTGTTTGTGTCCGAAAGCAAATTTATATATCGAGGGTGCTTTACCTAAGATTCATAATTTTATAAATGCTGGACAACCCTTAGTTATCGGAACGGATAGTTTGGCATCGAACGATACGCTTTCAGTATTGGAAGAGTTGAAAGCATTGCATGAACATTTCGAAGATTTGGATTTCTTGCAAACCATTCAATGGGCTACAATCAACGGGGCTGTTGCGTTGAATATCCAAGATAAATATGGATCTCTGGAAGTAGGTAAAAAGCCGGGAGTTGTTTTGCTCCAAGGTATGGAACACATGCGTTTGACAGATAAAGTTAAAATCAAACGTTTAGCATAGTATTTAATTCCACAAAAACTTCTGTACTTTTGCTCTTATGAAACATTTGAATATTTCAATAAGGGGTAAAGTACAGGGAGTCTTTTTTCGATTGACGGCCAAAGCTGTTGCAGATCAGGTTGGTGTAAAAGGCTTTGTTGTCAATCAAAAAGATGGATCTGTCTATATTGAAGCTGAAGGTGACGATTTTGCACTCGATTCAATGATGGACTTCTGCCAGGAAGGTCCAGAGGATGCAACTGTTGAAGCTGTTGAAGTTGAGGAAGGCGAGCTGAAGGGCTTTTCTAATTTTGAAGTGATTAAAAGAGTCCAATCCCAAGCCTAGTGTCAACAATAAAGAAATTTCTCAGCGATACCGTTATCTATGGTGTGACTACTATCGTTTCAAGAATGATAGGATTCCTGATGACACCGCTCTATCTCCGTAAATTCAAAGATGCAGCGATTTATGGAATTTATTCTAATTTTTATGCGTGGATGTCCATGCTGAATGCTATTCTAGCATTTGGAATGGAGACAACTTATTTCCGGTATTTACAGAAAGTTGAACCACAGAATAAGAATAAAGTTTACAATAATAGCTTCTTTATTACTTTAATTACCGCCGGATTATTACTGTTGTCTGTATTTGTTTTCACAAGACCCATTGCTTCGTGGTTCGCGGATGGTGGAGATGTGTCTCTTTATGAGCAATATATTAAATACTTCGCATTTATTCTCGTTGCGGATGCGCTTGCTGTCATACCATTTACAAAATTGCGTGCCGAGGGGAGACCTTATAAGTATAGTGCGCTGAAATTTGTCAATATTGGTATTACCGTGATTTCAAATTTGTTCTTTATTTTGTTCTTGCCGGATTGGGTACATAAATATACTTTTTGGGCTGATTTTGCTGGAACATGGTTCAAAGAAGGTTGGATAGGTTATGTCTTTATTTCCAATCTTTTCGCAAGTATTGTTACATTAATTCTATTACTGCCGGAATTGTTAACTTTCCGATTCAGCCTAGATAAAAGATTAATGAATGAAATGTTGAAGTATAGCTTCCCAATTCTAGTCGCTAATATTTCATTTATTATTAATGAGAATCTAGACAAAATGTTCTTTCTGAAATTGGTACCAGGGGAGGCGGGGAAAGATGATTTAGGTATATATGGTGCAGTTGCTAAATTGGCCGTATTTTTAAGCTTATTTGTTACAGCTTTTAGACTAGGGGCAGAACCTTTCTTCTTTTCATATTCAAAAAACCAGAACGCATCGAAAACCTATGCACTAATCATGGAGTATTTTGTTATCCTTATGGTTATCGCAATGGTTGGATTGACAGTCAATCTGGATTGGCTGAAATATTTTATCAAGGGTAATGAAAAAGAGGTCGCAACATACTGGACTGGGCTTAAAATTGTCCCAATTCTTTTATTCAATTATGTGCTACTAGGAATATATATGAATTTATCGATTTGGTATAAGTTGACGGATCAAACACGTTACGCTATTTATATTTCGGGCATAGGAGCGCTAATTACAATTATGCTAAATGTGTGGCTTATCCCAACTTATTCCTATGTTGGTGCTGTTTTATCAACAACAGTAGTATATCTAGTCATGATCGCTTTTTCACTTTACTGGGGTCAGAAGTATTATCCCATACCTTATAAGATGCTCAAGATCTCTGTATATCTCGGAGTGGGGCTGTTGATTTCCTGGTTGAGTTTTCAAGTTTTTCATAGTAATATTTGGATCGGAAACGCGATGTTATTGCTACTGCTTGGTATTACTTTTTTCTTAGAAAAGAATGGGCTGATGAAATTAATTCGAAGAAAATAGCTGGTTTGTTAAGGACATAAAAAAGGCGACAACTTAATTCGGTTGTCGCCTTTTTCAATATTGGAAAATCTTAAAATACTTCAGTTTCAAAGTTATGTTCAATATCATGGAGTACATCTAAAATTTCATCTTGCGTTTGTAAGCTGACAAGTTTCATTCTGGATTCTTTAAAATTCGGAATTCCTTTGAAATAATTTGCGTAATGTCTCCGCATTTCAAAGATCCCTAATTTATCACCTTTCCATTCGATGGATTTGTTTAAGTGTGTTTTACATACCTCGACACGTTCGGCAATTGTAGGTCCCTCCAGGCGTTCACCTGTATGGAAGAAATGTTTGATTTCTCTAAAAATCCATGGGTAACCAATTGCAGCACGACCGATCATAATACCATCAACCTCATATTCTTGTCTCCAGGCAGCGGCTTTCTCCACCGAATCCACATCACCGTTGCCAAAAATTGGAATTTGAATGCGTGGATTGCGTTTGATATCACGGATCATAGACCAGTCAGCCTGACCTTTGTACAATTGTGCACGGGTACGACCATGTATTGCTAATGCTTTGATGCCGACATCTTGCAATCGCTCTGCTACTTCGTATACATTTTTGGTATTGTCATCCCAGCCAAGACGGGTTTTTACTGTCACGGGCAGATGGGTTGCTTCAACAACAGCTTTAGTCATCGCAACCATTTTATCAATGTCTTGCAATAAGGAAGAGCCAGCTCCCTTACAGACCACTTTCTTAACAGGGCAACCGTAATTGATGTCGATTAGATTTGGATTTGCTTTTGTGCAGATTTCCGCTGATTGACGCATACTTTCAATATCTCCACCGAATATCTGGATACCGATGGGCCGTTCATATTCAAAAATATCTAGTTTTTGAACAGATTTAGCCGCATCACGAATCAGTCCTTCTGAGGAAATGAATTCAGTATACATTAAATCAACACCATTTTGTTTGCAAACATACCGAAATGGGGGATCGCTGACATCCTCCATCGGAGCAAGTAACAATGGGAATTCTCCCAATTCAATATTTTCACCAATCTTGACCGACATCTTCAATTTTTTTTTACAAAGGTACAAAATTTGGTATTAGTATAAAGTTAGCTAACTGTCATGAGTTTAGAGCCTACTTTTTATGTCTTCAGAACCCGTAGCGCGTTGTGCTGTTGCGTTCTGAGAACCACCGAAACGGTAGCTGAAAGATAAGATGGCGGTCCTACTGTCGGGGTTAGATCTACCGATGAGCCTGATGGTCGGGGAGATGGTTTCATATCGTCGATTGTTGGTTCTGAAAATGTCGTTTACGACTAATTTCAGCGTGGCTTTTTTATTGAGGAAGTTTTTTTGGATGCCAGAATAGACCTGTCCGTAGCTTTTGATATGACTGATCCCTACCGTCAAGCCAGACACATAGTTGCCCCCCAATTCAATAGACCAATCCTTAGGCAATTTGAAGGAATTTTGGCTGTTTAGACTTAATGTATTGCCCTCGCGGACAATTAGCCCATCTTCTTGTGGCAATTCATATTCATTCCGATAATAATTTGCAAAATGTGTTGCCGACCACCAGCTGGTAAATTGGGTCGGGGCAATAAAGGAGATCCCATAATTTTTAAAAGAACCTATATTCTCGGGCCTTTCAAAAGTAATATAGGGATTAAGTGGATCTCTGCCCAATATTTCGTTGACAACATTTGACCGCTGGGCATAATTCAGCGTTAAGACGTATTTGCTTGCGTAAGTATAACCTAGTTCAAAGGAATGTTCGTATGCTGGGTTTAAGTTTGAATTTCCCTCAGCATAGGAAAAAGGATCTGTGTATACCCTGAATGGATTTAAATCCCAAAACGAAGGCCGTTGTACACGATAGCTGTAGCTGGTCTGTACTTTATGATTGTCATTGGCTGTATAAGTGAAAAACGCTGCTGGGAATAGTTTGAAATAGGATCTTTCAAATTGTTCGTTCAATGTAATTTGATGACTACGTGTACGGGTGTGTTCACCACGAACGCCTATTTGCGTTGAAAACTTATGCCAGCTTTTTGATAGATTTAGATAACCCGCATGAATAGTCTCTTTGTAGATAAAGTGATTACTTGTACCCAGATCCGGAACATATTGATCATTTTGTAATGTATCATAATGTAGATCGTTTTCAGTGCGTACGTAACTGCTCTTCCAGCCAGCTTCCAGTTTATATTCTTTTGGAAGAGGAAGTGTATAATCTAGCTTGGCGACATATACCTTATTGTCTGAGGGGATATCACCTATTCTGGAGGAGCTTGCAGGCGGTGTTGAAGTTCCGACATTGTTATATGCCGTATTCAGCTGCTGATCCATTTTTGAATAGTGGTCAACAAGGTCAAGATCTATTTTTAATTCATGACCTTTATCATTGAGCTTTAAATTATAATTGACATTGTACAGCATATCTCGCCAACGCTCCTTGCCCTCCGTGATGGTCGTGGATGACCATACTAAATTATCGGTATTAAAGTTCCTGAAACTATTCGTGGTGGGCTCGTACTTTGGATATTTCCCGAATCCTCCATTAATTAAGAAACCTATCGTCTGTTTGGGATTTATGCTGTAGTCCATGCCGACTCTAAAATTATTAGATCGGAGTTTGGGCTGTATGCTGTTCTCCTGTTGTGAATACGATTCAGGGACTGATCCCTGATCAGTGTAAAAATAGCGTGTAAGTGAGTTATAATATTTCAGATTTTGGAAATACTGATTATAAATCCCGAATACGTTGATTTTTTCTGTACGATAATTAAGGTTTAGACTCCCGCCAAGATGTGCTCCTCTACCGGCACCGGCATTAGCCGATACGGAACCATTAAACCCTTGTTTGAGCCCTTTCTTTAATACAATGTTTATGATACCTGCGGATCCAGCAGCATCCTGTTTTGCATTTGGATTGGACATGACCTCGATTTTATTGATGTCCGTTGAGGACGTGCTCCGTAGGAGATTGGCCAATTGATCGGCGGACAGGTATGTAATTTTCCCATTGATCATGACCGTCGCTCCAGATTTACCTTTAATGCTTAGCGAACCACTTTCATCGACAGCGACACCTGGAATCTTGCTGAGTAATTCCAGTCCGTTGTTGCCGTCTGCGAGCATGGAGTTTTCAATATTGAAGACCAGCTTGTCCTGTTGCTGTTCGATAAATTGCTTTTTTCTTTTGACGACGACCTCAGCGAGATAGGTATTGTTTTGCAATAATAGGATCTTGCCAAGGTCATACTCGTCAAAATGTTCGTCCAACCTGAAATGGGGACTGAAAGTATCCTGATGGGTAAGGCTTTTGACTTTAATAAAATAGCTACCCGCTTTGGTATTGGTAAACCTGAAATTTCCGGTACTATCTGAGCGTGCCGTACTAGCCAGTGTACCATCATTGACGTGATAAAGCGAAATACTTACATAAGGAATGGCCTGTTTATCTTCGCCCACAGTCTGTCCCTTGATATGATTTGTTTTTTGAGCTTGGCTTGTAAATAGGGTACAGATCCAAAGGAGACTTAAGAGATAACGGAGGATATAAGGCATGATTATATAATTAAGTTGTTGCTAATTGTGGACGTCTTGTTTTTTTGGTTGACTTTTTTTTCTTTCCCCACCAGATGTAGAACCCTGTTATAGGCAAAGTCGCACAGATAAGCGATGCGATGAAGTAAATTATTTTGGTGGTCATTCCACCGATAAAACCGGTATGCAGGGCGTAATTGGAACGCATGAGCCATTCCGTGGTATTGGCTTCATCAATTGGTCCCTGTTTGCGGCCTGTTAATTCCAGTGTATTGCGGTCAAAATTAAGGTCTCTCCAGCTTCCGTTGGCCATGTCCGTGCAGGCATACACCGCTTTATCGTCTTTTTCGGGGTAGTGGACAATAACAGCTTCTTTGTTGAACTTTGCATATTCATGACGCACTTTATACCAGATTTGATCAGCAACTACCAACGCATCATTTAGCGGCTGATCCGGAAGCTCAGGTTTATTATTCTTTTCCGTTTTTGGTTTGTTGGGATAGCCCCCAGTCATCCAGACCACGGAACTTCGAATCCAGGGAAAACTCATGATGAGCCCTGTAAAGCACATAACGAATGCGATTGTTAGCGCATAGAAACCCAGTACGTTGTGGAGGTCATAATTGACACGTTTAAATTTTGCTTTCCATTTGATGGTAAAACTCTGTTCTCTCGATCTACGGTTCCATTTCTTTGGCCACCATAATACCATGCCTGTAATCAGTAGTATGAAAAAGATAAAGGTGCTCCAGCCAACGACCTGCCTGCCTATTTTTGTGGGCATCCAAAGATGACGATGCCCCTCATCCATGAAATGGAAAAAATCCTCATGGTTGACAATCGCGAGGACTTCGGCTGTATATGGGTTTACATAGACAAGACTGTCGGAGTGATCTAGACTTACTTTAACTGATTTGTCCAGACCATAATACCAGGAACTCGCAATTTCATAATCAGGAAGCGTCGCTTTAACAGATTTATAGATCGCGGATGGGGGAAGCTGTTCTTCTGATTTTTGAGCTGTGACCTGAATATAGTTTGTGGTTAATTCTTTGATATCATGTTCAAAGACAAGTACGCAGCCTGTAATTCCTAAGATGATAACAGGAATACCCGCAGCGATTCCTAACCAAAGGTGTAGCCAGGCATTAATTTTACTGAGCATAATGGGAAACGATTTTTATAATCCGATCTGCACTTGTTGGTCGGCAGATCGGATCATTGTAGGTGATTAGTAATTGATTTTGCTCATTGATGATACATGGGAGATCCCTGTAAATTTCAACCCTCTTTTTGCGGTAGCGTTGTTGATATCAATGATGTAGGTGTAATATTGCTTGTCGTCTTTATTTTGACAGGTGTAGTAAGCTTTTGAGCTACCTTTGTCAACAAATACAACATCTTTATATCCCTGTTGTTCATGTGCAGGAATCTCTTTGATTTCTGTCATTTTTTTGGTTTGGATATCTACGATATATAGTTTGACAAGTCCACCACCTACACCTTCAGCTTGTTCGCCTTTATTATAGACCGTCATTAAAAATTTCTCGTCTTTAAGATAACTGCCTCTTGCGATCTTACCGTTTCCAAGGGATTCGATATCGAAATAATAGTCTTTATCAAATTCATCTGTTCCTTTCTTGATTCGTAGGAATCCAGATTTATTTTTGGATGCCAGTGACGCTTCATTTGCGGAGAACCAAACATACGCATCGCCTTTGTCATCCACGGCTAGACCTTGCTGAGCCCACCAATTCCCGATATGGGAACCTCTTCCGTCACGGATTGTTTTTTCAAATTTAAGTTCCGGATAAGAGAAGATACCGATATAGGTCGTATCTGTTGTCGTAAAATCTCCGCCCCAGTTACTTGAACCATCTCCGGATTGGAAAGGAATATAGACCTTATTACCTACTTGGAATACGCCTGTCCAGATTGCCATGCGTTTACCGCCCAATACTTTGGAAAGATCGACCGTGTTTTTGTTGGCGATGGAGAAATTTTGAGCATCATAGTTTCTTAGCGTCGCGACCGGGTTTACAATGCTTCTATTGGTCGTTCCCAAAATAATATTTTTATCACCGAAATTACCATAGATACCTGCGGTTTCGGCGTTTACCTGATCATCTTTAAGTCTTTGCAGATCGCCTTTGGCATCAATAGCATAAGGAGTTATCGGGCCTTGGCCACCGTATGTCAGGCCAAAAACATGGTTGTTTTGATTGATAAAAGAAGCCTCAGTTGCCGGCATACCGTTACCCACTATGCTTAAATTACCTTGTGTAACATCATCCGTAGTAACAATATAAGTGCCTGATGAACCTGATTCCGAACTCCCTTGCCCAGTTACGATAAAGACGAATTTTTCCTTCTTTTTCGAGTTTCCTGAATCTTCTCCTCCTTCAACGGGCTTGTCCTTTGAACAAGCAGTAATTGTTAACACGCCACAGGCTACTGTAAGCAATCTTAAGTAATTTGACTTTTTCATTTTGAGTTATTTAATAAATTGTGTGTTATTTTTTACGGATAAAGTATCTGAATTTGACATTGAAAGACCGACTAGGTTTCTGCATCTCAAAATTGTCGTATCGTGTTGCGTCAGTTAGGTTATTACATTCCAGCGCGACATTGTATTTTCCCGAAGCCATTGCATAGACAATGTTGACATCGTGAGATAGCTGTTCGGGAATAATGAAACGCTGTGCTGGCGTGCCTAAACTTGGAAAGTCCAAAAAGAAAGCATGAATATATTGGAGGTTGTAACCGATTGTCAATGTATTATGTTTACCTCCGAAGTGGTGCAAATAATAGGCAGCATCTGCATTACCATATAAATATGGGATATTAGGCATGCGATCCTTGTAAACACTGCTTTCTACAAGTTGACCGGGCTCATATTTCGTGTTATTGATTATATTTTGGTAGGTGAGATTACCACCGATTGAAAACTGATTTTTATAGAAATATTTTAGATTAAGATCTACTCCATTATTGAGGACGCTCCTTAAATTGAGGTATTTACTCTCTCTTTTGTTGTTTGAGCTTAATGGGCTGATGTAGAGCCTTATAAAATCAGTTGCATTTCTATAGGTATAGTTAGCATCTATGATGATATGGTTATTCTCATTCCATTTTTTAGTGTAGGAGAGACCGACATTGATGTTATGGCTATTCTCTGGTTTAAGTGTTGGATTTGCGCTCAGGTCTTGTGCATCGCCAAATAGTTCGTTGTTTTCAGGTAATCTGGAAGCTTTCTCATAGGAAGCTTTCAATTGTAGGGTTGGATTGACAAAGTAGGAAGCCGCAAATCCATAGCCTAATTTATTGACCGTCGTTTCTACATTTTTGTAGATTTCATTTTTCTTGACTTCTTCAAAGTACTTACCTTTTTGATTGTAATTTTTTACAAATACATTTAAATCCCATTGATCGGCTATGTTGGTGCGATAACCTAATGCAGTAATATTTTTTGTTGTTTTTCGTGGCAACTTGTTGATTTCGAGATCTGGGTAATATTTATCTTTTCCTTTGCGGTCAAACGTTGTCAATAGGTGATTGACCATAAAATGGTGTTTTTCATTGATCGCATAGGCGAGATTGGCAATGAAGTTACCATTGTTATTGTTGAAACGATAATCGCGTAGTTCGTTTTCACCTCCGGGAGCATTAGGGTTATTTTTATCTTTGGGTTCACTCTCTCCGGACCAGGTAAATCTTCTGTTCACTGTATCCAGACTGCGTTCTTTACCGAGGTTGTATCGGCCAAATATGTTGACATCTAGTCCCTTTACAAATAGATCTTTTTTGATGTATTTTACACTGGGTTGGATGATATTTCCTAGGGCTTCCCGGCCTCCATAAACATCGTCCATGTGGTTTCCGGTCTGGATTTCTTTTTTGTTTTCACCCAGTGTTATTCCAAAAAGTAGCTGATCTGCATATTTCTTGTTGGAGACTCCGATATTATAAACCATTGTTTCATTTCGGTAGGCGTCGTGGAAACGCCTTCTTCTTCCTTTGGTATATTTTCCGGTTTCAAAATCAGCCGTCCGCACATTCACCCAGTAATTGTTGTCCGAATAGTTTTGGAAGGCCGATAAGGTCATCGTTAATCCGTTATTCGAGATGTATCCCGCGTTTACCGCAGTTTTATGCGTATTGAAGGAACCATAAGAATAAGAAGCATCAAGGTACTTCCCAGGGTCATTTTTGGTGACAATATTCACAGCACCACCTAAAGCATCGCCACCCAGCCATACCGGAACAACACCTTTATACACTTCCACACGCTCGGCAAAATTGATCGGGATATTATTCAATTGAAAGGATGAACCAAAATTGTCCATCGGAATGCCATCCAGAAATAATTTCACCTGATTGCCGGAGAATCCATTAATACTAAAAGACATATTTGATCCGACACCGCCAGACTCTCTCAAGCGTACGCCCGAGACTCTATTAAGTGCCTGGCCGATATCTAAAGTCGTATTGTACAGTTTTTTTGCATCTATTGCAGAGACATTGTAGGGTTGTCGTGTTATCTCACTTGCAGTGGATCGACCTATAACTTCAACTTCTGCCATGATTTTTTGATCTGGGGTCATTTGAATTCCGGATAGATCAATAACATTTTTACTACAGGTTACTGACCGATGTATAGTCTGATATCCGACCGCGGAAATCGTAACCTGATGATTACCGAAAGAGATTCCGCTTATTTTAAAAAAACCATTTTTGTCCGCTTTGGCTCCTTTATTTGTACCTGATAGGACAATTGTTGCCCCATGAATAGGCTCGTTTGATGTATTGGTAACACTACCTTTGACTTCGGCTAGTTGTTGGGAATTTGAAGGAAATGATATGATTAGGAAAAAGAATAACCATACTACTTTAAATTTTGACATTACTTTATTTAGATTAATTACACATAGAGAAGTTGCGTAACTCTAAATCTACCGAAGGTCAAATAAGTAAATAAAAATTATTATTTTTTAATAAGCTGAATATCAGTTAGAAATTTAATGTAGTCGATCTATTCTAACAATAAAATCGGTCGCTTGATCTAGGATAAGACCAACCTGAATATTTTTTGATTTGATATCATAGACCCAAACTTGATGCTGATCCTTTGCATCGTCTATTGTGATATAGGCTTTCCCATTTTCGACGAGAACGGATTCTTTGCGTGTCCCCTTGTCGAAAGGGAGGTTTAATTTTGTCGTAGTTTGGCTGATAAGATCGACCACATAGTACTCAAATTGATAGGTGGAATGATGATCGCTAAAGTCGGTGTAGCGATCTCTACGTTCACTACGGACGATAGCCTGATTGTTGCCCAAATACCACATGCCATAAGCATGATTGTGTGTTTTGGCTGTTAGATTGAGAAAATAGGCAGGGTTGATATGGGTGGAATTGCTGTCAATTCTAAAAATTGCGGTAGGTTTTGATGGGCTGTTACCTAGTGCTATACCAGGGCAGGACATAAAATAGAAATTGCCATTTTCGTCATGGAGGCTATAAGATTGAACAGTATTGACTCCTCCGGGGTAAGAAGAACGAGTATCTTTTTGTATATTTTCTAATTGTAAAGTCGTCTTATCCAGTGTCGCAATATACATTGTATCTATTGTGGTAAAGTCAGTCTCATTAATCACTTTATTAAAAGTATAACCGATCAATAACCGTTGTTGATGTATGGTGCCAAACCCGACGGAAAGAATCTTAAAGTCTGCTGAGGCTGAAGGTAGTTTTACTTCTTGCTGTTGGTTGATTTTGAAATCGTTGACCGTAATTTTAGAGACCCATAGCCGACGGTTTGTTTTGTTGTCCGAAGTAAATAGGAGTAATGTGTCTCGATCAAGCCAGTTTATATTTTCAATATGCTGATCTTGCATAGCCAACTGTGCAATTTCCTTTAATCCGTTTGATTGAAGTGTATATTTTCTGAATTTTCCCGCTCTTAAAAAATAAAAATGCTTGTCCTTAACGATGATGCTTCGATCGAATTGCTGTGTCGGAATGTCTATGCCATTTTTTGAGATGGTCAGATTTCCACTATCAACAGTATTTGAGGTGATGATGGTGTTTCCGAGATCTTTATTCATCGTATAGAGACTGTACTTCCCGTCGATATTTCTGCCCCCATCTTCCGTTCTACAGCTTATTACTAAATGGAGTAATAACAAGGATAAGAATAGCGTGAAGCGGTTGGATAGCATGAGTGTATGGACTAATTGAAGTTCTTCTTATTTAGATGATATTAAATTGTATTTTCAGTTCGTGTTGGATGGTAGGGGCTAAAAAAGTCAGTTCTGATTTGGAGATTATTACCTGTTTGCCATTTTTTTGTGGTTTTAATACAAAATATGTTTCCCCATGTTTGAGTTCCTTCTTTTTATCTGTGCCGGAAAAGCTAAATGCAAAGTTTTTTTTGGGAATGAACATCATATTGCCCGAAGTTTTGAATTCCCCGGTATCCGTATTGATCTCAGCCCGTGCATTTTTACCGAGGATGATATTGTAACTATTCTGGTTAATATATTTCAGTCCAGCACTTGTTCCGTTATCAAAGATGGCGGCAGTGTTTTCGGCATCCTTACTGAATTGATAAAAACCAAAACAGAGTAAAAATATAATACTGGCTGCTATTCCAATATATTTAAAGTTATATTTTTTGGGAGGAACTATTGTTGGGACTTCGGACTTATCAATATGGCTGCTCAGCTCGGCCCAGATATCCGTTTCTAATTTTGCTTTTTTAGTGATGGAAATAGACAAGGGCTCCGACTCGAGGGTATCATCCAATAACCATTCCTCCACAAGAAGTTGTTCTGCGGGAGAGCATTGGCCTAAATGATATTTCTCTACGAGTTTATGGTCTATTTTCATATGATATACTTACTTTCTGACAAAAGTACAGGATTTCTTTTGTATAGCTAAATTTAGGATATATATTCCGTTAGTTCTGTTTTTAATGTTTTTAATGCCCGTGAAATATGATATTCTACCGCCCGTTCGGAAATATAGAGCTTATGCGCAATTTCCTTGTTGGTGAGCCCCTGTTCTCTACTCATGCGGAAGACATTTTTACATTGTTTGGGCAAACTATCGATCAGATGTGATATCTTCTTGGCTAGTTCATCAGCAATCAGTGAATTATCTACGTAATGCTCTTCTCTTGTATTTGAAATATTGTCCAGGTGTTGTTGTCGTGATACTTTATTACGGATGTATTCAAATGTTTTGAGCTTTACTGATCTGATCAGATACCGCTCGACCTCTATGAGACGAAGCTCTTCACGTCGTTCCCAAAGTGATTTGAAAACATCCTGTACGATTTCCTTGGAATGTTCTTCATCTTTGATACTGCTCAGGCAAAAGGCAAACATACCTTCCCAGTGTTGAAGATATATTTGCTCAAAACCTGCTTTATCTATAATAAAAAACTCTTTTTCCAAAATACCAGTTCTCTGCTTGTTCTGACGCAAAGATAGGCTTATTTAGATTCGTTTTAAATAGTTTCTAAATTTCTTTTACGAAATCCTTGATCGCTTTACCCGGATCTGCAGTTTTCATAAAATTTTCACCGATTAGAAAGCTTTGGAAACCAGCTTTTTTCAATGCTTTAATAGTTGTGGGATCAGAGATGCCACTTTCAGAAACTTTAATATATTCGGATGGAATTTTATCCAAAAGTTCGTATGAATGGTTTAGATCTACGGAAAAATCTTTTAAGTTTCTATTGTTGACACCAATGGCATCGATATCGTCGAAAAGATTATCCAAAAGTTCCTGTTCATTGTGTACTTCAAGCAATACATTGAGTCCGATCTGATGTGCATAGGCGGCAAACTCCTGAACTTCTTCCTTTTTGAGGCAGGCTGCTATTAAAAGGATGACATCGGCACCATAAGCCTTGGCCTCAGTAATCTGATATTTGTCGACAATGAATTCTTTCCGCAAAATAGGGATGTTAATTGCTTCCCTTGCTTTCGAAAGATCTTCAAGATTGCCCTTGAAAAACTCCCCATCGGTCAGCACAGATACCGCCGAGGCACCAGCTTCTTCATAAGCCTTGACAACATCTTCGACTTTTGCCGTACTGTTGATATCTCCTTTTGAAGGTGATGCTCGTTTATATTCAGCTATAATTCCTGTTTTTTGAGGATCTAATATAGATTCCCGTAAAGAAAGACAGGCTACATTGAAATAGGGATAGTTCAACAGCTCTTCGAATGGAACCAAGGCCTTCGCCTTTTCTACTTCTATTCTTTTTCGTTCAATGATTTTATCGAGTATCGTCATTTTTAGTATTTAGTATAGATATTTTAGTACTTTAAGCCTTTGGCATATAGTTGAGTATTGAGATACTAAAATAACCAGTTTTCAATTAATTTTTTTCCATTTGTTGTCAGTACGGATTCCGGATGGAACTGCATGCCTCGTACATCATACTCCGTATGTGTCAGTGCCATGATGATGCCATTCTCATCTACGGCTGTCACTTTAAGTGTGCTTGGCAATGTTTCTTTGTTTACAGCCCATGAATGGTAGCGTCCTATTTTGGAATCTTTCGGGAAGTCCTGAAATAGCTTTTCGGATTCATCAGTAACGATAATGCTGGTTGCAACTCCATGCAGCGGTTTTTCCATATTGAATAGTGTGCCGCCAAATACTTCGGCGATTGCCTGTTGCCCCAGGCAGATGCCCAATATACTTTTGTGCGGAGCATAGGTGCGGATCACGTCAAGCAATAGACCCGCTTCTTCCGGAATACCGGGACCTGGAGAAAGAAGTATTTTATCGAATGCTTCCAGCTCTTCCAGTTTGAATTTATCATTTCTCAATACCACATAGTCCTGTCCCAACTCCTGTAGCAAATGAACCAAATTATAGGTGAATGAATCGTAATTGTCAATGACGACGATTTTATTGTTGCTCATAGCCTCTTGTTGTATAGTCCTGATTAAAGTAATTATCTATTTCCTGAAATATCGCTTGAACAAATTCCATTGGCAGGTCGAATTTCTTTGCCAGTGTCGCCTGGTTACTGCTGATATTTTTAATAATATGCTGCCCGGCATCGGTATGATCATCCAATACTTTTGCCTTATTGAGATAGGTCTTCCGCAAAGCCAGCAATTCAACGATGCGGTTGTCGATGGTGTCTATCGAAACATTGATATGTTGTGTATTGACACAGTATTCTAATGGTCTGATCATAACGTTTCTGCTAATTGTAATGCTTTTCGCAAAGCAGCTATTTTATTGTTGACTTCCTGAAGTTCCATTTCAGGGTCAGAGTCCAATACAATTCCACCACCAGCTTGATAGTGCAATGTGTTTTGTTTACTGAGGAATGAACGAATCATGATGGCATGATTGAAATCGCCATTGAAACCCATAAAGCCAATCGCTCCGGAGTAGAACGAACGTTGCAATCCCTCGTAGCGGTCAATGAGTGTCAATGCCATGTGTTTTGGAGCCCCAGAGAGCGTCCCGGCAGGGTAGGTGTCGCCTACAATGTCGAATGGATTGATATTATCTTTTAATACCCCTGTTACTTTTGATACCAAATGGATGATATGGGAGTAATATTGTGGTTCCATATAGGATTCTACTTTAACATGTGTACAGTGTCTGCTCAGATCATTACGGGCAAGGTCTACCAACATCACATGCTCGGAGGTTTCTTTCGGATCCTGTTTTAGTCTAGAAGCAATTTTTTGGTCTTCCTCCATGTTTCCGGTTCTTTTGAATGTTCCGGCAATCGGGAAGATCGTAGCCTGTTTGCCATGGATGCGCAATTGTGCCTCAGGCGATGAACCGAAGAGTTTAAAGTCACCATAATCAAAATAGAATAGGTAAGGCGAGGGGTTAATGGAACGTAATGCACGGTAGACATTAAATTCATCACCTGAGAATGGTGTCCGGAAGCCTCGGGATGGAACAATTTGAAAGACATCCCCACGTTGGATATGTTCTTTCATCTTTTTCACCAATTGGCGATGTTCTTCATCGGTACGGTTGGAACTTTCCTCTCCGGCCAATTTGAACGTATACTCTGGGAAGTTTTTGTTTTGAATTAGGAATTGCATGCGTTCCAATTCTGATTCTTCATCTTCCAAAAGATGTTCGAAGATATAAAGCTGATTGCGGAAATGGTCGATGGCAATCACATACTTATAGACATGGTACTGCATAAACGGTATTTTCCGTGCCGGATCGACAGGTGTCGTCAGTTTGATATCCTCAAAATGTTCGATGCAATCAAATGTAAAGTAGCCAAATAGACCATTGGAGATTAGGTTCAGTTCGGCTATCGTAGAATCTTCAAAAGAATTCCTGAAATCGGATACCTCCTGACGTAATTCTATTTCTTGTGCATTTTTTACAATTCGTTCTTTTCCAGGATAGGTTAATGTTAACTCTCGCTCATCGAGTTGAATCCCTGCAATGGGCTGGCAACAGATATAGCTGATATTGTTGTCACGGCTATGGTAGTCGGAGCTTTCCAATAAGAGTGAATTTGGAAAGATATCCCTTAATCGAAGATAAATACTCACCGGTGTTGTTGTGTCGGCAAGCAACTTTCTGCTCTGTGTTTTGAATTTATACTTCATTTTATTCTTTTTCTTCGTTATGATAAATTTTATACAAAAAAACCCGATACTGGTTAGCATCGGGTTTGGAATTTCCACAAATGGTTTTGGTTGATTATGAAATATTATGACAATACCAATTGATTCCCGATGCTTATTGCTTCAGGCCACCACCAATTTGTATTTGTATATCTTCGTGTCATTATTACACAAATTTATAAAAAAAAATAAATAACCAAACTTTTTGTGATAAAAAAACAAAAAATCCCCTTATTTCTTAATCATTTAATAAATCAGGGCGTCGTTCTTGTGTTCTTTTTAGCTGTTGTTCGTCCTTCCATGCAGCAATTTTCGCTTCATGTCCACTGAGTAAAATATCGGGCACTTTGTGCCCTTTCCACTCTGCAGGGCGTGTATAGATCGGTGCATCCAACAATCCGTCCTGAAAAGAATCTGAAAGCGCAGAGGTTTCGTCCGATAAAACTCCGGGGATCAAGCGGATGATCGCGTCTGTAACAATTGCCGCTGGAAGTTCACCTCCGGACAGCACATAATCACCTATAGAGATTTCCTTTGTCACATATATATCTCTGATGCGTTGGTCTATACCTTTGTAGTGACCACAGAGAATCATCATGTTACCTTTTGTCGAGAGTCCGTTTGCAATATCCTGATTGAAGGTTTCTCCATCGGGAGTCATATAGATGATTTCATCGTATTTCCGTTCGGCCTGCAATTGTTCAATACACTTAGCGAAGGGTTCGATCTGTAGCACCATGCCGGAGCCGCCGCCATAGGGGTAATCGTCCACACTTTTGTGCTTATTTGTTGAGTAATCTCTTAAATTGTGTACATATATCTCCGCGAGGCCTTTATTCTTTGCACGTTGCAAAATAGAGTGTGCAAATGGACTTCCCAAAAGGTCTGGTAGGACCGTAATAATATCAAAACGCATGGCGCAAAGATACACAAAAATGATCCATTGTATATTTATAAGATTGATTCGCTTATCTTTGTGGCAAATTTAAGTGTACATACAGTGATTGACGTAAATAATATTTCTGTTTCCTTTGGGGGAACGACTCTTTTTTCGGATGTATCTTTCTCGATCAATGAGAATGATAAGATTGCATTGATGGGTAAGAATGGTGCTGGTAAATCTACCTTGTTGAAAATTATAGCTGGAGTGGGTAAACCTACCACAGGTAATGTGGCGGGGCCAAAAGATGCCGTCATTGCTTATCTACCGCAACATTTACTGACGCAGGATCATGTGACGGTCTTTGAAGAGACCTCGAAGGCTTTTGAAGAGGTCTATGGTATGCGGGATGAATTGGAGCAGCTGAACGAGCAATTGAATATCCGTACAGATTACGAATCGGATGATTATATGCAATTGATCGAGCGGGTGTCGGAACTGAGCGAGAAGTTTTATTCGATCGAAGAGGTCAATTACGATGCAGAAGTAGAAAAGGTATTGAAGGGGCTTGGTTTCGAGCGTTCTGACTTTACCAGACAGACGTCGGAGTTTTCTGGGGGATGGCGTATGCGTATCGAGCTTGCCAAAATACTCTTGAAGAAGCCAGATCTGATTTTGTTGGATGAGCCAACCAACCACATGGATATCGAGAGTATCCAATGGCTGGAGGATTTCCTTGTCAATTCTGCCAAGGCAGTTATTGTTATTTCACACGATAGAGCCTTTGTCGATAATATCACGAACCGTACCATCGAGGTGACGATGGGCCGTATTTATGATTATAGAGCCAAGTATAGCCATTATTTGGAGTTGCGTCAGGAAAGACGTCAGCATCAATTGAAAGCTTATGAGGAGCAACAACGTTTTATTGCTGACAATCAGGAATTCATTGATCGTTTCAGAGGTACTTACTCGAAGACGCTACAGGTGCAGTCGCGAGTGAAGATGTTGGAAAAGCTGGAGGTTATCGAAATTGACGAAGTAGATACTTCGGCGCTGCGCCTGAAATTTCCACCTTCACCTCGGTCGGGTCAATACCCTGTCATTGTGGAGGATCTTACCAAGGCTTATGATGAGCATGTGGTATTCCATAAAGCCAATATGGTGATTGAACGTGGCGAAAAAGTTGCCTTTGTCGGTAAAAATGGAGAGGGTAAATCGACCATGATCAAAGCGATTATGGGTGAAATAGATTTTGAAGGTACATTGAAGGTAGGGCATAATGCCAAGATCGGTTACTTTGCCCAAAATCAGGCGGCATTGCTTGATGGTGAATTGACTGTTTTTGATACAATCGATCAAATTGCAATAGGTGATGTGCGTGTTAAAATGAAAGATCTCTTGGGTGCTTTTATGTTTAGTGGTGATGACACGACGAAAAAGGTGAAGGTATTATCTGGTGGAGAGCGAACTCGTCTGGCCATGATAAAACTTCTTTTGGAGCCAGTGAATGTGTTGATTCTCGATGAGCCTACCAACCATTTGGACATGAAGACCAAAGATATTATCAAAGATGCCTTAAAGGATTTTGATGGTACATTGATCCTTGTTTCTCACGACCGTGACTTTTTGGATGGCTTAGCAGAAAAAGTATTTGAATTTGGAAATAAGCGTGTCCGTGAGCATTTTGAGGATATCAAAGGATTCCTGGAATATAAGAAAATGAGCAGTTTGAAGGATATTGAGCGATAGCATCTAGATCAATGGAATGTAAATGTATGCTGTAAGTCTATCTCATATAATCATACGCTACAAGTTTTTGTTCAAATCCTGATATTTGCAGCACAGAAATTAGAAACTGTAAACGAAGCCTGCTTAGCTCAACTGGTAGAGCAACTGACTTGTAATCAGTAGTAGGTCATTGGTTCATCCCGACAGGAGGGCTCAGTTATAAAAAGCGGCTTTATACAAAAAGCCGCTTTTTTGCGTTTTAAACGAAGATTAAATCGCATCTTCAAGCTTTTGTCCCTTAATCCCAAAGCGTGTGAAAGATACCTTCCTGATCAATACGTTCATAGGTATGTGCGCCAAAGTAGTCTCGTTGTGCTTGTAAATATTTGCAGGTAATTTTTCCGATTGGTAGGCATCAAAATAAGAGAGTGCGTTTACATATCCTGGTACGGGTATCCCGTTTGCGATAGCATATTTCAATACCTCGCGAAACCGTTGTCGGCGATGTATGAGGCGCTTTTCTCACTTCAATTACTTCGCTGGTATTGAGTCTTTTGTTGTAAACCAACAGATAATCCGTATATTGAACTCTCCTAAACATCAATTTTATTTATGATCATTGGATTAGACATTGGGACATCATCTGCGAAAGCTGTTGCATTTGACTACGAAGGTAACATCTTGTCGCAGCATAGTATACCTTATCCCATATTAAATCCGTTGGAAGGCTGGTATGAGCAAGATCCGGAGGTTGTTTATGGCGCATGTATTGAGTCTATTGCACATGTAATGATTGGCTTAAAGCAATCTAGTGCCGAGATACCGAAACCCGTATGTATTTCAGTAAGCAGTGCTATGCACGGACTGATCGCTGTTGACTCGGCGGGCAAGCCACTTAGCAATTGCATGATATGGGCAGATCGTAGAAGCGAGGATATTGCGGTTGCCTTGCAGGCAACTGAGGCGGGCAGGCTGTTGTACCAGCAGACGGGCACACCAATACATCCCATGTCTTTGCTTTGCAAATTAATGTGGATAAAGTCTAACGATCAAAAATTATTTGCTCAGTCGCACAAGTTTATCGGTATCAAAGAATTTCTTTTTTACAGGCTCTTTGGAGTTTATGTGGTCGATCATTCCATTGCATCTGCAACAGGGCTTTTCGACATACATCAGCTAACATGGTCTGAGCAGGCGTTAAGATTGACGGGCATATCGGAAGAGCAACTAGCATCACCAGTTCCGGTGGATTATGTTTTAAATATGCCTAACCGAGAAATTGTGGCCTTGATGCACATCCCTGAAGATACCCCTTTTGTTATAGGTGGTAGCGATGGTTGTTTGGCTAATCTCGGGGTAGGGGCTATAAGTCCTGGGGTGGCTTCGGTAACTGTTGGTACCAGTGGAGCTATTCGCGTAGCAAGTTCGCAGGCAAATCAAGAAAAAAAACAAAGGCTATTTACATACCTGCTGAGACCAAATGAATATATAATTGGTGGAGCGGTTAACAATGGCGGTGTATTACGCAACTGGTTTCGGGATAATTTTTTGCAAGAATTTAATCAAGAGGAAGCGGATGGAGATCCTTCCGCGTTGTTAAATGCTTTGGTCGACTCCGTCGTTCCCGGGGCGGAGGGCTTGATATTCTTGCCCTATCTAACTGGTGAACGGGCACCACATTGGAATTCCAATGCAAAAGGCGTTTATTTTGGAATACAGTTGCATCATGGCAGGGCGCACTTTGCACGGGCCATGATGGAAGGGATGTTGTTTGCAATTTACAGTGTAGGAATCGCATTAGAGGAGAACACCGGCCCCATTCATACGATATTTGCAAGTGGTGGCTTAGCGCGTTCATCGTTGTGGGTGCAAATGCTTGCAGACATTTTCAATAAACCTGTATTCACCAAAAATACGGTAGAAAGCTCTGCATGGGGAGCAGCATTGATAGGTTTGGAAGCACTGGGTATACAGAGGGGTAATCCTACCATAAAAAACAAGCAAGCGGAGGGAACACAAGATACCGAGCGCTATTACAAACCGAGTGCGGAGAATCACGCCGTATATATGAAGAACTTCCGGAAATTTGAACACCTGTACCACATATTGGAAGGTGAGTTTTAACTAGTTATAAATTATTATGCCTCTAATCATCGTTATTTTGGGAGTAGCTTTACTACTTCTTTTGGTCACTGTCGTCAGGCTAAACACAATCTTTTCATTACTGATAACTTCTGTTGCGGTCGGTTTTGCTATGAATATGAACGCCATGGATATCCTTAAATCTGTTGAAACCGGAGTGAGCAGTACCATGGGCCAGTTGGCACTTTTGTTGGCTTTCGGGTCTTTACTGGGGAAGTTGATGGCAGAGGGGGGTGCTGCAGAAAAGATTACAACGGTACTCACGGCTGTATTTGGCAGAAAGAACTTACCTTGGGCAATGGTTCTGACGGGCTTTTTAGTAGGAATTCCCTTATTTTACAATGTCGGTTTTATCGTCTTGGTACCGTTTGTCTTCATGATATGTGCTTCCAATAAAATGCCCTTGCTTTCCGTAGCTATTCCATTGTTGGCAGCGCTGTCCGTGACGCACGGTTATTTGCCACCACATCCGGGAGCTACGGCCATAGCGCTTGCCTACAAAGCGGACATAGGTTTGACAATGGTCTATGGCGTTGTTGTGGCGATTCCTGCTATAATTATCGGTGGACCACTCTTTGGCAGGATGCTTAAGCGTATTCCGACCAACCCACCGGCCGAGTTTTTTCCTGAACACAATCAAGCAGATAGGGAAGAGCTTCCCGGATTTGCAATTAGTATATTCACTGGGCTGTTTCCAATAGTTTTAATTGCTGTTGGTTCATTTTCACATCTACTATTCCCAGAAGGCTCCGCTTGGCTGACGGCACTACGTTTCTTGGGTGATCCGGTGGTGGCTTTAATGATTGCATCGCTAATGGCAATGTACACGATGGGTATCCGCCAAGGTAAAAGTTTGCGGGAGCAGTCAGCAAGTGTGGAAGAAGCAATCCGCGGGATAATGATGATCCTTTTTATCATTGCAGCATCAGGCGCCTTCAAGCAAATTTTGGTAGATAGTGGTGTAGCGAACTACATCGCTGACTTAACCGCAGACCTTAGTTTGTCGCCTCTTGTGCTTGCATGGTTAATAGCCGGTATCATTCGCCTGGTTATCGGTTCGGCTAGTGTTGCTGGGCTCACGGCAGCGGGCATTATGCTTCCCATTGTGCAGGCGGGAGATGTTACTCCCGAATTAATGGTGCTAGCGACGGGAGCGGGTAGTCTCATGTTCTCACACGTCAACGATCCGGGGTTTTGGATGTTTAAATCTTATTTTGGAGTGAGCATGAAGGATACGTTTCGCTCATGGACGGTGATGGAAACGCTCGTTTCTGTTATTGGATTGATCGGTGTCTTAATTTTACACTGGCTTGGTCATTGATAGCGATAAACAGGCCCGCGTACTGTGGCTGTAGCTCAACAAAACGATTATATAAAGTAATTGCTAGGATACATTAATAGGACGGAAAGTCTCAAACGAATATTGAATTATACAGGCCCATAATCGGTTGATTATGGGCTTTTTTTTGATGGAAACCTTTGTTTGATTTTTTTTTCTTAATATCGTGACAATGAACCAAATTTTGTTGTTTGAGTTATTCTAAAAAATATGCATAGATCACATCAACTCTATATCTTCCTTTTATTTTGGCTAAGCTGCTGTTTAAGTGCTGTTCCGGTATTGGCACAGTATACTGTCGATAATGTACCTAGTCCGAAATTACAGGGACAAGATTACTTCGTGTCCAATCCCGATGGGATCTTGTCATCGGGTACCGTCGCTGAATTGGATGGTTTATCCACACAGATCGAAGCAGCTACCAAAAGTGAGTATGCCATTGTATTGGTCAATGACTATGTCGGTGACAGCGATTTTGAATTTGCACTTAAACTATTTAATACCTGGGGTATCGGCAAGAAGGGGAGTAACAATGGTCTATTATTGTTTATTGCCAAAGATCGGCGGGAATATCGTTTTATTACGGGGTATGGGATGGAAAGTACCTTGCCTGATGCCTATTTAAAGCGGATCGGTGAGAAGTATCTGGTGCCTAATTTTCGAAATGGAAATTATGACCAAGGAGTTCTTGAGGCTTCACAGTTTATCAAAACCATTCTAACTTCTCCTGATAGCAAGGCTGAATTGGAGCGCTTGATGCCTGAGGCAACTCCGATCTGGAGCTTCAGCAGTCCTATCCTGCGAAATTCACTTTTGGTGCTGGCTTTATTTGCGATCTGTTATATCTGGCTGGGTGAGGTGACCCGCGCGATAAAGGGACAGTTGACTAAGAAAAGTAAGTATTTTCCACCACTGGTCAGCGGCTGCGGTTGTATGGGGATGTTGATGTTTGCCAGTGTATTTATATGTGCTTTTGCATTGAACAACTTTGAAGTCGTTTATCAATGGAAGAACCTTCCTTACTTTATTTTTATATTTGGCAGTATTACATTGGCGATGAAATATAATGCGAGCCGTACGCAGATTGTCAATTCTTATCGCGATGAGGAGAATATCCAGCAAGCCTTGCGTAAATTTCGCATTTGGGGACTTGTTCCTTTGTTGCTAAGTCCTTTGGCGCTGTTTGATCTTTTTGGAATAAATAAGCGGATTCGAAGGAATGAACTACGATTGACCCCTCCAGATGGTTCAGGGCGTTGGTTACGGATGAATAAGGATGATGTATCTATCCGAGAAAGTGCTTACTTGGATCAGGGACAACTCATGGAGGAGAAAATTGGTAGCCGATCTTATGAGATTTGGGTAGATCAGACAAGCAATGAAACCAAGTTGGTTCCCTGGGATGAAAACGCAGGGTACATTGATTGTCCTCAATGTCATTACCGTACGTTTGAAACGGGACTTACACATACGATCCGATCGGCAACATACAGTTCGCAGGGCTTGGAGGAACGTTTTGATAAATGTAAGAACTGTGGGCATCGCGTATCTCATGGCGAGCATACTATACCTGTTAAAGTACGGTCTTCATCGAGAAGCTCTGGTGGCGGTGGATCAAGTAGTAGCGGCGGCGGAAGTTTTGGCGGCGGTTCTTCAGGTGGTGGAGGCGCAGGTGGGCGATGGTAGTTCGTGATTTAGGGGCAAAAAAAAAGGTTTTCAATCGGGGAGAATGAAAACCTTAAATAACCAATTATAAACCTAAATTATGATGGCACAAATATAGTGTATTTCTTACACTATCAAAAATTTTTTTTAAAAAAAATAAAAAAAGTAAGCTATATAGCGCATATATGATTTCTGTTTATAAATTAAAACCAAAGTTTCAGCAGTTATTGATGCCGATTCTGACTTTGTTGCATCGGAAAAAGGTAACAGCCAATCAGATTACTATTGGCTCGATCGTTTTGTCTTTGGTTATTGCAGTGTCGTTTTGGTACGCTGACCGGATGCCAATTTTGTTCTTGGCATTACCGATCGGTTTATTATTGCGGATGGCCTTCAATGCATTGGATGGCATGATGGCCCGTCTTTTCAATCAGACAAGTAAAAAAGGGGAAGTCTTGAATGAGGTAGGCGATATTGTCTCCGATGTCCTGATCTTTTTCCCCTTGCTGAAATTTCATCCCGAGAGTTTATATCTGGTGATATGCTTTATTATTTTGAGTGTCATCAATGAATTCTGTGGTCTGATTGGAAAAGTTGTGGCCAATGATCGTCGGTATGATGGGCCCATGGGTAAAAGTGACCGTGCATTGTTGCTCGGCGTATATGGTATTTTGAGCTTGTTACAGATCTCGATAACGACTATTTCAGTCTATATTTTTGCTGTGTTATGTTTGTTATTGGTCTTGAGTTCGATAACGCGATTGAGAAAGGCATTGGTGGTACATGAGTGAAGTATCCAATCCGAAGGACAAATTTGCTGACGTACCTGTACGGGTCAGAAGCTGGGGGTACATTGTACTGGTACTGGCGGTTGCTTTCGTTCCGCAAACAATAGCATTGCTGTTTGTTTCCTGGCTGACGTTTCAGGGGATGCGCGAATTTATGAAGATGTTTGTGCCCAATTTTAGTTTTGCGTTGCCTTTTGCTATTGTAGCTGGTCTATTGCAGCTGATCCTTTTAATCTACTGTTCATATAGCGCCTATCTATGTTGGGCGACACTATTGTGCATAGGGGTTGGGCTGTTTTTCCGGTTGGGACAGAAAACAGCGATGGACGCTGCTATCGGAATGACCTTTGGAGCGGCTGCCTGTCTGCTTGCATTCAGCCAACTGGCCTTTATCCGGGCAGTACAAATCAATCAGGATGAGCTGATGGGATTACGGCTTGTGGCCTATATCATCGTTTTAACGGAACTGAATGATGTATTCCAATATCTAATGGGTAAATTCTTTGGTAAACGAAAGATCGTTCCGCGTATCAGCCCAAACAAAACTGTTGCCGGATGTATCGGTGGTATCGGGCTGACGGTAATTTTGAGTAATATCTTGGGCTATCTGTTATTGCCATTTGGGGATTTTATCTGCTTTTCGTTGCTTGGTCTGCTCTTTGGTACTTTAGGATTTTGTGGTGATGTGCTTTTCTCCTTTTTGAAACGTAAGACGGGAGTCAAGGATACGGGTACATTAATCCCCGGACATGGTGGATTACTGGATCGGATAGATAGCTTGGTGTTTAATGCACCTGTTTTCTATGGTTTGATTTGTTTGATAGAAATGACGAATTTGTAAGTAAAAGCAGAATCTCATAGCTAATATATCGCGAAATGAATTATCAACGGGCAGTTTTATTTTCAGGAGGTGGTACTCGTTTTGGCATGTACTTGGGAATGTATGCCGCGTTGGAGGAACTGGGGTTGAAACCGGATCTACTGATTGCCGCCTGCGGTGGATCATTGGCTGCTGCGATTATTCAGGCTTTTGCAACGGATGCAGAGCGGAAATCTTATCTCCAATCCGAAGAGTTTTATCGCTTCTTCTGTGGACATCGGCTTACGGAACAACGTCATCTGGGTAAACTGGGGTGGTATGTGCTAAAAAAGGAGTGGGATAAACGATCTGCTCCTTATCTGGAAGATGTCTTTGATCGTTATCTGGTCAATATGGAACATGATCTTTCGCCTTTATTACCGACTTTGAACCGCCCATTTTCGGAAGAAATACCGTCGATTATTATTGGTTCGAAAATGCTTTTTGACCGTTCGGAAGTTGGGGAGAGACGTGGCGAACGTAAGCTTTATCAGAAAATCCTGATGGGGAATACAAATGCACTATCGAACGTAAATCTGGATAGCATTCAAATTCAAGGTGAAAATTATGGACAAAGTGCTGTTGCCCCAACGATAGCGATAAATTCAGCGGTGACATTGTTGGAGGCTGTTCGTATTTCCATGTCCGATATGTTTTATATTGAGCCGATACAGCGGAATGGGGAATATTATGCCGGTGGAGCCATTGATCTGGTCCCTGTAGAGTTGGCGCAGTCTTTGGCCGCAGAAGTTATCTGTGAGCGGAAGCAGTCGTATAAATTGCAGGAAGAGGGATTGGTAAGAGCGGTATTGGGCTTTAGCGGAAACCAACGCTTGCAGGATATTGATCAGCAATTTCGAGGGATCGGATGGATCGATACGGCTGATGCTGCGGAACAGTTAGCAGGAAACTATTGTAAAAAAGGCATCGATTGGCGTAGATTTGAAATAACATTGTCCCTACCGGCAAGTTTGGATGAATTTGCAACCGCTATGGAAGCACAGTGGAATTATGGATATGGGAAGACGCTGGAACTGCGTATGGCGTAGTACACGATGTATCGGAGTAATGGTCGTTGGAAGTGTATATGGTTTAATACGGGATCTATTGGAGAATTTAGACTGCATACACCGAAGGTTTATTTGTTTGACAAGATAGCCCGATCAAGCGGGTAATATAATTGCTATTTTTTTATAAAATGAAGGTATTTATCGCAGGCGGAACAAGCGGAATAGGTTTGGCACTAGCACAATGCTACCTCCAACAGGGGGCTGAAGTTGCTGTATGTGGTCGAGACATTTCAAAGTTGACCAATCAGCCAGCATACGATGCGCTCATCAAGTTTGAGGTAGATGTATGTAATCGGGATGCTTTGGCTGATGTCGTTGATTCTTTCTGTAATCATGTGGCATTGGATCTTTTTATCAATTGTACAGGCAGTTATGCCGATGATGTGGCACAGCGCATCAGTTATGAAGAGGCAAGTGCGATGCTCCGAGTCAATATGCTGGGTACTCTGAACTGTTTTGAAGTCGCCAGCGAAGTCATGCGTGGACAATCAAAGGGGCAGATCGCAACAATAGCATCCGTCTCGGGAACTTTAGACTTTCCGAATTCTAGTTTGTACAGCAAAACAAAGCGAGCCGCAATCCAAGTGGCTGACGCTTATCGGAGGGCATTGCTTCCGTATGGGATTACAGTGACAGTCATAGCACCGGGGTATGTGGATACAACTAAGCTCCGTCAACTTAATCAGCAAGATCTCTCCAAAAAGCCCTTTTTGATCAGCTTAGACGATGCCGCACAACGCATCTTAAAAGCGATACAGCAAAAGAAAGAAATCGTGATTTTTCCGAAGCGTATGAAATGGCTGATGGGATTTTTAGGCCTGCTCCCTCATGTATTATTAAGTAAAATCATGTTTAGGAAAGCCAAATGGATGAAAAACGATTAAAGAAAGTAGGCGGGCAGCTCCTTGTTGTCATCTATTGCCTGTTACTTTTTCAACTTACCTATCCTTATACAGCAGCCTACGCCTCCAGTTTAGCTGCGGTACCTTCTTTTGTATTTGCTTTTGAACAGTACATCCCATTCATTCCATGGATGATTCTGCCCTATATGAGCAGTGGGCTGTTTTTTTGCCTTGTGCCATTTTATTGCGGACAAAAGAGCGAGCTCCAGTGCTATGCAAAGCGATTTACGTTTGTCACCCTGATTGCGGCATTGTGCTTTCTCCTTTTTCCGTTGCGGTTTTCTTTTGACAGACCGTCGGTTGAAAATCCTCTGTTTACCATTTTCTTTTCCTTCTTAAAGGAATATGATTCGCCTTTTAATCAGGCACCCTCCCTGCATGTCGTTTATGCCTGTCTTTTTTGGTCGGTGCAGCGTTGGAAGTTCAACGGATGGAAGAAAATAATCTTGGGCATCTGGCTTCTGTTGATGGGCCTAGGGACATTGACGGTATATCAACACCATGTGATTGATCTATTGACAGCTTGCATATTGGTTCAGGTCAGTTTTATACTCTTTCCAAATAAGGAGTGGGGCAAAAATCAACAGCCAGCGAATACTTATTACCTCATCGGGTGGATATTCATGCTACTGGCACTGCTCTGCGAGGGATACGTATTGCCGCTGATTGTTTTTGCTTGGATTGCCTTAGTCTGCTTTGCGGTTGGTTACAATTACCTGCGCAGTAATACGGGGTTTTTAAAGGATCATCGGGGTCGAATACCACTGATAAAGAAAGTATTTTACGCCCCTTACCAATTTGCGTACCGGTTGATGTGGCGTTTTTTTAGAAAGAAAAATAATCCGCCACTGATGGAATTACTACCCCGCTGTTATGTGGGGCCAAGGTTGGACGCTTCGGAACTTATAGCCTTGGGCTTGGATCGCAATCTGGTTGTTTTTGACCTCGCAGCTGAGCTGGAGGAAGTAAAACTCTTGGGTGCCATAGAAAAGTATCATTCTTTCCCTTTGCTGGATATTGCGGAGATCAATGTGCATGATGCCTATGTGATCATAGACGCAATGGTATCCGCTTATCGTACATTGGATGAACATGAAAATATGATCATTCATTGTACAATGGGTTATAGTAGGAGCATGATTTTTGCTGTTCTGATGATTCAGAAATTATTATCTTTAGATTTAAATAAAGCTATTGATCGAGTGAAGTCGGTCAATAGGCATATGGTGTTACAGGATCATGCGATCCAGTTGATGAAAATTATCGTCGCGGACAGATCCTAATCAAAAAGGGTGGCTTGGTCTTTGTTTTTAACCGCCATATCTGAATAGATACTAAAATTACATACGCCATTGTATTGATGGAATAAATTATAAAAAGATGAAATCAGGTTATTTTAAGAGTTTCGATCAAGGGGAACTGCTATATCGTGTTTGGAATTATCAAAAGGGACAAAAGGCTTTAGTTGTATTGCACCGTGGGCATGAACATTCAGAACGCCTGCAGGAGATGGCTACCGATCCACAGTTTGCCGATTATTCCATCTTTGCATTTGATCTGCGTGGACATGGTCATACCAAAGTGCCGGTATCACCAGTTTTCATGGATAATGTGCGCGATCTAGACAGTTTTGTGGCCTATATCCATGCCGAATATGCGGTTGATACGAAGGATGTCTTTGTCATCGCCAATAGTATTGCTGGGATCATTGTGAGTGCTTGGGTACATGATTTTGCTCCTCCGATCGCAGGTATGGCTTTATTGGCTCCTGCCTTTGAAATTAAACTGTATGTACCACTGGCCAACCAGATGATTGCGCTTGGAACCAAGCTGAAAAAAGATCTTGTTATCCAAAGCTATGTCAAGGCGAAGGTACTGACCCATGATATTGAGCAACAACAGGCTTATGATGCCGATCCCCTAATCTCAAAATCCATTAACGGCGCTTTATTGGTCGACCTATTGAAAGCTGGTGTGCGTATCGTAGACGATGCAGCCGCAATCGATATTCCCGTCATTGTGCTATCTGCTGAAAAGGACTATGTGGTTAAAAACTCGGTGCAAAAGCAATTCTTCGTGACCATCGCTTCCAAGCTAAAGACATTTATTACCCTACGCAATTTTTATCATGGTATCCTGTTTGAATCCAACAGACAGAAAGTCTATACCTATTTAAAAGATTTTATTACGAAAGCCTATGCAAGGCAAAAGCCTGAACAGGGGCTGGAGCCTGACGAGTTTTCGGTGAAAGAATATGAGAAATTGTATCATAAGGTGATGCCTGCGGCTGAGAAGCTTAACTATGCTTTTCAGAAATGGACTTTAGGCAAGATCGGATCATTGAGTCATGGTATGAACTTAGGGCTTCAGTTTGGTTTTGATTCGGGAATTTCATTGGATTACGTCTATCGCAATGAACCGAAAGGCAGGTTGGGGCTGGGTAAAGTCATCGATAAAGGGTACTTGGAAGCGATCGGCTGGAAAGGAATCCGTATACGCAAACAGCATCTATTACGTCTATTAGAAGAGAATATTGAGCAGGTCGAGTCTACAGGCCGGTCTGTGAAAATTCTGGATATCGCTGGCGGTACCGGAAATTATTTGTTTGACATCAAAGAAAAATATCCGGAAGTGGAGATCGTGATCAACGAGTTTATGTTGTCAAATATTGCAGTGGGAGAGAAAATCATCAAGAAGAAAGGGCTCCAAGGAATACGTTTCAGCAATTACGACTGTTTTGATCCGGAGACTTACAGCAAACTGGATTTTGAACCTAATATTGTGGTGATCTCTGGTATTTTCGAATTGTTTGGCAACAATGAAATGGCGAGCAGGGCGGTACATGGTGCGACTTCCATTTGTGAGGAAAATAGCCATCTGGTCTATACCGGACAGCCATGGCATCCACAATTGAAAATGATCGCTTATGTGCTGAACAGTCATCAGAAGAAAGACTGGGTCATGCGTCGACGTTCGCAGAAAGAACTGGATCGGATTATGGCTTACAATGGAGTGATCAAAGAGCGGATGCTTATTGACGATTACGGAATATTTACCGTTTCTTCGGGAGCTGTAAAGTAGGGTAATTCCGCTTCGAAAGGACTGTAGATACCATCGTTGCTAAATCATTTGATAAATTATTTTTCTCCATTGGTCTATCCGAACCAATGGAGAAAAATTAAGTTTATGGTTTTAATTCTTATACTCCCGGATCGCTTGAATAATACCCTCCAGATTTTCATTGAAGTCGAGTAGCTGACCGAATACTTTATCGTCTTTGGCCAGTCCACCATGTTTATTGTTCTTGCGGAAGATTTCCTTGATGGTTTCCCAACGTTCCTGTTCAACAGGGTTTAGCAGCTCGGCTAACTCTTTTAGTTTTAAAAGGTTGCTTTCAGTATCTGCTGTCAGTGTCTGCGATTCGCTCTCATAGTGCGCGAGAAGAACCTGATCAATTTCCTGTTCATTCATCATCGGTACCACCTGCGCCACCAGTTTGCTCATATTCCGATAGGATCCCTGCATTTTGAATGGCGGTTCGGTGCGGTAATTATCCTGCATCGCAGCACTCTGAATATAATTCTGATTCACTTTGATCACGACATTCCTGATTTTCAGTACATGTCGCAGCACCGCGATAAAATCATCAATATCCTGTTTCAGGTAGTTGCCCTCTAAATCGGGCAATTGATCCATAACAGACTGCGCATAATTGACTAGGGCATAAAAGTCATTAAATGATTTGCTTGCAATCTTTTCGAGGTAGCTGTTTTCAATCGCCGCATTTTCAATCAAACTGAGGTTGAATAATGCTTCGGTGTCACCGATCACATCACCGAGATTGTACACGTCGGCACGGTTGGCAAGCATGTCGGGAATCTGAAACTTAGAACCGCTCTCTGTATATGGGTTTCCGGCCATCACGATGCAGAAGCGCTTGCCACGGAGGTCATAGGTCTTGCTCTCGCCCTCAAAAATACCATCAATCTTACGTTGACCATCGGCAAGGGAAATGAACTTCTGTAAAAACTCTGGATTTAAGTGCTGGATATCGTCCAGATACAGCATGACATTGTCAGCCATCTCAAATGCAAGATTGATCTTTTTCAGTTCTTCCCGTTCTCCGGATGTTTTCGCTTCAATCGGATCAATGGATGTAATCGAATGACCAATGGTCGGGCCATTGATTTTGACGAAATGTAAGCCCATCGTTTTGGCAAGATATTCCATTAAGGTGGTCTTACCATAGCCCGGAGGCGAGATCAATAGCAGCATTCCCATACGGGCTGTACGCTTGTTGTCGCCTGCGGCTCCCAGCTGTTTGGCGAGGTTATTTCCGATCAATGGGAAGTAAACTTCGTTGATCAGCTTATTACGGACAAAGGAGGTCAGTACTTTGGGCTCAAACTCACCGATCTTTAGTTCTTTGGCATATGACTTCGCAAGCTGCTCTTTCAATGTGGAGAAAGCCACAAAACGAGGTACATTATACTCACTGAATTGCGCCAGACGTGCTAAAAACGCATGATATTGGATATGCTCCTCTCCATTGTTCAGGATCGCATGATTGCCTTTTAATCCGCTGATGTGCGCCTGGTCTTTTGCGATTATCAGGTGATACGCATGGGTCGGATAAAGCAACATGATCGCTGCTTCCTCAATATACTTGCGTAGTGTAAGATATTCCGGATGCTCATCCACAAAGGAGTTGAGCCAATTTAAAGTCAGGTAAAAGCGATCTACCAAGCTAAACTGTTCGTTCTGAATATCCGCTTCAAATAGCTTGTAACTTTTCTTGGATTCCAGCAATCGAATAAAAGCCTTTTTCAGTTCATCGGATTGTTCACTGACGACAAAGGTATTGTAGCTTGTAAACGTCTGAAAAAGGTAAGTCGCCAGGTCACGGCCATGAATGGTGGAGCGATCCAAATGTGTCTCCCATGCATTGAATAACTTGGTCAGTTCATCAATGACAGACTGGTAACGATTTGAATTTGGAAACGTTTTTAATATCGTGTACGTCGAGTGTATCAGTGCCAGCTGCTTTTTCCGTTGATCATCCAAAAGGGATTGCCAAAATAGTTGAGCCATCGTACGCAATAGGGGATCATAGCGAAGCAGATCCAATTTAGTATCCAACTGTTTGACCGTATCATAGATCAACAGTGCATCCACATTGTGAACTCCTTTGACATAGCCTTCCGAATAACTTTGCTCCACAGTCTGTGTGATAAATAATGCGGCATCAAAATCTTGTTCTCCTTTTGAAGCAACGAAAGCTTTGTATGCAAGGTATTCTGCACGATAGACTTCCTTATTTTCAGAGACAAGTTCCTGATCCCAGATGTCCTGAAAACTGTTGATTTCCTCGGCCTGCACCTTTTGATAGAAACTTGTCCCAGTCAGGTGGAAATACAGTTCATCATTTCTGCGCAGCAAGGTAAGGCTGAGGGATTGACTATTGACTGCAAACTTATGCTTGCCCAATGCAATGATATTTTCGCCATCAACAAAGAGATCATTTTTATCGCGTAAAACCCGTAAGGCATCTTCCTGTGATTTCTTTAATAGATTTTCAAGGTTTTCTGCTTTTGAGACATCCTGCAGTGTTTTTAGCTCCTGTACCAACTGTCTGATCTTGTCGATCATAAGATCCGAAGCAAAGAAGCTGAGGATCTCTTCCCGTGTTGCAAATGTCTTGGATTTGTTCTCAATATTCTTTAATACACGAAGACCGATCTGTTCGAGCGAGGATGTACGCTTGTTGATCTGTTCAACGATTTGTTCTCTGCGGGAATTAAAGGCCTTGATAACCTCATCACGTTTGTCCGCGATCTTCAGGGCAAAATCTTCAAATTCAGAAAATTTACTTTCAAGTTCCTCCAGCTGAACGATGACTTTTGTGTAATATTCGTCTACCTTTTCGGTTGTCGTTGACAGTTCGAGGTAGTTGGTCACGGATTGCTCCAACAGAGTCAGCTGTGCTGAGAACTCCGCTATCGCTTCCGTGCTCTTCAATGAATTGAGTTTTCGCGTAAGCTGTGAGCGCACTTCATTTAAGGAGGAGAAAATAACCGAAATCTTCTCAATGATTTTGGTTGTCTGTGTGGAGTCGTCAATTTTTAGACTATTGAGGATATCAATCAATAGTTCCAGTTCGCTTGAAATGGCTGAATTGGCTTCCTCAATTGCTTTGGCATCGTAGACCTTCACCATGGCCTCCACATTTTTCTTCTGCTGTTCCACCTTTTGTTCGTAAGGAAGCAGGGCCTCGTCACGTAGGAGAAAAGCAATGGTTTTTTCGGCCAGTTCGGAGGTGATGCTCTGCAATTTTTCCAACAGACTATCTATCCTGACCGTATCAATATATTTTACATTTTTAAGGTCGATGATTTCACCCTGAAGGCGACGGGAGTCGGCCAATTGATGGACGAGCTGATCGAGTTTGTCCACAACGGTACTATTGATGGAGAAGGTGAGTTCTTCCATCTTCTTTTCTGCTGCTATATTTAATTCTGCGGCATGTTTGCGTTGCGCCTGTACTTTGACGAACTCATCAATAGCGGTATTGGCGACTTCCTTGATCTGTGTTAATGGCTGGCCAAGATTTGATAAAGCATCATCTTTTATCCAAAAATAGGAATCCAATAAAACCGTGGATTTTTTGAGGATATCTTCGTATAAACCTTCGTAGCTGTCCTCTTTGTTGATCAGTTGTATGACCTCCTGTGCCTCGGCCATCGCCTGCACGATCTGTTTATTGCCTACTTTATAAAGGGGATCATCTTTCTTCTGCTCATTTTCTTTGAGCATGGCCATATAAGGTGTTTCCCAGATCTGCACCTGATGATGTCTGGTGGCTTCCGCCTCGGTGCGGAAATAAATTAAGCTACCATCTTTGAACAGGGTAAATCCGTTGCAGATAATCGGGGTCTCGACATGCTGCTGGATGATGTTATAGGACAGTAGGATATAGGTATTGGTTTCCTCCTGACAGAATATATACAGAAAATCTTCACCATTGGGGGAGGCTATCCTACGCAGGAACGATACATGTTCAAACTGGGCGTCAAAAACCTTGTGTGTACCATTTTGTAAATAGTATCCATTGGAAAAAATAATCCCTTGATTGTCCGGTAATAATATTGCTGATTCATTCAGTGATTTGAGGTTGACGACTTCCTTTGTCCGTTGGTTATAGACAAAGGCCCTGAAATCTTCCTGATAAGGCTTGATGCGTACCGCAATAAGGTTGCCGAGATCTGCGTAGTAATAATCGGCATCGTCCAATTGTTGGTCTGCATTGACCACTTTTTCGGAATAGATCCCTTTGCCACTGTCTGTATTGTTTTCGATCTTGAAGGTGATGTCGCCATTGATCGCCTCAATAAAAATCTTATCCATAATGGATATATGGGGATATTTTCCCAGTCTACGATCATCGAGCGTTGTTTTTGTCCAGTCAAATTCAAATTGGTTGGGCAATTTGGCTTCATGAATGCTGCGGTCATCCTGATACTGGAGCTTACCATCTTTGATTAACCATTTGAATGCTTTGAGGTCAGCAGGATTTTTGCTGGTCTGAAAGATCATGTACAAATAGTTCTCCGTCCTACGAAATTTGGAGAATATGGAGTCCCTATAGTATTTATATAGATTTTGATAATCTGAGATGAAATTTTGATCG
The DNA here is from genome assembly GCF_039536865.1 of Sphingobacterium ginsenosidimutans. Classification (NCBI taxonomy): domain Bacteria; kingdom Pseudomonadati; phylum Bacteroidota; class Sphingobacteriia; order Sphingobacteriales; family Sphingobacteriaceae; genus Sphingobacterium; species Sphingobacterium ginsenosidimutans. Next base: position 238,751 of record NZ_BAAAZK010000010.1, read on the forward strand.
TTGATCAGGTCGAGGGACTGCGGAATAAATTGATTATTCTCAAATGCATAAACACTGAAAACATCTTCCAGCTTGATCTCGGTACGCAGTCCAAAATGCACGTTATACCCAAAAATACATTGATTATCCAAGGCCAGAATGCCGCGGGCAACACAGTTGTTTTCTGTGGTGATCCGTTGATTGGCTTTGAGGACAAAACTCGTCGAATTGAAGACTTCTTTACGGGCTTCATTCAACTGTTGGAGCTTGGTCGCTAGTTCTTCTTTTTGTGTAAGAAGACGCTTTCGGATAATCTCATATGCACCTTGATCAAGGCTATCGTTCTGATTTATTACGTTTTCTTCTGGCATAAGTTCCGCTAGTTCTTGACTTATTTAACTTTATTGAATTTTAATTCCTGACCATTTTGATACAGCGTCAGCGCTGTGATCTGATCATTTTCTTTGCTGAATTTCAGCTCGGCTTGCACAGCCGTATAAAATAACTCTAACTCGTTTTTCGGATAGACTTCGATCGCTGACTGTCCCGATAACTGGGCAAATAGACTACCATTATCATCAGCTGTAATTTTGAACTTCAATTCAGGTTGTTTTGTGTATTCATATGTTCCTAAAAGCTGTTTGATCTGAAACTCCACAAGTATGATCGCTCCCGTTAATTTTTCACGTTCAATAACTGGAGCTTTTCTTTTTTGAAGAATTGCATTCACAGCGGATGTCAACGGATATACATCAACCGTATTCCATTTGTTCATTAAAGCGATGAAATATTTTTGTTCTTTAAAATCTCGAATGTTGATCGTTTTATAGCCAGGATATCCCCCGCTGTGAAAATGCATCTTGCTTTCACTGTTGGTACTGTCGGTAAAGAGCCAGCCAAAACCATAGTACAAACCTGCCATTTTAATGGATTTGCCATTATTGAGCGTATCGACAGAGATGGCCTTCATGAAATTTTGACGCGTTAATAGTGTATTGTTTTGGATAGCCTGATTCCATTTGAAGAGATCTTGAGCCGTACTACTTATTCCATAGGGGCCACTTCCGCCATCAAAATAGGTTAGATAGCTAAATGCGGGAAAGTCATCAACACTTTTGAAGCTCTTGGTCTTGGCATCATAGGCCATTCCTTTTGCGTAGTTTTTAAGGTCAGCATTGGATGAACGCGCCGAAAATACAGACGTGTTTTTCATTCCGGCGGGTTTGAATATATACTGCTGCATATAGGAAGCAAAAGATTGCCCGGATACTTTTTCTACAATCAGAGCCAGGAGCAGGTAGTTTGTATTCGAATAAGTGTATTGATCACCTGGCTTAAAGGAGGTGCTGTCAATCTTTGTCTCAATTATTTTGAGGAAGTCCTGATTTGTATTTATTTTTTTCTTGTCAATCCATTGCTGATCCCAAGCCAAAAATTCCGGTATTCCCGAGGTATGACGCAATAGATTTTTGATACGGATATTTTTGAATTTTATATGTGGGAAATATTTGGTAATATCATCCTCATAGGAGAGTTTGCCCTGTTCTTCCAATTGCATAACGGCCATCGCTGTAAACTGTTTACTCACCGAGGCCAATTCAAAACGACTATTGCTATTTATTTTTTTCGTTTTTGCAGGGTTTTCGAAACCTATATATTTCTCAAAAACAACTTTTCCACCATCGGCGACCAAGAATGCTCCGCTGAATTCACCGTCCTGATTTAGGGATTGGAATAATGAATCCAATCGTTGCTGCACCGTCTGGGCAGTTACCAATAAGGTATTTAAGCACAGAAAAATAGAAAATAGGACAAAACGTATCATGTGATTGCTTTGGTTTTTAGAATATTATCTTGAGCCTGTTAAGATTTGAGGCTTTACAAGGCTCAAGATGATGAATATGGTTACAACTTTTTATTGGAAATGCCTAAGTTTTTTGCCAACCCAAATAGGGAATTGATAAAACCTGCATCTTCACCGTTCTCGGCATCTGTGGCCGCTTGCTGTAATTTGATCAAAGCTGCAGAAACTGTTAAGTTCTTGATATCATTCGATGAGATACCATATTTATCTGCTAATCCACGTACTTTTTCAGCAAGGTCACCTTTCCCGTCTGGGCCCAATAGCGAATTTTTGATATCAGTCGCATGTTTCGAATTGTCGATCAGATGGTCAAAACCTTTGGCATTGGATACCTGACGTACAATGTTTTCGAAGAACATGGTTTCACCACCAACGATGTCAATCTTCGCTGTTTTAAGCGCTTCGGACAATACACCAGCCTGTGCTTGTGCAATATCTTTTTGGATATTGATCTGTGCAAGTTCAATGTCACGTTCTTTTTGTAACTGTAATTTGAACTCTTCGTGGTCTTTACCCACACCATCCAGTTTTTTCATGGCCTCGGCTTTCTCTTCGATACCTTTCGCTTCGGCAAGTGCTTTTTCACGAACAACTTCCGCCTGTGCTAAACCTTCTTTGCGCATGGCTTCGGCTTTTTTCTCGATCACAGTTGCCTGTACTGTACCTTGCTTCTCTTCAGCTTCGGCTTTTGCAACCATTACTTCGGCTTCCGACAAACCTATTGCGGCTTCTTCTTTCGCTTGTGCTTCCGCTATGATCTTGCGGCTTTCTGCCTCTTTGAGTGATGCTTCTTTTTTCGCTTCGGCATCTATTAATAATTCCTGTGCACGTTTTTCAGCAATCTTACGTGCTGCTTCAGCGTCAATCACCTTTTTCTCAGCTTCTTGTTCTGCCGCAATTTTCGCTGCTTCAGCAGCTTTTACTGTAGAAATTAATTTCTCTTCGGCTTCTTGTGATGCAGCAATAACGCCGGCCTGTTTCTTCCGTTCTACTTCGCGGAATACTTCAATATCTTTGACTCCTTGTTGTTCTTCGATAACACCTTTTTCCAATTGGACGCGTTCTTTGATCACACCCTGGATACTTTTCTTTTCGGTCTCAATCGAACGTTCTTTGTCAATCTGAGCCAAAGTGACTATACGCTCACGCTCTGTCTGTTCCAACGCACGGTCTTTTTCCACACGTTCTGCTTCGACAGCATCTGTACGTTGCTTGTTCTTCTCGGCGATGATTATCTGACGCAGCTTATTTTCTTCCTGTACAGCCAGTTGCTCTTCGGTCGAAATGCGGACACTCTCATATTTCAAGCGCTCTTCTTCACGTACCTTTGCTATTTCGGCTTCTTCACGTGCCTTGATATTATCAATTTCACGTTTTTGTTTTTCTTCTTTTTCGGCAAGTTGACGATCAAGTTCTAAAATCGCCTCACGTGCTTCGACGTTTTGCTTTTTGATCAATTTTTCCTCATCACGACGGATGAAGTTGGCATTGATATTTTGCTTTGCAGTCAGCTCGGTGATTTTCTTGATGCCTTCACTATCCAGGATATTGCTGGGATTTAAGTGTTCGATATCTGTTTGTTCGAGATAATCGATCGCACAATCATCAAGGATATAACCGTTCAGGTCTGTGCCAATGATGTCGAGGATCTCATCGCGAAACTCACGACGGGCTTCATACAATTCGATGAAGTCAAATTTCTTACCTACAGTCTTGAGTGCTTCAGAAAATTTGGATTCAAAGATGCTTTTTAAAGTCTCAGGCTCACTGGCACGGTCACATCCCAAATTCTGGGCGACGTTGATTACATCGTCCACATTTTTGTTAACACGGACAAAGAAGGCCACCTTAATATCAGCACGGATATTGTCTTTACAGATCAGTCCTTCGCCTTGCATACGGGCAATCTCAATTTTTTTGATGGAGATGTCCATGATCTCCATCTTGTGGAAAACCGGGACAACATACATACCCTTGTTGAAGGCAACTTTTGTCCCGCCGACACCTGTCCGGACAATCGCTTTTCCCTGTGGAATTTTTTTATAGAATGCACTCAGTACAACAAAGAATGCAAAGATTAAAAAGACAGCTAAACCGACAATTAGCAGTATAATTCCGTTTAAGCCACTTAAAAATAAAAGAGGTTGATATAGCATATGATTAGTATTTATTTAGATTTTAGTATTTAGATTTTTCTTGTGCAAACTTATGATTGACAAGGCGGTCCTATTTTGCGCATCAATTTTAAATATTATCTATGGTGATTTCCTTGGTGACATAATAATATTTTTTGTCCTTGGATTCGTCCACGATAATGACATCATCTCCATAGCCGATCTTTTCACCGTTATAGCTCACGACATTGAGACGGATAGGGTCTTGTTGGATGATAAATTCAGCGGAACCTACTTTTTTGCCTTCAATACTTGCGCGCATTTTTCCCATGCGACCCAGGAAGTCGTGGCTATCTTCGCCATTATAGCCAATATTTTTAAACATTCTTGCGAGGGGTTTGGTCAGAAAATGCATTAAGAAAAACGTAACGATAAAAACAGGAATTAAGATCAATACCGATTTTATTCCCCAGGATGCTACGTCAATATACAATGAGGATACAATAGTGATCACCCAGCCAATGAATTTAAACATGGTCACAATAAGCATAATCGGTACTTTTCCGACATTGATATAATCCATTGCCTTGGCAAAGAAGCCCGGTTCGGTATGTGTATCGGAATCCGTATGATGGTGTGGGTGATCTGATCCATCAGCGTTCATATCATGCGAGCCATCTACGTCACTGACATCAGGAGTAGGGTGTAGATCTATATCGGCATCCGCATCAAATAGATGTACACCATCGCCCATGAGAAACATAAAAAACCAATACACTACAGAAAGTCCTGCCAGGACAGTCATGATGCCATTTGATAATGGGTTGAATAAGATATTGATTAATTCTGTCATCGTATTTTCTTTTAAATTTTTTCTCGTTTGAACGTGTAATGAAACGACCAAGAGTGACCATTGACCTCAAGATCTTGCATGGTGACCAATTCCCAGCCCTGATTACCTAGATCATTCAGGATCTCGTCGATTTTGTCCGGATCCAGTTTGGTTCCCCAGAAACCTTTGGGTTCGATTTTGACTGTTTTATACTCAAATCTCCGCATCGCCATTTAATTTTCGTTTTAACTCTTCCAATTCATTGTTGACGGAGTCCGAACCACCGATGTTCTCATTGATTTCATCTATCCTACTTTTGTTGCCCGTTGCGATTTCGCCATAGGCTTTGGCCAAAGCCTCATCCTCTTCGACCTTTTCCTTCATACGTTCCAGCATGGAAATGGTGCTGTTGGAATCAATGTTGGCTAGTTGTCGGTTGACCATTTTAGCCGCATTGGATACTTTAACCCGTGCTTTTAAAGTTGATAGTTCACTTTCCCATTTAGATATATTGAATTTAAGTATATCTACATTCTTGTGTAACTCTTCCGCTGAGCTTTGGTGGATTGTCGCCTGTTTTTCCAATTCGGTGGCTTCGATCAATAACTGTTTTTTTAGTAATAATGCTTCTTTGGCTAAGCTTTCTGCTTTTTCAGTAGAAAGGTCGCCTTTTTGAGCCTTTTGCAATAATAAAATGGCTTTGTTTTCAAATTCATTGGCCTCTTCTTTTTTCTTCTCACAATTATTTTGCGTACGTATGGCTAGCGCTTTTACTTTTGCGTAAGCTTCCAACGATTGCTCTAGGTCTTCTTTCATCTCACGGATACCTTGTTCCGTCATTTTGATGGGGTCCTCCATTTTGTCCACTACAGCGTGGATTTCTGCTTGACCGATTCTGAAAATTCTCTTAAAAATATTCATTATTCTATAATTTTGAAAAACTTATTAATTGATTATAATATTCACTGATCAAAAGACTGAGCGAATTAATAGCCGCATCAAATTCATTTTGATCGAGATTATGTATTTGCATGGTATATCGGAATATGACCTTTTTGCCATCCTCTGTCAAAGCAAACCCGCCATGGATGATATCTCTATTTTTGATGAGCAACGATTTGAACATGTCCATGTTTTCGTTGTTTATGGTAAATAGGTACTGCTCGAAAATTATGATAGGCTGTGCAATACCTACAATGAGATTGCGAATACCATCATCTTCGTTTTCGATAACAAAAACACCCTCTTTCTCATCTTTATGAGTGATGTTATAACCGATATTGGCGATATAATTTTCAATTTTTGAGAAGTACATAATCAAGTTTTTTATATATTGCACATATTCTTTGCATAAAGATAGTGAATTGCAAAAATATTTTGCAAGAAAAAATTAATTTTTTTTTAAAATGAGTAACGTCGGGAATAATATTAAGAAGCTGAGAAAGGTGAAAGGATTGAGTCAACAGGCTTTTGGAGATGTTTTTAATCTTACTAGAGGTAATATTTCATCTTACGAAGAGATGCGTGCTGAACCAAAAATCGAGATTGTCTTGAAAATTGCAAATTATTTTGGCATTCCTGTGCAGCATCTAATTGAAAAAAATCTATCCGTTAATGAGATCCTCAATTTTAACGACTATTTTCAGCCCGATATTCCTACATTAGGTGGCAAGCGACTGTCGCAGGTTCCGTTGTTGGAGCGAGAAGCATTGTTAGATGCTTGTACTTACGTATCAAAACTCAATGAACTTCCGGTCATTGAGTTCCCGCTGCAAAGCCGTAATCGTTTTATAGCAATGGAGTATATGGATGCTATACCGGTACCAGGTGATTTTGGCATAACAGCACAATCGATTCTATTTTTTGAAGAAATTGATATTGATAGCCTGCATACTCTAAATAATGCCTTTGGACTGTGTTTTTCGGCGGAGGAGTTCTTTATTGGGAAATATACCATGGTAGAAAGAGAAATAAGTTTGGTGTTAAACGCTTGGAAAAAAGTCGACTTTGTGTTGGCCGAGAAGGGGAACTTTTGGAAATTGTATGGTAAATTTGAAAGAATATAGATTAGCATTGGTAGTCGACCAAACACCAGGTCATTTGTACTGATGAAATCAACACTTATACCGCCAAAGGCAGCATGAACCGAGCGAGTCGAATGATTGAGCTCACGAATACCTTAAAATACCAATTTAATGGGTAAACGAGTTCATGAATGCCATTGAAAATAAATACTTACGAATAACACGTTAATCTGAAAATAATTGATGAACAAATAATTTATACAGATGAAAAAACAGATCTTATTTGTCCTTTTGATATCATTCCTTGCTTTTATCGGCTGTCAAAGCAATACATCCACTAAAGCAAAAAGTGACCAAATCCCTGAAAGCCCAGCTGTGGAGAAAATTGAAACCTCAGCCAAAATAGGCGAGATGGCAGGTTGTTCAACAGAAGAGGCGATGAAATTAATCCTGGCGCTGAAAGAGGTTGAGGAAAGTAAAAGAAACTTGGATAGCTTGACTGATCACAAAGCCAATATCTCGTTCATGATCGATAGTTTGAAACAGGGTGGAAGAGAGTTGTATTCTCTTACCGCTGGATATAATAGTGAAGAAAGATTTGAACCTTACTATCATTTCTATTTGAATAAGAGTGATTGTAAGAATATCCAGATTTTGGACATTGTTTCTGGAGAGTATCTTCCTTTGGAAGCCTGGAGGAAGCAGAATCGCAATTAAAGCCATGGTTTTGTTACAATCAGGTACTATTTCAATCATCGGAGATTTAAACTTAAACGCATGGGAAAGAGAAAAACTGAGGTTTTTTAATATTTATTTGTTTTGTGAAAAAAATATATTTGGATTATAAAATAAAATAATCCAAATTTAAGTTGGTAAATAATTTTAATTTATTATAAACTTATTCGTTTCATGAAAAAAATGATATTATCTGCAGCAATTGCTGCAATTTTCTTTGCTTCTTGTAATAATGCAGATAGCAAAAAAGTAGAAACAAAGGATACAGTCACTACAACTGATACTGAAGGTGGTGTTGCGCAGACAACAACAACAGAAACAACTACCACTACTGCAGTGCCTAAGTTTAGTTCTCCAGAAGCACAACAGATGGCGGACGATTACACAAAATATGTGAATGAATATGTTGCTGCTGCTAAAAGTGGAGATGCGACTAAAATCCAAGAGTTAGCTGGAAAGCAACAGGAGTGGGCTACAAAAACAGCTACTGCCCTTACTAAATTAACTCCGGAAGATGCAAAGCTATGGACAGAGTATGCTCAAAAGCTAGCAGCAGAGTTAACTGCGAGTGCGACAAAATAGTTTTTTTGATATAAAGCGGAAAGTAGGACAACGTTAGATGTCCTACTTTTTTTTATCCCTAAATTAAAATGGGAGCTCATCCTCATCCTCCTCTTGTAGTACTGGAATATCCTCGTTTGAGCAAGTTTGATCTGATAGAATCAAAAAGCTGTCAACTTTGATTTCGGTAATATACGTTTTTATTCCTTCAGCATTTTCATAGTTACGATAGGTAAGTTTCCCTTCAACCATTAGTTTGGTCCCGCGACGACATTTCTTTTCAATGGTATTATTCTGCTTACCCCAAATGACAAGGGTATGCCATTGTACTTCTTCAACCCATTCACCCGCTTTGTTTTTGAAAAGATCATTTGTGGCAAGTCGTAAAACTGAGTAATTTGTCCCTGTTGAAGTGGTTTTGATGATAGGATCATTTCCTAAATGACCGATTAATTGTACTTTGTTACGTAATGTGCTCATTTTGTCTGATTTTTAAATGTTTCTAATAATTCTTATTTTAGTTATAGGCCATAACCTTTAATGGATGTGGAATGACCTTGAGCAAAGATGAAAAGGAGAGGAAATAATAATCGTCTGTTTACCATTTGTATTCGACTATAGTCGGTTGTAACCGTTTGTTGTCGTTTAAATTTCATATTAAACACTATGGAAAAAATCTGTTTGGAATGTGGGCAAAATATAAAGGGAAGATCGGATAAGCGCTTTTGTGATGACTCTTGCCGAAATGCATATAACAATAAACTGAATAGCGATCAAACTAATCTAGTACGCAATCTGAATAATATCCTGCGCAAGAACCGCCGTATTCTAATGGATGTACTAAACGGAGAGGGGAAAGGGATGATAAAGGTGCAAGGTGAAAAATTAAAGAGACTGGGTTTTGATTTCAAATTCCACACACATACATTTGCTAATAATAAAGGGCAAACCTATAAATTTATCTATGAGATGGGCTACCTCATGCTAGAAAATGACTGGGTATTGATTGTCCAAAAGAAGCCATGATAATACGCTATTTACGATTTCTTTTTCCTATTATCTCTTTTGGGAGAAGAGTTCTTCTGATTTTATAAAATCTATTCATACAGCTGTATTTCAGTATACATGAATCGTGAATTTCGGTTCGCGCCAGCTGAATACCAGTTAATCTTAACTTACATCGGCTCCTTTAATTCTAAAATAGTTTACTGCTGTGAAGATGATAATCACGAAGTAATAACATAGGGGGATTAGCAGAAAAAGCCAGCCTGTAAAGATGTAATTTAACGATGAAGGCAATCCAATTTTTAAAAAATCTGCTGCAAAAATATAACCTATAAAGGCGCCGAGAAATAAAAGACCGGTGGCATGTATGATGATTATCTTTTTTAGATGCTTGCTATATTGGGTATCTTTATTTTGCTTGGTGTAGCCCATAATCGCTGGGACCAACAGACCTAATAGCGGGTTGACTAGAAAAGTTAAGGAAGCTAGATAAAGTGCCTTTATACTTCCGCTTTGATTTTTGTCGATACTGATTTGATTTACATTTGGCATAATTAATTGTTCTAAAGGAATTTCTAAAATCTGACTGATTTGTCTTAAACTGAAACCACTGATCTCTTCTGTCCCCTTTTCGATTCGTTGTACTGTTCTTAGAGATAGGCCGGCTTGATTGGCGAGATCCTGTTGTGTCAGTCCTCTGAGCTTTCTAGATTGTTTGATGAGTTGATTTACTGTTTGACTTTCCATGAAACGAAAATGACTAAAAGGTTTATGATTTTAAAAAAAACGATATGACAATAATATGCCAATGATATAGCGTATTTGTAAGTTGTTAATAATCAAATATTTTGTAATTTGATAAATATTTTGAATCTTTGCAGCACAATAAGGTATTAATATAAAATAAAAAAACGGAAGAATATGTTTGCTATACTAAAAACCCCAGCTTCGTCCTTAAAGAAGAGTCTTGGGCATATTCTCCGGAATACCGCACTCTCTTAATCTTCTTTTCCGGACCACTTTTGGCATTTGTATATGACATCGGATTGTGATGTCTGTATTGCCACGCGATCATTTGAGATGATCTAACCGATAAAAGGAAATGGCATCTGTGTGGCTAGAGGTAGCCGCAAGAAGCTCAATACTCATGTAATGTTTAAAAAAACGATGAATTCAGTGAATAAATATGTTCTCCAGGCCTTGGATAATTATCCATATTATCTGGAGGATACGCTAGAATCCTTATCCTATGCCTTGTCATACGATGAATCCAATACCATGGCATTGTGCCTAATGGGGCGGGTTTATGCGGAGCAGCTGTTTGATTATGAACAGGCAAAGAAATATTTTCAGGAAGCTTTAAGCCACAATGTGCATGCTTTGGAGGTGTATCCTTATTTTATACAGACCCTGATAGACATGGGGGATTACGAAGCGGCAAAGAAAACCATCAAATATGCGTTGACATTGCCGGGGATGTCCCTGGCTGTAATCTGGATCAAGAAGGTGTTGCTACTTGAGAAATTAAAGAAATACAAAAAGGCTTTAAAAATCCTCAAAATGGCTAAATTGGATAATCTGAACAGCGATCTGTCCACGATCATAAAGTCTATTGAAGATCGGATTAAAGGAAAATTGGAAATGAATAAGACGGGCAAAAAGCGGAGTAAATAACAGACGAAGACGCTTGATGTCGGATAAAGTATTCAAAAAAAAGCCCAAGATGAAATTTCATCTTGGGCTTTTATCAATATAGTTTAAGAATTATTCTGCTCTTAAGATTTTCGCAGCTTCAACCATTGATTCTAAAGCGGCTTTAGTTTCAGGCCAAGCACGAGTTTTCAATCCACAGTCAGGGTTAACCCAAAGTTGTTCCGAAGGAACTACTGCTTTTGCTTTGCGCAATAGGTCTACCATCTCATCTTTGCTTGGTACGCGTGGTGAGTGGATATCGTATACACCAGGACCGATATCGTTCGGGTATTTGAAATCACCTGCAAAAGCATTCAATAATTTCATTTGTGAACGTGAAGTCTCAATTGTAATTACGTCTGCATCCATTGCTGCGATATCTTCGATCACGTTGTTAAACTCAGAGTAACACATGTGTGTGTGGATCTGTGTATCATCTTCAACATTGGATGAAGATACACGGAATGCACGTACAGCCCAGTTTAAGTAATCTTTTTGATCTGCTTTGCGCAATGGTAATCCCTCACGGATCGCTGGCTCATCGATCTGAATGATTTTGATACCTGCTTTTTCCAAAGCTTGTACTTCGTCTAAGATCGCCAATGCGATTTGGTAAGTTGTGGTTGAACGTGGTTGATCGTTACGTACGAAAGACCATTGTAAGATTGTTACAGGACCAGTCAACATTCCTTTAACCGGACGGTTTGTCAATGATTGAGCGTATGAAGACCAACGTACAGTCATATCTTCTGGACGGTATACATCTCCATAAATAATTGGAGGTTTCACACAACGTGAACCATAGGATTGTACCCAACCGTTTTGTGTAAATGCATATCCAGCTAGTTGCTCACCGAAGTATTCAACCATGTCATTACGTTCGAACTCACCGTGAACCAATACATCGATATCCAGTTGCTCTTGAAGACGGATTGTATTTTCAGTTTCTTCAGCAATTGCTTTATCGTACTCTTCCTGTGTGATCGATCCCTTTTTCAGATCAGCTCTCCATTTACGCACATCTTTTGTTTGTGGGAAAGAACCGATTGTTGTCGTAGGGAATGCTGGCAAGTTGAATTTCGCTTGTTGTGCCGCTTTACGGTCAGCAAAAACTGACGTACGTTTTGCATCATCATCAGTAATGTTGCTTGTACGTGTTTTAACTTCTGGTTTGTGGATCAACGGAGAAGTACGACGGCTTTCTGCTGCAGCTTTGTTTGCTTCGAAACGTTTTGTTGTTTCTGCATCAACTTCGCCTTCTGCTAAGACTGCTAGATCTTTTACCTCTGCTAATTTTTGTTTTGCGAATGCTAACCAGTTTTTAACTGCAGCAGGCAATGATTGCTCATTATGCTCATTATCTAAGTCAAAAGGAACATGCAGTAAAGAGGAAGAAGGAGCAATCCAAACGCGGTCTTTGCCTAATGCATCAACTGCTTGTTTGATTTTAACCAATGATTTTTCGTAATCGTTTTTCCAGATGTTACGGCCTTCAACAATACCTAAAGATAATGTCAATGAAGCTGGAACTTTAGCCAAAACGGTATCCAATTGGTTTTCTCCACGTACTAAATCCAAGTGTAATGCATGGATCGGTAAGTTAACCGCGATATCTTCGTTGTCTTTTAAAGCTTCGAAGTAAGTTGTCGCGATCAATTTGATGTTTTTGGCAGCAGCAGCCAATTTCTCGAACGTAGGTTGGTATAATGCTTTTACTTTTGCATCTAAATCCAAAGCCAAGAAAGGCTCGTCGATCTGAACATATTGTGCACCAGCTTCTGCCAATTTAGACAAGATTTGCTCATATACAGGAACTAATTTGTCCAATAGGTCGATACGGTCGAAACCAGCTTCTTTTTCTTTACCGATCAAAAGGTAAGTGATTGGGCCTAATAAAACAGGTTTTGTCTCAATACCCAATGATTTTGCCTCGTTGTATTCATTTAAGAATTTCTCAGAAGTCAATTTGAACTCTTGATCTTTTGTGAATTCAGGAACCATATAGTGGTAGTTGGTATCTAACCACTTGGTCATTTCCATTGCAGTAACATCGATTCCTTCTTGTTGGAAACCGCGTGCCATTGCAAAATATAAGTCTAAGCTGTAGTTGTTGTCTACTTTATTCAATAAAGAATGGTAACGAGCAGGAATTGCACCAACGGTAAGGGTTAAATCCAATACTTGATCGTAAAAAGAGAAGTCGTTGGAAGGGATCAAATCTATTCCAGCATCTTTTTGTGTTTTCCAATTGCCTTCACGAATTTTTTTTGCTGTGTCCAATAATTCCTCAACAGAAGATTTTTTAGCCCAATAGGCCTCATTGGCTTTTTTCAATTCGCGGAACGCGCCCACACGAGGGTAACCTAAATTGTTAGTCAATAACATAATAATGTTTTTAATATTTCTTTTCAACTATATTTCTTGCTAGAGAGAGAAGGACACACTAGAATTCGGTGACTTCGGCTTATCATTCCCATATCAAGTAGGGTAGAATTTAGCACCTTGTCAAGGGACAGGTTGCTAAGGCTTCATCGGGTCTATTCCCTCTGCCTTTCTCTATAAGCGATGCTAAGTTAGAACATTTCTTTTTGATATGCAAATTTTTTATAAAAGTGCACCTATTTTTTTTATTCTACTAAGGATAGAAATGTTTTATTTCTTTCTTTTCATTGGAAAGGAGGGTGAAATCACGCATTGGTATCTCACCCTCTATGCCTTTAACTCACCAGGAGTTTGTAACCTTTACCGTGGACATTGACGATTTCAACCTTGCTGTCTTCTCTTAGGTATTTACGAAGTTTACTCAGGAATACGTCCATACTTCTACCTGTGAAGTAATTGTCGTCATGCCATATTTTTAATAAAGCTTCTTCCCGGGTCAATACATCATTCTTTTTTAAACAAAGTAGGCGAAGCAATTCAGCCTCTTTTGTCGATAGTTTTTGCATTTGACCCTTGTAGGAAATCTGCTGACTCGTATAATCGAAGAAGTAATCTCCAATTTCAAACTTATCTGCAACTACTTCATCCTCTTTATCTCTGACACTCCGTTTCAATAAAGCATTTATCCGAAGAAGTAATTCCTCAACACGGAAAGGTTTTGTGATGTAATCATCGCCACCCAATTCAAACGCTTCTGTCTTGTCCTCCATCATGCCTTTTGCAGTGGCGAAGATAATCGGTACGGTGCTATTTGTTTTTCTGATCTCACGGCCCACGGTAAAACCGTCTTTTTTTGGCATCATGACATCGAAAATGCATAAATCATAATCATTTTTTTTGAACTGAGAAACGGCTTCATCCCCGTCAATACAGAGCGTAACGTCAAATTTTCCCTTTAATTCGAGATAGTCCTTTAAAAGATCCCCCAAATTGGGATCATCCTCTGCTAATAATATCTTTTGCATAATGAATCTATTAATTTTCACTAATGTTCCCTGAATATACAAAAAAGGAACGTGTTATTTTTTTACGGGCAAAATTACTTCAAAGGTTGTGCCCTTATCTTTCTCACTTTTTACGGTGATTCTTCCATTGAGTCTTCTCAAAATATCCTGAACATAACTTAAGCCCAGACCAAAACCTTTAACGTTGTGTACATTTCCGGTGGGGATACGATAAAATTGATCGAATATCTTTTGGAGGTGATCTCTGCTCATACCAATTCCGTTGTCGGCGATGGTGATAACAATGTTATCGCCAATATTTTTGGAACTGATATTGACATGTAGATCTCCTTTACTATACTTAATCGCATTGTCCATTAGGTTGTAAAATACATTGGAGAAATGCAGTTCATCCCCAACAACAATATCTTTTGTTGCCGCGAGATCGACACTGAATTTTCCGCCGATATTCTGCATCCGAAGCTGCATACTGTCTGTGACAGCGGCTACGAGGTCATTGATATGCACATCTTCGCGATCGAGTTTCAGTGTTTCTTTCTCCAGTTTTGCTAAGTCTAATACGCGTTCGATATGATTCCCGAGGCGAACATTCTCATCGTAGATGATATTGGCCAATTTCTGCACGCGTTTGTGGTCCGCATTGATATCAGGATCCTTAAGTGATTCACTGGCGATCATGATCGTGGCCACAGGAGTTTTAAACTCATGGGTCATATTATTGATGAAGTCAGTTTTCATCTCAGATACCTTCTTTTGTCTAAAGATAATGATGAGTGTATAGGCAAAACATCCGACCAATAGAAACAAAAGTGTGAGCATAGGAAGTAGCAAGTAGCTCATATTGTCTGCTATGATCGCTTTTTTGTTCGGGAAGTATATGGTCAGCTTCCCTGGGGCAGCACCAACATCACCTTTAAATAACGCTGTAGAATACTTTGTGGTATTTATGGGATTATTTAGTTCGGCCTCATTGAGAATATTATTTAGCAAAATATTGCTGGTGCTCCATATCTCGATATTAAAAGGTGCTTTGATGTCACGATGGATCAATTCTTCTTTTAGGAGTTCCTGAACAATAATAATATTCAACCGATCCTTAAGCGGTCTTTTCGCCAGCTCCATTCCGATAGCGACATCTTCGATGTAGTCCGCCTTTTTACCACCAAGCATGGCGACAGAGTCGTAAACATTGAAGCCATAGCCTGCATTTTTTTTCGACAGTTTATTTAATTTGGTTTCTAGCTCAAAAATTCGTTTAGATAGTTTTGGATTAGATCTTGGGGGGAGAGCTACGATACTCTTTCCAAGTAATCGCTTGAAATCATCAATATGGACAATTAAAAACCGTGTACTGTCATCTTTGGCTTCAATTCGTGGAATTGTTTTTGTTGCTGAAACGATAACGTCTTCTTGATAATATAGCCCATTTGTGGGAGTCTTGACAATGTTGATTTCAACCAAATCCTGATATTGTGTTCTTTTAACATAAGTTTCGTAAAACCAGTTTTCAATGTTAATAATATTTGGATAGGTTGCTTTTAATCTATCTTCTTCTAATTTATATTTTTGATAGATCTGCTCCAGTTTGCCTCTTAGATTCTCAATTTGAGTTTGAAGCTGGAGCTGCTCGGTCAATTGTTGTTGCTTTGCCTGCTCCTGTTTGGATTTTTCGATATTACGCTCCTGTTGTACTTTCGCGAAATCGACAACTTCACGTCGCTCGAGTTTTCCGGCAACAGCAGTAAGTGCAGCATTGACCGACTCGTCAAAGAGCTGTGACTTTTGACGGTAGGAATCTCTCAGGAAATAGAATTGCATAGCCAATACGCCGATTAGTGCCAAAGACATTAGTCCAATGATTAATACAATACTATTTTTCTTCATGAAATTATGTTTTGCAAATATATATTTTCAATAGCATCAGGAGCTCATTACATCCTGTGATTCTAAGCCATTCCCACATCCCATCTGCTGCTTTACTTGAATTGTTACAAATATAAAGATGCTAACTTGTTTTGGAGTTGTTTTAACAATGTTTAACAGCAATTGCTTTAAATCTTGGTTATGTTGTTGTAAATTAGAAGTTAAAATAGATTATGTTATGAAAACTTATGTATTATCATTGGCATTATCTTTTACAGTCGGGATTGCTTTCGGTCAGATCAAACTAAAAGAGCATCGTCCGTTACTGCAGGATAAACAATCCAAGATGCCAGTCCTTGGATTAGATACCACATCGGCTAAGTATAATATGCCTGTTCAGAAATTCAAAAAGTTGGATGGTCTGGCACCTATGCCGGGAACAGAAAAATCGCCCAAGAAAAGGAAATCACAACAGGATACATTGCGGTTTAGGCTGTTGGAAGATAGTTTGAAAGTAAAAGATTTCAAATTAAAGATTGACTCCCTATACCCTAAGAAATAAAAAAGAAAGGCATTCTCACGATGAGAATGCCTTTCTTTTTTATGATCCTATTTCTTACAACTGAGAAACACGGATTGTATTTGTTTTACCTTTTTCAATTAACGGAGTTGATGCTGTATTGATGATAATTGATCCCGGTTTAACATAGTTGTTTTTTACAATAAATCTATTGACATCATGGATCGAGCCATCTGTGCTCTCAAATTTGTCGTAGATAAATGTTTTTACACCCCAAAGCAAACTCAATTGTTTCAATAGTTTCTGTGTGCCTGTGAATACCAAGATATCTACATTCGGTCTATAACTTGTAATTTCAAATGCTGTTGCTCCAGAGGAAGTCAACACAGCGATTGCTGAAGCATTTGTTTTTTGAGCAAGATAAACTGAAGAAGCGCAAATCGCGTCTGGAATAAGTGTTCCATCGTGGATTTCACTAACTTTCTCATTATAATAAGGATAAGAAGTTTGTTCCACGTGGATAA
Source organism: Sphingobacterium ginsenosidimutans (assembly GCF_039536865.1). Classification (NCBI taxonomy): domain Bacteria; kingdom Pseudomonadati; phylum Bacteroidota; class Sphingobacteriia; order Sphingobacteriales; family Sphingobacteriaceae; genus Sphingobacterium; species Sphingobacterium ginsenosidimutans. The sequence goes on from NZ_BAAAZK010000010.1 coordinate 255,871, forward strand.
TAATCTTACTCATCGTTTCGATTACAATCTCAGGGAATTCACCCACAGAAGTCTCACCACTTAACATCACTGCATCTGCACCATCCAATACTGAATTGGCTACATCGTTTACTTCAGCACGAGTAGGACGAGGTGTTGTAATCATGCTCTCTAGCATTTGCGTAGCAATAATTACAGGTTTTGAAAGGTCTCTACATTTTTGGACAATGATCTTCTGAAGTCCTGGTACCTCTTCCATTGGAAGTTCAACACCCAAGTCACCACGAGCAACCATGACAGCGTCGGTAGCTTCGATGATTGCATCAATGTTTTCGATTGCTTCAGGTTTTTCTACTTTCGCGATCACACGTGCATGGCTTCCTTTTGCAGCAATGATTTCTTTACATTGTGCAATATCTTCTGCCGAACGAACGAATGACATCGCGATCCAGTCAGCTCCGTGATCCAATGCAAAGTTTAAGTTATCTAAATCTTCTTCAGTCAATGAAGGGATAGATACTTTGGTGTTTGGTAAGTTTACGCCTTTACGTGAAGTAAGGACGCCACCATGTACCACTTCACAAGTAACAGTGTCTTTATGGTTGGTCTCTAAAACACGAAGTTGAAGTTTTCCGTCATCAAGTAATATGATTTCGTTGGCTTCAACATCGTTTGGAAAGTTTTCGTATGTAATGTAGATTCTGTTTTCATCTCCAATGAGTTCATGAGTGGTAATTTCAACTTTTGAACCATTTACGAGAACAGCACCACCTTCTTTCATTTTTCCGATCCGAATCTTGGGACCTTGTAAGTCAGCTAAGATGGCAACATTGAATCCGGTTTCATTATTTATTGCATTTATAGTTTCGATTACCTTAAGGTGATCTGCCTGGCTGCCATGAGAGAAATTCAACCGACACACATCAACCCCTTTGGCAATCATGTTGGTCAAAACTTGTTTGTCTGCCGAAGCAGGGCCTAATGTTGCGACAATTTTAGTCCTTTTTTGAACTTTTTCCATCTGTTATTTTGTATTTTTAATGTTCTTCATTTATGACAACAAACGGCAAGCCGTATTGTTGTCTTTTGTCAAAACTAAATCGAATTAATTTAGATTTACAGTTAGGTGTATTTGCTACACTAACCTACAGTCTGCTAAAATATGAGATTTTCTTTAGATTTCAATATTTTTGGTGATATTTCTTTTGCAATGACCACTTCCGGTAATTTGCTGATCCTTTTGATTATATGTTCAACATCGTCTTCGCAGATGTAATTTTTGATGATGACAAAGAAATCAAAATGGGGGTTTTCGGGAATTAAAAAGGTTCCCTCAATACTTTTATTGTTAATAAGAAAATATTCTGTGTCGGAATCCGGACTGAGATAATGAAAAGCAGTGAAGTGATAGCTGATTTTTTTCTTTACGTCAAAGATGATATGATATTCAAGCTCTTCTTCTGATTTATTTTTCGGGCGACCGTCATGGTCGTATTTGCTCTCCTTGCCTCTGGAAAAATCTAGGTTTGTCATTTTGTTGATAAAATGGCAGAGGCGGTAATCTTTAAGCGGACAGGTGATGGCGAGTAGGGTGAAATCTAACTCTTCATCCATATCCATATCTAACCTTGCTACTAACTTATTGACCACTTTTTTCCTAAAATATATGTCCTTATGCTAACGAAGGTACTAATAATTTTAAGGTGGGAATATACTTTTTGTGTAAAATTTGAGTTAATTAGCTGAGTGTTTGGAATACAAAATAATTTTTGTTATACTTGAACTAAGTTAATATAGAGTGGGTTAGCTAGTATAAGACGCGAATAAGTTCGGTCGCCTAACATGGTGACTTTCATCTAAATATCAATTTAGGTTTGAATTTTGATGAAATTTATTTTTCTTTGCACAGATTTATTAAACAATTAAACTATAAAATCATGTCAGATATCGCTTCAAGAGTAAAAGCAATTATCGTTGAAAAATTAGGTGTAGACGAAAACGAAGTAACACCAGAAGCTTCATTCACTAATGATTTAGGTGCTGATTCACTTGACACTGTTGAGTTGATCATGGAGTTTGAAAAAGAATTCAACGTTGCTATTCCTGATGATCAAGCAGAGACTATTGGTACTGTTGGTCAAGCAATCGCTTATTTAGAAAAAAACGTTAACTAACTAATTTAATTAGGCTAATCGTAATAAATGGAGCTTAAAAGAGTAGTAGTAACAGGATTAGGCGCCCTTACACCAATTGGTAATACCGTCTCAGAATACTGGGAGGCGTTAATAAATGGTGTAAGCGGAGCTGCTCCTATTACGCATTTTGATGCGTCAAAATTCAAAACTCAGTTTGCGTGTGAGGTAAAGGGGTTTGATCCACATGATTTCATGGATCGTAAGGAAGCTCGTAAAGTCGATCCTTTTGTACAGTATGCAATTGCGTCTACTGATGAGGCAATTAAAGATGCTGGCTTAGATTTTGAAAAATTAGATACAAATCGTATCGGAGTAATATGGGGCTCAGGAATTGGAGGTCTGACAACTTTTACAGAAGAAGTTGCCAACTTTGCAAAGGGAGATGGAACGCCACGTTTCAATCCTTTCTTTATTCCAAAGATGCTCGTTGATATAGCTCCAGGACATATTTCAATGCGTCATGGCCTTCGCGGTCCTAACTTTTCAGCAGTATCGGCTTGTGCCTCTGCTACCAATGCAATGATTGATGCTTTCAACTATATTCGTATGGGCAAAGCAGATGTGATTGTTACCGGTGGATCAGAAGCTACAGTCAATGAAGCTGGAATTGGTGGATTTAACGCTATGCATGCTTTGTCAACAAGAAATGATGATCCCAAAACAGCTTCCCGTCCTTTTGATAAAGACAGAGATGGTTTTGTTTCGGGTGAAGGTTCAGGTGCCTTGATCTTAGAAAGCTTAGAGCATGCCTTAGCACGTGGTGCAAAAATCTATGCAGAGATTGCAGGTGGTGGAATGAGTGCAGATGCACACCATATCACAGCTTCGCATCCAGAAGGATTGGGCGCTAAACTGGCAATGACAATGGCTGTCAATGATGCGGAGATGGATTTTTCAGATATTGATTACATCAATGTTCATGGAACATCTACACCGGTCGGCGATATCAGTGAAACAAAGGCTATTGTTGACCTGTTTGGTGAACACGCATATAAATTGAATATCAGTTCAACTAAATCAATGACTGGACACCTTTTGGGTGCTGCAGGGGCTATAGAAACTATCGCTTCGATCTTGGCTGTGCAAAATGATATTGTCCCACCGACAATCAATCACTTCACAGATGATCCAGAAATTGATAATAAATTGAATTTTACTTTCAACAAGGCGCAAAAACGTACAGTGAATGCGGCGTTGAGTAATACATTTGGATTCGGTGGACACAATGCTACCGTGATTGTAAAAAAATATAAAGCTTAATGTTTGATCCTTCAAACATGGTTTGGTAATATGAGCTAGCGACAGGTTCTTTAATTAGAACTTGTCGCCTTATTTTTAGATGAGATGCCTTTTTCAAGGATATACAAGTTATATATTTCGCCGGATCGGGAATATGTTAAGAAACTAAAAAACCTACTAGGTTTTGTTCCCGGGAATGTGCATTTGTACAAGATGGCATTTAGACATAAGTCTGTTGCAGTAACAATCAAAGAAGGAGCTAAGAACAGTAATGAACGCCTGGAGTTCTTGGGTGATGCTGTTTTAGGTTCTGTCGTTGCCGAATTGTTGTTCAAGAAATATCCGTATAAAGACGAAGGTTTCCTAACTGAGATGCGTTCCAAAATCGTGAGTCGTGCAAACCTGAACCAACTTTCCAGAAAATTAGGATTCAACGAAATGATACAGTTCGATGCCCGAATGATCAGTTTTCCGAACAAACAAGGATCGTTGTTAGGAGATGCATTTGAAGCGCTAATTGGTGCCGTGTATCTGGACAAAGGCTATGTGTTCACAAAAAGCTTTCTCCTAAACCGTATTATTAAACCACATGTTGATATCCAACTGCTGGAGCAGACTGAGACTAATTTCAAAAGTCGATTGATCGAATGGTGTCAGCATACCGGAAAAGAAATCCTATTTCAACAAACGGATAATCCAGAGGGTGAATCTTCGAAGATGTTTAGTGTCGAAGCTGTTGTAGATGGTGTTGTGTGTGGTCTGGGACGCGATTTTAATAAAAAATCGGCCGAAAAATTAGCAGCGGAAAAAGCCTGCGAATTTCTCAAGATTCTGGAAGTAGAATAAAGGATTTTTATTCTTTAATTTATTTAGTCCCCGCTAAATATTAACTTTGCCGGATATGGCAACAGTAAAACCTTCTTTGGCGAAAGGAACCCGTGATTTTTCGCCTTCCGAAATGATCAAACGTAATTATATTTTTGACACATTGAAAGCTGTGTTTAAAAAATATGGTTACAATGAAATACAGACGCCTTCATTTGAGAATTTAACAACCTTAACAGGTAAGTACGGTGATGAAGGTGATAAATTGATCTTTAAGATCCTTAATTCCGGAGACTATTTGACAAAAGCTCCAGATAGTCTACTACAAGATAAAAATTCGAATAAGCTAATTCCTCATATTTCTGAAAAAGCACTAAGATATGATTTGACAGTGCCTTTTGCACGTTACGTTGTGATGCATCAAAATGATATCTCCTTACCATTTAAGCGTTTTCAGGTACAACCAGTCTGGCGTGCGGATCGTCCGCAAAGAGGGCGTTACCGTGAATTTTACCAATGTGATGTTGATGTGGTGGGATCAGAAAGCTTGCTGAATGAAGCTGAATTTATTCTGATTTATCAAGAGGCCTTCGAACGTTTTGGATTGAAAGATTTTAATATTAAAATCAACAACCGGAAGATCCTTTCTGGTATCGCCGAAATTATCGGAAAGCCAGAACTTATTGTCGATATGACTGTCGCCATTGATAAGTTGGATAAAATCGGGTTGGATGGAGTCAATAAAGAATTGTTGGAAAGAGGTTTTACCGAAGCCGATCTAAATCTTTTGAAACCGATTATCTTATTGGAAGGTTCAAATGGGGAGAAACTGGCATCGCTAAAATCTATCTTGGCAGATTCTTCCATTGGTTTAACCGGTATTGCAGAGATTGAAGAGGTCTTTGATTATATTACCAAGTTGAGCGGGGATACGGAGTTATTGAACCGTATTATTGATCTGGATATTACATTGGCGCGAGGTCTCAATTATTATACAGGCTGTATTTTCGAGGTAAAGACAAATGAAGTAGCTATGGGAAGTATTGGAGGCGGTGGCCGCTATGATGACCTTACAGGAATGTTCGGATTGAAGGATCTGACAGGAGTGGGTGTCTCATTCGGTGCTGACCGTATATACGATGTATTGGAAGAATTGAACCTATTCCCAGCAAATAAAGCGGATTCTACTAAGCTATTGATTATCAATTTTGATAAACAACTTGAAACCTATACGCTAGGTTTGCTCAATAAACTTCGCAAAGAAAATATTGCTGTTGAATTGTATGCCGCTCCGGTGAAGCTGAAAAAGCAGATGGGTTATGCCGATGGAAAAGGAATCCCTTACGTGTTGTTGGTTGGAGATGAAGAGGTTTCATCCGGTCAATTATCGCTCAAGGACATGGAAAGTGGAGAGCAGGTGAAGGTTACCGAAAGTGAGCTTATCCAAAAACTGCGCTAGCAAACAATTTGTATAAAATAGATAAAGCCAAATGATTATTAAGTCGTTTGGCTTTTTTATTTTCATAAGTTTTTGATTTATTTGATTGTGCCGTTCATTTATTTGCTGAAAAATGCTATATACTTTAAATCAAATGTCTTAGAAGTGTCTTAAAGTATAAATAAAATTGACTTTTGACCAAGAAAATTCATCCAAAATTATTAGATTTGTAGTCTAGAATTGTAAGAAAATCAAAACTTTGAAATGAGTTCAACACCTATAACAAAAGAGACATATTTGGAGTGGTATAAGTCTATGTTACTTATGCGTAAGTTTGAAGAAAAAGCAGGTCAACTTTACGGACAGCAAAAAATTCGTGGTTTCTGTCACTTGTACATAGGACAAGAGGCAGTAGTCGCTGGAACGATGTCGGTTATTAAACCTGAGGATTCTTTAATCACTGCTTATCGTGATCACGCCCACGCTTTGGCTAAAGGCGTTTCTGCAAATGCTTGTATGGCTGAATTATATGGAAAGATCACTGGTTGTTCAAAAGGTAAAGGAGGCTCAATGCACTTCTTTTCTAAAGAACATAAATTCATGGGTGGCCATGGTATCGTCGGTGGTCAGATTCCTTTAGGTGCTGGTATCGCATTTGCTGAGAAATATCTTGGTACAGATAATGTAAACATCTGTTATATGGGCGATGGAGCTGTACGTCAAGGTGCATTTAACGAAACACTAAACATGGCGATGTTGTGGAAACTCCCAGTTATATTCGTGTGTGAAAACAACGGTTATGCGATGGGTACTTCTGTACAACGTACAACTAACATGCAAGACATTTACAAAATGGGATTAGGTTTTGATATGCCTTCTGCTCCTGTAGATGGAATGGATGTCGTTGCTGTACACAACGCAATGGATGAAGCTGTTCAACGTGCTCGTGCTGGCGAAGGTCCTACATTCTTAGAAATCCGTACTTACCGTTATAAAGGACACTCCATGTCTGACCCTGCGAAATATCGTACGAAAGAGGAACTAGAAGCGTATAAAGACCGCGATCCATTATTGGCTACTAAACATGCTATTTTGGAAAACAAATATGCGGATGATGCTTGGTTTGCTGAGGTTGAGGCTGATGTGAAAAAAGTAGTTGATGAGTCAGTAAAATTTGCGGAAGAATCTCCTTACCCAACTGCAGATGAATTGTACAAAGATGTTTATGTACAACAAGACTATCCATTTATTTTAGATTAATACTCTTTAACTTGATAATATAATACAGAATGGCTGAAGTAGTAAGAATGCCCAAAATGAGCGACACAATGACCGAAGGGGTCATCGCAAAATGGCACAAAAATGTTGGTGATAAAGTAAATTCTGGTGATTTAGTAGCTGAAATTGAAACAGATAAAGCTACAATGGACTTTGAGTCTTACCAAGAAGGTACTCTTTTATATATTGGCCCTAAAGAAGGTGAAGCAGTAGCGATCGATGCTGTTATTGCTGTTTTGGGTGAACCTGGTGAAGATTTTCAAGCTTTGCTGAGCGGTGATGCTCCTGCAGCTGAGAAAGCACCAGAAAAAACCGAAGAAAAAAATACAGCGGAAGTTTCTGCTCCAGAATCTTCGGCGAGCACAGTTACAGCTGAGGAATTGGGATGTACTGTGATCACAATGCCATTGTTAAGTGATACCATGAAAGAAGGTGTTATTGCACAATGGAATTTTAAAGTTGGTGACACGATCAAATCTGATGACGCTATCGCTGATGTTGAAACAGATAAAGCGACAATGGAAGTTACAGCTTATGCTGATGGTACATTGTTGTATGTTGGTCTTGAGGCCGGAGAAGCAGCAAAAGTAAATGATATTATTGCTATTGTTGGTCCTGCGGGAACTGATATTACACCTTTATTGAATCAAAAATCTGCTCCTACAAAAGCAGAAACTGCGGAAGCACCTAAGGCTGATTCAGCTCCTACTGCAACTGCAGCTCCAGTAGCATCTGCTACAAATGATGATGCTCGTGTAAAGGCTTCTCCATTAGCACGTAAGATTGCAAAAGATAAAGGCATCAACTTGAACGATATCAAAGGATCAGCAGATGGTGGTCGTATCGTGAAAAAAGATGTTGAATCTTTTGTTCCTGCTGCGGCGAAACCTGCTGCAACAGCAGCTGAAGCGGCTCCTGCTACAGAGACAAAAGCAATTACTTTACCTACGTATGTTGGTGAAGAACGTTATACAGAGAAACCTGTCAACCAAATGCGTAAGACAATCGCGCGTCGTTTGGCAGAATCATTGTTTACAGCACCGCATTTCTACTTGACAGTTTCTATCGATATGGATAATGCAATGGTTGCTCGTGCGCAAATCAATGAGATCGCTCCAGTAAAAGTATCATTCAATGATATCGTGGTGAAAGCCGTTGCTGTCGCATTGAAAAAACACCCAGCAGTGAATTCGTCTTGGCTAGGAGATAAAATCCGTTTCAACGAACATACCAACATTGGTGTGGCTATGGCTGTTGAAGATGGCTTGTTAGTTCCTGTAGTACGTTTTGCTGATGGTAAATCATTATCTCACATCTCTGCTGAAGTGAAAGATTTTGCTCAAAAAGCGAAAGCGAAAAAACTACAACCAGCGGATTGGGAAGGATCTACTTTTACAGTTTCCAACCTGGGAATGTTTGGAATAGATGAGTTTACATCTATCATTAACTCTCCTGATGGCGCTATTCTTTCAGTGGGAGCTATCCAAGCTGTTCCGGTTGTGAAAAATGGTGCTGTAGTTCCTGGTAACGTAATGAAAGTAACTTTGGGCTGTGACCACCGTGTGGTAGATGGCGCGACAGGTGCTGCATTCTTACAGACTTTAAAAGCATTGGTAGAAAATCCAGTTAGATTACTAGCATAGATTCCGCAAGCCAATAAAATATTAGCCACTTTAGTAATAAAGTGGCTTTTTTTGTTCTAAAAATTCGTTTTTTTATACTAAAATCTTCATTTTAGCATTATTATCTTTATACACGATTCTTTATTGAAAATCAAAAAGAATACACATTAATCAGAGTAAGAATAGCATGATTGTGATACAGGTATCGTGTAAAAAATGAGGTACAGAATTGGCTTAGTAAACTAGGTAAACATAACACAATATAGAAAATCCAGGAGAAGCAATACGTGAAATTATTTTTTTTAAAGGGAATGGCAGCTCTTTTGTTCGTATCTACAATCGCTTGTAGTTCAAAAGAGAAAAAACAAAAAGAGGCGGCGATAGCACAAGCAAAAATAGATAGTACAAGACTCATTTACAATCCCCAGGATGCTGATCCAAAGATTGACGCCTTTATGAAAAACTTGCATTCAAAGGCTGCATTCAATGGAAATGTGCTGGTGGCGAAAGATGGAAAAATTCTATATCAAAATACTTTTGGCTGGGCCAATTACCTGAAACGCGATAGCTTGGCAATTGATGATAAGTTTGAGTTGGCTTCCGTCACCAAACCAATAACGGCTGTGGGTGTATTGAAGTTGGTCGAAGCTGGAAAATTACGTCTGGATCAGACGATCAATGATTTTTATCCTGATTTTCCGTACCCCGGTATTACTATTAAAATGCTATTGACCCACCGCTCGGGTTTACCTAACTATGTCTATTTTTCGGAAGACCACTGGCCCGATCGAAAAAAAGGAATGACGAATCAGGATGTTATGAAAATGCTGACAGAATTTAAACCGAATAGATATGGTGCTCCAGGTGGTCGTTTTTTCTATAATAATTCCAACTTTATGGTTTTAGGAGCTATTATCGAAAAAGTGTCGAAGCAGGATTATGCGACCTATATGAAAGATAGTGTCTTCAATGTTGCAGGTATGACGAATACTGCCGCGTTGTCAAAGGCTGTCTACGATAAGATTCCAACCAACGTTATAGGTCATGATAAAGTATGGCGAAGATCTGTTGTACAGAATTTTCAAGATGGCCCATTGGGAGACAAAGGGGTATACAGTACGGTGCGTGACCTATATCGCTTTGATCTGGCGCTGCGGGATGGACGATTATTGAAGCAATCAACCTTGGATTCGGCTTATCGCGGTTACCCTGATGCCAAAAAAGGCATTTTTAGCTACGGCTACGGATGGCGGACATTTGAACATGGTAACGACCATATTGTCTACCATACAGGATGGTGGCACGGTTTTCGTCACATTTATGTACGGGATCTGAAAAGGAATATTGTGATTGTTTTACTTTCCAATATGACAAATGGTAGCTTGGTGAAATTGGATGAACTTTATAAAATTTTGGGGATGCCAGTTTTACGTAAGAATGCCTACAGTACCCATGGCGATTTTATTATTGATGAATAGATCCATGCCCTTGATCGCTGTAAAAAATAGAAGCAGCGTGTTTAAAGGGAAACTACAGGATTAAAACTCCAATACCGATGAAGGCTGTGTAAATGCCTTTGCGCCGTATAGTTGATGAACAAATAAGTATAAGGATGAAAAAGACATTAATCTTAGGTGCGAGTACGAACCCTTCGCGTTATTCAAATAAGGCAGCGAATATGCTCCGTAAGCACGGACATGATATTGTTAACATCGGTTTGAGCGGGGGAGAAGTGGCTGGTGCGCCTATCGAGAAGAAAGGTGAGGTGCATAGCGATATTGACACAGTGACCATGTATCTTGGGGAGCAAAATCAAAAGGAGTATTATAACTATATTTTGGCAACGAAACCAAAGCGTATAATCTTTAATCCGGGGGCCGAGAATACTGAGTTAGAGCAGATAGCTATGGAGAATGGTATTAAAACTGAAAGAGCCTGTACTCTGGTATTGTTGAGTACAGGTCAGTTTTAGATTTTGGATTTCTGGAGCAATTCAACAGACAAATACTTTGTGATAAAATAGTTTGTCAAACCGATTGTATTACTGTCCAGATTCAAACTGGATACTTTTATATCGCAATGTTCTTTTAATATCGCCATTGTATACGAATTGATTGCCTGTTGTATCGGGATCGTAATTAATTCATTGGCTTTGGCAATTTTGCCTCCAAGTACAATAAGTTCTGGATTGAGCAGCTGGATCAGGGAAGCGAAAGCTTTACCTAGATTGGTTCCCAACTTAGAAATTTGGTTTATAGCAAATTGATCACCTTTATTAGCCGCCTCGATCACATGAGTTGGTGTTAGGTGATCCAGTTCCTCCTTATGTAATTCATTGAGCTTAGTAAGTTCACCTTTTTGGATCTCCTGTTTTGCATTGTTGACTAGAGCAATTCCCGAAGCAACTGTTTCCAGGCAACCTCTTTTCCCACAATAACACAATTCGCCATTATCAATAAAGGGCATATGGCCTACTTCGCCGGAATAACCATCCCGTCCGAGATAAACTTCACCATTGGAAACTATCCCAAGACCTATTCCCCAATCCATTAAAATAATAAGGCTATTTCTCGTGTTTTTGGCCAGACCAAATTTCAGCTCTGCATATGCTGCGCCCTTTACGTCATTGAGTATATAAACAGGTTTGCTATATTTGTTCTCGAAGTACGCCGTAATAGATTGTGATGCGTCATGCAAAAAAGTCTCATTAGTTCCTTCCTCAGCATTGATTAGACCCGGCATGCTAATGATCAGTCCGGTTAAATTTTCCTTATCTACTGATTTTTCTAACAAATATTGATCGATAATCTGTGTAATATCATGAAGATTATCAGCATTGCGTGATAATTCATTGTCCAGTTCTACAGTTTCAGCAACTATATTTTGGTTGTTGTCCATGATGCTCAGTGTAATGGAGAAGCGCTGCAGCTCGATACATAACACCTGAAACAATCCATCACACAGCCGATATAGGTTTGGTTTGCGACCACCGATAGATTCTCCCTTGTCAAATTGACGGACAATGTTATCCTCCAATAATTCAGCAATCAGGCTGTTGACCGTAGGAAGACTTAGGGAGAGATTTTTTACAATGTCGTTTACTGATACAGATCCTAATTCGGCTATTAATTTGATAATTGAAAGTTTATTGAATAGATTTTTCTTTTCAGGTTTACTATCCAATTTTTTGTTAATCAGTAAGTTCACGGCTTTTGTCATAAAACATCATATTTTGAATTAGAATCCTAGAACCTTAATTTAATAAAAGTTTTGGAATCATTCGGTTATTTTTCTCACTTGTCAAACAAGCCGGTTGTTTAGAAAAAAGGGGATAAGATCCCTTATCCCCTTTATTTTACACTTCGTAAAACTATTTGAGTTTTTTTACTCGAATGTCTTTGAAGAATACTTCAGTTCCATGTCCCAAGAAACCTAGGTGGCCACTCGTACGTTTTAAACCTGGATGCTCTTTACCATCCAACGTACCATTTTTACTGGCTTCAGCAATATCAGCGTCAACAATGACAGTGCCATTCAAGGTTACCTTAACACGGTTGCCTTTTACATAGATTTCTTCGGAGTTCCACTCACCCAATGGTTTTAAGTAACCTCTTTTAGCTGTTACCACACCGTAGATAGAGCCATGATATTGATAAGGTTTTAAATCTTTATAGACATCGGCATCATTATCAAGAACTTGGATTTCCATGGCTTCATAAGCCGCATCACCTTCTAATGGGGCACGTATCCCGACACCATTGTTAGCTCCTGGCGTCAATTTGAAGTCAAAGCGATAGATAAAATCTGAGTACTCTTCTTTTGTATACAAGTTTCCGCCAAATTTAGCATTAGGGTATACCCAGATATAACCTTCATCATTAATGATATAAGCTTTGTTTTCAGTCCACTTGTCCAGATTTGTTCCGTCAAATAGCACCTCAAAACCATCTTTTTTCTCTTGCTCGCTTATTTTGAAGATCTGCTTTCTAGGGAATTCCTTGATAAAAAGATCTCGGTAGTAAACAACTGACCCATGAGCTTGGAGTTCGATCTGTTCTGTAGGGAAAATGGATTGATTTCTGTCCCAATAATTTTCAAGTGGAATATTATCGGTTACCAATTGACCGTTTAACCAAACGGTGACTTTATCGTCGACCATTTTGATTTTGAAGGTATTCCATTCACCAGTAGCGTTGTCAGCAACCTTGAGTGGTTTGCTTTCATTTTTTTGGTTGTTGTACAATCCCCCTGAGCCTACTTGAGCGCCCACTCTTGTATTGGCGATATCCCAAATTTGTACTTGTGGAGTGCCTCTCAAGTAGATACCAGCATCACCCTCTATACCACCATAGTTCTCCAATTTCCAGTCTACAAGCATCTCGAAATCTCCATATTGTTTTATGGTAGCCAGGTTATCTCCTTTGCCACTAAAAACAATCTCTCCATTCGAGGCTGACCAACCCTTGCGCATGATCTCGTCTGCTTTCGCTTGCTCGGATGCCAGCGTTTTGGCGTTCATTTTACCTCGTTTGATTGGATCGGCGACTAATCCTTTCCAACCGCTAAGGTCCTTACCATTGAAAAGTGATACATAACCTTCTTTTACCGGCATTTCAGAAAGGTAGCGAACAACCGCCTCTTTCAGGTAACCACTTTCGCTACCGGACAGTTTACCGATTACCTGTTCTAGAACTTCTCTGACTTTGCTACCATAGTATTTATTGTCCATGGCAATATTCATGGCTGTATTCGCAGCTGCTTCTCCTAGTTCGGGGTCAGCCATTTTATCCGCAGCAAAAATAAAAGCTTGATAAGTACCTGTTGGTTGAAGAGCTGAAAGTGCAGCCTTCTTCTGTTCTACAGTCTTTGCAACACTAAATGCGTCACGTAATAAAAGTGTTTTTTGATCAGCCGTATTAGCCGAAGATGAAATAGACTTGACTAATCCTCTGTAAACCGTATTGAATAGGTTGTCATCTTTTTCTGTTCTTGATAAGGATACTAGTTTAGGAAGTGCATTAGCGGATGACCAACTTGACAACGATGTAATGGCTGCAGTCCTTAATTCCAGATTATTATTATTTACGTAATTGCCGACTGCTTGCAACGATTGGTCATCACCAAGTCCAGCAAAAATAGGGAAGTATTTTGCAGCGCTAGGAGCGGCTGATTTTGAAATATTTGCAGCTAATTTTCCTGTTAATCCTTTTGCATTAGGGCTTGATTGAACAACATTGACAACTGCTTTCTGCAATAACGTTGCCGATTTCGGATCAGTGGTATTGTTCAACCTATTGAAAAGTTCTTCAAGATCAGATTCCTGAGCGACATTAGGTAAAGCTTTATTTATAGCTTCCTCTACTGTTGGATTTGTTGTTTTAATCGCTAGAACAGCTTTTGAAGACGCATTATTGGAGCGTTTGCTCAATATATCCAATAACTGAACTTTTTTGCTGTCATCAACAGAAGCGAGTGCAGTATTGACATCATTGATCACATTAGCATCCTTTGAAGATAGGATAAGCGCCTTAACAGAATTGTTAAATTCTTGATCCGCATCAAAGGCCTGTATTAGGGTATTGGTCTCTTTTCCTTGTGAAAGTTTGTTGATCGCGCTTAATCCTGCCAATTTTGTCACTGGCGAAGTCGTTTTGCCGACCAAGGCCTGGATTGCGTTTAAACTGCTCGCAGATCCGTTGTGTGCGAGATAGTTTAGGACACTTTCCTGTACCTCTGGTGTCCCCTTACTCGCTAGAGCCAGCAGGCTTTTCGCATCACTACCTTTACCATATTTACCGAGCAATTGCAACGCAAGGTTACGATATGCACCATTATCACTCTTTACAGCAGACAGTAGATTTTTTTGTTGCTTACCTGGATTGATGGCAGCCAATAATTTCAATGAAGCAAATTGTCCGTTGATGGATTTCGCTTTCTGTGATTCCTGGAAGAATTTGTTCAGGAATTTGATGGCATCTTGATCATGCTTATTGTCGATCAACGATTGTGCATAGTCAATACCTAGTCCGACAGCATCAAATTTATCGTAACTATATGCCGCATCGTTCAATTTATTTTGGAATAACGAAGCGGAAGCTGTACCACCAATTTTACTTAATGCGATCAAAGCGGTGCGTTGGAAAGCATCAGAGTTATATTTTTTGGTGAAATCCAAAATAGCGTTTTCCGCATTTGCAACCTTTAAATCGCCTAGTGCTGTAACAATAGCGATTGCAGTTTTTTCAGTCGTTGAAGCTGCTAATGCTTTTTCCAAGGCCGTAGCTGACTCGCTGGTACGAATAGAGACCAAAGTTCTCGCAGCAGCATCAGCTAGATTATCGTTCGTTAAACAATTTGCCACAGCTGGGATTGCGGAGTTATCTGCGCACTGGCGCAGTAAACGTAAAGCGAAAACTTGATTTGTAGGTTCGCTCAGTTGTGCAATGGATTTTGCTAAACCTTCAACAAATACTTTTCTTTGTTGCTCTTTTCCAGGCTGATTGACATAAAAAGAATAGCTGTTGGCAGCAAATTCAATTGGAGCATTATTACTTCCGGGAGCTTTTAGGCCTTTAAGGAAAGCAACGATGTCATCGGAAGTAAATCCTTCCAGCTCGTGCATGGCGAGCAGGAACTTTTCTTTTTCCTCTGCGGGTTGCTGAGCCAGCACATCAGCTATTTTGGTAGCTGTGGTTCTATTTTGCGGTTGCTGGGCATATGAGGCGCTCGAGATGAGAAGCAATACAGCCAGCGAATTAAATATCTTTTTCATTGAGATTATTTATCTTTTATCGGCATGAAACTACCATGATTACTGCTATCCATCCAGTGTTCTGAAGTCTTTTTGCGTTCATGGTATTTCATCGGATTATAATTGTTAGATAGACCAAGGACCCCTCATTGGTTGGTGAATTAAACGATTTGCAGCGTCATCATCAATAAATTGCTCATTTTGAGAATCGTATTTTAATGAGCGGTTGAGGCGCAGTGCTGCTAATCCCATATTAACCAATGTACAGGAGCGGTGCCCATTTATTTCATTGAGAGCGAATTTTTCGCGTGTCCGGACGGATTCCAAAAAGTCGGTGATTTGTGGTGCAGGCTCAGGGTATTGCGCCAGTTTTCTTTCCAGATCAGGAATATCGGACGCAAATCCTTTATATAATTTACCTTTAGGCCCTTCAATATAAGCCGCTTTTTCATCTTTGGCCTCACCATCTAAAATGATCTGACAGCCATCAGCATAAGTGAACGTAATGCGTCTCCAGGTACCAACGGCATCTGGGTGTTGTTGTGGTGCATCCACATCTACACTCACAGGGCTTTCATTGTCCTTGCCTAAGAAATATTGTACAGGATCCATATAATGTTGGCCCATATCACCTAATCCACCACCATCATAATCCCAATATCCTCTAAAAGTGGTGTGTACGCGATGTTTATTGTAAGGTTTATACGGTGCTGGACCCAGCCAAAATTCGTAATCTAATTCCGCGGGAACTTGTTCTTCCGGTAAGTTTTCTTTTCCTACCCAGTAGAATTTCCAGTCAAATCCTGTATGCTTACTTATCGTTACTTTTAATGGCCAACCCAACATGCCTGTATCTACTAGTTTTTTGATTTTACTAACAGGTACATTCATTCCATAAAAATCATCTTTGAAGCGAAACCAGGTGTTCAGACGGAACATATTTCCGTGTTGTGCAATGGCTTCTTTCACTTTCTTACCTTCACCAATCGTACGCGTCATTGGTTTTTCACACCAGATATCTTTTCCTGCTTTAGCAGCCTCTATGGACATAAGACCATGCCAGTGCGGCGGAGTTGCAATGTGGACAATATCTACTTCTGGAGATTTGATTAATTCTCTAAAATCGTGGTATTCTTTTATGCCGCCACCCAAGTCACTTTGTGCGGCTGCAAGATGGCTTTTGTCAACGTCACAGATGGCAACTGTTTTTGTTCCGGCATAGCCGAAGTGTCCACGGCCCATATTTCCGACGCCGATTACTCCTTTGGTTAGATGATCACTCGGAGCAAGATAGCCTTGGCCTCCAAGTACAAAGCGTGGTACAATAGAAAATGCTGCAGCACCTACCACTGATTTTTTAATGAAATCACGCCTTGATGAATTCTGTTCTTTCATGTTGGTTGGATTAGTTGTTTTATAATTGATCCATTTTAGGCTGTTAAAATTAACTGCAATTGGATATTGAACCTAAAAATAGATAAAAAACTGATAAATATAAACTGATAACTAAAATTTTATGTATTGTTTCTTCTTGTTTTATGAAAAAATAATAAAAGGATAGCTCTAAATTCATTTCTTTCGTATATAAGGTTCGATTCTATTGTCCCACGCTAGTATTTAGATACAGAATTGTTACATGAACTGTACTGCTTGAATCTCTTATTAAAGCGCATAAATTTTCTAGAATACAATCTAATCCACCTTGTGATAATAGAGTCGCAGTATGTGGCATTTTGAAAGGACAGATCGATTTATTGGTCCTATTTAATACCTGAATAGTATGCCTTAATTTGTATTCATCCAGTGGGTACTCACAAAAACCAGGTATTAGGATACCGGAAAATCGTGAAGCCACTCAATCGTTTTCGTAAAACAAGCTTGATTATGCTTGGAGAATCAAGCATCTTTATGGAGCCTTCAAAAGAAGGAAACCGATATGATGAAACCAAAAACACTATTCATAATTATTTTTGCGACAATCCTACCCGCAATGGGATTTGGGCAATTTAAAGTTACGCCACTCGGAAATACGATATATGAGGGTGTGTTTACAGGGAATGGTCTATTGGGAACGATGACTTACCTATCGGGTAAAAAATCTGTGCGTATTGACATCGGCCGAACGGATGTATATGATCACCGTGCAAACTCGGAGGACAAGTTGTTCGATAAAGCCCGCCTGCAATTGGGGCACTTTGATCTGGACCTGGGGAGTGCAATCGTCCAAAGCAGGGGTGATATCCATCTAAAGGAGGCTTATGCCATGGCAACTGTTTCGACAGATCAGGGACAGATCAAAGTGAAAACGACAACACTTTCCAATGATAATATTATCTTATTGGAGGTGTCAAAAAAAGAGTTTAAGGGAAAGTATACGCTCAATTGGGTGGCCGATTCGGCAATCAGTCCACGCATGAAATTTTCCTATACCCAAAAACCGAAGGCATACCTTGCCAATCCTGCTGGAAAGAATGGACAAGAAGGTCATATAAAATACTATGAACAAGCACTAACAGCGGGTGGGGGATATACCACAGCTTATTTGCTTCGATCATCCAAAGAGCTTGACAGGTATGTTATCACAGTTGGCTACAGCCAAGAAGGAAAGGATTTTACAAAAGAAACGCTGGACTATCTCAAAAAAATCGACAATAGGAAAATAGCGCAGGGGCTGGCACAACATCGTCAATGGTGGAAGAACTATTTTATGGCATCTACACTAGAACTGCCTGATCCAATTTATCAAGGTTTCTATGATATGCAATTGTACAAGCTGGCAAGCGCAACCAGATCGGACAAGCCAGCTATGGATCTGCAAGGGCCGTGGACGAGTCCCACTCCCTGGCCAGCTTATTGGCTCAACCTAAATATGCAGCTCGCCTATTCACCGACTTTTAAAGCAAATCACCTGGATATCGCTAATTCCTTGATTCAAATGATTGACCAAAATAAGGATAATCTGCGTCTTAATGTTCCGGAACCCTATCGCTACAATAGTATAGCGGTGGGTCGTTCTTCTGCACCGGATTTATGGAGCCCAGTATTATTGCAAAAAGGTGTCTCCCTTGAAAAAGCCTCTGATGGTGATAAAGAACTTGGTAACCTTGTGTGGCTACTGCACAGCTACTATCAGTATTATCGGGCAACACTGTCGCGAGATGTATATGATCGTTTATTCCCACTTTTGAAGGAAGCAGTCAACTACCATTTGCATTTGCTGGAGAAAGATCAAAATGGGAAATATGCGATCGCTGTTAAAACCTATTCACCTGAATATTCAAAAGGATTTGCTTATAATACAAACTACGACCTATCAATCCTAACGTGGGGCTTAAAGGCTTTACTGGAACTAGATGACGAACGTGGAGGCAACGATCCACTTCATGCCGTATGGAAGGATGTGCTGGAACATTTGGTTGAATACCCACAAAATAGTGATGGTTTTATGATTGCCAAAGATGTGCCCTATGAGGAGTCACATCGACACTATTCGCATCTGATGATGATTTATCCTTTTTATGATGTAAACTGGGATCAAAAGGAAAACAGGGAGCTGATTGAAAAATCTATTGCATATTGGCAGAGTAAAAAGCAATGGCTTCAGGGCTATTCCTTTTCAGGGGCGGCTTCGATGTATGCCATGATGGGACGCGGCGATGCGGCTTTAGCCTCGTTGGATGTTTTATTGAACAAATATGTAAAAGCGAATACTCTCTATGCGGAAAGTGGCCCTGTGATCGAGACGCCGTTGGCCGCCATGGCAAGTATACAGGAGCTCTGTCTGCAATATTGGAATGGGATATTGCGCGTATTCCCAGCTGTTCCGAGCAAATGGAAGGATGTCTCCTTTAACCAGTTTTTAGCGGATGGGGGGAATTTGATTTCTGCACAACGTAAAAATGGGAATACAGTAGCCGTTGAAGTTAAAAGCCAATACGGTGGAACATTAAAGCTAAAGCTCGATATGCTTAACCCAATCGTTAAAATACAGGGAAAGGGTAAGTATACGAAGCAGGAGGATGGTTTAATCAGATTAGAACTCAATAAGGGAGCTATAGTCGCTATCCGTGAAAGTAAATAACAGCAATATAGATTAAAATAATTAAAGTAAACAACGTATAGAAAGGGAATATAACTAATGAGATTTAGAAAGCAAATTTTTATGATTTTATGGGCTGCTCTGGGAACAGGTACTTTGGTCCATGGGCAAACTGTGAAATTGAAACTGTCAAAAGAGTTTGTACAACAGCAACTGGATGCAGCTGCCAAGCAGATTAAAGTCTTGGATAAGGAAACACCGGCAGATAAGTTTCCGAAAACATTTGAAAATGGCAAGGAAGTTTTCTCGTCATCAAGTTGGTGGTGTTCGGGATTCTATCCTGGGACTTTATTCTATTTATATGAAGGAACCAAAGATCCAGATCTACTAAAGAAAGCGGAGGACAAATTAACTTACTTAGAAAAGGAGAAGAATAATAAGGGTACACACGATTTGGGTTTTATGTTGTTCTGTAGTTTTGGAAATGCCCTTCGATTGACTGGAAACACACAACAATATGAACCAGTTTTGACAACAGGAGCAAATTCATTGGCATCGCGTTATAGTCCGAAGACAAAAACTATCCGTTCCTGGGATCACGGGTCCTGGGATTATCCCGTCATTATAGACAATATGATGAACCTGGAGTTTTTAACACAGGTCTCTAAAATAACCGGAGATAAAAAGTATTATGATATTGCAGTCACCCATGCTGAAACAACATTAAAAAACCATTTTCGGAAAGATTATAGTTCTTACCATGTGATCGACTATGATAAGAATACAGGTAAAGTTCGCGCTAAGAAGACACATCAAGGTGCATCTGATGAGTCAGCCTGGTCACGGGGACAGGGTTGGGCCTTATATGGCTATACCATGATGTACCGTGAAACAAAGAAAAAGGAGTTTTTAAAGCAGGCACAGCAGATAGCGAAATACATTCTTGATAATCCAGATTTGCCTTCAGATCTAATTCCATACTGGGATTTTGATAAAGATAAGATCGCTGCAACTGATAAGATGTACCCCAATAAAGATTTAAGGGACGTCTCCGCTGCGGCTTTGTATGCCTCGGCCTTACTGGAACTTTCGCAATACAGCAAAGGCGACGAATCTGCACTTTACTTTGATAAAGCGGAGACAATGATCAAAAATCTATCCCAAGCACCTTATTTGGCTGCTTATGGTCAAAACGGTGGCTATATTCTTCAGCATAGTGTAGGGGCGCTTCCTTTAAATTCGGAGATTGATGTACCATTGACCTATGCGGACTACTATTATGTAGAAGCATTGATCCGTTATAAAAGACTCTTGGATGGCCAACCACTGATTAAAGAAATCGCGAAGTAAACACTGTAAAGATCCCAAGATAAAGATGACAAAGGCGCCCATTTAAGCGCCTTTGTTAGTTTTAAATTTATTACTGTCCTACTACAGTCTCTTTTCAAATATTTAATCCCTTTTCTAATCCATTTTGTGTTTTAATCATCTTCGGAGGAATCCGCTACTTGCTCTGATGGATTATATCCAAATTGTTTCTTAAATTCCCTACTGAAATATTTTCTTTCGGAAAACCCAACGGCATAGGCGACTTCGCTAATATTCATGGAAGATCGCAGCAACTCTTTAGCTCTGTTAAGTCGGTACATCTTTACATAATTATTGATTGAAAGGTTGGATATCGCCCGGAGTTTTCGATAAATAATAGGTGTGCTCATGCCCATCTTTCGGGAGATAAAATTAACATCAAAGTTATCCGACTGCATATTATCTTCGATTAGTTGATCCAATGTGGCAATAAATTGAGCATCCAGTTCGTTGTCGAAATCTGTCTTTTTGACTTGAAATTCCTTGCTCTTTTTATGACTGATGGCTATGAGATTCTGTACAGATAGAAACAACAGCCTATTATCAAAAGGTTTTGTTAGATAAATGTTTGCTCCGTATTGTAAAGCCTGTGTCTGTGAGTTACTGTCTGTCACTGCGGTCAGCAGGATAACTGGAATATGGCTTGTAGCAATATTTGTTTTTACAGCCTGGCATAACTGGGCTCCATTCATATAAGGCATCATCAGGTCAGATAAGATCAAATCTGGGATATACTCTTGCGCTTTCGATAAGGCGTCTTCTCCATTGACAGCTGTAATGACAGTATAGCTGTCCTGAAACAAATGGACAATGGTATCCAATAGTTCTCTATTGTCTTCGACAATGAGGATGGTCTGTTGCAAAGATCTGTCCATTACGGACGGAGTTGCTAAATTTGATTCATCTATTACGGTCATCAGGGAATCTGAGGGAGAGGATATGTGTACTTTCGATAGTTTAGGCAAACGTAGATTGAACACCGTCCATTCTCCTTTTTCATCTTTCATGGTAAAACAACGGATCTCTCCCTGATGCTGTAGGACAATCTGTTTGGTTAAGGCTAGTCCAATACCGGTACCGATACTGTCATTTGCTTGTTCCTCCCGATAATACTCTTCAAAGATCTTGAATTGATTGTCCGTTGAAATGCCAATCCCGTTATCAACAATGTTGATGATGATGCTGTCTTCGTTATCAAGGAGCTCAAGATAAACGGTGCCATTCTCGGGGGTATACTTAATGGCATTTGACAATAGATTGAACATGACCTTGTCGAATTGAACAGCGTCGATGGATTGTAACCCTACGGCATCCAATTGTCGGATATAATAGTTGATATGTTTATTCTGCGCAAGATCATTGAGGAGGTAGAATGTGTCTTCAATATATTCCCTGAAGGGGATATCGCTTTGTTTCAAGATGAAGTGCTTGTCATCAAATTTTTTGAAATCAAGTAGCTCGTTAACAACCCCCAATAATTTGGCCGCGTTCTTTTTAATCCGTTTTATCTTAGATTGCGTAGTCGATAAGTTGGCCGTTTCGCTGATGATTTCATCCAGAGGAGCAGTGATCAGGGTCAGTGGGGTACGGATCTCATGCGAAATTTGTGTAAAGAATTTGATTTTCTTTTCCTGTTCCCTTTCAGAATTAATCAGCATCTGGCGTTCTACAACAAACTTGATAACAAAGTGTACGCCGAGGGTAAATAGTCCGGCATATAAGAGGTAAGCCCACCAAGTTCTCCAGAGCGGCGGCTTTATATCAATGTGTATTTGTAGCGAAGTACTGCTCCAGATGCCGTCATTATTGCTGGCATATACACTGAGTATATGTCGTCCTTCAGGAATATTGGTATATCTGACACTTGGTGTACTGGTTTCTATCCAATCCTTATCAAAACCTTCGAGTTTATAACGATATCTATTTTTATGTGGTTTAATAAAATTGGAACTCGAAAAATTGACTGTGATAAAATTCTCGTCATAACGTAATTGCAATCTGTAGTTGTTGGGGTGATCACCTTGTTGGATGCGGCCATAGTTCAATGGCGTCTCTTCAAGAAATATATTTCTAAAAAGCACGTTCGGTTTTTTCTGATTAAAGGTGATTTTTCGGGTGTCTATCGAAACTAAGCCATTCAATGTGGTCACGAATAAAACACCGGCGTCGCTGCTATAGACCTTAGCTCCCTGCATATTTTTAACAGGAAAACCATCGTACTGATTAAGGACAGTAGTATACTTTGTGGTTGGATCGAGGAAAATCAGTCCATTTTTGCTACTGATCCAGAAATGTTTGTCAATCATGACAGGCCAGCCTAAGGTGTTATTGTGAAAACGGGCCAATGGCTTGATATCGCCCAAATGATATAATTCAGTTGCAGTTGTAAACCAGATATCGCCATCCGGATGGACATAAAACCCTTGAATGGATAATTTTGGATCCGTAAATAGGCGAATAACTTTTGTCCTAGGATCTTGCTTGTAAAGCCGTCCCGCTAATAAAAAATAAACACAATTTTTGTTATCCGCTTGGATATCCGTTAATGTGGTAGGAAGTATTTTGACCGGATATGGAGGTTTCCCTGGAGGTACAATATATAAACCAGCATTTGTACCCAGGTACAGATAGTTATCAACTCCGGCATAGATGCTATAGATATTATTTTTTAAATGGAGCGGATTTTTGTCTAATAGGACATGTTGTGCAGTTTTAGTTTTTAAATCAATGATCGAGTAACCGCCACCATGTTGTGCTGCATAGAGGGTGCTGTCACGTATTGATAGATCCTTGATTAGATTTGATCGCGATAGCTGGGGAAAAGGCTTCATTATTCCCGTCTTTTTATCTAGAAGATTTATTCCTTCCTCTTCGGTTCCGATCCAATAAGCATCTGGGGATTCTGCAAAACTGCCAATAATATCACTATTTAGCCTGTTTTGAGGAGACTCACGACTCGAATAAACATGTAGGGGAATCATGTTTGGATAAATGGCATTGATACCTCCAAAATAAGTGCCTAACCAAATAATTTGTTGATCGTCGACAAATATATCGTAAATGGAATTTTGGCTTAGCGAATGCGGAACCAAAGTATTGTGTTTGTAATTAATAAAAGGTGTACTGCCTGTAAAGACAGAAAGCCCTTTTAGTGTGCCCAGCATTAATGTATTATTTGGGCCTTTATTGATTTTTCGGATGTTATTACTTAGGAGGTTGCTGTTCCCTTCATGAATGTGCTGCCAATGTTGATCCGATAATCGATATTGAAATAATCCCTGTAGTTTTGTTCCTATCCATAATATGCCATTTTGGTAATACAAAGAGCTAACAATACCCTGATTTTTTAGTGGTAATGAGATACGATCGATGTGTGTTAGGGTATTATTTTTTAATGTGCAAAATTCAATACCACTATCGCTGGCAACTGCATATGTTTTCGAATTAACCGGAACAATAGCTTGGACATGATTGCGGGTCAGAACCGGTTTTATGGTATAGGAGTTTCCAAAAGGAATAGCAAGATAGAGTCCACGAGCGGAACAGAGGATGGTCTGATTGCCGTGAATATAAATATCATGAATAGCTAAGGGAAGATCAAAGGGCTTGTCTTGTTGATAGACGGGTTTTCTTTTGTCAATATTAAAGATGAAGAGTTTCGTTGCAGTTGCAATAAAAAGATCATTTCTCGAATTGATATTAATCTTATTGATGTAATCTACATTTTTGAAAATGGAGTCAGTGACTAAAACATTCGTCACATTTCTGGAGTCGTAAATAAATAGGTTGTTTCCCCCACCAAACCATAATTTACCCTGTTGATCCTGCGCGATTGTCAGTACTGCTTGTTTGTCTAGGATATTATCCTGCGTCAGTGTTTCGAAACTAAAGTGCTGGGCACAACAAATGATACTTGAACAGAGGTGTAGTAAAGTGACGACAATGCTTCGAATCTGTTGTGCTGGAAATTTCATAGATAAATAGAGGTTACAGCATCAAATTTAAGATTTTACCCCTTAATATTTATAAAAATCACCCTATTAAATCGTCGTTCTTGCTCAATTTTGACATAGTTAAGTAACCATTTTTAATTATAAAACCAATTTCCTAAAGTATGGCTAAGTTTTACGCAATTGGATTGTCCGCTATGACACTATTTTCTGTAGGTGCAGTTCATGCCCAGCAAAAAATAAATGTAACGGGACAAATCAAAGACAGTCAGGGAACACCTTTGTCAGGTGTAACCATTCGGGAGAAGGGCGGAACGCTCTCCACTTCCACAAATGGATCGGGAACCTATTCCTTATCTGTGAATCCTAACGCAACACTATCAATTTCCTATGTAGGATACCAAAATCAAGAGATTGTACTAAATGGCCGCAATGCCATTAATGTAACGTTGGAAAGTGCCAGCTCGGCGATTGATGAGGTTGTTGTTGTGGGTTATGGGCAACAGAAGAAATCTAAACTATTGGGCTCTGTCGCAACTATCGATGGAAAAAAACTGGAGAGCAGGGCTGTGACGAATGTATCCTCGGCTTTGTCGGGGCTGGCTGCCGGTGTTCAGGTGAAAGTCGGCAATGGTAAGCCCGGTAGTGATGGAGCAACCATTCGCGTACGTGGTACAGGTACCATGAACAATAATGATGCTTTGGTGATTATTGATGGTATTCAAGGGGTAATGGATGCTGTAAATCCAGAAGATATTGAAACAATATCAGTATTAAAAGACGCGTCTTCGGCAGCGATCTATGGTGCACGGGCTGCGAATGGAGTTATTGTCATTACAACAAAGAAAGGAAAAAGCGGACAAGCACCTCAAATAAAATACTCAGGTTTGTTTTCGAGAACGACACCAAGCGCGAAGCCTGAATTTCTAAGCGATTATTTGAGGCATATGAGCTTGTTTCAAGAAGCAGCAGAAAATATAGGCGAGAAAGGTCCATATACGCAAAGCGCTATTGATACCTGGACAGCTGCAAATGCTGATCCAAATGGTGTGACCGCTCAGGGCATACCAAATTATGTCGCCTATCCCAATACCAACTGGGGAGATTGGATTTATGAGAATGCTTGGTTAAAGAGTCATAACGTCAGTGTTTTG
Source organism: Sphingobacterium ginsenosidimutans (assembly GCF_039536865.1). Taxonomy (NCBI): domain Bacteria; kingdom Pseudomonadati; phylum Bacteroidota; class Sphingobacteriia; order Sphingobacteriales; family Sphingobacteriaceae; genus Sphingobacterium; species Sphingobacterium ginsenosidimutans. The sequence goes on from NZ_BAAAZK010000010.1 coordinate 281,709, forward strand.
GGAGGGAGTGAAAATATCCGCTATAATCTATCCGGAAGAATACAAGACAACCCGGGCATTATGCACAACACAGGGATGAAGCGCTATGAAGGACGGGTGAATCTGGAGACAGATGTTACCAATTTCCTGACAGTCGGTACACAGACATTTATTCTGAAAGAAGACCGTTCTATGGCTTCCGATGCCAATCTGTATAATTTCTTGCGACAAACGACACCGGGTATTTACCCAATGTATGACGGTAAGTTTGGAAGCGCTGTACTCAGCTCCGGTGAATCATCGCAGCTGAACAATTTAATGACCTATCTTTACGATAATAAGGGAAGTAATGAGCGTACACGACTCAACGCTACCTTATTTGCAAATGTTAAACTTTGGAAGGGTTTGACATTTGAAACGAAATTTAACTACCAGAGCCGATTTGATGAAGTGAAAACCTGGTCTGATCCGTCACCACGCTATGACTTTTCAACCATGACGATTACATCGACACCTGTTAACCTTGCGAACTCGACGACCGGACAGTCTTATGGTAAAATTTACAGAAAATCTTTCGATAACGTATTGCGTTATAACACAACGATTGGTAAACATACGATTGGCGCATTAGTTGGTCATAATGAATTTTATTACAACGATTCCGGATTTAGTGCTTCTAGAAAAGGATTGATCGATGCGACTATTACCAATATCGGTACAGGAACGGAGATGAACAGTATCTCTGGAAGCGAATCTGATAACTCCATGCGTTCCTTTTTTGGTCGTGCCAGTTATGACTATGATGCAAAATATTTAGCAGAATTCAGTTTACGTCGGGATGGGGCTTCAAAATTTGGGCGTGGACGAAAATACGGTACATTTCCTTCTGCTTCTGTTGGTTATATCTTATCTAAGGAGTCGTTTATGGAAGCTGTCAATCCTTATGTACAGGATATTAAACTTCGGGCTTCATGGGGTAAATTAGGGAATGACGGCGGAGATGATTTGAATGTCTATGGCTGGCACGGAGTATATAGTTCGGTGGGTTATTCATTTAATGGAGCTCAAGCCAATGGACTAGCATTGTCACGTTTTGGCAATAACTTGTTGCAATGGGAAGATTCCGAGAATAAAGAGCTTGGATTGGAATTTGCAACATTAAACCGTCGTGCATCTGTGGAACTAAGTTTATACGATCGTAAAACGTCAAATATTATTCGTACAGCACAAATGCCAATTACGGCGGGTACTGCTAGTGGTCCTTATTACAATCAAGCCGCTATGCGTAATAACGGAATTGAGCTCAATCTGAACTGGCGGGATAAGATTGGGGATTTCAGTTATAACATTGGTGGTAATTTCTCATATAATAAAAATAAAGTCACGGAATACCAAGGTAAGCTGGTTCAAGGTATGGTTGATGACGGAACGGGAAAAATGGTATGGAATACTAACTTAGGTGATGTATCCACAGGTGGTGTAAACCGGAGACTTGAGGGATACCAGCTGGATGAATTCTATCTACGTCAGGTATATCAAGGTGATGGTAGTTATTTTAATGCCGATGGTTCAGTTAATATCAATGGAGGACCTACCAAAGGGATGATCCGTACGGATCAGGATTACGAATGGGCAAAAGCAATGAAGGCTGCGGGCTATTCTTTTATAACCTCATCCCAAGCCATTGCGGATAGCTATGGTGCGAATGCACGGATGTATTATGGAGACTTGGTTTATGCCGACCGGAACGGAGATGGCATTTATGGAAATAATGCCGATCAGTACTTTACCGGTACGTCGACAAATCCTAAATATATCTATGGATTCAATCTTGGATTCTCTTATAAAGGTCTGGATATGTCTATGATTTGGGCAGGAGAGGCCGGAGGACAGTATTACTGGACAGATATTGGTTATAATAATAATGTATTGATTCTTGGTAACCAGGTGACCACTCGTATTGCAGATGACCATTATTTCTATAACCCGGCGGCGCCAAATGATCCACGTACCAATCAAAATGGATATTTCCCTAGATTGAAATATGGCACTTCTGCAGAAAATATCAATAATCAAGCAAGCGATTATTGGTTATATAAGGCAAATTTTTTAAAGCTTAGAAATTTGCAAATAGGTTATACGTTTGATAAGAAACTAACTGAAAAAGTTAAAGTACGCAGCTTAAGGGTATTTTTTACAGGTGAAAATCTACTGATGCTTACGGACTTTCCAGGATTAGATCCAGAAGTTGGTGCAGGAGCAGAATATCCAACAATGAAACAATTTGCTTTTGGTTTGAATATTGGATTCTAAAATAGAAAGATCATGAAAAATAATATAAAAAAATATAATTTGTGGAGTAAAAAAATACTGCTTGGAGTAACTATCGGGTCGGCAACATTGTTTTCTGCTTGTCAGAAAGATTTATTGGATACCGTACCCAAAACACAGGTATTAACCAATAATATGTGGCTAACAGAAAATCTTACTGACCAAGGTGTAAATGGTGTTTACCAAGGCTTGCGTTTAGGTCAGATGCTGTATGTATATGACACCTATGTTACCCTTCAGGGAAGGGACAATTCAACCTTGATGAATGCAACGGCTACTGCGTCATCGGGTATTTTCTCTTCTACATGGCAAAATTTGTATGAAGGTGTTCACCGGAGTAATAATGCGATCTATGGTATCACCAATGTGTCACCTGTAGGGCCCGAAAAGAAAGCAAGATTACTTGCAGAGATGAAATTTTTGCGCGCATTCCATTACTATCGCTTAAATCAACTGTATAAGGGAGTTCCGATTTATACTGAACCAATCGAGTGGGATAAGGTGGATAAACCAAGGAGTACAGAAAAAGAAGTCTGGGATTTGATTATCAAAGATCTGACGGATTGTATCAATGAACCTCTATTGCCAAATCGTTATGATAAAGGAAAGGCCGAGTTTGGGCGAGTTACTAAATCTGCAGCACATGCGCTTCGTGGTAAGGTGTATATGTATACGCAAGAATGGGCAAAAGCCATTGCCGACTTTGAGCAAGTCAAAAATATGGGACATACCTTATTTGGTAATTATGCAAACCTTTTTAAAGGTGATAATGAGCAAAGCCCTGAAATTATATTTAGTATCCAAAATATCGCTTTGGCAGGATATGGTTCAGATTACCAATTCAGGTTTGGATCACGATCAGCTTTTGGATCCAATTGGAATACCTATTTGGTCCATCCTGATGCGATAGATCGCTATCAGCGTAAAGATGGATCTAAGTTTAATTGGGATGATTACCTGCCAGGTTATAATCAGATGGCACCGGGTCAAAGGGAGGTATTTTTCTTACGGAATAATTTGACCGCTACTGAAATATCGAACATTGAGAAACGGACTACAAATAAGCTTGATATGTCTTTGTATTTGCCAACAGGTAATGAAGAACGACTTAAGAAAGCCTATGAAGATAGAGATCCAAGGTTAGTAAGCAACGTGATTTTGCCTTATTCTACTTTTGTGGGAGCAAATGGCGCGACAGACCAAACCTTCACCTCAAGGTGGCCATATCGGCAAGAATTTGGTGGTGTGTTTGACTTGAGAACGGATATTGTCCCTAATTTTTACTATTACCCACGTAAGTTTGTTTATGAGGGAGCTAACCCAGGTATTCCCAATAGAGAGGCAGGCGCTTATGATTATATTGTGATGCGATATGCAGATATCCTTTTATTATGGGCAGAAGCACTGAATGAATCGAAAAAGCCTAGTGAAGCTGTGTTAAAAGTAAACGAAGTAAGAAAGCGTGCCGGAGTTGGAGAATTACCATTAGGGATAGGTGAGCAGGATCTCAGAAAAGAAATTCGTGAAGAACGCCGCCGTGAATTGATGTGCGAAGGTGTTATCTATTTTGATGAGTTGCGTTGGAAAACATTGAAAGAAACATCATTTTACACCGGAAATGGAATTAAACAGGCATGGGGAGGAGTTGTTTCTCCATATGACTGGCGAGGTGATCAACTTTATACATGGCCAATTCCACAAGTGGAACGGGAACGAAACACATCATTGACACAAAACAGTGGCTGGGATGATTAAGAAATCAGGAAAGATATTTCTCCTTTTGTAAAGAACTTGTTATCAATCGCTCACGCAATCGTTTGCTAGAGCGATTGATTCTTTTTCGTTTGTTTTTTTATTTTAAAATAAAGATTTTTAATGTTTTGTGTGTGCTTGTTGAGCATACATTATTTATAAACCGTTATCAATGAAGAGAAGATCTGTATTAAAATTTTTGGGCGGTGCTGGGATTGGTGCATTGACGGCCTCGTTACCAATAGGGGCGGAGGCAAGTGTTTTATCTGATGAAAGTATAAGCTATGCTGGGAATGACCGTGCTTATTGGGTTTCAATACTAAGCAAGATCGCCACACCTATATTGGATAATATCAGTAAACAACAATGGCGCAAAAAGATGCCGATGGAGGTAAGTCCTACTTTTGACAGTAGAGATCCAGGAGTTGGTTATCTCGAGGCTTTCGGTCGATTGCTGGCAGGCATGGCACCTTGGCTGGCTTTACCTGATGACGGAACGGAAGAAGGGAAATTACGTAAAAAATTACGTGATCAAGCCTTATTGGGTATTCAATATGGTGTAGATCCTAAATCTCCAGATTATTTTACATGGCGCGGCCCCTCATCGCAGACACTGGTAGATGCTGCACATCTAGCCCTTGCGTTCCTGAGAGCACCCAAAGCACTTTGGGAACCATTGGATCAGGTAACAAAGAAAAGGGTTGTCGAAGAATTCAAACTATTGCGTAAGATCAAACCAAATGAAAGCAATTGGTTACTTTTTGCTGCAATGACCGAAACTTTCCTATATAGTGCTGGCGAGGAATGCGCGCGTGAGAAAATAGACTATGCGGTCAATAAATTTGATCAGGAATGGTATGTCGGCGATGGTTGGTATAGTGATGGGGCACATTTTAGCTTTGACCATTACAATGGCTATGTGATCCATTGTATGCAAGTGGAATCGCTTCGTCATAATATCTCCGCTGGTGGAAAATACAAAGAAATGTATGAACGTGCCTATAAACGCATGCAGCGTTATGCACATCATTTAGAACGGATGATATCGCCTGAAGGATACTATGTGGTTGTAGGACGTTCGTCTACCTACAAGAATGCAGCGTTTCAACCTTTGGCAACCGTAGCCTTAGAAAATAAATTACCGGACGATATTTCAAAAGGTCAAGTGAGGGCAGCCCTGACTGCAGTACTCAGACACATCTATATTGACAAAACCTTCGCTCCGTCGGGATGGCTGCGTATGGGGGTGGTTGGAGACCAGCAGTCAAATTTGGCCGACTATTATACCAACGCCGGATCAATGTATGTGGCATCGTTGTCTTTCCTACCCTTAGGATTACCTGCTACGGATGAGTTCTGGACATGTGCCCCACAGAAATGGACATCACAGAAGTGCTGGAATGCGGAACAGTTTCCAAAAGATTATTACGTCAGTTACTAATTCCTTGTTCTTTTATTCATAATCTAAATACTAAAAAAATAGAGATACTAGGTAGGTCTTAGACTTGTATAAGTAAAATCTTGATACTCATATCTCAATACTCAATACTAATAATGAAGATACAACACTATATTTCAGGAGCATTAATGATCGGGCTTGGTCTACAAGCAATATCATGTTCTAGTCAGAAGAATTTAACAACAGCCAAATTAGGACTGAATAAAGAATTTGTCAAAACCAATCTTGAAGATGCACATAAACAGATCAACTATCTAGCTTCGTCCATCCAGGAGTCGGATATTCCTACCACCTTTAAAGATGGGAAATATGTCAATTGGGGATCTAGCTGGTGGTGCTCCGGATTTTATCCAGGTACAGTACTCTATCTTTATGAATATACAAAAGACGAGAAGTTGTTGAATGAGGCAAAACGAAAATTAAAACATTTAGAAAAGGAGAAAAACAATAAAGGAACACATGATCTTGGGTTTATGCTTTATTGTAGTTTTGGTAATGCATTACGGTTAACAGGTGATTCTACAGCATATAAAGGCGTGTTAAGTACGGGTGCTGCTTCATTGGCAACACGCTTTCATGAAGCTCCAAAAACTATCCGCTCATGGGATGGTGGTAAGAACTGGGACGGGCAACCGTGGACATATCCTGTTATTATCGATAATATGATGAATCTGGAATTTTTGACCGAAGTATCTAAAATGACAGGAGACAAAAGATTTCGGGATATTGCCATACGGCACGCAAATACGACAATGGTTAACCATTATCGAAAAGACTACAGTTCTTATCATGTGGTAGATTATAATCCCGATAATGGAAGTATAATATCGAGAAAGACTGCACAAGGAGCATTCGATGAGTCTGCATGGGCAAGGGGACAAGCTTGGGGATTATATGGATATACCATGATGTACCGCGAAACAGGTGAAAAGAAATACCTGGAACAAGCAAGGAATATCGCTAAGTTTTACCTTAATCATCCCAATCTTCCAAAGGATCTGATTCCGTATTGGGATATGGATCAAAATAAACTGACCAAGGAAAGTAAGTATTATAATCAAAAGGATCTGCGCGATGTTTCTACTGCTGCGGTTACGGCTTCTGCATTGTTGGAATTGGCACAATATACAAAGGGCAGTGAAAGTCAGTTGTACATTTCCAAAGCTGAGCAGATGTTAAAGTCACTTTCTTCGAAACCATACAAAGCAGATTACAAAGAAGCTGGGGGGTATATATTGAAACATAGTGTTGGTTCTATTCCGCATAAGACGGAGGTAGATGTGCCATTGACTTATGCCGATTATTATTACGTAGAGGCATTGATCAGATATGACCGAATGCTCAATGGCGAAAAAGTGATCAAACAATAAGGGAATTATCTATGGATAACGGATGAGGGAAACTAGTTCCATTTTAAAATAAATAATTCCAGTACTATGAACTATAAAAAGTTAGTCATTATCATATTATTAGTGCCACAGGTATTATTTGCTCAAAAGAAAGAGGAAAATAATGGTCTACAACAGCGGGCATATCTGGTGAAAACGCTTACCAAAATTGCTGATCCTGTATTAATGGCATTGAGTAAAGGTGAATTAGTTAAAACGATGCCGATCGAATCGCGTAACAATCTGGACCGGACAGGTTGTACTTACTTGGAAGCATTCGGTCGGTTAATGGCTGGAATGGCGCCTTGGCTTGAACTTGGGCCGGATAATACAGCCGAAGGTAAGTTGAGAAAGAAATATATCGATTTATCCATTGCCTGTATAAAAAATGCGACGGATCCCGATAATCCGGATTATATGAACTTTAGAAAGCATCCCAAAACACAAAGTCAAGCGTTGGTGGATGCTGCATTTTTAGCGCAGGCGCTTTTAAGGTCTCCAAATCAACTCTGGGGTAAATTAGATGATCAGACCAAGAAAAATGTGATCAATGCATTTAACCTAACCCGCGAAATGAATGCCTATGGTAATAACTGGGTGTTATTTAGTTCCGAAATCGAAGCCTTTTTCTTAAAATATGATAAAGTTGTTGATAAAAGTCGTTTGGACAGCGCTATTGACTTAATGGTTTCCTGGTATAAAGGCGATGGAATATACGGTGACGGCCCTAACTTTCATTACGATTACTACAATAGCTTTGTAATACATCCGATGCTTTTAGAAACTAGCCTAGAACTGAAGAATGCTAATTTAGATACAGCAAACCTCTATCCTATATTCTTAGATCGCGCCAGAAGATACGCGACCATACAAGAACGTTTAATCTCTCCTGAAGGGACTTATCCACCAGTAGGACGTTCATTGAGTTACCGTTTCGGTGCTTTTCAGCTGCTTTCCAAAATTGCGTATATGCACGAATTAGAAAAAGGAATCGAACCGGCTCAAGTGCGATGTGCGCTTTATACGGTAATAAAAAGACAGATTGAAATGCCGGGAACTTTTAATAGCTCCGGTTGGTTAAATATTGGTTTTGCTGGCCATCAACCAGAAGTGGGCGAAACCTATGTTTCTACCGGAAGTGAATATTTATGCTCAGAAGCCTTTATTATTCTGGGCTTACCGCCAAACGATCCGCTGTGGGCTGCCCCTGATGCAAGTTGGACAGCTAAAAAGGCGTGGAATGGTGAAACAATGATTATAGATCACACATTGACGCCGGATATTATTGGAGCAGATGTTTACAAAGAACGGAAGAAATAACAAACACAATAAAAATGAAAACAAACGATGTGTTAGTTCTGATCGTAATGCTATTGGATGCTGTGCATGGAAATCCCTAAAATAAGGAGTTAAAGCCTTGGTTGGATATTCTTAAAATAATCGATTTTAAAACGCCTGTCTCATTTTGTTGAGGCAGGCGTTTTTTTATAGAATTGAGGATCGCTTCAGTCTAAATGAATAACTGTCTTTTAAGGGCTGTTTCAATCTCGGTACTGGTTTGACTGTTCTTCGACTATTGTTTGCTTCATTATTTACTCGTGCCATAAATTCATTTATAATTGGTTTGGTTCGTTTAACAGACAAGTGGGGGAAAAGCTTACTTTAACTAGTATACTTCTTGTAAATTAACTGATATCAAACAGGGGTATAACGGGGATATTATACGCTTTCATCCGAATGAGGTCCGGGTGAAGTCCGGATGAGGTCCGTCTAAAGTCCCTATTAAATGAAAGTAAGGCCCCTAATTGAAGACCTGTCTTATACTTTAGTTTTGGTATATCTTAAGGGAGCTAAGGGGACTTTGTCGACTCGGATTATCTTGGTCTTATGTGTTGTTTTGCATCTTAATAATTGATATAATGGATTTGGGATTCAACAATATTATTAAATCTTATGTAACAAGGGTATAGTTTGGGATAGTTGTATAAAATGTCGTCGGAAAACAGCAATATCTTATCTTTTTTTTGCATTTTGTGTCATGGAATTTGACCAATCTGTCAATAAACTAAATAGATGAAAAAACTTGTTTTTCTTACGATGCTACTGTGCGGTACGCTTTTATATATTTTTGCATTACAGCAGGGGGGGGCATCAATCAGTTCCATTGATAGTCTACGGAATGTATTCAATACCGTTAAGAACGATAGCGTGAAGGCCAGAGCAGCGCTATTATTGGCAAATAATCTCATGTTTGAGCGGAAAGATACTGTCGCGGCGACAGGTTATCTGGGGGTAGCGAAGAAACTGTGTACAACGAAGCCTTACCTGAAAGCACTATACACCTATTATAGTGCCTCCCATATCTTTATGACTGCGGGTGAAACTGATGAATGCTTACAGCTGTATAAACAGGCTGCGGTGATGCTCGAAAAATTTAAGACTAAGGAAGCTTATGAATTTTGGGTGAAGGCTTGGTGGAATTACGCCATGATCATCGATCATAAAGATGATCGGAAAGGTATGGTACGGATCCAGGTTGATAAAATAATTCCCGCAGCAATCAAACAGAAGGACTATAATCAAGCTGCTAAATCCTACCAATCGATTGGCTTTGCTTTTAAGGAAATTGGCGATACAGAAAAAGGTATCTATTATTTTAAAAAAGGGCTTGAACTCTATGAAAAATATCCCCTGTCAAAAGACAGACATGCAATATCATTACTAAACTTGGCGCGTGAATATGTTGAATCTCGCGAACTTAATCTCGCAAAATCTTATCTGTTAAAATCGGAGCAAATTTTAGATACGCTAAAGGAGTCAGTAGCTCACCTAAACTATGGTGAAACAGCCAGCATGTATTATTGTGCGAAAAATGATTTCACGAAGGCCCTCGAGGTTGCCGAGAAAGCACTGAAAATTGCAGAACGACTAAATATGCCTTATGAGATCGGCATGATGCATTATCAGAAGTTTAATATCTATTTTAGTTTGGAAAGATATGAACTGGCATTGAAGGAGCTTAAGATTGTCATGCGGGATATGCCTTATGATATGACAAGTAACATGCAGCAATTTGCCAAGGATTTGTCTGATACCTATGCCAAATTAAAGGATTACCCCAATGCCTATAAATGGCTGGGAAAACATGTTGCCATTAAAGATAGTTTGGCCCAGGCGGCTTATAAAAGTGAAATAGCTGGTCTTGAAACCAAATTTAGAACGGCCGAGAAGAACGAAAAGATCATGAGATTGGAGTTTGAACAGAAGCAGACGGTACTTCAACAGAAAAATCAGCGTTTGTATAATTATATATTGGGTATATTTTCTTTGATATTGCTGTTTTTGCTCGGTTTATCTGTTTATTTATATCGTCAGAATAAGAGGAAAACGCAGCGCGATATGGAACTGTTGGCGCAGCAGCAAGAACTTCGGGTGACCAAAGCACTATTGGAAGGGGAGGAGCTGGAACGTCATCGGGTTGCCCGTGATTTGCATGATGGCCTTGGTGGCCATTTGACGGCGATGAGACTTCAGATCTCTTCCGAAGGGAATCTGCCTGTATTGGATGGGATAAAATCTCAGCTGGACCAGATGATCTCGGATGTCAGGCTGATCGCCCACAATATGATGCCCGAAAACTTATCACGCTCGGGGCTATTGGTGGCCCTTGAAGATCTCTGTACTTCGATGCAGCATGGTGCTGTTGCCATTGAGTTGCAGTGCAATGGCCTGTTCAACAATATTGCGGAGAATATGCAGGTCAATATCTATCGTATTATTCAGGAGTTGATCAACAATGCCATTCGACATGGGAATGCCGATCAAATCATTGTGCAATGCCTGCAAAACGAGCAAGGCTTTTTGATCGGGGTGGACGACAATGGAAAAGGATTTGATGTGGAGGCGGTTGGGGAAGCTAAAGGGGGAATGGGACTTAAAAATGTACAAATGAGAGTTGAATATTTAAATGGAAAAATGAATATCTTGTCGCAGCCTGGGGCGGGAACAAGTGTCAATATCGAAATATATGTCTGAGCAGCAAAAAACATTGGCGATCTTGGACGATCATCCAATTGCCATCGAAGGGATCAAATCATTTTTAAAAGAGAATCTATCCTACGACCGCGTACTGGGGTTTTCGCTGGGACAGGCGCTGACTGATTTTTTGAAACAGGATCAGATAGATCTGCTCTTGTTGGATATCGCTTTGCCCGATGCGAATGGTATCGATCTCTGCGGCGAACTCAAGAAGAACCATCCTGAGCTGATCATCGTTGGCTTTAGTAATCATATGGCGCGCAATAGCATACTACAGATGCTTGCCAATGGTGCTGCTGGATATATCTTGAAAAGTGCTGATGCGGAAGAAATTATTACTTGTATTCAGAAAGTTTCTCAAGGTAGCATGGCCTTATGCGGGGCAACACAACGGATTATAGCGGCCTCCCCAACCCGACAACTACCCTCACTGACAATGCGCGAGAAGCAGGTATTGCAGTTGCTGGCGGAAGGAAAGACAAGTGCACAAATTGCCGAAAAACTATTCTTAAGCCCATTGACGGTGGATACGTATCGGAAAAATCTGATTCAGAAATTTGCCGTAAAAAATACCGCAGAACTGTTGACAATATTATTTAAGGAAAATTTGCTCTAATTCATTAGGAACAGGGATACCCTAAAATTAGGAGGATAAATTACCCTATTTCGTGGTATTGTCCTGTGTACAGTGTATTTCTACTTTTGCTTATATAGATATGCAAAAGATGAAAACAATAAACAAAAACCTAAAGATCCTTTGCCTGGTGGCAATGGTTGCAATGATCTTTGTCGGATGTAGCAAAGATAAGAATGAGCCAATAGTCTCAGGAAAAATAGATGCCATTGTAGGCACGTTTAAAGGAAAGATGGTCATCGGTGGTGACGCTGAATATTTTAATGCGATTATCACAGTTACCAAAGTCGATGATGGTAAGGTGAAAGCAACAGTGAAAGCAGGAGAGGCTTACAGTAGAGCTACAGCAAAAACATTCCCTGTACAAAATGTTTCCAATATCCATGTTTCCGGTCAGGGACCTATGGGGGGAATTACTTATACAATTGATGATAAGAATATCCAGATCACTACGGAGGCTGAGGCCAGCGGTGATGTAGTATACCTCTTCCAAGGGACAAAACAATAGCCATCGCTGCTCTAGAGGCTTTTGGTAATAAAAAATCACGATCCATGTATTTGGATCGTGATTTTTTGTTTTGTCATGCTGTTTTTAATCAATATCATTTAGTTTAAAAATATGGAATAACTCGTACCTTTATCCCTATGACCGACATTCAGAAACGATTCGACCGTATCCTTGCTATCTATATGCACCTGCAGGCAAAACCTGTGGTGACAGCTGCTGCGCTGGCAGAAAAATATGAAGTAAGCCTACGGACAATCTATCGTGATATCCGATCCCTGATGCAGGCTGGAATACCGATTTATGGCGAAGCAGGAAATGGTTACTCTTTGGTTGAGGGGTATAAGATGCCGCCATTGCAATTTAGCCGCGAAGAGGCCTTGAGTTTTGTCGCCGCAGAGAAATTGGTCGAAAAGTATACAGACAAGAATCTCGCCCACCATTTTACGACAGCAATGCTCAAGATGAAAGCTATTTTGAGAGGTAATGAAAAGGAACATGTTGCTCTGGTCGGAGAGAACTTTTTGGTACGGGGAGAACGTCATCAATTCAATGAAAAATTAACGCATGGAACCAATACGCTTATTGAAAGTATAGCAGCGAAAAAATGCGTGGAAATCTATTATTCCAAACCCTCCGACAAAACTCCAGAAAAACGTGAAATCGAAGCAGTCGGTATTTTTGTGGAAAGTAAGTTTTGGTACGTCCTTGCTTTTTGTAAACTCCGAAAGGATTATAGGCAATTTCGCCTGGACCGAATCAACAATATCCGGATACTTGCTGACGATTTTGGGAAAGATCATCCTGAACTTTCATTTTTCCTGAATAAGAAACATGAAATGCCGACAACCAGAGTGGTGGTCCAGGTGGACAAGGAGATGGCGCGATATATGGAATGGGATCGCCATTACTTTGGATTTCAAAAAGAAGTGGTTACTGATAGTTATGTTGAAATGCACTTTGAAAGCATTCATGTTGAAGGTGGGTTTGCCCGTTGGTATCTCATGTTTGCTGATAAAGGAAAGATTATAGAGCCGGAATCGCTAAAAGGAACCGTAAAACAATTGCTGGCGGCAGCAATCGAACAGGTTTAATCTGAGGTTAGGGGGGCTTGGGGTTCCCCATCACGAGATTACTAAAGAAGGATACTTGTCCGGTATCTGAGTTGAACCCGAACAAGTATCTTTTATATTATATAGATTTTAAGATGTCAATAATAATGTGACGGGTAGCCATTATTATGTCTTCGACTAGTAATACTAGTATCTCAAATCTCAAATCTAATATCTCTCATCTCAAATTCAACAATTAATCACGCTCCCAGAAAAATGGAGGTTGGATACCCAACAGGCGTAAATAAACAAATCCTTGACCACGGTGGTGGATCTCATTATCGATGAAATAGAATATACTGTGGATGATCGGCGAATTGTATTGGCCGAATAGGTTAAATTCTTCGGAGAAACGTTCTGTTGGAATCTCGTCGAATAATGCACTGATCTGCGGAGTGGCTTCGTCCCAAGCTTGTAGCAGTTGAGCCTTGGTTGTATAGTTAAACTTCTCATTAAGTTCACCGCTTTTATTATTGACAATTTCCTGTAGTCCTGGGACAGCAATACCCAAGAGCTCCTGGATCATTTCGGCAAATGTCCGCATGCCCTCTACTTTATAGTTGAAAAGTGCTTCTTCGGGAAATTTTTCGATTGCTTGTCTTGTTAAATTTCTGTGGCCCAACCAATGTGCAAGTAATTCGTTCTTGGAAATGATTTCTGTTTTCATGATTATCGTATTAAAGTATTTAAATTTTAGTCTATACTAAGTGTCTTACGTTGTTAAGACAGTTCAAAATTAGCTAAACCAATGACAGCTGTATGGCAGTAGAAAAATAGAAATATTGTTTTTTTATATTTTTTGTGCAGGTTGTAATGATGGGGAACATGAGCTGTGTAATTGGACGAATAAAAACGGATAACGGAGTAAAATAGAAAATAAAAAAAATAATTCACTAATTATTTGACAGTTATAAAAATGTTTGTAACTTTGCAGTCCCTTAATGGGAATAGTGTGTCTTGAGCGAAGCCCTACTGCTTCGAAGGACTTTTAATTAATTAATTTACAACATGTCAGGTATTATTGGAAAAAAAGTAGGAATGACGAGCCTGTTTAACGCTGATGGGAAAAATATTCCTTGTACAGTGATTCAGGCCGGGCCGTGCGTGGTTACGCAGATACGTACGGAAGAAAAGGATGGCTACTCGGCAATTCAACTTGGTTTCGACGAAGCTAAGGAGAAAAACACGACAGCTCCTTTGAAAGGGCACTTTGCGAAAGCAAACACAACGCCTAAGCGTAAGTTGGTAGAGTTTAAAACTTTCCCAGATGCAAAACAACTTGGTGACGTAGTTGACGTTACACTTTTCGAGGAAGGCGAATTCGTAGATGTAGTCGGTACTTCAAAAGGTAAAGGTTTCCAAGGTGTAATGAAACGTCATGGATTTGGTGGTGTAGGTGGTGCGACTCACGGTCAGCACAACAGATTGCGTGCTCCAGGTTCATTAGGTGCTTCATCATGGCCTTCACGCGTATTTAAAGGTATGCGCATGGCTGGTCGTACAGGTGGTGACAGAGTTAAAGTTCAAAACTTACAGGTGTTGAAAGTTTACGCTGAGCAAAACCTTATCGTTGTTAGTGGTTCCATTCCAGGAGCTAAAGGTTCTTATGTAATCGTAGACAAATAGTAGAGATGGAAGTTAAAGTTTTAAATTTATCAGGTAAAGAAACAGGTGCCAAGGTGCAACTTCCTGAGTCGGTATTTGGGTTAGAGCCTAACGATCATGCGATCTATTTGGATGTGAAACAATACTTAGCGAACCAACGCCAAGGAACTCACAAATCTAAACAACGTAATGAAATCGCGGGTTCAACTCGTAAATTACACAAACAAAAAGGTACTGGTGGTGCTCGTGCGGGTTCTATCAAATCTCCATTGTTTAATGGTGGTGGTCGTGTATTCGGTCCTCAACCTCGTGATTACTCGTTCAAATTGAACAAAAAATTGAAACAAGTAGCACGTAAATCAGCGTTGTCTTACAAAGCTCAAGATAACAATGTCGTAGTTTTGGATGCAGTTCAATTTGATTCTTGCAAAACAAAAAACTATGTAGCATTAGTAAACGCGTTGAACATTGCTGACGAAAAAACTTTATTGGTTTTGCCAGCATATGATAAAAATGTTTATTTATCAAGCAGAAACTTGAAAAAAGCAAAAGTTATTGTTGCTTCTGATTTAAATACATATGATGTATTAAATGCAACAAAATTATTGTTGACTACAGATTCTGTTAAAACTTTGGAGGAAGCATTAGCTAAGTAATATGGAAATTATCAAAAAACCTATCTTGACTGAGAAAGCTTCATTGTTAACGGAAAAATTAAACCGTTACGCTTTCAAAGTAGATCACAGAGCAAACAAAATCCAGATTAAATCAGCTGTTGAAGCTATGTTCGGTGTTACAGTTCTTGCTGTAAATACTGCAGTTGTAGCAGGTAAAGCAAAAAGCCGTTACACAAAAGCAGGTTTCGTATCTGGTAGAGCTCCTAAGTATAAAAAAGCTATCATTACTATTAAAGATGGCGAAACTATTGACTTTTACAGTACTATATAATTTAAGATGGCAGTTAAAAGATTCAAACCGGTAACCCCTGGTACTCGTTTCAGAATAGGCGCAGATTATTCTGATGTTACTACAAACGTTCCTGAAAAATCGTTGGTAGTAAAAATCAACAAGAAATCAGGTGGTCGTAATAACTCCGGTAAAATGACTATGCGTTATCTCGGTGGGGGACATAAAAAAGTATACCGATTAATTGATTTCAAACGCGATAAAAAAGATATCCCTGCAAAAGTAGCTACTATTGAGTACGATCCAAACCGTACTGCTCGTATTGCATTGTTGCACTACGTAGATGGTGAAAAACGCTACATCATTGCTCCAGCTGGTTTAAAAGTTGGTCAAACTGTAGTAGCAGGTGATAAAGTTGCCCCAGAAGTTGGTAATACATTACCATTAGCAAACATTCCATTGGGTTCTATCATCCACAACATTGAATTAAATCCTGGTCAAGGTGGTTCAATTGCTCGTTCGGCTGGTACTTATGCTCAATTGTCTGCTCGTGATGGTAAATATGCCATCATCAAATTGCCTTCAGGCGAAACACGCATGATCTTATTGACTTGTGTTGCTACAATTGGTTCAGTATCGAACCATGAAAGATCTAACCAAGTGTTAGGTAAAGCAGGTCGCAAACGTTGGTTAGGTCGTCGTCCAAGAGTTCGTGGTGTTGCAATGAACCCAGTAGATCACCCTATGGGTGGTGGTGAAGGCCGTACTTCAGGAGGTCACCCACGCTCACGTACAGGTGTATTAGCTAAAGGCTTCAAAACACGTTACAAGAAGAAAACATCGAATCGTTACATCATTGAGAGAAGGAAAAAATAATGGCTCGTTCAATTAAAAAAGGTCCTTATATCGATCACAACTTAGAAAGAAAAGTTCTTTCTATGAATGAAACTAACAAAAAGTCAGTTATCAAAACATGGTCTCGTAGATCAATGATTTCACCTGATTTTGTTGGCCATACCTTCGCAGTGCACAACGGGAATAAATTTATCCCTGTTTATGTAACAGAAAATATGGTAGGTCACAAGCTTGGTGAATTCGCGCCTACGCGTACATTCAGAGGCCACGCAGAAAAGAAAAAATAATAGGTAATGGAAGCAACAAAAAAACTTAAAAAGTCTGTCTTAATCAGACAGCGCAAAGAGCAAGAGAAAGCTCAACAAGGTGGAGCTTCGGATGCCAAATTATTGAACTGCCCTACTTCGCCTCGTAAGATGCGTTTAGTGGTAGACTTAATTCGTGGTCAGCGTGTTGAAAATGCATTATACATTTTGAAACACTCTAGTAAAGAAGCTGCTGCTCGTGTAGAAAAATTATTATTATCTGCAATCAAAAACTGGGAAGCCAAAAACGAAGGTAAATCAGTGGAAGAAAGCGAACTTATTGTAAAAGAAGTATCAGTAGGTGGAGGTCGTCAATTGAAAAGATTGCGTCCAGCTCCTCAAGGTCGCGGATACAGAGTTCGTAAACGTTCAAATCACGTTACGTTGGTAGTTGATAGCAAATTAAACGTTGAACAAAACTAATTTATTGAGAAATGGGACAAAAAGCAAATCCAATAGGTAGCAGATTAGGAATCATCAAAGGTTGGGATTCTAACTGGTTCGGAGGTAAAAACTATTCCGATAAATTAGTTGAAGACGAAAAAATCAGAAAATATCTTTCTGTTCGTATTGCAAAAGGTGGTGTTGCTAAAGTTGTTATCGAAAGAACTTTAAAACGTATCACTGTTACAATTCACACTGCTCGTCCAGGTATCGTTATCGGAAAAGGTGGTCAAGAAGTTGACAAGATCAAAGAAGAGTTGAAAAAACTGACTAAAAAGGATGTTCAAATCAACATTTTCGAGATCAAACGCCCTGAGTTAGATGCTAAGTTAGTAGCTGAAGGTGTCGCTAAGCAATTAGAGGCGCGTATTTCATTCCGTCGTGCAATGAAAACTTCAATCGCTTCTACAATGCGTATGGGTGCAGAAGGTATCAAAATCATGTGTTCTGGTCGTTTAGGTGGTGCTGAGATGGCACGTACTGAACAATACAAAGAAGGAAGAACTCCTTTACACACATTGCGTGCTGATATCGACTACGCTTTAGCTGAAGCATTGACTACATACGGTAAAATCGGTATCAAAGTTTGGATCTGTAAAGGTGAGGTTTACGGTAAACGTGACTTATCTCCAAACATTGGTCAAGCATCAGGTGTAAAATCACGTGGTAACCACGAAGGTGGTGGCGAACGTCGTGACAACCGTAACAACAAAGGTGGTCGCGGTGGAAACAACCGTGGTGGAAACAACCGTGGTGGAAATAACCGTGGTCCGAAAAAAGATTAATAGAGTTTATTTAGATTACAACAAAAACCTGCTGAAGAAGCAGATTTAAAAAGTATACGAACATGTTACAGCCAAAAAGAACGAAGTTCAGAAAGATGCAGAAAGGCCGCATGAAAGGTAACGCTTCTCGTGGAGCGGAGTTAGCTTTCGGTTCTTTCGGTATCAAAACAATGGAGCAAGCATGGATCACTAGTCGTCAAATCGAGGCAGCTCGTATTGCGGTTACACGTTATATGAAACGTGAAGGTCAAGTTTGGATTCGTATTTTCCCTGACAAACCTGTTACGAAAAAACCTGCAGAGGTACGTATGGGTAAAGGTAAGGGTGCTCCAGAATACTGGGTAGCAGTAGTACGCCCAGGCCGTATGTTATTTGAAGCAGAAGGTGTGCCTTTGGAAATTGCCAAAGAAGCTTTACGCCTTGCAGCTCAAAAACTTCCGGTTCAAACTAAGTTTGTGATTCGTAGAGACTACGTTGAAGCATAAAAATCTTGGTAATGTCATCATTTAAGCGTTAGGGCCGTTACCCCTAACGCTATATATAAACGGATGATAACCCAAATAACAACTGAAAAAACATGAAAAATTCAGAAATTTTAGAATTATCTAATGAGGACCTAGCAGCTCGTCTAGTCGAGGAGAAAACGGCCCTTACAAAATTGAAATTTGCACATGCTGTTTCAGCTATTGAGAACCCTAACGTGATCAAAGCAGCACGCAGAGCTATCGCTCGTATTAGTACAGAGATCAGTGCACGCAAAGCTGCAGCTAAAAACGAAACAGCCTCTGAGGCGTAAAAATTAAGTCGAAATGGAAAGAAATTTAAGAAAAACAAGAATCGGCTTAGTAGTTAGCAACAAAATGGACAAATCTATTGTAGTAAGTGTTGAGCGTAAAGTAAAACACCCTATCTATGGTAAGTTCGTTAAAAAAACTACTAAATTTAAAGCTCATGACGAAACTAATACCTGCGGTATCGGCGATACGGTATTAATCATGGAAACTCGTCCGCTGAGTAAAACAAAAAACTGGAGATTAGTTGAAATTATAGAAAGAGCTAAATAACATGGTACAACAAGAATCAAGACTTAATGTAGCTGACAATAGCGGTGCTAAAGAAGTTTTAGTAATCCGTGTATTGGGCGGTACGCGTAAGCGTTATGCATCAATCGGAGATAAGATTGTTGTATCGGTGAAAAGCGCTATGCCTTCAGGAAACGTGAAAAAAGGTTCCGTTTCTAAAGCAGTAGTAGTTAGAACGAAAAAAGAAATCCGTCGTAAAGATGGTTCTTATATCCGTTTTGATGACAACGCCGCTGTATTATTAAATAATAATGATGAGCCACGTGGCTCACGTATCTTTGGCCCTGTTGCCAGAGAGTTGCGTGAGAAACAGTTCATGAAAATTGTATCACTAGCACCGGAGGTTTTATAATTATGGCAATCAAGAAAACAAAAACGACTACGCACAAAATCAAAATTAAAAAAGGTGATTTAGTGAAAGTTATCGCTGGTAACTCTAAAGGTGTTCAAGGAAAAGTATTAACTGTTTTAGTGGATAAAAATAGAGCTATCGTTGAAGGCGCTAACATCGTAAAAAAACACACTAAACCAAGTGCAGCTAATCCTAATGGTGGTATCATTGAGAAAGAAGCTGGTATTCACATCTCTAATTTAGCTGTTATCGATCCTAAAACGGGTGAAACTACTCGTGTAGGTCGTAAGTTAAATGCAGATGGTAAATTAGTTCGTTACGCTAAAAAATCAGGGGAGGAAATTAAATAATGACTTACGTACCAAGATTAAAAGTGAAATATGCGGAGGAAATCCGTAAAGCACTTCAAGAAAAATTTCAGTATAAAAGTATTATGCAGGTTCCTAAACTTGAGAAAATCGTTGTTTCACAAGGCGTAGGAGCTGCAACAGCTGACAAGAAATTGATCGATAACGCTATCGCAGAATTGACTTTGATTACAGGTCAACAAGCTGTTGCTACAAAATCGAAAAAAGATATTTCAAACTTTAAATTGCGTAAAGGCATGCCTGTAGGGGCACGCGTTACTTTACGTGATAACAACATGTTTGAATTCTTGGATCGTTTGGTAGCAGTATCGCTTCCACGTATTCGTGACTTCCGCGGTATCAACGATAAAGGTTTTGACGGACGTGGTAACTATAACTTAGGTATCACTGAACAAATCATTTTCCCTGAGATCAACATTGATAAAATCAACAAGATCCAAGGTATGGATATCACTTTCGTGACTTCTGCTCAAAATGATGTTGAGGCTTTAGAATTGTTGAAGCAGTTCGGTTTACCATTTAAAAATCAAAATACTAATAACAATGGCTAAGGAAGGATTAAAAGCACGCGAAGTAAAACGCGCTAAATTGGTAGCTAAATATGCGGCAAAACGTGCAGAATTAAAAGCTGCTGGCGATTACGTTGCATTAGATAAATTACCTAAAAATGCTTCTCCGGTACGTTTACACAACCGTTGTAAATTGACTGGCCGTCCTAAAGGATATATGCGTCAATTCGGTATCTCTCGTGTAACTTTCCGTGAGATGGCTTTAGATGGCAAGATCCCAGGGGTGAAAAAAGCTTCTTGGTAATTAAAAAAAAATACTTAATTTTGCCCGGGCAATTCTACTAGGGATTGCCGGGGTTTTTGCATTTTAAAATTGTTTAACAGATAGAAGGTCCCATACCAATGGTTGGGAGGGAAACCGCTGTCACAAATTTTCATATATAATGACTACAGATCCAATTGCGGATTACCTTACACGAGTAAGGAATGCCATCAAGGCCAACCACAGGGTTGTTGAAATTCCTGCATCGAACCTTAAAAAAGAAATCACTAAAGTTCTTTTTGACAAAGGTTACATTGCTAATTACAAATTCGATGAGAATGGCGTACAGGGTACGATCAAAATCGCATTGAAATATAACCCAATTAGCAAAATTCCGGCTATTCGTACGTTGACACGTGTGAGTAAACCTGGTTTAAGAAAGTATGCAAGCGTTGATACTATGCCTCGTGTTTTGAATGGTTTAGGTATTGCTATCTTGTCAACATCTAAAGGTGTAATGACAGATAAAGAAGCTAGACTTCAAAATGTTGGTGGTGAAGTTTTATGTTACGTTTATTAATCTAGGTAAAAGCACAAAGAAATGTCAAGAATTGGAAAAGCGCCTATCGCTATCCCTGCTGGGGTAACTGTTACTATTTCGGACAAAAACTTAGTTTCAGTAAAAGGTCCTAAAGGCGAATTAACACAACAAGTTGACCGTGACATCAATATTGCTCAAGAAGAAGGCAATATCGTCGTGACACGTCCAACTGATCAAAAGAAACACAAAGCATTACACGGTCTATACCGTTCCCTGTTGAACAACATGGTTCAAGGTGTGACTGAAGGTTACAAAACTACTCAAGAGTTAGTCGGTGTAGGTTACCGTGCTACAAGTACTGGTAATGTATTAGAGTTAACTTTAGGTTTCTCTCACCAGATTGTTTTTGTATTGCCAAATGAAGTTAAAGTATCAACTACTGCTGAAAAAGGTAAAAACCCTACAATCACTTTAGAATGTGCTGACAAACAATTGATCGGTCAGATCGCGGCTAAAATCCGTGGCTTCCGTAAACCAGAACCTTACAAAGGAAAAGGTATCAAGTTTGAAGGCGAAGTGTTGAGAAGAAAAGCAGGTAAATCAGCTAAAAAATAATAATCATGGCAGGACAAAAAGCATCTCGTAGAGAGAGAATCAAAAAAGGAATCAGAAAAAACCTTGCTGGAACGTCTGAACGTCCACGTTTATCGGTTTTTAGAAGTAACAAAGGTATCTATGCGCAAATCATTGATGACAATGCAGGTAAAACATTAGTTGCTGCATCTAGCTTGTCAAAAGATTTTGTTGCATCTGGTAACAAAGTTGATCAATCTAAAGCTGTAGGTAAATTGGTTGCTGAAAAAGCAGTAGCAGCAGGTATTAATAAAGTAGTTTTTGACCGTAATGGGTACTTATACCATGGCCGTATCAAATCTTTGGCTGAAGGTGCTCGCGAAGGCGGTTTAGACTTTTAATCTTAGAAAGAAATGGCATTAAGCAATATAAAAAGAGTAAAATCAAGCGAAATTGAATTGAAAGATCGCTTAGTAAGTATCCAACGTGTAGCTAAAGTTACTAAAGGTGGTCGTACTTTCAGCTTCTCTGCAATTGTTGTAGTAGGTGATGAAAACGGTATCGTTGGTTACGGTTTAGGTAAAGCGAAAGAGGTAACTGAAGCTATCACTAAAGGTATCGACGACGCAAAGAAAAATTTAGTGAAAGTTCCTGTAATCAAAGGTACTGTTCCTCACGCACAATATGGTAAATATTCTGGTGGTTCAGTTTTGATTAAACCAGCTGTAGGTGGTACAGGAGTTTTGGCAGGTGGTGCAATGCGTGCAGTATTGGAGTCTGCTGGTATCAAAGACGTATTGGCTAAATCATTAGGTTCTTCTAACCCACACAACGTGGTAAAAGCAACTGTAACTGCTTTAGCAAACATGCGTGATGCATATACAGTGGCACAACACCGCGGTGTCGATTTGAATAAAGTATTTAACGGTTAATTATCATGGCAAAAATCAAAATCACCCAGATAAAGAGCGTTATCGACAGAAGCGAGCGCCAAAAGAAAACTATTGAGGCATTAGGTTTGAAAAGAATCAACCACTCAGTAGAAGTTGAAGCTACTCCATCAATCATTGGAATGGTACGTAAAGTAAACCATTTAGTAGCTATCGAAACTATTTAATATTAGCATATGGAAAGGGTCTTTGGGCTCTTTCCATTACTTGTTATTAATAATCATTATTTTTTAATCGCTAGTACCTGTTTAGTGAGAGCGAAGGGCTAGCACAATTTAGTTTAAAAATGAACTTAAGTAATTTAAAACCTGCAAAAGGTGCAGTAAAAGGTAGCAAACGTATCGGTCGTGGTACTGGTTCTGGTCGTGGTGGTACTTCTACACGTGGTCACAAAGGTGCTGGTTCTCGTTCAGGTCACTCTACGAAAATCGGTTTCGAAGGTGGTCAGATGCCTTTGCAACGTCGTGTACCTAAATTTGGTTTCAAAAACATCAACCGTGTTGAGTACAATGGTGTCAACCTAGATACTTTGCAAGCGTTGATCGAGAAATTCAATTTGACGGCTGTAGATTTCGATGCATTGAAAGCTCATGGATTAGTGTCTAAAAATGACAAAGTAAAAATCTTGGGTCGCGGTGAATTGAAAGCTAAAGTTGAAGTAACAGCGCACGCGTTTACTGCTTCTGCTCAAAAAGCTATCGAAGCTGCAGGCGGTTCTATCGTTAAAATTTAATAAATGAAGAAACTAATCACAACCTTAACCAATATTTGGAAAATCGATGATTTACGTACGCGTATTCTAAATACCTTACTTTTTCTTTTGATTTACCGTATTGGATGTCACGTGGTATTACCAGGTGTAAATCCTCAAGCTTTGGCTTCCGGTCAAAAAGAGGGTTTATTGGGCCTATTGGATATGTTTGCGGGGGGCTCGTTCTCTCGTTCAGCTATCTTTGCGTTAGGGGTAATGCCATATATCTCGGCATCCATTGTTGTTCAATTGTTGGGCATCGCGGTTCCTTACTTCCAAAAGATGCAGAAAGAAGGGGAAAGTGGTCGTCAAAAAATGAATCAGATTACTCGCTATTTAACATTAGGGATTACTTTGCTTCAAGCTTTTGCTTATGTACGTACTCAGATCGAGCCAAGTGCTAAGACAATCGCTGACCCATTGTTCACGATTCTGACTGCCATAGTTTTGACAGGCGGTACTTTATTTGTGATGTGGTTAGGGGAAAAAATTACTGATAAAGGTATCGGTAATGGTATTTCTTTGATCATCATGACTGGTATTATCGCTCAATTGCCAAGTGGTATCACTGCGGAATGGGTTTCTAGAATGGCGAAAGGTGGTGGTGGTCCAATTCCATTGTTGCTTGAATTTGTGGCTTTGTTTTTCGTTGTGATCTTTACGATCTTGATCGTACAAGGGGTTCGTAAGATCCCTGTACAATACGCGAAGAAAATCGTTGGAAACAAGCAAGTCGGTGGAGTACGTCAGTATATACCGTTAAAGGTAAATGCTGCAGGTGTAATGCCAATCATTTTTGCACAGGCAATTATGTTTGTGCCGATGAGTTTAGGACAGTTCTTCCCAAATCTTCAGTCGGAATTTTTGACTTCGTTGAGTAACTATACTTCTGTAGCGTACAACGTGACTTTTGCGGTGTTAATTATCGCATTTACGTTCTTCTATACAGCGATCATGGTTAATCCACAACAGATGTCAGATGACATGAAGAAAAACGGAGGTTTTGTCCCAGGTATTAAACCGGGATTGGAAACTAGTAATTTTATAGACCGCGTAATATCAAATATTACATTTCCAGGTGCAATTTTCCTAGCGATCATTGCTATTCTACCTGCTATTGCAAGTTTGTTTGGTATTAATAATCAATTTGCGCACTTCTACGGAGGTACGTCCTTATTGATTTTAGTAGGTGTGGTGTTGGATACTTTGCAACAGATCGAATCTCATTTATTGATGCGTCATTACGATGGATTGATGAAAACAGGTCGTATTAAAGGTCGTTCGGCCGCGTCTGTAGAGGGAATGGATCATTCGGCAATTTAATTTCTTTAGATGTCTAAAGTATTTTATAAGTCAGCAGATGATATAGAGCAATTGCGGAAGTCAGCAGATGTGCTTTCGCAATTGCTTGGTGAAATCGCAAAAGTGATTAAACCTGGGGTAAAAACTATATCTCTTGATAAATTAGCTTATGAGTATATTCATGATAACGGTGGAACGCCAGCGTTCTTAAATTATCATGGATTTCCATACTCTTTGTGCATCTCTGTCAACGATCAGATTGTACACGGTTTTCCTAGCGATTACGAAATTAAAGATGGTGATCTTGTTTCTGTCGATGGGGGTGTCAATTTGAACGGTTTTATCAGTGATTCAGCCTACACTTTTGGTGTTGGTGAAATTTCTGAGGAAGCGCAATTGTTGTTGGATGTCACAAAGGAATCATTGTACAAAGGTGTTGAACAGGCTGTGGCCGGTAAACGTGTTGGGGATATTTCCTCTGCGGTTCAAGAGTACGTGAGCAAATTCGGTTTCGGAATTGTGCGCGAACTGGTCGGACATGGCGTTGGATATCATTTACATGAGAAACCTGAGGTTCCGAATTACGGAAAACGTGGCGCAGGTCCAAAATTGGAAGAAGGTTTGGTTATTTGTATCGAACCGATGATCAATGCAGGACGCGCAGGTGTTCGTTTTTGGGATGATGGTTGGACTGTAAGTACAGTAGATGGGAAGTTATCGGCGCACTTCGAACAGATGGTTGCAATCCGAAAAGGAGAACCAGATGTGTTGCTGACATTCGAACATGTAGAGAAAGTTTTGAACAAAAAGTAGTTGGTTTTCAATTATTTTTATTTATCTTTGCACTCCTGTTCGCAGGCTTTTAAATTAAATTTAATCGAGAATATATGGCTAAACAAGCCTCAATAGAACAAGACGGTATAATTAGAGAGGCACTTTCTAATGCTATGTTTAGGGTAGAGTTGGAAAATGGACATGAAATCATTGCCCATATTTCTGGTAAAATGCGTATGCACTATATCAAAATTTTACCTGGGGATAAAGTTAAATTGGAAATGTCTCCGTATGATTTGACTAAGGGAAGGATCACTTACCGCTATAAATAGTCGTAAGCCTTTTAATTAGCGCAAGCTTTTGAAAAAATAAATATCATGAAAGTAAGAGCATCAATAAAAAAACGTAGCGCGGACTGTAAGATCATCCGTCGTAAAGGTAAAGTTTTTGTAATCAACAAAAAGAACCCTAAGTTTAAACAACGTCAGGGTTAATTCATTAAAAAAATAATAGCTTAATATTATATGGCAAGGATAGCAGGTATTGATTTACCTAAAAACAAAAGAGGTGTGATCGGCCTTACCTATATTTTTGGTATCGGTCGTACAAGAGCTGAATATATCTTGGAAAAAGCTGGTATCAGCGAAGATGTGAAGGTACAAGAGTGGAATGATGAGCAATTGGCAGCAATTCGTAGCATCATCAACGACGAATTGAAAGTAGAAGGTGCATTGCGTTCTGAAGTTCAATTAAACATCAAACGTTTAATGGATATCGGTTGTTACCGTGGATTGCGTCACCGTAAACACTTACCAGTTCGTGGTCAACGTACTAAAAATAACTCACGTACTCGTAAAGGTAAACGTAAGACAGTTGCAAACAAGAAAAAAGCTACTAAATAATAAATAAGAAATGGCTAAAACTAAAAAAGCTGCAAAAAAGCGTATCGTTGTTATTGAACCTGTAGGTCAGGCTCACATTAACGCAACGTTTAACAATATCATTGTAACTTTGACTAACAATCAAGGACAAACTATTTCTTGGTCTAGTGCTGGTAAAATGGGTTTCCGTGGTTCTAAAAAGAACACTCCATACGCTGCTGGTCAGGCTGCACAAGATTGTGGAAAAGTTGCTCATGATTTGGGTTTACGCAAAGTTGAAGTGTTTGTTAAAGGACCTGGTGCTGGTCGCGAATCGGCAATCAGAACATTACAAACTGTAGGAATCGATGTGACTACTATCAAGGATATCACTCCACTTCCTCACAACGGTTGTCGTCCTCCAAAACGCAGAAGAGTTTAATTAATTTAAAGATAAGATTCATCGGCTATAGGCTGATAGATACTTTAATTGTAAAAGAAAATGGCTAGATATACAGGACCTAAGTCCAAAATTGCCCGTAAATTTAGAGAGCCGATCTTCGGCCCAGATAAAGCGTTAGAAAAGAAAAATTACCCTCCTGGACAACACGGGGCTTCTAAACGCAGAGGTAAACAATCTGAATACGCTATTCAGTTGTTAGAAAAACAAAAAGCAAAATACACTTACGGTGTATTGGAGCGTCAGTTCGCAAACTTATTTGTTAAAGCTGCCTCTAAACAAGGTATTACAGGTGAGATCTTCTTGAAATTACTTGAAGCTCGCTTGGACAACGTAGTTTACCGTTTAGGTATTGCTACTTCTCGTGCCGCTGCTCGTCAGTTGGTATCTCACAAACACATTACTGTTAACGGAAGCGTTGTTAACATTCCATCATATAGCTTGCGTCCAGGTGACGTTGTAGCAGTTCGTGAACGTTCTCAAACTCTTGAAGCCATCACAAATTCAGTTGCAGGTCGTACTGTAAATAAATTTTCTTGGTTAGAGTGGAATGCGAAAGAATTGACAGGTACTTTCTTAAGCTATCCAGAAAGATCTGATATTCCTGAAAACATCAAAGAGAACTTAATCGTTGAGTTATACTCTAAATAATAAATAAAATAGAAGTATGCATAGTCCATTTTTGGGGTATGCATCTTTCTATTGTATTACAATTATTATTACAAATAAAACATTAAAAGAAAATAAATGGCAATTTTAGCATTTCAAAGACCGGATAAAGTTATCATGCAAAAATCTACGGATTTTGATGGTACGTTTGAATTTCGTCCATTGGAGCCTGGTTTTGGTGTAACCATTGGTAATGCTTTGCGCCGTATTCTATTGTCCTCGTTAGAAGGATATGCAATTACGTCGATAAGGTTTTCTGGCGTTTCGCACGAATTTTCAACGATCAAAGGTGTTGTTGAAGACGTAACTGAAATTATCTTGAACTTGAAACAAATCCGTTTCAAAAAAACAGGTGAGATTGGCGACAACGAAAAGGTATTTGTAGTAATCAATGGTCAAGAACAATTCTTAGCTGGTGATATCACAAAATTCTCTAATAACTTTACTGTCTTAAATCCAGACTTAGTAATCTGTAACATGGATAACGCAGTGACAATTGAATTGGAATTGAGTATTGCTAAAGGTCGTGGATATGTAAATGCAGATGAGAATAAAGTGACTGACGCTCCAGTAGGTGTTATCGCTATCGATTCGATCTTTACTCCGATCAAGAATGTTAAATATACCATTGAGAATTACCGTGTAGAGCAAAAAACTGACTACGAGAAGTTGTTGTTAGATATTTCTACAGATGGCTCAATTCACCCCGAAGAAGCTTTAAAAGAGGCTGCTAAGATCTTAATTCAACACTTTATTTTATTCTCTGATGAGAATATGCTTCTGGAGTCTCAAACGAAAGAAGAAACTAAAGTAGTCGATGAAGAAATCTTGCATATGCGTAAGATTTTGAAAACTGAATTAGTAGACCTTGACCTTTCAGTGCGTGCATTGAATTGTTTGAAAGCTGCTGATATTCGCACATTAGCTGAGTTGGTAACTTACGACGTAGCTGATATGTTGAAATTCAGGAACTTCGGTAAAAAATCGTTAAGTGAAATCCAAGAATTGGTTAAATCTAAAGGTTTATCATTCGGAATGAACTTAGCAAAATATAAATTAGACGAAGAATAATAATTTATTAAGCGACCACTATATGTAATTCCTCTTGAAGTCGATTGCTGAAGAAGATGGGCGTATTGCCTCTGAAAGGTTTAGCAATTTAGGTAAAACAAGAACGGTACATATAGTATAATAAAATCAAAATGAGACACGGAAAAAAAGTAAATCACTTAGGCCGTACGGATAGCCATAGAAAAGCAATGTTGGCTAACATGGCAACATCATTAATCCTACACAAACGTATCACTACAACTTTGGCTAAAGCTAAAGCGTTGCGTACTTACGTTGAGCCTTTGATTACTAAATCTAAAAACGACACAACACACTCTCGTCGTACAGTATTCGCTTATTTGAAAGATAAAGACGCAGTTTCTATCTTGTTCCGCGAAATTTCTGAAAAAGTAGCTAACCGTCCAGGTGGCTACACTCGTATCATCAAAATGGAAAACCGTTTAGGTGATAACGCAGAAATGGCTTTCATCGAGCTAGTTGATTACAACGAAATCTACGGTAAAAAAGCTGCTGCAGCTGAGAAAAAAGCTACTCGTCGTCGTGGCGGTGCTAAAAAAGCTGCTGCTCCTGCTGAAACTGAAGCTCCTGCGGAAGTAAAAGCTGAAGTAGAAGGTGAAGAAAAAGTTGACGGAGAATAATATTGTTCCCGTTATCATAGAAAAAGTCCTCTTTTTAAGGGGACTTTTTTTATTTTATGACCATTCCTACCGTTATAACTGATATATTTGTAATGCTAAAATCTGATAGCTTTTTCTAATACAAGCTATTTCGTTTATCAATCTATAATTCATTAAGATGAAACCATTTGATGTTTATCCCATTAATCCCATTAACATAGTTAAAGCTAATGGATCTACGGTGTGGGATGCCGAAGGAAATGCTTATTTGGACTTGTATGGTGGCCATGCCGTGATATCGATCGGACACACGCATCCCCACTATGTGCAACGTATTACGGAGCAGTTGAATCGTATCGGATTCTATTCTAATTCTGTTGAAATTCCAATTCAGCGTGAACTTGCACGATTGCTTGGCGAAGTATCTGGTAAGGTTGATTATGACTTATTCCTTTGTAATTCTGGCGCTGAAGCGAATGAAAATGCATTGAAGCTTGCTTCCTTTTATAATAAAAGAAAAAAGGTGATTGCATTCTCGAAATCTTTCCACGGTAGAACGTCGTTGGCTGTAGCTGCTACGGACAACCCGAGTATTGTTGCGCCTATTAACGAAACAGAGAACGTTGTTTTTCTTCCTTTCAATGATGAGGATGCACTAAAGGAAGCATTTTCAGCTTATGGTGAGGAAATATCTTCTGTTGTTATCGAAAGTATTCAAGGTGTTGGTGGAATTAGGGAAGCATCCGTTGCCTTTCTTCAATTGATCCGCTCACTTTGTGACCAATATAATGCCGTATTTATTGCTGATGAGGTACAATGTGGCTATGGTCGGACAGGCTCTTTCTATGCACAGGATTATTCTGGAGTAGATGCGGATATATACACGATGGCAAAAGGAATGGGGAATGGTTTTCCTATTGGTGCAATCAGTATCTCTCCTAAGTTTAAAGCTTCCCATGGTAGTTTGGGGACAACCTTTGGCGGCAATCATCTGGCCTGTGCCGCGGCTTTGGCTGTTTTGGAGGTCATCCAACAGGATCGTTTGATGGAGAATGCGAATGCTGTAGGACAGTATCTCATTGACGAACTAAAGAAAATTGAAGAGATTGTAGAAGTGAGGGGAAGAGGATTAATGATCGGCATTGAACTTCCAGCATCTTTGGCACATGTAAAGAAAGATCTTTTATTAAAGAATCGTATTTTTACGGGGGAGGCTAAACCGAATGTTATTCGCTTGCTTCCAGCATTGAATATTACAAAAGAGCATGCTGATCAGTTTTTATTGGCATTAAAAGAACATATAAAGGCGGTTGTAGTCGCTTAAAGATAATAGATGAAATAATCCAGACTGGCCTCCTGATATCAGGGACGATCAATCTGGAGTGTTCCATCCGCATAAATAAACAAGTGGGTAGCACAGTGTGTTGTGCCATAGAAAATACCCCCATAAATGATTTATATAGATGAAAAAGTTTTTCTCTGTAAAAGACGTATCCAGTGTAGCAGATGTTGTCCAGGAGGCGTTAGCGCTAAAAGCGGCACCTTATGATAATCAAGATCTTGGTAAACATAAGACCTTGGGTCTTGTGTTTTTAAACCCCAGCTTGCGTACTCGTCTGAGTACCCAAAAAGCGGCGATGAACTTGGGGATGAATGTGATGGTCATGAATATGGACAAGGATGGTTGGGCATTGGAGACACAGGATGGTGTCGTGATGAACGGCAGTACTGTTGAGCATATCCGCGAGGCGGCAGCGGTCATGGGCGAATATTGCGATATACTTGGATTGCGATCTTTTCCGAAGCTAAAGGACCGAGAGGAGGACTACAGCGAGGATCTATTCAATAAATTTATTAAATATTGTGGTGTCCCTGTTGTTTCTTTGGAAAGTGCCACACGTCATCCATTACAGAGTTTGACGGATATCATTACCATTACCGAGCATAAGAAGACGGCGAAACCAAAGGTTGTATTGGCTTGGGCTCCGCATGTGAAAGCTTTGCCACAAGCTGTGCCGAATTCCTTTGCAGAGTGGATGTGTAAGGCACAGGAAGAAGGGCTTGTAGAGTTTACGATTGCACAACCTATGGGTTATGAACTGAGCAAGGATTTTACAAAGGGAGCTACGATTTCAACGAATTTAAATGAAAGCCTGAAAGACGCTGATTTTGTTTATGTGAAAAACTGGTCATCCTATCAGGAATATGGCGAGGTATATACGGTAGACGAGGATTGGATGATGGATAATGAAAAACTGTCTTTGACAAATGATGCGAAGGTCATGCATTGTTTGCCTGTCAGACGGGATCTGGAGTTGTCATCTGAGATTTTGGATGGACCGAACTCGTTGGTTATTAAAGAGGCAAGTAATCGTGTCTGGGCAGCTCAGGTTGTTTTAAAACGAATGCTGGAAGATCTAGTCTAAGACCGATCTTTTGATTATTGAGAAACTATTTTTATTTGGGAAAAGTTGCGTAATGGCTAATAGTGTATTAAATATTATAAAAATTGGCGGAAATATTATCGATGATGAGCGTCTGTTAGATTCTTTTTTAGAGAAATTTTCTGCATTGTCTGGGAAGAAGATCCTAGTGCATGGCGGTGGTAAAATTGCAACACGTTTGGCAAGCGAGCTTGGTGTACAAGCTCAAATGGTTGAAGGCCGTAGAGTGACGGACGAGGATATGCTACGTATAGTCACGATGGTATATGCTGGATTAACAAATAAAACCATCGTTGCCAAATTACAAAAATTAAAATGTGACGCTGTAGGTTTAACTGGTGCTGATGGCGATGTGATAAAGGCTATAAAACGTCCTGTCAAGGATATTGACTATGGTTTTGTAGGGGATTTATTGCATGATTCTGTGAATACACTAGCGATAAAAAAATTCCTGGAAGCAGGTTTTATTCCTGTATTCTCTGCCATCACTCATAATGGTTTAGGACAGCTGCTTAACACCAATGCTGATACTATTGCCTCTTCGTTAGCGGTCTCCCTGGCGTCTTTATATGAAACGTCATTGGTCTATTGTTTCGAGAAAAATGGTGTGTTACGCGATGTGACAGATGAAAACTCGGTTATACCAACGATTAAATCCGAAGAATTTGAATATCTCAAAGAATCGGGAATTGTCAATGATGGTATGATTCCGAAACTACAAAATGCATTTAATGCAATAAATAAAGGTGTTCAGGAGGTATATATTGGTCATGCCAATAATTTGCACTTGTTCCAACAAGGACAATTTGGTACCTGCTTGACATTAAAGTAATCATGTAATCTAATCTAAACCCAACTATGAAAAAGGTCACTATTATCGGAAGTGGCAATATCGGTCTATCCTTGGCAAAAGGGCTTGTAAAAAGCGAATTTGCCGGCGCTGCTGATATTACATTGACCCGCAGAAATCTGAATGCTTTGGCTGAAGAGGCAAGCCAAGGATTCTCGGTAAGTAATGATAATAAAGCCGCTGTTAAAGGCGCTGATATTGTTGTCTTCGCCATACTACCACAGCAGTTAAAAAAGGTATTGGTTGAAGTTGCTCCCGAAATAGATAAGAAAAACCAGATTTTTGTATCCATTGTATCTGGTGTTTCATGTGCTGACCTGAAAGCGGTGTTGGGTGAGGATGCAACTGTAATACGCGCTATGCCGAATACGGCAATCGCGATTGCTCAGTCGATGACTTGTATTGCGAGTGATAATGCTTCGGATGTTAGTCTTGCTGAGGTGGAGAAGATGTTTGAGACCGTTGGATCAGTTGTCGTTATCAATGAAGATCTAATGACTTCGGCAACTGCCTTGTGTGCCTGTGGAATCGCCTTTTTCCTGCGTGCTATCCGAGCTGCATCACAAGGTGGGGTTGAGATAGGTTTCCATGCACATGATGCCTTGAAAATGGCCGTTCAAACAGCTAAAGGTGCTGCGGATCTATTGTTGCATACGAATGCTCATCCAGAAGGTGAGATTGATAAAGTTACTTCGCCGAAAGGATGTACTATTGCGGGATTGAATGAGATGGAACATAATGGTTTTAGTTCTGCATTTATCAAGGGAATAAAATTGTCTGCGGATAAAGCAGGAGGATTATATCATGAAGGATAAAGATAGCTTATTTCAGGATAGTCTAGCTTTATTGAAACAGTTGATCGCTGTATCTTCCCTAAGTCGAGAGGAAATGTTGACAGCGGATCTGATTGAAGCCTTTTTCAATGAACGGTATATTAAGACCTTCAGGAAGGGAAACAACGTTTGGGTATATAATGCGCATTACGAGTCAAATAAGCCAACGGTCCTGCTTAATTCGCACCATGACACAGTAAAGGCTAACCCTGGTTATACCCGTGATCCATTGGTTCCTACGGTAGAGGAGGGAAAGCTTTATGGCTTGGGTAGTAATGATGCAGGCGGGTGTTTGGTGTCACTGATTGCCACCTTCTTGTATTTTTACGAAGAGAAGGATTTAAAATATAATTTTTGTCTGGTAGCGAGTGCTGAAGAGGAAATCTCAGGTCGAAATGGTATTGAGTCTGTGCTGGAAGATATTGGAACGATTGATTTTGCAATCGTTGGTGAGCCAACACTGATGGATCTTGCCGTAGCCGAAAAAGGGCTGATGGTATTGGACTGTAATGCAATAGGAATAGCGGGGCATGCCGCCCGTAACGAAGGTGATAATGCGATTTATAAAGCAATTAAAGATATTCAATGGTTTAAGGACTATGCTTTTGAAAAAACATCAGCAACCTTGGGCCCGATCAAAATGTCAGTGACGATGATTCAAGCTGGATCGCAGCACAATGTAGTGCCGGCCAACTGTAGTTTTGTCGTCGATGTAAGAACAACTGATGCTTATACCAATGAAGAAACCTTAGCGATAATCAAGTCCCATGTCTCTTCGGAAGTTTCGGCTCGTTCTACGCGTTTGAAATCTTCTTCTATTCCGGAAGAACATCCTATTGTTCGAGCAGGAATAACGCTTGGCCGTAAGCTATATGGCTCGCCGACGATGAGTGATCAAGCGCTTATTCCGGTACCTTCTTTAAAGCTGGGGCCAGGTGATAGTGCGAGATCGCATATGGCGGATGAATTTATCTATATTGATGAAATTAGGGAAGGAATTGATTTGTATATAGCGATGCTACAAAAGATCGTATAAAAAAAGCTTCCAACTGTTGGAAGCTTTTTTTATACTAGACTAAGCTGATCTGACGCTTAATACTTTCTTCAAGGGAGATGATCGTTTCCGTACGTTGGATCCCAGGTACTGATTGGATATCTTCGTTCAATACTTTTCTGAGGTGGACAGTGTCCCTACAGATAATTTTTGCAAAAATACTGTATTGGCCGGTACAATAATGTAGCTCAACCACTTCTTTGATTTCCTTCAATTTATCTACCGCATCTGCATATTGTGAACCTTTTTCTAGATAGATACCGAGAAAGGCAGTGATGTCAAATCCAACTTTTTGAGGATTGATAATTAGATTTGAACCTCTGATGATACCTAATTCTTCCATCTTCTTCATTCTAACGTGGATGGTACCACCTGATACGATTAGCTTTTTCGCTATCTCAGTATAAGGAATAGAAGCATCGTTCATTAGAATAGACAGGATTTGGATATCCAAATTGTCTAGATCATAGTTTGCATATTGATTTTCCATTAACAATGGGTTTTGTGTTTCATTCATTGGTCATACATCAAAATCTGACCAATAGCTAAAATAATTAAATTTATTTCAAAATTACTAAGAATTTTCGGTTTATAGATGTAAATTTAATAAAAAATACTTATTGATATTGATAATGTTATATGTTTTTGATTGAAAGTGCTTATAATTGTTTTGGAGGTGATTTTATTGTAAGGTTATCGGATTGTTTCGTTATCTTGTTATTAAAGTCAGGAAGACGATAAAGATGTAGGATAAAGATCAAAAACAAAAGACAAGTAAGCTGCAGGTGTGTTAAACCAAAGTCTCCGTACGCATATCTAATATCTCAAGACTAAAATAAAGATGGAAGAAGTTCAAGATGTGAAGATTTCGAGGAAGAAGCCGATCTTTGAGGTAGGGGAAGGGCTTCATAAATATCTTAAGCTATATCAAAGGGATGAAAAGCTGCCCATTGGTTATAAGGATCTATTGAATTTTACAGAGACCGTACCGGTCATGGATAAATTTGGTAATGATACGTTCTGGGAAACACCACTTTATCCTCAATATCTGATTGATCAATTATATGATGGGCTAAAGGTCATCTATGCAAAGCTTAAAGCTTCTGGCAACACACGCATTGTACAGCACAAATATATCGACCGTGTGGAGTACTGTGGTTTTGGTAATACAAGACCATTTCGGATTCGTATTGTAAACCGATTGAATGACGTTTATGATTATTTTTATATCAAACAGGCGGATGCATCACGGATTTATGGTTTAGAACTGGAGGAAATATTATCTCCAAATCAGGTCAACTATATGGTGGATCAGGATACACTGGTTGAAGAACATATCGTTGGTATCCCGGGTGATATATTTTCGCAGACCAGGATGTTTACACCGGATTACAATTTGACACGTATTTCGAAGGAATTTGTCAAGTTTAATGAACGTTGTATTATCACGCTGCTGGGGGATATGCGTGCCTATAATTTTGTCATGCAGATTACACCTGATTTTGATGACTTTCAGTTTCGGATCAGAGCAATTGATTTTGATCAGCAATTTTATGAGGGAAATCCCAAGGTCTATATGCCGCAATTTTTTAAAGAGAACTATCCATATGTCAAGCTTGCGATGGAACATCTAACTGAAAAAACGGTGTTGCAATACCAACAGGAGGAGCGGTCCTCGATTGTACATCGGGTACGAAGTGAACGCCACAGAATCGCTGATCTTCGGGACGCTTCGCAGACACAAATTCTTTCGACGCCCGAAAACATTAAACAACTGCGCGAAGGCTACGCAGAGTTTTACCAAAATAATTCTTATTTGAAGTGCAAGACCATGACTGATATTGTCGAATTAAATGTGAAGAATGTAATTCGACAGGTACAGATGTAGCTATTTGATTCGGTCTTTGTTGTCTTTGATAAAAGAAGACCAACCCGAATAAGATTTGCCACTGCCTGAGGTACTATTTTTTTGAAATGAATGACAAACAGCAATTGCCAGCCCATCTGTTGCATCTAGAAATTGAGGTGTCTCTTCGAATTTTAAGAGATTTTTGAGCATGGCAGAAACCTGTTCTTTCGTGGCATTACCATTTCCCGTAACGGATTGTTTTATTTTTCTGGGTGAATATTCAAAGATCGGAATATCCTGTGCCAGCGCTGCTGCCATAGCAACACCCTGTGCCCGTCCTAGTTTGAGCATCACTTGAATGTTTTTGCCATAGAAGGGTGACTCCAGTGCAACACAGTCTGGATTATATTCTTGCATTAATGCAGAGGTTTTTTTGAAGATGCGTTGCAATTTTAGCGCATGGTCGTCGAGATGCCCCATTTTGATGACGCCCATTGAAATAAGGGAGATGGTATTGCCAACTTCTTTAATAATTCCGTATCCGAGTACGACTGTCCCGGGGTCGATCCCTAAAATAATTCTTTCTTTCGCCTTTTCCTTCTGCATGTACAATATTACAAATTTTGCTTTTTATAAGTGGATTGCTGTACACAAAACTTAATCATTTGGCTAAAATTTAGTAACATTGCTCTCTAATTATCAAAAGTTGACTGGGAGACAAAAAAAATATATCAGTCTTTTATTGAAGATACTTGTGTTTGCACTTGCAACATGGTACATTATTACCAAGGTATCTGATAAGAGCAATATCGATAAGTTTAAGACGCTAATCACAGGACTAGAGCAGCATTCTGTTGTCTGGACATTGATCCTGATTGTTGTTTTAATGCTTGTAAACTGGCTTCTGGAGGTTGTTAAATGGCGCTATCTTGCATCCAAGCTGGAGCATATATCCTTTTGGAAGGCATTTCAATCCGTTTTTTGTGGACTTACGTGGGCGATTTTTACCCCGAATAGGATTGGTGAATATGGCGGAAGGGTGTTGTTCCTGAAGCCGCAGAATAGGGCTAAAGGTGCTGTTGCGATGGGCGTAGGATTATTTGCTCAACTGGTATTGACAAGTGTTGCAGGTTCGCTGAGCATAGCTTGGTTTATCTGTAAGTTTTTGTCCACACCTTTATCCGTTCAATTTGGTGTCTGGTTGCTGGCCATTATTTACGCTGCTGGATTTGTCATTTTGTATTTTAATGTGAGATGGGTGGATATGCTTGTGGGGCGAATTAAGTTTTTGGCGAAAATAAAACCTTTTTTTGAGGTACTGGAGCATTATTCCGCACGTGAACTGAGCATTGTTTTGGTAAACTCACTAGCAAGGTTTATTATTTTTACTTCGCAGTATATTATTTTGATGAAGCTAACCTTACCAGAGCTGCCACTTGTCTCCATGGTTTTGATGATCTTTATCCTCTTTTTTGTTCAGGCAGCTTTGCCGACATTGGATATTTTCGATTTTAGTGTACGTAGTTTTGTGGCAAGTAATCTTTATAGCTATATTACAACACAAGAAATTGCGGTGATGGCTATTGTATCGTGTATCTGGTTTGTCAATTTGATTCTCCCCGCGATATTTGGTTCTATTTTTGTTTTTAAGATTAATTTTTTCGGTGATACAAATTCTTAGCTATTTATTGATCAGTTTTGCCTGCGTGTACGCCATTCTAGTATTATGGATGCGTAAAGGTTGGGCCACGATTCAAGCGCCTACAGGTCTCTTACCTTCTACCAAGACTGTATCAGTTATTATCGCTGCACGGAATGAAGAATTGAATATCCGGCGAACGATAGAATCAATATTGAATCAAAATTTTCCGGGTGAACTTCTTGAACTTATTATTATTGATGATCATTCGGATGACAATACCTCCGCTATTGTAAAGGAATATGCGGAACGGGGTGTGAAATTGATTCAGTTAAATGAGAATGGCCGAATGAATTCCTATAAGAAGCTTGCGATTTCAAGAGCAATTGACTGCTGTAGGGGGGAGATTGTCATTACTACAGATGCAGACTGTAGGATGGGAGCAAATTGGCTTGCGACTGTGATCGGAACCTTTGAAAAGGAGGATGCTTATTTATTGTCTTCTCCAGTTGTATATTCGGAGGAAAAGAGCTTTTTTGAGCGATTGCAGACCTTGGAATTCTTGTATCTCATAGGTCTTGGTGCTGCAGGTATAGGTAATAGAAAGCCTACGACCTGTAATGGTGCTAATTTGGCCTATCGAAAAGATATATTCAAGCAAATGGGTGGGTTTAAAGGAATTGACGAGCTGGCATCTGGGGATGATGAGTTATTTTTGCATAAAGTGGCGGAGAAGCACCCTGAACGAATTTCTTTCTGTAAATCGGAGGAGGCGACCGTGTATACAGATGCCAAGCCCGATCTTAGGTCATTTATCAGCCAAAGAAGACGTTGGGCATCTAAGAGTACCAAGTATAAAAATAAGGGAGTTATTGCTTTAGGGATCGCTATTTGGCTGTTTAATGTGTTATTATTGGTCGGAGCCATTCTTGCAGTTGCAGGTATTAAAACACTTGCTTGGGTTATCCTCTTCGCATTACTACTTAAAATGATAGTCGAACTGTTGTTTATCCAGCCTTTAACCAATTTTGCAAAACGGACTAATCTGCTCTGGTATCTTCCTATATTGAGTCTGGCCCATATTCTGTATTTAGCTTATATTGGAATATTGGGGAATATTGGAAAGTATGATTGGAAGGGTAGACAAGTCAAATAATTCTACTTTATTTTTCAACTTTCTGCTTAATAGTCTCTTCGGCTAGTTTTACGATTTCTTCAATGTCTTTATCCTTTGTATCTAGTGGATCAAGTACTTCCCATGTCATATGCAGAAAAGGAGTCAACGGATACATACCATATTGTACCATCTCATATGATCCTTTGATTGCAATAGGGACGACCAATGCATTTGGGTTTTTCTTTAATAATGTTGCAATACCACCGACGTGAAAGGCTTTCATCTTACCTGTTTTTGATCGTGTCCCTTCTGGAAAGATAAAGGCCGACCAATTCTTTGTTTTCATATTGTTGGCAAGTTTCAGAATCTCAGCTATCGATTGTTTGGGGTCATTACGATCGATATTGGCTGCGCCACCATGTTTTAGATTGAACGAAATACTCGGTATACCACTGGCCAGTTCAATTTTTGAGATAAATTTTCCATGAAATCTCCGCAGAAAATAGATGAGCGGTGGAATATCAAAGGTGCTTTGATGATTGGCAACAAATATAATGGGTTGTCCTAATGGGATGGATTTGTTGTCGATAAAAGTGACCCTATTGAATAATGTATAGTAAGATGCAACGAGGCATGCATTTAAGATGTCAACACTTTTTTTGTGTGCATTATAGCCACCGAATTTCAAGCACAGCCATTGGATGGGGTGGAATATAATCAAGGATAAGCCAAAACAGAACCAAAATATAATAGATAGAATATAGCCTAAAAACTTTTTCATATGCTTTTTTTATTGTTTACAAATATATCATTAAGCAATGATTTTGAAAAATATTGATAATATTGTGTTTGATTTTAATATTATTAATATTAACTTTAATAATATCAATGGTCTTATTGTTAAATGAAAAAGATACCTGTAAATTGTCCATGTTGTGATGCAAAATTGAAAGTCTCCAAGCTGGTCTGCGATTCCTGCGACACCGAAGTTGTCGGTAAGTTTACTTTACCCTTACTGATGCAGTTGACAGTCGAAGAGCAGGATTTTGTTCTCAATTTCTTAAAGTATTCAGGTAGTTTAAAAGAAATGGCCAACCAGATGGGTAAATCTTACCCAACGGTTCGTAATATTTTGGATGATCTGATTCATAAATTAAATTCGCTCGCCAATGAAAATTAAGCAGTTATTTTTAAATCCGTTTGCGGATTTTTCAGAGCGGACATTGTTTCTCGTGGGGATCATCGGTTTTTTATTATCCAGTTACCTTATTTATTTATCAGGTCAGCAGTTCAATGGCTTTATGCACTTCTATAAGCCTGAGGTGACCGTCTCTTTTATTGCGGTGTTAAAAGTTCATGCCTATATGGTTTTGGCTCCTTTAATTCTGCTATATATCGTGGGTGTTATAGCCAATAATAAGACAAGAATTATTGACGTGTTGAATGTTATCTTGATTGCGCCATTTCCACTTTATCTAATGTTGCTCTTGAGTAAGTTAATCAATCAGGACAAATTTACCAGTGAGATAGATCAAGCGTTAAAAAATGGTGACCATACCTTGTCGAGCATTGATAAGGGGCAGATGGCACTATTTGGTTTATTTGGGATCTTTGTGTTATTTCTCTTGTTTTATCAGTTCTATTTATTGGTAAAGGGAATGAACATTGCTGTTAACAATAAAAAGGTTTGGATAAGCATTTTGTTTGTGGCATTATATTTTATGCTTGATTTGGGTATACAGTTTTATTTTTAACGGACAGAAAACTATGAAGAAAATTCTCTACTTATTTTTGATCTTTTTACATTTTTCATGCGCTGATGCGCAAACCTTTGACGGCTCGTGGAAGGGGGAGGTGAATGTGTCCGGACAGAAATTGCTTTTGGTGTTCAACTTAAAGAAGGATAGTAATGCGAATTGGGTAGGAACCTTTGAAAGTCCAATGCAGACCTCATTGAAGTTTCCAATTAATACAATAAAAACACATGAGGATTCGATCTCAATGGATGTCAAAGCAATTGGGTTATCGTATACGGGCTATCTGGATCGGGATAAAGATGTGATGAAGGGTGTTATGAAACAGGGGAATTTTGAGTCTGCGATGATATTGGTGCGTAGTGAGATTGAGCAAAGTGGGCTTTCACGCAAGCAAGATGTCTTTCCCCCGTACG
Organism: Sphingobacterium ginsenosidimutans; assembly: GCF_039536865.1. Taxonomy (NCBI): domain Bacteria; kingdom Pseudomonadati; phylum Bacteroidota; class Sphingobacteriia; order Sphingobacteriales; family Sphingobacteriaceae; genus Sphingobacterium; species Sphingobacterium ginsenosidimutans. Next base: position 322,904 of record NZ_BAAAZK010000010.1, read on the forward strand.
ATTATATTGAACAGGACGTTTCATTTCAAAATGCAAAAGGCAATGCTTCTCTAGCCGGTACCCTGACTTATCCAAAGGGTGGGGGATCTTTTCCAGCTGTCATTTTGGTCAATGGGAGTGGGCAGCAAAATAGAGATTCGGAAGTGTTCGGCCATAGGCCATTTAAGGTATTAGCGGATCACCTCAGCAAAAATGGCTTTGCTGTTTTACGTTATGATGATCGCGGTATTGGCGGTTCGAAGGGTGAGGTTAACTTGGCAACAACGATTGATTTTGCATCAGATGCAAATGCGGCAGTGGATTTTCTAAGTAGGCAGCAGATGGTCAAAACCGGTAAAATTGGTATCATTGGTCATAGTGAAGGGGCTTTGATAGCGGAAATAGTTGCCGCTGAAAACGATAAGGTCAATTATATTGCTTTGTTGTCTGGACCTGTCCTCAAAGGTGATTCCTTATTGATCTTGCAGAGCTATGCGTTGGGAAAAGTGGCTGGACTATCTGAGCCTGCATTGGAGGCAAATAAGCTCAATAACAGAAAGCTATATGACATTCTGCTAAGGGACGAGCCGCCGAAGGTTTTAGCAGAATCATTGGAAAAAGAACTTATCCGTCAAAACAATGGAATTGCATTAACATCTGATATGAAAGTTAAGCTGAGCCCGATGTTGATCCCATGGTTCAAAACATTCCTGCGTATTGATCCTGCCTATTATCTGAAACAAGTGAAAGTACCTGTTTTCGCTTCTTTTGGAGGTAAAGATATTCAGGTTCCTGCAAATGAAAATATCTATGCACTTCAACGCTTGCACTTGAATACGACAGATGTCACAATTAAAGACTATCCAAATTTGAACCATCTGTTTCAAAATGCGCAAACAGGAAAAATTGAGGAATATTTTGAAAATCCGGAGAGTTTCAATGAGCAATTGATGGATGATTTGACCAAGTGGCTTAAATTGAAAACAAAGTAATCGAATCTTGATGCCCGTCGTTATGACATGTGCTTTTGCACAACTTGGAATAGCTGGGACTGTCTCAAAATTAAAAACCTTGATTGCAAATCAGCGTTAAATCTTGGAGATAGCTTTAAAAATAAGACCTAAAAAAAATGACCAAAATTCATTAGGAACTTGGTCATTTTTTATTTGATTTAATGAAGTGTCGAAATTTTATTTGGAGCCATTTGCAAAATCGACTTTTGATACAGCCCTTACATACATGAATATGTTGATGCTAATCGTTAGGCTGCTATCTGGTCGCTATTTGTTATGGTGTCGTATTGGCAACAGGTAGGATTTTGCCATTAAAGTATTTGTGTCCATTCTGCGCAAACTCTGCAATATACCTACCCATTTCAAAAGCTAGTGTACCTGCTTCCATACCCGGAAAAGCGGCTTCAAACATTTCAGTTTGCGATGACCCCAGGGCCAAGCAGTTGACTTTGATTCCTTTTTCTTTAAATTCTTCAGCTAGACATTCCGTTAAAATTGCCAATGCACCTTTACTGGTAGAGTAGGCAGATAGACCAGGGAACTTCATCGAGCCTTGAAATCCACCCATACTACTGATATTGACAATATGTGAACCTTCATGCATGAATGGAACGATATGCTGGATCATATTAACATGTCCCATCACATTTGTTTGGAGCATTTCTGCAAAATCCTGTCCAGTGGTTTCCATAAAAGGTTTATTCACTAATGCTCCAGCATTGTTGATCAGGATATCAACAGTCTCGAATTTCGATTGAATAAAAGGGACCAATGTTGCGTAGTCGTCATAGACGATATCAAATTGAGCGGGGAAGAGTGTTCCTCCATCATGATTGAGCTGACTTGCGATTTCATGGAGTTTTCTCAATTTGTCTGCTGATCGGGCCAATGCGATAACTTTGTTGTCCTTTTTTGAGGTCAAATCAAGTACTGCTTCAAACCCAACACCGCTACTTGCTCCTGTGATAATAATATTCGCCATGTTTATTCTTCTAATTTTTGACTTTGCTCAACTTCCTCGACAGAAGGGAGTTTATCCTCTCCAATTGCTTTGGGATTGAATATAAAATAAATTCCTGAAAGAGCGACCATCGCTGAGATAATATAAAATAACAATGTGATCAATACAGCATTGTGTGAATCTACGTGAAATATACCTGCTCCCCACATGATAACAAGTTCACGCATACCCAATCCGCCTACTGAAAAAGGAATAATAGATACTAATGAAGATGCTAGAAATAGGAATAAGTAAGGTGAAAACTTTCCATTAAATCCTAGGGCGTAAAGAATCAAAATTGCAGCGATTACTTGCATAGACTGTACACCAATTGCTTTTAAATGTGCCTTTAAGAAGGTAGCCTTGTACTCTTTGAAAAATTTTGTGACAATAAAATAATAGAGGATACTACCCAATATAAATAATATGATCGTCAAGTAATTTGGTATGCCCAGTTGTGGCATATAGGTAATTAAAGCCGCAATAATTAAACATAGGGCCCATAAGCCACTTAGTCTATCTAGGAATAATGCTGTAAATAATTTTCTGCCCTTAATACTGAACCTTTTCCGGAGAAAGAAGATCTTGTAGCCATCTCCACCCACTCCACCGGGTAGAATCAGGTTATAGAATAGTCCCAATTGATAGAGCTTTAAATTATATTTTTCAGACACATCTAAGCCGATAGCCCTTAAAAAGGTCAATAAGCGTGAAGAGGATATAAAAATCGATATACTATAAGCTAATAAGGCTAGAAATAAATAGATGGGGTTTGAATTAATTACAGCTTCTTTGAGATCTTTGAGTGAAACTTTGCTGAAAACCCAATACAAGGCTCCTACAGTAACGACAATCTTTAGTATGTTTTTTAGGATCTTTAAACCTTTTTTTTTGTCCATAGAAGTTTATTTTTCCAATCTTGATCAATTATAATAGCGATTTTGGAAAATTCAAAGTTAGGAACTTTGTCGAATTGTGCAATTGAACTTAGGCAATAGTTGGGTAAATTCTTGAATACAATAATATCAGATATAAAATACCGAATATAGTCGCAAGAGAAAATAGCCAATTTAGGTCAATTCTATTATATTTGTGCTTAAGCACAGCAATCATTAATCCGACGATAAAGCAAAATAATAAAATAGGAGCAATGAAAGCAACCTTATTTGTGAAAGCGAGGCTTATTTGGCTTAATTTTGCTTTGGCTTCCTGTCCTAAAAACAGTGGATAGGCGGCGAATGCCAAGAGGATAATAAATAACCGCAAAAGAGTTTTTGCTATTATTTTGCTTATGGTATGATTTTTGGCTGTTACGTTCATGATCTGTGGATTAATTTACCCCAAAAATACAATTTGAAATTAAAATTTATACATATGAATCGATTCGTTTTATCATTAGCAACTGTTTTTGCTACGGTGACCTTGTTCTCTTGTGGTGCACAAAAGCAAGGTACATCATCTGGAAATCCTGGTAATGGTTCTTCCAATACAAGTGCAGCTTCGGGACCTAGCGCCTCAGAATGGAGATCTGCGGTGAAAGGAACTTGGACACTGAATTCAATCGATAGAGAAAATTTGCCTTCGACTTTCACTATTAAAAGTGTCTTTGAAGAAGCTCCGGCGGAGTGTTTTGTCGGTAGTAACTGGAATTTTATTGGTAATGGAAAGGGATCAATCACGTTTAATGCTCAAGGTACTTTATGTGCTCCAGGTGCATCCCGCGAGATTTTTTGGACAATCTATAACCCAGGAAAAGGTTTAGGCGAACCACAATTCCAGTTTAAGAAGATCTATGCAGGAGACAAAGCCAAAAACGTAACGACAGGTTACCGTTTGGATTTGTCTTATTCTGATGGTAATAAATTAGTCATGAAAATGCCGTTGACAGTTGCCAATGGTGAAGCATATTTAGTGTTTAATTTTTCCCGCGTAAACTAAGGTCAAACGAGAAAAAAAGAATAACGAAAAGCTATAGGAATTCCTATGGCTTTTTTTGTTGAAAATTTAATACTTTTACAGTCCGAAACGATTTTGATTTATTCAATTCGCTTCATCACCTTTAAAAACAGATTGATCGGATAAAAATAGCATGATCCCCAAGGGTTAGCTTAGGACATGCTTAATATAACTAGAAATATGGCTGAACAAAACACGAAAACTGCACTTATAACAGGTATCACAGGTCAAGATGGTGCCTATTTAGCAGAATTCCTATTGAAAAAAGGTTATAGGGTTCATGGTCTAAAACGCCGTAGTTCTCTGTTCAATACCGATCGTATTGATCACCTTTATCAAGATCCTCATCTTGACAATAGAAATTTCACCTTGCATTTCGGTGATTTGACAGATTCAACCAATTTGATCCGTGTCATTCAAGAGACTCAGCCGGATGAAATTTATAATCTTGCAGCTCAATCCCATGTTAAAGTTAGCTTTGATACACCAGAGTATACAGCCAATGCTGACGGTATCGGCACGCTTCGTATATTGGAAGCCGTCAGATTACTCGGGATGATTGAAAAGACGCGCATTTATCAGGCATCGACCTCAGAATTATATGGTCTTGTGCAAGCGGTGCCACAGAGTGAGACGACTCCTTTTTATCCAAGAAGTCCGTATGCTGTTGCCAAAATGTATGGTTACTGGATTACAGTTAACTATCGGGAAGCTTACAAGATGTATGCTTGTAATGGAATTTTGTTCAACCACGAAAGCCCTGTCCGGGGTGAAACATTTGTGACCCGTAAAATAACCCGGGCTGTGGCGAAAATTGCGTTAGGTTTGCAAGACAAACTGTACCTTGGCAATCTTTCCGCTCAACGCGATTGGGGACACGCAAAAGATTATGTTGAAGCGATGTGGCTGATCCTCCAACAGGAAAAACCTGAGGATTTTGTAATCGCAACTGGGGTCACGACAACTGTTAGAGACTTTGTTCGTTTGGCCTTTGCCGAATTGGGGATAGAAATAGAATTTAGTGGAAAAGGCGAACAGGAAAAAGGTGTTATAATAGATGTCGACGAGGAGCGTTTGGCCGAATTAAATATTGATAAATCGCTTATTAAGTTTGGACAAACTGTCGTTAAGGTAGATCCAGCTTATTACCGTCCAACGGAGGTTGACTTACTTATTGGAGATCCAACAAAAGCAAATACCAAACTGGGTTGGATTCCTAAATATGATCTCCAAATGTTGGTAACAGATATGGTACAATCAGATCTTCACTTGATGAGAAAGGAAGAATATCTGAAACAAGGCGGTTTTGAGACCTTGAACTATTTTGAATAATCATAAATAATAGAGGAAAAATAAAACTGGAATAATTTTTGTTTAAACATTTAAATGGTATGAATCAATAAATTCATATGATGAAAATGACAGTGCATGTATTATGATGAATTCAGAGGTTGTTTCGAGTAAGAAGGAAGACGAAAAGAAGAAAGATTCTTCTAAAGTTTATTTCTTCATCATTGCGATAGCGGCATTACTAGCAACGAATATATATTTTTATGTTAAGTTTAAGACGAACGGTGAGAAAGTCTATGCCTTAACAGTGGAGAAAGAAAACCTTCAGGTACAAATCGATCGGATAGAAGCCGAATTGGATAAGATTGATGTCGAAAATGTTCAATTGACTCCTGAAATGACTGTACAAAAAGATGACTCTAGAACTGAGATTGCAGAACTTCGCAAAAAGCTTGAAAATAAGAGTATTACTCCTAAGGATATTGACGACGCTCAACGTAAAATTAACTTGTTAAAAAAACAAGTTGATAACTATCGCATAGATGTTCAACGATTGATTCAAGAAAATCAAATTTTATCAAAGCAGAATTCTAATTTAAATGAATCGGTAGTTGAGAAAAATAAGCAAATTACTTCTTTGACAACCACTAATTCTGAATTGAAAGAGAAGGTGACAACGGCAGCTGCTTTGAAGGTTTCAAGTATCAGTATCAACGGGCTTGAGGTCAAAAGAAACGGGAAGGAATCTGTCGAAGAACGCGCCAAGCGGGTGGATAAATTGAAAATCAATTTTACTATCGCTGATAACTCGCTTGCTAAAAGCGGAGAACGTGACATTTTTATAAGAATAATCGATCCTCAGGGAAATCTTGTCGTCCAAGGCGATAATATCTTCTTTGTACACGGTGAAAAATTACAGTATACCTTTAAACATAATATTTTGTTTACGAATAAGGGTGAGGATTATATCGTGTATTGGGCTGCCGAAGATGGTTTTACCAAGGGAGCATATACGATATTGCTTTATGAGGACAATGCGATCATGGGTAGATCAACCGTTGTATTGCGTTAGCAAGATATTACGTAAAGAATAGAGAAGGGGCAGTTCAGAGTTGAGCTGCCCCTTTTGCTTTAGTTATTACATGTAATAACCTCCGAGAGGGTCTTTAAATATTCGTCCTGAATAGGTTCACTTTTACTTTTTACAGTACGTTTAGTGTCTGTCCTGTCTTTATTCTTCCTTTACTGTAGGAAGGCCAATCGGAACTGCTGATGTCTTTCGTCTGTTCGATGATACCCTTTCTGAATTTAGTATTTAAATGCGCATCAGAACCAATTCGGTATAGGCCGTAAAGTTACTTAACAAAGGATTTAATGGAACTGTTGATGCTTTTATCTGTCCAATAAGGGCGATATTCTTAATAAATAGATAGAGCCCTTTGTGAGCCAAGTTTCATCTATGCGGTGAAACTCCTAACAGCCGCCATCATTAAGATTCAATTTGTTGTAACGGAAGTAAAATATGGAATGTCGTGCCTTCCCCTTCCATCGTCTCAAAATATATCTGTCCATTACTTGCTTCGATTGTTTTCTTCACGAGCACCAAACCTAGGCCATTTCCGGAACTTTTCGTTGTGAAGTTGATCTGGAATATTTTATCTTTCATTGCTGCAGGGATACCATAGCCATTATCCTTGACATCTATTTTGACGAACTTGTCAGAGTATCGTTCGATAGAGATCTCTATCTTCATGTTTTTTCGTCCATACCCCCCTTCAATGGCGTTTTTTATCAAATTATTGAAGGTCCGTAATAACTCGTTTCCATCTGCTTTAACAATCAATGTTTTTTGATCAGCATTGTTTATTAATCGGATACTGACATTTGGCGTATTATTGTATACCGATATCGACTTCGTTATTTTCTCCACAATATTGATATTTTCCATCACAGTCGTTGGAAATTTTGCAAAGTGGGAAAACTCTGAGGCAATTTGTGTTAAGGCATCTATTTGTTCAATAAATGAAGTTGAAAATTTATTGAAACGATCAGGAAATTTAGGATCATCATCTTTATATGATCTTCTAAGCTGCTGTATACCTAATTTCATCGGTGTTAACGGATTTTTGATCTCATGGGCAATCTGTTGTGCCATTTCCCGCCAGGTCGATTCACGCTCAGTATCCTTTATTTTATTGGCATAGTCTTCCAGCTTTATGATCATGAGGTTGTACTCTTTGATCAAGGTCCCTATTTCGTCATTTCGCTGCCAGAATAAAGGTTCATTGGGTTGTCCCAATCGTAATTGAGATATTTTTTTACTGATTATACTAAGCGGATTGGTCACACTATTGGCTACAAAAGTCGCATAAAAGCCGAAACCAATGATAATTAGAGAATAAATATTGACAATGGTGTTTAATAGTAAGTTTTTATTAATATTCTCTTCCTTTTGGAGGGAAAAATTCGGAATGCCGATATAGGCTAACGTGCTATAATCCTTGTCCCTTATTGTTGCATAACTCGTCTCAAACTGGAATGTTCCGATACGCTCATCCTCTATTGTTTCTGATTTTTTAAGCAGGGAGAGATTTTTGAGTGCTGCGGGATTAATAAAAGTGGAGAACAGCTCCAGATCATAAATTCTACGCTGGGAGCTATATAATAATTTGCCAGATTTTGAATACAAATTGAAGTCCTTCGATATCGTCTCGGATAAAGTCTTTAAAATATTGGTAAGCTGGTCTTCATTAGGGATTTCCTCGGTAGAGGTTAACATATTTTCCAGCCGTTTGCCCAGTTCGATGATGAAACGCTCTTTACTATTCCTGTTGTTATTGTAGAGCTGTTTATTGATGCTGATATATGAAATGACGGCTGATATCAGAATGGCTAATATAACCGAAGAAATAATCGAGGTCTGGATACGTGTGGAATACTGTATTTTGTTTATGATCTTATAGAACTGATATTTTAGGTTACGGAACGTGAGTTTTGTATTCTTGAGAAAGATATAAAACGACGCTGCATAATGGAAAATCATGAAAATCATGAAAAATACCAAAAATAGGAAAGAAGTTGTGGCGACATAGTCCCAGAAAGAAGGCTTCTGCTTGCTAATGATATAGGTCGAAAAGGTATTGGCAACATAAGCCATATGCAGGTATGAGTCCCGGTCCAATACTTCAATGTATTGCCCGGGTGCCCCTTTTAATCCCCGAAGGTTATTTTCATAGGTATATTTTCCAAATTGTGTAACCAGTGAACCGCCTTTATATAGGGCAATCGAATACTCTCCTTTATTGTAATATTGCGAATTATTGATTCGCATATCTGTTAATATCTCAGGATAGGGTACTGTGTAGCTGAAATCCTTATTGGATAGATTGATGATCACATTAACGATCCTGTTTTGATCGATCGTCACCGGAATGATCGAAAAGTATTCATGAGTTCCGAGTTCAGCACTGGCACGGTAGAAATTTTGAGTAACCTTTATTGACTTGTTGATTACTTTCTCCCGATATTCATTAATTCTGTTTTGACTGTTCGGGTTTAATGGAATATTATTTTGATCATAGTAATACGCCTTAAATTCATATTTCGAAAGGTATCCGCTAAAGTATTTTTTCTTAATGAAGTCATTGATTCCCTCTGTATTGGTATTGGGGAGACTGATGTTAAAGAGATGTTTTAATTCCTTGTCATTAGAGATGCCACTCTCGATATCCGAAAACAATGAAACAGCGTTTAAGTCATCTTCTGACTGCAGATTGTTCAACAAGATCTTCATATCGATAAGATCCCGCTCTTGGTAGAAGCGTGCATGCGTAATTGTACTTATGATCGCCCAGAGGATCAAAACGGCGATATAGTTGGTCAATATATGCCTGTCGAAATATTTCTCACCAAAGGATTTGATCAGAATAATTAGTGCCAAAAGCAGATTGACCAAACTGTTCTTCTCAATGTAGATCGAAATAATGAGAATGACAAAGATGACACTGGCTAATTGAATATTTAATAGTTGAGTGGGCTTTAGTTCTAATTTTTTAAGAATGAACAACACCAGATCTATGTAGATATTTAATGCTAGAATCCCCATGCCTACAATGCCAAGGTCTACCCAGCTCAGGAAATGCAGATCAACAAGTTTGGTGAAGTCAAAATAGATATTATTTGAATGGGTGATTAATGTCCCGGCGATATCATATAAAAATGCAAAGGATAAATAAATACTCAATACAAACGCAATCGCGATAGGGAGTTTGAAGAACCGAATGTTTTTTATTTTATCGAAATTGAGTTCTTTTCGGATAGAATAGATAAATAGTATGAGCCAGAGAATCAATATTGTGGTTGATAAAACGGACCAGATATTAGGGAAGAAGCTATTGTAGGCATAGTTGCGTGAATCAAATATGGCGAATGTAGCATTTTCGGAGAGTAGATTCCATTTTAGATCCGCAAATTTAACAAGGATAAATACAGCCGCGAGTAGTGCTATTGCCCACCAGGCTCTTTTGGTCTTGGCCATGTGTAGACAGAGACTATTGAAGAATATCAACAGTGCAATCCAAGCCAGCAACCAGCAAAAGAACTGCAGGATGGTATAGATATTTTCGTGGTCTCCTTCTTTGAGCTTCACCGAAAAGAGGTAGGATCCCTCGTTACTATAGATGTTTTTGATTGCTACTGTATCTGTATAGGACGCAATATCAATGTTCCGCGTATCGAAGAAATTTCGTCGTAAAGAAGAGTTTAAATATGGATTATTGTTATTGGTATAAGGCTTAACAAGTATATACGCAAGTATGCTTATATTTCCGATTGTTTTCTTACGAACGACATAGGAACGATTATCGTCCTGTACAAAATTTGACTTTTCCAAAAAGCCCTGATCTGTGATGGGGACAAATAAATGTGTACTCCACATTTTTGGTTCATGATCCTTAAATAAGAATAAATAGACCTTTTCATCATTTTTATACCTTTCAAAAGCTTGATAGACAGCAATAGGATATTGATCATAATTCTTAAATGTTTTGAGAAGCAAGGAATCCTTAAAAAGACGATCTACTTTTTTCTCCTGTTTGGCGACATAATCATTGAGAGATTTGGTATCAATGTCGAGTATTTCCTTATTTGTAACAGATTCTTTGATGGTGATAGCTGTTCCTATAAAGCATAGTGTTAAGATCAGTAGAAGTAAACGAATTTTTATACCAGAATTCACGTGCGTCAATTTACATTATTGTAAATATAAAAAAAAGTCCTTGCTTTCTCAGGACAAGGACTTTTATATTATTTTATTCTAAAATGCTTAAGCGTGCGGTTCTTCCTGTTTGAAAATTTTCGCAGTCAAGTACTCGCGGTTTAAACGCGCGATATTAGTTAATTTAATACCTACTGGACATTCAGCTTCACAAGCACCAGTATTGGTACAGTTACCGAATCCTTCAGCATCCATTTGATCTACCATTGCTTGTGCACGTTCGTAACGCTCAGTTTGACCTTGCGGTAATAATGCAAATTGAGATACTTTAGCGGATACGAATAACATTGCAGAAGCATTTTTACAAGCTGCAACACAAGCACCACAACCGATACAAGTAGCAGATTCGAAAGCTTCGTCAGCGATACGTTTCGGAATAGGAATGACATTGGCATCAGGGACACCACCTGTATTGATATTCACATATCCACCAGCTTGTTGAATGCGGTCAAAAGCAGTACGATCAACAGCAAGGTCTTTCAATACTGGGAATGCAGCAGCTCTCCAAGGCTCGATTACGATCGTTTGTCCATCGTGGAAGCTACGCATGTGCAATTGACATGTTGTTGTACCTTCTTTAGGACCATGAGGGCGACCGTTGATTACTAATGAACACATCCCGCAGATACCTTCACGACAGTCGTGATCGAAATATACAGGGTCTTCACCTTTACGTGTCAATTCCTCATTCACAATATCAAGCATCTCTAGGAAAGACATATCATCAGCGATGTCGTTTGCCTGATAAGTTACAAATTGACCTTTATCTTTATCATTTTTTTGACGCCAAACTTTCAGCGTTAAATTCATATGTTGTGCCATGATAATTTTCCTTCTTATTTATAACTTCTTTGTGTTAACTGAACGTTTTCGAATACCAAGTCTTCCTTGTGTAATTCCTCAGGTACATTGTCTCCTTTGTATTCCCAAGCAGATACATACGCGAATTCCTCGTCATTACGTTTTGCTTCACCTTCTTCAGTTTGGCTTTCCAGACGGAAGTGACCACCACAAGACTCAGCGCGTTGTAATGCGTCAACAACCATTAATTCACCCAATTCCAAGAAGTCAGCTACACGGCCAGCTTTCTCTAAAGAAAGATTTAGTTCTTCATTCTCTCCAAGAACTCTAACATTAGTCCAGAATTCTTTTTTCAACTCTTGGATCAAACCTTGTGCTTTCTGTAATCCTTCAGCAGTACGTGCCATTCCACAGTATTCCCACATGATGAGACCTAATTTTTTGTGGATATCATCGACAGTTTGCGTACCGTTTAGAGATAACAATTTGTTGATTTTATCTTCAACCTCTTTACGCGTAGATTCGAAAGCAGGATGGTTGTGATCTACTGGTGCGAAAGAACCTAGTTTAGCTAAGTAATCACCTACAGTGTAAGGGATCACGAAATAACCATCAGCAAGACCTTGCATCAATGCCGAAGCACCTAAGCGGTTTGCACCGTGGTCAGAGAAGTTACACTCACCTAAAGCATACAAACCTGGGATTGTCGTCATCAAGTTGTAGTCAACCCATACACCACCCATTGTATAGTGAACAGCAGGGTAGATACGCATTGGTTGTTTGTAAGGGTTCTCGTCAGTGATTTGGTAGTACATGTCAAATAAGTTACCGTATTTAGCACGGACTGCATCTTCGCCTAGACGACCGATAGCTTCTTTAAAATCCAAGAATACGGCGAAGCCAGTTTTACCAACACCGCGACCATCATCAACAGCTTCTTTTGCATTACGTGATGCTACGTCACGAGGCACTAAGTTACCAAATGAAGGGTATTTACGTTCCAAGAAATAATCTCTGTCATCTTCTTTGATGTCGTTGGCTTTGATTTCACCTTTACGTAATCTTTCAGCCATTTCTTGAGTCTTAGGAACCCATACACGACCATCGTTACGTAATGACTCTGACATCAACGTCAATTTAGACTGGTGATCTCCAGTTACAGGAATACAAGTTGGGTGGATTTGAGTGTAACAAGGGTTAGCGAAGTAAGCACCACGTTTGTGCGCTCTCCAAGCTGCTGTAACGTTACATCCCATTGCATTTGTAGACAAGAAGAATACGTTACCATAACCACCAGTACACATCAATACAGCATGTGCTGCATGTGTTTCAACTTTACCTGATACGAGGTCACGAGTTACGATACCTTTGGCATGACCATCGATCATGACCAAATCCAACATCTCATGACGAGTATATGATTTTACTTTTCCTTTTTTGATTTGACGGTTCAATGCTGAATATGCACCTAACAACAATTGTTGTCCAGTTTGACCACGCGCATAGAACGTACGGCTTACCTGAGCACCACCGAAAGAACGGTTGTCCAATAAACCACCATATTCACGTGCAAAAGGAACACCTTGCGCAACACATTGGTCGATGATGTTTACAGATACTTCGGCCAAACGGTAAACGTTTGCTTCACGTGAACGGTAGTCACCACCTTTGATTGTATCGTAGAATAAACGGAACACAGAGTCACCGTCATTTTGGTAGCTCTTTGCCGCATTAATACCACCTTGCGCCGCAATTGAGTGCGCACGACGAGGTGAATCTTGGTAACAGAAGGTAATTACATTATATCCTAACTCAGCTAAAGATGCTGCTGCAGATGCACCAGCAAGTCCTGTACCAACAACGATAACGGTAAATTTACGTTTGTTAGCAGGGTTAACCAACTTAAGATTAAATTTATGATTTGACCACTTTTGGGCTAATGGGCCCGCTGGTACTTTTGAATCTAACATATCTCTTAATTTTATATTGATCGATAAGGCCTAAGCCCCATCTTAAAAGATTCTGAATTATTTAAAGAAGAAAAACAATGGCATTATTGCAAAGCCAATTGGAATTAATACCCCAAATACCCAAACTCCGATTGCTCTAATAATTCCAATATATCTTCTGTGGTTGAAACCTAAAGTTTGGAATGCAGATTGGAAACCATGAATTAAGTGGAATGCCAAAGCTGCCATCGCAACAAGATATAAAGCGACTAAAGCTACATTTTTGAAGGCAAAGTCAACTTGTTTGTACAAATCTCTTGCTTTTAAGATTTGAACGTTGTTTTCTACCGTTTCTTGGTAGTCGTGGAATTCAGAAGCTTGAAGTTCTCTAGCTGTTGTTTGTCCAGTTGCCAAATCAGTACGGTATTCGATGTACGGTACTTCATCATTGTGAAACTTCCACCAAAAATTAGACATGTGCGTAGCTAAGAATACTAAAATGACAGTACCTAAGATACCCATGTTACGTGAATTCCATTTACTGTTTGCTTGACCATCATATTTGGCATAACCAATAGGACGGGCGGCTTTGTTTTTCATCGACAATGTAATGGCGTAGATGACGTGAACGATGACCGAAGCGTACAATAAGTAAGAAACAACTTTGATTGGTGTAAAGTGAGTCATGAAATAAGCGTATTTGTTGAACGCTAGACCCGCATCATCTTTAAATAATTGCAAGTTACCAACCAAGTGAACAACTAGGAATAAACATAGGAAGATTCCTGTTAAGCTCATGATTAGCTTCTTCCCAATCGAAGAACTGAAAACTGGCTTTGATTTACTCATTATCCTTGTAATTTAATTTTAATTAGGCAAATCTACTATTTGCTATTAAATATGATACCATTTTGACAAGAAAAAGGAATAATTTAGAACGGTTCTAAAGTTTCTTAAAATAAAAAGTCCGTTTTGGATAAAAACGGACTTTTTAAAGGTATATATACTCGGGTTAATGTACTATAGAATACTGAATAATCTATAGCCTAAACCAATACTCCACATGTTGATTTTTGGATTTGCCTGACTCTCATTGTTGACCTTGTTCAAGCCCATCTCGTAACGTACATCTACGCGTAAGCTTGAAATATCAGCACCGACACCAAATGCCCAAGCTGTGCCACTTTTCTTATAGTTATTTGGATTCAATTGGTCAATGACTTTGTCCTGTTTATCGTCTACTTTAAACGAGAAGATTGGACCAGTTTGAATTCTTGCTCCAATTGGACCTAAACCAAAACGTTTGCCCAATAATACAGGAACATCGACTGTAGTAAACTTAACATCAGTCGTTTCTCCATTTTCTGCTTTTACAGTCGTGTTTTTACCTGTTAAATAGACCTCCGGCTGAATATGGAATCCCAATACACCAACACGTCCATAAAGACCTGCTTGGTAACCTGCTTTTGTGTCCGAATTGAAATATTTGCCATCGCTTTTAAGCTTAGAAAAATTCAAGCCTCCTTTTAAACCGACCTCAAATCCAGGCAAAAGCTGCGCTTGAGCCGTTGCTACGCTACCACAAATCAAGAGTAATGCTGGTAAAATCTTTTTCATAATCTTTTATTTATGTATAAATTGTATCTTTAAAACAAACTTTCACAAGTTTGGTAAAGATATACAAATTTTATACCTAAATCATAGTTATGCTGAAAATTAACGAAGAACAATGGCAGGTTGCGAAAGAAAAACTCCGTCGCAAGTATAACCATCTAAGCGATGAGGATCTAGCTTTTCAAGCAGGCGAGGAAGACAAATTGATCCATAAGCTCTCTTCGCGTTTAAAACGCAAACCCTCTTATATTATATTTACAATTGGTAAAGAAATTCAGAACATCGATAGCAATAGATTATGAATGACACCATTAGTTGGGCGGATTTCGAAAAATTAGATTTACGTGTAGGAACTATTTTGGAGGTACAGGATTTTCCGAAAGCTAAAAAGCCAGCTTACCAATTGAAACTTGATTTTGGAAGTGAAATTGGAATATTGCAAAGTAGTGCCCAGATTACAGTACATTATAGTAAGGAAGAACTGATCGGGAAACAGGTTGTTGCAGTCGTGAATTTCCCAAAGAAGCAGATCGCTAATTTTTTTTCTGAGTGTCTGGTGACTGGATTCGCTGATGCGAATGGTGATATTATTTTGACTTCTGTTGACAGAAAATTACCAAATGGATCGAAACTTAGTTAAGTTTGTGGCATGACATTTATAGATTTTGAAGGAACACAATTAATCGATAGCGATGAATCATTTATGCGCATGGCATTAAATGAAGCAAAGAAAGCTTTCGAAGAAGGAGAGGTTCCAATTGGTGCTGTTATCGTGCATAAAGGACGTATTATCGGTAAAGGGCATAATCTCACACAACGCTTGAATGATGTAACAGCTCATGCCGAAATGCAGGCCTTTACAGCAGCAGCAAATTATCTTGGCGGGAAATATCTGGACGATTGCACATTATATGTGACTATTGAACCTTGCATCATGTGTGCTGGGGCAGCATATTGGACACATATCAGTAAAATTGTCTACGGTGCGAAGGATGAAAAGCGCGGTTATTCCCATTTTCATGATAAGATTTTACATCCGAAGACCGTCGTTACGCAAGGTGTTTTGCAAGAAGAATGTGCCGATTTGGTAAAATCATTTTTTCGTCAAAAACGCTAACGAAATATTGAATTTATTGTAACACATAAAAACATAACAGGCTATATTGTGTTATATTTGTATATAAAAACGAAGTAATAAACATTTAAATTAAAATAGATATGGCATTTGAATTAGAAGCGTTACCATACGCAGCCGACGCATTAGAACCACATATTGACAAGACTACAATGGAAATCCACCATGACAGACACCATCAGGCATACGTGGACAACTTAAATAAAGCAATCGCAGGAACAGATGCAGAGAACTTATCTTTATTAGATATCATCAAGAATGTGAGCAAATATTCAGCAGCTGTTCGCAACAATGGTGGTGGTCATTTCAACCACTCTTTGTTTTGGAAAGTTTTAGGTCCAAATGCTGGTGGAGCTCCAACAGGTGAATTGGCAGATGCAATCAATGCAACTTTCGGTTCTTTTGATGAGTTAAAAAAACAACTTCAAGCTGCTGGTGCTACGCGTTTTGGATCAGGCTGGGCATGGTTGATCGTAGGAGCTGATGGTAAATTAGCGGTAACTTCTACGCCTAATCAAGACAATCCATTGATGGATGTTGCGGAAGTAAAAGGAACACCAGTTTTGGGTATTGACGTTTGGGAACATGCGTACTACTTGAAATTCCAAAATAAACGTCCAGCTTATTTGGAGGAAATCTTTAATGTTATCAATTGGGATGCAGTAGCACAAAATTACGCTGCCGCAAAATAATTGACCATTTTGATAGGTACAAATGGAAGCGACAATATGAATTTATTGTCGCTTCTTTGTTTTATGGGATACAGGGTCAAAACAGTAGGTGTTTTTGCAATTTGTTGCCGAATATATTAATCCGGATATATGAAGTATAGACTCTTAGACGAATCACTGACGATCAGGATCCCCTATCAATCCACAAAGTAATGATATGTCCATGAAAGATATTATTATAATTTTTGCAGTTATTTTTTTGTTGAGTTCTTGTCGAGCTCAAGAGCCGAAGGCCGCGAAATCGGACTTTTCTAAACTACCAGCAAAAAGTGTAGGGAGCTTGGATACGGCCACATTTGCTGCAGGTTGTTTTTGGTGTACTGAAGCACAGTTTAAGGAGTTGAAAGGGGTACAGAAAGTTGTTTCTGGCTATACAGGTGGATGGGTAGCCAATCCCAGCTATGCTCAGGTCTGTACAGGTAATACGGGGCATGCTGAGGCAACCAATATTATTTATGATCCGAAAGTGATCAGTTACGATAAATTATTGGAAGCCTTTTTTGTCGCGCATGACCCTACACAACTCAACCGTCAGGGGGATGATGTAGGGACACAATACCGCTCAGCCATATTTGTCCATAGCAAGGAGCAGTTGGATAAAGTACAGTTTTATATCGCGGCTCTAAATAAGGAGAAAGTATACAACGAACCGATCGTAACAGAGGTGGTACCAGCAGCTGTCTTTTATCCCGCAGAGGACTATCATCAAGACTATTATAGGTTAAATGGGAAGGAACCATATTGTCAATTGGTTATTAAACCGAAATTGGAAAAATTTAAACGTATCTTTTCCAAGGTGCTCAAAGAGGGAGAGTAACTTTGGGTATTCATAAAATTTAAGGTAATTTTACTCATGTTGGCACCATTTAGTGTGGTGCTAATAAGTTGAAAAATAAATAATTGTAATATGTCTAAAGGATTTTTTACAGTTCCTGTTCCTGCAAATGAACCGGTGTATACTTACGCTGTCGGAACGAAAGAACGTAAGTTGTTGAAAGCAGCAATTGATGAAGCACGTTCGAAACAAATCGATATCCCAATGTATATTGGTGGTAAAGAAATAACTACTTCTAAAAAAGTAAACCTAGCTCCTCCACATGACCACCAACATATTTTAGGTCAATACAATCAAGGTGAGAAATCTCATGTAACAGATGCAATCAATGCTGCTTTGGCAGCTAAAAAGGATTGGGAAAATCTAGCATGGGAAGATCGTGCGGCGATATTCTTGAAAGCAGCTGAATTGATTTCAGGAAAATACCGTTATGAGTTAAATGCTGCGACAATGTTGGGTCAATCGAAGAACCCGTATCAAGCGGAAATTGACTCAGCTTGTGAGATTATAGATTTCTTGCGTTTCAACGTGCAATACATGAGCGAAATCTATAAGCAACAACCTCCTGTATCTGGAAAAGGTGTATGGAACCGTGTAGAACAACGTCCTCTAGAAGGCTTTGTGTTTGCATTGACGCCATTCAATTTTACAGCTATTGCAGGTAACTTACCTTCATGTGTTGCTATGATGGGAAATGTCGTTGTATGGAAACCATCTAATACGCAGATCTACTCAGCAAACGTACTGATGAAAATCTTCCGTGAAGCTGGACTTCCGGATGGTGTTATCAATTTAGTGTATGTTTCGGGACCAGATGCTGGTGATGTGATTTTCCAACACCCTGATTTCGCTGGTATCCACTTTACTGGTTCAACAGGTGTATTCCAAGATATCTGGAAAACTATCGGTGACAATATTCATCGTTATAAAACTTATCCACGTATCGTCGGTGAGACAGGCGGTAAAGATTTTATTGTTGTACACCCTTCAGCTGATCTAAAAGCGGCAAATACAGCTTTGGTTCGTGGAGCATTTGAATACCAAGGTCAAAAATGTTCAGCAGCCTCACGTGCATATATTCCTAAATCATTGTGGCCAGCATTGAAGGAGTCTATGACAACAGATGTGAAGTCATTTACAATTGGTGGAACTGAAGATTTTACAAATTTTTTCAATGCAGTTATCGACGAGAAATCATTTGATAAATTAGCGAAATACATCGACCGTGCGAAAGAATCCAACGAGGCTGACATCGTAGTTGGTGGTACTTATGATAAGTCTAAAGGCTATTTCATTCACCCAACGATCATTGAAGCTTCAAAACCGGATTACGAAACAATGGTTGAAGAATTGTTTGGTCCAGTATTGACCGTATACGTTTATGAAGACGCTAAGTTCGAAGAAACATTAGATATCGTTGATACAACTTCGATCTATGCATTGACTGGTTCAATTATCGCACAAGACCGCTATGCCATTAATTTAGCTACAGATAAATTAAGACATGCTGCGGGTAACTTCTATGTGAATGATAAATGTACTGGTGCTGTGGTAGGTCAACAACCATTTGGTGGTGCGAGAGGCTCAGGTACAAACGACAAAGCTGGATCTATGATCAACTTGTTGCGTTGGGTATCTCCACGTACAATCAAAGAAACGTTCAATCCGGATACGGATTACAGATACCCTTTCTTAGAAAAAGGCGAATAAAATAAATCGAATTATCTCCTGCACGGACGGTAGCCATAGCTTGGTTGCAAGCGCTATCGACGATAACGGATACATTCAACATAATAAAGGCACTCCGCTATGTGGAGTGCCTTTATTATTTTTTAAATTGTCCGAGTTCGGTTCCATCGTCTCGGGTCATTCGAATAGCCAGTGATTTGGCAGATCCCGAAATATCGATAATGGTCCTTTTTCCAGCTTTTGGACCACCGCCTATAAATACAGGATAATTGTGGTCTTTATCTGCCGGATAGTATCCATATTGATGTGTATGGCCCGAGACCATTGCATCTATTTTATATTTCTGAAACAAAGGGTGGAAGCATTCCCGGTTATGCAATGTGCCATGCCATTCATCTGAATGGAATATTGGGATATGGCTGATAACCACCGTATGTTGGGCAGACTTTCTTTCTTTAGATTGTAATACCGTTTCCAGCCACTTCGCCTGTTCTTTTCTGTAATTGTCGTAATCTACGGTGCCAGCATACACTTCATGGCTGTCTGGTTTATCCTCACCACTGTCCAGCATAATCCAAAAAATAGGTCCCCTTTTGAAAGCTTGATAGTATTTATTGTTGGGATAACCGAAATACCGTTTGAAATTGCGGGCAAAGGAACCTCTCGTTTCATGGTTCCCACGGTTCATAATGAAAGGTTTGCTTGTCGCAATGAATTCGATAGGCTTCAGTAGTTTTTCTGTAATGTCCTCCTGATTGCTCACATAATGAAAAGAGTCTCCATTCAAGACAAAGAAATCATAGATTGAGGTGTCTTGATTGGGTACAAGATCACGATAACTACTTTTTTCTTCATGGACATCATTATAGACCAGGCAACGAATTTGTTCTTGATTATTTTTTGCCAGCTTGGCCTCAAAGATTGGGGTTTCGATTTCTTGCGCATAGACAATCTTATAAGGATCGAATTTTTGAATTTCTTTTGCTTTGATGCGATAGCGGAATGATCGGGGAGCCTCTTCGACAGTAAAATGAAAGAAATCTGTATTTGCATTAATCATACCATCTTCGGATTGATGGATGGTTTGCTGTACATTACCTGCATTGTCAAGGATTTCCAACCAAGCTAGAGCAGGTTTGCTCAAGATCGTAAAGATGCTGATGCCTTTCTCTGTCTGATTCTGTAAATATGCAGGTACTATAAAACTAAAATCTCCTTCTAGATTTTCTGTCTCTTTTTCTTTAGCGACGCTGATATTGGGTAATGTAATTCCGGCCAGTGCTAGCGCTTCTAAAAATCTTCTTCTATTAAAATTCATAATGGGTTATTTAATTTCGATTTCAACATATAATGGTCGATGGTCGCTCGCATACTTTTCTTCAAGGACATGATGGTTGAAGAATTTTGGATGTGATGACGTATTGACCATAATATAGTCTATTTCGGTATTAGGCTTATCTTGTGGAAAGGTTAGGCCATTTTGGCTAGTCGTTTTTGTAAATAACATACCAAGCTCTTTGATTGCAGGATCAGTGGGTTCGGAGTTTAAATCGCCGACGAGAATCGTTGGTAGCTTTTCATTTTTGAAACGGGATGTAATGAACTTTGCCTGTGCGATTTTGTTTTTGTCTTTTAGGTCCAGGTGGGTGTTCGCAAATAAGATCTTCTTATTGTTGACCCGCACTTCAACAATGGATAAGCTTCGACGTTCACTTTCGACGGGAGAAGGTAGAAAATGTTTTTCTACACGTTCTATCGGATGTTTCGATAATATTGCTGTGCCATATTCACCTTTTTCAAGGTCTATTCCTTTTGAAAAAATGTAGTGCATTCCTGTTAGCTCAGCTAATCTTTTGGCTTGATCCTCGTTGTAGGAGCGCCCTAGGTTGACATCAATTTCTTGCAATCCGACTAGGTCTGCATTACTGTTTTTAATAATTTGGGCGATGGTATCGAGATTGACAACAGATTCCTTTTCTGAGGGTGGATTCCCATGATGAATATTGAAGGAAAGTACGCGGATTTTTTGTGCACTGAGATGGAATACTGATCCAAAAAGGATCAAAAGAAATGCAATTAGCTTACGGTTCATTTTTCAAAGTTAAGTTTAGAATGAAGTCAGCGATTTATGTTCGCTCCGCTAAAAATACTAAAATCTTAGGGTACAAACTCAAAACTTTGGACATGTAACAAAATAATCATTTAAACAAAATAAAAATAGCCATCCCAAAAAGGATGGCTACCTACATTATACTAATTTTTACAGCAACTAGTCTTCATTTTCCTCTACATGAAGCATCGGATCTTCTCCTGTTACTTCAGTACGGATTTTTGCCTCAAGTTCATCCATTAGATCTGGATTGTCAAACAATAGGGCTTTTACAGCATCTCTACCTTGTCCTAATTTGGTTTCACCATAGCTAAACCAAGAACCCGCTTTTTTGATGATGCCATATTCAACACCTAAGTCAATGATTTCACCGACTTTTGAGATACCTTCACCAAAGATGATATCAAACTCCGCGATACGGAATGGAGGTGCTACTTTATTTTTTACAATTTTCACTTTTACACGGTTACCAGATACCTCGTCAGAATCTTTAATCTGTGATGTACGACGGATATCCAAACGTACAGAAGCATAGAACTTCAATGCGTTACCACCAGTTGTTGTTTCTGGGTTACCGAACATCACACCAATTTTTTCACGTAATTGGTTGATGAAAATACAACAACAGTTTGTTTTGGAAATTGTTCCGGTCAATTTACGTAATGCTTGAGACATTAAACGGGCTTGAAGACCCATTTTTGAATCACCCATTTCACCTTCAATCTCACCTTTAGGTACTAATGCAGCTACAGAGTCAATGACGATAACATCAATGGCACCTGAGCGAATTAAATTGTCTGCAATTTCTAAACCTTGTTCACCATTATCTGGCTGAGAAATTAATAGGTTCTCAACATCAACACCAAGCTTTTGTGCATAATATTTGTCAAAAGCGTGTTCCGCATCAATAATTGCTGCAATACCACCTTTTTTCTGTGCTTCAGCGACAATGTGTGTTGCTAATGTCGTTTTACCCGAAGATTCAGGTCCATATATTTCAATGATACGTCCTTTTGGAACACCGCCAATTCCCAAAGCAATATCCAATCCTAAGGATCCTGTAGAAATCGCCTCGATAGGCTCAACAGCTGTATCTCCTAATTTCATAATCGAACCTTTTCCAAAGCTCTTTTCCAATTTATCTAACGTCAGCTGTAACGCTTTTAACTTATCTGTGTTGCTCATATTTTTAGTATATATTTATCAAAATTAAAAATAAAAAATAATAAACCAAATATTTTCACTAAAAAAATTAGTTTTTTATTTCTGTCGCGCTTGGAGCACTCTTTATGTGATGGGTTTTCTCAAAGTATTTACACATGTAGGTAATCGGGCATTTTTCGCAGAGTGGTTTTCGGGCTAGACAAATATATCGTCCATGTAAGATCAACCAATGGTGCGCAACAGCAATGGTTTCTTTCGGGAGATTTTTGACTAATTGTTTCTCTACAGCCAATGGCGTTGTTGCACGGTAGGTTAAGCCAAGTCGGTTAGCCACACGGAATACATGGGTATCGACGGCCATCGCAGGGTTATGATATACCACAGACGAAATGACATTGGCCGTTTTTCTACCTACGCCAGGGAGCTTGACCAAATCTTCAATCTGCTCAGGCACGATATTGTTAAATTTTTCAATAAGCATTCGTGCCATTCCTACCAGATGCTTGGCTTTGTTATTGGGATAGCTTACCGAGCGGATATAACTAAATACTTCATCGACGCTAGAAGCTGCTAAAGTATGTGCATCCGGGTAACGTTCAAATAGCTTTGGCGTAACCTGATTAATTCTCTTGTCTGTGCATTGGGCAGATAGGATAACAGCCACAAGTAATTCATAAGGATTACTATAGTCGAGCTCTGTCTGCGCATCGGGATTATTTTTGGAGAAATATTCCACAAAAGCCTTGTATCGTTCTTGTTTTAACATCATTCCAAAACTAGCCAAAATTTCCATTAAAAAAGAAAACTTGCAGCTTACTCAGTGCTTATCAAATTTATTTTTTACAGTATAAATAGATTGTGATAGTCGTTTGCATAACGAGAGGCCCATCGCTTGTTTTAGGAGTGCTGAGACATTATTTGTCGACTTGGCGCAGGGCGTTTGTATTCCAATAAATAAGGCCTAATCTCAAGATTAGGCCTTTCTTTTTTCCATTTGTTTGGAATATGTCATGATATTCGCAATACATTTCTTGCTTGGATTAAGCAACATTTTGGGTAATTGAAGCTTCAATTCATTTTCTATATCCTCATCAGTCATTACCTTTTCGTTTTGGGTTAGTAAATTTTGAACTTCGTTTTCTGATTGGGTAAAGTTTTCTACCATAAGCATCTTAAGTTTTGTCCCTGTAAGTTAATTAATTAAACGGACAAAAGATGATTTTGGTATACAAAAAATGAGAATATTATTTATTTTTTCTTTTTACTACTAAATTCTTCGGCCTTTATGATGGCGTTATATGCATTGACAATCCCTCCAGTTACAGAAATATCCGCAAATCTGACTGTTTTTGTAGCCTCTTCACTAATTTTTACCTGGACCGTTTGTTCCGGTTTTACAACAGATTCTAGAATGATCTGCTTGGTTTCTGCTGCAGAAAGGTTGGGGTAATATGATCGTATCATAGCTGCTAGTCCCGCAACGACAGGGGCAGCCATACTCGTACCTTGTTCTTCTTTATATTTTGAATCTGGAATAGTGGAATTAATCCGAACCCCGGGAGCAAAAACATCAACTGTTTTTTTGCCATAATTGGAAAAATCTGCCAGAAGTTCGTTGTCCGGGTGTAAACCACTTGCGCCAACAGTGATCCAGTTATTTGCTATTCCTGTGGTGTCCCCCTTCGCATTCGTATAGTATTTCATTGGAAAATTGGGTTCCACATCATTATCCTCACTATCATTTCCAGCAGCATGTACCAGTAAGACATCTTTGGATTCAGCGTACTTAACAGCATCATCCACGGTCTGCTTGTTGTGTGAATAGCTTTTTCCGAAGCTCATGTTGAGCACTTTCGCTCCATTATCTACTGCATAACGGATCGCATTTGCGACATCTTTGTCCCGTTCATCGCCATCCGGTACTAAGCGTACTGTCAGTATCTTGACATTGTCTGCAACACCGTTTATACCAATATTATTGTTGCGTTTAGCAGCGATGATACCCGCAACATGGCTTCCATGGAGCGCGTCAGGTCCCTTTACATCCGCATTTCCGTAATGACGTTCAGAAGCATCCTCGTAATTGTCGCCAATAATGGGACGGGAGTCATACTCTTTATTTAAATGGTAGTCAACTTGATTGTTGAAATACTTCGCCCCCTCGGTGATATCATCAAAAAATTTGACAAAGCCATTCGTTTGAATTTCGTCTTTTGCATAACCAAGAGCAATACGTTGATTGTTCGATTTTGGGTTGAAATTCTCTAGATCGGCCAATGTGATTTCCTCTGGTTTTTTACCTATTTCACGAACGACGGCGTCCAAGTTGCGTTTAAGGGCATCATAGGAAAATTGGCCCATTTTGGCTTCTTCGAGCTTATTCTTGTATTTTGCCACCATTTCTTGATACACCAAAAAAGCCTTTCTGTCTGCTTCATTCAACTCAGTGGTTGGGGTGACATGGGCGAATTTTTTATCTAAAATCCGCAATTGCCTTGTTAATTCCAGATTGTCAAATTGAACATCTTTTCCATCGGCGTTTCCAATAAAGTTCCAGCCATATTTGTCATTGATATAGCCATTACCATCAGCATCTTTCCCATTGGAAACACTGTCTTTTGTATTGATCCAAACGACATCCTTCAGATCTTCGTGGAAAACATCCACACCACCGTCTAATACACCGACAATAACGGGTGTTGATTTTTTCCCCTTTAATAAAGTTTTATACGCTTTCTCCGTACTGATACCCATTACACCATCCGTGTTGTAATCTAAGTTATACCAATTCAGAGGAACAGCCTCAGCCTGAGCAAACGAGGTCATCGGCAAAGCACCCAAGGCAATCAGATATAGTGATTTCTTTAAATTCATAAAATTTTCTCCTAGCACAGTAGCAAATATAGTATTATTGGCCCTGTTGAATTGTTAATTTTTATTAAAAGTGACTTTTTATGTAGATAATGAAGGAGACAGAATAGATCGGCTTATAATATATTTCAAAATGAAGGGGATATTACAGTCAATCTATTCCTGTTTATATATTTTTGCTATTTCTCTAGAAATGCATTAAATTCAATGTTCTGGGGGGATGGAATAGCAAAGTACAGGTCGTATTTGTTTTTATTCAAAAAAAGAGATTTAGCGCATTCATATTAATATATGCAACATAACAAAAATATACAGTGGCCCGAAGTTTCGGCCCCGATAGCAGCAGCACATCCACGCAAAAGACAAATTCATGGAGATACTGTCATTGACGATTATTACTGGATGATTGACTATTTCAAAAAAGGACAACGATCAGCAGAAGTTATCGACTATCTGACTGCGGAGAATACCTATACTGCCGCGATGTTAAAGGAGACAGAATCTTTTCAGGAAGATTTATTCCGGGAGATGAAATCCCGTATCAAGGAAACAGATGAGTCGGTACCCTATTTTAAAAATGGTTACTATTATTACAGTAGAACAGAGGAAGGTAATCAATATTTCAAATTTTGCCGGAAGAAAGGGACCTTGGATGCTGACGAAGAGCTATTATTGGATATTGATCATCTCGCAGAAGGTTATGCCTATTATGCAGCAAAAGGCTTTTCGATCAGTCCTGACAATCGCTTGTTGGCTTTTAGTGTGGATACGGTTTCCCGAAGGGAATACACGGTATATATCAAGAATCTAGAGACAGGTGAGATCTACCCCGATCGGATCGTTAATACCGAAGGTGCTGCAATTTGGGGGAATGATAACCAGACCCTGTTTTATACAGCCAAGAACCCAGTAACATTACTGAGTGAAAAAATTATGCGGCATACACTGGGAACCGATGTTTCCACAGATGTGTCTGTGTATGAGGAAAAAGATAACACAAATTATATCGCAGTTGGTAAATCAAAAAATGGTAAATACATTATTATCAGTTCGGAAGGTACCCTGTCCTCCGAAATATGGTTGTTGGATGCCGATCTTCCCAATAATGATTTTAAGGTGTTTCAACCACGCCGAAACGATGTGCTTTATACCGTAGTTCCTTTGCAGGATCGTTTTTTAATATTGACGAATGATGACGCGATTAATTTCCGAATTATGCAATGTCCATTGGACAAAACAGATCGGGAACATTGGACCACATTTATAGACCATCGGCCAGATGTCCTCGTAAGCGATATTGAGGAATTCAGGTCATTTTTGGCAATAGCTGAACGAAAAGATGGATTGACACAGTTGGCAATTTATGACCTGAACAGCCAAGAGCAGCATTATCTGGATTTTGGAGAGGTGGCCTATACAGTATATCCAGGGATAAATGTTGAATATAATTCCGAAAAATTGCGTTACGGATATACTTCATTGGTAACACCTAGTTCCGTATATGAGTATAATATGGGGGATCGCAGCAAAACATTGCTGAAACAACAGGAAGTTTTGGGCGGCTATGACCAGAATGCCTATAAGACTGAACGTATCTACGCCGTGGCGAGGGATGGAGTAAGGGTGCCTATTTCTCTTGTTTATAAGGAGGGAACTCAATTAGATGGCACGGCTCCTTTATTGCAATATGCCTATGGTTCTTATGGAGCCTCTATGGATCCCAGTTTTTCCAGCAATCGCTTGAGTTTATTGGATCGCGGTTTTATATATGCATTGGCACATATCCGTGGTGGCGAAGAAATGGGGCGTCAGTGGTATGAGGATGGGAAGATGATGCATAAAATGAATACTTTTTATGATTTTGTGGATTGTGGGAAGTATCTTATTGAACAGCGTTATACATCGCCAGACCACCTTTATGCGCAAGGAGGCAGTGCTGGAGGACTTCTGATGGGCGTAGTTGCAAATATTGCAGCGGCGCAATATCAGGGGATTATAGCACAGGTGCCATTTGTGGATGTTGTGAATACGATGTTGGATGAGACAATACCATTAACAACAAATGAGTATGATGAATGGGGTAACCCAAATGAATCCGATGCTTATTTTTATATGAAAAATTATTCACCTTATGAGAATGTCGAACCGCAAGAATATCCAAATCTACTGGTTACAACGGGATTGCACGATAGTCAGGTTCAATATTTTGAGCCCGCCAAATGGGTTGCGAAATTACGGACGGTCAAAACTGGGGATTCCGTTTTACTCTTGAAGACGGATATGGATTATGGACATGGAGGTGCCTCGGGCAGATTTGACTATCTGAAAGAAATTGCGATGGAATATGCCTTTCTGTTTAAACTGGAAGGGATCAACCACTAAAATAGAATATGATGACAACAATAAAAAAGCGGCTTTTGCCGCTTTTTTATTGTTGAGCATGATTAATGCTGTCCTGTTGTTTTTGTAAACGTTCTTCACGTTCGATTTCTCGAGAATCGATTTGATGTTGTTGATAGTTGTCCATCGCAACTTTGCTTGCTTTCTGCGATACGTAGATCGCCAATATGGCAACTATGGTAATGATTGCAAGCCCCCAAGCATATTTACGTTTGTCCTGTTTGACAAGCCAATACATAAAGATGATATAGGGCACAGCAAAAATAATATAGAAAATTAAACTCGGTGACATGCTATTTTCCTCTAAATGATGTATACAAAAGTATCGTTTTTGTCTAAAAATAACGAACCCATAGAAAAAACACAGCTTTTCAATTGACAAAGCCTTAAACCTTTATCAGTTTTATTGTCAAATTAATATCGGTTGTACTGTGTGGGCATGCCCCAGTTATAGTTGATTAATTGCTTGAAAATGAAGGTTGCAGGGCGGTTTTGATGCTTGATTGTAATTTTTTAATTTTTGCAAAAAATCCATGATAATATTGTGGAAAAGAAAAAAATATTTTTATACATTTGCATCGTCAGAAACAATTGACAGAGAAATAAAAATGAAACAGAGCAAAAAGAACGACTATTCTTATACTCAAACTTTTGAGAAGTTTATGAGAAAGGTCTTCTGTGCTTTCATTTTCGTAGAAATGCCTGTTTTACGCTTCCGACGACCCATACTACCTCGGGCTTGATTTGAGGTAGTGAATCTTTCCAAGCAAAACCATGATTGTCCGATGGTTTTTTGAATCCATTATTTTATTTATTCAGTAACAAAACGCAGCAATAGTTGTTGTTTTATTATTAGGGTCGTAAGTCAATGACTATATCAGATTTTTTAATTATTCCAGCTAAACCTGAGCATGCGCACTATGCGGAGGTTATTTGCAACGAAATGTTCGAGTCTGCAAAGGCTCGTGGTACTGGTATTGCACGTCGTAAACCAGAGTATGTTGCCAAGAAAATGAATGAAGGTAAAGCAGTGATTGCTTTGCATAAAGACGGTCGATGGGCAGGGTTTTGCTATATTGAAACTTGGGGCCACGGTGATTACGTCGCAAATTCAGGACTTATTGTCAATCCCGAATTTCGAAAAGTTGGTTTGGCAAAGGCCATTAAGAAAAGGGTGTTTGATTTGTCTCGTGAGCAATATCCCAAAGCGAAGATATTTGGTCTGACTACGGGTTTTGCTGTCATGAAAATTAATTCAGAGCTGGGATACGAGCCGGTACCTTATTCAGAATTGACGACCGATGACGAATTTTGGAAAGGATGCCAGAGCTGTGTTAATTACGAGATTTTAATGAGCAAAGATCGTAAGAACTGCATGTGTACCGCTATGCTTTGGGATCCAGAAGAAAAAGAACGTGAACTGAGAGAAAAGATTCAGCGCAAGCATGAGGCAAAGGAGCGTTTGGAAAGAATCACACAAAAACAATCGTTATTAAAACGTATACAGGCAAAGTTTTGGAAGTCGGCAAATAAGTTTATTGCGGTCAATTTTCCAAAGCATAATAAAGTTGCCAAAGGATTTTAATAAGAATCATACATAGCATGTCAACTGGCGTAGCAGCCATTGAAAATAAATAATGAACAGGGGATGAAACGGTCAATTTAAGGTTTGAATAGAACCGGATTGGTTCATAATCGTTTCACCACATTAAAAACAATTTATCTCAATGAAAAAAGTAGTTTTAGCATTCAGCGGAGGATTAGATACTTCGTTTTGTTGTATTTATCTGACGCAAGATTTAGGTTTAGAGGTTCATTCCGTCGTCGTAAATACAGGTGGTTTTTCGGATGAAGAATTGAAGAATATTGAAGCACGTGCTTATGCATTAGGCGTGAAATCACATACAGCGATTGACGAAACAGCAGACTATTACCGCGAAACTATTAAATACTTGATCTTTGGTAACGTGTTGAAAAATGCAACATACCCATTGTCAGTATCCGCTGAACGTGTATGTCAGGCTACTGCCATTGCAAACTATGCGAAGAAAATCGGAGCTGAATGTGTGGCACATGGTTCTACTGGTGCTGGAAATGACCAGGTACGTTTTGACATGATTTTCCAAACCTTGATACCAGGCGTTGAAATTATTACACCTATCCGTGATCTACAGTTATCTCGTGAAGCGGAAATAGAATACTTGAATAAACATGGTGTTGAATATTCGGCAGAAAAAGCAAAGTATTCGATCAATAAAGGTCTTTGGGGTACTTCTGTAGGTGGAGCAGAAACATTGACATCCAATCAATATCTACCGGAATCAGCATGGCCAACGCCAGTGACTTCTTCAGAACCCCAACAGATCACGATAGATTTTGAAAAAGGGGAGCCAGTTGCCTTAAACGGAGAGAAAATGGCATCTGTGAAAGTCATTCAGGAATTGCAAGCAATTGCGCAACCTTATGGCATCGGTCGTGATATTCACGTAGGTGATACAATTATTGGTATCAAAGGTCGTGTAGGTTTTGAAGCTGCAGCTTCAGTGATTTTAATTAAGGCACACCACACCTTGGAAAAACATACGCTGACTAAATGGCAATTATCTTGGAAAGATCAAATCGCTGCTTTCTATGGAAATTATATGCACGAAGGACAGATGCACGATCCTGTGATGCGGGATATTGAAGCATTCTTACAGTCTTCACAAGACACTGTAACGGGCCGTGTGATCGTGGAATTACATCCTTATCGTTTTGTGGTGATTGGTATTGAGTCGGAGCACGATTTAATGTCCAATAAATTCGGTAGCTACGGTGAGATGAATAAAGGCTATACGGGTGATGATGTGAAAGGTTTCTCGAAAATTTTCGGAAACCAGACTATTATCTGGCATAAAGTAAATCAAAAATAAAGGAATAAAGATACTTCTGTAAGCCACAGGCTTACAGAAGTAGAGTCTTAATACTAGCTACTCAATACGAAATAGAAAATATGATAAAAGTAGGAATCGTTGGTTCAGCAGGATATACGGGCGGAGAATTATTGCGGGTATTGATTTATCATCCTGAAGTAGATATTGTGTTTGCTAATAGTGCATCTAACGCAGGAAACAAATTATATGAAGTTCACAATGATCTGTTCGGTGATACAGAACTGACCTTCTCTTCTGACTTTCATAGCGACATTGACGTCTTGTTTCTATGTGTAGGACATGGTGATGCACGTAAGTTTTTAGACGCGAATCCGGTAGCATCAGCTGTAAAGATTATTGACCTTTCGCAGGATTATCGTCTTCGGGCAAATACATTATACCAAGGACAGCAGTTTATATATGGACTTCCAGAACTAAACAAGGAAGCGATCAGATCTGCACAGTATATTGCCAATCCGGGTTGTTTTGCCACTAATATTCAATTGGCATTATTGCCATTGGCGAATAAAGGGTTATTGCCTAATCAGATTCATGTCAATGCAACGACCGGATCTACTGGTGCCGGACAGAAGCCTGGTGCGACCACGCACTTCTCTTGGCGTAACAACAATCTTTCTGCATACAAGTCTTTCGAACATCAACACCTACAGGAAATTTCGGAGTCTTTGGATCAATTACAAAGTGGATTTTTGCCAGCATCTGGTGATTCGTTGTTAGCGCGGGCTGCTGAAAAGATAAATTTCGTTCCACAGCGTGGTGATTTTGCAAGGGGAATTTTCTCAGCGATTTATGTAGACTCCGATTTAACGGAGGAACAAGCTTACGAGTTATACGAAGCGTATTATGCAACACATCCATTTACGCACGTTAGCCGCAGCAATATCGACCTCAAACAAGTTGTAAATACCAATAAAAGTATTATCCATTTGGAGAAACATGGGAATAAGTTGCTAATCTTAAATGCTACAGATAATTTGTTGAAAGGGGCATCTGGACAAGCTGTGCAAAACATGAACTTAATGTTCGGATTGAATGAGCGTACAGGGTTAAATTTAAAGAGTGTTGGTTTTTAGTTATTTATGACTTATTCAACAGCTGTATTAACAGAATGTGAATAAGCGGGATGGGTAAAAACTCTATAAAATACAGTTATCAACATAGTTGTTAACACTGTGTGGAAAAGTGAAGGGGATAACCGCTTCACTTTTTTTATTCCCGTTGCGGTTTGTATAAAGAATAATGTGGATACGCTCAATGACTGTTCAGGTATTAGGCCAATTTTAATGGAATATTGAGGTAGTTAGCCGTCGGTTTATGCATTGTATTGTTACCGTATGTTTCTTAACTTAGTGAGTATAAAATCGAGTTTTATTCGATCTTGTTTAGCCAAATCAATGTAGCGATAACCAATTTCAAAATGGAAAAAAGACCACGTATAAAACTCATACCGACGCTCGGCGATATCATATTGGAATTAATTGGTTACCTGTCCTTATTCACGTTATGGTATCTGGTTGCTATAAATTATTATAAACTCCCCGAAACTATTCCCGTGCATTATAATACTGCAGGAAATGCGGATAATTTTGGTGGGAAAGAAACTATTTTTGCTTTACCAATTATTGCCACAATACTATTTATAGGGATGACTATCCTAAATCGATTTCCACATATTTTTAACTATCCGGTTCGGATAACTGAAGAAAATGCCTTCCGGCAATATGCGAACGCAAGGTCTATGATACGGTATTTGAAATTTATTGTTGTAGTTATTTTTGGTGTAATCACTTTCAAGGCTATTCCAAATTCAGCAGGAACTTCAGAGGGGTTGGGCGAATGGTTTCTGCCGTTGACACTGGGATTTATTTTTTTTCCTCTGATCTATTACGTTGTACAGGCATTTCGGAAAGCTTAGTATTTCATTACGATCACTTGCTATGCACTATATTCATTCCATAAGAAATACAAAACCAATCGAGGATCGAATAGCTTATCCATTTAATATTGCTTCAATATTGAATTTGAATGAATTGCGTTTTAGATCCCCCGTAACCTTTATCATTGGCGAGAATGGTTCGGGTAAGTCCACCTTGGTGGAAGCTATTGCCATTAATGCTGGTTTCAATCCCGAAGGAGGAACTAAAAACTTTAATTTCCATACGAAAGACTCCCATTCCGAACTTTTTAATGACCTGCAGGTCATAAGAACAGCTTTTCGTGAAAATGATGGGTTTTTCTTACGAGCCGAGAGCTTTTATAATGTAGCGACAGAGGTTGATGATATATTTGAAGATGATCTGGGAGCTCTTGAGACAAATTATGGAGGCTCATTGCATGAATGCTCTCATGGGGAGAGTTTTCTTAATTTAATGCACAAACGCTTTTCAGGACGTGGACTGTATCTACTTGACGAGCCTGAATCAGCACTTTCCATCAATAGCCAATTTCGGCTACTAACGAGAATGAATCAATTGGTCAACAATAAGTCTCAATTTATTATTGCTACCCATTCGCCAATTTTGCTGGCTTATCCAGATGCAGAGATTTATACCGTGTCTGAATTCGGCTTGCAACAGGTGGAATATGAAGAAACAGAACAGTTTAAACTCTATAAGTATTTTCTGAATAATTATCAGAAGATGGTTGCCGAACTCGGCTTACATGAATAGGCATTGATTTATTACTGTTTTTTTTACACAATCGATTGATGTACATTTGGTTTCTTTTCATCACAATCTAAGTTTTATCTTCATAAAAGTAATACATTTTTCAGGAACCAATATAAATTCACGCTTATATCAATGTAATTGATATAGGACGGTTTATGTTCGAAAATAAGTTGGATTGATATCCTTCAACTGCTATAAAACCTTGGCGGCTTAGGCGACATAAGTAGCCAAGCCAAACGACAAAAGATGAAAAAAAAATTAAACAGATGAAAAGAAAATTCTTTATCAAGCACCTCTTCATAGGTGCCTTATCTTGCCTTTCATTAGGTGTTAATGCGCAGACCTCTACGAAAGTTTATTCCGTTCCGCTCGCGGGCAATGCTTTTATTACTACCGGACAAGATGGTGGTGCGGAAATTTCAGGGCGCAATGGATTGGTGAAGTGGTCGAGTGATCAAAGCATTGCATCGGTATATTTCAGAACAGAGAAAACCGGAAACCTTGAATTGAAGCTCAAAGCAAAAGCTGATGCTGGGAATTCCTCTAAAATAGAGATTTCTGCCCTAGGAAAAAAGAGCTCCTTAGATATCAAAGGGACTGAGCTATCCGAAACAGCGGCCTTGTCTATTGATGTCAAAACACCTGGCTACGTGCAGGTGAATTTAAAAGGATTAAGTAAGTCGGGTGATACCTTTGCTGATGTAACGGAATTAATCGTTAGTGGAGAGGCTGCATCTGAAGGTCTTACCTACTCAAATGATCCTGATTATTACTATTGGTCACGTCGTGGTCCTTCCTGTCACTTAAATTATACGATACCGAGTGAAGGGAATGTCAGCTATTATTACAATGAGGTAACTGTACCAAAAGGAGAAGATAAAATCGGTTCATATTTTATGGCCAATGGTTTTGGAGAGGGCTACTTCGGGATACAGGTGAACTCGGAGACCGAACGACGTATTCTTTTTTCGGTTTGGAGCCCCTTCCATACGGATGATCCGAAAAGTATCCCAGAAGATCAAAAAATCCATTTATTGAAGAAAGGAAAAGACGTGCATACAGGAGAATTTGGCAACGAGGGATCCGGTGGGCAGAGTTACCGTAAATATTTCTGGAAAGCGGGTGAAACCTATAAATTCTTGTTGAAGGGTGTCCCAGATGGAAAAGGAAATACAGACTATACTGCCTGGTTTTTTGTACCTGAGGAAAATGCATGGAATGTAATCGCCAGTTTCAAACGTCCGCAAACAAATACATATTTAAAAAGATTTCATAGTTTCCTAGAGAATTTTAGTCCGAATCAGGGATATCTAGGAAGACAGGTGGAATTTAAAAATCAATGGGTTTATGACGGTCAATGGCGCCCTGTTCAATCCGCTTCATTTAGTGTTGATAATACCTACCGTGCTCATCAACGTATTGATGCTATGGGGGGAACAACAAAAAATGGCTACTTTTTAAGGAATGGAGGCTTCTTTAATGAGATTGTTAAACCGGGCAGCAAGTTTGACCTTGTCAATAAAAATACTGCACCGAAAATTGATTTTGAGAAATTACCGTAGCTAAGATGGTAATACAATGATCCACTAATGTACTGTTACAAAAAGTAAGCGCCTGATATTTTAATATCAGGCGCTTACTTTTAAATGACTATTTTTCGGAGAGTTTAATATCTCGTTCTACCGATACATTATCGCCGGTAACGGCATTTCCCTCTTTATCTACCAAGGTTAATTTTACTTTGTTATTCCCCATAGGTAAGCCCTTAATCTCATAGGGACCCCATTTGTCCAAAGTAAAAGTTTGACCGTTAATATCCGCGTTAATCTTGTTACCGTCCGGAGCAATACTTGTGTTGACCAGATAGAAATCTAAAAGGACATTTTTGGTTTCATCACCTTTGTATTCTCCTTTTGGACGAGAATAGAATAAGGATGCTTCTTTAGGTGTCGGCTCCTGTGTCAATTTACCCGTTGCATCTATCTTGAATTTAATCAATTTTGAGGCCTCAGCTGTTTTAATGGATTCGTGATAAGACCGCGACAAAAACGATAGGAGATAATGCTCTGAATTTAAAGCTAAAGTGACACTGTGTTCCGGTTTATATAATGCAGTATATGGTTTATTGTCCAAAATAAAATGGATGTGCTGTCCATCATGTGAGTTTGCCATGTGAGCTGCATGCTCGTCCGTTGTCATTTCAGTAAGCTTAAAGTTGCTAACATTATATTTCACGGTAACTTTTGCGGAGTCTGTACCTACTTTTTCAGCGCTTATGGAAGAGATTCCTAGACTCGCTCCTGGAAATTGTTTTGAATCTGCAATTGGACTAACGGAAATAGAATCCATTTTCTGTGCAATACTTGTATCGGGACCACCCATTGAATCTGTATGGTCGGAGCCCTTTTTGGTTGAATTATTACATCCAATAGCTCCGATTAATAAAGTTAATGCGGCGGTAATGCCGGTAATTCTGTAGTATTTCATGATCTTTTGTTTAAATTTTTAACACTCAGCATCTTAAATAACAATAGTACGGGATCTTTTGTTTGTAGTAATGGTAAAACAAGGTTTTGATTGTAGGCATATGTTATATTCAGTTGCAATAAAACTTGTTTAATAGTTCTTGAAAGCACCTAACAGTCCAGAACAATTAGAACCTATTATTTGAACAAATAAATATTTTAAAAAAATTATTCATATTAGATGTAATAAATAGAAAGCTTGAGATGTCTTGCTTATATAGAATGCAAAAATGGTAAAGGAAATGATATAGCTTGTATTTATAACGAATAAAGAAAAATTAGGTAAGCTGAAGGTTTGTACGATCAAAATCTCAAATCTAACATCTCAATACTAAATACTAAAATGAACCAAGAGCAATTTAAGAATACCGTTTTCGTCCATAAGGATAAGCTATTTCGCTTTGCGAAACGGATCTTGGTTGATGAGGATGAGGCGTTTGATGCGGTTCAAAATGTGATGATGCGTCTATGGCAGGGGAAAGATAAATTGTATCAATATAAGAATTTGGAGGCATTTTGCATGCAGAGTGTTAAAAATGAAGCACTAAATCGGATAAAAAGAGATAAAGTCCGTACAGATTTTGCCGAACACCATCAGATTATTTCAACAACAGAAAATGCTGTTGGAAATACGAAAGAAATAATTTTAGAGATGATCAACTCGCTGCCTGAGAAGCAGCGTCTTGTAATGCACCTACGCGATGTGGAGGATTATGATATAGAGGAGATCGGTGAAGTGCTGGAAATGGGGGAGTCTGCTGTTAGAGTTAATCTAATGCGGGCCAGACAGAAAGTAAAGGAACAGTTGACAAAATTATTTGATTATGAAAGCTCCCGGATTTATTCAAATAAAAAATAGATCCAATAGCTATCATTAATAGTGATACTCAAATTTGTAATGATGAAAAACAGAAGATTAGAGGAATTGAAAGATAAATACTTTGATGGCAAGTCGTCATCGGAGGAAGAAAGGGAACTGAAAAAATCGGATGAACTGTTCTTTCAGCTATTGGATCAGGAAAAGGATGTGAAAATGGATTGGTCGTTTGAGGATTTTGAAAATCAAGTCAAAGCAGATCAGAAAATCATCCGATGGCGAGACAATATCTGGATAAAATATGCAGCTGCGGCAATTCTCCTGGCGGTTATGGGATTAACCTTTTATCTGAATCAAGAGCCAGCAACACAGCCGTCGGTACTTGCTAATAAAGAACTGAAAGAGCCTCAAAGACCGTCGACGAAGGTGGTGACGGAGAACAGTGAAGCAACAGTTCATTCGGATGTGGAGACGGTGGCAAGCAGAGACAGGAAACGAAGTGCAATGCTCACGGCAAATACTTCGACGCGTTCCAATCAGCGTGTACGATCAAATAGAATAATGGCGAAAAAGAAGAAGGTTATTCAATCTTTACAACA
Organism: Sphingobacterium ginsenosidimutans; assembly: GCF_039536865.1. Taxonomy (NCBI): domain Bacteria; kingdom Pseudomonadati; phylum Bacteroidota; class Sphingobacteriia; order Sphingobacteriales; family Sphingobacteriaceae; genus Sphingobacterium; species Sphingobacterium ginsenosidimutans. Next base: position 360,259 of record NZ_BAAAZK010000010.1, read on the forward strand.
AATGGAGGAAGGCTATCAAGCGGATTATGTTGTATTGAACGGTAAACCTGTTGCCAACGAAGAGGAGGCTGTAGAACTGACGCTCCGTTCATTGGGATTATTGGCAAATAATCTGGAAAATGGAGTAGATAAAGCAATGAATATAAAACAAATGTCAATATCGATTAACTAAAATAGTATGAAAGGATTATTAATAGCTTGCCTATTACTTGTAGCAAGTATGGCAAACGCACAGATTTCCAAGTTAGATAAACTTTTCGAGCAATATCAAGGGAAAAAAGGAGTAACGACGCTTAAAATTGGCGCCCCTATGTTCAAATTGTTGGGGAATTTAAAAATTGATGATGAGGATATGGAAACGATTACGCCACTACTCAAGAATGTTAAATCTTTACGTATGTTGATTGTAGAAGATGGTGAAGATAAGGACTTGACAGGTATCATTCGTGGTGCGGTTTCAAATTTAAAATATGAGGAACTTATGTCGCTCAACAGTGAAGGTCAAGATATTCGATTCATGGTGGAGAATATGTCTGCGAATGCAGATATCCTAAACAATTTGTTGCTTACAATAAATGGAGATGGACAAAATTTATTTATGATTCTTGATGGGGCAATACCTTTGAAAGACGTGACTAACTTGGTTAATGAGGGAAACAACAAAGTGAATAAGGACAAACAGAATAACAATAAAAAGTAGATATTATGAAAAGATTACTAACATTGTTATGCCTAATTGGAGTGCTATTTTCATTGCAATCCTGCATCATCAAAAAAGGCTCCAACATGGATTTCGTCAGGGGATCCAATGTTTCGAATAATGCAGAGATCGTTGCCATTAATTTGCCGATGTGGTTGACAAAACCATTTATCAAAAAGGCATTGCAGGATGAGAACGACGAGGATGCACAGGTCATGGCGGGCATCGTCAAAAAGTTGAAAAAATTCAGGATGATGACATTATCAAACAATGATCGTGAAAAGAATATGTTGATATTGGAAGATTACCATAAGTTTTTAAAGAAGAACAAATTTGAGGAACTACTGGTGATCAACAGTGAAGGGGAGGAGATCTCGATTAATGCGCGCATTGATAAAGATAATGTGATCAGCCGGGTTTCGCTATTGGTCCATGATGAAGGAGATGAAAGTGTATTTATGGATATAAAAGGTAAGTTTTCACTGGATGAGCTTGTTCAGGGATTGAATAAGATAAAATCGAAGGATAAAAAACTCGCCACTAAATTGGCTGATACCCATACTGTAGTTCAACAGGAGCTTTAGCTCAGACAGCGATTCTTGATTAAACAGCATATAAATGCCCCAAGAACTAAAATAGTTTTTGGGGCATCGTTTATTATACTTTCCTTTTATGAATGAAAGACGATGTCCAAGGCATCGAAAATATGCTTCTTGGCGGTATTTAAATCCGCGTCGGTATGTGCAGCGGAAACAAAACCAACTTCATAGCCCGAAGGACCGAAATAAACCCCTCTATTCAGGAGTTCACGGTGCATGATTTTGTATGATTCCATGGAAGCGTGATCAATTTCACTTGCTTTCTTGATATCTTCTTGCTCTGTAAATGCAAACCAGAAAATAGAGGCAACATGGAATAACTGTACTTGATAGCCTTTTTCAGCGATATAATCACGAAGATCCTGAACGAATGCCGCGGTTTTCGCATTTAAGTTTGTGTAGAAATCATCTTGCGCCAAAATAGTCAAGGCTGCAATACCTGCCGCCATGGCTACAGGGTTCCCTGACAAGGTACCAGCTTGATAAACGGCACCGTCAGGTGATATACATGCCATAAGCTCTTTGGATGCTCCATAGGCTCCCACTGGCATACCACCGCCTATAATCTTGCCATAGGTGATAATATCTGGCTGGATTTCGTAGTATGCAGAAGCCCCTTCAAAACCGATCCGGAATCCGGTGATTACCTCATCCATGATTAGCATACTCCCATTTTCTTTTGTGATATCACGTAGGAAATGCATGTATTCCTTGGATTGCATTAATAGACCATTGTTGGCTGGAATACCTTCAATGATTACTGCAGCAATTTGATCTTTAAATTCTGTAAAAGCAGCTCTCAGCGCGTCTTTGTCATTTAACTCGATGACGATTGTTTCCTCTGCAAAAGCTTTGGGAACGCCTGCCGAAGAAGTTTCTCCGAAAGTAACCAATCCAGAACCAGCCTTCACTAAAAGCGAATCCGAATGACCATGGTAACATCCGTCAAATTTGATAATCTTATCGCGTTTGGTATATCCTCTTGCCAAGCGGATTGCAGACATCACAGCCTCGGTTCCTGAACTGACGAAGCGGATTTTTTCGATATACTTATTTTTTTCAATAATCAATTCGGCAAGTTGATTTTCCAGAGCAGTAGGTGCGCCAAAACTCAACCCTTTACCTAATTGTGCGGCAACGGCCTCGCGAACTTGATCGTTATTGTGTCCCAAAATCAAAGGACCCCACGAACAGCAGAAATCGATGAACTCATTGCCGTCGGCATCCCAAAGACGTGCTTTGTCACCTCGTTCTATAAATAATGGGGTACCAAATACAGATTTAAAAGCCCGAACCGGAGAATTCACACCGCCGGGGAAATATTGTTTTGCTTTTTCAAATAATTCAGCAGATTTTGCTCTTGAAATATCAGGTGCTTGCATAGTCATTATATTTGAATGCGAAGTTATCTTTTTTTGCCAAGATAAGTCTCATGGAAACGTAAGGAATCAAGAATTCAGTGATATTCCTTATTTAAAGGTTGGGGTATCCTCTTTTTTTCGCAATAGTATTTCTTGTTTATTGATAAATAAAGTGATCTCGTTTGTTGAGTTTATTTGAATCTCAAATGGAGTTTTGTTGTCGTTGTATTTTCCAAATAGATTGGGACTAAATAGGTAACCACTAAATTTCTGTTGGTTTAATAGCATGAGGCTATCGATTTTCTGGTGTACTGAGGTATTAAGACTTCCTGCTTTTGAGTTTGTAAACGTAAAGAAAGCATCACCATTTTTATTAAATGCTACCGATTTTAATTTTGCGTCCTCGGCGATCCATACACCTTCCAGAAGTGAGTAAATAGGATGCTCATGGGCAGCAGAACCCGACAGTAAAAAACTGCTAATAAGAATACTTTTTAACATAATATGGATGTTTATAATAATTCGTTTGACTATGTTGGGGTCAAATAGTTTAAAAGTAGTGGCCCCAAAAAAGGTTCGAAAATTTAATTTCGAACCTTTTTAATATTTACTTTTGTCTTTGAGCAATTCGCTGTTTTTAGCGCGAAAACCTGATCTTATTTGCCTAAATAAAACCTTTTTCCAGAACTTCTTTGGCGTGGTAGGATAAAATTGCTGTTGCGCCCGCACGTCTGAAACTTAATAACGTTTCCAAGATCACACGTTCATCCAGCCAACCATTTTGAATGGCAGCTTTTAACATAGCATATTCACCACTGACATTATACACCGCGATTGGGAGATCAAAATTATCAGCGAGAAGTTTCACAATATCTAAATATGGAAGCCCCGGTTTAACCATTAGAAAATCTGCACCTTCTTGCGCGTCTAACTGGGCCTCGATAAGTGCTTCCTTTGCATTTGCAGGGTTCATCTGATACGTTTTCTTATCCCCGTGTTTAGGAGCAGAACCCAAAGCATCTCTGAAAGGACCATAATATGCTGATGCATACTTCGCCGTATAGGACATTAAAGACACGTTTGTGAAACCATTATGATCCAATAGTTCACGAATATACCCGATGCGTCCGTCCATCATATCTGATGGTGCGATAATATCTGCACCGGACTGCGCGTGTGCGAGTGCCATCTTGCCCAATACTTCCAATGTTTCGTCGTTTAGGATCTCGCCATTTTCGACAATTCCATCATGACCATCGCTGCTGTAAGGATCCATCGCTACATCGGTAACAATACAGGCTTCAGGGAAATTTTTCTTTACCGCTGCAATGGCGCGTAAATACAAACTTCCATCGCGGTAACTCTCCGTCGCATATTTGTCCTTCAATGATTCTTCGATATTGGGAAATAGGTCAAATGAACGTAAGCCTAATTTGAGGCAGCTTTCCACTTCTTTCAATAAATTATCTATTGAATAGCGGTAGATACCCGGCATAGATTTAACCTCGGTTTTTTGATTTTGGCCATCTACAATAAAAAGTGGAAAAATCAAATTCGACGCGTCTAAACGTGTCTCTTGAATCATGTCGCGAATCACGGCAGATTTACGATTTCTTCTCGGACGTTGTAACATTATATTTAATTTATTTATTATCTAGTGATCCAGTGTTGTTCAATTGCAAAGGCAGTAAATGCGTTTGCCAACTACTCAATACTAATTGCGCAATACTATTTAATATTCTAAGCCAAAAACAGCCTCTGAGAGACCGATCTCGTCTGGTGAATAGGGAAGTGTATAAGGAACATTCATCTCATCAAACTTGGCTCCGGTCGAACGACCGATGCAGATGACTTTTTGTCCCGGTTCTAAAAGATTGTCCGCAAAATAAGCTTCTACATTACTAGGGCTTGTAAATACCAGTACTTCTGCATTGGATGGATCGACGTCCTCTTCCAATACAGTCTCATAGACTGGGATATTAATGATTTTAGTTTCTGGACTTAATGCTTTCTGAATAGTCTCAAGCGATTCCTTTGCACGCGGGATAAGTACCGTTCCTCCATTTGCCAATTCGGCAAATTTCTTGGCGATTTCATCCATATTAATACCTTCGCTGTCACCGGAAAAATCCGCTACGCGATCGTACTTACGTAATATTTCTTCCGAACCACGGCCGATAACGCCAATTTTGGTCTTTTTACTTAACCGCGGCTCCAGATTGAAGAAATGCTCAATCCCGTTCTTACTTGAAAATATGATCCAATCGACATGTTTTAAGATAAAAGGATCCAACTTATTGATGATCGGAAATATTTTGATCAATGAACGGCCTTCGATCGTGATATTATGTTTGGCCATTGCACGAGCGAAGTAGGAATTTTCGTCTACCTCCCTGGAAATAAAGACAGATTGCGGCAACTTACGATCTTTTGCATACTTGCTGAAAATACGTTCAGCCAATCGGGTTGGATCAGTATCTCTCAAGTATACACGGTCGGGAAAGTCTTCACTTGTATCGGCAATGGAAGCCCAAGCTTCATATTCATCACCACTTTTACGGCAATAACATCCGAGTGGCGCATGACATCCAGCGTCAAATTTGTTCAATACCAATCGTTCTACTGCAATGGTTTTAGCGACCTCATTGTTATTTAATGGTTGCAATGCAGTAAAGAGTTCTTTATCGACTTCACGGATCTGAATAGCTAAGACACCTTGTGCTGGAGCAGGGATAATTTCTACCGGTGGAATTTCTTCGACATGAAAGTCTGTGATATCCATTTCGATACGGCTGATACCAGCTTTTGCCAGCACAATCGCATCGTATTGCTCGTCCCGCAGCTTCTGCATTCTCGTTTGGAGGTTACCTCTTAGATCGTCGAATTCTAGGTCTGGGCGCAAAGCCGATATTTGTGCTTTTCTACGGTTGGAAGATGTTCCGACAGTTGCATTATGTTTTAGGGATAGACGCTTCTTGATATCTACACAATCCTTGTGGATAATCAATAATTCGGAAGGATCCTCCCGTTCGGAAACAGCCGCAATAATCAATCCCGGCGGATTGATTGTAGGTAAATCTTTGTGTGAGTGTACAGCTAAATCAATGGTCCCATTCAAAAGTTCCTCCTCAAGCTCTTTGGTGAAAAATCCTTTACCTTCCAATTTATCCAGACGGAGGTGCTGAATAATATCACCTTGAGTTTTGATGACTTTTAACTCTGCTTCGATACCGATTTCCTGTAGTCGGTCTTTCACAAAATTTGCCTGCCACATTGCAAGAACACTTCCCCGGGTGCCAATAATTAGTTTTCTATTCACGTTATTTTACTTTACCTATTAAAATGTGTTTAATACCATTTATCGAAGCAAAAATAAATAAATAGGTGGAATATGTTGACACGTTACTGTCATTATCTAAAAGGAAATGATTGATAAACCGAAAATTAGAATAGCGGTAGGGCTACGACAAAAAGAAAGCCACATACGAATACCATTGTTGGTCGTATGTTAAGAAAGTAGCAGCTATATTTTGTCAGGAAATGATTGCAATGATATGATTGCAATTAGTTTTTCTCGGTCTCAGGTGTTTTAACCAAAATCTCTTTCGCCATTACCATTGGAACTTTGATGTATTTCTTTTCCATATAGTTGATGACTTTTTCCAATACTTCTCTTGCTTCAGGTGTCAATGCCTGTACTTCTTGTGCAAAGACCTCGTTTAAAGCAAATGATTTGATTTCTTTAATCTTTTCAGGAACTTCACGCATGGCGACCTCTACGCGACGCTGTTTGATCAGTGGTAAGAATTCCTGGATATTGTCTTGAATGATTTTTTCTGCACTGTCCAATTCGTTATAACGTTCTTGGATATTTTTCTCCGCAATAGCTTGCAGGCTGCTGACTTCGATGTAATGAATTGGGTTATTTTTGATTACTTCGGCATCAATATCATTTGGAACAGCTAAATCAATGATAATTTTCTTGTCGGTTTCACCATTTAATAGTGATTGGTACAACGTGTTATCAATAATTGATGTTGGTGCACCGGTACATGTAATCAGAATATCAAAACCTTCTTTGTATTCGCCAATGCTAGCAAGCGGATAAGCCTCAGCGTTTAACTCCTCAGCTAATGCTTTTGCATTTTCAAGCGTGCGGTTAAAAACGACAAATTTGGCTTTTTGATTTTTTTGGAAATATTTCGCTAAGTTTTGGTTTGTTTCCCCTGATCCGATAATGACGATCCTCGGGTTTTCAACCAACTTTAATTCACGTAGTTTACGGTAGGCAAGGGAGACAACAGAAATTGGGTTTCTGGAAATTTTAGTATAGGTATAAACTTCTTTTGCTGTCTTTACCAATCTGTCCATCATTAGACGAAGGAAATCACCCGTAAAACCGGCCTCTCTACAGCGGTCATAAGCTCTACGTACCTGCGCTAAGATTTCTTTTTCTCCAACAACCAAGCTTTCAAGTGAACAGGACATTCGAAGTAAATGATGTAAGGCATCCATTCCTTCATATTTGTTGACCTGACCCAAATAACATTGAAGTCGCTCTTGCGGAACACAGAAGTTCAATTTTCCCATAAACTCCGCAATAAATTCGTTGGTCAATTCGTGAGCTCCATAAAATACAAACTCTACCCGGTTACAAGTACCAATGTAAAAGATCTCCGGAATATCTAGGCTGTGTTTTAAGCTAATGAGGCGACTTTCTAAATCCTCATTGCAGATCACTAGATTACCTAGATCTTTTAATTCGACATGTTTATGAGTAAACGCTAATACTTTAAGATTTTTCAAAGCTCTAATCCCTCGCTTATATTTAACGGTACAAATGTAGCTTAAATGCTTTGTGCTTGTGTCAAAAATCTGTCAAAGGGATTAATTTAGAAAGATTTTAAATAGATGTTTTTTATTGTTAATATATTGTATTTTAGTGTGTTATATTTTATTTTTCGATTAGATGATTTTCATCACGTTGATGCGTGATGAAAATTTCGGTCTATCGAAGGTATTAAACTATTCACTATTGCCTGTATTTGTTTGTGCTGAGTCTATCGTTATGTCTTCCAATTCCTCCATATAAGGGGCCTCTTCAGCAGTGGTTGCTTCTTTAATTTCACTGTCACTATACTGATAATAGGTATCGAAAGTTTTTGTTCCTTTATTGTAAATTAAGGCATATTTAGAACTTTTGTTTTTAACAATAATTCCATCGGCTGGAGCGGGCACTAATTTCATCTCATCCATAAAAATCTGCTGCCCTTTTTTAAAACTATTGATCAAGGGAAGTTCACTGGAATATTCTTTCCAGAATAAGATATCTCCTTTTGCTGATATAATCCAGATCGCACTGCTTTGATAGTCATTTTTTTCCACAAGAAATGCCATTTCTTTGTTCCAATTATCTGCGTCATGACGATCAGTAAAATTACCGTAACAGAATACCGACTTTGCACGATCCTTTATGCGGGTAAATTTATAGATGGGTTTATCACCGGAAGGTTCCAGGTAGCTATTCCCCATAAAGATTTTTGTAATACCCCTGCGGTAACGTAATGGAATATTATCATATTCAGGGATTGTAAAGATGGCATTGTTCCAATGGGCGTAGTCATCAATGGAGCTCCAGCCATCAGCCTCTTCGAGATCTTTTGGATCTGCATTCTCAAATCCGTCCACGGCTGTTGCTGCACTATCTACAGGTATGGCATCAAGGTCTTGCCGCAGGACAAAAGTATAATATCCTCCACCGGCAAGTACGGCCAATAGCAAGACTATTCCAATAATGATATATCTATTTTTCTTTGATTTTGGCGGTGTTACCTGCTCCGCTGCAGTTTCTTCAAACGCTCTTTTCATGTTCAATATCCGGCTTAAATTTAAAATAAACTTTCAGGTACGAATTCCTTTCAATTGTTCGCTTTACTGTTATCTTTTGAAGTATGGCTCCTTGTTCGGAATTCTGTACGAGAATTTCGTTTTAAAAATAGATTAATTTTTCAGAAAATTGGGGACAAGTTATATAAGTGGCAATATTCAACTTATATTCGTATCAATTTTAAAGTAATTTGAACCATGGTCATCATTAGGAAGTATTTTGCCATTGTTGGACTTATCATTTGTTTTTTGTCCAGTATGACTCCATTTTTAAAAGTTCCTATTAAAGGTAACTGGAACCTTTATCAGGTGGACGCCTATTTATTTTTTATCACTATGCTGATTTTGGGAATAACAGCATTGTTATTTTTTGTTCGTGCAGTACGCGCCTATCAATGGATGACCAGGTTGGCAGCAGTTTGGTATCTAGTGAGTGTTTCTGCGGTATGGTTTAAAATCAACAACTATTTTGATTGGGGGTTTGCGGACAAACTGCTTTCCAAATCACTCCATATGCGTTGGGGCTGGATAGTATACCTAATCGGGATCCTGTTGTTGTTGTTGAGCACAAAGAAGATTGGGGCAACAAATGAGTAAGGCATCAAAAAAATAAGCTAGATAATTTATCTAGCTTATTTTTTGTTTGGACGATGCGGTATAAAATGCGTCTTTAATTTATCTAGTCCTAAATCCTCTTCGATTTTGTCCAATTCATAAGACCAGATTTTTGCATCCAAAATTTCATGAAGCACCTTTGGATTGGTCAGGTCCACTGGACGGACACGCTGTTCCTTATTGATCGGATTAGTCAGTTCCTGCAAACTGCTGCTATGTCTAATGATTTGAAAACGGAATGTCGGCCATTTTCCCACATTGGCAAAGTTTCCTGTATAGAACTGAATGGAATCATGTGGTGGTATTTTATTGCTAAAAAGTCCTTTCACTTTATTTGCTGTAGCTTCGGAAACCGATACAAGGAGTTCATAACTTGTCTCATTGATGATATGTAACTTGGCTAATCCATCTTTGTGATCGCCGGAAATGGCCAGTAAAATCCCTTTTTCTATAAACCGGTTTGGGGTCAATGGCGTGGCATGCTGATCAAGCTCGTCATCCGCTCGCCGCATATTTCCAAAAACGAGGGTTATCTTGTCCATAGGAACAGGAATTTCGAACCCAGTTTCATCTGTTACTCCTACAATATTGTTGGCTTGCATGGAGGTGATGTGGCCTTCAATGGGTTCATCCACAAACCTGACTAAATCGCCTATTCTAAATTTCATGTTTAATTTGTTTTTGTATCTATAATATGTAATAGTTTTTCAAGATCTGCATGGTCATTGTAGAGGTGGAATCCAACACGGATACCAGTGCCGCGAGGAAAACATTTTATACCCTCATCCATCAGGAGTTGAAAATTGTTTGGGTTAATCTGTATATTGAAGATATTGCTTTGTGGACGTCTATTGATAATGCTATCCAGGAGTAGCCCTCTATTGGCCAGTTCAACTCGCGCTTGCGCCACTAGATCTTGTGTGTATGAAACTGTTTCAGCATAACCCCATTGTTCAAACTGCATCAGAGACTGTTGTAGGGTTCCATGAGCTAAAGTGTCCAAATGCCCCGGTTCAAAACAAAGTTGAACGACAGATTTATTCATCCATTGATTGTTGAGATAACTGTAGTTTTTCTGTACGTCAGCATAGAGGATTTCTTTAAGCCGATCGTTTAACAGAATAAAACCATTTCCGAATCCAGCCATAAGCCATTTATATCCGCTACTTAACACGGCGTCGAAGCCTGACGTATTAAAATCAAATAAATCGGTTCCTAAAAATTGTGTGCCATCGCCAATAATTAGCAATTCAGGATGCTGATGTTTTAATTCCTGTATAAAAGAGAGGTCTATTTTTAAGCCAGAGATATACTGAACAATGGACAGAATAAGCACATCTGGCTTAAAAGTAGCTATGGCATCCAATATATTAGCCTCAAGCTGCTCGTCCATAGTGACGAAGCTATGTTCAAACCCCGTGATTATTGTCGGGAAATTTACCGACGGATAATCATTGTTTAAAAGTAGGACCTTATAATGTTTAGGTAGACCCGCTAACAATGCGTTGAATGCAAAAGAAAAGCAGCTTGACAGAAACACGTTGTTTCCCGGACAATTGAAGAATTGTCCAAGTGTATTTCGGCAGGAATCCAATGCAGCCCCCTGTTGTTCACGAAGTGTTGTGTTTGAATCATGGAATTCTTGATCCCGTTGCGCACGCCATTGCTTTGTTTCACGTGAAAGTAGACCTGAGCCAGGTGTAGTCAAGTAAGTTATCGCTGTGTCGATATCGAAATGTTTGCTATAGGGACTGTTCATATCTTAGGTCTTTTGTTAGTATTGCTAAATAATCTGATAAGGGAAGGTATTCACCACCCATGCTCTCCAAATGGGCTGTATGGAATTGGCAGTCAATCAATTGTAGGTCTATTTCCTGTGCGAGATAGATCAATGCCGCTTTGGATGCATTTGGTACTTTGGAAAACATGCTTTCACCACAAAATACACCATTGATCAGAACGCCATAAAGCCCGCCTACAAGTACGCCTTCTTGCGACACTTCAACAGAATGGGCGTAGCCCATGGTATATAGCGCTGTATAGGCCCTGATCATGTCTTCTGTGATCCATGTTCCATCTTGATCCTTTCTATTGATCGAAGAACAGGACTTGATGACTTCTTCGAAGTTTTGGTCTATGGAGATCGAAAATGTATTCTTCCGTATACAGGAAGCCATACTTTTACTGATCTTTATCTTGGATGGATAAATGACGAAGCGTGGATCAGGTGCATACCATAATATTGGGCTATCATCACTAAACCAAGGAAAAATACCATTGCTATAAGCTAATAATAGCCGTTCAGCCGAAAGGTCACCTCCGATGGCCAATAGACCATCTTTTTCGGCGTAGCTCGGATGTGGAAAATCAAGCTTTTTGCTATCCAGTTCAAATATCATTGATTCTTAGATCAGCCAGTTTAAGGTACATTATTCTTCTGGTTGGCGTGGCTCTTTACTTATTTCTTCAAATAATTTGTCCATGTGCTCCACATACTCATTGGTGTCATCAAGGAAAAAGTCCAATTGAGGGACAATTTTTACCTGGTTTTTAATTTTTGATCCCAACTTATAGCGTATCTCAGATGTTTTGGTACGGATAGCTTTAATATCTTCCTGTGCAGTCTTTGTGTTTAGAAAGCTTAAATAAACACGTGCGATAGCTAGATCAGGAGTAACTCGAACACGTGTAACCGTAATGAATGCCCCTGGAGCCCATGCCTTGCCATCGCGTTGAAATAATGCTGCTAAATCCTGTTGAATGACCCCAGCAAAACGTTGCTGTCTCTTGCTTTCTGTTCCCATCGTATACGTTTTATGTTGAATATTCTCAATATGATACACAAAGATAAGTATTTTAGGCAAGAATATATGCTACATGTTGACTAACTCCAGTGGTATGAATAAGAAAAAAGGCACATCTTGGTTTGACGTGCCTTTAAATTTCGATTCACAATTGGTTAGGTAATTTCTTGCAAGTTTTAAGACGTTGGGGTCTATCATATTTGGTTCTAAAATTCGGTGTATTTAAAGTGGTAAGTATTTACTAACCTTACCGGCTTTTATTTTTTCATCTCCCTTACACTACAAACATAGGAATACTTAAAAAACTGACAAAATAAGTTTTAAAAATAAAGTGAGTGGTTACTTATAAAATGTGTTTATCGCCATTTAACAAACTTTTAACATTTGTTTTTTTTTTGTAACAGGGTTTTTCCTACGTCAAAAATTCTACTTTTTACCCTTTCCATGAATAATGTTGAACCTAAAACAGCTTGGCATTGATATAACCATTTGCAATTGGTATTTTTGTCAAGTTAATAATATATATACATATCCGTAATCAAATCGATCGTTTAGAACAGCAGATAGTATAATGATCCTTATGATTGTTTCATACGCAAAAAACAAATCGGATATAGCATATGATCGGGTGATGGATAGAAGAAAATATCGCTGTAAGGCATATAAATGTCTTTAACGCGGGGATGTAATGACATACAAATAAATATTCTGAGGAAATTATTATGGGCTATGATCAGCAGCTAAACCGAAATGAATAATTGGCTCATCATAATTTCGTTATCATAAAACAAAATATATTAATGAAAATCTGGCAAAAAAATATAGATGTTGATTCATTTGTGGAATCATTTACTGTAGGTAATGACCGTGTAATGGACCTACAACTTGCAGCAGCGGATGTATTGGGCTCTTTGGCACATACACGTATGTTAAATAGTATCAACCTCATGACAGATGAAGATCTGGTTGTGGTACAGCAGGAATTGAAAAATATCTATAAAGAAATTTTAGCTGGAGATTTTCAGATTGAAGATTCTGTAGAAGATGTACATTCACAGGTTGAAATGTTACTTACACAGCGTATTGGTGAAGCGGGAAAGAAAATTCATTCGGGTCGATCCCGCAATGATCAGGTACTCGTAGATCTGAAATTATACTTCCGTTCCGAAATCCAAAATATTATTCAGAATACAGAGTCTTTTTTCAATGAATTGATTCAGCTTAGTGAGCGTTATAAGCATATTTTGATTCCGGGGTATACACATCTTCAAATTGCGATGCCTTCATCCTTTGGTTTGTGGTTTGGCGCCTATGCAGAAAGTTTAGTGGATGACCTCGAAATGATGAAAGCGGCCTGGAAGGTCTGTAATAAGAACCCACTGGGATCTGCCGCTGGCTATGGTTCATCTTTTCCACTAAATAGAACGATGACAACTCAGTTATTGGGCTTTGAAGATTTGAATTATAATGTGGTTTATGCACAGATGGGGAGAGGAAAGACCGAGCGTATTCTGGCACAGGGGATGAGTTCTATTGCAGCAACCCTAGCTAAATTTGCGATGGATGTCTGCTTATATATCAATCAAAATTTTGGTTTTATATCCTTTCCGGCACATTTGACAACGGGGTCCAGTATAATGCCACATAAAAAGAACCCTGATGTATTTGAGCTGATTAGGTCCCGTTGTAATAAAATTCAGGCCTTACCGAATGAAATCGCTTTGATGACAACGAACCTTCCTTCAGGTTATCACAGGGATCTCCAGCTGTTGAAAGAAAATCTATTCCCAGCATTTAAGTCACTTAATGAATGTCTTGAAATAGCTACGTTTATGTTGGCAAATATTTCTGTAAAAGACAATATTCTTGATGATCCCAAATACGATTATCTATTCTCGGTAGAGGTTGTAAACAATGAGGTGCTCAAAGGTGTGCCTTTCCGCGAAGCGTATCGGACTATTGGTATTGATATTGATGAGGGACGTTTCAAACCATCGAAAGAAGTAAATCATACACATGAAGGTAGTATCGGGAATCTATGTAATGATCAGATTCAGCGCATGTTTCAGCAGGTGAAAGCGACTTTCGAATTCGAAAAAGTAGAAAAGGCCCTAGAAGAATTGGTGAAATAGGGGCGTTGTGTCCTTGAGTATACGAATGAAATTGATACATGTTTGCTGAGTGGAATACGCTCCTAAATACAAGGAGAAAGGGTCAAATTCTTTAAGAATTTGACCCTTTCTTGTTATTTCTTTATTGAAAACTTGAAGTGCGTTTCTGAATCAAATTGCGCTCCGGCTTTTAACAAGGTTGAAGGAAATTCCCCTTGATTGGGGCTGTCGGGGAAATGTTGTGTTTCCAGACAAAATCCCGCATAGGGTAAATATTTATTTCCTCTTTTACCGATGTCGTTTCCTGTCATCCAATTCCCTGTATAAAGTTGCACGCCTGGCTCGGTAGTGAATACATCTAGCTGTATTCCTGTGTTTTTTGAATAGACCGTTGCACAGGGCTGCGAGATTGGTTTATTATTGACATAACAATGATCGTAGCCTTTGGCCGAGATGAGCTGCTCATCATTTTCTGTGATATCCTGCGCAATCTTTTTTGGGGTTCTAAAGTCAAAAGGAGTGCCTTCAACGGGTACGATCGCGTTGGGTATTTGATTTTCATCAACAAATAGCACCTCATCTGAATTTATTTGAAGCACCTGTTGCAATACATCTCCACTTCCTTCCCCATCAAGATTGAAATAAGTGTGATTTGTTAAATTAACATGTGTGTCAGCATCTGATTGCGCGTGGTATTTGATGACGATTTCGTTGTTTCTGGTTAGTGTATAAGAAACCATTACTTTTATATTCCCAGGGAAGCCTTCTTCACCATCTTTGGAAACATAGTAAAATTCTACATGGGATTGGTAGGTGACTCTGCGATCCCAAACTTTATCGTGGAAGCCTGAGATACCGCCATGCAAACAATTGATCCCATTATTTTGAGGAAGTGTATACTGATTCCCATTAATTTCAAATTTGCCATTTGCAATACGGTTTGCAAAACGGCCAGCAGTACAGCCATGGTATTTTTCGTCTGATTCCAGGTAGCCCTGTATTGAATCAAAGCCTAGGGCTACATCAACCAGATTACCTTTGTTGTCGGGGACTAAGATACTGACAATGCGCGCGCCATAATCCGTTAAGAGCACCTGCATACCACCCTCATTTTTTAACAAAAGTAAATGGGTGTTTTTTTCCTCTATAATGCCTTCAAAATATTTTGGAATAAGTGATTGATATTTAGTCATGATTGTTCCTATTGGTATTGAAAGTTAAAGATACAGAATATAACCTGTATAAAAATGACCTCGGTAACAGCTGCCTGTAAAATTTGTCATTTTGAGATTTGGTTCAAACCAATTATTGGAGAAATGGTATATTTGCGCTATGTCTGAAAAAATGAACTGGAAAGATTTGCTTTCTGCAAAACGCTGGGGGTATGAAGATAGAACAGCTGATAGCTACCTTGTGGCTCGATCGGAATTTCAACGGGATTATGATCGGTTGATTTTTTCTTCCCCATTTCGAAGATTACAGAATAAAACTCAGGTTTTTCCGCTTCCAGGGGCCGTGTTTGTACACAATAGGCTGACACATAGCTTGGAAGTAGCGAGTGTAGGTCGTTCACTCGGCCGTATGTTCTATGCACAGGTAAAGGAAGAAAACCCAAATATAGATACCGAATATCCGTTCCTACAAGAGGTTGGAAATATTATCTCAGCGGCTTGTCTCTCTCATGATTTGGGGAACCCTGCATTTGGACACTCAGGGGAGTCTGCGATATCTACCTACTTCACCGATGGAGACGGACGGAAATATCAGGAACAGGTAACAGCCGAAGAATGGGCAGATCTGACTCATTTCGAAGGTAATGCCAATGCCCTGCGGATTTTGACTCACGCTTTTCAGGGAAAAGATCCAAAAGGATTTGCTTTGACCTATACCTCATTGGCATCTATTGTGAAATATCCTTGTTTAGCTATTGATGGGCATGTCAAAAAAAGCCATCATCGCAAAAAATATGGTTTTTTTACAGAGGAGCAAAAAGCTTTTGAGAAAATTGCGGACGAGTTAGGGCTACTAAGAGATCCTTCCAATCCCAAGGGTTATTTGAGACATCCCTTGGTGTATCTTGTCGAAGCGGCCGACGATATCTGTTATAATATCATTGATCTGGAAGATGCGCATCATTTAAAAATATTATCCTACCAAGAAGTAGAAGAACTTTTGTTGCCATTATGTGGTTCCGAAAATCTCCGTGACCGATTGGACGGTTTGCTTGATACACCGAGTCGTGTGGCGCTTTTACGGGCTAAGGCAATTAACACCCTGATCAAAGGTTGTGTCGATGTATTTGTTCGTGAGCAAGAACAGTTTTTATCGGGAACTTTTTCATCCGCATTGATGGATGCACTGGATGACAGTATTGTAAAGCAAATGAACAAGATCTCGAAAATTTCTATAGCGAAGATCTATAATGCGCCAACGGTAGTCCAGATTGAGATTGCAGGCTACCGTGTTATGGATGCCCTGTTGAAAGAGTTTGTACCAGCATACCTCAAAAAGAATAAAAATAATTACGACAAGAAATTAGTTGCTTTGATTCCGGAGCAGTTTTATACAGACAAACAGGACTCCTATTCCAAAATCCGTTGTGTGCTGGATTTTGTTTCTGGAATGACCGATGTATATGCCATCGAACTCTATCGTAAGATTAAAGGAATAACAATTCCGAGTATCGAATAGGTTTGCGAACAATTTAGTTTGTTAACTAGTGATCCTGGTTATCGATTTGTTAAGATCATGCTTACTTTTGTAAGTTGTCTTGTCAAAAGTAAAAATGAAAATGCTTGATAAGCCATAGGCTTGTATAGGTAGCGTCTCAAATCTCAATATTCAAATTTCAATACGCTAAAATGAAGGTTGTAATAGCTGAAAAGCCCTCCGTGGCTCGTGATCTGGCCCGTGTGATGGGAGCGAAGGAAGTCAAAGATGGCTATATCGCCGGAAATGGCTATGCTTTTACCTATGCTTTTGGTCATTTGGTTCAATTGTGTACACCTCAGGCTTACGGTTATAATAGCTGGACGATTTCCAATCTTCCCATCATACCTGCAAATTTTAAACTGGAATCGAAGAAAGTCAAACGGGATGGAAAGCAGATGGATGATACCGGGGCGGTCAAACAGCTCAATACGATAAAGTCACTATTAGAACAGGCAGAAGAAATTATTGTAGCGACGGATGCCGGAAGGGAAGGGGAGCTTATCTTTCGTAATATCTACTACTTCTTGGGTTCAAAGGTGCCATTTAAACGGCTTTGGATTTCAAGTCAGACGGATAAGGCCATTAAAGAAGGTTTCGCAAATTTAAAAGAGGGTACTGAATACGATAGTTTATACATGTCTGCCCGATCGCGATCAGAATCGGATTGGTTGATCGGGATCAATGCCACACAGGCAATCACTTTGGCTGCAGGCAACAAAGGTCTTCTGTCTTTGGGAAGGGTACAGACGCCTACTTTGGCGATGATCTGCTCGCGATACCTCGAAAATAAAGATTTTAAGCCGCAGGCATTTTATAAAATCCAGGCAGGCTTTGAGAAAGATAATATAAGCTTTAAAGCTACTTCAAATAAAATAGATAAAAAAGATGTTGCCGAACAGACAATCGCCCGATTGACTGTTGGGACAAATGCGCGTGTTGCGAAAGTAGAAGCCAAAGAGACAAAGGAACAACCCCCTTTATTGTTTGACTTAACCTCCCTGCAACAGGATGCGAACAAAAAATATGGCTACTCAGCCGACCAAACCCTGAGTATTGCGCAGACGCTTTATGAGAAAAAGGTTATTACCTATCCCCGTACAGGATCCCGTTACATCGGCGAGGATGTTTTCGAACAGATAGAAGCACTTTTTCAGCATCTCTCGGATCATGCAGAGGAATCTATTGCATCTATTGCCAAGAATTTAATCGGGGCAAAGTTAAATAAGCGTTCTGTCGATGATAAAAAGGTAACCGATCACCATGCGTTGTTGGTTACTGATGAGAAGCCAGGCCACATGTTGAAAGAACAGCAAAATATTTACAACATGATTGCTAAGCGTATGGTCGAGAGTTTCTCGGAAGTCTGTATCAAGGATATCACCACAGTTATGATAGATGCGCAAGGTGTCGAGCTGATCGCAAAAGGGACGGTCATCAAACAATACGGCTGGCGTCTTTCTGCCGAGCAGATCGAAGCCCCAGATGAAGATAAGAACAACGATGACCAAGACAATGAGAATGCGCAGTTACCTAAATTACTGGCTGAGGAATTACTGCAAATATTGACGTTGGAACTTGCGGAGCGTTTTACCAAAGCACGTCCGATCCATACCGAAGCCTCCCTCCTAAAAGCGATGGAAACATCCGGTAAAGAAATTGAAGACGATGAAATGCGTCAGGCGATGAAAGACTGCGGTTTGGGAACACCAGCTACCCGTGCGGCCACGATAGAGACACTATTTCAGCGCGACTATATCAAACGGGATAAGAAAAAACTGATTCCGACTGAAAAAGGACTGGCTGTGTATAACCTAGTCAAAGATCGTTCGATTGCGAAGGTAACATTGACTGGAAAATGGGAGCAAAAGCTGGAGGAAATGCGGGCCAATAAGGTTTCTTATGATGTTTTTATGAAACATATAAAGGACTACACGGCGAAAATTACCAAAGAATTATTGACACTGCGAATTTCATTGGCGCAAGAGGAAGTCAAACCACAACAAAAGGGGAAAATCAAATGCCCTAAATGTGAGAAAGGCTTAATTCTTCTCTATGATCGGGTGGCACAATGTGATCACTATGCCCGCGGTTGTGATTTTAAGATCTGGCGAACATTGAACGGTATTTTTCTGGAAGAAAAAGAGATGAAGAATCTTTTGGAAAAAGGGAAGACCTCAGAGTTTAAAGGTGTTAAAAACAGTGAGGGCGTTATTGTAAATGCTCCACTGGTATTCGAAAACTTTAAAGTTAACGTGGGATAGGTCGGCCTATCCCACGTTGTTGCTAACATCGTAGCTGTTTATTTCAGGATTAGAATATCGTCTAAAGCCTTTCCAATCGTTGGAAATTGAAATGTAAAACCAAGTTCCGTTAATCTTTCTGGTATTACCCAACGACTTTTCAATAAAAGTTCAGTTTCCGTCCCGATCAACAAAGCACCTATTTCCAACAACCATTTCGGTGAAGGGAGACCAATTTTTCGATGCATGACGCTTCGAAAAGTCCCCATAAAGGTTTTATTCGTAATCGGATTGGGGGCAGCACAATTTATGATGCCATCTATTTCATGATGTTTTTGTATAAATAAGATAATCTGGAATAGATCTTCAATATGTATCCAGCTAAAATATTGATCACCGTTACCTTGTATTCCACCTAAACCGAAGCGAACAAGATTTTTAAAAGGTTGTATAACACCACCATCAGCGCCTAGGACAATAGCCATCCGAAGAGCCACCTGTCTGGTATGGGGTAAGTGGAAATCGAAAAATGTCTTCTCCCATTTCTTTGCGACCTCGACAGAAAATCCCGTTCCGATCTCACCGCTACTTTCAGTCATTGGTCGATCGACTGCATGACGGTAGATGGTTGCGGTGCTTGCATTTAACCAAAGAATAGGAGGATGGCTGCAATTTTCAATTGCCTTACCTAAAATACTTGTCGTCTCTGTTCTTGAAGAAAATATTTGTGCTTTGTTGCTGGCATTGTAGCGACAATTGACGGACTTGCCCGCGAGGTTGATCAACATTTCAGCATGTTCAAGTGCGGCTGAAATACCATCCGTATCGGTCCAGGGTATATTTCCTTGCTGTCTGCCAACGAGGATCACCTGATATCCCATTTTTTGGAATCTTTTGGAAAGATATTGTCCGACAAAACCTGTTCCACCTGCAATAACTATTTTAGGCATGATAATACCATTTTTAGAGATCTGTTTTACTCGTTAATTGTTGCTGGCATATTTCTTCTTTGTTTTGCGATTCTTTTGCCCCGGAAGAATAGGAACATATTCAGAAAAAGCATGACACCTAAATAAATGCTGAATCCACCGATTTTATAACTGAGCCGCTCAATGAGTTCCTGTACACTCGGTTCATATAAGCTGATCTCAAGGATATACAAAGCAAATCCCAGGTTCATGAGGTAGAAACCAATCCGGAAAAGATTGTTTGTCGCATTGGCGACTTCCGGTCGCCCCGCAAAAATATCATTCATGTACACGATACTATTTTTGAAAAGCACATACGCAACATAATAGGTCAGTGCAATTGCAATGGGTAGATAAATAAAATACCCGATAACTGTTAAATTTCCCATGATATTATGATTTAATAGTGAATGAATTTGTCTTTTTAGCGAAGAAATAGATGCCAAGCATATTAAAGTAGTGCATGCAGACAAGTACAAATAATAATGTTCCTGTTTTTAATGCAATACTGCTGATCAGATCCTCAAATGTTTGGATTTGTTTCCAGTAACTGAATTGAATGACGGCATAGCCAATATTGAGCAAATAATATCCCATAAGCAATAGATTGTTTGTCGTGTCAGTTAGAGCAACGTTGTTCTTAAACAACGAAAGAATAAAAATCCGACCATTTTTGTGAAACAAGCGACCTACCCAAAGGATAATGTAGCAGGTTAGCAAGCCATATATCGCGTAAGCAAGGATATTAAAGTTCATAAGATTACATCATTAGTTTGATCAATTTTAGTAACAGATCCCCGCCGCTGGTATTGAATAGTTTGTTTGCGATGGTTTCGAGTTGATCCGTTAATACCTGGATATCTTTTACCGTCTTATGAAACTCCTTGCCTTCTGGCGTTTTATCTTTCTCGGTATTTTTGCTGATTTCTCTGAGAATATCCATGACAGGATCAAGTTCTTTTTGCTTGCGCATAACAGCAATTTTCATCGCCCATTTTAATACGTCTTTCTCCGCAACGAAATATTCCTTTCGGTCTCCTGCAATATGTTTTTTGTAAACAATACCATAATCGACCAATTGACGGATACTCATGTTGGCATTACCTCTGGAGATAACCAGCTTCTCCATGATTTCGTCTGTAGACATAGGATTGCTCGCAGAAAGGAGTAATGCATGTACCTGAGCAACGGATTTGTTGATCCCCCATTCGGAACCCAACGCTCCCCAAGTATCTATAAATTGCTGTTTTGCTTCTTGTAATTCCATCTTCATTTTTATTTCTTACTCAAATTTATATATAGTTTTTGAATTTTCAAAAATTTCTGAAAATAAAATAAATTCAATAAACAAGTCACCATATCGTAATAAGGTTTTCCTTTTCTTGTGTCCTTTTTGATTTGTATTAACTTTGCTGGCATTATGGCAACAACTTTGTATAATCCATTCAAACAATTTCAGTTTGATCCAGCTATTTGTTTTTTAACAGGCAATAAACTTCAGTCTGAGGAGGAGAGCATCCAGGTCTTTCCTGTTTGGATGATGAAATCTTTTCAATTGGAAGATAAGCCTTTCAAAATGTTGGATGAGAATCTAGTGACTTATAAGTCACTCAAGCTTCCATGTTCGATTGATACAGCTGAAGCAATAGAGCAGATGGAGCGCGCCGTTGAGCAATCATTTGAGCAGGGCTACGAAGCGGTCAGCCAATTAGATCCTTTGCTACTTTTTCAATGGATGACAAAAATTATCTATGGCGTTGTCTATAACGAAATTCTTGCTGGAATCCGCCAACAGAAAGCCTCAGGTGAGGATATGAACTTTTCGCAGGCGCTGGCACAGCGTTTTACTAACTTGCACGCCATGTTGCAGTCGTTGGTCGTTCCGATGGAATTTGAAAATACTTTTCCATTTTCCCTTGTTGTAGTACCAGTAGAAAATGCGCCTGATACTTTTATGTATCGCGATGAAATAAATACCTTGATTTTTTCTATTCGAATGAAAGATTTTGCGGTTATTGCCTGCCTTCAGGATAATGCAACAAACAATATCTATCATGAAGACATATTGAAGACAATTGCAGGGAAAAAGCTTCACCCCATACAGTTTGAAGAGTTGTGTGCGCGCTATTTCTACTCTGCTTACCTTTTTAACCGCCTGCCGGATTACACCTATTTAAATACTCCTCAGAAAGTATATGTTGAACCTATGCCGTTAGCGGATATGTCTATGAAGCCTATATTCGATCATTGGCAGAATAAGACCTACGGTCAGGTACTGGAAAATTTCTGGAAACCTTGGGGTTTGACCTTGTTCGAAATTATTAAAAATCCAGAACAACCAATTAGCTTTTTACTGGATGATCAAGGAGCTTTTATCACGGATGTTGATATGCCTATAAATTGAATCTGAAGAAAATAAAGTAATAAGTTGCTCCAAATACGCGTTAAAATGGTATGATTATGGATAGGATCAGGTATGTATTCACCAAAATTTAAAATTACTGTTTCAACAGTTCTGCTTTTTATCGTTTGTTTGACTTCACGGGCGCAGACTGCTGCTGTTCGTAACATACCTGCTGATAGTCTAGCCCAAAAGGTAGATGATTTTCCTTATTTTAAGGGCGGGGTGGTGGCCTGGTCCAGATTTTTACAGAATAATCTCGATTTGACACGAACTGTCGGAGCTATGGATAGTGTTGCGTATGCAAAATATGGCTCCAAACAGACTGCGATTCTTAATTTTATCGTTTGTGAGGATGGGGCTATTTGTAATATTGAAATTGAGAATCGGGAGAAGGTAAGCCCCGAATTTGCGAAAGCCGTATTGGCGGCAATGCGGAAATCACCACAGTGGATGCCAGCTTTAGTCAAGGGAAAGCCTGTCAAAACAAAATTTCGGCAGCCAGTAGTTGCTGTTATTGAATAATTGAAATGCAAATGTAATTTAGGAAATTAACCATTTATTCACTTCATATGTCATTTTGGGATAAAGTCAAAAAAATCATGAGCGGGGGAGAGGACGAATCTTCCACTGAAAAGAAAGATGTTGAAATTACCGCCGGCGGTTCGACCATATATCGTTATGAAAATCAGCCTGAGGAAAAAGATCCGAAAGATCTATTCCCTGAAGTACAATGTGTGTATCTTGAAGAGATAGAAGAGCATTTGACAAAATATATCGCTGAACCAGATCTGGTATTTCACGAAATTATATCCGAATTGGTGCATATTGATGTACACTGGATCAAGCCTAGTGCGGACTATCCATACAATATCCTGGTAACTTCTGGTATGAGCGACCTTCCCATGAACGTTCCAGAGGAAATAGACGATAAGGAAGCCTATGAGCGTGCCGAGTTAATGGTTGTTCTACCTGCTGATTGGAAAATAGGAGATGAAGAGTTTAAGGATGATAACAACTACTGGCCAGTTTACTTTTTGAAAAGGTTAGCGCGTTTTCCACATGAGTATAAAACATGGTTAGGCTATGGTCATACTATTCCTAATGGGATGGAGGCCGAAGAAATAGCAAATACCGGTTTTGGCTGTATGCTCTTATTGCCTCCAATGTTGAGCTTTGATGAGGAATTTTTAGAACTTCAAACAAAAGATGGTAATATCATTAATTTCTATGCAATGATTCCAGTTTATAAGGAAGAGATGGATTTCAAACTAGAAGAAGGAACAGATGCCCTATTGGATCTTTTTGATGAATATGGAATATCAGAACTTGTGGACATAGATCGTCCAAATGTTTGTAGAAAATAATGACCTTGGTCTATATTGTTCAAAAATGCAGTACTATTTGTGGATTAGTCACCGATAGTACTGCATTTTTTTATAGACTGTTTTCGATGATCATGATCGTTTTGTCAATATCTTCCTTGCTGATATTAAGATGCGGTCTGAATCGTATACTTTTTTCACCACAGCCCAGCATGATCAATTTATTGGCATAAGCCCTTTTGATAAATTCGTTACGGGAATCTGCAGAATCAAAATCCAGCGCTACAAATAATCCTTCCCCCCTTAAGTTACTGAGTTGCGGCCTATCTTTCATAGCTTCCTGTAGTTTACTCTTAAGATAAGCTCCTTTTTCAGCAGCATTCGCCAAGAGATTTTCCTGTTCGATCACTTCAAGAATTAGTTTGAAGCGGAGCATGTCTATAAAATCTCCCCCAAAGGTGGAGTTGATCCGACTGGATTCTTTGAACACATGATGTTCCACTTGATCAAATTTTTCCTTGCTCGCTAATATGCCACAAACCTGGGCTTTCTTACCAAAAGCAAGTACATCCGGTATAATATCATAATGTTGATAAGCCCACATTTTTCCGGTAATACCCAGCCCTGTTTGTACTTCATCGAAAATCAGGAGAATTTCATTCTTGTCGCAGATCTGACGCAGTTGCTGGAAAAATTCTTTCCGAAAATGATTGTCTCCACCCTCGCCCTGTATTGGTTCAATGATAATGCAGGCAATATCGTTGGGATTGTCGTGGATGGCCTGGTTGATCTCTGCGATTGCCTTCTCCTCTACGCTTATTGTTTGGCTGATATTTTCTGGCGTTAATGGATACGTTAATTTGGGATTTACAATACGTGGCCAATTGAACTTTGGAAAATACATGTACTTTCGGGGATCCTGCGTATTTGTTAAGGAGAGCGTATAGCCCGATCTACCATGAAAAGCCTGTTTAAAATGGATGACCTGACCCGCTTCTTTTTGTATGCCCTGAGCGAAATTAAGTCTAGTTTTCCAATCAAAGGCTGCTTTCAGTGCGTTTTCCACGGCCAGTGCTCCACCGGAAATAAAAAATGCATAGGGGAGTTCTTTTGGTATTGCCACACGGTCGAAGGTATCCACAAAATCTGCGAATTCTTTGGGGTAGATATCCGATATAGCAGGCTTGTTGACTGCCATTTTGCCCAGAAACTCACGATGCTTAACCAGATGGGGATGGTTATAGCCAACAGTCATAGAGGCAAACATGCTAAACATATCCAGGTATTCGTCCCCATTTTCATCGACAACATAAGAGCCATGTGATTTTTCCATATCCATGACCAGTGGAAACCCGTCTGCCAATATATGTTTACTTAGTCTTTCATGTACGTTGCTCATAATTTAGAATCTGAGTGGTTTATAAATCAAATTTTATACCTTGTGCCAATGGTAAGTCTGTTGTGTAATTAATGGTATTTGTCTGGCGACGCATATATGCTTTCCATGCATCCGAACCAGATTCTCTACCACCTCCGGTATCTTTTTCTCCGCCAAAGGCCCCTCCGATTTCTGCACCTGAGGTACCGATATTGACGTTTGCTATGCCACAATCCGATCCGGCGGCGCTGAGAAATAGTTCGGCTTCTCTCAGATTGTTTGTCATCACAGCTGAGGACAGGCCTTGGCTGACACCATTTTGCAAGGCGATAGCATTGTCGATGTCGCCTTGATACTTTATTAAATATAGAATGGGAGCGAAAGTTTCGTGTTGTACGATCTCATAATGATTTTCGACTTCGGCGATAACGGGCTGTACATAGCAACCACTTTCGTAACCTTTGCCTTCTAGTACTTTTCCTTTAATAAGAAGTTTCCCCCCTTGTGTTTTAATTTTGTCTAGTGCGTTTAAGTATGATTTTACGGCGGCTTTATCAATCAATGGTCCTACATGATTTTTTGTATCCAAAGGGTCGCCAATTTTTAATTGACCATAGGCTTTTGTCAGTTGTTTCTTGACTTTGTCGTAGATACTCTCATGGATAATCAGTCGTCGTGTGCTGGTGCAGCGTTGTCCTGCTGTCCCTACGGCTCCAAATACGGCACCGATGATTGTCATATTGAGGTCCGCATCTGGGGTAACAATAATCGCATTGTTGCCACCAAGTTCCAGTAGCGTTTTACCCAGCCGTTGTGCGACGGTAACAGCAACTTCTTTTCCCATCCGTGTTGATCCTGTTGCCGACACCAAGGAGATGCGGTTGTCTGCAGCAAGCCATTCACCGACTTCTTTGTCGCCCATGACCAAGTTGGAGATGCCTTCAGGTAATCCATTGTTATGGAGGATTTCTGCTAATAGTTTTTGGCAGGCAATGGCACATAGTGGCGTTTTCTCACTGGGTTTCCATACGACTGTGTTTCCGCAAACCAAAGCGATGGCTGTATTCCATGCCCACACGGCTACAGGGAAATTGAAGGCGGTAATAATACCAACCACACCCAAAGGATGATATTGGTCATACATGCGATGGCCGGGACGTTCAGAATGAATGGTATTGCCATAGAGTTGTCGGGATAGCCCCAGCGCGAAGTCACAGATGTCAATCATTTCTTGTACTTCCCCCATACCTTCTTGATAGGATTTCCCCATCTCATAGGATACTAATTTTCCGAGTGTCGGTTTCAATTCTCGTAATTTATCGCCTAGTTGACGGATAATGTCTCCTCTCTTGGGAGCGGGGATAAGTCGCCACGCTTTGAACGCGTTTTGGGCTTCACCGATGACTGCCTCATAATCCTTCTGGCTGCTACCTGATACTTTTGCAATGAGTTTTCCATCTACAGGAGATAGAGATTCGAATACCTCACCACCAGAAAACCACTTTTGGCCTGTTGACGAGCCTAAATTCTGGGATGTTATGCCGAGTATTTTAAGTTCTTTTTTTATCATAATGGTTTATTTTATTCGTGGAATATGTTAAATATAGGGAATAAAATTCTGTTAAACAAGTTATGTATGAATATTGTTCAGTTTGAAAATATTTTATTATCTTAGAGAAGCTAATGTAGACTATACGATTATGAAACAAATAAATGTTGATTATTTTCAAGTGGATGACCTTTTATCGGAGGAGCACAAGCTTGTCCGTCGCGCTGTCCGGGATTTTGTTCGGTCAGAGATAAAACCAGTCATAGAAGATGCAGCACAGGCACATCAGGCCATAGAAGGGTTGATGCCCAAACTTGGTGCAATAGGTGCTTTAGGTCCTTATATTCCAGTAGAATATGGTGGCGCTGGATTAGATCAGATTTCTTATGGTTTGATTATGCAGGAACTGGAGGCCGGTGATTCTGCGGTTCGTTCTGCGGCTTCGGTGCAATCTTCTTTGGTGATGTATCCGATATATACCTATGGTAGCGAGGAGCAACGCCGTAAATATTTGCCAGGACTTGCTTCCGGGGAACTTGTGGGCTCTTTTGGTTTAACCGAACCGAACCACGGTTCTGATCCCGGAGGGATGGAAACACGATTGACAGCGAGTAATGGTGGTTTTTTATTGAACGGTGCTAAGATGTGGATTACAAACTCACCAGTATGTGATCTTGCTGTAGTGTGGGCACGCGATGAGGCTGGAAAAGTGCGAGGGGTAATTGTTGAACGTGGGATGGATGGTTTTGAAACACCGGAAACATTACATAAGTGGTCTTTACGAGCTTCTAAAACTGGCGAGCTGGTTTTCCATGATGTCTTTATTCCCGCTGAAAATGTATTGCCTGAGGTAAATTCGATGCGTGGGCCGCTGTCTTGTTTGAATTCTGCACGATATGGAATATCTTGGGGTGTGATAGGAGCGGCGATCGACTGTTATGAAACGGCTGTTCAATATGCTCTGGAGCGTCAACAATTTGACCGGCCAATTGGTGGGTTTCAGTTGCAACAGAAAAAATTGGCTGAATTCCTGACAGAAATTACGAAGGCACAGTTATTGGCTTGGCGTTTGGGGCTTTTAAAGAATGAAGGGAAAGCAACTCCACAGCAAATTTCGATGGCCAAACGGAATAATGTGCATATGGCTTTGCAGATTGCGCGTGAATCCCGGCAGATTTTGGGAGGAATGGGCATTGTCGGAGATTTTCCAATTATGCGACATATGATGAATCTTGAGTCGGTTATTACATATGAAGGAACTCACGATATCCATTTATTGATTACTGGTCAGGATATTACAGGGCTCAATGCATTTTCTTCTTAATTCTGTTTATATCTTAAATTCTATTTGGGATACTATTCAAAGCTATTGGTCGTAGTGGCATATATTCCTTTTTATGCCAAGTAAACAGCTCAATTTATATTTTTTGATCCGTAGTTTTTTGGATGCTTTTGCTTCAAAAAACTACGTTTCCAGCGAGTTGGTCCACATGTTTAGCATTTTTTTGTGTTTTTTGGCGCTGCGGTTCGGTTTTTGGCGACCCCTGAATTAGACCTAAATCGCGCTTTGAAGGTGTCTGAGTGCAGACTTGGGCGATGTAATTCCGGATTGCAAACCTCTGTTTCCATGCTAAGACGTGGACTTAAGGCGGACTCACCGCGAATACAGCATAGACAGGTATCGAAGCAGTCCGACTGAGATACAGCCGAGTCCCGGGGTCTATTCTCTGTGCCGGCGGTCGGCTCCGAAACAGAATGCTTTTGCCTTCAGGGATATCACTTCCGGTATTTTTTAAGGATAGTTCCAATATTAACGTAGTAGTAGTCTACGATTAGGCTAGCATTTAGTTAGGTTTAGTTTAGATAAAACCTAAACAAAACCTAAGTAATACCTAAACTAAACCTAAACAAACCCTAACTAAACTCTGGATTTGTCCTTTCCTTGATGCTCCCCTGTTTTCGGGCTGTTTTTCTATGGTGGTGGGGTTTGTTTGCTGCGGTTTTTAGGCCTGTCTATTCGCCGCCTGTCCGTTATCCCGACTTGGAGACCGTCCCCTCGGATTTTTTTCTGTTCCGGGCGACTGTTTTTTAGGGGGGGCGCTGCTGTGTGCATATCCGCTTTCTGTCCCTACTGCGGTGTGGTAGTAGGGGGCCCCTGCGGATGCTGTTTTTGCGCCCCTTTTCACAATCTTGCCACTCCCTTTCCGCCGCGTTTCCACGCATACTTGGACTTTCCACTGCATTCTCCCGCCTTTCAGCGCTATCCGCGCGCGCTTTCCCGTTCCCTTTCCACCACAGACCCACGCATAACCAGCCTTTTTTGTCCCCCGGAGCCCTCCGTGATGCTGTTTCACAAAAAGAATCCGCCAAGTTCACAGCGAGTTAGCGGCAAAATGAAATAAATAAGAACAAAAGGCTTGGAAGTGATTATAAAAACTCCCTATCTTTGCACCACTCCGCAAGGGAGGGACGGTTACTTCGAAAGAAGAGATCATGAAAAAAAGAAGGGTTTAACGAGAGTTGAGCGCTGAAATCGGAAAAAAGAAAAAGAAAAAAAACTTCAAAAGTTTTTTGGAAGTTCAAAAAAGATTTCTACCTTTGCAGTCCCAACGGAAACGGAGGGAAACAAAAAAAGATA